>NZ_JAJEJV010000004.1:2400000-3600000 GCF_021390675.1 Dyella sp. 2HG41-7
CGCGCAAACGCCGCCGAGCAGGCGGTTTGCCGCCAATGGCTCGCCGCAGAACTGCGCGAAGTGCGTCCGCAACGCATTCTTGCGCTGGGCGCTATGGCGGCGCAGGCGTTTTTCGGAACGGCGTTCAAGCTCTCGGTGAGCCATGGGCGGTGGTTCAAGCTTCCCGGCGAGCTCGATGCAATGGCGACGTGGCATCCGTCATCGGTGCTTCGTTCCATCAATGCGGATACGCGCGATTATCGCTATCAGCAACTCGTCGATGATCTCCGCGTTTTTATGGCGGGCCCGTAACTAGGGCCTGTTTGCACTATTTGCGTAGCCCGCGTTGTCGATGAGTGGCCGACAGGTGGTAGTGCGTGGCGCAGGCTTGGCTGGCTGCCAAGTCAAGCCGCGCGCTACCGCATGGCGGCCACTCATCGACAACCCGAAGGGCCGGGTCTGTTTGCTCGCCATCCCGCGTCATCGCTCAGTCGTGTACGGACGTACACTCCTTAGCTCTTCCTTGGCTGGCGAGCAAGCAGCTTCCGGCGCGGGCCACGCAAATAGTGCGAACAGGCCCTACATCGGCGGGAGCGGCGAAGACGCGCCGCGCGGGTCGAGATCTTCCGCCATTCTCAAATGCAAATCCAGCGTGGGCAATGTCGCTTCGGCGAGTTGCCGGATCTCGGCGTTTGCGCTGCCCGTCGCCGCCGTAAATAGGTCGATCGCTTTGCGATGATCCTGCAGAACGACGTCGTCATACGCTTGATCGAACGCGCCGCCTTGCAGCGCGCGTAGCTGTTGCGCGCGTTTCTGCGCTTCGGGCCCGGGTTCCGCCGATACATGCACGCGGTATCGCCAAGCCAGGCTGGCGAGCTTGCGATTGACTTGCGTCTGATCGTCGACGATCCGCTTGGCCATGTATTGCACCAAGGCCGTATTGGACATTTTCAACGCAAGCTGGCTTAGCGTGACTTCGGTTGCGGATACCGTTGCGGCTTGCCGCAAAAAGCGCCGATCGTCTCTGCTGATATCGCCGTAAATGCGCGCCGGATGTTCGGAGCGCGCTTTGAATTGATAGTAGAGCACCAACGTCGCCAGGGCGAGAATGCCGACAAATAACGTGGTTTGCGTCAGGTCCATATCTTGTCGGGAATTTCGGGCGCTTCTTCGTGCTGATTGGCGTTGCGTTCGAGCTCGGCCAATTGCTTGCGATTGCGGCTGATTTGGCTGCCGCCTTTTTGACCGGCTTTACGCGCTTCCTCCGGCGTAAAACGATGTGCGCGTCCGCGCGCGTGCGCGATGCGGCCGCCCAGGCTCGCCACTTCACGCCGGCGCTGTTCGTCCATGGCGGCAAAACCCCGAGGGGTGGCGTCGACTTTCTCTTGATCGGACATAGAAATACTCGTTGTTCGAACTAGCGGTGTCGTAAGTGTCATGTCTCCAATCTGGGAATGGCGTGAACATACGAACAAGAGTGAGTGAATGCTTGCGCCATTTATCATGATGACGTAACGCTAAACGCGTCACGCCAAGACAATGCACTTGGCATGAACGTAATTTGATTCGAAGTCGCCGCTACCGGAGCAAATTGTTGATGCAGTCGAGCAGCTCGTAGAGGTGCACAGGTTTTTGCAGGCGATGAATATGCGCGTAAATATGTGGAATGGCGCTTCCGTCGTAACCGGTGGTCAGCGCCATAGGCACGTGATCGGCCATTAGGCGATCGACCAGCGGGAACACGCGCTCTCCGTTCAAATTCACGTCGAGAAGGGCTGCGTCCGGCTTAATACCTTGATCGAGCGCTTGCAGCGCGTCGGCGACGTTCGAGAAGGGGCCGACAACGCTTGCGCCTTCCATATCGAGGGCGGCCCTCACCGTGTCGGCGATGAGATATTCGTCCTCCACCATAAGAATGGACTTTCCGCTTAGCGATTCGGAAGTCATGGCGCGTGATTTGGCGATAAGGTCATCTTGCGAACGGATGCGACCCATTTAGGCGAGCACCGGTACGGATATGGAGCATTGAACGCCGGAAGGCGTCAAGTTGTATTTGGTCTTGGCTTTCAACTGGTAAGGAAGCGCTTTTTCGATCAAATCCATGCCATAGCCTTGTTGGACATTGGTGTGAAATACCTGGATGCACTCCACGCCGGTTTCCTGCCAATGCACATGCAGGATCGGCGCCTGACCGTCGCTCTGTTCTACATCCCATCGAACCGTCAGGTGCGCGGTGGGCGAAGCGAGCGCGCCGTAGTTCAGAGCGTTGACGATCAGCTCGTGAATGGCCAGCGCAAACGTCTGCAACGTCGTGGACCGTAATCGGATGCCGGCAGGGCCATCCAGGGTGACTTGCCGTAGCGAGACGGAATGCGCGGCCAGTTCAGTGCGCAGCAAATCGTCGAACGTGACTTTGTCGCCTTGCTCGAGGCGCGACAAATACGTTTGCACGCGGCCGATCGCGTTCAAGCGGGATAAAAATACGCCTGAGAAATTTTCAAGATTCGTATGCTTTGAGGCCGTCCGAGCGAAAATCGCATGAACGACGCTCAACAAGTTGCGCGTGCGATGCTGCAGCTCGGCATTCATCACGCTGAGCTGTCCGACAATGGCTTCGCGCAGCGCGTCGCCGGCATGCACCCATTCCGAATCGGCAGTATCGAGCAGCCGCCGTGCAAGGTCTTGATGTTGCGCCATCAACAAGATGACGTCTGCTTCGTACGTCAACTCAGGATGCAATTCCGTCCAATAGTGGGCCGAATGGATGTAAACCATCAGCCCCATGATGTTTTCGAAACATGCCTCGCCCACGGCGCGCGAGACCACCGTGCGTGCGTGCGAGGATCGGCCGGGAACCAGAAAGATGGCGGTGATGGCGTCGAACAGATCTTCTTCCGCCTTGGTGCCCGGGGCGGGAATGTCGATGGGCGTCGGATGCGCATCCAATCGTGCGTAGATATCTTCCAGTTGCACCGCGTTGGGCACGGGGCGCGACAGCAAAGCGAGAACGGCGTCTAGCGTTTCGGGTGTGGCGGAACGGTCGCCGGCGGGCGCTCCTCGTCCAAGCAGAAACCCGGCGTGCCGCACGACGCAATAACGCATCTCGCAAAAGCGCGAGAGATGCACGACAAGTCGCTCTTTGAACAACGGGGGAAGCGGATTGTCCAGGTATGCGGCTTTCGCATGAAGCCAGAGTTCTTCCGCGAGCTCCGTGGTGGTGGTTGGAAGCGCAAACAGATTGGGTAGAACGCCCAGGCGCTCCTGAATCTCCCGATTCAACCGCAGTTTGCGACGGTCGATGTCGTTGACAAGGCTCGGTTTGCTCAGCCCCATACGCCATCGCGTGCGCAACGCGGCGAACGATGTGTGCTTTTTCAGGTCCGAACGCGGCGCATCGTAAAAGCGCGGCCCATCGCTAGGGTCGGACAAAACGCGAGCAGTTTTCCTCAGCCACGCAACGACGGGATTGGACGACCCCTTGTCAGAGGGGCGGTGCATGAGTCTCGACGCCATAAAACCTGATTCCTAAGGACTGATTGGCGCCATCGCGCAGGATGGTGCGTGCGCGCTGGCTGGCGGCGCGACTTGCGATGTGCTTGATGAAAACCGATGTAGCGGATGGGGCGCGTCTTCTCATTCTTATTAATCCCCAAAAAACGTTGACGAACGGCTTGCCTAACGCATTGGGGCAGCACTATGACATCGGACATCTCAAGGCAGTGCACATATCGTGTCAGTGCCGATTTCACGTTTTGTGTACTGGTCAACCCGACTTGGCGTCTCGTGGTGCCGGAAGCTTCGATTTCGGGGGCCTAGCTCGATAAAGCGCCAACGAGCGCGCGCGGAGCATTGCCCGATTTCGTTTCACGGCCGGTGGTTGATTCGCAGTGTTAACCAGCAGTCGCCATTCCATCGTGCCGTCGGCGTCAGGCAGCACGAACTCGACATCCTGGAATTGACCATTGATGAGCAGCAGCAGCGTGTTGTCCACACCTGGACGCTTGATGCCGGTGGGTTTGGCGCGACCGTCCAAAAGCATAGCTAGGCAGCGCTCGTTCGGATCGTGCCATTGCTCTTCCGTGAATTCGTTTCCGTCATGCGTGAGCCAAGTAACATCCTTAATGCCCGATTCCTTGTCCACGGGACCGCGCAAGAAACGCGTGCGCCGCAGCAAGGGATAATCGCGGCGCAATCGGGTGAGTCGGCGCACGAAATCGGTGAGATCGCGCTGATCGCTGGAGGAGATCCAGTCGAGCCAGGTGACGTTGTTGTCCTGGCAATAGGCGTTGTTGTTGCCGCCTTGCGTGCGCGCGAATTCGTCGCCCGCCAAAAGCATGGGCGTTCCTTGCGAAAATATGAGCGTGGCCAGCATGTTGCGCATTTGCTGTTTGCGAAGGATCAATATTTCCGGATTATCGGTAAAACCCTCTTCGCCGCAATTCCAACTTAAATTGTTATCGGTGCCGTCGCGGTTGTTTTCGCGATTGGCCTCATTGTGCTTGGTGTTGTAACTGACCAGATCGTGCAGCGTGAAGCCATCGTGCGCCGTCACAAAATTGATCGAGGCATTTGGTCTGCGCCCGCGCTGGTCGAAAAGATCGGCCGACCCGGTAAGGCGCGTCGCAAATTCCGGAAGCCGCCCTTCGTCGCCTCGCCAGAAGGACCGCACCGCATCGCGGTAGCGGTCGTTCCATTCGGCCCAGCCGGGTGCGAATTTGCCGACCTGATAACCGCCTGGACCAATATCCCAAGGCTCGGCGATCAGTTTGGCGTGGCCCAAGATCGGGTCTTGCCGGCACGCATGGAGAAAGCCGCCGTTCGGATCGAAGCCGTGCGCCTCACGCCCGAGAATCGTCGCCAGATCGAAGCGGAAACCGTCGACACGCATTTCTGTCGCCCAGTAACGCAAGGAATCCATCACCATTTGCAGCACGCGCGAATGGCTGAGGTTCAAGGTATTTCCGGTGCCGGTATCGTTGATATAAAGACGTCGGTCGTCCGCAAGTCGGTAATACGTGGCGTTATCGATGCCGCGCAGCGAAAGCGTCGGGCCAAGGTGATTGCCTTCGGCGGTGTGGTTGTAAACCACGTCGAGAATCACCTCCAGTCCCGCGTCGTGAAAATGCGCCACCATTTCCTTGAATTCCGCGACGGTGTCGGTGGCCATATAGCGCGGATGCGGTGCGAAAAAGCCGATGGTGTTGTAGCCCCAATAATTGCGCAGGCCGACGTTCAACAACTGTTTGTCGTCGACAAACGCGTGAATGGGCATCAACTCGACCGATGTCACGCCGAGCGAACGCATGTAATCGACGATCGGTTGTTCGGAAAGTCCCGCAAACGTCCCGCGCAGCTGTTCCGACACTTGCGGGTGCAGCATGGTGTAACCGCGCACGTGGGTTTCGTAGATGACCGTTTGATCCCATGGCACACCGCGCCAATAATGTGTGCCCCAAGTAAACGCCGGATCGATCACACGCGATTTGGGCATAAACGGTGCGCTGTCGCGTTCGTCGAAACTCAGGTCGCCGTCGGGATGCCCGATGGTGTAGCCGAATAGCGCATCGTCCCAGGTCAGTTCGCCGACGATCTGTTTTGCGTACGGATCGAGCAGCAGCTTATTGGGATTGAATCGATGACCTTCCTCCGGTTTATAAGGGCCGTGTACGCGATAGCCGTAAAGCTGGCCCGGACGCACATCTGGTAGATAGCCATGCCAAACTTCGTCGGTGTATTCGGGCAGCGTGATGCGCTCGGTTTCTTTGCCCGCTTCGTCGAACAGGCACAACTCCACGCGCGTCGCGTTGGCGGAGAACAGAGCGAAATTTACGCCAAGCCCGTCCCAGGTCGCGCCGAGCGGAAGGGGCAGTCCTTCGCGCAGGCTCAGACTGTGAGAGGTCGTCTCCGGACCGCGATGCAGGCGGGACGGTTTGGCTAAAACATTCATCTTTTAAATCCTGGTGACATATTCAACGTTTCTTTTTGCCGGGCTTTGCATCCTTCTTTTCGGGCGGTGCGTGAGCGGCATGCTGTTCTTCGGCGAGCACCAGCCTCTCGGCCATGTACCAATGCCGAAGCGACTGGCCGACAGGGCGTCCTTCCGACTCCCAGATGCTGTGCGCGATGTCGCGAATGCGCGCCTGCCGTTCGGCGCTGGTGTGTTTTGATTTCATAAATCGGGCTCGGAAACCAACACGGCCACAGGCCAATGAGACAGCAGCGCTTGCACAGGCAGACTCCCCGCGCCGCTGCGGTGCGTTACACGAGTAAATAAATCAACGAGGGTGCACGCACCGTCACGATCGGAATACGCAATGGCGGTGCTGCCCCAAAAATCCTTTCGCACGATCGGACGATCGCCATCCAGCTCCTGCGCACACAGGCGCGGTACCGCGACCAACATTTGTTGCTTGCCGCGCCGGCGCAAAAAGACGACCAGGTGATCCTTGCGCGGACCGATGACATCGAGCGGCTCGTAAGCGGCGTCGATAAAGAGTTCTGGATGACGTTTTCTAACGTTTAGAAGACGCCGGATGATGTGCTGCTTCAAGACGCCGTTCCGATAATTGGCGAGCAGATCCGTTGCCGGCTCGTCGCTTTGAATTGTGGTTTGACGCAGCGCGTAGTCGACGGGCCGACGATTGTCGGGATCGACCAGCGATTGATCCCAATAATCGGCGCCCTGATAGAGATCGGGAACGCCTGGCACGGTAAGTCGCAGCGTGGTCGCGACCAGGCCATTCAACGCACCTGGCGCATCGAGACTCTGTGCCGCACGACAAATGTATTCTCGTAACGCTTCATAATGCGGAGAAACGAGAATGTCATGAACGACGGTTTTGCACGCTTCTTCATAGATGCGGTTGGGCGTCGTCCAGCGCGTGTGCAGTTTCGCCTCACGCTCGGCTTTAATCAGCCACTGCTGGATGCGAGCGGCGAAGGTGCTCAAAGCCTCCTTGTCGTCGTGCGCCATGCCGAGAGGCCATGCCGCAAGGATCGTTTGCAACAGTATCCACTGCGTGCCACGCGAGGGGCGATTCGAATTGTGCAGATCCGCGAGCCATTGCTTGGCGTTGTCGACAAACCACTGTGCACGCTCGCTGATGATCGCCATGCGCGCGCGGGTGTCTTCGCCGCGCTTGTGATCGTGTGTCGCCGTGGCGAGCAAGGAGCGCGGACAGATCGCAGCACGCTTTTGCATCTGCTCGTGAAAGCGCTTCGCGTCGAGCGAGAAGACGCGCGGATCGCTGCCCACCTCGTTGCGAGAAAGCAAAACACCGTAACGGTAAAAAGCCGTGTCCTCGATCGCCTTGGCGTTCAAGCTGGTCGACAACTGCTCGAACAGGCGTCGCGCCGTCTGCAAGTGCCGGCGTTGCGACAAGGAATCGAGCCATCGCGGCTTGGTTTCCAGCAGGTATTGATGCAGGTAGGTGCGTTGTTCGGCCAGATCGGGATCGCCATCTTTCGCGGCGCCTTCGAACGCCTGTTCCAGAATGCGGCGATCGTCGCTCTTGATCAGGCCGGCGCTGGAGTACGTGCGATACACCGACATATGTTCCAGCACTTCGGCCAACGTACGCTGCAGCGCCAAGGGAGTGAGGTCGCCACCTTCGGGCGTATCGGTGGCGTACCGCTGAAATGCACGCGTGCAGCGGCCAAGATCCGCGGCGAGGCTGGTGGCCAGGATGGTTCGACGCGCTTCACGCGCTTCGTCCTCGAAATGTACGTATCGGCCGGTGACCGTCGACCACGCGTGCGCCAGCGGCGCTTCACCACCGGGGTCATGCTGCAGGGCGCCGACTTGATTCATAAAGTCGTAGCCCGTGGTCCCTTCCACCGGCCAGTCGGCGCGCAGCTTTTCGTCGTCCGCCAAAATTTTTTCGATGTGCAGCGTTACCTGCCTGCTGGATCGGCAGGGATCGGGATGCAACACCCGATTGACGCGATGACGAAGTTTTCTCAAGTATTCGCGCGGTTGTGTCAAACCGTCGACATGGTCGACGCGAAGACCATCGATCAAGCCGTCTTTGATCAGACGAAGGGGCAGGGCGTGCACGGCCTCGAACACCTCTTCGCGATCCATGGCGAGCGCCGCGAGCGAATCGATGTCGAAGAAACGGCGATAGTTGATCACCTGATTGCCGCTGCGCCACCAGGCCAGTCGATAATGCTGGAGATCGAGAAAATGGCGCATTTGCCCTTCATCGGCGTACAACCGCTCGATGGCTTGATCGATCGCTGCGCAACGGGCGTTGTCCTGCGTGACACGACGCACAGCATCGATGGCCTGCGTCGACGTTTTGAAACGCGGAAGCTCGAAACCGGCCATGTCGAACAGAAAGCGCAAGCTCTGCTCGGACACGGGAAATTTCGTGCCCGCCACGCTCAGTGCGAGCGTCGTTCCGCCGATATGGCGCTCCAGTGTCAGCTCATCGTGCGCGAGCGCCTGCTCGAGCGGCGCGGCTAAAATAGGCAGCCACAACTTGCCTTCGGTATCCGGCGCACTCCAGTCGATGTCGAAATAATGCGCATAACGACTCGCCCGTCCCAAGGCGAGCACATCGGCCCACCACGGATTGGCGACATCGGCCGCCATGTGATTGGGGACGATGTCGATGATCGCGCCCATGTTGTGCTGATGCAGAACGCGAACGAACTCGACCAATCCGCTTTCGCCGCCGAGTTCCGGATTGACAATGGCGGGATTGATGACGTCGTAGCCGTGCGTCGAACCCGGTCGCGCCATGGCGATGGGGGAAAGATAAACATGGCTCAGCCCAAGCGCCGCGAAATACGGTACGCGCTCCGCGGCCGCTGAAAAATCGAAGTCGCGGTTGAGCTGCAATCGAACCGTGGCGCGTAACGCGGTCATGCGGGCGCAGCTTCATTCAGTGCGCGGTCGAGCGATTGCATCACCGGTTCGAGCCGTGAAACCGCATCCAAGGGAAGACGATGTTGCCAGTTCGGATAGGTTTCCACCGTGCCAGGGACATTGGGTTGCTCCACGCGTCCGAGCATGTCTTCGACGGGAATCAACACCAGCGGGGAGCGGCTCCGCGCAACGAAATCGATATGGGATTTCGCATCGTAGTGACCCGACTCCGGCGCCGCCATGGCGTCGTCCAGTCGTGCAACATCTGCTTGGCGTTCTTGCATGCGCCGTTCGAGCTCGCCGTCGCGTAACGCGTGCATACGTGAAAGCTGTTCGATATCGATGCCTTGCCGCCATCCGGCAAGCGGCGGCATATCGTGCGTGGTCGTCGTCGCTATCGTGTTGGGGCGCCATTGACTTGGCGGCAAAAAGTCGCCGTTTTCGTCACGCGTAAAAAGCAGCACGTCGATGCCGAGCACGCCACGTACGGCGAGCTTATCGCGCAGTCCCGCCGGCACGGTGCCGAGATCTTCGCCGATCACGATGCAGCGGTGGCGCCACGATTCCAGCGCGGTCAGACGCAATAGATCATCCAGCGGAAGCTGGATATAACCACCTTCGGTCGAAGGGCCGCCTTGCGGCAGCACCCAAAGATGGCGAAAGCCAATGATATGGTCGATGCGAAGCCCGCCGCCTCGGGCCATGTTGGCGCGCAACAGATCGATAAACGGCTGAAAGCCGCTGCGTCTCAGTCCCCAAGGCGAGTACGAGGTAATGCCCCAGCGCTGCCCTGCAGGGTTGAACGCATCCGGCGGAGCGCCGAGTTCAAGACCGTCCAGCACGCAACCGCGATGCGCCCATGCTTCGCTGCCGCCCGGTTCGAATCCCACAGCAAGATCCCAGATCAAACCGATCTGCTGTCCCGCTTCGTGCGCCTCGTCACAGGTCTTTTCCCAGCAACGTGCACTGAGCCATTGCAGGAAAACCTCAAAGTCGATGTCGCCGCGATGATCGTCTGCGAAGCGCTGGGCAGCCGGCTCGCGCTGCCAATCGTCGCGCCATCGATGCCACGACGTGGACTCGGCGTGCAGCACCGCATGCGACTGTCGCGCGGCGATGCATGCGTGCCGGTGCAAGGCATCGCCGCCCTCGACCGAGAAGTGTTCCAGGTCGTCGCGAAACGACGGATCGGCGTGCAAGGCATGCGCATGCATATGACGCAAAACGTTACGCCGCAACGCGTAGGCAATCGACCAATCGACCAGCCTTCCTTCATGCGCATGTGTCCACGCCGATTCGACACCTGCTTGCGTGATGGCGTGGCGCAGCGCCGTATCGCCGAAAATCTGCGCGGCGTCCGCATGCATCCAATTGAGAAAGCAGCGATGCGATGGCGAATACGGGCTGTAGTGGCGCCAGCCTGGGCTCATGGCGTGCAGCGGGCTGAGCGCCAAGGCATCGCCACCGGCTTTGCCGATGGCGCGCGCCAGCGTGGCGACGGAACGACTATCGCCAAGGCCGCCGTCTTGACGATGCGGGAGCGAATAGACTTGTGCGCCCAGTCCCCACGCTCGGCTTTTTCCATGGCGCAAACGATTGCCGACGCCAAAGCATCGTTTCGGCGCGACGGCAAGCGTCAAATGATGCACGCCGAGCGCAAGCTTGTAATAGCCGTATTGGATAGGCGCCTGGCATCGGTTTTGATCGTCGACTTGCAAAGTTTGCGCTTCGCCGCTTTCGTTGTAGAGAACGACAAAGCTCGGCCTTGACCCGATGGGCGGTACCGCGAACAAATCGCCAACATCCACCGTAATGAGCGCAGGTATGACGTTATTGCGTTCTTCGATTCGCAAAAGACTCAATTGACGACTCGCGAGATCGTGCGAAGCTAAATGCATGGCTTCGAGCAGCCCATGCAGCGCGTTATCGGACAGGGCATGCGTCTCCCCGAAAGCATCCGTCCATTGCGTCGAGATGCCCGCGGCGCGCGCCAAATGTTCAAGCGAGGAGTCGGTCACCTGTCACCTCCCTGACCAACACGATAGCGGTACGCGCCTGCAGTACGCCGCGATCGAGCGCATCCATGGCGTCTTGCGATTCGATCCAGACTACCTTGGTAGCCGGATCGCGAGGGAGCGGAACGTCTCGATCGGATAGATTTAAAGCAATCTCCCAGTCGTGTTGATCTTTTAAACGCCAGCGCGCGTAGACGGCTTTGTCGTCGAGCACTTCGCAACCCAGTGATCGCGTGCCTTCCAGGCGATGAACGAGGAGCTGTTTACGACATTGCAACAAGTCGCTAAACCAACGACTCCACTCGCGCGTACGTTCATCGTCGTCAGCGTGAGGAATGGATCGTGTGTACGTGTCGAGCGCGTTGGGGTCGGGAATCTTTTTGCGCCGAACGGGATCGGTAAAACCCGAGAAGTGCGCAAATTCCGCGCGTCGACCCTCGCGCACGGCATCGGCGAGCGCACCCTCGTAATCGGTAAAGAAATAGAACGGCGTGCGACAACCCCATTCTTCGCCCATAAAAAAGAGCGGGATCATCGGGCTCAGCGCCACGATAACCATCGCGGCGCGCAGATTGGCTTCATCCGTCAATTGAATCAGTCGCTCGCCAAATGGGCGATTGCCAATTTGATCGTGATTTTGAAGAAACAGAACAAACGAAGTGGGGCTGAGATCGCCACTGGGTTCGCCGCGATGTGTGCCACGACGGTCTTGTTGTCCTTGGAAGATAAAACCGTCCGCTAAAAACGTCGCGAGTTGTTCGGTCGTGTGCTTGGCGAAATCGGCGTAGTAGCCTTCGTGTTCGCCGGTCAACGCGACATGTAGCACATTGTGGCCGTCGTCGTTCCATTGCGCGTCGTAGTCGTCGCGCAGCAAGCTAGCGGTATTGTGTTCGTTTTCCAGAATAAGCCAAACATAGCGGCCGGATGGTCGGCACGCGTTGCGTATCGCATCGCCGAGTTCTTTCAAAAACGACGCCGGTTGAATGGCGTGCACGGCATCCAGGCGCAACCCGTCGAAACGGTATTCGTTGAGCCACATCAGGGCGTTGTCGATAAAGTATTGCGCTACCTGCGCACGCCGAAAATCGATGGCGGCGCCCCAGGGCGTGGAAATGTCGGTGCGAAAGAATTCCGGCGCGTAGCGGGGTAGTTCGTTTCCGACGGGCCCGAAATGGTTGTAGACCACGTCCAGAATCACGGCGAGACCAAGCCGGTGCGCTTCGTCGATCATCGATTTGAGCGAAGTGATGTCGCCATACGATGCATCCGGCGCGTAGGGGAGTACGCCGTCGTAACCCCAATTGCGCGCACCCTGAAATGACGCGATCGGCATCAATTCGATGACGGTGTAACCGGCTGCCGCCAGACGCGGAAGGGCCTTGCGCAGGGCGGCGAATCCTCCCATAAGGCCCACGTGTACTTCGCAGATGATGGCGGTACGCCACGGGGCGCCGCGCCAATCGTTGGATAGCCAGTCGTGCGCCTCCGCGTCGACAACCATGCTCGCGCCAAGCACGCCATCGGGCTGCGCGCGTGACGCTGGGTCGGGAACCAGGCGGTCGTCGATGCGATACGTATAGCGCGCACCGGGTTTTGCGTTGGCGATCAGCGTGTAGTTGCCGTCGCCGTCCCGTTCCATCGGAAGCGTGCGTTCGCCGATGATCAGCGCGACATGGTTGGCGCGTGGCGCCAAGATGCGAAAACGTGTCGACCCGTCCTCAAGCATCTGCGCCCCGTAGACGCATGCGTAAGACGACGTGGTGGCTTCAGTGTGCAGGTCATTCACGCCTCGCTCCTTTCGGCGCGAAAAACCAGCGTAGCCAGCGGCGGCACCAGCAGGTTCAACGAATGCGGATGTCCCCGGCATTCGATGTTGTCGGTATGCAACTGACCATGATTGCCGAGATTCGACCCGCCGTAGTGCGCGCTATCCGTATTACAAATTTCGTGCCAGATACCCTGCTCGGGAACGCCGATGCGATAGTGGTGACGCACGCGCGGCGTAAAATTGCACACGACCAGTATTGGCGGAACGCCTTCGCCGCCATGGCGAAGGTAAGCGTAAACCGAGCTGTGCGCATCGTCGCCGACGACCCACTCGAAGCCTTCCGGATCGTGATCGCAGCGATGCAGGGCAGGCTCGTGCACCAGCAAGCTGTTGAGATCGCCGACGAGTTTCTGCACGCCGTCATGCATCGGATCTTTGAGCAGATGCCAATCCAGCGGGCGGTCGTGGTGCCATTCGCGCTGCTGCGCAAACTCGCCACCCATAAACAGCAGCTTTTTACCGGGATGCGTCCACATAAAACCAAAGTAGGCGCGCAAATTGGCGAATTTGCGCCAACGATCGCCAGGCATGCGCGAAATCAGCGATCCTTTGCCATGCACGACTTCGTCGTGCGAAAGCGGCAGGATGAATTTCTCGGTATATGCATAGACCATACTGAACGTAAGGTCGTTATGGTGATAGCGGCGATAAAGCGGATCGCGGCTCATATAGTTCAGGCTGTCGTGCATCCAGCCCATATTCCACTTGTAGCTGAAGCCCAGTCCGCCGTCGGCGACGCCGCCGGTAACACCGGGCCATGCGGTGGATTCTTCCGCCATCACCAGTACGCCAGGTTGTTCGCGCGCGATCATGTCGTTGAGCGCCTGCAGGAACGCGATGGCTTCCAGGTTCTCGCGCCCACCGTGTTTATTAGGTATCCATTGATCGTGGGTGCGGCTGTAATCGCGATAGAGCATGCTTGCAACAGCGTCGACGCGTAGTCCGTCGATATGGAAATGACGCACCCAATACGCGGCGCTGCCGAGCAAATACTGTTGGACCTCGTGCCGCCCGTAGTTGTAGATCAGCGTGTCCCAATCCTGATGCACGCCTTCGCGCGGATCGCTGTGTTCGTAAAGCTTGGTGCCGTCGAAGTCGCGTAAGCCGTGTTCATCGGAAGGGAAGTGCGCGCTGACCCAATCGATAATCACGCCGATGCCCGCCACGTGACAGGAATCGACAAATCGCGCGAACGCTTCCGGTCGTCCCATGCGTGCGGTGGGTGCATACATCGCAATCGGTTGATAGCCCCATGATCCGCCGAACGGGTATTCGCTGATCGGCATCAATTCGATATGCGTAAAGCCGTGCGCCTGCACGTATGGGATCAATCGCGTAGCAAGTGCATCCCAGTTGAGCGGCCGTCCATGCTCGTCCCATTGCCACGAGCTGACGTGCACTTCGTAGATCGAAATGGGAATGCGTTGATGGTCGACCGATTCGCGATGTGCGATCCACGAAGCGTCGTGCCAATTTATCTTGAGCTGCGCCGCCACCATGGACGCGGTGGCCGGCGGAAGTTCGGTGCGGCGCGCGAACGGGTCGGCTTTCAACGGCAGCAAGTGCGCGTTGCTGTCCAGTAGCTCGTATTTATACACGGCGCCCGCTTTCAGGCCGGGGATAAAAATCTCCCACACGCCTTCGCGAACGTGTCGACGCATGACATGACGGCGCCCGTCCCATTGATTGAAATCGCCAACCACCGAAACGCGACGCGCGTTCGGCGCCCATACCGAAAAATGCACGCCTTCGACGCCATCGAGGTGCGTCAGATGCGCGCCGAACAAATCGCCAGGATGATGCAGCTGGCCTCCATGGAAGGCTTGCAACGTGGTCTCAGGCAGCAATGCATCGAACGAGTAGGGGTCGTAAATTACGGTATCGCCGGCAGGCCGTCGGATTCGCAGGCGATACTCGTTCGGTCGATGCGAAAATTCCGCCGCAAAGACGCCGTCGGCCAAAGCCCGCGCCGGCCGTGCGTCGCCTTCGGGTTCCAAGATGACGTCGACACCCTCGGCGCCATGCGCAACGGCGGCGACGTACCAACCATCGCCAAATGGATGGGCCCCAAGCCAATCGAACGGCTCACCGCAAGTGCCAAGACTCAACGCGCGAACAATATCCGGGGGTATGCATTCCTTGTGTCGCTTTGGCACCACGTTCGTGCCTGTTTCGCTTCTCACGCGGCGACCTTCTGCGGCAGCATGCGGTGATAGAGCGCCGCGTATTTTCGGCCTGGGCCGTCCCAACCGCGTTTCTCTAACATCGCTGCACCGCGCATGGCGTTGAGCAACATCGGCTCCGCGAACACACGGAACGCGCGTTGCAGGCAGCGCCGCAAGTCGCCAACCGTCGCATCTCGGAACAGCAAACCGGTGATGCCGTCTTCGATGGTGTCCATCAAACCGCCGGTGGCGTGGGCGATCGGCAGGCAGCCGTACGCCTGGGCGTACATCTGGCTTAGGCCACACGGCTCGTAACGCGACGGCATCAGCAGAAAATCCGAACCGGCGAACATGCGGCGCGCAAGTCCCTCCTCAAAACCGATATGCGCCGCGACGCGACCGTGAAACCGACGCGACAGACGCTTGATCGTGCGCTCGATCGACGGATCGCCGCGCCCGATCAATACCAGCTGTCCGCCTGCGGCGATGATCTGCGGCGCCGCTTCGCAAATCAGGTCCACGCCTTTTTGCTGAACCATGCGCGAAACCACTGCAAACAGCGGGCCTTGTTGTTGGTGCAAGCCGAATTCATCGCGAAGCCGCCGGGTGTTTTCGTCGCGGTCGTCCCAGTGGCCGATGGAGAAGGGTTTGACCAAGGCAGGATCGCTGCGTGGGTTCCAACTTGGATCGACGCCATTGACGATGCCGATCAAGCGTCCCTCTTGCGAGCGCTTGCGCAAGATCGCCTCCAGTCCGCAGCCGTAGGTCGGCTCCGTGATCTGCTTGGCGTAGCACTCGCTGACGGTCGTGAGATACGTCGCGGCGCTGATGCCTTCATGCAGAAACGAGACACGCTCCGGGCGTTCTTTCGCGACATGATCGGCCGGCACGCCGACATAGCGCGCCGTTGGCGCCGGAAATACGCCCTGGTAGGCCAGGTTGTGGATGGTCAATACGGTGGGAAAGGCGTCGCTTTCGCCGTCGAGATAGAGCGCGGCCAACGCGCACGGCCAGTCATTCAAGTGCAATAAATCGGGATGCCATTGAATTTGCGCACGCTGCAGGGCGATATCCGCCGCGGCGCGGGAAAGGGTGGCGAATCGAACGTCGTTGTCGGGCCAACCGTGACCGTTCGCATCGGTATACGGGGAGCCTTCGCGCTCGTACAGATCGGCATTGCAAAGCACGAGCACTTTCAAACCGTCGTCGGTTTCCATTTCCGCGATATTGCACGCCGGCAGTTTGTGATAGCTGCGGGTCCTGCCAATCATGCGCATCGGCCTGCCAGAATTGATCACGTTCGGATAGCCGGGAATCAAAACGCGAATATCGTCGTACTTGGCCAACGCGCGCGGCAGCGCGGCGGAAACGTCGCCCAAGCCGCCGGCTTTTACGAAGTCCGCCATTTCGGTGGTGACGAATAACACTTTTTCCACGTGCTCGATACGCGGCGCAGGTAGTGGAGGTTCGGCTTTACGCCCGCGTCGTTCGGACGTGGGTCCGTGTTTCAGTGGGGCATGCGACGTATAAGCTCTATGTGCAATTTTTGCGGAAGTCATCCGAGCGGTCTCAACAGTCCCTGCATGGCGAGAAGTCGCCAATTCATAGCAGTTGTTGTGGTTGAGGTTAGAGCTCCAAGCATCAAGCTCGCGTACAGCTAACGGTGTAGCAAAGTGAAAATAGCGAGATGGATCGATGCGAACGCGCACGCGCAAATTCCACCTTGATGTACGAATTGAATGTCGCGGAAACTGTCTGTGCACGTAATGTTTACGGCGGACGGCGCACGGTTCCCGGTATTGTTTCCAAGGTAAGTGTTGCCGCCGATCTCCGCGGGTCGGCAAGCGCGTTGAGCGCGTGCGAAAGGCGGCGACATGACACATTAAAGTGACCAGAGCGCGCGTTATCGTTCGAAAGAAATGCAGGAAAGCCACCCAGAACATTCTCAGCAATCTTCTCCTGGGCGCGTCCATTGCGGCGATGTCACCCGTTCGTGCAGCGATGTCAGCCGCGCCTCCTGCATTGCCCGCCAAGCCGACCGCAGCGCCCGTAGCGCCAACGTTGCGCGCCAACGGCTTGATCGAACGCAGCCTGCATCAGATCGGCGTATGGGCCGGTGACCTGGGGCATCAACTCGATCAGGCGCGCCATTCGTTTATCGCTATATTCGACTTGCTGGTGAAGTCCGGCGGGCATATCGCCAACGACACGGATCGACAACTGTTGCTGCAAGTGGGCACGGCTTTGCTTGGTGTGTTTATCACCTGCCTTCTGTTGGAGTGGCTATGCCATCTGGCATTGAAGCGTCCGTTGCAGGCATTGATCGCGAAAGCCAACGCGGTCGAGCAGCGCGATCGCACGCGTGCTGGCACGATGCGAACCTTATTGAGATCAAAAGCGCATCTCGCACAGAAGGCGAAGAAGAGCACGGTGGCGCAGACGAAAACCGATGCAGGCGTGCGACCTGCCAGCGGCGACGTCGCGTTGGTTCACGTCAACGAGCAGGGCGTAGATCGCGTCGAGCCTGTACGCGTGGGGGCGCAAAACTCGGCGAGCGGAGCGCAGCCTGAAAGTGCGAGCAACGACGCGCTTTCATCCGAAACGCCGACGGAAGGTGACCCTCACGCACGACCCGCCCGACATGCCAACACGCTGCATCACTTGTTGTTTGCCTTCGGCGCGATGCTGTTGAATCTGATCCCGTTGTGCCTGTTTATCGTGGCGTCGGGACTGGTGCTGCGTGGATTGGGCGGCGATGACGATCGGGTAAGCACGGTTGTAGGAAGCTTTATCGATGCTTATGTAAGCACGCGCATCATCATGGCGATCGTGCGGCTGTTTGTTTCGCCGGAGGGGCAGGGCTTATGCGTTTTGCGCGCTTCCGAACGAACCACGAAAGCCACGCTGACATGGATGCGCTGCATGGTGATTCTGGCGGCATTCGGCATGGCGGCGGGCGACGCCATCGATACATTTGGCGGTGGCGAAGCGGGGCGTCTCGCGTTTATCAAGCTTGTTTCGTTGTTTGTGCACGCCGCCGCCGTCGCGCTGATTCTCAAGCTTCGATATCCGCTTGCGCGCGCGATTTCCGCAGCGCCCGACGCGCACGGCATTGTCGCGGCGTCCCGCAATTGGCTGGCTAAAACCTGGGCGGTTTTCGCCATTGCGTTTGTGGTCGGCGCCTGGGTGATCTGGGCGCTAGGCGTGGAAGATGGTTTCTCGAAGCTCATCCACTTTCTTGGCGTTTCGGCGGCCGTTCTGATTGCCGCGCGTCTTGCCGCCATCCTTGCGCAAGGTGCGCTCGGCAGATTGTTCCACACGCAAAATGTCGTTCAAATGGATGAGGTCAGCGATGCACGCGGTCGTCTCGTCCAGCGGTACTACCCCATTATTCATGGGCTCGTATCGTTCTTTATCACCATCCTCACCATCGTCGCCTTGCTTCAGGCGTGGGGGCTGGATGCCGTCGGTTGGTTCGCACATGGCGCCGTGGGTCGAAGCCTAACGTCTGCTGCGCTCACGATACTGGTAGCAACTGTTATCGCCATCTCAGTATGGGAGGCGGCTAGTTTCAGTATCGAGCGGCGAATTTACCAATGGACCGAGCGTGGCGATCTGATGCGTGCGGCGCGACTGCGCACGTTGTTGCCCATGATGCGTACGTGCCTGTTGATCGCCGTAGTGTTGATCGTTGGACTCACCGCGCTGAACGAGATCGGCATCAACACCACGCCGCTGCTTGCGGGCGCGAGCATTATCGGTGTCGCGCTTGGATTCGGTTCGCAAAAGCTGGTGCAGGACTTTATCACCGGCATTTTCTTGATGATGGAAAACGCCATGCAAGTGGGCGACTGGGTGACGGTCGCGGGCGTTTCCGGAACGGTGGAGTATCTGTCTGTGCGCACGGTGCGGCTGCGCGGCGGGGACGGTTCGCTCTACACCATACCGTTTAGCTCCGTGACAACGGTCAACAACGTCAATCGCGGCGTAGGCAACGCGGCCATGAGCGTGAGCATTGCCTATGGTGAAGACGTGGAGCGTGCGATCGACGAACTCACTGCCATCGGCAAGGAGATGCGCAGCGATACAGCATTCCAAAAGCTGATACTCAAGGATCTGGAAATTTGGGGCGTGGATGCCGTGGACGGTTCGAAGATCACCATCGCAGGCCAAATGCAGTGCACCGATAAAGGTCGCTGGGGCGTGCAACGCGAGTTCAATCGACGCATCGAGCAACGTTTCCGCGACGTCGGCATCGAGCTTGCCAACCCCCGCACCAGTTATTTGTTTACGCAATCCAATACCAATCCACCGGCGAAATCTTCTGCGAAATGAGTTTTGTCGCAGGGTGTTGGTGACGTCACCTTCATGACGACGACGTTAATTTGCAGGAGTTTAGGAGAATCCCATGAGCATGTTGCAGGTCGAAACGGATAGCCTGGGTCGGTCGATCGAGCTGTTTTACGAAGATATCGGGTACGGGCCGCCGGTTGTGCTGTTGCACGGATGGCCGTTCGATCATGCGATGTGGGAAGAGCAAGCCTTTATGTTGGCGAGCAACGGGTGTCGCGTCATCACCTACGACCGCCGCGGTTTCGGGCAGTCGTCCAAACCCGCCGACGGTTATAACTTCAATCGTTTCGTCGACGACTTGAAAGCTGTGCTCGACGCCTTGGATTTGCACGACGTCACTTTGGTCGGCTATTCGATGGGGGCGGGCGAGGTGGTGCGTTATATGAGTCGCCATCTCGGTCAGCGTGTCACGCGCTTCGCGTTGGTGAGCACGCTTACGCCGACCATCGCCAAAAACAAAGACAATCCCGATGGCGCGGACGAGAACCGTTTCGAAGATGTTTGCACGCGCATTCGCGCCGATCGCTTTGCATATGTCGATCAGTTCGTCGAGCAGCTGTTCGAGGGCGCGCACGTTCCTCTGGCGGTGGCGGATTGGGTGACATCGCTTGCCGATCCCGCGTCGCGTATCGCCATGCTGTCGTGCGTGCGTGCATTTGCCGAAACGGATTTCACCGGCGATATGGCGGCGGCCATCAACTTGCCGTCGCTGGTGATCCATGGCACCGAAGATCGCATTGCGCCGCTGGCGTCGAACGGCCGCCGCACGGCGGACCTTTTGCCGGGAAGTATTTTCCGGCCGTATGAAGGCGCCCCGCATGGCTTGTTCGCCACGCACGCATCCGCGCTGAGCGATGATTTGTTGGGCTTGGTGCGTTCGCCGCCGACGCATACATTGCCGCCGCCGGTGTTTTAAGGTCGGGCGATACGTTCGATATGCCCAAATAAAACGGGCCGCCTTGGCGGCGGCCCGGTCGGGCATCGGTCATCCATGTTGAGGAGGGGCCCCTCCTCGGCGCCTGACTTCCCGGCCGACGTTTTATCTCATATCAGGGCGTAGATGTCAGGTGTTCCAATGAGCAATGGCCCTTGATGACAACTTCACATGCCTGCACGCACGCCTTGCATGCTCGCCCAAAAATCGGCGGCGGCTTGCATCGGATCGGGCGTTCCGCAAATGGCGGAGACAACCGCCATTCCTTGCGCGCCGGCGGCAAATACTTGGCGAATATGCGCTTTTTTTAACCCCCCAATAGCAACAGCTGGAACGGGACATAGCGTAACGATACGGGCCAAGCCATCGAATCCGATGGGCTTTTCATGGTCGGGCTTGGTGGGCGTGGCGAACACGGGCCCAACGCCGATGTAGTCGACCACGGCGGGGTCAACTGCCTGCGCCGCAAACTCTGAATTCACCGACAGACCGAGAATCATATCCGGGCCGATACGCGTACGCGCCAAAGCGGGGGCGACGTCGCGCTGACCGATATGCAGCGCATCGACGCCGGCTTCAACCGCGGCGTCGATATCGTCATTCATCACGATGAGCGCCGACGTGCCGCGCAGGGCGTCCTTGACCTCACGCGCTAGCGCAATCCGCTCCGCGGTCGAGGCCTGTTTGTTGCGCACTTGCACGACGGTAGCGCCGCCGGCGACGGCGGCACACGCGGTTTCCACCATGGAGTGTTCGCGGCAAAGATCGGGATCGAGCACGAGATAAAGCGAGAGATCGAACGGTTTTTTCATACGAACGCGACTTTAGCCTGTGCGCGCAGCATCGTTCCATTGAGCGCAGCAAGCGCATCGATAAATCGCCATGCGAACGAACCGGGGCCCTCTGCATGCTGTGCGGCCTGCGTTCCGGCCACGGCAAATGCGGCTAGCGCGCTGACCGTCGCGGTGAGCGGATCCTCCGGCGCCACGGCCGTCACTGCGCCGACGAGGCAGGT
Source organism: Dyella sp. 2HG41-7 (assembly GCF_021390675.1). NCBI lineage: Bacteria > Pseudomonadati > Pseudomonadota > Gammaproteobacteria > Lysobacterales > Rhodanobacteraceae > Dyella > Dyella sp. 2HG41-7. The sequence continues at coordinate 2,421,162 of NZ_JAJEJV010000004.1, forward strand.
GAGGGCGCAACCCATGGCGGTGATCTTGGGCATAAGTTCCGAGCCGCCTTCGATACGCGCGGCGCGCTGTCCATCGGTGACGAAATCCGCTGCCCCCGTTACAGCGACAACTGCACCCGTTCGTCCGGCCAGCATGGCGGCCGACGCTTCCGCGCTCTCCACCGTGTCGCTACTGTCCACGCCGCGACCGGCACTGGCGGCGCCGACCAGGGCCATGATTTCCGAGGCGTTGCCGCGAATAACGGTCGGCCGCAGCGTCAACAATTCTTCGGTCGTCTCGCGACGAAACGATGTCGCGAAATGCGCCACTGGATCGAGCACCCACGGCTTGCCGCTCTCGTTCGCAGCATTCGCCGCTTTGCGCATGCCATCCAGCCAGTACGGCGAAAGCGTGCCGATATTGATCGTGAGCGCGCCGGCGATCTTTGCGAATTCGCCGGCCTCCTCCGGTGCGTGCACCATCGCGGGCGACGCACCTGCGGCGAGCAAGACATTCGCGGCGAAGTTCATTGCAACGTAGTTGGTAATGCACTGCACGAGCGGCGAGGTTTGACGCATTCGATCAAAAAGTTCGCCATAGGAATGGCGTGTGGCTGCAGTCATGATAGGGCTCCGTAAGAAACCCAGGACAGCCGACATCGAACGATGAACGCACGGTTGCCCGTGTTTGCACCATCCCTACGCCAGCACGAACTGGATCAGGTTCAACGGGTCACTGCGCTGCGTACTCGCCAACAGAATCTCAGCCCCTTGGCAGGGCACCCCTGGTGAATAAACAGGGTCGCCGACCGTGTACGTATTGTCAAATCCGTTGGGCCAGCGGAAGCGGCATGCCTTACCATTCTTGGTATGGCAGCCACCAAGACGCAAAAATCCCGCCCGATTACCCGTGCGTTCTGCAACCGCGACCCGCTCGTCGTTGCGCCGGAACTGCTCAATAAGGTGCTGATATGCCGGGACGGGCGAGCTGGGCGGATTGTGGAAGTGGAGGCCTATCGCGGCGCCGACGATCCGGCGGCGCATTCGTTTCGAGGCAAAACGCCGCGCACGGAGGTGATGTTCGGGCCGCCGGGACATATGTATGTCTACTTTACCTATGGCATGCACTGGTGCGGAAACGTGGTGTGCGGCCCGAAAGGCGAGGGCAACGCCGTGCTTATTCGCGCTTTGCAGCCCATCGCCGGCCTGGATTTGATGTACGCAGCGCGTCCGTTGGCGAAAAACGATCGGCAACTGTGCAACGGGCCCGCGTGCCTCACGCAAGCGATGAGCATGACCAAGTTGCAAAACGGCATCGATCTGATCGCGGGCGACGACTACGCGGTGGTGGATGATGGAACGCCGCCGCCATCGCAGCTTGTACAAACGACGCGCATCGGACTCACCAAGGCGGCGGACTATCCGTGGCGTTGGTATGTGCCGGATAGTCCTTACGTTTCGAAGAAATAGGAGCCTCTAAGGAAGCCAGTATCCGCTCAATCCGCGCGGAACAGGGTTGCACCACTGATTTTTGTATTCGGCATTAGACTTGCCGTAGCTATAGATCAACAATTTGCCGCTTTGCCGGCTTTCTTCCCAAGCATTGCGTCCATTGATATAGGAAAGCAAAGCCCCTGGGCTAAGCCGCTTGAGCGTCTTGTCCACGCCGCCGTTTATATAGTCGATGCAGATGGTGCTGCGCGTGTCGGCGCGAAAATTGATTTGAATGGCGACGGGGGCCTCGTCGAGCCAAAGCACTTTTCCAAAGAGAAACTTTTTTAGCGCGGAAAACGTTTCGGCGAGCGAGTCGGATCCGAGCGGCTTTCGTTGCCAGCGTTGCGCAAATAGCTCCGTGTAGATGCCGGCAATGTCGTCGTCGCTGAACTCCTGAACGTCGCGAACGATTCCGCCTTGGCGCTCAAACCTTCGCACCTTCATTTCATACTCTTTCTTACCGGTAGGCAGCTCTTCTGGAATTCGCTTGAGAATAGCCATGCTCTTGGTGGCGCCCCCGACGAAAAGCGACCCGGCGATTTGCGAGCGCTGCTGGTTCAGCAAATACTTCGCCTTGTAGAGAACGGTGCAGCGATGCTGCGGGTCGATCGGCAAATAGATCGCCGGATACCCGAAATCGACCTTGTCGATAAGATGTTGGGCGCTCAGCGCAGAGTGATCGCCCGCAATAAATGCACCCCAAGTGGGAACGGCGCCTACGCATTGACCATTTTCGAAGTAGCCGCGATAGCGAACTTTTATGCCATGCGCATTTTCGAAATATTTCAAGACATCCGGATGGACAATAAAGCTACCGCCCCACGTGTCATAGCAATGGGCGTAATCCGCTTCGCTTAATGCGCTGGTGTTGGCCGAGCGAAGGTCGTATGCGAGATTGGAAAACAAGTGAGATTCACCGGCCTTTGAATGGATCGGATGACGCGTTACACGATCTTATACGCCACTGCCGTTCTGGATGAGTCTCTCACGGAAGTCGTTACAGTGGTGTGGTTTGGTTGGCGAGTTCCGATCCGACGGGGGTGGCGGCATTCTGTATGGTCGTTCGACCACGAAGCTATTTGTCCATCGTTTCATAGGCGGCAACCCAGCCATCGCCAATTTCCACAAAGCGCACATGGGCCGCTTCGGTCGATCCGGCGCTCATTTCCATAAGTATTTCGACGGCCCTCAAGGCCTGGGTTAGGGCGCGAGCGTCGACGTAAGGCGAAAGCCGCAATGCATCGCGCACAAGTTGCACAACGCCGTGCGCGTTTTCGATCAGCGTGTATGCGTCGTCGAGCAGGCGAAGCGGATTAACGACGGGAGCGGCGAAGTAGCTGGCGCTGAGGGTTAGCCAGGCGCCATCGGCTTTTTCTTTCATGGGGAATCCTTTGCGCAGGGGAGCGGTGGCGCAGGGCATATGCCGCGCACGCTTGGGATCGCGCCGCGCATTGCACGCGACGCGAAGGGTTACAGGTAAGACCTGTCCGACTTGTAGGAATCAGCTGCTTCCATTTCGTCGGAAACCCACTATGGCCCGACGCCGCGCCGAAGGCGTGGCGGTGAAGTAATTGACGCAAAGCACCGCTGCGGGAGCACGGGATCGTGCGGGTGCCGTATGATCGAGCGTAACCATCGTTAACTCCGTAACCAAGTTGGTGGTGGCCAGCGGATCGTCTGAGCGCCTAACTCCGGCGATCCGCGTTACTTCACATCATGTCGGACGTGTCGTGTTCATCGAGGCGGATGCGCACGCCCGACAGTTGAACTTTTGCACAAGGTGCGGGCCCGATCTGTCGGGCGCAATGGATTTCGCGTGTCAGTGAATCCTACGCGACGTATCCGAAAATGCTTTTGCAATGCGTATGAAAATCGCAGCGCCTAGATTTCCATAAACGGCATATCTACACGACGACGATACGCTTGGTAGAAACCGGGCGTGTGATGCAGTTGCGTGCCTTGCGTGAGAGATTCCTCGGAAGCGATGCGTCCAAGAAAGAACATATGCGATCCGATTTCCTGGCTGTGAACGATATCCAGCTCTTGAACCCGCAATGCCGAAGCAACCGTTGGGATGCCGAATTCGCGCGATGGGCAAACCGGAAACGGAAGCGACTTCCAGTCATTCAAGGGAAGCTTGTGATGCTCGGCCAACTTGTAAACCGTATCCTTCATGTCGGAAGGAATATTGGATAAAGCGACCCTGCGTGCTTCGCGCATTACGGGTTGGGAAATATTGGTGCTTCGCAACGCCAGCGAGAAAAAGCCGCTGCGTTCCAGCGGGCCAATCAAATCCATGGGGAAGATATTTCGATGCCCCGGCACGTCCACCGAAACGAGTATGACCGGGCGCGGACACAGATAGGCGATCATGAGTTGCTGCACCGCAGCCGATTCCATGGCGAGGTGATGCGGTGCGCGGTGTTTCTGCATCTGTCGGTTTTGAAGCCACGCGTTCCACGGACGTCGTGGCCAACCCAGACAATGATGTTCCCCGGCGGCGACGTGGTAGAGGGTGAGCGAGCGCGTGTCGATGGCGATCGATCCGGCATACGCAAGGTGCAGCGCGCCAAGAAGTTTTCCCGTGGCGCGATCGCGATATTCGAGCAAAGGGCGTTTGCCGGCATCGAGGCTCGTTGCGATGACCAATGGCATCAACGACGCTACGGTGTGGTCCTTCGTGACATCGGCCGAATCACCATGCCAGTGCAGCGTCGCCGTCACCGCGTTCGACGGCGGCGCGATAGCTACCGTCGACCATTGCGGCAAAGGGCGCACAAACGGTCTTATCCATGCCTTGAGCATCTCAGGTTCGCCGAAATAGCAAAAAGATGTAGAGATTCGTCGCGAGCCCCATGCCGCGCGGCGTGACGCGTTCAAGGCGAAAATAGGGCGCTGCGGCATGCGCTACGACACGCGGCGTAAATCGATGAATACGGCTTTCGCTTGGAATGGCGTAGCGTCCGTGGCGCAGGAGATTGACGAGGTTTTTTCGCCACCAGCCGTAGCGCGCGTCGCCGAGATAGAACGGATTGAGCATGCTGGCCAGTACAAAACCGTCTTTACGAACGACGCGCGATAGATCCTTGAACAGCGTCACATGATCGTCGATGTGATTGAGTACCGCGAAATTGGCGGTGACCGCGTGCACTTTGCAGGCAAGCGGCCATCCAATCTCGACAACGGTGTTGCGGGCGATTTCTTCACGGCAATGCTGCGTCAAATAATCACGCATCGCTTCCGAAGGCTCGTACACGAATGTCGCATGTCCGTTGGCGGCATACGTCTTTGCATCGATACCCGTGCCCGCGCCGAAGTCGAGAATATCCGCGCCCTTGGCGAGACGACTTAGCACCATGCTCTGAAACTGGCTGCGCACCCGACGATCGCGTCGCGATGTCTGGATAAAGACGTGGTAGTGCTCTCCGGTATGCATGTCGCTGGCAACCTTGCTAATCCGCACACGATCTTCAAACCCCGTGACGTCGAGGTCTCGTCCAGGTGAGTGCCGATCGGGCAATAAAAGGTTACAAGGCCCCAAGTCCGGTCTTTCCGCGGAAAAGCTGAAGGGAGCTGCGTATTGGCATCCCGTTGGCTTTATGGCGACGCGATGATTACGACTGCGTTGATACGGTTGAGGCCGGCATTATCGAAAGGGCCGAAAAGACATGATCACTACGACAACCAAACGTGTAGCACCTTTGTGGATCGCATGCTCGATCGCATTTTGCGGCATAGCGACGGCGCAGACCACCGCGCCAGCGACACACAATCCGAATGCGCCCGTTCCAGTGGTAGCGGCTGCGGTTGGCGGCGATGCGCAATTCGTCACGTCTGCGTCGACCGCTAACGCAACGGAAATCATCGCCAGCCGATTGGCGAGTACGCAAGCGCAATCGCCGAAAGTCAAGGCGTTTGCAGCGACGATGATCCAAGATCACACCGCCGCCAACGACAAGTTAAGGACCATCGCCCAAAAGAATGGCTTTGCTTTGGCGAGCACGGCGATGGTGGAACAGCAGCCGGATCTCGCCAAGCTACAGAACTTGAACGGCAAGGATTTCGATACGGCTTACACCGCGATGATGAATAAGGATCATCAGGACGCCGTCGCGCTGTTTACATCCGAATCGACGAAAGGGTCCAACGCCGAGTTGAAGGCGTTCGCGACACAAACGCTGCCCGCCCTGCAGCACCATTTGGAGATGGCTAAGGCGCTGTAAATGGCGCTCGGGAGAAAGGTGCTATGCAAGTCGATCACAAGTGTGCGTACGATCCGTGCGAATGCATGATCAACAGCGATAAAGAGTATTGCTGCGAGTCCTGTCGCCATAACGACAACCGCTCCGGCGCTCGCGTGACTGAAGAGGAATGCGATTGCGGTCATGACGGTTGCGGAGAAGAAGAGCTCGGTGGCGCGACAACCGGCCACGCGGCGGGTCATCGTTTGTGACTTGAATGCGGATGGGTTCGACGGGCGATCAAGCCCGTCGGGCCGGCCATCTTTTGCTAATTAAATCGCTATGCGGCGCCTGCGGCAGCACCCATGTTGTGCGTGCCGATGATGCGGGCGGCGTGCGAGGTCGCGCCCCCCTATGCCGAAGCGCAAGGTAAGCGCCCCATAGCAAGAACAGGCATAGCACGACGATAAAGAATATCCAGGCTGAGAACTTCATAAAGTCGCCAAACGATCAAAGGTCGATCTTGGTGCCGATTTCAACCAATTGACGCGCCGGCATGCCGTAGTAAAGAACGGCCGGCTCCGCATTACGATAGAGATAGATGAAAAGCGCTTTGCGCCAGCGCCACAGGCGGTCTTTGTGCTCGGCTGTCACTTCATCGGAGCCAATAAAGTACGAGAGTTCGTTCGGATCGAGTCCTGGATCGAAATCCAACGCTCTAAGTTGCGCAGGCACGTCGATACGTTCGCTGAAACCAAAGCGCAGGCGGACCCAATAGAAACCCTCGCCGAGATCCTTTACTTCGCGATGCTTTCCGCGCCGGACTCGCGGCGTGTCCGCGTCATCGTCGATATGGAGCAAGATGTTTCGGCGATGCAAGACCTCGTTATGCCGAAGGTTTTGCAACAAAGCCTGCGGCGCCCATTGGCGGCTTCGCGTCAAAAACACGGCCGTGCCTTTCGCGCGTAACGGCTTGCGCGCCATCACCTCGCGGATCAGTTCGTCGAGCTTTTTACCTTCGCGATGAAGGCGCTGTATCACCATGGCGCGCCCGCGGCGCCAAGTCGTCATAACCAAAAGCGCGCATACGGCCAATAGCAGCGGAAACCAGCCGCCTTCGCGCAGCTTGAGCATATTGGCGGTAAAGAACGCGGTGTCGATAAAACCAAATACGGCGCCGAAGCCAGCAAGCTGAAGCATGTTCCACTGCCATTTTCGCTTGGCGACGATCAGCATAAGGATCGTCGTGAGCAGCATGGTTCCGCTGACGGCGATGCCGTACGCGCCGCCCAGGCGTTGCGACGATCGGAAAATCAGCACGCTCGCCATGACCGCAACGAACAGCATCAAGTTGACGGCCGGCAAATAGATTTGACCTTCCATTTCTTTGGACGTGTGCAGAATGCGAGCGCGCGGCAGATAGCCGAGCTGGATGCCTTGTCGCACCATCGAGAAAGCGCCGGAGACGACGGCCTGGGAAGCGATAATCGTGGCGCAGGCCGCCAGTGCGATCATGGGGTAGAGCAATACGTGCGGAACCAGCCGATAAAAAGGCGTGGCGCTCGCATCAGGGTGCTTCAGCAGAAGCGCACCTTGTCCGAAATAATTCAGCAGCAACGCAGGCAGGGCGAGACAGAACCACGACCATCGAATGGGTGCGGCGCCGAAGTGGCCAATATCGGCATAGAGCGCCTCAGCGCCTGTCAGTACCAGCACTACCGCGCCGAGCGAAGCAAACCCTTTGAAGCCATTGTGACCCATATAAAGCACGGCGTAATAGGGATTCACCGCGTCGATCACACTGGGGTGACCCAAAATCGCGGCGATGCCCAATACGGCAATGCAGAGCAGCCAAAAGGCCATCAGCGGGCCGAACAGGTGACCCAACAGCGAGCTACCACCACGCTGCAATAAAAAGAGGCCAATCAAAATGCCGATCGCAATCGGCAACACCCACGGCTGGAATGCCGGCGTCGCCAACTGCAATCCTTCTACCGCCGACAAGACGGAAATGGCGGGCGTAATGACGCTGTCGCCAAAGAATAGCGCCGCGCCGGCGAGCCCCAACATAATCGTCAGCCAGGTGATCGCCCCGCGACCGCGCATGGCGCCGCGCGCGAGCGCACCGAGCGCCATCATGCCGCCTTCGCCGTGGTTGTCGGCCCGCATCACAATCAGCACGTATTTGCCGGTGACAACTAGCAGCAGGGCATACAGGCACATCGACAAAAGCCCAAGCACGTTGTCGTGATCGGGTTTTACGCCTTGCTCGCCGAATGCTTGTTGCAAGGCATACAACGGACTGGTGGCAATGTCGCCGAAAACCACGCCGGTGGCCGCCAGTGCAAGCGCCGGCAGCGTTCGTTGCGACGGATCGGCACCTGCATGCGCTTGTTTGACCATGGCGTCCACGTGCTAGATGTACAAGATCACGGGATGTAGCGAACGTCGACGCGATGTCGAAGCATTGTCACGGCGCATAACTAAGACCTTGTCTGCATTGGGATCGATGCTAGGCGATCGACAAGTAGGCGTAAGGTCTACAAAAGGCGAAATTGAAGTCGACGACGCTTTCCGGCGACGATAGCGATGCGATCCGTTCAATGACGAAGTTTTCGCAACGCGCCGCCTTTGTGTAACGCGATATGAGACGTTTTGTCGCTTTCGATCTCGTATTGCGGTTCGTAACGGCTGGCGTGATGGATGTAACCCTTGTACGCCACGTTGTGCGTGTGCACGCGCACGATATGCCCGCGAACCCGACCGGCTTCCGAGTTCCAACTTACATGGTCGCCAACTTTGAACGTCATGGATGCTCTCCGCCTTCCATCCTAGGCGACGTCGAGTCAATCAATTGCGAGGACATGCGGGGGCGATGCGAATCGGCAGTGTCGGCAAAGTGGCGCTTGTTCGTGTGCCTGCAGCCGTCTGTATGCGTATCGCGTCGTCGGGAAGCGCCTTCAAATGCGTGAAATTCGGCGACCAAATCTTGGTAGGGCCGGAATTGTGCGGCGCGCCGTCGCTGTCGGTCCAATTGTCGACGATGCGCAGATGGCCGCTCCAATCCGCCCAGGCGCTGATCCACGATCCGAGCACGACATTCCGCTCGACGTTGAAGTCGAAGCTGTGTTCATCGAGATAGACGCCGTTGCCTTCACCACTGTGGCGCATATCGATGGCGTTGCGCACCACGCACGATGTGCCCGATGTGGACGTGGCCTGCGTGTAGATGGCGCCGCCGTCAGCAAGCTGCAGCATCACACGTTCGACGCGGTTACCGACGATATGGATCGCCGATTGCACGGGTTGCGAGCCTTCGTAGTTCCATCCCCAGCCGACGGAAATGCCGCTATAAGGCAGGTCGGCGATGGTGTTGTGAAGCAGATCGAGTCCGTTGACGAAACCAGCCATGATCGCCACGTTGTCGCGATAAGCGATGGCGACGTGATCGATCTGGTTATCGGCGATCAGCACATTTGATGTTTTGGTGCCGGGATCGTGGGGATGTGCTTCGGTGTCGCCAGCGAAGATCGCTCCGCCGCCAAGATCGGTAAATCGCGAACGCATGAGGGCGACGCCGTGCGAATCCTCGACAAAGGCAATGCCCGCCGCGGCCAAATGCGCAAACGCATCGCGATCGAACACGATATCGCGTCCTGCCTGGATGGTGACGGCGCTGTCGATGCGCGTCATGCCTTCGCCGTTGCCCGGCAGCGACTGTCGCCCGCGACCTTCGACCAGATAACCCGCTTGCAGGCTGACGTAGCCGTCGTCGGAGTGCGCTTGGCGCCATTCGGTGTTGGCGAACGCGATACCTTGAAACACCACATCGTGAATCGGCTTTTCGTGCGTGCCGGTCAACGTCAGCAGCGCTTCCAACACGGGGACTTCGATGACGGGCGTTCGGGCCGATTCGTCCACGCGTGGCAGGTAATAGAGCCGATGATTTGCTCTGTCCACCGTAAACGCGCCGGATTCGCGCGGCATGCCGTTCAAGCCATCGAAACCATCCATACCTTGGTAGTGCTTGCCAAACGGACTGGCGACTTTCCAATCGTTACGCGAATCGATGCCGGTGTTGTGCCAACAAGGTCGCGCCACAGTCACGCGACCGTCGCCAAGCGCAGTAATGCGGCAGTGGAAGTCGCGCCATCGCGCATGCACGTTGACCAGCGAGCCAGCTTGCAGTCGCTGCATTAAGCCAGGTGGAATATCGAACAGACCTTTTTCATCGACCTTGCAGGCGGGGCAGGCGGCGGTTTGATCGGGCAGGCGGCGCTGCCCATCCAGATAAATGCTCGATGCGTCTTCTTCGTCGGGCTGTAGCGCGAATACCCAATAGTTTCCTTCGCGTTGTCCCGCGACGCGTCGACTTCCGATCAGTGTGGGATGCGCGTTTTCAACGGCATGCCAGTGGATGGGATGACCAGGTGCGCCACTGTCGCGGCTGTCGAGGCGCAACGGTTGCGATAGGCGATATGCGCCATCGAGTAACGCGATATCGATCGCCGTTGCGCCGGCGTCGCGTCGAGCGCGTGCCGCGGCTTGCACGGCGAAAAGAGAGCAGGGCGATCGAACGCTGCAGTGAGTATTTGCCGTTCCGTCGGGCGACGCATAAAGCGTTTCAGCGCTCGCGGTCTGCGACGAAATCGCCCAAGCAAACATAAGCAGCACCACATAGTGGAAAGACGACTTCACCATGGCGCGACTTACATCAACCAGCGCGCTTTTGCATATGCACCAGCACAGCGCTTGCGCGCGGCACATGCACGCGTAAACCGTTCGCGGCATCGCCTTGCCAGGGTGTGGTGACCAATCCCGCCGTTTCGCGGCTGTTCGGCGATGCGGCTTGCAGCACTTCGAGCTGTTGAATCGCGAACCCTTCGGCCTGAAGCGATACGTCCGCATCGAGCAGCAGATCTTTGTTGATCAGCGCCACCAGCATCGTGTCGTCGCGTCTTCCCGCATAAGCGGCGAGATTGGCGCCGCCGGTATCGAGCGTGTTCGGCAACATGCGCGCGCCTGCGAAACGTTGCGCCAGCGCGATGCCGTGATACAGCGGGCGTGCCTGGAATCCGAGCGCGACATTGCCGGCAATCGGCGAATAACGCGAACTGACGGCGTTGCGTTTTGCGGAGAGTTCGCCGGCATCGTTTGTCGCATGAACATCGACGCCCAGCGACGCTTCTACCGACGCCAAGGTGCCGCCGTGGAAGTGAATGCCAGCCACGCCGGACGTGGCGAGCCCGAGCATAAAATCCGCGCCCCACAACGCAGCTGCGAACACATTGCTGACGCCGTCGCGGCCGCCGAAGTAGTACGAGTTGGCTTCGGTGAGGCGAACGGGCAAGTGGACGTCGTCGGCGACGCCGATAAGTTGATCCATGCCTTCCAGCAAACCGGGGTCGCCACCCAAGATATCGCCGATCGAGCCGCGTGGCGCAGCGTCGCGATAGTAGTGGCGACTGAGAAAGCGATTGTCCGCTGCATGTTTGCGCGCGTATTCGATCACCCAATCGGAATTGGCGCCGGTGTCAGGGCCAGCCAGCGGCAAACCGGCTGCGCGCAACGCCTGCGCGTAAGGCACCCACGCCGCATCGAAATCGGCGTAGCTCTTTTCGAAATTGTTGGCTTCGTTGCCGATCTGGATCGCGAGCAAACGGTCGCCGACCGCATCGCGCACCGCTTTCGCCAGATCCAACGCCATGGCCGGCACGCCGACGCGCAAATTCACGCCGAACACCAAGGTCCATCCGGTGGCGCGAAGAAAGCCGGCGAGGTTATGCAGCGATTCGGGGTGCAGCGTCACTGGATGTTGCGGTCCATGCTTATGCGCTTGTTCCGCCGGCAATGCGCCGTGGTATTCGCTCCACGTCGTGACGTCGCTTGTATTACCGCCGATGCGCAACACACCGTGCGGATTCAATTCGCGCAGCAGTGCGATCAGCGAATGATTATCGGGGGAGAAGAACGTGGGGTCGGCGAGTAGTCCTGTTTCATAGCTGAGGCTGGCGAGCGAATCGCTGACGACGCGCCCTTTGCCATCAGGCTTGATGGCGAAACTGGCTTGCACCGCTCCGGATTTCGCCGTCTCGCCCGCGAAGACGGCGCTGTTGCTCAAGACGCCCGCCACCGGCAGCAACATGGAAGCTTTCAGCAGCGTGCGCCTGCCGGGTTCGAACGTGCTCATGCTGCCTCTCCGATTTGCGTCGACTTACACGGACTTTAACCCCATTTCACCTATAAACGAAAGAAAAAGAAATGTATCGAAAGTAACAATTAGCCTGCACGCCCAGCGCTCGACGCCGGTTTACTGGTTTTGATCGCCAGCGAGGCAGAACGAAGGGGACGCCCAGTGGCGTCTTCCTCGACCGCTTCCACCAGCACCTGGCCGGTTTCATCCGTCGATTGCACGATCAACTGAGCCAGGCCGTGAAAGAGGGAGCGCTTGGGTTCCTTGTCGCTTTCCAGGCAATTGGGGTTGCCATTGCCGACGCCGATCAACTGACCCTTGCCGGAAATTCGGAACGCCAGCTTGTTGTTTGCGGTAGGCACGAGCCGGCCATGATCGTCCAGCGCTTCGACCGTGAGGATGGCGACGTCTTGTCCGTCCGCGGAGATTTCCGCGCGATCGGCGCTCAAGCGCAGCTTTTGCGCGGGGCCCGTCGTTTCGCGACGCTCCGTCAACACGACTTGTCCATTACGACGACCGCGCGCCTCGATCACGCCGGGCGCGTAGGCGACCTTCCATTCGACATGTCCCAGATGCGGCACCTTCTTGACGCCCAAACTTTTGCCGTTGAGCAGCAGCTCCACTTCATCAAGATTGGTGTACGCCCAAACGGAAATGTCCTGGCCTTCTTTGCCTTGCCAATTCCAATGCGGAAACACGTGCAGGCTGGGTTCGTTTCGCCACCAGGCTTTGTAGTAGTAGTAATAATCCTTGGGAAAACCGCATAAATCGACGATGCCGAATTGCGAACTCGTCGAAGGCCATCCATACGGCGTCGGCTCGCCGCGATAGTCGAAGCCCGTCCAGGCGAAGCCGCCTGCGAGCCATTCGCGCGTGCCGTAATACGTCCACCATTGTTCCGGCGTTTCGCCCCATTCCACGACGCCGTCGTAACTGTTGACGGTGTTCTTCGACGGATCCGAGGCGTATTCGCCGCGCGTTGAAATGGCGCTCGATGTTTCCGATCCGTAGACAGCGCGCTTCGGATGCTTCTTGTGGAACCCGTCGGGATAGTCGATGTGGTAATTGAAACCGATGATATCCAGCGCATCGGATACGCCTTGCTCGTTGTCGCCGTTGACGGCCGCGGACACCACACGAGTAGGATCGAGTTCATGACAGCGTTCGACCATGGCCGTCGCGATGCGCGCACCTTGTGGCGCCAATTCGCCTTTTTGCAGTTTGAATTCTTCGTTGCCGATCGACCAGATGATGATCGATGGCGAATTGCGATAGCGCTTCACCATGGTGTCGAGTTGCTGCATGCCGCTCGGGTTGGAGCTCATCTGGCGCGTTTCGCACATCATCAGCATGCCCATGCGATCGCACGCCTCGACCCATTCCGGCGTCGGCATATTGTGCGACGTGCGCACCGCATTGCAGCCCATGCCTTGCAACACGCCGATGCGAAATGCTTGCAGCCGGTCGGGCAGGGCGGCGCCCACGCCGGCATGATCCTGGTGATTGCAGGTGCCTTGAATCTTGACCGGCTTGCCGTTCAAGAAGAAACCGCGATCCGAATCGAACACCGCAGTGCGAATGCCGAACGGAACGCGTTCGCCGTCGAGCAACTTTCCATCTACCGACACTTTGACGTGCGCCGTATACAGATGCGGCTCTTCCAGCGACCAAAGCGTTGGGTTATTCACCGTCACCGTGGCCCGATAATCCGACGACGCATTCGGTGCGATGGTCTGCGCGGGCGATGTCGCCTGCGCAACGGTGTGACCGCCAGCGTCGACGATGGTCCATTCCAGCGAGGCATTGGCCGGATGCGCGTTGTCGTTGTCGACCACGGTCGCCAATTCCAGCGTGGCGGCATCGCCGTGCAGGGTGGGGCGCACCACGCTTTCCCACTGGCGCACATGCACCGCGTCCATCTTGGTCAGCCAGACATGCCGATAGATGCCGGCGCCTTCGTAAAACCAGCCGTCGCCGAAACTGGCGTCGACTCTGACGACCACGACGTTCTTGCCTCCGTAGTTGAGGAAATCGGTTAGGTCGAAGCGGAACGAGGTGTAGCCGTCGTCGTGGCGACCGATAAAACAGCCGTTGACGAACACCACGATGTCGCGCATCACGCCATCGAATTCGATCCAGATACGACGGCCACGATCGCTCTCCGGGATATCGAACACGCGCCGATACCAACCCACGCTAGTGGCGGGATAGCGCCTGCCCAGCGGCTTGTAGCCGTGCGACGTCATGCGGTCGTCTTCGTCGCCCTTGTCGTCGTGCACGAAAGGCAGTTCGACCGCCCAGTCGTGCGGAAGATGCAACGCGCGCCAACCGTCGGCGTTGAATTCGGTGGTGGCGATTTTGAACGTGCCGGTCTTCGAGAAATCGCTCTGGCCGAATCCAAAGCCGAAATCCTTGGTCGGATCCTCGCCGTTGCCAAATGCAAACTGCCAACCGAAATCGAACTGCAGTTGCTCGCGCGGCGCAAGCGCCGATGTGTTTTGCGGCAGCGTCCAAAGCGGCTTGGCGGGCATCGGTTTGCCGTTGGCGGCCCACACAAAGCGCGGAAGCAGCGAGGAGCCCACCAGACCAAGGCTGGAAATGACGAAAGTACGGCGCGTTATATCGATCATGAAAACCGCATCCTTTGAGGTAACACCTGCGTATGTCATGACCAGGACGGCGCATGACAATGTTGGGTGTCACGTGATGGTGTTGTCGATAACGGAAGACGCGCGTTGCTTGCGCCTTCCGAATGCGCACCATAGCAAAGAAACGGCGAAGTCCAAGCGCGGACTTCTCATTTTGAGTGGATGCCCCGTGCGGAACTACACTGTTTCGGCAACGACGATCGCCTCGTGCAGTCGCATGATCGTAAAGGGCTTGGTCAATACGCGCACGTTTTCGGGGATATTGGAAATCGCGTCGGCGTGGCCGGTAATGATGATGGCCGGGAGCGATGGTTTTCGACTGCGAAGCTTGCGAATGACATCGGTGCCCGACATTAGCGGCATCGCGTAATCGCTGATCAATACGTCGGTGGCCTGGAGTTCTTCGTCCGACAATTCGGCCGCTTGCACACCATCGGATAACGCGGTAACTCGGTAACCGAGTTCTTCCAGCAACGTGGTGGTGGTGAGGCGTACGCCGTCGTGATCGTCGATCAACAGCACATGTTGCATGCCATCCGCGCGACCGTACTTGGGTTCCGCTTGCACCGGAGACGTGGCGGCGCTCTGCGGCAATTCCGTCGCCCGCGGCAACCAGATTTCAACCAGGGTGCCCTGGCCGACTTCGCTGCGAATTTGCACTTTGCCGCCCGATTGCCGCGCAAAACCGTAAACCATGCTGAGCCCGAGCCCGGTGCCTTTGCCTTGTTCCTTGGTGGTGAAGAAAGGTTCGGTGACGCGTTCGAGGTTCTTAGGCGAAATGCCGACACCGGTATCCGAAACCACCAGCACGACATAATGGCCATCCGGCAAATCGCTGTGCTCGGCCTGCGCATTGCGACAACTGATGTGGATCGTTCCGCCTTCCGGCATCGCATCGCGCGCATTGATGGCGAGATTCACCAAGGCGAGCTCCAATTGGCCCGCGTCGGCGTAGGGATGCCAAAGCTCTTTTTGCAGCTGCCATTCCAGCGTGACCATGCCGCCGAGCGTGTGTTCCAGCAAATGCGTCACCGACGTGGACAGCGTGTCCATGTCGATGCTGGCCGGTTCGAGCTTCTGCTTGCGCGCAAACGCCAGCAAACGCGCCACCAAGGCGGTGCCTTGTTCGGTCGCGCGGCGGGTAATGGACAGCAGCCGGGAATGTTTCGCTTCCATCGGCACCGATTTTTCCAACATTTCAAGGCCACCGAGTACGGCGGCAAGCAGGTTGTTGAAATCGTGCGCGATGCCGCCGGTGATCTGGCCCAACGCATCCATCTTGCGTGAATGCAGGAGTTGCGATTCCAACTCCTTGCGGTCGGTGACATCCAGCAGAGTCCCCGCAAACTCCAAAGGTTGGTCTTGCATATCGCGCAGCAATACGCCTTGATCCAGAAAATGCCGGTACTGGCCGTCCGCATTGAGCCAGCGGTATTCCACGGCGTAACCGCGTCCTTCTTTACGTGTCGCCAATTCGGCGACGACGCGCGTCTGATCGTCCGGGTGGATGCGTTCCATCCAAGTCTTCGGTGCGGACGCCAGTTCCTCGTATGAAAAACCGGTGAGCGCCATAAAGTTGCCGCTGACGATTTGCGGATCGTGCAGCGAGGTATCGTGATCTTCCAGATAAAGCACGATCGGCAAGGATTTGATGATCGCCGTCTGCCGCTGTTCGGCGCGCCGCAATTCTTGTTCGGCCCGCAGTTTTTCGGCGTTCGCTTGCAGCGTGGTGTCGAGCAGGCGTTGTTCCTGCAGGGCTTTTAGCTGCACCTCGCGGCGCATTAGAAACAGATCGACGAATACGGCTACTTTGGATTGCAAGACGACCGGTTCGACCGGCTTGAACACATAATCGACAGCTCCCATCGCGTAGCCGCGCAGCAGGTGTTCGACTTCTTTATTGACGGCCGATAGAAAAATAATCGGAATGCGTTTGGTCTGTTCGCGCGCGCGGATCATCTGGGCGGTTTCGTAACCATCCATGCCGGGCATGTAGACGTCCAGCAGGATCACCGCAAACTCGCCCTTGAGCAGATGCCGCAGGGCTTCTTCGCCCGAACTGGCGACGACCACTTCGGCAATATCTTCCAGCACGGTTTTGATAGCGTGCAGATTGCGCTCGTCGTCGTCGACCAGCAGAACGCGGGCGCGCTGAGACATATGCAGCGGCTCGCTTGGGATGGCGTCCAAGGACGCCAGAGGGAGAGAGTTCATGGACGGCTCTCCAGCGCCAGATCCAACGTGTTAGTCGACGCGGATCCATCGCGCGACCGCCGTATCCAAACGCGCAATAACGCGAGCAACAATTCAATATCCACTGGTTTTGCGATGTAATCGGAAGCGCCCGCATCCAGGCACTTCTGACGGTCGCCCTTCATCGCCTTGGCAGTGACCGCGATCATCGGTACGTTGCCGATTTCGGGAAGGGCGCGAATCTGCTGCATGGTTTCGTAACCGTCCATCTCCGGCATCATGATGTCGATCAGCGCGACGTCGATGCCCGGCGTTCGTTCGAGAATAAGGATGCCGTCGCGGCCGCGCTCGGCGTGCAGCACTTCCGCGTTGTAGTTTTCCAGCACGCTGGTCAGCGAATAGATATTGCGGATGTCGTCGTCGACGATAAGTATTTTCGCTCCCGCAAGTTCCGGCGCGGCAATCAACTCCGTGGTGGATACCATGTTGCCGTCTGCCGTCACCGGAGCGGGCGAGACTGTCACTTCGCGAATCGATTGGGCAAGTTCGGCGAACACCGCGGTCAGGCGTTCCAGCGTCGCCGGTTTTTCCGTCACGCCGAATTCGCTCAGCGATTGATCCGACAGCATATTGTCGGCGCCGGAGATGATGTGGATCGGCACGTGCGCCGTGCAGGGGTCGTGCTTGAGCAAATTCAGCAGCACCAGGCCGTTGATATCCGACAGGCCAAGATCGAGCGTGATGGCGTGCGGGCGGAGTTTCCGCGCCAACGCCAACGTACCCGCGCCGGCCGTGGAAACCACGCCTTTGAGCCCTGCGTCGCGCGCGATATCAAGCAAGATCGATGCGAAGGTGGGGTCGTCTTCGACGATCAGCACGAAGGGCGCGTCGTCCAGCTCGTCGCGGTCGTCGGTCACTTCCATCTGCGCGGGCAGGGCGCTTGGCACGATGGCGCCGCTGTTGTCGTAGCGCGCGTTGTCGTTGTTCAAGGTTGGCGCCGACTTCGAAGTCAGTTCCATCGGCAAGAACAGCGTGAAGGTGGAGCCTTGTCCCGGCACGGAGCGAACCTGCAGTTCGCCGCCCAGCAGGCGCGCGATTTCGCGACTGATCGACAAACCCAGGCCCGTGCCGCCGTATTTACGGCTGGTGGTGCCGTCGGCCTGTTGGAAGGCTTCGAAAATCAGCTTCTGCTTGTCTTTGGGAATGCCGATGCCCGTATCGGTGACGGCAATCTCGATGGCGGCTTCAGCATCGCGCAGCACGGCGTGATTGATGCTCCAACCGCTGCGCACCAGATCCACCGTCAAGGTCACGTTGCCGTGCGAGGTGAACTTGAACGCGTTGGACAAAAGGTTCAGCACGATCTGCTGCAGGCGTTTTTCGTCGGTGCGGATGGAGGCCGGAATCGTGGCGCCGAAATTCACCTTGAAGTCCAGGTTCTTGTCTGAGGCAAGCTGACGGAACGTACGCTCCATATGTTGTTTCAGGCTGCTCATCGACATATCGCCGATTTCGATCGACACCGTGCCGGACTCGATCTTGGACAGATCGAGAATGTCGTTGATCAGGCTGAGCAAGTCCGAGCCCGCGGAGTGAATGGTGCGTGCGAATTCGACCTGCTTCTCGTTGAGGTTGCCTTGCGGGTTGCCGGAGAGAAGGCGCGAAAGAATCAGCAGCGAGTTGAGCGGCGTGCGCAACTCATGACTCATATTAGCGAGGAACTCGGATTTGTATTTCGAGGTAAGCGCCAACTGTTCCGCTTTTTCTTCCACCGCGCGGCGGGCGAGTTCGATTTCGAAGTTCTTGGCTTCCACCTGCTTCTTTTCGTTTTCCAGAAGCTGGGCTTTTTCCTGCAATTCTTCGTTGGTGGTGTGCAGCTCTTCCTGCTTGGTGGTGAGTTCGGTCTGGCGCGCCTGCAGTTCTTGCGTCAGCAACTGAGATTGCTTCAACAGACCCTCGGTGCGCATGGTCGCGGCGATGGTGTTGAGCACGATGCCGATCGATTCGAGCAGTGGATGCAGGAAGCTCTGGTGCGTTTCGTTGAAACGACTGAAGGAGGCAAGCTCGATCACCGCCTTGACGTCGTTTTCGAACAGCGCGGGCAATACGGCGATATTGACCGGCGCCATCTGGCCGAGACCCGAGCTGATGCGAATGAAATCGCCGGGCACGTCCGTCAGCATCAATGCGCGTTTATCCGCGGCGCATTGACCGATTAGTCCTTCGCGCAATTTGAAGGTGGGCTTGAGCATGTCCTTGCTTTCCGCGCCGTAGCTGGCGACGAGATCAAGCACGGTTTCGTTTTCTTCGCGACGCGTGACATAAAACACGCCGTATTGAGCGTTCACCAGCGGCGCGAGTTCCGACATGATCAGATTGGAAACGGTCGCCAGATCGCGTTCGCCCTGCAGCATGCGCGAGAAGCGGGCGAGGTTGGTTTTCAGCCAGTCCTGCTCCGCGTTCTTCAACGTTTGATCCTTCAGATTGCGGATCATCTCGTTGATGTTGTCTTTCAGCGAGGCCATTTCGCCGGACGCTTCCACCGCGATGGAGCGGGAGAGGTCGCCCTTGGTCACGGCCGTGGCTACGTCAGCGATCGAACGCACCTGGTTGGTCAGGTTCGCCGCCAGCTGGTTCACGTTGTCGGTCAAGTCGCGCCACAGGCCTGCCGCGCTCGGTACGCGCGCTTGGCCACCAAGCCTGCCTTCGATACCCACTTCGCGCGCCATGTTGGTGACCTGGTCGGCGAAGGTGGCGAGCGTTTCGATCATGCCGTTGAAGGTGTCGGCGAGCGCGGCGATTTCGCCCTTGGCGTCCACGGCCAGTTTGCGTTTGAGGTTGCCTTGCGCCACCGCGGTCACCACGTCCGCAATGCTTCGCACTTGGTTGGTCAGGTTGGTGGCCATCAGGTTGACGTTGTCGGTAAGGTCCTTCCAGGTACCGCCGACGCCGGGCACTTTCGCCTGGCCGCCGAGTTTGCCTTCGGTGCCCACTTCGCGCGCCACGCGCGTTACTTCCGAAGCAAAGGAGTTGAGCTGATCCACCATGGTGTTGATGGTGTTCTTCAACTCCAGAATTTCGCCTTTCACGTCCACGGTAATCTTTTTGGAAAGGTCGCCGCGCGCCACGGCGGTGGTGACGTCCGCGATGTTGCGCACCTGGCCGGTGAGGTTGTCGGCCATCAGGTTCACGTTATCGGTAAGGTCTTTCCACGTGCCGGCGATGCCGCGCACTTGCGCCTGGCCGCCGAGTTTTCCTTCGGTGCCCACTTCGCGCGCCACGCGCGTCACTTCCGATGCGAAGCCGTTGAGCTGATCCACCATCACGTTGATGGTGTTCTTCAATTCCAAGATTTCGCCCTTAACGTCCACGGTGATCTTTTTGGACAAATCGCCCAATGCCACCGCTGTCGTCACGTCCGCGATGTTGCGCACCTGGCCGGTGAGATTGTCGGCCATCAGGTTCACGTTATCGGTCAAGTCCTTCCACGTACCTGCCACGCCAGACACTTGCGCCTGACCGCCGAGCTTACCTTCGGTACCCACTTCGCGCGCCACGCGCGTTACTTCGGACGCAAAGGCGTTGAGCTGATCCACCATCGTATTGATGGTGTTCTTCAATTCGAGAATTTCGCCCTTGACGTCCACGGTGATCTTTTTGGAAAGATCGCCGCGCGCCACAGCGGTGGTCACCTCCGCGATATTGCGCACCTGGCCCGTCAAATTGCCGGCCATCAGGTTGACGTTGTCGGTAAGGTCTTTCCACGTACCGCCTACGCCTTCCACGCGCGCCTGGCCGCCCAGCTTGCCTTCCGAACCCACTTCGCGCGCCACACGCGTTACTTCCGAGGCGAAGGAGTTGAGCTGGTCCACCATGGTGTTGATGGTGTTCTTCAACTCCAGGATTTCGCCTTTCACGTCCACGGTGATCTTCTTGGAAAGATCGCCGCGCGCCACGGCGGTGGTTACTTCGGCAATGTTGCGCACCTGGCCGGTCAGGTTGTCGGCCATCAGGTTGACGTTGTCGGTAAGGTCTTTCCACGTGCCCGCTACACCAGGCACTTTCGCCTGACCGCCGAGGTTGCCTTCCGTACCCACTTCGCGCGCCACGCGCGTTACTTCCGACGCAAAGCCGTTGAGCTGGTCCACCATCACGTTGATGGTGTTCTTCAATTCTAAAATTTCGCCTTTCACGTCCACGGTGATCTTTTTGGAAAGATCGCCCGACGCCACCGCGGTGGTCACTTCAGCGATGTTGCGCACCTGACCAGTAAGGTTGTCGGCCATCAGGTTGACGTTATCGGTGAGGTCCTTCCAGGTGCCTGCCACACCCAGCACCTGCGCCTGACCGCCGAGCTTGCCTTCGGTGCCCACTTCGCGCGCCACGCGCGTTACTTCCGACGCAAAGGCGTTGAGCTGATCCACCATGGTGTTGATGGTGATTTTCAATTCAAGGATTTCGCCTTTTACGTCCACGGTGATCTTTTTGGACAAATCGCCCAACGCCACGGCCGTGGTCACTTCGGCGATATTGCGCACCTGGCCGGTAAGGTTGTCGGCCATCAGGTTCACGTTGTCGGTAAGGTCTTTCCAGGTGCCGGCGACGCCTTCCACGCGCGCCTGACCACCCAACTTTCCTTCGGTACCGACTTCGCGCGCCACGCGCGTCACTTCCGAGGCGAAGGAAGTGAGCTGGTCCACCATCGTGTTTACCACTTCGCCGATGCGCAGAAATTCACCGCGCAAAGGGCGACCGTCGATCTCGACCGTCATGGATTGCGAAAGATCGCCTTTCGCCACGGCGCCGATCACACGGGCGACTTCGGCGGTGGGCTGCACCATGTCTTCGATCAATTCGTTCACCGCCAACATGGCGGTTTCCCATCCGCCCGTCGCCGCTTTGACGCGACCGCGCTGGGTGATTTTTCCTTCCTTGCCGACCACCTGAGAAAGTCGTTCGAGCTCCGCCGTCATCTGCTGATTGAGAATCACGACTTCGTTGAACAGTAGCGCGAGCTTGCCATCTTCGCCCGGCAAGTCATCAGGCAAACGCACATTGAAATCGCCGCGTCGAAAACTGCGTAGCGCAGCGATCACTTGACGGCGTTCGAGAACTTCCCAGGCGTCGGCGTTCATTTGAGCTCCGCAATAAACATCTTTATAAGTACAAGGTCATTATTCAAATTGTGGGCACGACAAATTATTGCTTGCAGCACATCTCTGCGCTTTGGTTCAAGCACATCCGGCATTCCATGCTATGCCCCCTTAATGAAGCTCGCCATCGCAAAAGCGCAGGGAAACATGCACGTGTGTTTCCTTTGCCCTCTGGTTTTGTAAGGCGAATTTCATTTAGTCGATACTTATTCTTCACATGTCGCGCAGAGGGCGCGTGAAGATTTCCGGGGACTGTCTAAAAACCCTAGATTTTTTCGGCGTCATTCGGCCAAAAGAACGCCAGCCGGACGCCGAAAAAGAGGCCAGTTCATCGCGCGACCGCCACTAGAGCGACGTTGCGGCAATGCGTGAGACAAAGTGTCGGCGCAGGGCATCGCGGCGACGTCGATCGCCATTTCCAATTGCAACAGCGATCAAGGGCGTCAAACCGACCGCTTGACTTCGTCGGCAAACCGATTAATCATTTAACCAATACGTTAATTGCTTAATTGTATATGACCGTCGACCGTATCTTTGAAGCCTTGGCCTCCACCGTTCGCCGAGAAATTCTGGCGTATTTATCGGCGCAGGAACTTACCGCCGGAGACATTGCCGGACGTTTCGAGATGAGCGCGCCCGCTGTGTCCCGCCACTTGTCCGTGCTTGAAGTGGCCGGCCTGGTGAGCAGCGAACGGCGCGGCCAATACGTTTACTACCAGCTCAATCGCGACAACCTCGTCAATACGTTGACGGGCTTCGCGTTGGAGGTTTGTCCCAAAGGCGGTCCGCTCAAACGCGAATCGCGCCGATTGCGCACCGCAAAGAAAAACGCCTGAACATCACGCTCCATCGGGGGTATCGCCATGTCGTTCGCGCAAGCCGAAAACAGCATGTGGTTTGGTCCCGGTTCCCGGGTCGAATCGAGTTTCCCTTCGGCGCAACTGCGATTCAACGACGCGCAGCTGCCGGTGGAGGTGTCGCTGATCGCTCAGCTTGGTCATGGCGCCGGCAATCAACTCTGTGCCGGTGTACAGGAGCGCCAAAGCAAGCATCGCCATTTTATCGATGCATTGGAGGAACCCTCCGCCCGCATCGGCGATGCGAATTTCTCCAAAGGCGATGCGACCTCGCTATATATGTTTTCGGTCGGGGAGAACGGCCATCCCTTTCATCGTCATGCGGGACATCGCGTGTTCACCGCGGTCTCCGGCAGCGGCGGGGCGCGACTGCGTTTCGCAAGCGCAACCGACGAGCAGCTTGAACGCGATCCGGCGAGCTTTATTGCGGCTATGCGCAGTGTGGAAATTCCGCCCGACTGCTTATTTACAGTTCGCTTCGGCGGCGGTATCTGGCATCAGTTCACGCCGCTGAAGGAGCGTTCCGCGCATCCGGCTCTGTTTGCCGTGTCGTGTCATACCAACGAACTGGGCGGCGCGCTTTCTGATGCGCAACGTAGCCAGGTCGTATCCAGTGAAGCCAGCATCCCGAGCCTCACCGAATTATTGCCCGAACGTGTCGTCGCATTCCTTCGCGGTACGTCGCTGGAACGTTCTCGCGTGCCGACGATCGTGCTCTCGCTCGATGCGCCGAAGGGTAGCGTGCATGCGCGGCTGTGCAGTGCGGTACGCGCGAGTGCAGGGTGGTTGCGCGGGCATCTGTCGCGTTGTCGACGCAGCATCGGTTATTTTTGGGATAGCGGATTGACCGTCGAACATCTGGCGCATATGCCGCCGAATTCACTGTTGCGCGAGCAACTCGACGATGGCCCGATCCACCACGAAGACACCTTTCGCCTGAGCGTAATCGACGGCGCCCTTGCTCGACAGGGCTCGCATGCCTTGCTTGCGGCATTGCTCCAAAGCTTCGTCGAATGCCCGCCCGATAGCGTCAGCCAGCTTATGGCCCTGCGTAACGCGCTCGTAAAACCCATGGGCTTGCGTACATCGCCACTGGGATGCCCCGTGTCTTCGCTGCTATCGCCATGCGGCGAGTCCGTCTTTGCGGGGCGCTTTCCAGTGAAGGGGCAGTGCGCGGGTCGTTTCGGCGACTCGCATGAAGTCGTTCTAGGCGCGAACGACAAACATCTTGTTTTTCGCTCGTGTGTCGGCGTTACCGTAACGGGCGATCGCGTCGACTTTACCCTCGGCTCGCGCGTGCGATGCACGAATCGTTTCGGCCATGTCTATATGCGATTGATCGACAGCGCTCATCGCCGCCACGTGGCGCCGACGCTACTGCGGCATGCGGTGCAAAACCTGCGGCGAACGCAGCCGCCTGCGTAACGCGGCGGCAACGGTAACGCGCGACTCTCATGGCGTGAGCCAACCATCCTGTCGCACGGGCGCCGGCCACCAAAGCCGTGCACGATCATGTGAATAAACGGCATATGTAACGAAAATCCATATATGCAATGGGTTTTTATATTTGATTTCAGGGTGGTCAAGCGCGCACACTGGCGCGGCTATTAATGAGGGGATTGATGGCCGGGGGTCACCTTGCTGACGAGCAAGGCGGCATTTGCTGAGGGGTTTTGTCGATTGAAACAGCAACGGTGAACGGGAGATGCCACTGTGTCGACTTATTTCCATTCTGTCCGGAGTTTCAGATTTCCCATTGCTTCATGTGTTTTAACGCTGCTGGCGTGCGTGGGGGCGCCTAAAGCGTCAGCTCAAACGCTGACCATCGGCTCGCATAACGTAGCCGTCGCGGATCCCACGGTGCCGCGGCCGCCGACGACGCCGTGCGTGGTGCCGCTGTATACGAACCAGTCGTTCGATAATCCCAGTGGCCCGACTCCCATCCATTACACGCCGCCCGCTGCGTGCCCCGGTCCTTGGGAAAAGGTCGTGCTCAGTATCGATGTGAGCATGGTCGGCACCAATCAATTCGACCGCACCGGTTCGATTTGGCTGGGTGGAGCAATTCTCTATTTCGGCACCACGCAAGAACCCAGCATCGCCCCGCCTGGCGCCACGACCTGGCATATCGAAAAAGATGTCACCGATTACAGCGCCGTGTTCAACAGCGCTCAGTCCGGTCACTCGGATTTCGTCAATTACGTGGAGGGGCCGTACGACGGCAAACTCAGTGGCTCGGCGTCGCTGTATTTCTATCCGGTGAAAAATCACGGCGCGGAGCAGAATTTGCCGCCGCGGCCGGATGTCGTGTTGTCGATGAATTCGAATCCGGGCAATGGCACCTACGCCTTAAATACGACGGCCGATCAATACACGGCAACGTATACGTCGCTGCCGAAAAACATCGAACGCGCTTATCTGGATGTTTACGCGCAAAGCCAAAGCAATGATGAGATCTGGTATTCCTGCAATCCGAACGATCAGGGGACTCTGAGCTTTTTCGGTTGCAACAACACGGCGTTTCGCGAAACCGAAATCAGCATCGATGGGCAGCCCGCCGGCGTTGCGCCGGTTTATCCGTGGATTTACACCGGCGGCACCGGCAATCCCTGGCTTTGGGAGCCTATTCCGGGCGTGCAGACGCTTTCTTTTGTGCCGTATCGCGTCGATCTGACGCCGTTCGCCGGCCAGCTCGATGACGGCAAGACGCACAGTATTTCGATGAGCGTGTTCAACGCGAATCAATACTTCAGCGTCGCCGGCAATTTGTTGTTGTATCTCGACCACGGCTCGAAGCAAGTTACAGGGTCGATTATTTCCAATACGTTGTCGGCTACGCCTACGCCCAATGTCGCCGAGAATCTCACCACCGATTCGAACAACAACGTGACGGGCGGAAATATCACGGTCACCTCGAATCGCAACTTCACGATCTCCGGCGTCGTAAAGACCTCGCATGGCGTCGTGCAAACGGAAGTCAAACAGAATATCGCTTTCTCCAATTCGCAGGATTACACCTTGCCGGCGAATAGCGAGGGCGAAAATATCGTGCAGACCTCGACGGTCGATTCCACGACCACGCGCACCGACGGGCACAAGGCTATCGTTCTCAGCGAGCATCTCAGTTTCCCGCTTAAGCTCGATCTGGGCTTTTTCCAGCAGTCTGACGGCAGCTATCAGCAATACAGCGACGTCAAGGAGCAGGGATACAAGCAGTCGGTTTCCGTGCTGCCTGGTTTCTCGCTTGCGGCGTCAGCGAATTTGGACAACACCTTCGATGGCAACAACACCATCCTTTGGAGCCCGTCGTTCAACTTCAATGGCGTAACCAATACGTATAGCAAACAAACGTATAAATACAGCGATACGTTCGGCGAGTGCTACAGCCGCACGATTTCCTCACAGAACAACGCGCTGACCGGATGGGTCGATGGCACGGATTGCTGGTCGGGCGCCAACAATCTGTCGTGGCGCGATCGATTCTCGCGCTATGCGTCTCGGGCGTATGGGGCGACGGTGCAGTTGTTGCCTTGATGTGATTTACACCGTGAAAAGGGGCCGGATTACCGGCCCCTTTTTCGCTAGCAAAAGCAAAGGTTAGTTTCTCGTGTCGAAAAATATCGGTTGGATGGCGTGGTGCGCGGCGGCTTTCTTGTTTCCCGTGCCAGGCATAACGAAAGAAGCGCCGAAAGCTGTCGATGTCGTGCCCGAACAAGGCAATGCAGCACCTTTGGTGGTGCCGACTTTGCAAACTTGGCAGGGCGGTAACGGAAGCTGGTTGCTGGATCGCGAAACCCGCGTGCTTATCGAGGACGCATCGCTGGAACCGATCGCCGAGCGTCTTTCCAGCGATATTCAATCGCTCACCGGATTGAAGGCGCCAATGCACCTAGGCGGCGCAGCCTCGACCCGGGATATCGTCATACGTCTCTCGCACTGCAACGCGCCGTCGTCTCAGAGCGGCAGGGAAGGGTACACGCTCGATGTCGGTGCGCACGTGACCTTGTGCGCGAACACGAAAGACGGGTTGTTTTACGCCGGGCGCACCTTACTGCAGATGTTCGTGCTGGATAAACGCACTGACGGCATGTCGCGCGCGATACCTCGCGGGCGCGCTGTGGATTTTCCGCGTTATCGGGAGCGCGCGGTGATGCTGGATGTCGGAAGAAAATTTGCCGACGTCGATTTCCTGCAGAACTACATCCGTTTTATGGGATGGTACAAACTCAATACGCTGCATTTGCATCTCAACGATCAGGTGCTGAGCGACGATAAGAAATCGTGGCTGGCACGATCGTTTCGCTTAAAAAGCGACAACCCCGCCTTTGCAGGATTGATACCCGCCGATGGACGCTATTACACGCGGCAGGATTGGAACGCGCTGGAAGACGTCGCGGCCGCTAACGGCGTAACGATCGTGCCGGAGATCGATACGCCAGGGCATTCCGGAGCGTTTGTGCTTGCGCGTCCGGATTTGGCGTATCAGGGCGACACGCCTCCCGGCGGAACGCTGGATCCCACCAAGCCAGAAACATTGAGGTACGTGGAGTCGGTTCTCACCGAATTCCTACCTTGGTTCCATGCCAAAACGTTCCATATCGGCGGCGACGAAGTGAACGTCAACGGCGGCAAGGTCAGCATGGCCGCGCAGATCGATTACCTCAACAAGCTCGGGCGATTCGTCCAGCAGCAGGGCAAGCGCATTGAAATCTGGGGCAATGCCGATATGGCGAACGGATTGGACAAGTCATTCGTAATCCAACGTTGGATCAACTGGGGCGACGAAGCGAAGATCAACTGGGGCGATCGCGGCTTCACCTGGATCGAATCGCACGGCGATTGGTACGTCGTTCCGTTCGGGCCTTCTTACGACAACCCGAAAGGTTTGCGTGGCGATGCGCTTTACGACGGCTGGAATAAACGTCTGCCGGAACATGGCGATGGCCCCGTGGGCGGACAGATCGCGGTGTGGAACGATAAGGGCACGATGAATTACGACTATGCGTCGACCGTCAATGGTCTTTTGAAAGATGCGATACCCGCCGCGGGCCAAGTGTTCTGGAATGGCGAAGCGAAAGACTCAGCGGGTAAGCGCTTGGACTATCCCGTGCTGCGTAAATCCGTGGAACAGTTTCAATACGGACCGGGCGTGTCGTTGTTCAAGGACGCGCCGCTCTGAGCGTGCCCGTCGTTCAGTGGAGTAAATTCGAGAAAGTAAATAAATGCCATTAATTCAATAGCTTGAGACGATTTAGGCGACCGACGCGAGCCAAGTAATACATAGTAACTTGCATTATGATAGTTACTGGCGCATGATACCCACCACAGCAATCCAGCTTGGGTGGTAAAGCGTCATGCAACGAACCAGCTTCAGTGATGCGCGATGCCCGATCGCGCGCAGCCTCGAACGCGTCGGCGAGTGGTGGAGCATCCTGCTTCTGCGCGATGCGTTTCTCGGCATGACGCGTTTCGACGAATTCCAGACCAGTCTCGGCATTGCACCGAACATGCTTACGCGCCGGCTGCGCGCACTGACCGAAGCCGGTCTGCTGGAGCGCCGCCGCTACAACGACAAGCCGCCGCGTTACGAATACGTGTTGACGCCGCGCGGTCGCGATTTCCGCCCCGTGCTGGTGGCATTGATGGCGTGGGGTAACCGCCACTTCGCTACCGAAGGTCCGGCGATGCAACTGATCGACGAAGTCACCGGCGTCGTCGCTCAACCCGTCGTGGTCGACGCCAACACCGGCGTGCCGATCGATCGCGAGCGCCATGTCTTGCATCCCGGCCCTGGCGCCGACGCGCGCACGCGCGCACGTGTCGAAAAATTTTTGGAACGTCGCGCGCAAGAGCGCGACGCATCCACCCCTTCATCGCATTAATTGCGGAGTACCGTTATGAACACCGTGTTCGCCGACAAACGGCTCGATCTTCCCGATGTGACCGAGGCGCCGCCCAGGTCGCGGCGCAAGCTGACGATTCGCGCCGCCATGGGCGTCGCGCTACTGGTGGGCGTCGTTTATGGCGTCCATTGGTGGACTGCCGGCCGATTTATCGAAGACACAGACGATGCGTATGTCGGCGGCGATATCACGGTGATCGGGCCGAAAGTATCGGGTTACATCACCGCCCTGAATGTCACCGACAACCAACGGGTGCACGCCGGCGATCTGCTGGTGAAAATCGACGACCGCGACTATCGCGCCGCCTTGGCGAAAGCGGATGGCGCCATCGCTGCACAAGAAGCGTTGCTGTCCAATCTTGATGCCACCGAACAACTGCAACAAGCCGTTATCAACGAAGCGAAGGCCAGCATTCACGCGGCCAGCGCCGAGGCCACCCGCGCGCATGACGACGAAGTGCGTTACCGCGAACTGGCCGGGCGCGCAGCGGTTTCGGTGGAAAGCGCTCAGCGTGCGGATGCGGAAGACAAGACCGCGCGCGCCAATACCGATAAAGCGCAAGCCGCATGGATTGCCGCGCAACGCCAGCTCAACGTGATCGCGTCGCAGAAACAACAGGCGCGCGCGGCATTGGCGCAGGCGAAGGCGGAGCGCGATCTTGCCGCCTTGAATGTCGGCTACACCGAATTGCGCGCGCCGGTAGATGGCGTAATCGGTAATCGCCGTGCTCGTGTCGGCGCCTATGCGGCGGCGGGTACGCAGCTGCTCTCGGTAGTGCCTGCGCATGGCTTGTGGGTCGACGCCAATTTCAAAGAAGACCAACTCGCGCGCATGCAGCCGGGGCAGGCGGTCGAAATTCGCGCGGACGTTTTGCCAGGTCGTGTCTTTCATGGTCACGTGACTAGTCTTGCGCCCGCCACGGGCGCCGAGTTCAGCGTACTGCCGCCGGAAAATGCGACCGGCAATTTCACCAAGATCGTGCAGCGCGTGCCGGTGCGCGTCGCGTTGGACAAGAAAGATGACGCGCTTGGCTTGCTGCGCCCGGGTCTTTCGGTGGTCGCCGATATCAATACGCGCGCAGCGGGCGGCAGCGCGCCATGAACATCCGCGCCATCCTCGCCGCGCCGCCGATCGATCCGTCCAAGCTCGGCAACACGCAGAAAATCTTTGCGTTCGCCAGCATGTGCGTGGGGATGTTTATCGCCTTGCTCGACATCCAGATCGTTTCGGCTTCCTTACGCGATATCGGCGGCGGCCTGTCGGCGGGCGTGGATGAAACGGCGTGGGTGCAGACGAGCTATCTAATCGCCGAGATCGTGGTGATTCCGTTGTCGGGCTGGTTATCGCGCGTATTCTCCACGCGCTGGCTGTTCGCTGCATCGGCCGCTGGCTTCACCATCACCAGTTTGTTGTGCGGTGTGGCCTGGAATATCCAGAGCATGATCGTGTTTCGCGCGCTGCAAGGGTTTCTCGGCGGGTCGATGATACCGATGGTATTTACGACCGCGTTCGCGTTCTTTATCGGCAAGCAGCGTGTGGTGGCGGCGGCGACGATCGGCGCCATCGCCTCGCTTGCGCCGACGCTCGGCCCGACATTGGGCGGCTGGATTACCGATCACTGGTCGTGGCATTGGTTGTTTTTCATCAACCTCGTGCCGGGTCTGTTCGTCACTATCGCCGTGCCGATGCTGGTGAACGTCGATGCGCCCGACACGTCGTTGCTGCGTCGCGCGGATTATCTTGGGATGGTGCTGCTCGCCGTTTTTCTGGGTTGCCTGGAATACACGCTGGAGGAAGGCCCGCGCTGGAACTGGCTGACCGACAGTACGATCACGACCACCGCCTGGCTTTCGGGCTTATGCGGCGTGGGATTTGTTATACGTAGTCTTACTTACGATCAGCCCTTGGTAGATCTGCGCGCATTGCGCGATCTCAACTTCGCACTGGGTTGCCTGTTTTCCTTTATCACCGGCGTTGGCATTTTCACCACCATCTACCTCACGCCTATCTTCCTCGGTCGTGTGGAAGGTTATAGCGCGCTGCAAATCGGCGAAGCGGTATTTTCCACCGGTATTTTCCAGATTCTCACCATTCCCGTGTATACGTTTTTGGCGCAACGCTTCGACCTGCGCTGGATCATGATGGCGGGGTTGGCGATCTTCGCGCTATCGATGTGGGATTTCACACCGATCACGCACGACTGGGGCGCGAACCAACTTCTGCTACCGCAAGCATTGCGCGGCGCCGCGCAGCAATTGGCGGTGCCGCCGGTCGTGACGCTCACGCTTGGCGGATTGCCGCCAGCGCGTTTACGGCTCGCGTCCGGGCTGTTCAATTTGATGCGCAATCTGGGTGGCGCGATCGGCATCGCCGTGTGCGCAACGATCCTCAACGATCGCACCAATCTGCATTTCTACCGGCTGGCCGAGCACCTGAACACCTCCAACGAGGCGATGAATCAGTGGCTCGCGCAGAACTCCGGGCATTTTACCGACGTGGGCGATCCTAACGGCGAGTTGCACGCGCTGTGGCAGCTCACCTTCCGCGAGGCGCAGACGCTTTCCTATGCGGACGCCTTTCTCACCGTCGCGATCTGTTTTGTCGTTGCTACCGTGCTCGTTCCGTTGATGCGCAAGGTGACCCCGCCTCCTGCGCCTTCGGCCGATGCGCATTGAGGACTGCCGTTATGCGTTCACTCTCTCTGCTTATCCCCGTCGCGCGTCGTTCGCTTGCGCGCACCGCCTTGCTCGTGGTGACCGCCACGGGACTCGCCGGCTGTATGGTTGGGCCCAATTACACCAAGCCCACCGTGCCCACCAACGAGCACTACATCGGGCAGCAAACCCTCGCGCAGCGCAACGTCGCGCAAGCTGCGCCCGCACTCGACGCGTGGTGGAACGGTTTCAACGATCCGGAACTGTCGCGCATTGTCGGCCGCGTCACCGCGCAGAATCTCGATCTTGCCGCAGCGATGGCGCGCGTCGATCAAGCGCGCGCAGCGGCACGTGAAGCCGGCGCGGCCCTGTTGCCGCAAGGCAGCCTGGATGCGCAGGTGGCGCGTCAATATCAATCGATCGATGGGCCGCTTGGCGAAATCGGTAGCCACTTGCCCGGCTATCGTCGTAATCAAACACTGGAAACCGCGGCGGCGGGCGCGAGCTGGGAATTGGATCTGGCCGGCGGATTGCATCGTGGCGCGGAAGCCGCGCAAGCCGAAGCGCAGGCGGCGGAAGCCTCCGGCGTAGGCGTACGCGTCTCGCTCGCGGCGGAAGCCGCCGATGCGTATTTCCGTGTGCGTGGCGCGCAGTCGCGCATCGCGCTTGCGCAGCAGCAAGTCGATACCGAACAACATTTGCTCGATCTAGTGCACGTGCGTCTTGCAAGCGGACTCGCCACCGCGCGTGAAGAAGCACAAGCCGAAGCCTTGGTGCTGCAGGCCCGCGCCACCTTGCCGCCATTGCAGACCGAATTGGAGCAGCAGCTCAATCGTCTCGATGTATTGATGGGCGCCGCGCCGGGCGCTTATCGCAATGAGATTGTCGATAGCGAACAAAGCTTCGTGGTGCCTTCCATCGACACCGATGGCGGCCCGGACATGCTGCTGCGCCGTCGCCCGGACGTGATCGCCACGGAACGGCAACTGGCTGCATCGAATGCGCGCATTGGCGAAGCCACCGCTGAGTACTACCCGAAAGTTTCGTTGAGCGCGCTGCTCGGCCTGGAAAGTTTGAGCACCGGCTCCTTGTTCAGCTCCGGCGCGTTTCAGCCACAAGCCGCGCTTGGCTTGCATTGGCGCTTGTTCGATTTCGGTCGCGTCGACGCCGAGGTGGCGCAGGCCAAAGGAAAAAATGCGGAAGAGCTTGCAACGTATCGCCAATCGATGTTGCGCGCCACGGAAGATGTAGAGAACGCAATCGTCGCACTGGGCGAACTCGAACAGCAGCACGACGTGTTGACCAAAGAAGTCGATGCACACGAGCGCGCACGCGCGGCTGCCGAGGATGCCTACAAAGGCGGCGCGGTCAGCCTGCTCGAAGTGTTGGACGAAGATCGCCAATTGCTTTCCTCGCGCGATGAACTGGCGCGCGTACACGCCGACGATGCGCGCGCTGCCGTCGCCACGTTCCGCGCGCTTGGTGGCGGCTGGACGCCGGTTGCCGATCCACGCACGGCAAGCCGTTAATTCGACTTCTCTTGACGGAGCGAATGTATCTGTCGCGCTTCAAGCGGTGACAGTTACGTTGCGGATGTCGAAATCGGCTAGCGCCGTTCGTCGTCACGATGAAGACGCCAAAATAAGCCAAGGCGTCAACCCTAGTTAGGAGGAACGATGACGTCCGCAACGGCACCGCAACGAAAGCTCGTCTTGAAGATGTCCATCTCCCTGGACTGCTTTGTCGCCGGACGTAACGGCGAGATCGATTGGATCTTTAGGTCATCGAGCGCCGATTCCAGGGAATCGGTTATCCATACGCTAAGCGAAGCCGGCGCACACCTGATGGGCAGCCGCAGCTATTACGACATGGCGGCATTCTGGCCCTATTCGGACACGCCGTTTACAGCAGCGATGAACGATATTCCCAAGATCGTTTTTTCAAGAACGGGGATCAAAGACGGCACGCAGGTGAATCGAACTGCGGACGCGGACGCGAATCTCACCGGAAAGCGGCCCAGCGTTACGCCCACAGCGGCGGTGCTGAAGTCTTGGGCCGAACCGACGGTCGCGAATGGCGATCTCGTCGAAGAAGTTCTGCGATTGAAGCAACAGCCGGGAAATTTATTGCTTGCTCACGGCGGCGCGCGTTTCGCTCAAAGCCTCGTCGCGTCCGGCCTTGTCGACGAATATCGATTGGCCATCCATCCGGTTGTACTGGGCCAAGGCAAGCCGCTGTTCTCGTCACTGCACAGTCAGGCCGATCTG
The DNA here is from genome assembly GCF_021390675.1 of Dyella sp. 2HG41-7. Taxonomy (NCBI): domain Bacteria; kingdom Pseudomonadati; phylum Pseudomonadota; class Gammaproteobacteria; order Lysobacterales; family Rhodanobacteraceae; genus Dyella; species Dyella sp. 2HG41-7. Next base: position 2,454,684 of record NZ_JAJEJV010000004.1, read on the forward strand.
CAGCTGATTAGTGCGAAAACTTACAGTTCGGGCATCGTGGGAGTCGTGTATCGGCCGCATGAGGCGTAGTGCGAATGGGCGGAACAGGATGATTCATGCGGGGGAGATAATCCTAGAGGCCAGCTCCAGGGATAACGTATGATGCGTCCGAGCGCCCGTAAAAAGCGCATCGACATGCGCAGCTTAACCCTCTTATAAGGTCCGCTGACCATGGCACTGGAACTTCAAGCGTTCGTGCACTTGCTGTTCGTCGGCGTCGTAGCCCTGTTTCCGGTGGTGAACCCCATCGGCACCGCATTCGTGGTTATGCCTTATTTCGCCCACCTCGATGAGGCCGGAAAGAAACACGCAGTACGCAAAATCACCCTGTATGCATTTTGCATATGCACGGGAACGCTGATCGCCGGCGCATGGATCCTCAAATTATTCGGATTATCGATCCCTGTGGTGCGACTGGCGGGCGGCATCATGATCTGCAAAATGGGCTGGGAACTTCTCTCTTCCGATAAAGAGGACAACGCCGATAGCAGCAAGGATGTCGGGCAGACCAAGCGCCGCGACATCGAAGACCAACTGTTTTATCCGCTGACGTTTCCTTTGACCACGGGCGCTGGAACAATTTCCGTCCTACTGACATTGAGCGCGCATGGCGCGTCCGCCGACTTACGTCAACTCGCATACAACATGGCGGCCATTCTTTTGGCCATCGTGGTGATGTGCGCGTTGGTCTACGCGTTCTATCTCAATACGCAGCGCATTGAGCGCTACCTTGGCTCGCAAGGCGAACGAATTTTCAACCGCCTTATCGCGTTCTTTATTTTTTGCGTAGGACTGCAAATCGCAGTCACCGGGCTCAAAGAGCTATTCACTTGAGCCGATCCTTGTACCTGCCTTTGCGGGGAATGTGATCGCCAGTGCCACTGCACGCTGTACCGTGGTAGCGTTCGAGATATCTAACGTAAGCCGGATTGGGGTCCATCACTTTCGGAGGGTTCCATGCTCGTCGACATCTACCGAGGCGGGGTTAACCCGAGGCAATTCGTTGCCGTTCCGACCGGACGCCCCTTGCCAACCGCACACTTGCCGAACACGGCCGATCTGGCGGAGCTCCATCTCTATCTTCAGGGAACCGACATCGCCTCAAGCGGCGAATTCTCTGGCGTGGATGTTCAGGCTGTCTTGAAGCAGGTCGTCGACGACGGCTTTGCGTTGTTTCAGACTTCGCCTTGATGAGTTGAATTCCATTCGTCGCGCGGGGTGATGGTCGGGGAGCCTATGGCGGAGCAGAACAGCATCACGCCCAGTGAAGTGCATGAGGCCATCTACCAAGACAAACTGTTCTTGGAATATATGCCGACGATTACGCTCCAAAAGCATGGAAGCTGCGTAGGGTGCGAAGCGCTGGTGCGTTGGCGACGATGTCGATCCGGATGAAAGCAATTTGATCGTCCTGTCGCGGCAACCGGTTCCGATCATCAAGTTGGATTGGGAATTCGTCGAAAACCTGACCCGATCTGGAGAGAAGGGATTGAGCCAGATTTCCGCGTTCCTCCGCCTAGAGAATCATTATGTCGTGGCGGAAGGCGTCGAGACGCTGGAACAGGAACGGCTGCTAAGAGAAGCCAGCGTGCAATATGCGCAAGGTTGGCTGTATTCGAAGGCGATCTCAGCCGCGGATTTCAAGGCGTTCTACGCGACCAAGTCCTAAGCGTCGGAGCTCAGCTTGTTCAATCGACAACTCAATTATCTCGTGGCGCTCGCGCAGCATCGGCACTTTGCGCTGGCGGCGGAGAGCTGCCAGGTCACGCAACCGGCGCTGTCGGCCGGTCTGCGGGAGCTGGAAATTGCGCGCGAATTTGTTGACGCCGGAGGCTGTGTCATGGCGCTAAAATATGCGGATAACGACCCCGGCCGGGTCGAAGCCCTGATCCTGCGCGCCCTGGTGCGTAAGTTGTTGGAGAAAGGAGTGCTTTCCGAGGAGGACATGTGCTCGCTTCTGCGGAACGCGTGATGGACCTCCACATCGTCGTTGCGAATGCGAGTGGACCCCAAGCCGCTAACGACATCATCATCGAAGGGAGTTAAATCACGTGTGGATCCGTGGACAGTCCACCTCCTTCCGACACCGCACAACATAGGATGCTCGATCGTGCCTTCCGTCAAATCCCAACCTGTGACTGCAAAACTTACCAAGGCCGCCATTTTTCTCGTGGCAACCCTGAAACCCGGCGCTGAGCACGATGCGACGGTGCGAGAGCTTTGCGCGGATCTTTCATCGCTGTTGCGAGGCGTGGGCTTTCGCAACCTCAAGGGCCGCTTGTCGTGCGTGATGGGGTTTGGTTCGGACGCGTGGGATCGCCTATTTGGTCAACCACGGCCTGCCGAACTGCATCCGTTTCGGGAAATTCGCGGCGTCCATCATGCCGTCGCCACGCCGGGCGATTTGTTGTTCCACATTCGAGCCACACAGATGGATCTGTGTTTCGAAATGGCCACGGCCATTCTGGATCGCATCCGCGATGTCGTAACGATCGTCGATGAAGTGCACGGGTTTAAGTATTTCGACGAACGCGACTTATTGGGCTTTGTCGACGGCACGGAAAACCCGGTCGACCAGGAAGCCATCGACGCAGCGATCATTGGCGATGAAGACCCGGCATTTGCTGGCTCAAGTTATGTAATCACGCAGAAATATCTGCACGACATGCGTGCCTGGAATGCATTGCCGGTGGAATACCAGGAAGGCGTGATTGGCCGCAAGAAACTTTCCGACATCGAATTTGCGGACGAGGCCAAGCCGCCGTATGCGCACAACGTGCTGACCAACATTGTCGAAAACGGCCAGCAGCTGCAAATCCTGCGCGACAACATGCCGTTCGGCGAGTTGGGCAAGGATGAGTTCGGCACGTATTTCATCGGCTATGCGCGATCGCCCAGCCGCATCGAGCGCATGCTCGAAAACATGTTCGTGGGTCTGCCGCCCGGAAATTACGATCGATTGCTCGACGTAAGCAAGGCGGTGACGGGCACGCTGTTCTTTGTTCCTACTACAACCTTTTTAGACAACGTGACTTGAAGCGATACAAAGCGCCGGAGTAAACGATGCACCGAGTCGTGGTCGTAGGTGGTGGAGCAGGCGGTCTGGAACTGGTGACGAGGCTGGGAAACTGGCAGGGTGGATGGCGACAAGAGAAAGAAATGCGCATCACGCTGGTGGATCGGCAGGCCACGCATTTGTGGAAGCCGCTGCTTCACGAAGTCGCCGCCGGCACCTTGGACACCACGATCCACGCACTGGACTACGCAGCGCAAGCGCACTGGCATGGCTTCGAGTTTTGCCAAGGCGCGTTCAGCGCGCTTGATCGATCCTCGCGAACCATTTGCGTCGATGCGGTGATCGATGCCGATGGTCAACAACTCTTTCCCGCGCGAAAACTCTCCTACGACACCTTAGTAATTGCGGTCGGTAGCGTCACCAATTTCTTCGACGTGCCCGGCGCGCGCGAACACACGTTTGCGCTGGACACCGTTCAAGATGCCGATCGATTCCGGCGAGCGTTTATTGCCGCGTGTGCGCAGGCGGAGCATGCAGATAGCACGAACGAGCATCGATGCGTAAAGATTGCAATCGTGGGTGGCGGAGCGACTGGCGTCGAGCTGGCCGCTCAGCTTCGACAAACCGCGCATGTTCTGGCGGTTTACGGACTTCACAAGCTCGATCCAGTCAAGGACGTTGCCATCACCGTCGTCGAGGCCGCGCCACGCATTCTCAGTACGCTGCCAGAGCGGGTATCCAAGGCGGCCACGGAGCTGTTAGCCAACTACGGCATCGAGGTGGCGTGCGGTGAGCAAGTCGCCGAAGTGACCGAGGGCGCGCTTCGCACACGGACGGGAAACGTCATCGATGCGGATGTGATGGTTTGGGCGGCGGGCATCAAAGCGCCCGCATTTCTAGGGGGTCTGGATCACCTGACTGTGGGCAGGTTGGGTCAATTGCTTGTACGACCCACACTGCAAACCAAGTCAGACGATGACATCTTTGCCATGGGTGATTGCGCGCAATGCCTATGGCAATCACCCAATACGTGGGTACCCCCACGCGCGCAGGCAGCGCATCAGGAAGCATCGTTCTTGCTGCGTTCGATCCAACAACGGCTTCGCGCAGACGCTTCGGCATCCTTACCTGTGTTCCATTACAAAGACTTCGGATCGCTCGTATCGCTAGGCAAGGTCGGCGCCACGGGCAGTCTTATGGGCGGATTGATCGGCGGCCGGATTTTCGTAGACGGTATCGTGGCGAAAATCATGTATGTGTCGCTTTATCGCTTACACACTATCGCGCTCCACGGATGGTGGAGAACGATGATGGAAATGGTGTCCAGCCTGTTGCACCGAACCCTTTCGCCCAAGGTGAAATTGCACTGACGCCGAAAGCCTCTTTTTCGCGCGCGCTATCCAGCGGTCAGGTTGTTGTCAGATTCCTGGACAAAGCGGGAGTAGGCAAGTTGGATATTGCCATCGGAAAGCACCGTGGCAGTGACGGTCAACTTGTATTGAGTAGGCGCCGTTGCAACGAAGACGTTGGGTTGTCCTGCGACGGGATGAAAATCTGTGCCGGTAAAATCTACGCCGTAGGGCGTGGAGTTGAAGTCGTCCCAGGCGGCGTTGTCGTTGTCGCCCTGAGGAGGTGGCATGGGAACCGCAAGTTTGAGAGTGCCTTTGAGCATTGCCAATTCTCCTCAAACAACCGCCCAATCACCGCATCAAACGCGTTTGGCTTGCGTGACACGAACCGGAACCGATTTATAAGCTGGCGTCCCGCTAGCCTTGTCGATGTAATCCAACGGCACTAAGCAGTTGCCTTCGGGGTAGTAGGTTGCAACGGAGCCTTTTGCGATCGGGTAGGTCACCGCGATCACACTCGTCATACGGCGTTCCTGACCTTTGCCGAAGGCTGTTTCCACGACGAGTTCATCGCCTTCTTCGATGCCTCTATCGGTGAGATCTTCTTCATTCATGAAAAGCACGTCGCGCCGACCGAAAACACCACGGTAACGATCATCCAGTCCGTAAATGGTCGTGTTGTATTGATCGTGGCTGCGCACAGTGGTGAGTTTCAGGATCGTGCGGTCTGCAAAGACGGGGTCTTCGTGCAACCCCGTAAAGTTCAAGAATTCCGCTTTGCCGGACGGCGTATTCCAGATGCGTTCGGTGGGTGGCAAGGGCAACCTGAAACCACCTGGCACACGGATGCGTTGATTGAACTGCACAAAGTCGGGGAACACCGATTCGATGGCGTCGCGAATGCGATCGTAGTCCTCGATCAGATGCATCCAGGGCACTTTGCTATCGGGCAATGTGGCCGCCGCCATACCCGCAACGATGGCAGGTTCGGATTTCAACGCTTCCGAAGCCGGAGCCAGCTTGCCGCGCGATGCGTGCACCATCGACATGGAATCTTCCACCGTCACCGATTGCGGTCCGGTCGCCTGCATATCCCGTTCGGTGCGACCCAGGCAAGGAAGCAAAAATGTGTTCTTGCTGGTGAGCAAGTGCGAGCGGTTGAGCTTGGTAGCGATGTGCACCGCAAGTTCGAGGCGATGCATCGCTGGGAAACACGCCTCCGGATCGGGAAGCGCCACCGCCAGATTGCCACCCAGGCAAATCAAAACTTTCGACGTACCCGCGACGATGGCCTGCATCGCCGCCACAGCATCATGGCCATGGTCCGCCGGCGGCTGGAACCCGAAGGTCTGCGCGATTCGGCGAAGCAAATCGGCGCTCGGTTTTTCCGTGATGCCTACCGTTCGATCGCCTTGCACATTGGAATGTCCGCGCAACGGACAAATGCCCGCACCCGGCTTGCCGAAGTTGCCACGCAGCAGCAGCAGATTGGCGATTTGCTGTACGTTCTCCGTACCCGTGCTGTGCTGGGTCATCCCCATGCCGTAGGTGATGATGGTCGCGTTCGACTTGGCATACGCCTCGGCCACTTTGCGAAGATCGTCTTCCGGCAAGCCTGACGCCGCTTCGATATCTTGCCAGGACGTTGCGCGCAGATCCGTTGCAAGCGCGTCGAATCCGTTGGTGTGTTCGTCGATAAACGCGCGATCGAAAACCGTGGACGACGGCCCTTGCGCGTCATCCATGTCGAGCAGCGCTTTCATCACGCCTTTGAGCGCGGCGGCATCACCTCCCACCTTGGGTTGAAGATACGTGGAAGCGATCTCCGTGGCCCCAAAGGTCGCCATTTCCAGTGGGTCTTGCGGATCGGCGAAACGCTCAAGCGCGCGCTCTCGCAACGGATTGAACACGATGATGGGGGCGCCGCGCCGCGCTACTTCATGCAGCGTGCCCATCATGCGCGGATGGTTTGTGCCCGGGTTGTGACCCATGGCGATGATCAACTCGCAATGATCGAAGTCGTCGAGCGATACCGTGCCCTTGCCGATGCCGATGGATTTGGGAAGGCCGACACTGGTGGCCTCATGGCACATGTTCGAGCAGTCGGGAAAGTTGTTGGTGCCGTATTCGCGCGCAAAGATTTGATAAAGAAATGCCGCTTCGTTGGACGCGCGTCCCGACGTATAGAACTCAACCGCGTTTGGGTTGGCCTGGCTGCGGAGAATCGTAGCAATGCGTGCGAATGCATCGTCCCAACTGACGGCTTCGTAGATGTCCTTTTCCGGGTTGTACGCCATCGGGTGCGTCAATCGGCCTTGATCTTCCAGCTGATAGTCGCTCCATCCAATCAGCGACGACACCGTGTGGGCAGCGAAGAAGGTCGGCGGAACACGTTTGTTTGTCGCTTCCCAGGTGACGGCTTTGGCGCCGTTTTCGCAGAACCGAAACGTGGACTTATGCTCCTTATCGGGCCACGCACAGCCTGGGCAATCGAACCCTTCGGGTTGGTTGGTTCGAAGCAATGTGATGGCGGCTTCGGAGGCATTCATTTGCTCCTCGACCGCCTTGGCCGTCGCTCGCAGCGCGCCCCAACCGCCTGCCGGCGCTTTGTAGGGACGAATACCTGGAATCTCTTTATCAGCCATGACACCTTCCTCTTGACTGCTGCGCTCACATCCGTAGTACGACGATACGCGCGACCACTACGGATTATGCGCCCGATAACGAAGCGCATCGACCAACAGCGCAAACGCCGGGGACGGCTGACGCCGGCTTGGGTAATACAAGTGATAGCCCGAAAACAGCGGACACCAATCGTCCAGCACCTGGCGCAAACGACCCGCCTCGATGTGCGGACGAACCATATCTTCGGGCAGATAGGCGAGGCCGAAACCGGCAATCGATGCAGCAAGAATGCGTTCGAGACTATTGAAGGTCAGTCGGCCCTCCACGCGCACGTTGAGCGCGTCGCTGCCTTTTTCGAATTCCCATGCATAGAGGCCGCCGTGCGTGAGAAAGCGCAGGTTGATGCAGTCGTGTCGGGTGAGATCGCGCGGCGTGATGATCGATGGCGTGGCGTCCAGGTAAGTCGGTTTGCCCACAACCACCAAGCGCATGGGCGGCCCGATGGGCACGGCGATCATGTCCTGGGCAAGTTGTTCTCCCAGGCGGATACCGGCGTCAAAACGCTCCGCCGCGATATCGGTGAGCGTGGAGTCGCTGATCACTTCGACGCGAATATCGGGGTAGTTCGGTAAAAACGTTTCCAGCACTGGCCACAAGATGGTGGCTGCGGCGTGCTCGCTGCTGGTGATGCGGATGGTGCCGCTGGGCGTGTCGCGCAGTTCGCTGAGTCCCGCGAGCGCCGCGTCGATATTCTCGAAATTGGGTTCCAACGCTTGCTGCAGCCGTTGGCCGGCTTCGGTGGGTGAAACGCTGCGGGTGGTGCGGGTGAGCAGGCGCAGGCCGAGTCGTTCCTCCAGCCCCTGAATTTTATGGCTGAGCGCTGATTGCGACAGGCCAAGCTTGGCCGCGGCGCGCGTGAAATTGCCTTCACGTGCGACGGTAAGAAACGCCTGCAGGTCGTTGTAGTTCTCGCCAGACATGACCGTGTCGATTTGATTAATCGATACAGATCATAAGTCCATTCGATATTTGCCGTCTTATCAGATAGGCGTGACAGGGCCAGACTGGCGCAGTCATCGCAGGCGGGCGCTCAACCACGAGCCGGCCAGCGAATCGCCACTTTCTCGAGGAATCCAGCCATGGCCGACATCGCCCCGAAAACGCAGGGACCTTTTGCCGACGTCGCGCCCGCGCTCGATCAGCTTACGCAGCAGGTGTTGTTCGGTGAAGTCTGGGAGCGACACGAACTCTCCAAGCGGGACCGCAGCCTGATCACCGTCGCCACGTTGATCGCGCAATACCGCATCAACGAGCTTCCGTTTCATCTGAAGTTCGCGCTGCAGAACGGCGTTACGCGCGACGAACTGGTCGAAGTCATTACGCATCTTGCCTTTTATGCCGGCTGGCCGACGGCGAGTTCGGCCGTGGGCATAGCGCGCAAGGTGTTCGCCGAAAACTCGTGAGCGACGCGACTGCGTGTCGCTCAACGCTCAATATTGATCGAGGTACATATGAAAAAGCGCTTGCTTGGAAAAAGTGGCCTGGAGGTCTCCGCCCTAGGCTTTGGTTGCATGGGGCTGAATTTCAGCTACAGCCATGCGCTGTCGGACGACGAGTCCATTCGCCTGATTCGCGAGGCGTTCGATCGGGGCGTGACGTTCTTCGATACCGCGGAAGTCTACGGTCCCTTTACGAACGAAGTATTGGTCGGCAAGGCCTTGGCGCCCGTTCGCGATCAGGTCGTGATCGCTACTAAATTCGGCTTCGATATCGATGCCGCGACCGGACAGAACAAAGGACTCAACAGTCGTCCGGAAAACATTCGCGCTGTGACCGATGCGTCGCTCAAGCGTCTTGGCATCGGCACGATCGATCTGCTTTATCAGCATCGCGTCGATCCGAATGTGCCCATCGAGGACGTCGCTGGCGCAGTTAAAGATTTAATTGCGGAAGGCAAGGTTCGTCATTTCGGCCTATCGGAGCCGGGCGCGCAGACCGTGCGTCGCGCTCACGCGGTACAACCGGTCGCGACGCTGCAGAACGAGTACTCGCTGTGGACACGCGGACCTGAAACCAACGGCATCCTGGAAGCGTGCAAGGAACTGGGTATCGGTCTCGTCGCATACAGTCCGCTCGGGAAAGGTTTCCTTACCGGCGCGATGAGCAAAGACACGCAGATTGGCGATGACGACTTCCGCAAAAAAATCCCGCGTTTCGCGCCCGAAGCGATGGCCGCGAACCAGGCGATGGTCGACTTGCTGAAAGAGATCGCGGCCGCCAAGCACGCGACGCCTGCGCAAATCGCGTTGGCATGGCTACTCGCTCGCGAGCCTTGGATCGTCCCCATTCCCGGCACGACCAAACTGCATCGCCTGGAGGAGAACCTGGGTGCGGTCGGCGTCGAATTGACTGCGGCCGACCTCGCCACTATCGAGAAGGCCGCTGCGGTGATTCGCATCGAAGGCGAGCGCTATCCGCCGCATCTTATGGCGACTACGGGTCGTTGATGATCGAGCCATCGCGCGTCGATCTTGCAGATCGCGCCCTTTCCTTTAATAACCACCGTCTGCCGGAGATTCACACATGCTAGCGACCATGATGTACGGGGCAGGGGACGTTCGCGCCGAAGACCGCCCTGAACCGACCATTCTCAAACCCACCGACGCGATTATCCGGCTGTCCGCAAGTTGCATCTGCGGTTCCGATCTGTGGCCGTATCGCGGTTCCAATCCGATTAACGAACCGCTCGCGATGGGACACGAATACTGCGGTGTCGTGGTGGAAGTCGGCAGTGAAGTGAGGTCCGTCAAGCCCGGCCAGTTTGTCGTGGGGTCGTTCTGTATTTCGGACAACACGTGTCCGCATTGTCAGTTTGGTTTTCAGTCCTCGTGCGAGCAGCGCGAATTTATGACCGGCGCGCAGGCGCCGCTGGCGCGCGTCCCGCTTGCTGACGGCACCTTGGTCGCCACCGACGACATGCCGGCGGACAACTTGATCCCCAGCTTATTGGCCGTATCTGACGTGCTCGGCACAGGTTGGTATGCCGCGGATGCCGCTCGCGTGCAGTCCGGCTCTACGGTCGTCGTGGTTGGCGACGGTGCAGTCGGCCTGATGGGCGTGCTTGCGGCCAAACAGATGGGCGCCGCCAAAATCGTCGCTATGAGTCGTCATAAATCGCGACAGGAACTGGCGCTCGAATTTGGTGCGACGGACATCATTGCCGAGCGCGGCGACGCCGGCGTTGCTCAGCTCAAGAAGATGACGCGCAACGTAGGCGCCGATGCGGTGCTCGAATGCGTCGGAACGAAAGAGTCCATGCGGCAAGCGTTGGATTGCGCGCGTCCCGGCTCGATGATCGGTTACGTAGGCGTGCCGCATGGCGTGGAATTCGACGGTCAGCAACTGTTCTTCGCTCAGAAAGGCATGCTGGGCGGTCCCGCTCCGGTGCGCCGTTTCCTGCCGCATCTGATGGACCTGGTGCTTTCGAACAAGATCAATCCTGGCAAAGTCTTCGATCTTGAACTTCCTTTGGCCGATGTCGCACACGGATATCGTGCGATGGATCAACGCGAGGCGATCAAGGTGTTGCTGCGCGTGTAACGCGATCCATGGATCTTGCCGCGTCCCGTGCAATGCGGGGCGGGGTGAGTGAGCGGGCATATTCGACAACTTGCTGCACCGGACCGACCATTCGCTGCAGCAAGGGACTTTCAGAAGCGCTTTGGTGTAGCGTGACGGCTATGACCAACGCTCGCCCGCACACGCATTCCACCCGCTGGACTTGGATCGCAGCCATTTGGTGTGCGGGCGCGTTGTTCGATGCGAGCCAGACGATTTTCCTGATGCATGCGATCGGCGCGGGAAAATCGTGGGCATTGCCATTCGCTATTGCTTTCGTGTCCTGGCTCCCTTGGGCGTTGCTGACGCCGTTTATCGTTGAACTCTCGCGAAGACGGCCGATCGTTCGTGGCGCGATTTCGAAAGCGGCGGCCGCACATCTGGCGGCATTTGCCGTTGTCAGCACGGTGGCTAGTGCGTGGTCGGCCATGCTTCGAGTGGTTTTCAACCCGTGGCGCCACAATCCACCGCCGGTCTTTTCAAATACGTGGTTCACATCGATCACCGACCAGATTCTAACGTTCGCGATCGCTTACGCGCTGATCGCAACCATCACGTATGTCGTGGACTCGCGCCAGAACATCGAGCGGCAGAGGGCCGAGACGGCACGGCTCAACGAGGAGCTGTCGCAGGCGCAACTCGCTGCGCTACGCGGTCAGATGGAGCCGCATTTCATGTTCAACACGCTCAATTCGATCGTGGGTCTCGTGCGCGACCAACGCAACGACGCGGCGGTTGGAATGATCGTGGGCTTGAGCGAGTTTATGCGCCGCGCGTCGGAAGACTCCCATCGCGCGCAAGTGACGCTAAGCGAAGAAGTGGAGTATCTGCAGCGCTATATCGACATTCAGAAGGTGCGTTTCGGAAACCGTCTTCGTGTGAGCATGGATATCCCCAAGGAACTGGGGGATGCGCAAGTCCCGAATCTCTTGCTGCAGCCATTGGTGGAAAACGCGATCAAACATGGCGTTTCCAAGCGTGTCGCCGGCGGAGAAATTCGCGTCGCGGGCGCGCGTCACGACGACACGCTTCGTCTGACGGTCTACAACGACGGTCCATGGGGCCAAGAGGACCAGGAGGCGACATCCGCTGGCGTCGGCCTCGACAATCTGCGCACCCGGTTGCAGATCCTGCACGGCGACCGATCCGAGTTATTGTTGAGACCTCTCGACGTCGGCGGCGTAGAAGTCGTCGTGACGCTGCCGTTCGTGGAGGCGTGAATGACATCGACTGACGAGCATTCCCCGTCGATTCGCGTTCTGGTCGTCGACGACGAAGCGTTGGCGCGGCGGAACTTGACGTTGTTGTTGCGCAATGATCCCGACATCGCATCGGTGACCGAATGCGGGTCGGGACAAGAAGCAATCGAAGAGATCAGGCGGTCACGGCCCGATCTCGTATTCCTCGATGTGCAAATGCCCGAATGCGATGGGTTCGACGTGCTTGAGCTCCTCGGCGCCGACATGCCCGAGACGGTGGTCTTCGTAACCGCCTACGACACGTATGCGCTGCGTGCCTTCGAAGCGGGCGCGCTCGACTACCTCTTAAAGCCTTTCGATGATGCGCGCTTCAGTCGTACACTTGCTCGCGCTAAGGAAAAGCTTGCGCGGTATGCGCCGACACAACACCGTTCGATCAGCAAAATCGCGGTCAAAAGTCGAAACCAGACTCTGTTCCTCAACGTGTCGGACATCGATTGGATCGAAGCGGCAAGCTACTACGCATGCATCCATATCGGCGAGGCCACGCACATACTTCGCCGGACGCTGCAGGAACTCGAGCAGGATTTGGATTCGCGATCGTTCGCACGTATTCATCGTTCGATCATCGTCAATCTCGATCGGGTTCGTGGACTGGAGTTGCAAGACAGTGGCGAGTACGAAGTCGTGTTGAATTCCTCCACACGACTTCGATTGAGCCGCCGTTATCGCAAGTGCATCCAGGAACGCCTTGCGGAGTTAGCAAGCGGTCGCTGAGAGCAGGCTAGCAACGCTCAAGAGTGAACGCGTCGCCATACGACCTCGCCATGCGCGCCTTCGGCTGCACCGCTCGACGGTTTTTCTACACGATACGTCAATTCATCGCCGTTGATGGTGTAACCCGAATTGCCCATCTTGCCATCCCAGTTCGGGAACGACGCGTGCGAGATCTGCGTATGTATCATGCTGGCGTCTCCACTGATATGACCGTAGTGGGCGTTACTATCCATAGACGCAGCACGGTATTCGTCTGCCGTTCCCTTGGACTTGTCGTTCATGGCGAACGGCATGCGCTTTGCCCGCACGATCTGCATCATGTAATCGCCGTCGGCATCGATCAGCCACATGCCAACCGGGTTGGGGCCGTATAACTCGACACGGTGACCATCGGGGTAAACATTATCGCAACGAACCAGCATCCAGGCGCCAATCAATGCCTTCGGCACCATGGCGTGATCGCCGGCGCTTTCTTTATTCATCATGCCGCCAGCCATGGCGTTATCGCTGGTGTGGTCTTTGTGCATCATGCTAGTCATGCCGCCGTCTTGCGCATAGACGCCACTCGCGCCCATAAGCAGACACATCGCAACCACGGTGGAAATTACGTTTTTCATAAGTGACTCCTGGCTATGCTTGGATGAGAAAACGCGCACGGTCGGTACCGCGCAAAGCAATAACAAGACAGAAAGATCTGTCTTATTAAAGGTCGGTGGTGAGGTAAGCGAATACGGTTCGTGGCGACGGCCACTGAAAGAAACCGGGCACGTATTGAGTCGTCCACTTGTTGGTCGCCAAAACGTTCTGAACCTGCAGGCGAAAGCTGCTTTTCTTGCCGAAAGCGGTGAACTGATACCGCCCGCCGAGATTCACGCGCGTCACCGCTGGCGCATAAATGCCGTTGTCGATGCTTGCTGGCGCTGTGCCGAAGTGAGTAGCCGATGCATCCAACGAGGCGGCCGGCACCCATGGGAGTGTGTAGTTGACGTTCGCCACGTACATCAAAAGCGGCTGGCCAATTGCGACATCGCCTACCTTCTCAGCTGCCAGATTCGGCCCCAGGATGCTGACTCTGCCGTCGAGTACGCCGATATTCAGATGCAAATACGTAAACAATTCGCCAGCAACCGAGAGCTCGACGCCTTTGGCACGCTGGACGCCGAGCTCCCGGTCGACGTTATTCGTATCAAGATTGAAATACGGTTTTTGTAGTTCGAAAACGCCCGCGATGATCTTGAATTTGGGCGTCACGACATAACGAACGCCCGAATCGATTTGCCACGTCTTGGATGCAGGAAGAACCGCGCCGCTGTTTTTGGCGGAGTTAGGTGCGGCTCCGGAATTCTCGAGTCCCTGCGTGTATCCGGCATACACAGTCCAGGCTGGCGCAAGGGAAAACGCGGCGTTGCTGTAAATGCGTGGCGTATGCGCAGACACATCGGAGTCCGGCATGCCAGGAGCGACGACCGTCTCTCGATAATTTTCGTCTTGAACGCCCACTTCGAATTCGGCGCGCTGACGCCAATCGATGTGATACGCAGAGCCCACGCTCCACAATTGGGTGCGATCATTCGTGCGCGCCGTATAGGTGAAGTTCGGTTCCGGCAATTGGACCAGCAAACCAATATCAGCCGGACCTTCGTCGACAACATCCTCGCCACCGTAGCGCGACTTGGTATCGCGGCCGCGAGCCATAAAGGTTAGTTGCTGACGCCAATCGCCCGTTGTGAACGCACCCGACAGGCGCACTTCACCGGAATTGGAAGTCGTGTCCTGATCCGGATATCCCACAACCACGTGCTCGGACCGGCCATTCGGCTGGATATCGGTGTACAGGTCCGCAAAGCTGACGGGATAATCATTGGTCGAACGAAATACGCCCGCTTTCAGCAGCCACGTCTTGGTCAGTTGCGCCGACACGATGCCGCCTAGATTCGCCGTCAGATTGCGGCCTTGCGCCCAGTTCTGGCCAAAGTAATTCTTGGAAATGGTCGGTGGCAGAAAATCGCCCGCCGTGAAGAACAACGGAAATGTTTTTGCAGCGGTCGTTTGCTGCCAGTCGACAATGGCGCGCACGGTGATCTTGTCGTTTGGCGACCACCGGGGCGTCGCACCGATACTCGTTACGTTGGACGTGTATCCTGGGTAGGGGCCGTAAGAGGTTGTCTGCGTGCTGACTTGCGTGCTCACACCCATCGGAACGACAAGCTCGTTTCCGATCAAGGGCAGGCTGCCGTCGATACTGACGCCGCGGGCCTCGTAGGGGCCGACGTTCGCAATGATCGTTCCGCTGGGTACATCGCCTTCGGTATGACGAAGGTCGTAATCGACGATCCCCGTCGGTGCTGGAAAGGTGTAGCCGATTTCGCTTACACCTGCCTTGATCGTCGAACCCTCGACGACACGATTGGACAACGCGCCTTGTTGATCGAAGTAGAGGCCGTCGATGCGCACATTACCGGCGGATTGCGGATTGAATCCACGCACAAGTCCGGGGCTGTAGATGCCTACCGACTCTAGTCCGAGCGTCAATCCATAAGCGTCGTCGGCGGAAGAAACGGGATTATCGGAAGCATGCTGAGCGTTGACCGCAGCCGCACGGAAAATCGCAGCTGCGATGAAGACATAGAACGTCCGACGCTTCGTAGATGTGACGCGCATAATGTCCGCTTCCCGTTCGAGCATCCCACTGGCGTGATGTCTCGAACAAGAGTGTAAGTACGCGGACCAGACCTACCTACACCGCTTGCTGCAGTAAGACTGCCGCTCACTGCACGAACAGGAGCGTTTACGGAAGCGCAGCGCCGATAAGCAATTAGCGAGCCGAAGCGTGGCGACGAAACCGTCCCGACCAATCCATACGTGGCGACCGAAACTCGGCGATCACGTCATTCGGCGAATGCGGATGGATCACGATTTCCCCATCGACCAACTCGTCGCAGAAACGACCGCCTTGAGGAGGCTCGATGGCGTAACGGCTGGTATGCGGATCCCCATGCACGAGATGTGCATGCAGAACGCACATCTGCGATCCGTGTACGCGCGCCGTCAGGTGATGCGGCTCGAACCGAATTTCGGTGTAAACACCATGCGGGCCACGTGCGTGGAGAACTCCTCTAAAAACCGGGCTCGGAGAACTGGGCGTGGAGAGCAGGGTAGAGCTAAAGCTTATAAGTAGAACGATCGCCCATGACTTGGCGCGAGCGAAGCAGGAAATTAGCAGAGCAATAGCGCGTGGGGCAGGGACTGGCAGGGAAGTCATCGATGCATCTCAGGAATCGTGCATGGATTAGAACATCCGCGCGTCGCACGTGTTGAGACCTAAGCTGCATCGTCTAAATTTGCTGGACCCCGTTATTGATATCCGCTTCAATAAACGTCACGCAAACCATGGAATGGCATTTCTATGCACGGATACGCCGTATTCATCCCGGTTTTCATCATCCTGTTCGCGCTGGTTATTCGAATCAGGCTATTGGGGTCACGTGGCGGAGTTGGCTTTCCCTACGTACCCGCCAAGACGTTGTTCTCGACGGCCGAACGAAAATTCCTGGTCCAACTTGAGAAAGCGGTCGGCCAGCAATATCGAATCTTCGGAAAAGTGCGGATCGCCGACGTCGCCTTGGTCAAACCGGGATTGAGCCGCTCAACGCGTCAAGCAGCGCTCAACAAGATCGCCTCAAAGCATTTCGATTTCATCGTGTGCCGTGCAAACGATCTGGCTGTGATTTGCGCAGTCGAACTCAATGATCGTTCCCACAGCACCCAACGAGCGCAACGGCGTGACGAACTCGTGGCTCGCGTCTGCCAAAGCATCGGGTTGCCGCTGTGGACCGTGGCCGCGGCGGCGACTTACAACGTCGAAACGTTGTCCGGCCAATTTCAGTCGCTCGTCGTGACGGACGATTCCAGAAGGCGGTCAGACGAGGGCGACCAGGCCTGATTGGACGGTGGTGGCTCAAGCCTTGGCCCTAGGTCCGAATATCCTTAATTGCGCATAATGTATATTATGTAAAATTAAATATGAAGCGTGATCAGGCGTTTAGATGTCGTCGCCCACTTCATGAGTTGCCATCCAAACTATTACGGTGTTTGGGCTGCGCCGTTCGCAACGCGCTTATATTCGCTGATTGTTTCCGTCTTCGCGGGGCTTCCGTTGTAAGAATTCGCAACCTCCTCGTGGATGGCATTGTGATTCGGACTCATGGTCGCGCGAATCGTGGTGTGGACCTTTTCGCCGTTGGTCTCACCATCCAATTCCACCGTCCACGAGTTGCCATCGATTTCGGTCGTAAACTCCATGCAACCTTGTGCGTTGTCGCACCACACGCTCTTGAATGCCTTCGCGTTGCTATCCCACCACGTGTAACTCTGGCCAACGGCATAACCGCCCGTACCGCGTGACCAAAAGTCTTGGACAATCGAAAATCCGCCCGGGCCTTTCTTGATTGTCGCAACGCCCTTGTCCACGCCACCTGACGGCAGGCTCTTGCTTGGCATGGTTCTGATGGTGACCTGCCACGTGCCAATTCTTGGATAAAGCAGGGACATCTGCGCCAGAGGCGTGGCACTTGCATCCTTTGTCCCGGCAGAGACGTCCTTTCCGCCGTCATGGCCGGCTATTGCCGCCGGGCACGCTGATGCCAATAGAAAGCCGATAAGCAGGGTCAGTGTCTTCATGCCTCACTTCCGATCGCGCGATTGAATAAAGAAGTCTAGGCTTGATTCTTCTTCGTGCTCAAGTGAGCTCGTTAGCATTCCACCCTATTCCCTATAACAGTTTCTAATCGCCCTGCTCCGAATTAGCGGAATACTTTAACGATAGCTTCTTCCTCATTTCCTTCGCGCGTAGCCAACCCATCGCATCGCTATCAGCAAAAACAGCAGCGGGATAAAGACGGCATACGCATACTGGCCGCGCGACACGCCTGTTCCATATGGAAACCAGATACCCGGAACGCCTAGCGCGCTAACTTCTGTCGCAAAGATGCCAACGCCGACCAAGACGGCGCCGAGCGCCGCCAGATAGCTCGACGGCTTTGGCGACCGAAACACGCCGATTCCAATAATCCAGAGATAGAGCGCGGCAAAGGCCAGACGCGCAGCTTCGACGGCCGTGTTAGCCACAGACTTGAGCCCGTGATCCGCTTCTGTCGCGAACCAGGGGCGACCCATCAGTGCGAAAAGCATATAGGCCAAGGTAAGCGCGCCAATCGCGTAGTGCAGCCTTGGATATTTGTTCACACGAAACCAATGTCGCCAAGCCAACGTCCATGCCGCCAAATTCAGTGGTTTTAGTATTACAGCCGTCGCGACGTCATAGCCACGCAAACTGAGAAAATCCGTCCAATAGAACAACACTTGGTTGACGCGCAGGAGCGCCAGTAAAAGCAGTGCCGTAGCCAGCCAGCGAAAATCATCATCCGTGCGGCAAGCGATCAATGCGAAGACCAACAACGCAAGCAAGAAAAAGGCGAACGGTTCGATCGCGTCGACGACATACCCTTTGAATGTCTGCAACCATTGCGCCTGATGCAACAAGTCGATGTCGTTTACATCGCCGATATTCGGCGCAACGTGAATTCCTCCACTGTCTTGGGCCGCATCGATCGGATCCATCCATACACGGAATGCGATCACGTAGGTCTGCGTGCCCGCCGATGACGAGGATGGCAACGGAAATACACTTGGGCGCACACCAAATACCGTGGGCGTCGCATCCGAAAAGACGCCGGAGCCACCAAGCCGCTTTCCATCAACGTAAAGTTCGTAAGTCGAATCGACCAACGTCGGCCCTGCCAAGGCAAGCGGCGCGAGGCCATCGCTATCGACCGTTACTTTCATCCGATACCACGCATATCCGATGTATTGCGCGTGACCACGTAGGCTCCAGCCCGCCACATAACCCGGCAAACCAACATCGCCGTCATGCGCACCTGGCGCAGGCGTGAGATCGACGGTTTCCCAGATGCTGTCATCAAAGTCTGGCGATGCCCAACGCTGATCGTCGCCAACATGAAATCGCCACGGTCCGTTCAAGGAAAGAATCGAGTGGCCGAGGTTGATGTGGACGATCTGGGCTGGCTCGGCTGATGCGAGATCGCTGCCAATCACAAGATTGAGGAGCATGCACCATGCAATCAGCAGCTTTAGATGTCGCATCACATCGCTCTTTGATGAGTTCTTTTCGAAGTCTACGAGAGGCTGGCGGGAATCGCATGGAGATTCCATCAGATAAGTGCGTGTTGTCCAGATGCGCCTTCAGGCCATCCTGAAGCATTCTCAGCTCCCAGGCGCGACGCCTCGACACCGCACCACGATGACGAGTGCAGTCCACCCTTTTACAAACGTTGCAGGCAGCCGACCGGCTCTAGCGAGACGGCGCAGTCAAAGCGAACTCGGTCGACTGAGATTCTGCCGCTGGCGAATCGTCGCTGCCTTCCAGCAACCGGCGGTAACTGGCGTGGTCTGTTTGATCCCAGGCGACGCTCTCGGCCGACCTGATATCACCGACGTTAAGCACCGTACCCAGGCCTGCGTAAAGGTAGTGCTCGCCGAATGCCTGTTTTAGCGCCGCGAAGGTTGGCTCGCCGGTGCAATGTCCCGGCGCAATCCATTCGACGTGGTACGTGTCGTGCAGCGTCGTGACGATGCGCGCGATGTCGGGGTCGGTTGCCGCCAGCAGATGGAAGCCGCCAGCGATAACGTGGATGCGCGGATTGATCCTGGCCGCTTCGGCGACGATGTTTTCGATACCTGGATGTGCACAACCAACGATCAGGATTAATCCTTTCGGAGTATTGATCGCCAACGACAATTCCTTGAGCTCGCGTGTTTTCGGCGCATCGGAAACCTGGGCGATCAACGTGATGCCCGGCAATATTTCGGTGGACTTGTCGATCAGCTCGATATTAGCGCCAGCCCAAGCCTTGCCAAACCGAATTATTGCCGGCGGATTGCCGCCGAAGTAACGCATCTCAGCGGGCAGCTTGTCGTCCTTTCGATACGACCTGCTCGGCAGGTCGTACCCGAACACACCACCAAACTCCTCCGGCGCGTAGATTTTCACCTTTGGATTGACGCTCAGCAGATAGCTCATGCCACCGATGTGGTCACCATGACGATGGGACATCACTACGAAGTCGAGCTTCGACAAGTCGACGCCGGCCGCCTTGGCATTGTGGGCAAGGATGTCCGAATCATCACCGGTATCGAACAAAATCCGCTTGCCGGAAATTTCAATGAGCGCCGAGTAACCCCAATCCTTTTGGAATGAAGCCTCTTTGCCAAAGGCGTCATAGAGAATGGTGATCCGTGCTGCCGACGAAGACGGCGCGGAGCTTTTCAATCCTTCAGCAGCGATAGCACTTGCGCTGACCCACAGAACAAGGATCGCTGCAAGCGACACGGTCCAGCCTATGAACTTCACCGCGATCTGGCGCATCGCCCTCTCCTTTCGAAAGTGCCGGTCTCTGGCGAGCGATACGCCATAAAAGCACTTGCGCAAAGCCTGTGCAAGGGGCGGTATAAACGGCTAATAGCTTCAGGCGTCACGTGGGGAAAACGCCGGTCAAAGATCATGCCAAACGCGTCAAAATTGATTTGATGTTCCACCCGTTCCATTTATTTAGGTGTTCTGGAAATAGGCTTGATGGTGTGGAATGACTGCGATGCCATTGATATCCGACGCAGAAGAAAACGTCTTGCCGTGAATGAGCAACGTTAGTGCGGCTTATGACAGCTCTACGAAAGTCGATTTCATGCGATGTAACAAGAGTGATACAGCTGCGAGGGACATTAATTGAAGAACATCCCATTCAGGACTAGCATCCAGGAGCCCCTGTGCGACAACGCATTCACATAGGATCGGGGGCGGCATCTCGTTAGCGAATTCATATTCTTCTCTAACAATCCGGAGGGCGGGTCATGCGTACCAAAGTATTGAGTATCGGGCCTGGATTCCTTGGATTGTTTTTTCTACTCCTAACGGCGATAGCTGCGGCGGCGGACACTGGAAAGGACAGTTCTGCGGATATTTTGGCCGTAAGGAATGTCGAAATCGCCTTCCATCAAGCAGGCAGTTGGCTGCCCAAGCCCGACCTTGACTCAATGATGGGTCTGTACGCAGACGATGCGGTGCTGACGGACACTGCACATGGAAACAAGACCTATGCAGGCAAGGATCAGGTGCGCGCCTATTTCGCGAATGTCGCCGCGCCTTTTCAGCCAAACAATCATTGGATCGGTTATACGCCGGCCATGCGGATCAAAGCCGCTGTCGACGGCGACAAAGCTACGCTCTACTTCGAATGCCTGTGGATGGACATCGACAAGAATGCCATCGGCTCTCACTCATTTTCCGATATGACGTTAGAGCGCATGGGAGACAAGTGGCTGATCAAGACGATCAAAGTCGGCAAGGTAAACAAGCTCTAAGTCGCTTACCGGCTCGTAATGTGACGATCCGAATGACGAAGATACGTGTGTAACGTCTACACGCGAACGACCCACCCCAGTCGCTCGCAGTGACTAACAAAAAGCCGCACCGAATGTAGCGAACCGTTGGCAGACTTCCAAGGAGGATTCATGTACACCGTTCATCGCAGCATTTTTGTCGCCCTTGCACTGACCGTCGCATCGGCGGCATGGGCCGATACACCTGGTTCCGGCACCGCAACGTTGCCACCCGTGCACAAGGTGGATGTGGTCGATCACGATTTCGGCCTTGTCATACCCGACCCTTACCGCTGGATGGAAGGCGAGAACAACGCCGAGTTCAATGCGTGGTTGAAAGCGCAGGGTGATGCCTCGCGCGCGAAGCTCGATGCGCTGCCGACGCTGGCCGACTGGCGCAAGCATCTCGCTGCAGCCGCATCGGCGACGACGCTGCACCGCAACCACGTGCTGGTCGGCAAGCGCCTGTTCTTTCTGCGCGCGCCATCCGGTAAGGAAGGTATTTTGATGGTGCGCGACGCCGATGGCCGCGAGCGCACGCTGTTCGACCCGAACACGATCAAGGGCGGCGCCAGCATCGGCAGTTATACGGTCTCGGACAAGGGTGACAAGGTCGGCGTCACGGTGGGGCTGGCCGGTAACGAGATTGGCGAATTGGCGGTTGTCGACGTCGCCACAGGCAAGCGTATGACGGATACGCTCAAGCCCGTCTGGGACGAATTCGCGGCGAACTGGCTGCCCGATGGCAGCGGTTTTTTCTATACCCGTATGCGTGACGTCAAACCCGGCGACACAGATCCGCTGCAAGGCATGAGCGCGTGGCTGCACAAACTGGGTCAACCGCAGTCCGCCGACAAATTGCTTGCTCGCGCCGGCGCGGACGACGTGTTGAAAATCGCCGCGAACGATTTCCCGGCAGTCGGCGCGACACCCGGGAGCGATTGGGCCATTTTGGTCAAGGGCGGCGCGCGTGCGGCTCTAAGCCTGTGCGTCGCGCCGCTTGCCGATGCCATCGCCTCGCACGCGACATGGCGCTGCATCGTCAACAACGACGACAACGTGCAAGATCTGGCGCTGCACGCGAATACGCTATACCTGCTCTCGGCAAAGAACGCGCCCAACCGTCGCATCGTGGCCTTGGATTTGCGCGATGCGAAAGCGACCATGGCCTCAGCCAAGGTCGTGGTTCCTGAGCGCAGCGATTCCGTATTGACCGGACTTGCCGTTGCCCGCGATGGGTTATACGTGAAATCGATGCATCACGGCCTGGATCATGTCCAGCGCATGGACTACGCCTCCGGCGCGCTTGCATCCGTCGTGATGCCGGGCGAAGGAACGATCAGTCTGATGAACACCGATCCGCGTCAAGACGGCGCGCTGTTGTCGCTGGAAAGTTGGACGGCGCCGATGAAGGTCTACCGCTACGACGGCCACGCCCTGGTGGACACGGGCCTTGGCACGCTGGGCGCGCCAGCGTATCCCGACCTTGTCGCCGAGGAAATCGAGGCGACCAGCGCCGACGGCACCAAGGTGCCGCTAAGCGTGATTCATCGGCGCGATCTTGCGTTGGATGGCCATGCACGCGCCATCGTCCGCGGTTACGGCGGCTACGGCATCAGCATGCAAGCGGCTTTCTCGCCCATGATCTTGGAGTGGGCGCAGGCGAATAACGTCGTCGCGATCTGCCACGTCCGTGGCGGCGGGGAGAACGGTGACGCCTGGCGACTTGGCGGCACTGGGCCGAACAAACAGCGCGGCGTCGAAGATTTCACCGCCTGTGCCAAGGAACTTGCCAAGCGCGGCTATAGCAGCGCCTCGCGCACGGGCGGTTTCAGCGGAAGCATGGGCGGCATCCTTGCTGGTGGCGCCTACACGTCTGCGCCGGAATCCTGGGGTGCGATGGCCGTACAGTCCGGCATCTTCAATCCCGTGCGTCTGCTCGCGGCGAAGAACGGCGCCAACCAGATCGCCGAGATGGGCGATCCACGCACCGCCACCGGCATGAAGCAATTGCTGGCGATGGATCCTTACCAGCACGTGCGCGATGGTGTGACGTACCCGCCGCTTTTGCTAATCACCGGTGCGGTGGATCAGCGCGTGGCGCCGTGGAACAGCGGCAAGTTCGGCGCACAAGTGATGACGGCTTCGCCGCACACGCCGGTGTGGTTTCGCACGCAGGAAGCATTCGGCCACTTCGCCACCAACATGAATTCGGCCGCGCTTGAAGTAGCCGACATCTATGCGTTTTTCGATGACCAATTGCAGGGCCATTGAATCAGTCGGGACGGCGCCGAAATGAATGCTTCGGCATCGTCGGCGCCGCGCTGGTGGTGGCGGTAGCGATATCCGCCACCACCGCAAGCGCCTGACGTAGATCACCGTGCATGCGCCGCGAGCATAACCTTGACGTGCTCTTAGGTGACGCCTTTGAACACTTCGCAGACCCCTAACCTTTTGCCTTCGATGCAGCGCCGAGAAAGCGTTCGACGATCTCCGGCAGCATCGGATCGACGGCGAGCGTGTAATGGGTGGCGTTCGGCACGATCGCGAGCGCGTTTGCGGGCCGCAGTGAGCCATCGAGCCCGGCATCACGCTGCCCTCCTCCCAACGCTTTCCAGAACTCGACGATGTGTTCGGGTCGAATGGCGTCAGCGTCGGCAAAGACCAGCAGCGTGCGTGCATGAAGCTTGGCAACGTCAGCGCTCCAATCGAAGGGACGTTTAGTCAGATCACCGACTTTCCTGAAGAGGTTGACCCAGTCGACATTGGGATAGGTCTTTCCTAATGGTGAATCCTTGACGCTAGCGCCGAGCGTTGCAGCGTTGGCCTCCAACTGTTTGAAGGCCTCCACACCTTCGGGATAAAAGCCGTCCTGCCGCATTGTCGCGGACGCAAGCACAAGCCGGTCGACCGCATCCGGATGGCGGATAGCAGTCTGCAGCGCGACGCTGGCGCCCAGCGAGTAACCCATGACGTCGGCTTTGCCGACGTTGAGATGGCCGATCAGAGCGGCAATGTCGTCGCCCATCGTTTCACTGCGCAGTGGCCTGTCCGTATCTGGCGTGCGCCCATGTGCCTGGAGATGGACGGCGATCACTTGCCGGCGCTTTGCGAGCTTAGGGAGATTGCTCCCGAAGCTGTCGGGGTCGATGCCACCGTGGAGAAGAATGAGCGGCTTGCCGGAGCCGTGCACGCTGTAAAAGAGATGCTGGCCGTTGACGTCGGCATAGTGCTCGTTCGAAACGGCGAGAGTCTTTTTGGCTTGGACGGGAAGAACCGCGGTCAACACCGCAGTTGCCATTGCAGTCTTCAGGAAATCGCGTCTGAGCATATCGTCCTCACGTGGCGTCGAACTCGTTAGCGCGGTGGCGATCGTGTGTTGAATCGTCATCCCTTCTTTATGCAGGTGACCACCGTGTGGTCATGATCCGCCAGCGAGCAACTCATCCAGCTGCGCGAACTGTTCGGGCAGGCCTTCCGCCGAACCGGCAAGAGCTTCGTCGCGGGCCGCTTTTGTAGGATAAAGTTCGTGCAAGGTGACCAGCGTCTTGCCGTCTTTTTCTTCGAACGTCACCGTGGTCACGGCGCCCTGATCGCTTTCTTCGTTCATCCATACAAGGCGCTTGTGCGGCGTTACTTCTTTGTACGTACCGAAGAACGCCATCGGTTGATCGAAGTCCGGATGGCTGAACACAAGGCGATACATACCCCCGGTGCGAATATCCATGTCGCACGAAATCAGCGACATGCCCACCGATTTGGGAACCCACCAACGCTTGAACAATTCGGGTTTGCTCCACGCTTCGAAGACGATGTGCGCGGGGGCATCGAACATTCGCGTCACGACGAGTTCGAGGTCGGACCTGCGCTCCACGACGGTGCGATTCATGGCGGCGGCACTATCTTTTTTTGCGTTGGGCATTTGTCTTCTCCTTGCGTTTCAATTGCTCGACAAGTTTGTCCAACTCATCGAAGCGTGCGCTCCAGAGTTGGCGGTGCTGCTCGATCCAGGCGGCCTCTTCTTCTAGTCGGCGCTGCCCGAGCTTGCACGTTCGAACGCGCCCCACCTTCTCCGTGATCACGAGCCCCGCCTCCTCCAAGACGCTGACGTGCTTCTTCATGCCCGTAAGGGTCATGCGAAACCGTTGGGCAAGGTCCGTGATCGAAGCGTCTGAGTCCCCAAGCTGCTCCAACACGCCACGCCGGGTGACATCGGAGAGCGCGGCGAACGTTGCATCGAGGCGGGCTTGATAGTGAACCATATGGTTCACTATAAAACTCGCATGAGGGATTTGCAACCAGATGGCGCCACGGGCGCAAATCGCACGCAGCTCCGCTACCGCTTTGAACTCAAACTGCGCATGCCGAGCGAGGGTAAAGTTCCGACCCATAACTTTGTGGAAGCCGGATCAAGAGGCCGGATGACCCCTCTGCCAACGGGATACAGGCTAGATAAAAGCAGGCGCTTATTTTCGAAACACGAAACTTTCTCGAAAGCGCGCTTAACTTGTCAGGCGCGCGTGTGGTCAACCCCATATCGCATCGCATCGACGAGAACATCAACGTCTATATTTTTTAGCGCGCGGAATTTGATGCAATATCCTGTAACGCTTGCTTGGCCGATCTTTTTTCCATATTTCTCGGCCAAGTATTTTTTGTCTTTTATGCCCATAACGTAGACGGATATGCCTGTTGTGTTTGCGCTCAAGCCGATCTGATAGAACTCCCTGCTTTGCCCGTCGGCATACTTTATAGTCCGCGCCCCATAACCGATGTTCGGATTGGAAACCACCTTGCCGGTTTCATCGCGGCCATCGAGAAACCATAATTTGCAGTCCGGCATGATTCCAAGAATGACGCCGTGAAGCTCTTGCATGTCACTACGCTTTGGCTCTGCCTGAGCCGCGATATAGTTCTTGATTTGGCTCTGCACGTTCATATGAAAATCCCTGCCTGGTGGCCACTTAGCCAATCCTACGCCCAATAATCAGCCTTAATCACCCCAATTAATTATTGAAGTTTCGCACTAAACGCAGCGCAGCCTTGCGCTATTTGTGTATCCATACTATCGCCACCGTGCCACGCCTATCCGCGCTCGTAACACGTACTGCGCGTGAAGGGCGCGTCGATCCAAACAAATACGTATTCCCGTCGATTCGCAGGGATCCAAATCGGCTCGAACTTCGTGCCTTATTTTGAGCTGCGATGCGAGACACAAGGCATTCGCCAATCTGACGAAGCCGCATTGGATCTTCGCAATGGCTTCGGTCGCCCTTCCGTTTTACGGTGTGCGATTTGAACACGCCATCTGCGCGCGTTCAGCGAGTTCCGTGCGACACGCGCCATTCGCTCCAATAAGAAAGCATCTCCCTTTTAAACCCCTTTCCTTGGAGACTCGACATGAAACTAACTCGGTACGCGATTCCCTTGGCAATGGCGCTTTCACTCGCCGCCGTCGCCGCACCTGTTTCCGCGGCGCATATCGTCACGACGTTTGCCGGCAATACGACCGTCGCGTTGTCGTCTACCCTGCTGTCCGCCTTGCAAACATTGCACGTCAGCGCGAGCCCTGAATTCCCAGCGTCGCTCAGTGGCAGCACAGCGCGCTTTCCGATTCCAAATGGCCAGATCGACCTCGCCAATGCTCACGGGGAAATCGACCACGGAGGCGGCCTGAACCTGACGGCCGGCAAGACGACCGTGACGCTTTCGGAATTTGTGATCGACACCATCGGAGCGCAGCCTGTCCTGACCGGACTTGTGCTGGCGAACGGTAACCTCGTCGGCCGGGTCCCGCTTTTCAATATTGCGCTGACCGAGGGACCGCAAGTGCAGTTCGGCGGCTACGTGGGTCGCCTTTCCATTCATGGCGCGAACTTGACGCTGACCGCACAAGCGGCGGCAGCGTTGAACCACGCTTTTAATGTGTCCGCCTTCGCCGCGGGAATTCCTATCGGCACCGCGTCGGTCGATGCGGATATCTATAACCCCACCATTTTTAGATAGACCTGGGAAATCCGTTCTCCCCTAGGGACGTCGCGATCGCGCCCTCCCGCCGGATCGCGACAATCTCCCTGCCGCCTCCTGCCATCGTCAGGAGGCGGTTCTTTTCGCCAGGCCCACTGAAGCCCATCCAGACGAGCCGCCGGATGCGGAACGTCAAACCTTCAAAACGGGTGCATCCAATCTCATCCACATTCCGTAGAAGAGGTAAGCAAGGCCGGAGCGCGTGCGATGAACGCCAGTCGGAAATGTCGGCTGCAAGGCCCCATTCGGTTGACGTCTCGAGTATGGCTATGATGATACGTAACGGGAACGCCATGAAGGTAACGCCTCTCGAGGTTCGACGACGCGTGTCAAAAACTGCAAATCAACCGGTTGTCGACGCACGCGTCTGGTCCGACCAGATGATCTCAGTCGCCCAGCGCAGGGACGTCGACAGTTTCATGCGCATCTACGATTATTTTGCGCCGCGTGTTCATCGGTATTTGATGAGCCTGGGCGTGAGCGATGAGCAAGGGCAGGAATTGATGCAAGAAGCGATGCTGCGCGTATGGCGTCGCGCGGATTTGTTCGATCCAGCACGCGCCAGCCTTTCGACCTGGCTGTTTCGTATTGCTCGCAACCTCTATATCGATCATGTGCGCGGCGAACCTTCTTGGCTGCCGATTGCCGAAGGCATGGATTGGTTGGACGAGCAGGAACAGTGTGATCATGATTCCGTCCCGGAATCGTTTACCGACCAGGCGAGCCTCAAGAAGGCGATCGAAGGTCTTTCCGCCGTGCAAGCGCGCTTGGTTCGCATGTCCTATTTCGAAGCCAAAAGCCACAGCGAAATCGCAGCAGAACTGCAGATGCCGCTGGGCTCTGTCAAGTCGCACTTGCGCCGAGCGTTTAACACGCTGCAAAGCAGTATGAGGTCACCATCGTGATGCCGCACCATCATCTCGACGAATCCACCCTGATGGGCTACTCGGCCGGCGCGTTATCCGACGCGTTCGCGGTTGTGGTGGCGGCACATCTTTCGATCTGCAGCGAGTGTCGTCAAACTTTGCGCGACGCCGACGCCATTGGCGGCTTGTTGCTAGCCCAGCAACAAGAGACCTCGCAGACATCCAGCGAGACGCGCGAGGCGATGCTCGCCAAATTGACCTCGACGCCGTCGGAACCACACCCTGCCCCGCCTACGGTCAAAATCGCGGATGACGGCGACACACTGCCGACGCCCTTGCATCCTTATTTTGGTCAACGCTTCAGCGAGCTCCATTGGAAAACCGTGGCCCCGGGCATGCATCTCATCCGCGCCACGAATGTTTCAGGCGGCAACCTGATGTTGCTGCGCATTGCGCCGGGCAAAAGCGTACCCATGCACAGCCACGGCAATAACGAGCTCACGATGATCCTGCGTGGCTCTTACGCCGATTCGCTGGGGCATTTTGCGCCGGGCGATGTGGCGGACCTCGACAGCGATATCACCCACCAACCCGTGACGCTGCCCGGCGTACCCTGCATCTGCGTCGCCGCCACGGATGCCCCGTTGCGCTTCGAGGGTTGGGTGGCTCGCGTGCTGCAACCGTTGATTGGGCTTTGAGGTTTACCGGATACCCGCCGCCCGCGGCCGATAACTTTGCATGGCGAAAGCAAGCGCGTATGGCATTCGCGTCAGCGTGTCGATGACTTCCTAACTCGCTCGCCACTGCATCCAATCGTTCGGCTCATGCGTATATACCGTATAAGAGCGATGGATATGCCTAATGGCTACGACGAAGCAAGTCGACACTCCCCGTTTCACGCGCGAACAACTGCTCCCCAATCAGAGCCGAATAAAACGCAGCCTCACCGCACTATGTCGTTGGGTTGACACCGGGTCTTCCGTCGATAACGGCGCACAGAAACAAGATGCGATCGATTGGGTGCGCGCCGTGCCGTTCGTCGCGTTGCATCTGGCCTGTTTCGGCGTTATCTGGGTAGGTGCATCGACAATCGCGGTGGTTGTCGCGGCTTTGCTTTATGCCATTCGCATGTTCGCACTCACCGGCTTTTATCACCGATACTTCTCACACCGCACCTTCCGCACATCGCGCGCCGTGCAAGGCGTGTTCGCGTTGATCGGCGCATCGTGCGTGCAGCGCGGCCCGCTCTGGTGGGCCGCGCATCATCGCAATCACCATCGTCACGCCGATACTGCGCTTGACCCGCATTCGCCCGGCATCTATGGCTTTCTCTGGAGCCATATGGGCTGGTTCCTCACAACGCGAGCCTTTGCCACGGACATGGCGCGCGTACCGGATTTGGCGACCTATCCCGAATTACGCTGGCTTGACCGCTACGACACGCTAGTCCCGATCGCCTTAGCAGGCTCCCTCTACGCGCTTGGCGCCTGGTTGCACCACGTCGCGCCGCAGTGGCACACCAGTGGCGGCCAAATGGTGATTTGGGGCTTCTTTATCTCCACGATTGTGCTGTTCCACGCCACGGTCACGATCAATTCGCTGGCGCATCGCTACGGCCGTCGTCGATTCGAAACGCGCGACGACAGTCGAAACAATCTATGGCTCGCCCTGCTGACGTTTGGCGAGGGCTGGCACAACAACCACCATTTTTTTCCCGGTTCGGCGCGGCAAGGTTTTCGCTGGTGGGAAATCGATATGACGTGGTACGGCCTTCGCCTGATGGCTGCGCTGGGTTTGATTCGCGACCTGAAACCCGTGCCCGCCTGGGTCCTCGCACGAGAGAGAAAGTAAACCATGCGCGTCGCCGTCGTCGGAGCAGGCATCGCGGGTTTGGCGTCAGCCTGGATGCTTTCGCGTCACCACGAAGTGACCTTGTTCGAGGCCAACGATTATCTCGGTGGCCACACCCATACGCACGACGTGATGATGCGAGGGCATCGCTACGCGATCGACAGCGGTTTTATCGTGCATAACCCGGTGCACTATCCGTTGCTGACGCGCTTGCTCGAGGAATTGGACGTGCACTCGCAGCCGACTACGATGAGTTTCTCGGTGCAACACGAAGCAAGCGGTCGGGAATATAACGCCGCGACGCTGGACACGCTGTTCTGCCAGCGCCGCAATCTGTTTTCGCCGCGCTTCCATGGCATGGTGCGCGATCTGCTGCGCTTTTATCGCGAGGCGCCTTCGCTGTTGGCGAGCAATGAACCAGGCCCGACGCTTGGCGATTACCTGACGACGCATTGCTATGGGGACGCGTTTCGAGACGAGCATCTGGTGCCGATGGCTTCCGCCCTGTGGTCATCGCCGCCAGCGCAGATACTGTCGTTTCCAGCGCGTTACCTGGTGCAGTTTATGGCCAACCACCAGATGCTGCAGGTGAACGGGCGACCTGAGTGGCGCGTGGTGCGCGGTGGCTCGGCCAATTATGTGCGCGCCATGCGCTCACGCTGGCTCGTGTCCGAGCGCGTGCGTTGTCCGGTGCGAGCAATTGAACGTGATCGCGACGACATCACGATCCTCAGCGACCATGGTATCGATAAATTCGATCACGTAGTGCTTGCGTGTCACAGCGATCAAGCCTTAAAGCTATTGTCCGACGCCAGCGAAGGCGAACGCGACATTCTTGGCGCGATCGCGTATCAGCTCAACGACACGGTATTGCACACCGATGCATCGGTCTTGCCCAAGCAACGCAAGGCATGGGCGGCTTGGAACGCCTTTGTCCCCCGCAATGCGCGCGATGCCTGCACCGTGAGCTATTGCATGAACGTGCTGCAGGGCATCGAAACGCCGGAACCCTTCGTGGTGACCCTTAATCGTGCCGCAGCCATTGATCCGACCAAAGTCATCCGCCGCATGCGCTACCACCACCCGGTGTACTCGCACGCCTCGGTTGCCGCGCAATCTCGCAAGGCTGAGATACAAGGCAAACGTAACACCTGGTTCGCCGGCGCTTATTGGGGTTGGGGATTTCACGAAGACGGCATGCGCAGCGCGTTGGAAGTGGCCGACGCGCTCGACGCCTCGTGGTCGATGCAAGCGCCTGCGTTTTCCTGGTCGCTTGATCGTGAGCCGGTTGCATGAGTGAGATTCGCGCAACGAACGCGTTATCGGCGAGCGCCGTTTACGAAGGCGTCGTGAGGCATCGTCGGCATGCTCCGAACGCGCACGCGTTCACCTACCGGATGGCGCAGCTTTATCTGGATCTCGATGAGATCGAGCATATTTTCGACGAGCGGTGGCTTTGGTCAACGCGTCAACGCAATGTGGCCGAATTTCGGCGTAGCGATTACCTCGGACCCGCTGACATATCTCTCTCCGAAGCGGTGCGTCGCCGCATCGAGCAAGTCACCCACTACCGTCCATCCGGCCCGATTCGCCTGCTGACGCATCTGCGCTACGCGGGCGTGATCTTTAATCCAGTGAGTTTTTACTACTGCTACGAGGCGGACGGTAAGACGCTCGACACCATCGTGGCTGAAATCACCAATACGCCATGGAAAGAGCGTCACGCGTATGTACTCCCCGTACGTCACGCGCGCGCCAACGGCCCCAATTTGCATTGGGATTTCGCCAAGACCTTTCACGTTTCGCCCTTTATGCCGATGAATCGGGATTACGCATGGCGCTTTACCGCGCCCAATAAAGATCTATTCGTGCATATGGACGTACTTCGCGATGGCGAGCGCGAATTTGATGCAAGCCTTGCACTGCATCGCCGACCGCTTTGCGGTGCTTCGCTAGCACGCGTACTGCTGCGCTATCCGTGGATGACCATGCAAGTGATTGGCGCCATCCACTGGCAGGCATTGCGGCTTTGGCTAAAGCGCAATCCCGTTTATGACCACCCGAAAACCTTTGAGACCACACATGAACGCGATTGCTGATACCACGCCTGACACAAATGCTTCGTTCGGCGCTATGGACCGATGGCTACGGCAACGCCTGATCGCGCAACTTGGCGACCTTCGTCACGGGAAAGTCGTCCTGGCGGATGCGATGGGCCATGTGACACTTGGCGCGGGTCCTATCGAAGCCACCGATTTGATTGTGCATATGACCGTGCGCGATCCGCGCTTTTATCGGGACGTTGCGGCCAATGGCAGCGTCGGCGCGGGCGTGTCGTACATGAATGGCGCATGGGAATGCGATGACCTCGTGGGCTTGATTCGACTGCTGGTGCGCAACCGCGATCTGCTCGATGCGATGGAAACGGGGCCGGCGCGACTGGGAGGCGCAATGATGCGCGGCTGGCATGCGCTACGGCGCAATACCCTGGCGGGAAGTCGCCGAAACATCGCGGCTCATTATGACCTCGGCAACGCATTCTTCGGTCTCTTTCTTTCCAAAGACCTGATGTACTCCTCGGCGATGTGGGACGGCGAGTCCGATACGCTGGAGGCCGCTTCGGAACGAAAGCTGGAAACCATCTGCCGAAAGCTCGCACTGAAGCCGACGGATCGCGTGATCGAGATCGGCACCGGCTGGGGCGGCTTTGCGCTGTACGCAGCCAGGCACTACGGCTGTCATGTCACCACGACCACCATCTCGCGCGAGCAATACGCGCTTGCCAGCGAACGTGTCGCGGCGGCGGGACTGCAAGACCGCATCACACTTCTGCTCCACGACTATCGCGATTTGACCGGCCAATACGACAAGCTTGTATCCATCGAGATGATCGAGGCGATCGGTGCGGATTATCTCGAGACCTATTTTGCTCAATTGGGTGACCTCCTCAAACCGGACGGGCTCGCTGTGGTGCAAGCGATCACCATCGAAGACCATCGCTATGTACAAGCTATCAATACCGTCGATTTCATCAAGCGCTATGTCTTTCCAGGCAGCTTTATTCCTTCAGTGACAGCGATGCTGGGCGCCAAAACGCGCGCCAGCGACCTATCTTTGATCGATATGCAGGATTTTGGCGACTCTTACGCGCGCACGCTGCACGCCTGGCGTCTGCGCTTTCTCGCCGCGGTGGACGACGTTCGGCGCCAAGGTTTCGATGAAGCGTTCATACGGCTCTGGGAATTTTATCTCGCCTACTGCGAAGGCGGGTTTCGCGAGCGTTCGATTGGTGTCGCGCATCTGCGCTTTGCCAAGCCCGGGTATCGCTATGACGTCGCGGAGGGTTCTGCGTGATGTTCTGGGTCAACCTCGCCCTCTATCAAATGGTTTGGTTTGTATCGGTGATAGGTGCGGCACACGGAACCTGGTGGCCGGCGGGTGTCGGCGCCGTGGCGTTTGCGGCATGGCGCATAAAGGTATCGTCGGATGTCATGACGGAATGCCGCTTGGTCGCCGTCGCATTGTTGCTTGGTTTTTTTATCGACGGCGCGCTGGTACGCAGCGGATTGGCAACCTATGCAGCGTCATGGCCCGCTGGGTTCGCGCCTGCGTGGATACTCGCCCTGTGGGCGGCCTTCGCGCTGAGCATCGTACCGTTGTTCGGTTATCTGCATGCTCGGCCTCACCTCGCAGCAGCGCTTGGCGCGATTGGCGGCCCTTTGGCGTATCTCGGCGCGGCGCGCGGATGGCATGTCGTGCAATTCGCGACACCGATGTGGCGTGGACTACTCGCATTGGCATGTGGCTGGGGTGTGGCGATGCCTCTGCTGGCGACGTTGGCGCGCCACTGGTTGCACAACGGCCCTAACGTGGCGCGGAGCGTGCCGTGAGCGCCTGGATAAGTTTGCTAGGGCTTTGGATCTTCGCCGCATGCCTGATGGCTCTGGGTTGGTTGTGGCAGAGACGTCACAGCAATACGGGCATCGTCGACGTCTTGTGGGCTGCCAGTCTTGGCATCGGAGCGATAGGACTCGCGGCGCGTGGCCACGGCGCCGCCGCGTCGCGTATCGCACTCGCCGTGTGCGGAGGTATTTGGGGTCTGCGCTTGGCGCTTCATTTGTGGGCGCGCGTGCGTCATGAATCCGAAGATGGTCGATACCGTCAACTGCGCGAGCGCTGGAAAGGCAATCAGGGCAAATTGGCGGCGTTCTTTCAGTTTCAAGCTTTGTTGGTCGTTCTTTTCGCTCTGCCGTTTACTGCCGTAGCCAGCAACGCAACGACGCATGATGGCTGGCTCGTATTCGGTTCGATCGTCTGGATCGTTAGCGTGCTGGGCGAATCCCACGCCGATCGTCAGCTTGCGCGCTTTCGCCAAGATCCCCTTAACCGCGGGAAAACCTGCCGGATCGGCTTGTGGCGTGTATCGCGGCATCCGAATTATTTCTTCGAATGGTTGCACTGGTTCACCTATGTCTGCTTCGCGGTGGGATCGCCACTCGCTTGGCTGGCGTGGATGGGACCTGTCGTTATGTACCTGTTTCTTCGTTTCGTCAGCGGCATCCCATGGACCGAGGCGCAGGCGCTGCGCACACGCGGCGACGACTACCGCGATTACCAGCGCCGCACGTCCATGCTGATTCCTTGGTTCCCCAAACACTCTCGCGATGGTCGAGGTTGAATGATGAGCACGGTGGTTATCCCTGACATTGAGCTGGCCGTCGATCGACCCGCTCGCGGTTTTCTTGGCTTGGCCGAACGCCGCATGATTCCTGATCGGCTGCTGCGCATCGGCATTCGACAGTTGTGCAAGAAGCGTCTGGACGAAGAAAACGCCGGCGGCGCTGGCACGCAGTCTTGGCGCTACGCCCGCCTTATCAGCGCATTGAAAGAGAGTCCGGTCGCGATCCATACCGATGCGGCCAATGCGCAACACTATGAGCTGCCGCCAGCATTCTTTAAGCAATGCCTTGGCGCGCGTCTGAAGTACTCCGGCTGCTACTACTCTCGCGGCGACGAATCACTGGACGAGGCCGAGCTGGCCATGTTGACGCTCTACGGAGAACGCGCGCAATTGCATGACGGTCAACATATCCTGGAACTCGGCTGCGGATGGGGATCGTTAACGCTATGGATGGCCGAAAAGTACCCAAACGCGCACATTACAGCTGTGTCCAATTCACACAGCCAACGCCGCCATATCGAACAGCAATGCGTGGAGCGCGGATACGAAAACGTGAAAGTGCTGACACACGACGTCAACACGCTCTCCCTCCCTTCCGCCCAATACGACCGTTGCGTTTCAGTCGAGATGTTCGAGCACATGCGCAATTACTCGACGCTGCTTTCCCGTATTTCGCAGTGGTTGAAGACCGATGGGAAACTGTTCGTGCATATCTTTGCGCACCGAACATTGATGTACCCCTTCGAGACCACCGGTGAAAGCAACTGGATGGGGCGTCACTTCTTTACCGGGGGTCTGATGCCGTCCGCCGACACCTTGCTGTGGTTTCAGGACCACTTGTCCATCGAGCAACGCTGGCTCGTCGATGGCACACATTATCAGCGCACCGCTAATCACTGGCTTCAAAAGCAAGACGCGAACCATGCCGAGGTCATGCGCGAATTGCAAAGCGTTTACGGCGCCGCGGCGCAACTGTGGTGCCAGCGGTGGCGCATGTTCTGGATGGCTTGCGCGGAATTATTCGGCTACGACCAAGGTCGGGAGTGGCTGGTTGCGCACTATCGATTCGTCAATCGCCCCGAGGCGAGCTGATTTGCGAGGACGACGTACGATGAAGATCAAACATCTAATCGCTTTTGCATCGCTCGGGCTTGCATCGGCTACCGCATCGGCCGGCAGCCTCCCCCCGATAAAACCCGTGGATCATGTGGACTTGCCGAGGTTTATGGGCAATTGGTATGTGATCGCCACCATTCCTACGCGCTACGAACGAAATGCGTGGAACGCAGTGGAAACGTATACGCTGAAGCCGGACGGCACCGTCTACACGGCATTCCGTTTCAACAACGAATCGCAAAATGGGCCCCTGAAGCGTATTCATTCCACGGGCTTCGTACAGCCAAACAGTGGCAACGCCGTTTGGGGCGTGCAAGTATTTTGGCCGCTCAAGGCGCAATACATCGTGGCCTACCTGAGCCCCGACTACACCGAAACCATCGTGGCGCGCGATGCACGCGATTACACATGGGTGATGGCGCGCACGCCGACAGTCTCTCCTTCGGATTACTCCGCCTTGCTCGCTCGCGTTAAATCGCTGGGATACGACGTCTCGGAGATTCGAAAGGTGCCACAAGTATGGCCGGTAGCGTCCGGATGCGGGATTGCATGTAACCATTAACCGAGTCGGCATCCATGACGCCGACTTTTTTACTGACACAGGTCGACTTGGTTCCATTCAACGGGAGCGGCATATGACCGTCGCCAGCATCGTGCGATGCCTGTCTGTTGCGGGACTTGCTGTGCTTACGTCGTGCATCGCGACCAAGCCGGATCGATCAGCGCCTTCGTCGATACACGACATCATCCCTGCGGTAGCGTTACAAAACGACGTGACGATATTGGCGAAAGCCTATGGCGATCTTCATCCAGGGCTGTACCGTTACAACACGCCTTCGCAAATCGACGATGCGCTGAACGACTTGCGCCGGACCTTTGCGCACGATCAGACGCGCGCTTCGGCATTCCTCGCGCTCTCGCAATTCACCGCCACCGTAAAGTGCGGGCATACCTACGCCAATTTCTACAATCAAACACAGTCGGTCCAAAACAGCCTGTTTAAGAATGCCAATCGTGTTCCGTTCTACTTTCGCTGGATCGACGGAAAAATGATTGTGACTCGCAACTTCTCCGACGACACACGCATCGTACCAGGCACGGAGATTCTGTCGATCGACGACATTCCGACTTCCGATATCTTGCGGCGGCTCATGACGATCGCACGCGCCGATGGCTCCAATGACGCAAAGCGCGTCGCCTATCTCGAGGTTCAAGGCCAGGATACCTACGAAGCATTCGATATCTTCTTGCCGCTGTTCTACCCCAAGATCAGGACAGAGCAGCGCTTACGACTACGCTCGCCGGACGGCTCGCAATGGTCGCGCACCGTCCGCGCCGTCAGTTATCAGGAGCGTCTATCTGAGCGCCCTGAAGATGGGGGCAAAGAAACATTGCCTTGGACGCTAAGCTTTCCGAACAAAAACGTCGCGCTGCTCAACATGCCTACTTGGGTGATGTACAACCGAAAGGTGGATTGGCATGCCTATATTCGAAAGGCGTTCGAGACAATAAGCGACAAACATAGTGAGTCGCTGATTATCGATTTGCGCGCGAATGAAGGTGGCGATGATGTAGGCGACGCCATTCTCAGCCACCTCATCGACCGCGATCTCGTGCTACCGGGCTATCTTCGATTGGTCAGATACCGGAGAGTGCCGGACGATTTGCTTCCCTATCTCGACACGTGGGACAAGTCATTCGACGATTGGGGCGCAAACGCCGTACCTTACGATGATCGCTACTACCGATTGACGCGCTATGACGACGATGCGCGCGGGCATGTGGTAAAGAGCGAGGCGCCGGTCTTTAAAGGCCGGTTGATCGTGTTGATCGGCCCTACCAACAGCTCCGCTACCTTTCAATTTGCGCAGGAAGTCCGGACGCTGCACTTGGGCGCCTTGGTGGGTAGCGAAACTGGTGGCAACCTGAGAGGCATCAACGGCGGGGCGTTCTTTTTCTTGCGCTTGCCTGGCTCGGGGCTTGAAGTGGATTTGCCCCTCATAGGGACGTTTCCGACGACCCCGCAAAACGATGCGGGAATAACTCCTGATGTTCGTGTTCCAGTCACCGCTGACGACATCGCACAATCGCGTGACGCTGTATTGGACGACGCCCAACGCATTGCACGTTAAGGAAGCGGCACGCATGCCAATGCGTCCAACGGCCGCTTCACACGCCAAAAGGCAAATTTAACCCATTGATTTTTATCTGAATGGTAAAGACGCGTCACCCGAAGCCTAAAATTGCTGCGTCATAAAGCGCCCAGCCCATTTACTCTCTCCACCGGCACGCGGTGACCACGCTCGTTCCCGCTCTAATTTTATGGCGCATAAGGATCGCGGTTCGCACGCGCCATGATGTCTAGCGCGAGGCCGTGGTGATGTATCAATCTGAAACAGTTGCGGGCGATTCGCTGCTAGTGTCAACTGCGCGGGTCGACGCAAGTCGCTCCATGTCCTATTGGAATTGGCAAGGATCAAGGGATTCGTATGCGGAAGCTGGAGAACACCAAACTCGCCATCATTGGACTGGGCTATGTAGGCCTTCCATTGGCCGTGGAATTTGGCAAGCACTACGACACCATCGGCTTTGACATCAAGAAAGGACGCATCGACGAGCTGCGTGTCGGCCAGGACAGCACGCTGGAAGTCAGCGCCGCCGAACTGGCGGAAGCCGCCCGATTGCGGTTCAGCGCCGAATTGGCTGATCTGGCTGATCGCAACACGTACATCGTGACGGTGCCAACACCCATCGACAGCGCCAAGCGCCCCGACCTCACGCCGTTGATCAAGGCGAGCGAAGCCTTGGGCAAGGTGTTGTCGCCGGGCGATGTGGTGGTTTACGAATCGACGGTGTATCCGGGTTGTACCGAAGAAATCTGCATACCGATACTCGAAAAAGTATCGGGCCTGGTTTACAACCGCGATTTCTTTGCCGGTTACAGTCCCGAGCGCATCAATCCGGGCGATAAACAGCATCGTGTCACCAGCATTCTTAAAGTCACGTCCGGCTCGACGCCGGAGACGGCGGATTTTGTCGATAGCTTGTATAGCTCTGTCATCACCGCCGGCACGCACAAAGTGACCTCGCTGAAAGTCGCCGAAGCGGCCAAGGTGATCGAAAACACACAGCGCGATCTCAATATCGCGTTAGTCAACGATCTGGCGATCCTGTTCAACAAGCTGGGCATCGATACGCTGGAAGTTTTGCAAGCGGCTGGCACAAAGTGGAACTTTCTGCCCTTTCGCCCCGGCCTTGTCGGCGGCCATTGCATCAGCGTCGATCCTTACTATCTCACCCACAAAGCGCAAGAAGTTGGGCATCACCCCGATGTCATTCTCGCCGGACGACGCACCAACGACAGCATGGGGCCTTATGTCGCCAGCGAGGTAATCCGCTTGATGGTGCGCAAAGGCATCAACCCGGTGAATGCACGCATTCTGGTGCTGGGCTTGGCGTTCAAGGAAAACTGCCCCGATTTGCGTAACACGCGCGTGGTGGACATTCTGAAAGCGCTTTGCGGTTACAACGCGCAGGTCGATGTTCACGATCCCTGGGTCAGCGTCGCCGAGGCCGAACACGAATACGCGATTACGCCCGTGAGCAAGCCGAAAGATGGCGACTACGATGCGGTGATCATCGCCGTCGGACATCGGGAATTTGTCGCATTGGGCGCGGAAGGCATTCGCGCCTTTGGCAAGCCGTCGTCGGTCATTTACGACGTGAAATACGTACTCCCGCGCGAAGCGGTCGACGGACGCCTTTAAGCAAATTAGGGATGCCATGCCATGAAAGTGCTCGTTACCGGCACGGCCGGCTTTATCGGTTCGCACGTCGCGCTCAAGTTGCTTGAACGCGGCGACGAAGTCATTGGTTTCGACAACCTCAACGACTATTACGATGTTCGCTTGAAGAAAGCGCGCCTGGCGCGGCTTGTCGAACATCCGCGCTACACGCATATACAAGGCGATCTTGCCGATCGCGATGCCGTGGAAAAAGCGTTCGCGTTGCACAAGCCGCAACGCGTCATCAATCTCGCAGCACAGGCAGGCGTGCGTTACGCCGCGGAAAATCCGCATGTTTACGCCACCAGCAACGTCATCGGTTTTTTGCACATTCTCGAAGGGTGCCGTCACCACCAAGTCGAACACCTGGTGTTCGCCTCGACCAGCTCCGTGTACGGCGCCAACACCGACATGCCCTTCTCCGAGCATCAATCCGCCGAACATCCGCTGACGCTTTACGCCGCCACCAAGAAAGCCAACGAGCAAATGGCGCACAGCTACGCGCATTTGTATGGCATTCCAAGCACTGGCCTGCGGTTCTTTACGGTTTACGGACCGTGGGGTCGCCCCGACATGGCGCTATTTCTCTTCACCAAAGCGATTCTTGCCGGCGAGCCTATTCGCGTTTTCAATCACGGCAAGCACAAGCGCAGCTTTACTTACATCGACGATATTGTCGAAGGCGTCGTTCGCACACTGGACAAGGTTCCCGGCAAAGATGCCGCATGGAACAGCAACGAACCGGATCCGGCGAGCAGCGGTGTCGCACCCTACCGCCTGTACAACATCGGTAACGAACAACCGGTGGAATTGCTTCGTTATATCGAGGTGCTGGAAGAATGCCTGGGCCGCAAGGCGAAGATGGAAATGCTTCCGTTGCAAGCAGGCGACGTACCCGATACCGAAGCAGATGTAACAGAACTGATACAGTCTGTTGGTTACGCGCCAAAAATTTCAGTAGCCACAGGCATCGCCAACTTCGTAAGCTGGTATAGGGAGTACTACGGCGAGTAGTTCGTGTCGCTCGCAGTGGCATGCACGCATTAACGATGCGCACCTGGGGGCGAAGTGATCATCGACTATCTCGATAGTTCGGCCGTTTCCGACATTGACGCCGATTTGTGCATTATTGGCGCGGGCGCCGCGGGTATTGCGATCGCACGACACTTTATCGGCACCTCGATCACCGTGTGCCTGATCGAAGGCGGCGGCGCCACCGGCGAAGAGCAGAGCCAAGCGCTGTACGAAGGCATGTCCATCGGCACCGTACCTTTTGATGCCGGCACATCGCGCATGCGCGTCTTTGGCGGCAGCTGCAATTTGTGGGGCGGCGGCTGCATTCCTTTCGGCAGTCGCGATCTAACCGAGCGCGATTGGGTGCCGCACAGCGGCTGGCCGATCGCCTACGACGATTTGAAACCTTATTACGAGCGAGCGCGCGAGTATTGCCAGATCGAGGCGCACGAATTCGACGACGGATCGTTTTTGGCGCCGGTCACTCATAAGCCCATCGCATTCGACGCCGACAAGTTGATCAACCAGGTTTTTGCGCGCAGCCCGATACTTTTCGGCAAGGCGTATCGCACCGAATTGGAACGAGCACCGAACATCACGGTCGTGTTGCACGCCAACCTGCTCGAACTTCATGCATCGGCGAGCGGCGCGTCGGTCCGCCACGCGCATATCGGTTCCGTCCAAGGACGCAAAGGCGTGGTGCGCGCGCAACATTACGTACTGGCCTGCGGCGGCATTGAAAATGCGCGCATGCTGCTGCTGTCCAAATCCGTGTCACCCAATGGCCTAGGTAATGAGCACGATCTCGTCGGCCGCTATTTCATGGATCACCCCTGCGGCAGCATCGGTGCGGTGATTACCGATACGCCGGAGCGCGTTACCCGACCTTACGATCGAAATCTTGGCAAAGGACACGCGCCGGCGTTTCCGGAAATCGGCTTATCGCATGCGTTTCAGGGTGCGCGCCGTATCTTGAATGGACGTGTTCATCCATTTGCTGTCGAAGGCGCTGTGCCACAAGGCATTCGATCCTTGCGCGATTTCCGCGCCGCGTTGCGGCCGTCCATGCAAGACGAAAATACGCTGCTGGAAGCACGTCTTTGCGCCGCCCTGAAAAACTCGCCCTCCAACGATGACGATATGCGCGTGCGTAGCACCAACCTCGCCATGCTGGCGTTGCGCGTCGGCCTTGGTTCCGGGGATATCGTCAAAGCGATGCTGCAAAAGCTGCGGCATAAACCTACCGTGCGCAGCAACCGGGTCGAATTGGTCGGCTATTTCGAGCAGGCGCCCAACCCGGATAGCCGCATCACACTCGCCAACGAGCGCGACATCCTGGGTTTGCCCAAGGTCTGCGTCGACTGGCGGCTTACCGAGCTGGACCGTCATACCTACCGAACCGCAGCGGCGCTGTTCGGCACCGAGCTTGCCCAGGCATGCGGCGGCACCTATCAGCCGGCTAGATGGCTGAACGAAGGCGACGAAGCCACCGCCGAAGTCCACACCACCGCGCACCATCTGGGCACGACGCGCATGTCGGACGACCCGCGACGCGGCGTCGTCGACCCACGCTGCCAGGTGCATGGCGTCGACAATCTGCACGTCGCCGGAAGCTCGGTTTTTCCAACCGGCGGCTGGGCGTTTCCAACCTTTACCGTCGTCGCCCTCGCCTTACGCCTTGCCGATCAACTGCGCGGCATGGTGCGTACTGCCGCGTTCTCCGAGGCGGTTTAGTTCAACGGTCGCCGGGTCGATTTCCCTCGTTCGAATTTCGAAAACGATGCTCGCCCGTACGGTCTTTAGGTGACGTCGCATCGTTGTATCAGGCTTGTCACGAGGCAAATGTATCAGCCGTGTAACACCTTGGATGCATTCGATTCTTCCCTCAAAAAAGTGATCTGGTCGGCATCGACACCGATAAAAAAAGAGCGTAATTTTAGATTCCCTTTCGGGGCATAGCGGTGGGGGAATCCATATGCTTCGCTTTTTGCGACGCCAGACGGTGCGCTGGTTATTGCTATTCGGCTTGACCGAATTGCTGCTCCTTTCGTCTTCGCTTTACATAGCGATGCACCTTCGCTATTTGCGCAATGCCGATGAATTGATCGATGTTTCGCATCACTTGATGCTGCGCGCTCTTATCTTCGCGTTGGTCATCATGCTAGGCATGGCTGCACTCGGCGAATACCGCACCCATTTGCGCACGACCTGGCAAGGCGCGGTAGCGCGCCAGGCCGTCGGCTTTGTCATCGGCGGCTTGTTACTGGCCGTCGGCTACTACGTTGTGCCGCAAGCGTATGTAGGCCGCGGCGTGCTGAGCATGGCGCTGGCATTGAGTTTTCTGGCCGTGATGATGTTTCGCCTGCTTTTTATGCGTGTGGTCGACATCGAGTCGCTCAAGCCGCGTCTCTTGATTCTCGGCACCGGTCAACGCGCCGCGCAGATCCATAACCGTATGCGCCGCCGCGCGGATCGCCGCGGCTTTACGGTCGTGGGATACGTGCCCTGCCCTGGCGACGACATCGTCATTCCCGAAGATAAATTGATCCGGTTCGACGTTCCGCTGCCCGCCCTGGTCAAGCGCGAGCAAATCGACGAAATCGTCGTCGGCGTCGATGATCGCCGCGGCCGGTTGCCGATGGACGGCTTGCTGCAATGCCGGCAGGCCGGCGTCCTGATTACCGACCTTACGACCTTTTTCGAACGCGAATCCGGTCGCGTGCAGTTGTCGTGGCTGGAGCCATCCTGGCTGGTATTTTCCGGCGGTTTTCAGGCTACGCCGATTCATCGCCTGACCAAGCGTTGCTTCGACATCGCGGCAGCAGCGGTGCTGTTGCTGCTGTGCTGGCCGTTGATGCTGGCTGTCGCCCTGGCGATTCGGCTCGAATCCGGCCCCAATCAACCGATTCTGTATCGGCAAGAGCGCGTCGGCGAAAACGGCAACACGTTTTGGTTGCTCAAATTCCGCAGCATGCGCACCGATGCCGAACGCGACGGTATCGCACGTTGGGCTAGCAAGCACGACGACCGCGTTACGCGCGTCGGCCGTATTTGTCGCAAATTGCGCTTCGACGAACTGCCGCAGCTATGGAATGTGCTCAAGAGCGACATGAGCATTGTCGGTCCGCGTCCGGAACGCCCGCAATTCGTGGCCGATTTGGCGACGAAAATTCCGTTCTATAGCTTGCGTCATTGCTTGAAGCCCGGCCTCGCC
The DNA here is from genome assembly GCF_021390675.1 of Dyella sp. 2HG41-7. Classification (NCBI taxonomy): domain Bacteria; kingdom Pseudomonadati; phylum Pseudomonadota; class Gammaproteobacteria; order Lysobacterales; family Rhodanobacteraceae; genus Dyella; species Dyella sp. 2HG41-7. The sequence continues at coordinate 2,498,315 of NZ_JAJEJV010000004.1, forward strand.
GGATGGGCGCAATTGAGTTATCCGTACGGCGCATCGGAAGAAGATGCCGCCGAAAAGCTCAAATACGACCTTTTTTACGTCAAAAACCACAACTTGCTGTTCGACATGCTGATTCTCATCGAAACCGTGGAGGTCGTTTTGTTCAGTCGCGGAGCGCGTTGAAGTACGCGTTCGCGACTATTTGGTGCAAGGGGATAAATCGATCAGTTGCGCGCGCCGGATGGCCGTGTTTGAGCCGCCTTCAACGAATGCAGCGGCGAGCTGTACCAATCGACGACCGAACCGTGGTCGAACCGTACCCACGATGGTCCGTACTCCCAAACATCATCACGAATCACAACAGGATTGCCCTCGATGGCGCGCACGTTTTCGGTCGACATCCCCAACGCAAGCGTCGGCGTCGCCGGCGCCTCGACGGAGCTCGTGTCGCCGTCGTGCGTCGGGTTGTCGTTGGCGCCATCCGATGAAGGCGCCACGGCGGACGCACCCCAAAACAGAAATGCGATCGCGACTACCGCAATCGGAATCAACCATTTGACGTTTGTACGCCGTGGCGCGCTGGAAGTGCGCCGTGCCGCGCTGATGGTTTCCCGAACGGGCGGATGCGGCGAAGGCGTGGCCCTCGGCGGCGCGACCGTCGCGGTGGACGTGGCCGGCAACGCGCCAGGCAGGCGCCCATGAAGCCGCTGGAACGCCATCGCTGCCTCGTACTGGACATTGAGCTGCTGCAGCCGCTGCGCGCCGCGCGGGCTGGAATAGCCGATATAGCCCGGCGGTTTGCGGTCGGGATGAAGTCTGGACACGCAGCGGCGGTAGGCCTGCTTGAATTCGTTCAAATCGCAATCAGGACCCACCCTCAACTGTCGGTACAAGTCGAGAAAATCGACCTCGTTACCCATACCGTTTTCCCCTGTTGCATGGTGGCGATTCTGTACGCCTGACCGCTGTAGCGGTCACGGTGGAACGTCACTAGCCTCGCGCAGGTTTAGGGCTTTCGCAAGCACATTTTTCACTTGACTTGGTGTGACCCAGTTCTCAAAATCTGGCATACATGGATGGGGGGATTTCCCATGCAGGGCCGTCGCGAGTACTTAGCTGCTTGTTGCCGCTGTGTCCCGGCTGCCGTGCTTTTGGCCGCAGCCGCCGGCGCCGTGTTGGCCCAGGAAGCGCCAGGCGGCCCCGTTCCGGCCTCCTCGCTGGGCGCCCATACCCTGCAGACCCAGTCCGAAGGTCTCGGAACCAGCCCGGTCGTCACCGATCCCATCACAACACAGGCTCGTGGCAGTTCGTTGATCGTTTTCAACGGCGGCTACTTGAGCAACGCGTCCGGTCCCGGCGATAGCTACGGCAACCGCTGGAAACAACTGGGCAACGATGTCCCGTTCGGCAACGGCTACGGCGACCGATTCAACGTCAAAGCCTATGTGGCGCTCGACGCCAAAGGCGGCGCCGACCATACCGTGAGCTTCGTTAAAAACGGCAACGCGGAAGGCGAAATCTCCGTGCCGTTTATCGAAATCAAAAACGCGGGCGTTCTCAAGGACGTCAGCCAGAACTACGCACCGACCGGGCTGGTGATGACCAGCGGCAACGTCACAACGACCGGCCCGGCGACACTGATCGCCGTGTGGTGGGGCGATGGCGGCGTCAAACGCATGTCGGCCGTACCGGATAACGGATTCTCGGTTATCGATAGCTTCCTGAAGCTTCCCGATAACAGTGGCGTGCAATGCGCGGTGGCGTTCAAGCAAGTCGCCGCCGCAGGCACTTATCACGTCAATTGGCGCGGCGTTCCTGCGCAAGGCGCCATTTTGTGGTTGTTGGCGTTCCAGTCGAAATAGATCGTGTTGGGGCGATGCGCCTTGCGATGCTCGGCGCACCGGCAAGTTGAACGGCAAGGGGAATCACAGCGGGGAATCCGTTGAGGACTGACGTATCCACGTCAGCATGCGTATCAATCGACCGTTGCGACCAGTAACGACGACGTGACGGACGGCGTACTCAAAGTGTCGGCGCAATCAACATTTATGTCTTGCGCAAACGCATTGGTACGACGAGAGGGCTCGAACCATGAACAATCGTGCGACGACACTTATCGACCTTGACTGGGACACTTTCGATCCATCGCGCATCCAAGGCGTGCGCCACCGTTTGTCCGATCATCCGTTGTTGCAGCCCGATCAACTTGTAGCGCTGGGCAAGCGCTTCCAGGGCAGCACGCGGCTATTTACGTTCAACAACGAAGCCGGCGCCGATGCGAACTTCGACGACGTCGGTCGTCTGTATCCCAATCGCAAATCCGCGGCCGATACGGTGCAAGGTATCAACGACGCCAAGGCGTGGATGCTGCTGCGTCATGTGCAAGACGACCCCACCTACCGCAGCTTGGTGGATATGGCGATGAGCCCGATCCAACCGTTGATCGAGCGCAAGGATCCCGGCATGCATTACCGCGCGGGATGGATTTTCGTGGCGTCGCCGCACACCACCACGCCGTTTCATATCGACCGTAATCACGGCATCTTGCTGCAGATTCGCGGCACCAAAAAAGTGTACGTCTGGGACGCCGAAGACATCGAGGTATGCAGCGAGCACGCGCGCGATGTGTTCCATGCCCGTCACGATCTCAGCCTGGTGAAGTGGAACGAAGCCTTCCGCGAACGCGCGCACGTATTCACCGTTGGCCCTGGTATGGGCGTCTATATGCCCATCACCAGCCCGCATATGGTCGAAACGGGCGACGAGCCTTCCATCACCATCAGCTTCACGTACAGCACGGCGGCGACGCGACGGAATGCCATGCGTCATGTCGTCAACGACCTGCTTTATCGCAAAGGCATCCGGCCGACGCCGGTGGGCAAGCATCAACTCGTCGACACGCTGACCTATGCCACCGCGTCCGTCATGGTCGCGGCGCATGGTGTCGGCAGCCGACCTCCCGCCTGTCCATCGCTGGCGCATCCAAGCGCCTATGCGGTGGCCGATTAAAGCTGTCACCACACGCACGGAGATCGCGAAAGCATTATGAATGCCAGTGTCGCCAAGCCCCAGGACGGAATGGCTGAAGGCAGCACGCTTTTCGACGTACTGCCATCCCAAACCGACATCAGCGCAAACGGCTGGACGCGCCGTGAGTACGCGCTCGAAGGATCGATGATTGCAGCATTGCGCGACACCTCGCAGCGATGCGGAAGTAACGAATCCACCCTCTTTTGCGCAGCGTTGGCGCTCACCGAATCGCGACTCACCGGTGCGCAGAATGTCGTAGTCAGTTGTGTCGATGCGAACGGATCGAAGCAGCTGTCGATCGATCTATCGCGTGATGGAAGCCGCGACGCATGGCTGCAAGTGTTCTGCATCTCGCTAGACCATGCAGCGCCCATCGCATGCCGCACCGCCTGGGCCATTGGCAATGACATTTATTCGCGCGATGTCGAGCATGAGGGCGACACATCGGCCAGCAGCTCCTGGAACATACAAGCTACCGCTGCGCGCATCGAAGTAACCTTCCGCGCGCCACTCAATGCCGCTGCGATCGACTTGCTCCATGCCGGCGTGATGCGCGCCTTGGCCTGGTTATGCGCGCCAAGCGATAGCGACTTGTCGTCCTTCGACGTGTGCGATCCCGACGAACGCCATCGCATGTTGGTCGAATGGAATGCCACTGCCGTAACGCGCCGCGAGGCCGATTCGGTCCACGACCTTTTTGCAGCGCAAGCTCTTCAGCATCCGCATTCGTTGGCGATCGAATCGCCTACGCTCCATCTGTCCTACGCCGAACTCGATGCGCGCGCCAATCGCGTGGCGGCAGGCTTGATCGCCGCCGGCGTCAATGTCGGCGCACCGGTCGCCCTATTGCTCGAACGCTCACCGGAAGCGCTGATCGCCGTACTTGGCATCCTCAAAGCCGGCGCCGCCTATCTGCCGCTCGATCCGAGTTATCCGGCGGAGCGTCTCGCCTTTGTGATCAACGACGCGCGTGCCGCACTGATCATTGCCGGCGCGCAATCACCGGCGATTCCCGGTGTCGAATTACCCGTTGTGCAGCTTGAGCAATTGCAAGGCGATGCGACGACGACCGGCCTTCCTACCGTCGACGGTAGCGCGCTCGCCTATGTGATGTACACGTCCGGCTCGACCGGCACGCCCAAAGGCGTTGAGATCACGCATCGATCCATCATTCGCTTGGTGCGCGATGTCACGTATGTGGACCTGAGCGGTGAGCCCTGCGTACTGCATGCCGCCCCGCTCGGTTTCGATGCGTCCACGCTGGAAATTTGGGGAGCCTTGCTCAACGGCGGCGCGTGCATCGTGCACGACGAAAAAATTCCTACCGGTGCCGGGCTGAAAAACACCATCGAGAGCCGCGGCGCCCGCATCGCCTGGCTGACGGCGGCGCTGTTCAACGCCATCGTCGACGAAGACGCGCAGAACTTACGCGGTCTCAAGCAGCTTCTGATCGGGGGCGAAGCCTTATCGGTCGCGCATGTGCACAAAGCCTACGCCGCATTGCCCGATATCACCATTATCAACGGCTACGGCCCGACCGAGTGCACGACCTTCGCTGCGACGTATCGCATTCCACGCGACCTCGACGCGCACGATCGGTCGGTGCCGATTGGCGCACCGATTGCCGACACCACGCTGTACGTGTTGAACGGCTACCGCGAACCGGTGCCGGTCGGCGTCATCGGCGAGTTGTTTATCGGCGGCGGCGGCCTGGCGCGCGGTTATTTGGCGCGCGTTGAATTGACGGCCGAGCGATTCGTAGCGCATCCCTTCGGCGCCGCTGGTGAGCGTCTATATCGCACCGGCGATCTCGTACGCTGGTTGTCGACGGGTGTAATCGAATTCGTCGGCAGAGCCGATGGCCAGATCAAGATTCGCGGCTACCGGATCGAAATCGGTGAAATCGAAGCGGCTCTGCAACGCTTGCCTGGCGTGCGCGCATGCGCGGTGCTGGCGCGCGAAGATCGGCCAGGGCAAAAGCAGCTGGTAGCGTATTACGTTGCCGAGGATGCATCGATCAACGCGCGCGCCTTGCGCGATCAGTTGACGCATGCCTTACCGGAATTCATGGTGCCAGCCATCTTTATCGCGATGGAGTCGCTACCCGTAACGGCAAACGGAAAACTCGACCGTCGCGCCCTGCCCGCACCGGACAACGATCGTCCAGAGCTGGCCGGCGTCTATGTTCCGGCGGCGGGGAAAACCGAACAACGCCTCTGCGAAGTGTTCGCCGACTTGCTCGGTCTGGATCGCGTCGGTCGCAACGATCATTTCTTCGAGCTTGGCGGCAACTCGCTGCTGGCCGTGCGCACGGTAACGCGCATTCATACCGAGCTGGCAACGAAAATACCGACGATCGCAGCGTTCTTTGGCACGCCGACGCCCGTCGCGCTCGCCGCGATGATCGATCAAGGCGACGCGCGCGCCGCACTCGCATCGCGCCTTTCCCATCACCGCTCACCGACCGATGCCGAACCCGTCGCCATCATCGCGATGGCCGGACGCTTCCCCGGCGCGAACGATGTCGAGACGTTCTGGGACAACCTCTGCGCCGGCCGCGAGTCGATCACCTTTTTCGGCGCGGACCAACTCGACCCGAGCATCCCGACCGAACAACGCAAAGACCCGGCGTACGTCGCGGCGCGTGGCGTGATCGACGGCGTGGAAAATTTCGATGCAGCTTTTTTCGGCATTTCACCGCGCGAAGCGGAGCTGATGGACCCGCAGCAACGGATCTTCCTCGAGCTGTGCTGGGAATGCCTAGAGCGCGGCGGTTATACGCCGGATGAGCAAAAAGTGCCCGTAGGCGTCTTCGGCGGCATGCATAACGCCACCTATTTCCAGCGCCATATCAGCATGCGCCCCGACTTGGTCGACAAGTTTGGTGCGTTCCAGGTGATGCTGGCCAACGAAAAGGATTACCTCGCCACACGCATCGCTCACAAACTCAATCTGACCGGCCCGGCAATCAGCATGAATACCGCATGCTCGACGTCGCTGGTCGCGATTTGCCAAGCGTTCGATGCGTTGCGCGCCGGTCACTGCGATATGGCGCTTGCCGGCGGCTCGTCGATTTCGTGTCCGCCGCGCAGCGGCTATCTCTCGCAAGAAGGCTCGATGCTGTCGCCCGATGGGCACACCCGCAGTTTCGATGCGGATGCGCGCGGCACGGTGTTCAGCGACGGCGCCGCAGTCGTGCTGTTGAAACGCCTCTCGGATGCCTTGCGCGACGGTGATCCGATCTACGCCGTGATTCGTGGCGGCGCCGTCAATAACGATGGCGGCGCCAAGGCGAGCTTCACCGCGCCCAGCAGCGCGGGGCAAGCCGCCGTGATCACCATGGCGCTGGAAAACGCTGGCGTGCAGGCCAATTCGATTTCCTACGTGGAAACGCACGGCACCGCGACACCCCTGGGCGATCCCATCGAAATCGAAGGATTGGCGCAGGTCTTTCGTCAAAGCACGAACGAGCGCGGCGTTTGCGCAATCGGTTCGGTGAAAAGCAATGTCGGCCATCTCGTGATGGCGGCCGGCGCAACCGGCGTGATCAAGACGGCGCTGTCCTTGGCCGAACGCCGACTGCCACCGTCGCTGCATTTCCGCGCCAACAACCCGAAGCTCGATCTCGCCAACTCGCCGTTCTTCGTCAACGACTCGGTGCGTGCATGGCGTTTCGACGGCGGCCCGCTGCGCGCCGGCGTAAGTTCGTTTGGCGTGGGCGGCACGAACGCGCATGTCGTGCTCGAAGAACCGCCGCAACGCGAACCTTCCGATGCCGCCGAAGGCCCGCAGCTGTTGTTGCTATCCGCGCGTACCGATGCGGCGCTCGGCCATGCGGTAGAGCAACTGGGCGCACACCTCTCAACGCAACCAGATGCTCAGTTGGCCGATGTTGCCTGGACCCTGTGCAAGGGTCGCAAGGTGTTTGCGCATCGCGTCTACGTCGTCGCAGAAAGCACCGAAGACGCTGCGAAGCGACTGCAGGAGCTGGCCGTATCAGCCTCTGGAAAAACCGCCCTCAATCCTGCACCGGGCGTGGTCTTTATGTTCCCCGGCCAGGGATCTCAATACGCCGGCATGGGGCGCGCGTTATACGAATCGGAACCCGCATTCGGCGAAGCGCTTGACGAATGCACAGAGATCCTTCGCGAGGAACTCGGGTTCGACTTGCGCGAACGATTGTTTGCGGACGACGCCGACGCGCTGCGTGCAACCGCGCTGACGCAGCCAGCCATCTTTGCCATCGAATATTCGCTCGCGCGCTTGTGGATGAGCTACGGCGTGAAGCCCGTCGCCATGATCGGCCACAGCGTAGGCGAGTTCGTCGCGGCCGTGATCGCCGGTGTGATGGATCTTGCCGACGGCGCACGCCTGATCGCCCGCCGCGGACGCCTGATGCAGGCGCTGCCGGCCGGATCGATGTTGTCCGTGCGCATGGACGCGACGCAACTGGCGAGTCGCCTGCCGGCCACCTTGTCGCTCGCCGCCGAAAACGCGCCGAACGCGTGCGTTGTCTCGGGCGAAACACCGCTAGTTCAGGCGTTTCAGACGGAACTCGAACAAGCCGGCGTTGCGTGCCGGCTGCTGCACACGTCGCACGCGTTCCACTCATCGATGATGGACCCAGCGCTGCCGTCGTTCCGTCAGGAAGTAGAACATATCGCATTGTCGGCGCCGCGCATCCCGATCGCCTCTACGTTGACGGGTAACATGCTTAGCAACGACGAAGCGACATCGCCGGCTTATTGGACACGGCATCTGCGCGGCACCGTACGTTTTTCGATGGCGCTGCAAACGCTGCTTGCCGAACCGCAACACGCGTTCCTCGAAGTAGGCCCGCGCACCACGCTCAGTCTGTTGGCGCGCCAACACACACAAAGCCGTGGCCGCGTGGTGCTCGCCTCGCTGGCCGACAGCCCATCGAACGAACGCGCCACATGGCTCGATGCGGTTGGCCAGAGTTGGTCGCAGGGCGTCGATGTTGCGGTTGATCGATTGGATCGCCGTCAACGCAAATTCCGCGTGCGCCTGCCGACGTATCCGTTCGAGCGCAAGCGCCACTGGATCGACGCACCACCGGCCTCCGACGCATTGCCGACGGCAACCGTATCGAACGTCGTCACGCTTCCCGTGCGCACCGAACCTGCCGTAGCGGCCGCCACACCTATCAACCTTATTCCGGAGGCCACCATGGCCCCTGCTCCGACCTCTACGTCCTCGCGCGCCACGCGCCTGATCGCTCAACTCAGCGCGCTCTTCGAAGACGTCGCCGGCACCGAATTCGAAGGTGTGGACCCGGCCACGCATTTCGTCGAACTCGGTCTCGATTCGCTGTCGCTGACGCAAGTAGCGCTGCAGCTGCAGAAGACCTTCGCGCTGAAGATCACGTTCCGCGAACTGATGGAATCGCATTCCTCGTTCGGCAGCCTGGCCCAGCATATCGACCGGCTACTGCCGCCCGAAACCGAAGCCGTCGTCGCAGCGGCCGAATCGACCGTCGTCGCCGCACCCGCGGCACCTGTCGTTACGACAAATCAGGTATCTGCTATGTCCATACCAGCCAATGGCGGATTGATACAGGACGTGATCCAGCAGCAAATGCTGATCATGCAGCAGCAGTTGGCGTTGCTCGCGAGCGCGGGCAACGCGGCGCCGGCAGCCGCGCCCGCTGTCGTTGCACCAGCAGTAGCCGCGCCACCCGCACCAACACCCGTCGCGACTGCGCCGATGCCGCCACTCGCCGCGCAACCGGCTACCGACACACCGCCCGATGAAGAAGCGGCGCTCGCGCACACGACGTACGACGTCAAAAAAGCGTTCGGCGCGATTGCACGCATTCACTCAGGCTCGACCGAACTGACGGGTCGGCAGCGCGTTCGCCTCGACGCTTTCATGCGCCGATACATCGAGCGCACGCGGAAATCGAAAGCCTATACCGAAGAAAATCGGGCACATCTGGCCGATCCGCGCGTCGTCAACGGATTCCGTCCGCTGCTGAAAGAAATCATCTATCAAATCGTCGTCGAACGCTCCAAGGGCTCAAAGGTATGGGACCTGGACGGCAACGAATACGTCGACGCGCTAAACGGCTTCGGCATGAATTTGTTCGGCTGGCAACCCGATTTCGTGCTCGACGCTGTACGCAAACAACTCGATACCGGTTACGAAATCGGACCACAACATCCGCTGGCCGGCGTCGTCGCCAAACAAATCTGCGACATCACCGGATTCGATCGTGCCGCGCTATGCAACACCGGATCGGAAGCGGTGATGGGTACAGTTCGCGTGGCGCGTACGGTTACCGGTCGCGACACGTTGGTGATTTTTACCGGCTCGTACCACGGCATTTTCGATGAAGTGATCGTGCGCGGCACGAAGAAATTGCGCTCGGTGCCGGCTGCGCCGGGAATTTTGCGCAACACGTCCGAGCATGTGCTTGTGCTCGACTACGGCACACCCGAATCGCTCGCCATCATCCGCGAGCGCGCCTCGTCGATTGCCGCCGTGCTGGTCGAACCCGTGCAAAGCCGTCGCCCCGATTTCCAGCCGCGCGAGTTCCTACAGGAACTGCGCGCGATTACCGCCGATGCGGGCGCGTTATTGATCTTCGATGAAGTGGTCACCGGTTTCCGCTCGCATCCGCGTGGTGCGCAAGCGGTGCTCGGCATCGATGCCGATCTGGCCTCGTACGGCAAGGTCGTCGGCGGCGGTTTCCCGATTGGTGTGATCGCGGGCAAACGCAAATTTATGGATGCGCTCGACGGCGGTGGCTGGCAATTCGGCGACGCGTCGATTCCGACGGTCGGCGTTACGTATTTCGCCGGCACGTTTGTGCGCCATCCGCTTGCGCTCGCCGCCGCGCACGCGGTGCTCGATCATCTCAAGACGTCGGGCGCCGCCCTGCAGGAGCGCCTCAATGCGCGCACGACCTCGCTAGCCAAAGAATTGAATACCTTCTGCGGCGATGTAGGCGCACCGATCAAGGTGACGCACTTTGCGTCCGTGTGGAAGACGAATTTCCTCGAAGATCATCCGCTGCAGGATTTGTTGTTCGCGATGATGCGCAGCCGTGGCATTCATATTCTCGACAACTTCCCGTGCTTCTTTACCACTGCGCATGGCGAAGAAGATTTTGTGGCGATCGCCAAGGCTTTCAAGGAATCCGTACTCGAATTGCAGGAAGCCGAGTTCTTGCCCCGTCGCGTCAAGACCGAAGCGCGTCCGCTCGATGCCGCCAACCCGCCTGTCGCCGGCGCACGCCTGGGCAAGGACGAGGAAGGCAAACCGACGTGGTTCGTGCCCAATCCCGATGTTCCGGGCAAGTACATGAAATTGAGCGCTTGAGGATCAAGCCATGAATGCCAATGACGTCAACGTGGTCACTACGGCCGTCGACTACGATCCGTTCGCCGACGCCGCACTCGCGCGCGTCGTGCCCGCAACGGCATCACAACGCGAGATTTGGCTGGCCGCGAAACTGGAGCAGGAAGCTTCGCTCGCCTATAACGAATCGGTGTCGATACGCTTCACCGGCGAGCTCGATGTCGCCGCGTTGCAAGCGGCATTGCAAAGCGTCGTCGATCGGCATGAAGCGCTGCGCGCCACGCTCAGCGCGGACGGCAACGAGCTTTGCATCGCCACCCATGTGGAGTTGGACTACGTCGTACACGATTTGTCCAGTCTGGATGAAACCGATCGTAGCGAGAAAATTTCCGCAGCGCTGGCGTCGGCCGTCGGCACGCCGTTCGATCTGGAACACGGCCCGTTGGTGCGCGCCCATTTGCTAAGGTTATCGGCGCAAGATCATTTGTTGATTTTTACCGCGCACCACATCGTTTGCGATGGCTGGTCCTTCGGCGTGATCGTGAACGATCTTGCCGCGCTGTACGCGCAGAGCCTGGGTCAAGGCGACGGCCCTGCGCCGGCGAATGCGTTTACGGACTACGCCATCGCCGAAACGACACGCGCACAAACCGATAGCGGTCACGACGACGAACAATACTGGTTGAACCGATTCTGCGGCGCATTGCCGTCGCTGGATCTTCCCACCGACAACCCACGCCGTCGTCATCGCACATTCGCCTCGCAACGCGAAGATCGCACGCTGGACGCGACCCTCGTCGCAGATATCAAGCGCCTTGGCGCACAACGCGGCGCGAGCTTCTATGCAACGCTCTTGACCGCCTTCAGCACGCTGCTGCATCGATTGACTGGCCAGGACGACGTCGTAGTCGGCATTCCAAGCGCTGGACAAGCGGTCGATGGACAAACCAATCTTGTCGGTCACTGTGTAAATGTGTTGCCATTGCGCACGGAAATAGATGCGCAAGCATCGTTTGCCAAGTTGCTTGGCCATGTGCGCAGCGACTTGCTGGATGCATTCGAGCATCGGCAATACACGCTCGGCAGCCTGCTTGCGCGCTTGGCGATGCCGCGCGATCCAAGCCGGCTTCCGCTGGTCAGCGTACTCTTCAACCTCGATCAGGCGCTGGACGAGCGTACGGTCGCCTTTCCCGGCCTACGCTTCGAATTCTCCGGCAATGCACGCGTCTTCGAGAATTTCGAGCTGTTCGTCAATGCCGTGCAAGTCGACGGCGGCCTGCGCTTGGAGTGTCAATACAACAGCGATTTGTTCCATGGTGAAACGGTACGCTGCTGGCTCGACGCATACGAAACCTTGTTACGAAGCGCCGTCGCGACACCCGACATGGCGGTACAGGAACTGGGACTTCTTTCGAACGCCGCACAGCGCGAAATCGCATCGCTGCAACCCGAAAGTACGCCGTATCCGGAGCAAAAGCTCGCACACGAATATTTCGAAAAACAAGTCGACCGCGTTCCGAACAACGCCTCAGTACGAAGCGGCGCGACGCGACTGAGCTACGCCGAACTGGAGGCGCGCGCCAATCGGCTCGCTCACGTGCTGCGCGAACGCGGCGTCGGCCGCGGCAACTTGGTGGGCATCGCGCTGTCGCGCAGCGCGGATATGGTGGCTGCGGTACTAGCCGTACACAAATCGGGCGCTGGCTACGTACCGCTCGATCCGCAATTTCCAGCCGACCGATTGGCCTTTATGGCCGATGATGCCGCCTTGGCCGCGTTGATCGTCGATGACGCCGTACCGGCCGCTTTCGATTTTCCCGCATCGCGCGTTCTGTCGTTGAAAGGCGATGCCGCCGCCATCGACTCAGCGTCACCCGCGCGTTTTGCGCGCGACGATGCAGCGGCAACGCCCGAATCCGTGGCCTACGTGATATTCACATCCGGCTCGACGGGCCGCCCCAAGGGGGTGCGTGTTCCTCATCGCACTACATCGAATTTTCTGACCAGCATGCGACGCGTTCCAGGCATCGCCGAAGACGACCGGCTGGTCGCCGTGACGACGCTTTCGTTCGATATCGCGTTTATGGAAGTGATGTTGCCGCTAAGCGCCGGCGCCGAAATCGTCATCGCCGATCGCGACGATGTTCGCGACGGCGCCGCCTTGCGCAAGCTGGTGGAGCAAAGCGACGCCACCATGATGCAGGCCACGCCTTCGGGCTGGCGCATTCTGATCGAGGCGGGCTGGAATGGTCGCGAACGCTTTCGCGCGGTATCCGGCGGCGAACCGTTGGCGGTCGATCTCGCCGAAGCGCTTATGCAGCGCTGCTCCGAAGTGTGGAACGGATACGGCCCCACCGAAACCACCGTTTATTCGACCTATTGGCGCGTTGCGAATCCGCGCTCCGGTATTTTTATCGGTCGGCCGATCGCCAATACGCAGATTCATATATTGGACGAGCAGCGTGCGCCCTGCCCGCTCGGCGTGCCTGGCGAAATCTATATTGGCGGCGCAGGCGTCACGCTGGGCTATTTGAATCGGCCGGAGCTCGATACCGAACGCTTCCTGCCCGATCCTTTCTCGGCGCGTAGCGATGCACGCATGTATCGCACCGGCGATCGCGGCCGTTGGCTGGCCAACGGCATGATCGAGCATCTGGGGCGGCTGGATTTCCAGGTGAAAGTGCGCGGCTATCGCATCGAATTGGGCGAAATCGAATGCGTGCTTGTCGACGTGCCCGACGTCGACCGCGCCGTTGTGATGGCGCGTGAAGATCGCCCGGGCGATGTCCGACTCGTTGCCTATGTGGTGATGCACGAAGGCGCCGGTTTCGACGAAACGAAACTACGCGATCAGCTCAAGCAGCGACTACCAGACTACATGGTGCCGCAGCACATTATTCAGCTCAGTGCGATCCCTTTGCTGCCAAATGGCAAGACCGATCGCAAGGAACTGCCGGCCCCGCAAATCCATTCGGTTGCGGCGGACACCGCACGCATCGCGCCACGCAACGACGACGAGCGTCGCGTGGCGGCGGCCATGGAAGGCATATTATCGTTGCCGGACCTCGACGTACGCGACGACTTCTTCGCACTCGGCGGCCACTCGTTGTTAGCCGCGCAACTCACCGCGCGCCTGAATCGCGAATTCGGCATCACGTTGTCGTTCCGCACCTTGTTCGATGCGCCCACGATCGCAGCGCTTGCCGCCGCGATCCAGACACAGAAAGCCAGCGGCGCAGCGCCCGCAGCGCAACCCATAGCGCAGCGGGCTGATCAAAGTCGCGCACCGCTGTCCTTGATGCAGAGCCGCTTGTGGTCGCTGGAAGAACTGCAACCGGGCCGCGTCACGTACAACGCACCTTCCGCGCATCGGTTGCGCGGGCCGCTCGACGCGGCGGCGTTCCATCTGGCGTTGCAGGCGTTGATCCAGCGTCAACCGATCTTGCGCACGGCGTTCCGCCGCGAAGGCAATACGGTCGAACAGATCGTCACCCCGTATATCGAGGTGCCGCTGTTCCCCGCCGAAGATCTTTCTGGCTTACCGGAAAACGAACGCGAATCCGCGCTGATGCAGCGCCTTCAAACACTCACCGATACGCCGTTCGATCTCACCCAGGCGCCGCTTTTCAGCGCACGCATGTTCCGCATGGGCGAGGACGACCACGTCTTTTTCTTTATGCCCCATCACATCATCTGGGATGGGTGGTCGTTCGATATTCTTTACGCCGAACTGTCGTCGCTCTATCGCGCCTTCGTCGATGGCGCGCCATCGCCCTTGGCGCCGCTGCCTGTCACGTACGGCGATTTCGCGGCGTGGCATACGCAATGGCTGGAAGGCCCGCAGTTTCAGACGCAGCTCGCGTTTTGGCGCGAGCGCCTCGCGACGATGGCGAACATTCGCGCGTTGCCCACCGATCAGCCCAGGCGTCCGGGCATGTCCGGCATCGGTCGCACCGAGTGGATCCGCGTGACCAAGGAAGCGACCGACGCGATGCACGACGTCGCACGCGCCGCCGACGCCACGCTCAATATGACGCTGCTGGCGCTGTATTACGTGTTGCTCAGCGGCATGGCGAGTGAAAGCGATCTGGTGGTCGGCACGCCGGTGCGTGCGCGCAATCAGACCGAAGTCGAATCGGTGATGGGTTATTTCAATAATCTTCTGCCATTGCATATCACCGTCGACACTACGCTTTCGTTTGTCGAATTCGTTCGTTACGTCAAACGTGCAGCTATCGAAAGCTTCGGCCATCCCGACGTGCCGCTCGAATATTTGCAACGCGAGTTGCGTGTGGGTGCGGGCAGCGGCGCGGTGCTTTATCAGGCGCTCTTTTCATTCCAGGATGCGCGTCAACGCATCGTGGATTGGGGTGGCCTGGCGCACGAACAGATTTTGTTGTTCCAGAGCGGCGCCACGGAAGACCTGGGACTTTGGTTCCTGGAGAGCAACAAAGGCATGGTTGGCGGCGTCACGTATAACGCCGACATCTTGCAAGCCGAAACAGCGCGCCTGCTGCGCGACCGCTACCTCGCCATGATGGTGCGCGTCAGCGAAGATCCGCACCAACGCGTCGGTACGCTCACCGCGATCAGCCAGGCCGAATTGACGCAAGAGCAAACCTGGAACGCGACCTCGACGGCTATAACGTTGCCGAGCAACGTCACCGCCATGTTCGAGCAGCAAGCCGACCGCGCGCCCGAAAAGACCGCACTGACATTCGGCAGCTGGAGCACGCGTTACAACGAGATCGAGCAACAGGCCAATCGAATCGCGCATTGTTTGCGTGCGCGCGGCGCAAGCATAGGCACACCCATCGGCCTCGCTGCGGCACCGGGCGCCAATCGTTTGGCCGGCATGCTGGGAATACTCAAGACGGGCAGCGTATGCGTGTTGCTCGACCCCACCGATCCGGCGCCGCGCTTGAAGGAGATCATCGCCGACGCGCGAATCACCCTGCTGGTAGGCGACAGCGCACTGGAAAATCCGCTTCAATGGCCGCGTACGCAAGCATTGTGGTTCGATGCGGACACGGTCGAAATCATCGACGTCGGGAACGACCGCCACACGGTGGAGATAAACGGCGACGACATCGCAATGGTCGTCTACGTACCCGACCACGAAGGTCGCCCCAGTGGTGCAGGGTTTACGCATCACGCGATCGCCAATGCGCTACAGGGACTCCAGGACTCCATCGGCTTGTCAGCCGACGATCGCATCCTTGCGACAGCCTCGCCGGCCACGAGCGACGCGATCATCGAAACGCTGCTACCGATAGCGCTGGGCGCCGAATTGATTCTCGCCAATCAACGCGAGTCGCGCGAAGGCGAAGCGCTGATCAAATTGACGCAAAACCATCATGCGAGCGCGATGTTTGCGGCTCCCGATGCATGGCAATCCATGTTCTCCGCGTCATGGACAGGGCGCGAGGAAATGAAAGCCGTTTGTGTCGGCGGGCTGCCGACGCCCGAGCTGGCGCAAAAATTGGCCGAATGCAGCGCCGGCGTCTGGAGCGTATCGGGCGCTGCCGACAACTCGCTCGCCGCGTCTTGCGGTCGCATCGAACGGCCGGTGGAAAGCCTTCACAGCGGCCGTCCGCTCGGCAATACCGCCGTCTGGATTCTCGATAGTCAACAGCATCCCTGCCCCATCGGCGCCATCGGTGAAATTCATGTCGGCGGTGCATCGCTAAGCCAACCGTTCGGCGTGCGCGCCACGGCGCAAGACCATAGCGTCGCGACGGCATCGGGCGTTTCGACCGATAACCGTCTGCAACGCACGCATCGTCGCGGACGGTGGCTGGTGAGCGGCCATATCCAGGAAATGGGTCGCACCGATCGTCGCGAGCGTATTCACGGTCGCGAGATCGACCTGGCGACCGTCGAAGCCGAACTGCTCAGTCAATTGGGCGTGATGCGCGCCGTCGCGGTAGCGCGGATGAACCAAGCTGGCAGCGCATACATCGACGCCTATGCCGTCGCCGCATCCGGACATGCGCTCGACGCCAATCACCTGATCGCCGCATTGGCTGCCGCATTGCCTGCTCACGAGGTGCCGCAGCGCCTGATGTTTCTCGATACCTTGCCGTTGTCGGCCAACGGTGACGTGGATATCGCTGCGTTGCCGCTGCCTGGCGAGTCATTGGACGATGGCGTCGAAGACATTGCGACGCAGCCGAAAACCGCCAACGAACAAATGCTGGCCGCCTTGTGGAAGGAATTGCTTGGCGTCGCGCGTGTTCGCACCAGCGACAATTTCTTCGACATCGGCGGTCATTCGTTGATGGCGGTGGATATGGCTGCACGCGTGCAACGCCAGACCGGCATGTCGCTGAACTTGCTGGATATCGCCAACGGCACCTTGGGCACGTTGGCGGCAGGATTGTCCGAGAGCGTGGTCGCGGAGACACCGCGCGCGAATATCGGCTCGCGTCTACGCAATTTGTTCGGGCGGCGCTGACATGAACGCGTCGGTCCGGGGGGAACCGATATGAAAAACCTGGCCATTGCCGGTAAGTCGTCGAGCGTGCCGTCGAACGGCTGCGCTCGGCACGTCTTTCTCATCGTCGTCGCGCGCGGAACGGTCCGCCGCGCGGATCACTGAGGATCTTTCCATGTTGACTCAGGAAGAAGGTCAAGGCAGAGCATCCGGTATCCGCGGACGCATGGCGGAGCTGTGCTACACCACTGGCGCGTTGCAACCCTTGCAGCGCGTGCGCTCGTGGCTGCAAAAAGATCTGCGCATTCTGGCGTATCACCGCATTATGCCGCTTCCCGATTCGGCCAGTTTCGACTTCGATCTGGAATTGATCAGCACGACGCCCGAACGATTCCGTGCGCAAATGCTGCACGTCAAGCAACACTTCGTGCCGGTCCGCCTGAGCGACGTTGCCGCCGCCATAAACTCCGGCGCCGCACTTCCGCCCGATGCCGTGGCGATTACTTTCGACGATGGCTACGACGACAACTACCGCATCGCCTACCCCATCCTGCGCGAACTGAACATTCCTGCGACGTTTTTCGTCTCGACCGGCCACATCGACACTGGCAAGCCATACGGGTACGACTGGCTTGTACACATGATCCTGCTCACCAACGCGCCGCGCCTGGTGCTGCCGGAAATAGACATGGACGTGCCCATGCCGCGCGACCGCGAACTGCGGCGTTCGCTTGCAGGCACCGTGCTGAAGAACATGAAAAGCATCGACGCCATGGCGCAGGAAGCAATGATCGGGCGACTGGAGCACGAATGGAACATGCCGAGCAACGTTCGGCCTGACGATTGCCGTCCGATGACCTGGAACCAAGTGCGTGAAATGCACGCAGCAGGATTTGAAATCGGTTCGCACGGCGTCTACCACCGCATGCTGGCAAAGTTACAGCACGATCTGATGGTGGACGAAATACGGCAATCCAAAGCGACGCTGGATCGCGAGCTCGACGCACCCGCCACCTTGATGTCGTACCCGGTCGGTGGCGACCGCGCGTTCGACGATGCCGTGATGAACGCCACGCGCGACGCCGGCTTCGATTTGGCTGTCTGCTACATCTGCGGCACCAATCCGCGGGCGGCGTCCCATCGTTACGCCCTTCGACGTCTCCCGGTCGAACGCATGATGAGTCCGGGCTGGTTCGCCGCCATGCTGACCTTGCCGAGCCTGGTGAGTTATCCGACCGCACATCACGAATCTCCGCGCGAGCAGGCCCACGTCTGATGTTTCCGCTGATCATTCTCTATTTGATTTTGACCATCATCCGCCCGCAGGAATACATGGCGGCGTTTACCGGCATTCCGATATTGCCGGTGGTCCTGATCTCGGCGTTTCTGTGCTGGCTGATCTCTAGCGCCAAAACGTTCGCGGCGCCGCAGTTCGTGATACTCCCCGTGTTTCTGCTGATTTTAATGGTCTCGGTGGTCGTCAACGGCTGGTTCGGCGGTGCGCTGGATCAGCTGGAGAAGTTCGGTCCGATCATGATCGCGTTTTTCGTGCTAGCCGCGTCGTGCAATACGCAACGACGCGTCGTGATCACGATGGCTGTCTTCGTGTTGTGTTCGGTGGTCTTGGTCGCGCACGGCATTCAACAGGCCAGAGACGGCGTGGGCTGGACGGGCGTGCCCATTTCCGAAGACGGGCGCATCCAGTACGTCGGCATCTTCAACGACCCGAACGATCTGGGCCTTTTGTTCGCCAGTACGCTTCCCATGGCGGTCTATCTCAGCGGTTCGCGCGGATTTCTAATGCGCCTGTTTTGGTTGGCATGCGCGGCGATGCTGTTCTACGGAACGTATCTCACCAATTCGCGCGGCGCCCTGCTGGCCGTGCTTGTCGTGGCGGGCGTGTACGTTTGGTACAAGCGCGGTTTCGTCACCGCCGGTACGCTGGGCGTCGTCGGCCTCGCCTGCATGAAGCTGATGTCGTCGCGCATGCAGGAGCTGGACCCAGACGAAGAATCCGCATTCGGCCGCGTGGATGCGTGGTATTCGGGTTTGCATATGTTTTTGTCGCACCCGGTATTCGGCGTCGGCGCCGGCAACTTCACCGAATACAACGACCTCACCGCGCATAACTCCTTCGTGTTGGTGCTGGCCGAGACCGGTTTTGTCGGTTACATGCTGTGGCTGGCGTTTGTCGGCTACAGCTTCTGGATGATGCTGACGGTCATTCGCTTCAAACCCGAGGGCCTCGAAGACCCTGCACGCGCCAAAGCCTGGCAGAGCGAGCAGCGCATGGCGCTGACATTACTGCTGTCGCTATGCGGCTTATTCGCGTCCGCCTTTTTCCTCAGCCGCAGCTATACGGTGGTGATGTATCTGATAGCCGCGATGGTGGTGGGCTATTACGTCAGCGCGCGGAAACGCTTTCCTGGCCTGCGCCTGTTTACGGCCACCGATAGCCTTGGACGCTGGTTTACGGCATCAGTGGGCAGCATCGCCGGCTTTTTCGTTCTCGTCGCCATTCTGCTGCATGTCTCCGCATGAACAACTATCGCGCCGCTCCTCACCGTTTAGTCGCCGCTTCGCATCGATGGCGGCTCAGGAGGCATATCGTATGAGTGGGTTATACGAAACGGCCTTTCGACGCGTATTGTTTCCAGCCTATGAGACGGGCTTGCGGCGGCGTCGTACGTTGATTTATCTCGACACATACCGGCGCGATCAATGGCTGGCCCGGGAGCAGATCGAAGCGCTGCAATGGGAACGATTGCAACGCTTGCTCGAGCATTGCTATCGCGACGTGCCCTATTACCGCACGCGGTGGCGCGGGCTGGGCATCACGCCCAAGGACATTCGCAATCTCGACGATTACGCCAAGCTTCCCACCTTGACCAAAGCGGATATTCGCGAGCATTTCGACGAACTCAAAGCCGACTCCTGGCGCGATCGTCTGTTATTCAAAGCGACGGGTGGATCGACCGGCGAGCCGATGCGCTTCGGCTTTACACGCGAGAGCAACGACCGACGCACAGCGGTGATGTGGCGCGGCTATGAATGGGCCGGCTCGCGCATGGGGCGTCGCACGCTGTTTCTGTGGGGCGGACCGGTCGGCGATCCTACACGTGCGCATCAGCTCAAAGATCGCATCTACAACACCGTTTTCTCGCGCCGCATTCTCAACAGCTTCAAGATGACCGAAGCGAACATGGCCGAATACGCCGACGCGATCGACCGCTATCGTCCAGACATCATCGTCGCCTACGTTGGACCGCTGGTGCAGCTTGCGCAATGGTTGATCGCCAGCGGTCGCACCATCTGGCAACCGCAAGCCATTATCGGCGGCGCCGAAGCGATGCACGAATTTCAGCGCAATGCGATCCAGCAAGCGTTCGGGGCGCCCGCGTTCAACACCTATGGTTGCCGCGAATTTATGCTGATTGCCGCCGAATGCGAGCAGCGCCACGGTTTGCATATCAATAGCGATCATCTCGTGGTGGAGCTGTGCACGCCGCATGGCGCCGCGCGCGACGGCCAGACCGGCGACGTCGTCATCACCGATCTCTTCAATTACGGCATGCCGTTTATTCGCTACGCCAACGGCGATCTCGCCACGGCGTCTTCCGAACAATGCCCGTGCGGGCGCGGCCTGCCGTTACTGACGCGCGTCGAGGGTCGCACGCTCGACGCGATTCGCACGCCGAGCGGACACGTTCTGCCTGGCGAATTCTTTCCGCATATGCTCAAGGACGTCCCAGGCTTGCAGCGTTTTCAATTGGTGCAACGACGCCTCGACCGCCTCGATCTCTCCATCGTGCGCGGCGCCGGCTTCGACGAGGCCTCGCTGGAATACATCTACCGCGAGGTCGACAAAGTGCTTGGCGACAGCGTGGAACTGCATTGCCATTTCGTCGACGATATTCCGCTTACGCGCAGCGGAAAGCTTCGCGTCACGGTCTCGGAGCTGACACCGTGAATATCACGCATTTCGTCGAAAGCCTGGATCGCGGCGGCCTCGAGCGCATGGTGCTGGAGTTGGTGAAATATCAGCATCGGCAAGGTCATTCGTGCCAAGTGGTTTGCCTGTACACATCTGGCTCATTGGCGCATGAGCTTGACGAGTTCGGTATTGCGGTAAAGGTATGCGGAAAACGCCAGGGTCTGGATCTGTCGGCACTGGCTCAAGCGCGCCGCATGATCAGCAATCACGAGACCGAGGTGCTGCACACCCATAACGCAGTCGCGCATTACCAGGCCGTGCTGGCGACCTGCGGCCTCCCCGTGCGCGTGGTGATCAACACGCGCCACGGCATGGGCGTCAATCGTCGTGCGCGCCGCAGGGAATGGCTGTATCGCGGCGCACTTGCGCGCACCGACACCGTGGTCACCGTCTGCGAAGCGGCACGCAGCGATGCGATTATGCGCGGCATCATTCCGCTCTCTAAGGCGTGCGTGGTGCCAAATGGCATTCGCGTCGATGCGTTCGACACCGCTTCATCGTCGGCGCGCGGCCGCGTCGCGCGCCTGCTGAATCTGCCGGAACAGACCCGCATCATCGGCACGGTCGGGCGCTTGAACTGGGCCAAGGATCAACACAGCCTCATCCGCGCATTCAAACTTGTGCACGAACAAGACGTCCGGACCGCCCTCGTGCTGATTGGGGACGGCGAACTCCGCGCGTCACTGCAGCAATCCGCGGTCGACGAAGGCATCGCCGATTGCGTGCATTTTCTTGGCGACCGCAGCGATGTGCGCGAATTGCTGCAAGGCTTGGATATGTTCGTGCTTTCGTCGCTGAGCGAGGGCTACTCGATGGCGCTTTTGGAAGCAAGCGCCGTCGCGCTTCCGATCGTCGCCACCGACGTGGGCGGCAACGGCGAAATTGTGCGCAATGGGATCACCGGTCGCCTGGTGCCTGCGCACGATCACACGGCCCTCGCGGAAGCGATGATTTCGCTCCTGCGAAACCCGCAACACGCAGCAGCGCTGGGTCAGTCGGCTCGCGCATGGGTAGAACGCTACGGATCGCTGGAAACGATGGCGATGCGCTACGCGCAACTTTACGACGGCTCAAAGGACTGACAAAGGCAATGAAAGTATTGATCCTGACCAACCTGTTTCCGACACCTTGGGATCCGCTGCGCGGCGCCTTCAATCGCCAGCAGTTCGAGCGCCTGGGACAACGCCATGAGGTGGACGTCATCACGGCCATCGATTTTCGGGAGCGGCTCGGCGCTCGCCGCGGCGACGTCAAATCCGCCCATGTGCGCACCGACTATTTCGTGTTTTTGTTCCTACCTCTTATCGGTCGCTCGCTGCTTGCCGTCTGTTGGTTCTTGTCGTTGTTATGGCAACGCGGCCTGAAAATTCGCAAAGCGCACTATGACTGCATGCTGGTCAGTTGGGCCTATCCCGACGCCGTCGCGGTCGGCTGGCTGGCGCGCTGGCTGGGCATTCCTTATGTCGTCAAAGTGCACGGCAGCGATCTCAACGTGCAGGCCAATCATGCGCTTCGCCGTATACAGATTCGTTCGGCGCTGACCGGCGCCGCAGGCGTTGTCGCGGTCAGCCGCGCACTCGCGACCAAGGCGGTCGAATTGGGGACTCGACCCGCGAACGTCCATGTCATCTACAACGGCGTGGACTCATCGATTTTTTCTCCTGAATCGCGCGCCGAATCGCGAGCACGACTGGGCCTTTCCACGTATTCGCCGCTGCTCTTGTTCGTCGGCAATCTGAAGGCTTCGAAAGGTTGTCTCGATTTGCTCGAAGCCTTTCCGGCATTGCTCGCCGCGCAACCCAATGCGCGCCTGATCTACGTCGGCACAGGCGCCGCACGCAACATCCTGCTTGCGCGCGCCAAAGAGCTCGGCTGTCTGGATCATGTCGAATTTGCAGGCGCCGTCGCGCACACGGATCTGGGCGAGTGGTTTCGCGCCGCCGATCTTCTATGTCTGCCCAGCCACAACGAAGGCGTGCCGAATGTCGTGCTCGAAGCGATGGCCTGCGGCACGCCGATCGTCGCCACGCGCGTAGGCGGCATACCGGAAGTCGTGCCGCTTTACGCCGGCATGCTGGTGCCGCCTCATCAACGCGCTGCGTTATCTGAAGCATTGGTCGAAGCCAGCATGCGCCCTTGGAGCCATAAGCACATCGCCGCGCACGCGCGCGGCTATCGTTGGGAGGACAATATCGCGGAGCTGGACGCAATCTTGCACGCCGCCGTCGAATCGCACGCGAGCGCCGGCGCAGGAGCCTCTGCATGAACATGAGGCCGAAAAAACAGCATTGGCTGAATCTGTTCCCGGATGCGTTGGTGCAGACCAAAGGCGCGCGCGAAGGTACGGTTCGTTATCTCACGTTCGATGACGGCCCCGATCCCATTTACACGCCGCCGCTATTGGATCTTCTGGCGAAGCATGGCGTCAAAGCGAGCTTCTTCCTGGTGGGGCAAAAGGTCGAGCAATACCCGGACCTGGTGCAACGCATCCTGGCCGAGGGCCACATGCTGGGCAACCACTCCTATAGCCACTGGTCGTTCAAACGCATGACGACCCGCAAGAAACTCAATGAAATTCTTCGCACCGATGCATTGCTGAGCGCCTTCGACGGACGGCTTCATCATCGTATGCGCCCGCCGCACGGATACGTCGGCGCAGATATTTTGGCGTATTTCGCGATGCGCCGGCGCACCTTTGTCTATTGGTCTTACGACACCCTCGATTATCAAATCGAGCCGACGCGTGAATTGGTCGACAGGCTACGCGCCGATCCACCGCTTCCCGGTGAAATCGTATTGATGCACGACGACAGCGACCGTGCACGCGAGGCGCTCGCCGTGATGTTGCCGGAATGGCTGTCCAATGGATTCACTTTCAGCGCACTGCCACAGGGTGCGTTATGAGAATCCTGTATCACCATCGCACGCGCGGTCGCCATGTCGAAGGCGTACATATCCGCGGCATCGTGCACGCCTTGCGCGTCTTGGGGCACAACGTCTCGATCATGTCGTTTCCCGGAGCCGACCCCGAACATGAGGCGACCGCGCAAGGCAGTTCGAAACGCGGTCGCCTCGCCACTGCTATTACGCGATTGCCCGGCGTCTTGTTCGAATGCTTCGAACTGGCCTACAACATCGTCACCTTCTTCCGCGTCGGCGCCGCGATTCGCCGGCAGCGGCCCCAGCTTATCTACGAGCGCTATTCATTGTTTCTGTTCGCCACGGTCTGGCTGGCGCGGCGGCGCGGCATTCCGCTGGTGCTGGAAATCAACGATTCGGCCTTGGTGGATCGGGTACGGCCGTTGCGTTTGAAAGGTTTGGCAAAGCGCATCGAAGGCTGGTGCCTGCGTCATTGCACCGGACTGGTGTTCATATCCAGCTACTTCCGCGATCAGGCGCAAGCCGCGTACGGACAGATCGCACCATCGGTGGTGACACCCAACGCGGTCGACCTTTCCCGGTTCGATCCTTCGCGTTATGACGTTGCGGCGTTGCGCGCCGAGCGTGGACTGACGGGCCGCATCGTTTGCGGACATATCGGCGTTTTCGCACATTGGCACGGCGTCGATGCGTTTGTCGAAGCCATTGCCGCACGTTTGGCCGAAGTGCCCCAACTGGCCTTGGTGTTTGTCGGCGACGGGCGAACATTGCCGGCGGTGCGCGAGCTCGTCGCGGAACGCGGATTATCGGACCGCGTGCTGCTACCCGGCCGCGTTGCGCACGACGAGATCGCAAGCTGGATCGCCTGCATGGATTACGCCGTGCTGCCCAACTCCAACCACTACGGCTCGCCGATGAAGCTGTTCGAATTGATGGGCATGGGTGTCGCGGTAGTTGCGCCCGATTACGCGCCTGTCGCCGAAGTGATCGGCGATGGCGATACCGGCTGGCTGTTCCCGCGCGGCGAGATAGCCGCTTGCGTGCAGCGCGTGCTCGACTTGGCCACCCAGCAGGACGAGCACCGCAGAGTGGGCGACGCCGCGCGACGCTACATCCAGCGCGAACGCCAATGGCGCAACAATGCGGAGCAATTGCTGACGCTTTTACCGGCGGAGGGTGCACGCTGATGTGGACGATCGCACTACTGACCGCGCTTGCGCTGGTGTTGATGCTGGCGATTTCCATCGCCTTCGCCTTGCGTGCACGCAATATGCAAATCTGGATCGGAAGTTATCTTCGACGCCGGCCGCCACGTGTGACCGATAAGCCGGTCCATGTGATGTTCTGCTTTGTCGATCATTTCGAACCGGCCTGGGGCAAGGCGGATCTGGCTACGCAACGCGCGCGTGTCGATCGCTGGTGCAACGATTACCGCAAACTAGCCAACACGCATCGCGACGCCGACGGACGTCCGCCACAACACACCTTCTTTTATCCCGAGGAAGAATACCTCGAGGAACATTTGCAAAAGCTCGCAACGTTGTGCGCAGACGGCTTCGGCGAAATCGAAGTTCACCTGCATCACGACAATGACACACCCGACAACTTTCGCGTGACGATCGACCGCTTCAACAAGGTTTTGCACGAGCGCCACCATGCTCTGCCGCGCGATCCCAAAACCGGTGAATTGCGATTCGGCTTTATTCACGGCAACTGGTGCCTGGATAATTCGCGCGCCGACGGGCGTTGGTGTGGCATCAACAACGAGTTGATCCTGCTGCGCGAACTGGGTTGTTACGCCGACTTCACCCTGCCCTCCGCGCCGAGCGAAACGCAGACACGTATGATCAACGCGATCTATTACGCCAAGGACGATCCTACCCGACCTAAGTCGCACAACACCGGCGAGCTTGTCCGCGTTGGCGGCAAGCCAAGCGGCGACCTGATGATCGTGCAAGGTCCGCTTGGCTTGAACTGGCGCAGTCGTCGTTTTGGCATCATTCCGCGTATCGAGAATGCCGATATTCGTCACGCCTGTCCGCCTACGCCGGATCGCGTGGATGCATGGATCGACACCAGCGTGCACGTCGAAGGACGTCCCGAATGGATCTTCGTCAAGATACACACGCACGGCACGCAGGAGCGCGACATGGATACGCTGCTCGGCGACGCCACCGATCGCATGCACCGTTACCTGGAAAACACGTACAACGACAGACGGCGCTACGTGCTGCACTACGTCACCGCGCGCGAGGTTTACAACATTATCAAAGCCGCGGAAGCAGGCTTGACCGGAAATCCGCACGACTATCGCGATTACGAACTGCCGCGCCCCGGCACCGTAATCGCCGCCCAAGCGCAAACCGCGTGACGTAACGCCATGAGCAACGACCTCGTCAGCGTGATCATGCCGGTCTACAACGCCGACGCCTGGCTGCAACGCGCCATCAACTCCGTACTCGTACAAAGCTACACTCGTCTGGAGCTGATCGCCGTCGACGATGGGTCTAGCGATCGCTCACCGGAACTGTTGGCAGCCTTTGCAGACATCGACGCACGGGTGCGTGTTTTGCGCCAACCGTCCAACGGCGGCGTAGCGGCGGCGCGCAACGCCGGCATCCTTGCCGCGCATGGCGACTATATTTCGTTTCTCGACGCCGACGACTGGTGGCATCCGGCCAAGTTGGAGCGCCAATTGGTCACGATGCGCAAATCGGATGCCCTGATCAGTTACGCCTCGTACTGGCGCGTCGCCGAAGATGGCCACGTGCTCAGTAAGGTGACGCCACCTGCCGAAGTGGATTGGCAGGATATGCTCGCGAGCAACTTCATCGGCAATTTGACCGGCATGTACGCGCGACGGCTTGGCGACGCGACGTTTCAGCGCATCGGTCATGAGGACTATGTGTTTTGGCTCGAGCAGGTTAGGCGCGCCGGCCGCGCTGTGTGTGTGGAATCGCCCGAGCCATTGGCGTGGTATCTGGTGCGCGAAAGTTCGCTATCGGCCAATAAATTGCGCGCCGCGTCCTGGCAATGGGATATCTATCGCAACGTCGCAAAGCTGGGAATGATGCAATCGGCATACTTTATGGCCCGATACGTGCAACACGCAGTGCTAAAACGTCGCGCCATCTAAACACACGCAGGAGCGCTATCAAGCGGCCGCCTTCTCCGACTTGGCGCAAACAATCCACGATTCCGTCGTCGCCAATACTTCGTCCGTCTTTCCACCGAACCGCGCGTCTACGGCCATTCGCCCGTTGCGCAGCAATTGCAGCGACGGCTCATCGATCGTCGGCTCGGCTGCCAAAATGCTGTGGCGCGCCGATTTGAACAGCGCCAGGAAATCGTCGTGGCGCAAACGGTTCATGTACATATAGCGATTTCCCGCGTAGCGATCCCACTGCGCGTCGGAATATTGCAGGAAATTAATCGGCGATATCCGCATATCCGAGTGCGAAAAATGATCGGAGTAATCGACGCGATGAACAAATAATCCGGTATTGCTGATGATCCGATTGCCTTCGAGAAGGATCGCAAACAACACGTCGCGCGGAATATGCTCGAATACGTTGAAGGACGTATGAAAATCGATCGCCCCAGCGTCCAGGCCGGTTCGCGTCGCATCGCCGGGCGCGATATAAACGATCTGGCAAAGATCGAGCAGATGTTGTAGCTCAAAAACATCCTGACGCTGCAAGTCGAGCAAGGCTTCGAATCGATTTCGATTAAGTCTCGGACCGAACAGCACCTGCATTTCCTGAGCGTGGCTGGCGATGTATTGCAGACACTCCTTTGTCAGCTCTTCTTTCATATAGGGATTCAGATCGATGGTCACGACACGCTTGGCGCCCATCAACCAATACGCCAAGGGAGTCATGGGTACGCGCCCTGTCCCCACTTCAAAAAACGTTCTATCGAATGGATCGCGGCCAAGCTTTTCGATTTGTCGCCACGTTTCAATCCCCGCCCTCAACCGCGCCACCGGATTGATACGGCGCAATCCACCGAAATGACGCTGGAGCCAATAGTACGTCGCGTACGAAGACTCCGACGGCAAACGCGATACCGCGTTTTGAAGTGTTGCTTTGGCCTTCCAATGCATGACAGGACCCCTGTGTCCGCGCCGATCAGGAAGACGCCTTTGCGGTCGCGCCGTGCAGGCTGCTTAAGCCTCGCATCAACGTGCGCCCCGCAGGACCGAGACGATTGGTAACCATCGTCATCAACTCATAATCTTCGTCGCTCCAATACCGCACCAGAAAACTCGCGGGCAGGAAAATACCCACGAAGATCAAGCCACCGGCGATAAAGCCGAAACGACTATGGATCACATCCACCACCAGCCACGCGGTAGCCGTTGCGACCAGTGCGGCGGCAAACAAGCGTGCCATCGGTACAACGGGCAATCGGCCACTGGTGGCTTTGCGCAGATAGAAAATCGCCAAGCCGAACTCGGCGAAGCGCGTGCCTGCGTAAGTGATCATCGCGCCGGCCAGGCCGAAGCTTGGCACCAGTGCGATGCCGAGCAACGCGTTGACGGCCAACGCAAGTATCGAGATGCGCACACGATCGTCCTGGCGATCGACGACGATCTGAAAAGCGCCGATGCTGTTGCTGACCAACAGCAACCCGGCAAGCACGAGCATGGCTTCAATGGTTGGAATCGCCCCGACATAACGGTTGCCGTACATCAAGGTGACGATTTCGGGCGTAGTGACCAGACCGATACCGGCGATGATCAAACCCATGGCCCAGTAAAACCGCGCCGCCTCCGTAAGCAGGCGCGCGGCCTGCTCCGTGCCGCCCTTGCCGAACGACTTGGCCATATAAGGCAGCAACGTGGTGGTGAGACCAACGGAAAGTAGTTCGACCGCGCCACGCGTCAGGGTGGTGGCAATGGCGAAAAACCCGACCGCGGTAGACGTCGCGAACGTATTCAGCAGAAACACTTCGATCGTGCTCGAGCGCAGCGAAATCAGCAAGACCAGCGCCGCTGTCAAACGCAGATGCCGCGTGAGCCGCTTGCTGACGTCCTCCGGAATGGGGCCCTTGGAAAACGGCCTGCAATACCGATGAAAGGCGAGTCGATTGATCAAGTTCAGCATCAGGCACGCTACGGCAAACAGCGCGAAGAACGACACCATATCCGCGTGCGCCATGGTCGCCGCGGTAATCAGGGCGACATTGATCACGCCGGAAAGCACGGTCGCAATCGATACGGGCTCGAAACTCTCCTGCCCTTTTTCGATACCCACCAGCATGGCGTAGTTTGCTTTGGAAACGACTGCGACAATCACCAGGACAATAATCGGCCAAAGCGGTTGCTGCCATTCGGAGGGGCGAATCATCAGCACCGAGGCGACGAACAGCACCACGACGATAAGCGAACTCAGATTCTGGTATCGACTCAATCGATAAGCGATATGCGACGCCAGATCGGGCCTACTTGCCCCATCCGCCTCGGCGATAAACTTCGTCGACGACGTCGTCAACGCATGATTGCTGCAAGTCATCAACCAACCGCTCAACCAGACGGTAAAGGCGTACCGACCGAAGTTCGCCGGACCGAGCGTGCGCGCGATCCAGATGCTGACGACCAGACCCAACGCGTATTCGACGTAGGTGGAAACCGAGACCAGGGTGACGCTTCGCAATACCGCTAATCGCTGCTTCATGGCGTCACGCTTTTGGCCAATGTCGAGGTTGCGCCGCTGCCAGCCGGCTGCCGGATCAACCACGCGACGACGCCGCTGCCGCGATTGTTCCAATTGAATCGCCGCAAGGGATCGGCAGCTTTTGCGCACTCGATGTTGTAAGACGACGCCAGCGCGTCAAGCCGATGTTTCAATGCCGCGCTTTGCTTGGGATCTTGTTCGAAGTAATACGCCGCGGCGACCGGCAATGCGATCTCAACCGTATGCGCGTCGCTATACCAGCCGTCCGTTTCCTCGATATGCGACAGTGCTTTGGTGTCCGCATGCGACGACGACCAGTACCAAGCAATCTGGCCATCCGGTCCGGAACACGGATTGCGCCAGTCGTGTTCGAAATGCAGCAGCTCCGGTTTGATCCAGCCGTATTGCTCCAAATAACGACCAAATCCGGTGATCATGGTCGGAATGCGCGAATCGCCGGTAACCAGCCACGCGTGCCATAAACCATCGACGATATTTTCCGTCATCCATGGCGACGTGCCGCGAACGTCTTTCGACGGATTCCACGTATCGTCTTCGTGAACGTCCCAACTGTTGCGCCAAGAACCATCGTTGCCCAGACCGTCCGGATTGCTGCGTTGATGGTCATAGAGCCACCCGATGCGATCGTTGACGCGCTCCAGATAACGGTGATCGCCTGTCAACTCATAGGCGCTGACGGTCTCAAGCAAGCCCAGACCCGTCATGCGCTCGGTGAAGTGTTGCGACGGAGCGGTATAAGGTCCCGGCTCGTTGCCCCAGCCGCCGTTCTTCCACAGCGTCATCATTTTATCGACGGTTTCAAGATCGTGTTCGCTGTCGTCGCCCGTTAGCGCGAGCGCTAGCAAAATAGGCTCGACATAAACGTATTTCACGTCGCACGGTTTTTTGTTGTAAGTCCATCCGCCGGCGCAAAACGGGCTTATCGCCAAGCCATCCCGGCGGATGTACTTCATATAAAAGTGATAACTGAGGTCGGCCGCCTGCAGATAATCAAAACGACCCGTGCGGATATAGGCTTTGAAAAGCGTCGACGGCCGGTCGAACAGCCATGCCGTCGGATCGTTTACCGGCAACGGCTTGGCCCATTCGAATTGCGTCGAAACGTAATTGGCGTAAGCCTCATTCGGCGGCGCCGGAATCTGAGGACCGGCAATCAACGAATTGCACAGCCATACGGGACTCAACGTCGCCAACGCCGCAGCAACCTTCAAACCGTGTTCGCCCACGACCAGGCCGTTCGCATATGGCCAGCCAGGCAGATCCTGTTGTCGAGGCTTGCCGATAGAAAAATAAAACGTTTGCGCAGCGTCGCCCGGGTGCGCATGAAATTGTGCGCGTACTGCACGAATGCTGTCGTCTTTGGCATACCACAGCAAGGTCGTTTGCACGGCCGCAGGCACTTCGGCGCCACTCTCATCGAGAATGCGCAATTGATGTGGGTCGCGCAATACGCCGGGCGAAAAAGGAATCCCGACGGACACGAGCACATCATCGTCCTTGCCAGCATTCCGCTGCACGACAATCCGTTGATCCGGCGTTGTGTCCACTGGCGCTTTGTGCGGAGCCGCTGCTACATGGCGCGCACCGGCAGCGAACGATGTACCGCTTGTCAGAATGATCGCCATACCCATCATGACCAAGGTCAAGCAGCGGCGAGCAGGCACGATCATCGCTCCCGGTTCGAACCGCGCCGCGATGGCCATTGATCGCACTGTATCCATTCAAGCCACCGATGAAAGCGGCGCACGCCGGTACAGCAGCTGCTGCTCCCAGCGCAGCGCCGTCTCGACGATAAAATCCAGATCGTCGTAATGCGGCTGCCAGTGCATCACGTGTTTGAGTCGGTCGCTACAGGCGATCAGCCTGGGAATGTCGCCAGGACGACGCGGCAGCTCGATGACGTTAAGCGGCTTGCCACCTACCCGCGCGACCGCGTTAATCACTTCGCGCACGCTGTAGCCATGCCCATAGCCGCAATTCAGCGTTAGCGAATGGCCGCCACCGCGCAAATAATCGAGCGCGCATAAATGCGCAGCCGCAAGATCGTCAACATGGATATAGTCGCGAATACCCGTGCCATCCGGCGTGTCGTAATCGGTGCCAAAAATCGACAAACTTTCACGGAGTCCCACAGCATGCTCGCAGCACACCTTGATCAGCAGCGTCGCGTTCGGCGTGGAATGGCCGATACGCCCCTCCGGATCGCAACCGGCCACATTGAAATAGCGAAGAATCACATGCCGCATCGCGCCGGTGGCGCTGTGATCGCGTAGCATGGTCTCGGACATCAACTTGGATGTCCCATAGGGATTGATCGGACGGGTCGGCGTGTCTTCATCGGCGACGCCGTTGTCTGTGACGCCGTAGACGGCCGCTGTGGACGAGAAAATGAAATTTTCAATGCCCGCGTCCGCGCAGCAGGCAAGCAAGTTGCGCGTATTGCAAGTGTTGTTGCCGTAGTATTTAAGCGGATCGCAAACGGATTCGGGCACCACGGTGTGCGCTGCAAAATGCAGCACCGCATCCACGTGATGGACCGCCATCACATGGCTGACTAAACCTTGGTCGCCGACATTCCCGATCACCAATTCGGCGCCCCGCACGGCTTCGCGAAAACCGGTGCTTAGATTGTCGATCACGACGACATGTTCGCCCCGCGCCACCAATTGCTGGACAACATGACTGCCGATATAGCCGGCGCCGCCGGTAACCAAGACTGTATTCATGACGACCCATCCGCTGTGACGGGAAAATTCTGGGAAAGCCAATGCTCGACGCTGTCCAGCAGACGACTGCGATCGCCGGCGAAGATGTACGTGTGATCGGCTTCCTTCAGAAAACGCGTAAAAACGTCGGGATGCCGCACGACCCGACCGAAACATTCGCGAAACTGCCGCGCATGATTGAAATACTGGCTGATGCCGCCGCTATAGATCAGACACAACTTGAGTCCGCGTTCGAGCATGCCGGCGAAATCGGCCCGTACGACCGCTTGCGGCAAGGGCGCCACCGTAAAGGCAGGCTCCGCGCTACCGGCCTGCTGCGCGTTACGACGCGAAAGCATGCGCACCCAACGTTTCACGTCCAACACTCGCGGAACGTAATAGCGCAGCCGATAGCCCAGCGTGCGGTAGGCATAGCCGTCGAGAAACACCGCGCCGACGACATGGGGATCGGTGCACGCCACCATATGCGCGCTTTGCGAACCGGAGCAAAGCCCAATCAACACGAATTGCTTGCACGCCGTCTGCTCGCCGAGCAACGTCATGGCATCGGCGACGTCGGCGCAAATTTGCTGCTTGCGCGTCTGTGATTCGCCGCTGGAAGCACTATCGCCGATCGTCGAAAGATCGAAGCGCAACGTGGGATAACCGTACGCATTCAGTCGTCGAGTCATCTCGACGTGAAGTCGAAACGGACCGATCCGGTGCACCAACCCGGCATTCAGCACGATCACGCCCACCGTCTTGGGCTCGGTCGACGGCGGCAATCCCGCGATGCCGACCAAATGCCGCGCACGTCCAAAGCGGAAGGCTTGTTCCTCCATCACGCCGCCTCCCGCACGTGCTGCGTCACGGCTTGAATCAGCGGATGCGAGAGAATCGCCACCTCGAGCCGGCGTGAGTCGTTCCAAGGCGTGTGAATATCCAGCGACCGGGTCATCGCGGCGTCGACCATAAAACCGTTCAAGCGACGCGGCGCATCGGGCGAAAGCGAGTCGAGCAGAAGCGTCGGCACGGTCGGGCCGTCGACATGCATAGTCGTGATCTGCTGGCGAAGCCGTTCGCTGATTGCAAAGCCAAGCCATTGCGCGGCAGCGTCGGCGGCTTCGCGCGGCACCATAAAGCGCTTGTCGTCGAAGCACAGCGCCGATTGCATGATGTCGAGCTGCGCGGCGTACGTGCGGCCGTCCAAGACGGGGTCCCATGCCACCACACCGGCAAAGCGGGCTTGCAACGCCGCGGCCAGCGCAATGCTTCCGCCCAAGCGCGCGCCAAACGCAAACACGCGATCGGCGCCGCTACGCGCGCGCAACTCGTCGGCCGCCACAACGGTGTCGGCCAGACAACGCTGCCAGTCCATATCCACGCTGTCCCCAGCCGAATCGCCCGTGCCGTAATAGTCGAAACGCAAAACGGCGATGCCCTCGGTCGCCAGCGCCTGCGCCAACTGCCGATACAGGCGATGGCATCGAATCTGGTCCTGGCCAAACGGCGGACACAACAGCACCGCCTTCCGCGCCGTCGCGCCGGATGCATGGAATAAACCAAACAGCGCACGCTCAGGCCCGAAGAAAAACGGCAACTCGGCCTCGTTACGCGCGCTCATCGCCGGAATACCACGCTAAAGAACACTTCGTTCTCGTGATAACTCTGCGCGACCGCATCGCTATTTCGGATCTGACGAATATAGGAGACGTGCCAGCTCCAATGCGGCGTCATCTGATGTCCAAGATCGACGCCGTAGCGATAAGTTTTGTCGGTACGCACAAACGACGTGTATTTCAATTTCTCTGCATTGATAAAGCCGGTAAGCGCCGTGTTGGGCGTCAGGCGATAATTGAGACTGATCGTGCCGCCGCGCGTGGATTGATCGAACGTTGGATTATTCAGATACCCGAGCTTGTCGTACGACGGTGTCACCGACAATTGAAGACGTTCGTCGTGATACGTATAGGTCGCCTGAAGCGTCCGCTCCAGGTAAACCTCCGAATCGATCACCAGATTGCCCGTGCTGATGCCGCCGCCGGGGTTGTAGAGGAAATCGGTCGGATTTTCGTCCAGCACATTGACGACGCTTTGCCCTGGCTGCAGAAACATGTCTTGCGCGGCGTCCGAAAACTGATATGCGCCGTAAGCAGTCAACGATTGATGTGGACTGAATTGCCACTGCACATTGACCTTACCCATGGGCTTGGAGTCGCCGTGCGCATGATCGAAGTCGATCCGCGACCAGCCGCCCAACACATCGATATCGAGGTGCGCCAACGTACTCGTATATCGCGCATACGCCTCGTCGCGCGTGTAGTTGGGAGTCGGAATCGTTTCGGAGACGCCATCGACCGATTCGACAGAAAAGCCGTTGTCGAATCTCACCCGCTCCGATTCGGCATTCAGCGAAAGCGTATCGGTGGGATTGAGGTCGCGAAACAAGCGAAACGCCGCCGAGCCCCGGCTCGAATTGAAATCCTTAACCTTCGACGCGTAACTGTTGAGATAGTGCAGCTCTACCTGCGCGCGCATGACGGTACCGAACTGCAAATGCAAAGTCGGACCGAGCGACAGCACATTGGTCTGCTGCCGGTTGTTCGGCGCATTGCTTGCCAACGAATCGACGGGCTCGACGCCGGCATAATCCTCGACGGTAAAGTCCAAACGCTTCGGCAGCACGGTCCAATTGGCCTGTCCTGCCAATTGTGTCTGCGTCTGATTGGCGAACTGATTTCCCAGGTAATCGTTGTACTGAAAAGTGCCGCTTACGTTGGCCTGCAATATCGAACCCAACTGCGAATAGCTGAAGTTGAAGCCGGGCGTAAAAACGTTCTGGCTGACTGGGTTGTTGTCGCTCAACGTAATGTTGTCGCTGTGCTCGATGCTTCCAAAGATCGAGTAATTGAACTGCGACGCCCACAGCGCACCCGGCACAGCGGCAAGCGCAAGCGTCATAGCGCGAGCGAGCGTGATGGATGCCGGCATGTTTTCCCTCCGGTGATTGCGGTCCGTTGAATACGCTGGAAGTCAGTCGCGCGTGGTGTTACGTCGACTGATTGAAAACCACCCCTGCCAACTTGCTCGCATCGAAATTGGCGACAGCCTGATTGACGGCGGCCGGCGTATCGCGCCCATAGCCCACGACGACAACCACGAAGTCGGCAACATCCGACAGAATGCGTGCGTCCGGCGACCCCTTGATGGCCGGACCATCCAGAAACAAATAGCGATCGGTGTAGCGGCAGCGCAGCGAATCGAGCATCGCGCGCATGCGGAACGAAGAGAAATATTCGCCGCCGTTTTCGCGCGACGTGCCGGCCGGAACCAGGCGAAGGCGCGGAATGCCGGTCTGATAAATAATCGATTTGAGTCCGCGAATGGGATGCTCGAGATAATCGATCAAGCCGCCCTTCGCAGGATCTACGCTCAGCGCCTTGTGCTGATTCGGATAACGCAAATTGCAATCGATCAGCAAACTCGTTTTCGCTTCATCAAACGCGAATGCCGCTGCCAAATTACGTGCCACGAAACTGCCGCCCGAATGCGGACTGACCGATACCACCAGGGTGATGAAATTTTGCGTGCCCGCCAGCTCCAGCAAGCGCGTGCGAATCTCGCGAAACGCATCGGACTGGCGACGCACCGAGTCTTCGCGATGGATCAAACGTCGCTGTTCCAGCTGCGCCGGCGCCAGCGCGCGGCCGCCTTCCGTCATCAACGCAATCGAATGACCGGCCGAAGACGGATCTTCGGCATGGCGCGCAGCGGCCTCGAGCATCTCGTCGCGGCGGTGGGTAAAAATACTTTCGTCCTTGGCGCTCATACTCAACCCTTGTGCCGGATCCAGAACAGAATCAGGTAAAACGCGGCGACGCCGACGACGATCAAGATCAACGTCGCGTTATGCAGACGGTCGCGTCGACGATCGCGCGGGGTTGGATAGAACGGAACCGTCGCCAGCACGCCCGAACCGATCGCGCGCTCCAACTGGGCGAGTGAACGCACCCGCGGATCGAAGCGAACCAACGCGAACAACAATCCGAACGGGATGGCGAGCGACAACACCAAACCCGCCGCGCCGAAATGGATAAAACGCAAGCCAGACGGCACCAGCGGCATCACTGCAGGATTTTGTACGAAGAACGCCAGGCCGCGTTGCTCGGCGTCGAGATTCATCGACACGCGCGCGTTTTCGCGACGCTTCAACAGATCTTGGTAGACATCGCGATTGACGTCGTAGTCGCGCGTCAGCTCGGCGGTGACGTTTTCCGAATTGGAAATGCGTTTGCTGCGATCGAGCTCAGTAGCCAGCATCGACTCGCTGGCGCCGATGCGCGCCTGAGCTGCTGCGGCATCGCCTTCGGTGGCGGCCAGCTGAATCTTCAGCTGCTGATACAGCGGATTCATTTGCACCGTGCTATCCAACGGGATCGGCGTACCGGCCGCTTGCGCCGCCTGTTTGCGCTGATCGGACAAGGCCATTTGCTGGCGCAAATCCTGTATCTGGTGACGGATGCGAATCACATCCGGATATTGATCGGTGTAGGTGAGCAGCAACTTGTCGAGCTGACTCTGCAGATCGGCTAGCTGAGTGTCGTAGATACCCTGCGTGGTGTGCACCGCATTGACCTCCGATTCACCCGACAGCTGCGCCTGCAACGCGGCGGCCTGCGAGCGCTTTTCGGTCAACTCCAATTGCGTATTTTCGATTTGCGTGCGCAACTGGCTGATGCGCGAATTGGTGTCGGCATCGCTGCCCGGCCGCGCGTCCGCATTGGATTCCCGATACGTTTTGAGTTTGTCTTCGGCGTCCGTCAATTTGTGGCGGTAGGTTTCCACCTGGCTGTTGATGAACTCGTAGGCGTCGCGGCTTTCGCGCTGTTTCGAAGCGAGGCTTTCGCTGATGAATAGACGCCCAAACTCCTGCGTCACCACGAACGCGCGCCGCGGGTCGGAATCGGAATAACTGATCGTGATCAGATTGCCGTGCGAGGTCTGCACCTTGGTGCGAGAGCGAATGCCCTCGATGATCTGATCCTGTTGAATCGGCGTGGGATGCGCCGCCATCCAACCGCCTGTCACCAGGATCTGATCGAGCACCTTGCGGCTGAAAATCACGTTGTTCGCGATGCCGGCGCGATTGGCGTTGGCGGTCGCGGAAGCCGCGCCTTCCATCAGCGGCGTGATGATGCTGCTTTCCTGCGCCAGGATGGTGATGGACGCTTCGTATTTCTTCGGCCAGAACATGCCGACCACCAAAGCGGCGACGGCAATCACGGCAAAAGCGATGCCCAAGGCCATGCGTCGCCGACGCGCCTCGGTCACCAACGCAGGCAGCATGCCGCCTAGAGGTGCAAGTTCTCCAACCATGACATCCCTACCCCCTTACTCGTCCCTAATATCCAACGTTCCAAAAACACTGAGCGCGCGATCAGAACGCGCGTTGCGGCACCGTAATCACATCGCCCGGTTGCACCGGATAGTTGTTAGCGAGATCGCCTTGCTGCAGGATTTTTTCCAGATGCACGGAATAGGAAACCGGGCTCCCGGCCTCGCCTTTGCGATACAGCTCGGTACGGTCGGGCGCGGCAAATTCGGTAATGCCGCCGGCGGCCAACACCGCATCGAGCACGGTCATGCCTTGGCGATATGGAATCGAAATCGGCGTGCGCACCGCACCGGTGACTCGCACCCGCGACAGGTATTCGTTGCTGCGCAACGCAATAAGAATGACCGCCACTTGCGGGTCGCGCACATACGACTGCAGCCGGTCCTTGATCTCGGCGGAAACCTCGTCCGAGGTCTTGCCGCCGGCCACGACATCGCCAATCAGGGGCACCGTGATCTTGCCGTCCGGGCGGACCGGAACGCTCACGCTAAGGTCCGGATTGTGCCAAACCGTGATTTGTAACTGATCGTCCACACCGATGTGGTACGTGGTTACAGCCTGCACGTCCGGGTTGAGCTTAGGGGGGTCGCCAGACCCGCCCGTCGTCGCGCAGGCGGCGAGCAGTAAAGGTAGGAACAGCGAAAAACAACGACTGAGGCTCTTCATAGCTCTCTCGGCCGATGATCAAAAGTGTGATCCCTGTCTCATAATATGCTATTGACAAGTGACCAAAGCAATACACAGCCTTCACAAAAAGGTGACTTTATTTTTTCAAAGCTGTCGATTTGGCACGCTTTTTGAGCTTTCCTTAGCCGGCTTCACCCCGCCGCCTGGGCATTCCCTGGCGACCACGCCGAATACACGAAAGCGGTGCATGGACGATTTGGAAGTTGAAGATCGAGGACGTCGATGGATCTGTTTGAAAGCCTGGTCTATCCGATCAATCAAGCGGCGATTCTTGCCGCCGTCGGTCTTTGCGTTTTATGGCGCCGACGCTACCGCGCCGCCTTCGCGATATTTGCGTTCGGCATTTGCTGGCTATGGTTGTGCGCCACGCCTGTCGTGGCCACACGCTTGCGCGATTCGCTGGAACGCAGCTATCCGCAACGCGACGCATCCACGTACGCCAAGGCTGATGCAATCGTGATTCTGGGTGGTGGCAACTTGCCGCGATACGACTTGGACTCGAATGCGGACGAAACATTTAGCCTGGCGACGCGAATCGGTTTCGGCTTGCAGTTGTTCCGCGACGCGCGCGCGGACATGGTGCTGCTTTCCGGCAGCGACCAGGCGTTGCGCATGGCGCGAAGGCTGCAATCGCAAGGCGTACCGGTCAACGCCATGCAGACCGAATGCGCCAGCACCAATACCCATGAAAACGCGGTACTTTCCGCCGCCCTGCTCAAGCAGGCGAAGCGGCCTCGCATCTTGTTGGTGACATCGGGTTTTCATATGCCGCGCGCGGCAGCCGCGTTCGCCAATCAGGGGCTCGACGTGATTCCCGCGCCCGCGTTCGACCCGGTTTATCCTTCTTGGCAAGCCCATCCTTGGTGGCCGAAACGATCCGCTTTGCGATTGAGCGGTCGCTGCCTGCGCGAATATGCGGGAATGTGGTGGTATCGGCTACGCGGGTGGACCTGACCTATCCAGTCAGCGCGGCTCACCGACAAACATCGCAACCACTCCCCGCACCGAGGGGTTTAGCGCCAGCGCAATCGTCGCGTCGTCTTGGTCCGTCGCCAGATGCATTACACGCAACGGCATCGGCTGATCGAGCACCGGCTCGTTTTGCGCAAGATTTACATCAATGGTTTGCAGGTTGTCGCGTAAACCTTCACCGGTGGCTTTCAAGACCGCCTCCTTGCGTGTCCAGCAGCGCTTAAACAACGCCAATCGATGCTCCGTTGGCGCCTGCTCGATGTAGCGACGTTCGGTTGGATGCGTAATAACCTCGATAAGGTCGCGATAGTTCTTCATCCGTACAAAGGTTTCGACATCGATTCCGACCGAATCATCGCGATGGACGATGCATGCGACCCAGCGCCCCGAGTGCGACACGTTGTATGCGTGCGCGTCGGGCAGAAAAGGCTTGCCACGCGCACCAACGGAGATCTCGCACGGCGTCGATATACCGCACGGGCGAACGAAGTGATGAACAAGATTGCGCCCTAACACAAAGTTGTGGCGATCCCCAGGTTGGCGGTAACGCGCAGCGCGTTCGCGATCTTTATCAGTCAATATCTGATCGTCGGCGAATGCTTCCATGCCATGCAAAATCGCCACGAAAGCATAGTCTCGCGCTAGTGCGTCGTCGCAGGCATCCCGCGCCTCCTGCCATAGCGCAGACGGCGCTGCTCTAACGATATGAATCGGGCACGTTTCGCCGTACGTATTGGCCGGATCGTTCATGGGCGCGCCTAACCCATTCCAGGCATAACGCAATCGTTCCAGCGCGCCAGCACATGGCCGATCAACGCCGAGCGCTGCGTGTTGAGATAAAAGTGATCGCCGACAAAGCTGTGACATGTGAAACCCGGCGTCGACCATCGCTCCCATTCCTTCATCAATTCCGGCGGGATATGCGGATCGCTTAAGCCGGCATACGCCGTGATCGGAAATCGAAGCTCGCTGTTTTCAGGCGCTGCGTAAGTGTCGATGACATTGAAGTCTGCACGCAGCACCGCAAGCACCATGTCCAAATATTCGGGATATTCGAGCAATTCTTTCGGCGTGCCGCCGAAACCTTCCAGCGCGCGCAACAACTCGGCATCGCTCAATGTCGCACGCGACCGTTCCTTTAAACACAACTGCGGCGCAAGGCACGCCGAAACGAAGAGACGTGCCGGCTCAGGAAGACCGCGACTGCGCAACTGCGAGGCCACTTCAAAACCGATCACCGCGCCAAGACTGTGACCGAAAAAAGCAAATGGCAGATCCAGCGGCATAACCTCCACCAGCATCGCGGCCAACTCGTCCATGCGATCGAGCGGCGCTTCCGCAAAGCGCGTTTCCCGACCCGGCAAGACAACCGCCCACACTTCCGTCGTCAACGTGATATGCCGATGCCAATCCGCGAATAACGACGGACTGCCACCAGCGTGGTGAAAACAAATCAGGCGGCGGCGTGCGCCGGAGTTCGCGCCGAAACGCCGAAACCATCGGCCTGTATCTGCCGCACTTGCCCGCCTATTCACCGTCACGGTCAAAGTCGCCCTGTTCCCGCCTCACCGAGGCTACGCGCGCATCTTAATCCCCAGTCGGCATTGCGCGTTAAGGCATTGCGTTGCTGACGACGTCGTGAGCGCTGCCATGCTCTCGCAAGATTTTCAGCACATGCTCAATCGCCTCCGGCCGATCCGGCACTTTGTGATCGGAGCGAACGATCAACGTGGTCGTGGAGCCTGGAAACAGTGCGCTGCTCAATGGCACATAGCCATCGCCGGGCGGCTTTACGCCTGGAAGCACACCGGCAATGGTGTCGTAGCGGATGCCGGGTGCCGGCATCAACTTTTCATCCGCCAACGTGACGGGCTCCTCGGGCCGCAAACTGGTAATGCTGGTGATATGACCGGTCCGGAAAATCGCTTCTAGCGCCGGCTGAATAGCTTTCGGATTATCGGCGACGATGCGCATCAGCCCCGTCATTTCTTCGATATGTCGCCAGGCTAACAACCCAACCAAACGTCCCAGCAAACCCTCTGCCGAAGGACTCCCGCGTTGCGGCGCGGCCATAAAGATAATTTCGTCGACGCCTGGATACGGCTTGAACTGAAAGACATTCTTGAGCGTCGCCAGATCTCTGGCATTCGCGTGCAGGCTTTCGAACGGCGCGGAAAACGCCGCATTCCACACCTCCGGCGTACTCTGCGCGCACAACAATCGTGCGATCACGCCGCCCATGCTGTGCCCGATCAATACGACACCCTGTCGCGCTGGCGCGTGGCCGTCCGGATCGACCACGCTCCACGCGTTATCGATGTAATGCTGAACGCGATAGCGCTCCACCAGCAACGGCGCATTGCTTTGATACACGATATGCCATATCTGATAGCGCCGATGAAGTTCGGGATCGCCCATGATCGCGTTGCTCAATCGCGCCCAGATCAGCGGACTCCCAGCGACGCCGTGGATCATGATGATGGGCGTTTTGTTCGGATCATAATCGTCTAGCAGAAACAATCCCGATCGCTTCCCAACCTCCGCACCGCCGATCATGCCCCACCACGCCAGTCGCTTCAGGGCTGTTCGCTCCAGCAATTGGGCGAATGGCGCCGACATGTCCTCGGCTAGCGCATAGCTATTGTTTCCAGTCACGTGATCGGGCTGCAGCACGGGATTTTGCAGCACCAGAATCGGCACGTTGTCATGAGCATCGCCACCCGACGGCGCTTCCAGCCACATCGTCTCCGGTCGAAACACGCCTTCCGGCGGATAAAGTCGGCAGATAGGGCGATCGGTGCACGGCAACGCGAACGCCACGATCGGCACGCCAAAACCCGGATGCTGATGACGAGCGCCATCCAAGGCGTCCATCTGCACTTGGTCGGCCGGTTCGATATAGAAGCTTTTGCCAAGGCTTTCGGGCATGCCCCGTAATTCGACGCGCACGGCGATATTGTCGACCGACACCTGCCCCATCGATACCCTGATCGGACCGCCCTGCGCCACGAGATCGAAAAACGCGCGACTGCATTGCGTCGCAAGCAAACCTGCCGCCGTGTTCGTCGCAGCCTCGCTCGCGGCCATGGCCTGATGCGCGAGCGTTGCGCAATGCAGCCACGCCTCCGCTTGAATCCGAGTCGATTGCCCTCGAATCGCATCCGTTTGCCATTGCTGCGCTTTATCGATAAGCGCCTGTGCGGAAACGCTGGATGCCCGTTCTCCGCCGCTCGATGCGCACCCCAACAGGCACGCCGCCAAAATCATCCAGACAACGCACGCCAGCCTGCGCAGGACGGATTGCCGGTAAACCAAGCGGCATCGATTCATACGAATCGTCATCGTCCTTTGCTAAAAACCGCGTTATCTTCGCGAGGCCACATCCGAAGCGCTCAACGTACCATTCTGGCCACCAAAATGACTAACGACGTAGTTTGAAAGCGCCGCAATCTCGGCATCCGAATAAGCACTGCCGAACGACGGCATAAACACGCGTTGACTGCCAACCTGCAATTGCGAGCCATGAAGAATGATCTGCGTGGCATTGACGGCGTGCGGATCGCGCACGCCACGCGTACCCGCCAACGTCGCGTAATCCGACTCCCGCCCTTGACCGCTGTCGAGATGGCAACCTGAACATGAACCTGCAAACAGTTGCTCGCCAAGACTTGCCTGCGCGCTTGCGTTCGGCTGATTTGCTTCCGATGGCG
Organism: Dyella sp. 2HG41-7; assembly: GCF_021390675.1. Lineage (NCBI taxonomy): Bacteria > Pseudomonadati > Pseudomonadota > Gammaproteobacteria > Lysobacterales > Rhodanobacteraceae > Dyella > Dyella sp. 2HG41-7. Next base: position 2,541,125 of record NZ_JAJEJV010000004.1, read on the forward strand.
CGCCGGACGACACGGAAATGCCGTTGGATTGTGGTTTGACATCTCTCAAATACGTCACCAACGCCGTAACATCGGATGGCGTCAGATATTGAAGACTGTTCTGCACGACCTCGCCCATCGGTCCGGAAGCGGTGCCGCGACCCGCGGCATGCCCTTTCGATAAATAATCGGCAAGCTGCTGATCGCTCCAATCGCCGATGCCGTGTTCTTTATCGGACGTGATGTTGTACGCCCTCCAGCCCTGCAATTCTTCGCCGGCAAACACCTCGCTCGAACTCATGGCGAAAGCGACATTGCGAGGCGTATGACATTCGCCGCAATGACCTAGCGCGGTCGCGAGATACGCACCGCGATTCCAAGCCTCGGACTTGCCTTCTTCAGGCTGGAAGCGCTGCTTCTTGAGGAACAACGCGTTCCACATGCTGAGCGTCCAGCGTTGATTGAACGGGAACGACAGCTCGTTCTTGCGTGCGGGCGCTTGCACCGCCGGAAGACTGAAAAGATATGCCTTGATCGCCAGAATATCGTCGCGACTCAATGCCGAGTACGACGTATAGGGAAACGCCGGATATAAAGGATGACCGTCCTTGTCGACGCCTGCGTGCATGGCGCGAACGAAGTCGTCGTCACTCCAACTACCGATGCCGGTGTCCTTGTCCGCCGTGATATTGGGCGAATAAATGGTGCCGAATGGCAAGGTAAAGGCTAAGCCACCGGCAAATGGAGCGCCTCCCGGCGTCGTGTGGCACGCCACGCAATCCGCTGCGCGCGCGAGATATTCGCCGCGAGCCACGACGCCCTTGTCCGCTAAATCGATCGGAGTCCCCGCCACTTTCGGTTGCGCTGCCTGCTCGTCGCCCGTGTGGGTAACGGTCAACAGCGCGTACGCGCTGAAAAGAATCGCCACGACCACGACAACGCCAATAAGCCTGATTAGCAGGCGTCCTATTTTCATGACACCCTCCCTGCTTGCGGAGCGATATCGGCGGGAGCATTGCTCTCTGGCGAAACGGCCGACAGCACGGCTTTGAGGGCATCCTTGTCTTGCACCAGCATCGACGTATCGATCGGCAATTGCCTGATACGCACGCCCGTGGCTGCAAATATCGCATTCGTCAGCGCGGGCATCGCCATCACCGTGCCAGTTTCGCCAATACCGCCGGGCTGTTCTTTGCTCGGCACAATATGCACTTCGATCGGCGGCGTCTGGTTGATGCGCATAACGCGGTAGTCGTTGAAATTGCGCTGCACGACGGCGCCCTGCTTCAGCGTAATGCCGCTATAAAGCGCCGCGCTCCAGCCAAACACCAAGCCGCCCTGAATTTGCGCCTCGACCGTATTCGGATTAATCACCGTGCCGCAATCGACCGCCGCGACGGCGCGCTTGAGGCTGATCTCACCTTGCGGCGACACTTCGACATCGACGATCACGCACAGATAACTGCCGAAAGGCGCCGCGAGCGCGATGCCGCGTCCTTGCCGCGCAGGCAGCGCTCCCTGTCCCCAGCCCGCTTTTTGCGTCGCCAGATCGAGCACGCCGCGCACGCGTGGATCGTTACCCAACATATCGCGGCGATAACTCACCGGATCTTGTCCAGCCGCGTGCGCGAGTTCGTCCACAAAGCTCTCGACCACAAACACGTTATGCGTGGGACCGACGCCCCGCCACCAGCCAACCTTCATGCCTTCCGGAAAATCGTGTCGCACCCATTCGGAGCGTAAATTGGGAATGTTGTACGGCAACTCCGCCGCGCATTCGACCAAGTCGGGATCGAGTCCATTCTTGCCCATGGCGACAGGCGCGAACGAAGCCAACACCGATGCGCCCGTCGTGCGATCGATCCAAGCTTGCGGCTTGCCCTTGTCGTCGACCGTCGCCGAAATGCGGTCGTAATACGCCGGACGATAGCAATCCTGCGCAATATCTTCTTCGCGCGTCCAGATCACCTTGATCGGATAATCGACCTGCTTGGCGAACGCGACCGCCTGCCCCACCGATTCTTCAAATAGGCGCCGCCCGAAAGCGCCGCCGATGTATTGATTGTTGACAGTGATTTTTTCCGGCGGCAGTCCCGTTACCTTCGCCGCGATATCCGCGCAGCGCGCCACGACTTGCGAGCCCACCCAGATTTCACAGCTGTCGGGTTGAACGTGCACGAGCGTGTTGATGGGTTCCATCGGCGCATGCGCGAGCAGCGGAAGCTGATAGGTCGCCGAGATCGTTTTTCCTTTCACGTCATCCGGGTGACCGATTTCTTTCGCCACGATGGGCGTGCCGTGCTCGGAAGCATTCGCCAGATCGGCGAACATCTGCTCCGTGGTGAAGTTTGCGTTGACGCCACGATCCCATTGGATATCCAGCGCATCGAGCCCCAATTTCGCTGCCCAAAAATGCTCGCCGACCACGGCAACTGCATTGTCGATCTTCAATACTTTGACGACGCCAGGGATGCGAAGCGCGCGTGCATCGTCGACCGAGACGACACGACCGCCAAAGGCGGGACATGCACGCACGGTGGCGATCTTCATGCCGGGCACGCGCACATCCATACCAAATTGCAGCGAACCGTCCACTTTGCCGGGCGTGTCCACGCGGCGCAGCGATTTGCCGATCAGCTGAAAATCCTTGGGGTCTTTCAACGGCGCTTTCGACGGCGGCGTCACCTTTGCCGCGGCGTCGACAAGCTCACCATAGTGCAGCGTGCGGCCGGTCGGCGCATGTGTCACCACACCTCGCGCCACAGTGCATTGCGCCGGATCGACTTTCCAACGTTGCGCGGCTGCGTTGACCAACATATAGCGCGCCGCAGCGCCGGCATCGCGCATCGACGTCCAGCAATAGCGGACGGTTGTCGATCCGCCCGTGGCCTGCTCGCCCAACAAAGGATTCGTATAAAGCTTGCGATCCGGTGGCGCGTGTTCGACGGTGATTTGATCCAGCCCGACATCCAACTCTTCGGCCAACAGCGTCGCCTGCGCGGTGTAAACACCCTGCCCCATCTCCACATTCGGCATCACCACGTGAACGCTGCCGTCATCGCCCACGCGCACGAACGCGTTGGGCGCAAAGAGAGGATGATTTTCATCCATGCGCGCGCCGTTGCTCATTCCCCAAACGCGACTGGCGCCGCCAAGCCACATAAAGGCCACCACCAAACCGCCACGCTTGAGCATTTCACGGCGCGAAGGGCTTTGCAGATCGACCTCATCATGAGCGTGATGAATAGGTGAAGTCATGACAGTCTCTCGATCGATAATCGATTAACGCGACAGTCGCGCGATTAGACGATGGTTTGCGGCAACGTAGCCTGCCCCGTTGCAGCCTGCTTGATCGCCGCACGGATGCGCACATACGTGCCACAGCGGCACAAATTGCCGGCCATGGCGGTGTCGATATCCGCATCGCTCGGTGTGGGTTTCTGGGCAAGCAACGCCGTCGCGGACATGATTTGTCCGGCCTGGCAATAGCCGCACTGCGCCACCTCGATACCCAGCCACGCCTGCTGCACGCGCTTGCCGATATCCGTGGCGCCGATGCCTTCGATCGTAGTGATTTTCTTGCCCACCGCCCCGGCCACCGGCAACACGCACGAACGCACGGATGCACCGTCCAGATGTACGGTGCACGCGCCGCATTGGGCCATGCCACAACCGAATTTTGTGCCGGTCAAACCGATGACATCGCGCAACACCCACAACAATGGCGTGTCGTCGGGAACGTCGACCGAATAAGGCTTATCGTTTACGGTCAAGGACAACATGAATGCCTCGGCGCTTCAGCGAGGGAAACACGTGGGACCTGGCGCAGTCCGGTCCCGGTCAAATCCATACAGATGGTTGTATACCAAATGACGCCGTCAGACAAACATAATTAATCCGCGCAGCGATAAACGACACGCGCAAACAATAAGCTGGATTATTTCGCAGATCGGCGGATTGGCTAATTGTTTCGATATTCGATAATCGCCCAACGCGTCGCCTCGGGGCGCGTGAATCTGGCGAATATAGCCGCACGCTCCCTAGACAATCGGCACCTGACTGATATTGTTCTTCGGATCCATCCAGAACGATTCGTTGACGAAACGCCCGAATATTTCGCGCGGCAAGACGGATGCACGTTCGACCGGCTCGACCTTAGGGCGCACCGTGTGCAAACCGGGCATGCCGACGCGGGCGTCGAACTCGTCCGCTTGATAAGCGATGTGGTCGAAATCGTGTTCGAACCAGGGTTCGCCGATAAATTGATAAACCGCACGCATGGCCGCTGCCGGATTGCGCACCAGGCTTTCGTAGGTCAGCAGCATCAAGTGACCCGGCGCATATTGGCCGTAGAACGCATCCTTGGTCGCCTGGAAAGCAAAACCCACCATGCCGCGCGGATCGGTCAACGCCTCGATGCGCGAATACACCGTGGTGTTGGTGTCGAATCGAAATACCTTGCTTACGCCGACCGGTTGCTTTCGCACCAGCCGTTCCATGCTGTCCAGCACCCAGGACAATTGGCGCACGCAAGCGATGACTTTCGCTTGCGGAAATAGCATATCGAGCAACTGCATCCGGCTGCACCACAACCGACTGGTGTCGAAGACGAGGCTCGCGTCGCCGTAACCTTCATAGAAGTTCTCAACGAGACCGCGCAGCATCGCGACGCGTTGCTCGTCGGAGACGTCGAACGAAAAATCGTTTTTGCTGCTCGCCTCGGCGATCACCACGCCCATGATGTCGGCAAGCGGGCTGGTCATACCGGCGCGAAAACGCGGATTTTGATTGAGGATGGCGGCCAGCAGCGTGCTGCCCGCGCGCGGCATACCCGAAATGAAATGGAATTTTCGAGCGGGCTTCGCGATCTCGGATGCAGCTGGCATGCGGACACTCTCCTCTGGATCGATGCGGTCGATGGTACGCGATCAGGGCTGCGGTGTCGGCGCCGTGGATGCGCGGATGCACATTTTGTAGTCGACCTCCACCATTCTGGCCTCCCCTTTGTTGAGCACGCGCAGAAACAGCTCCTGCGTGGCGCGTCGCCCCATTTCGCGCACAGGCTGGTGGATAGTGGTGAGCGGCGGCCACACTTGCGTCGCGATCGTCGTATCGTCGAATCCGCAAATGGACATGTCCCGCGGGATCGACACGCCCGCTTCCGCGGCGGCCCAGATCGCGCCGACGGCCATATCGTCGTCGGCCGCAAAGATGGCGGTAGGCCGATGCGGCAAGGCCAGCAATTGACGCATCGCCTCCACACCCGACTCGAACGAAAATCGACCTTGCACCATGTACGCGGGTTCTTCTTTCAGCCCGGCGCGTTCGAGGCCATCCCGATAACCCGCCAAGCGCCAGATGCCGGCGCCATGTTCCGGATCGCCGAGGATATGTGCGATACGGCGATGACCCAGCGATACCAAATGCGCCACCATCGCCGCCGCCGCTTCGCGCTCGCGCAACATCACTCCGATGGAGTCTTCAGGTTCGCGCGGCGCAATCGACGCGAACGGCACGCCGTTCTTGTGCAGGCATTCCAGCAATTGCGGATGATCCGTGATCGGCGGCGTAAGAATCAGTCCGTCGGGCTGATGTCGCGACAGAATGTCTTCGACCCGCTCCACGAAATCCGGCGCCGTCGAAACCAGCGGCTGCACCATCATGCTGTAATGCTGCGCCTCGCACGCCTCCAGCACGCCCGCCTGCACTTCCATGATGTAGCTCGGCGAACGGTTGTCGTACAGCAGGCCGATCATAAAAGATCGGTTCGCCGCCAGACTGCGCGCCGACATCAGCGGCTTATAGTTGAGCGAAGCGACCGCGGATAGCACGCGTTCGCGCATGGACGCGCTCACGTTCGGATCGTTGTTGAGCACCCGCGAAATGGTTTTTTTCGACGTCCCCACGGTACGGGCGACATCGCTGATGGTCACACGCGTCATGCAAATCCAGCCTGATTTATGGAGTCTTTTCCTGCGAAGCGTCCTTCCGGCGCGCGACGGACACCGGCACGCTTTGGGTGGGAACGTTCCAACCGCTCACCTCGATGACCGGCGGCGCGTTCCCCTCCTCCGCAATATGCGCCGTCAGAGTAAGCGATTCGCCTGGCCAGAGTGTGACGTCATTGTCGCTCCATAGGACAGGCAGCGCGAGATTGCCGTCGGCGCGCCTGATGGAGACGTGCTGGAAAAGCGCCATAGACTTGGACCATGCGGGCAACGTTAGCGTGACGGTCACCACATTGCCGCGATCCTCGTGCTCAATCGTCGCGCTCACCTCGGTTTTCTCGCCCGGCAACGACTGTAATGCGGTCAGATCCGCATAGTGCGTCACGGGCGTGAGATACCAGTTCGAATGAGCCCAGTCGAGCGTGTCGGGCTGGGTGGAAAGCCAGTACACGTTGCGGCTCACCGGCTTTTCGTCGGCGGAAACAAGTTCAAGCTCGACGAAGTAAGTCCGCGACAAATCGCCCAGCGCCGGCAGCGTTTCCAGCTGCCGCGTGTGATTGCCTTCGAGATCGATGCCATGCAGTTTTTTCTCGTAACGTACGCTGCCATCCAAGTTACGCATGCGGATGGTTACCTGCAAACCGTGCTCGTCGGTGAGTGTCTGATTGACGAGCAAGATCGCGCGCGTGTCATACGAATATTGGATATGCACCGGCTCGTTGGCTTTTTTGGCGCCAAAATACGCGCCGGCCGGATTCATAAAGTAATCGTACAAATGCCAATGCAACGATGGCCACGCGTTGTTGAGCATCCAATAGATCACGCCCGTCGATGGATTCTCCGCATCCATGTGTGCGTTGAACGCCTCAAACTGTGCACGCACGTTATCGTAGTTTTCGAGTTGGGCTTTGGCAACGTAATCCGCGAGATTTTTGGGCGCGCCATAGCGCGCGGCCAGTGCCGTATCGAAGTCATCGATACGCGAAAACGGCGACCAGGCGGCAGAAGCGTGATACTGCCGCACTTGCGGATATCTCCACAGCGCTTCCAGCTCCTGCGGCGAAAGCATGCGCGTCAAATCTTCCAAACGTGGAATATCGGCGCCAGCGCTGACTTCGGAATCGAAGCCGAACGCGCCGCCCAGTTTGTCGGCGTACCAGTATGCCGGCGGAATCCAAGCGTAAGGTCCGGCCATCTTCATGCCGGATGGGCCGGTTTCTGCCGTACCTTGATCCGATGCCGCGGCGACGATTGGTGTCGGCCAGTCTTCCGCATGCAAGGTATCGACGTACATTTTCGCGATATTCGCAGGCGGCGCATTGTCGCTGCCGATCAAGAAACCGATGACCGACGGATGATTGCGCAACAGACGGGCCTCGCTCGACATGGAATCTTTCGCAACTTGTTCGTCTTCGGCGCTCCATGGCGAGCCTCCCGTTTTGGCGGCAGATTCCCATTTATCGCAGCATTCCCAGCCGGCCAAGATCATGATGCCATAGCGGTCGGCGAGGTCGTAGAAGCGCTCGTTTTCCAACTTGCCTTCACTGCGGATCGTGTTGAGGCCGAGATTTTGAACGTAGCGAAATTCGGCCTCCATGCGCTTGGGATCGTCGCGCAAAAACATATCCGGCGCCCAACCACCGCCGCGAATCAGGATCGGCTTGCCGTTGACGAAAAACTGGCGATAGCCCTGCTTGGTCAGTTGCGATGTAACGCTGCGTATGCCAAATCTGGCTTCGACCTTGTCGGACGTTGCGCCGTCTACGGTGGCGGTCATCTGCAAGGAATACATGGGGTGATCGCCCATGCCAATCGGCCACCAGATTTTCGGATGACTCAGATTAAGAGCTGCGTCAGTGCGCGGTGTAAACGCAACGGTCTGCGTCTCGTTGGGAGCGAGGTGAATCGTCTTGTGCAGCGAAACGCCTGCGACCACGCCGGTAATGGTCGTCTCGCGCGCCACCGCATCGAGGTTTTGCGCTTCCACCTTCACGGCTAGTGCAACATTTGAGAGATCCGGCAACGACAGCGTCGATGTCACGTGCGGAAAGCGCAGCGCCACCGGCCCGGTTTGCACGATATCGACGCCGCGCCATGGACCCATATTGTTGTCAGGCGGCGTTGGATTCCAGTCAACCCAACCGATCGAAAGGCTTCTCCTCGGATCGCCCGGATGCACGCTTAGCGCAAGAACATTGGAGCCGGCACGCACCCATGGCGTTACATCGAAGTCATGCACGGGATAGGCACCGGCGACATTTGCGTGATCGGCCACAAGGTGTCCGTTTACCCACACATCGGCGCTCGCGATCATGCCGTTGGTGCGCAGCAACGTGTGCGCACCGCGGGGTGTTTCGGCAAGTGTGAATTCCGTGCGATACCACCACGGATTCACAAACAAGTTGCCGCTGGCGTCGGGCACCTGCACCGCCTGCAGGTTGTCGCTGTAGAACTCATCCTTGTACGTACCGTTTTCCAGCAGACCAGCCATCACCGTGGCGCGGCCACTTACCGAATACCATCCATCGGTGGAAAAACCAGCTTTGGAAATCTCCGCGCCGCTTTGCTGCGCTTTGTCACTGGATTGAATTTGCCAATGGGCGATGGCGGTAATGGAACCCGCGCGCTCGTGGACTTGCGTGGACTCGGAACCAGCATCAGCAAGAGCAAGTGGCGCACTTACCAGCGCAACCATCGCCATCAACAGCGGTTTGAAAACGATTCGCATGGCGTCAGTCATTCTCAAGATAGGCTTCGCGAATTTCCACCGGCGCAAACGGCCAAGACCGATTGATCTTGGCCCAGATCGCAAACACCGCCAGGCCCACGGCTATCCACGCGCCAGACAGAATCAGCGACATCGCCGACGCCGACACGTAGACATAAATCCAACCCAACAGCGCAATCGCGCACGGCACCGGATACAACCACTGCTTGTACGGACGATAGAGCGTCGGCTGGCGTTTACGCAGCACCACCAATGCAGCGATCTGCGCGATGGACTGCACGATAATCGTGGCGGCGAGAAGCATATTGATGACTTCGGTCAAATCGAAAAACGTGCCTATCGCCGTCACCACGCCCATCGTCAGCAAGGCCACATGCGGAAACCCGTGTTTCGCATGCAACTTGCCGAACACGGACAAGAAGACTTTTTCGTGCGCCGCCTGAAACGGTACCCGTGAACCGCCCAAGAGCCCGGCGAACACCGACGCAAACGCCGTCACGATGATAAGGATTGTCATGACCGAAGCGGCCATATGTCCCCAGCTATGCTCCACCACCAGCGACGCCACCGATTGCGATTGCGCGATTTGTTGCCACGGCACGACGCCAAGCACGCTGATATTGAGCGTGAGATACACAATCATCATTGCGATCACCGAAATGATGATCGACCCGGGCATGGTTCGCCCCGGATTGCGCAATTCGTCGCCCATGTACGCCGTGGTGAAATAACCGAGGTAGTCGTAGATGCCGATGATCAGCCCCGCGCCAAGCCCCACGAAGAAGTGACCGCCGAATACATTGGCCGGATACGCAAATGCGAAGCTTGAATGAAAATCCGAAAAGCCCGCCGCTGACACGCCTATCACCGAGAGCAACATAATGACCCACAGCGCGATCGTCATCGTGCGAATCGATTCGATGCGTCGGTACAACAGCAAGGTAACGATGCCGGTGGACACAAGGCTGATCAGGTGCACCTGCCACCAGCCCAAATGCGGAAAGAAGAACTCCAAATATTCGACCATGCCGATAATGCCGGTCGACATCAGCAACGGTATTGTCAATAACACCGTCCAGATAAATAGAAATGGCATCAACTTGCCGGTGCGATATTGGAACGCCTCGCGCAAGTAAACATACGTTCCACCCGAACCGGGCATCGCGGCGCCCAACTCCGCCCAGACCATACCGTCCGCTACTGCAAGGATGGCGCCGGCAATCCAACCCAACACCGCCTGCGGTCCACCCATGGTGGCAACCATGATCGGAATCGTGATGAACGGCCCGATGCCGCACATCTGGGTCATATTGATCGCCGTTCCCGAGAACAGGCCGATGGAACGGCGGAAATCGCCTTCGCGGGTGGAACGTGTGGATTGGGAGTCCAGCATGTCAGCCTTATTGTTGATCAGAGTTGGACTTACCCGACGTCATTCCGGTCTTCGCCGGAATGACGTCTCGCTTTGAAATTACATCTCACCACTGCCCACGCACGCCTAACATAAACATGCGCTCCGAAAAATTCGAGTGCGCGGGCTGATCGGGCCACACAAGGTAATACCGCTGATATTCATTGGTGAGATTGGTGCCATCCAGGAAGACCTCGGCGTATTTATTGATCTTGTACGACACGGACGCATCGAGATACTTCTGCGGCGCCTCGTACATCTCCATGCCGGTGATGCCGCCGACATCTTCTGACACAGCTCGACGGGAACGATAGTTGTACGCCACGCGCGCCTGGAAGCGATCGCTTTGGTACCACAAGATAAGGTTTCCGGATTGCGTCGAATTGTCCTGGAAGGGAATCTTGCTTCCCGACAGATCCCTTTCACCCGTATTGCTTGGCGCATATGTCGCGTTGAGCTCGATACCCGTCTTGGACAGGAATCCGGGCAAGAACGTGAATCCCTGACGATAATCGAACTCCGCGCCCTGAATGCTGTTGCCCGTGCCCTGCACCGGCTCGGTGATGGTGATGCAGTGATCGCGAACCACGCCATCCTCATCCGGCAGCGTGCAATTGATGACACTACCCATTTTGATAAAGCTTTCGACGTTGATGCGGAATCCCGCGATGCTGATCATGCTGGTGGGATTGATGTAGTACTCCAGCGACGCGCCGTAATTCGTGGAACGCCACGGATTGAGGTTCGGATTACCCGTCGACGTACCCTCCGACACGCGGAACAGCGGGCCTGTCGGCGTTTCCACCAGCGAGTAGTTCAACTGCAAGCCGCCGCCCCATGTGCTGAGATCGAGCGGCATCATGTTCTTCGAATACGCCAGACGCAGTTTCAATGCATCGGTGAGATCCAACGCGAAATTGAGGGCCGGCAATACATCGCGATATTCGCGACGCGTCACCTGCGTGCCGGCATCGGCTGGTTCGTCGCCATAAGCGCCTGGCGCGCCGGTCAAATGCTGCGTCACGTTTAGATTGGTGTTTATGACGCGCGCGCCGACGTTGCCGCTGTACGGCATGCTACCGATCATCCCTTCGAAATCCGCTTGCAGATAGCCGGTCGTTTCTTTCAGACCCACGCCCCAGGTCGTGCCTGGCTCGCCCACGCGCGTGGTGTTGGGATAGAGGGATTTCCAATACGACTCTGGGTCGTCCATGGCGTGCGGATCGATCGCCCAGAAGGTGATGCCAGATCCAAGCAGGTTGGCGTATTCCTTCCAGTTATTGGCGAGCGGCGCCGGCGTGTTCGGCAGTTGCAACGCGGATACCACGCCCGCGCGGTAGTAGCCCAATGCATTGCCGGCGGTGCAAGACCCGCTGTTGAGCACCACGTCGGCGCCCACGTATCGCACCAGGCAACCGTTCGGATCGCTGGCACCGATCCCGGCGTAAACTGGCGTCTCCAACGTGAATCCGACGTTGTTCGCGCTGCGAATCGCATTGCGCACGCCGAAGTCGAGCTTGATACCGTCGCCGAAATCGTAATGCCCATCGAAGCGAAGCGCGTTGAGACCGACCGAGCGATCGTAATCGCCGGAGGATTCCAGCGTCTTCATCGTCCAACCCAAAGGATTGGCGAATTGGCTGGCGAGCGTTCCTGGCATGCTTACCGTGAGATCGCGACCGGTGAAATTCGCGATGATCGGAACGGTATTCTGCGGAACGCCGTTCGCATTGAACACGCGATTTCCGCCGAGTTGGCTGGGATAGATAAAGGTGCCGTAAGGTACTGCGTTGGCCGGCACCCCAGGGTTCAGCACATTCGGCCACAAACCGCCGTCCGAGTCGGAAATATTGATATCGGTTTCGACCAGCGATTGACGCGCCGTATCGCGAATGCCGCGCACGCTGCCAGTGAATGGCCCGCCGTTGTCGAAGTCCACCTGCATATTGAAGTTCTGTGCATACGATTCTTTTCGCATGATTTGCGAAAACGATTCCACGTCGCCCGGCCACTTTTCGTAAACCTGCGTCGTATACAACTGCATGCCGTCCCAACCCGGCTCCGGCGTGCCGTACGAACCGGCAATGGGACTGCCCGTGTTGCGCGATTGCAGCGGCACGTAGGTTGCGCCCTGCCAGTTGGTGGAGTTGAACTGGATGCCGAAGTTGCGATCGAGTTGCGCTTGGTGCGAGTAGAAGTAATCGCTGGTGAGGCTGAGCCCGCTGCCAAGATCCATCTGGAACGAAGCATTACCGGATTTGCGCTTACGTTCGGTGGTGACGTCGTACAGGCTGATGTCCTGGCTTCCCATAAACACGCCGTTGGATTTTCCGTCACCGTTGACATCGACGCTGCCGTCAGGGTTCTGCACAATCTGCGACGGAATCGGCGCGCTGTTCCATGGTGTCAGGAAGCCGTTGTAACCGCCCGCGCTGGCCGCATTCTCGCCGTTCAAAACCACGCCGTATTGATCGAGCCCTTCGGTCGAATTCGTTCGCGTGGTATCGGAGTAATCGGCGGAAACCAGCAATCCCCAGCGACCATTCGCGTTGTACGAAATAAGACCGTTCGCCTCTGGCCCCCATTCATTGCTGGTGCGCCCGCGCTCACCGTCGGCGGAATAGCTGTACGTGAATCCGCTCGGCAAATCCCAGGGACGATACGTATGCAAATCGAGCGAGCCGCTGATGCCGGCGTCGGTAGTGCTGGCGGTGGGCGACTTGATGACGTCCACGCTATGAAACAGCGTCGCCGGCAACATGGTGAAATCAGGCTGTTGCGAATCGATTTGATCCGCGGTGATAAACGCCTCGCCATTGAGCATGGTGCCGACTTCAGGCAAGCCGCGCACATCCACCGTCGTACCCACGCCCGCATCGCGATTGATCTGCACGCCGGTTACGCGCTGCAGCGCGTCGGTGATCGTGACATCGGGCAGCGTGCCGATGCTTTCGGCGGTGATGCTGTCCTGAATATTCGGGGCATCCTTCTTCAATTCGATCGCGCGCATCTGCGACGCGCGCACGCCGACGACGTTGACAGTCGCCAGCGTCGCCGCTTTTTTCTTGGCCTCGTCTTCCGCCTTCTTGGCATCGGGCGACGGCGGCGTCGATGTGTTTTGCGTGGTGGAGGCTGACGCGTCTTGGGCGCCTTGAGGCTGCGACGCCATCGCCGATGTCGCCACGACGGCGAACAACGACATCGATATGGCAAATGACAAGGGGTGCTTGCGATGTAGCGTGTACATGAGCCTTACCTCTTGGTTGATGTCTACAACGCGTACGCCCTAGTGACGCCTATTGCGCGGCGTACCGTTGTCATGCCGATCCCGGTTCATCCGGCCGCGACGCTGCACGTCTCGACCGCTCCCTCTACGTGTTCCTTTGCAACTGCTTATTGCCTACTCGCCGCTTCCGCATCCCCATGCAGACCGCGCCTCAGATACCACTTGGCTGCGCCCAATACGCCTTTGCGGCCGTGCTCCGTCACCCACACTGGAACCTGCGTGAGAAATGCGCGCGCGCTGCGCCCGTGCAGAAATCGTTCTTCGAATGCGCTGCATTCAAGCAAAGCGAACAACGAATGCAGAAAGCCACCGGCCAGATACACGCCGCCCGATGTCATAAAGGTCATGGCGAGGCTGCCGGCAAAACTTCCCAGCGTTGCGCAAAAGATTTCCACCGCTTCCACGGCTTGCGCGTCGCTACGTGACGCAGCGGCAGCCGTGACGGCCTCGGGTGTTAAAAGCGTTGGCGTGGCGCGTTGCAATGCGCACAGCGTCGAATACAACGTCAGCAATCCAGGGCCAGACACGATGCGCTCGTACGCCACGTAGCCACCTTTCGGCGCCAGATGCGCGAGCACCTCGCGTTCGCGAATCGAATTCGGCGCGAAATCCATTTGACCGGCTTCGGTCGCCAGCACATAGCCACCCGCAGAACCCGGCAAATAAACGGCCGCGCCGAGTCCGGTTCCTGGTCCAATCACCAAGGTCGCGCCATCGACTTGCACGTCCGGTCCGCAAAGAAGACGCGCGTCGCCGTGATCGTGATGGTCGAAGCTGTATCCCAGCGCCTCGAAATCGTTGAGAACGGCGATATCGTCCAGCGCCATCGCGTGGCGAACTTGCGACAAGTGGATGGGCCACGCGGAGTTGTCGTTCACCACCTCGTCGCCCATGACCTGACCAGCGCAGGCGATCACGCAGTGACGAACCGTCGTCCGAGCATCGACGTCGACGAAGGTCTGCAACAGTTCGGCCAGTCCACCGAATTCGGCGCACGCAAACTTGCGATAGGCCAAAACTTCGACCTCGCGGCCCTCGCCCCGCGAGTTCCGCATCAAGGCGACGCGCGCATAGGTACCGCCGACATCCGCCGCCAGAAACGGCATCGTCGGAACACTCGCTGGTCGATCCAGAGGGTCGATGACTGCGTTCACTGTGCCTCCCCGCACCGGAACGGCGATCAGCTTGCGAGTCATTGTCACCGGTGTCAACTTGCGACGCAGAATATATATTTGACTTACAATATATTATTTATAATATTGATATTACGATGATATTTTTATAAGAACTGCTCAAGAATTCGACAAATATGCGGCCATGCACAAAAAGTGCGATTTGCCTCGAATTAATCATGGCGGCGACGGGAATTAGGGCGCTGAAAAATCACGCCCTTCCATGGCGTCTCATCTTCGGACGACGCAGAGCATCGCGCCTGGTGAAATGTTTGCGCCTCGCCGTCGGTTATTTCGCCGACTTCTCGAGGGTGATTTGCGCCGCCTGCTCGAAGGATCGTGCGATGCGATCGATATGCTCGCCCAGCTCCGGCGGCTCCTGGGCTTCCAAAAGATTGGGAAGAAACACGGCAACGATCACCACATTCGCAAATCGCTCCCGCTCGCGCATCTGCCCTGCGACAGCGTCGCTGGATTCCCACGCGCCAGCGCCTGATGCATTGACGACATGAATCATGGAAACGGCGTTGCGCGTCGCTTCCGGATGATGCTCCGCTTCGAAATCTTCGATGTCTTTGACGGAGACGTGTCGTGCATCGACGCGAAGTTCGCGGAGTATGCGCACCAGTATTTCTGTCGCCATATCGTCATAGCGATTGCCGCTGCCCATGCATAGCACGATGGTTCCCGGCGCCACGGCCAACGGACCTTGCCAACGTCCCGCGACATGCTCGCGTTGCTGACGCAAGTAATGAACGAGATTATCGTCCTCTAAAACGGACGCACGTCGGCGCCAACGCGGCTCCGATGGCGTCTCCCTTCCAACGACCTCGAGCACCCTCACGATTGCCGTTCTGGCTTTGAGCAGTTGCTCGGGACCAATCGCTTTTTGCGCCAGATCCATCTGCGCGAGCTGCAGAGCCGGCAGCAGCACGACATCGCAGTAGCGTGCGAACGACCATTGCCTTAAAAACGTGCGCGCCGCCGCGATGATTTCATCGGCATCGCCGGAAAGCGCGCGTTGATAGAAGCGCTCCGGCAGCGTCAGCGCCGGTGTATCGCCAAGCAGAATGCCCAGCAGCGTAAATGCTCTGACATGCCTTCCGACGACCACGAGGCAAAGCGTCAACGGCGTCGACAACACCAACCCCATCGGGCCCCAAAGCCAACTCCAAAAGATGGCCGACACCACCACGGCGAGCGGCGACAGGCCCGTAGCATGTCCGTACAACTGAGGTTCGAGCAACTGACTCACCAGCGCTTCGACAACGACAAACAAACCCAATGTCATCAGCATCAGCGACCATCCCGGCGTGACGGCCGCAGCGAGCAACGCCGCAAGCAGCGCGGCGATCCACACGCCGACGTAAGGCACGAAACGCAACACCGCGGTCAGCGCGCCCCAAAGCAGCGCGTTGGGCAAACCAATCGCCGCCAAACCCAGCCATATCGCAATGCCCACACCGAAATTGACGGAAAACTGGGATACGAAGAACCGAGAAAGACGCTCGCCGGCGTCATTGATGGCCGCGGTCGTGGCGCGCAAATCGGCGCCGCCGATCGCGCGAATAAAACGATCGCGCAAGGACTCGTATTCGAGCAACACAAACACCAGCACGACCAACACGATGCCTGCCGTCTCCAGCGGACTCCACAGCGACGACAACACCCTTCGTATCGCGCCCCATGGGGTGGCGAACGCCGAAACGTCTATCGCATTGGCATTGGCAGGCACAACAGGCGCTTGTTGAATCTGTCCTGCACCGCTCTGGCCGCCAAAGGCGTTGAACACCTTGCCAGCCTCGCCGCTCATCGCTTCCAGTCGAGCCACCGTTAGATCGTGCAAGACCTGCAGCTTGGCTTGGACGGTCATTTCATATTGGGGAAGGCTTTCCGCCAAATGCACGACCTGGGAGCCGATGACTGTCATAAGTCCGGCGGCCACCGTGGCGAGCAATAAAACCGCGATCAACACGGCATACGCATGGCCCAACCTGACCTTCTGCAGCACACGAACGAACGGCGCCATCAGCAAGGCCAAGATCAAGGCCAAGATAATCGGAACCAGCACGTCCTTGCCGAAATACAGCAACGCAAACACCACGCCTGTAGCGATAACGATCAGCGACCGTTGAACGGGCGATGCGACGGATTGCGGATCTGGCGAAAGCGTCATGATGAATAGGTCGACCGGAGTGGGCAGGTTCGCGAATACGGATCATGTATTCGGCGATAAGCCTGCCACAAACCGGAAGCGCACACTGCATCGCATCGCCCAAAATGGTGGCCCGCCAGAATGGCGCACGAGCAATGTCCGCCTAACGGGCTCCAAGATGCCCTCGGAGACCTATTTATTTCCCCCGTAGTAACTCACAGACGCGTCGATCTCATCCGCAGTCATATGGCGCGCGACATTTCGCATTTGAGCGCTGATGTCATTGTGGCGACTGCCGCTCGCGAAAGATTCGAGCTGATTTTTTAAATAATCACGAGGCTGCGGACCAAGCCACGGCGCGCCCAGCTTGCTCGCCAGGTCGCCGTGACAGGAACCGCACGGGGCAATGTTACGCATCGGAGAACCGGTGGCGACGATATCGGGCATCTGATTCGCGTCTGGCGCGCGATCGCGCGGCAACGATGCGTAATACGCCGACAGGTCGCGGAAATCCTGGTCGCTGAGGCCGACCACCATCGGCGCCATCACGGCGCTCGTACGCGCGCCGCTTTGGAAATCGCGAAGCTCTTTGTAAATCGAAGGCGCGAATTGCCCCGCCAGATTCGGCGTATTCGCCGCACTCACCCCACGCGCGCCATGACACATGGTGCAACGTAGCGCTAACGTCGCGCCCCTACCGATAGCCGTGCCGTTGGATCGACCGCCAAGCATTTTAGGCGTCAGCACCACGCTCGATACTGGCGACTTCGGCAAAACCGGCGGACTTGTTTCGCTCAGCCAAGCCCTGGGCGCCCCTGCAGCGCTGCAGATGGCATTCAACAGACCTTTGAATAACGCATCGTCTTGCGCCGAGGGCAGCCAAACGAATCCCACGAAGGCCGAAAAAACAAACAATAAGAGAACCGCCCCGACGCTCCCCGTAAACCAAGGATTTCGAAGCGATACAAGACGCTGCCGTTGGTCGGTCATCGGTCCGCTCCGACAAATACCGCGGGAACCTTGCCTCCATGCGCATTCAAAAGCTGGATGATCGGATAGCCGTAATTCGTAATCGTCAGCGCGATCATCAATGCCACCCAAAGTCCCAGGCCATTCAAGGCCAACGGGAGCGACGTGGGTTCGTGAACTGCTCGACTGAAGGTGTACGGCTGCGTCTCAACGGCGCCCGTCGAATGGTTGCGAATAAGCACGAGAAGAAACAACGCAGCCGAAATGACGAGCAACGCGCCGCCAAATGTCGAAATGATTACCGAAATACCTTCAACGGACATTCCAGGCGCTGTGTAATCGAAATAAGCCATGCGCCGCGGCATACCGAGTATGCCGACGTAGTGCCACGGGAACGTCGTGACGATCATGCCGATGAACCATAGCCACAATTGTGCACGAATCAGCCCGAGGTCGCGCATCGCCCGCCCTGTAAGCTGCGGCCACAAATCATAGGCAATGGCGAAATACATGATGACGATCGCGCCGCCGAAAATCAGATGAAAATGTCCCGTTACCCATTGCGTATTGTGAATGGTCGAATCCAGCTGATAGCTCATATTGATCAAGCCGCCCGCGCCGCCGAAGCCCAACATCACCAGCGAGAACGCCAGCGCCAGCATTTGCGGATGATCCCAAGGCAGTGCCTTGAGCCAACCGAATACGCCCTTTCCACCCCGCAACCGGGCGGCGATTTCGACGGAAGCGGAGATGGTAAAAACCGTCAGCAGCGTCGGTATCGCCACCATCGCCGTAAATACGGAGTGGATAAATTTAAAACCCGAACCCACCTGCGGATCGGCGAACAAATGGTGGATGCCGATAGGCATCGAAAACACCAGAAACAATGCGAACGAAATTCGAGCCATCGTATCGCTGTAAAGACGGCCGCCGATCGCACGCGGAACGATCGTATAAAAAGCAATGTAAGCCGGCATCAGCCAAAAATAGACGATGGCATGGAGCGTCCACGAAAACAGGACGCGCGAAAGTCCCGCATTGATTGTGCTCGAAAAGCCGAGTGCGACAGGCAATATTTGAAACAGCAACTCAAGCGCCGCGCCCACCGCCGTCCAACCCCAAAGGTAAGCGCCGGCCACATTGGCGAACATGGCAAGTGGAACAGGCGCACCCGGATTGGCGCGTTTCCACGCGTAGAGATTGACGCCCATTAGCGCAACCCAAATCCACGATCCCACCACGACCAGCACCACGCCGATGTAGTAGAACGCGTTACCGATCATCGGCGGATAGAACGTATAGAGCACCGAATCCAGGCCAAGGGCCACAGGCACTATGGCTGCAGCAGATCCCACAATGATCATGTAGAAGCCAGCCCACGCCCAGCGCACACCGATCAGCGATTGCTTGAGCGCCAACTCGCAAATGGCGTAACCGAATCCCATCGCGACCAGCGTCGGAAAGACGTAACCCATAACGGTGCCGTGCGCCGTGACGGATCGATAGTAGATATCCGGGTTGTGCAACCAGGCATGCAAGGGGCTGCGAATAAACATCTGCCACTCGCCAAGGAGAATGGCGAGGCCGAAGACGGCAAATGCCAGCCAGAAATGAGCAAGGACGAGTCGCTTGTTAAAGATCACAAGTGGGTCTCCTCGTGCTGTTGGCCATTTTCAAAAAGGCCTCTTTATCGACGACCTTTACATTCGCCCACATCGCCTCATGACCCACGCCGCAATACTCATGGCAAGGCATCAAATGATTACCGGTAGTTTCAAATTCAGTTTTGAAGGTCGAGATGTAACCAGGCTCGACCATCGAATTGATATTGGTGCCGGTAATCAGCATGCCGTGAATCACGTCCGCACTCGTCGCGCGAAAGACGATCGGCGTCTTTGACGGCACCACCATGCATTGCGGCGTAAACGAATATTGCTGGCCCACCAAACGCACAGTGACCGAGCCGTCGGGTTCGACGGCGCTCCCAAGGTTGCTTTCGACGAATTCGCCCGACACATGCAAGGTCGACGGATCGATCGTCTCAACGCGGGAGGGCGGCATCATCGCCCAATGCAGGCCGGTAAAAATAACGACCGCAACCAGCAATGCAATGATGGCGATCACCGAAAAAGCCCATCGCCGCTCGATCCGCGCCGCCAGTGCGGCGGTATCGTGCGACTCTCCGGAAAACGTTTGGGCCATGAGCGTTCCCTTTTAATGAATCACGCCACGCGGGAGAAAAACCAAAAAGTAGAAAAGAAACCACAGCGCTATCACGATGGCCACAGCGATACCGGCGACCATCAGCGCGCCGCGAGGCCCGCTGCGCACAATCTCCTCGACGCGCGCATCGTCGGCCTGTGCGTTTTTGTCCGTATGCTCGACCATCGGTATCTCGCACCTCGCTAATTGAGTGGAGCCGAACGCAATGCGTTGACATCCTGCGCTGTGATAGCCGTTCCGCGGTTGTCCCACGCCGTTCGAATGTAGGTCACGACCGCCGCAACCTCTTCGTCCGACAACGTTTGCGCAAACGGCGGCATGCCGTAAGGCCTCGGATTGCGGATCGTTCCTGGCGGATATCCCCCATTGAGCACCATTCGAATCGGATTGACCGAGGAGGTCATCTGAATCGACTGATTTCCGGCAAGCGGTGGAAAATCCCAGCCGCGCCCTTCCCCATTCGTTCCATGGCACGTCGCGCATTGCGCCGCGTAGATTTTTTTACCCAAGGGATAAAGACGAAGCTTGTCCTGCGTTTGCGCTTCCGTCGCCGGCGCGGTGCCGCCCGTGGATGGCAACGCTTTGAGATATACCGCCATGGCGTGAATATCGGCGTCCGACAAATACTGCAGACTGTTGTAGACGACTTCCGCCATCGGCCCGTAGACCGCTCCTCGCGTCGATACACCGGCTTGAAGAAGATCGGAAATATCCTTGAGGCTCCAGTCGCCAAGCCCTGCTTCGCGATTGGAGGTCAGCGATGGCGCATACCATTCCTGCATCGGAATCAGGCCACCCTGAAACGCTTGCGCCTGCGAGCTGCCGCCCAGTGCGTTGATGGCGGTGTGACACATCGAACAGTGTCCCAACCCTTCCACCAGGTATGCGCCACGGTTCCATTCGCTCGATTTCGAGGAATCTGGCTTGTATTCACCCTCCTGAAAATAGAGCGTGCGCCAGCCGAGTAGCAGGTTTCGATTGTTGTAAGGGAATCGCAAATCCTGTTCGTGATTTTCTTGATGCACCGGCGGCACGGTTTTCAAATACGCGAAAATGGCGTCGGAATCCGCGCGCGTTACCTTGGTATAGGCCGCAAACGGCATCGCCGGATAGAGCAACGCCCCGGATCGCGTTTTCCCGGTATGCAACATCGCGTAAAACTCATCCGCGCTCCAGGCGCCTATGCCCGTTGCCGCATCCGGCGAAATATTCGGCGAGTAAAGCGTGCCGAATGGCGTCGCCATGGCTCGGCCGCCGGCAAACGGCTTATCGCCCGGATTGCTATGGCACGCGATGCAATCACCCGCTCGCGCAAGGTACTCGCCTTGGGCAACGGTCGACGTGTCCTGCGATTTCGCAGGTTGTACCGCAAGCATGAAACAAAGAAGCGATGGCAACGCAAACGTACCTAATGCGCGGCGTTCCGAAATTGGCGACAGCTTGCTCATTTCGTCTCCGTACCTTCGCAGGTAAGCGCCAGCTTCAACGATCCGGCCGGGGCGGGAGCGGGATTCGCAGGTGCGGGAAGCGACGAAAGATACGCTGACGCCGCCGTGATATCCGCCTCCGATAACCGGCTCGTCAGTGTCTGCATGCAGTTAGGTTTGTTGGCAATGCGCGTCCCATAACGGGAGGCGCCGAGCTGGGCACTGATGTACTTGCTGTGCAGGCCGAGCAGGCCAGGAATATCGGGCGCAACACCTGTCAATGACACACCATGGCAGGCGACGCACGCGGGGATATGCCGTGCCTCGTCGCCGGTCAGCACCAGCTTTTTCCCTAACGCCAGCACTTGTGCGCCCACATTGGTTTTCGGCATCGCAGGAAAAGGTGTTTGCTGCGCGGCAAAGTAGTCCGCCATTTCACGCAAATACGTATCCGGCAAATACGCCAGCAAATAATTCATGGGCGGATATTTGCGCTGGCCATCGCGAAACGCGACTAGTTGGTTATACAAATAACCGGGCGGTTTTCCTGCCAGACGCGGGAAATAATCGTCGCCGCTGCCCCGCCCTTGCTCGCCGTGACAAGCGGTGCAGGCCATAACGCGCGTAGCGGTCGAATCGGATGCGGTGACGGTGCTTTGCGCTTGCGCCTGGAGGCGGCCACTGACGGCAAAAAGAGCGGCGATCATGACAAAGACGGCGATGCGACGGGAGGCTGCGAGAAAATCGCTGAAACGACAGTCGACCTTCCTCATGGGATCAACCCTCTACCAATGGTGAATTGGTGAGACCAACGCCAACAGTGAAATCGCCCAATCCGCAATATACGAAGATCGGGTCGCCGTCGCAAGGCGAAAGCTGCGCATTGAATCGACTGATTACGGCCGTCCAAATCACATTGCGCAAAACGCCGACTCCTTATTCACCCTGATTTTTACCGGTATTTTTAACGAAATTCCTCGGCGCAAATTTATCATCGGCGTTCGAGGCATGCCTTGATCCAAATCAAATGCATGCGACTCAATGCGTTCGGCAACCTTTATGCCATCGTCGTGAAAGTGAAACGATTCATCCGTCGATGAGCATGACTCGCATTTGAATCCAGAAATCGCCGATCGCTTTTATTCAAATCGCAGCAGGATTGTTCTGCCTGATCCGATTTGCGTAGGGCTCACCCGCGCGCGGCATTCTCTTGCCCGTGATGGCAAGCATCGCCCTTGACCGCACCACTCGCGTACCACTTGATCTAGATCAAGGCGGTCACCCCGCCAGTTCCTTCACACTGAGAATCATCTCGCTACGTGTATATCTGTTCCGACCGATTCTCGCGTCCGCGACGCCGATATCTGTTGAACACCACCACCATGCGCATGGGACCTAATGCGGTTGTCAGCCACACTTCGCCAACAATTCACGTACCATATGAAAGTCGTCGCTGACCCAGGTTTATTCAAACCCATGCGTTCGGAACACAAAGCCGGCAGGTCACCCGACACGTACAATCCGATCGCCGACGATGGCGATGCCGAGCATTTTTGCAACACCTGCGCTTTTAGCGGCGCATGCCTCGCGGTAGGTTACGGCAAACCAGAGCTTGCCCAGTTGCATTGTCTTGTGGAGCACTTCGGCCCCTATCACGAAGGCGAAACTATTTTTCGAAACGGCGATCCGTTCCGAGCGATTTTCGCGGTACGCGCCGGCACCGTAAAAACCTGTCTGACCGACGAGGAAGGTCGCGAACATGTGCTCGGGTTCTATTTACCCGGCGAAGTCATCGGTCTCAATGCGATTTACCCGGACCATTTCCCGTGCGACGCCGTCGCATTAGAGGACGCGCAGTTTTGTCGTTTTTCGTTTCCAGCCATGAGTGCGCTCGCCTCGCGCATTCCAGCCATCCAGCATCATTTGTTTCGACTGATCAGCAAGGAACTTGGTAACGCCACGCTGCTTGCGGGCGATCACAGTGCGGATGAAAGAATGGCGGCGTTTATGGTCGACCTCGGCGAGCGTTATGCCGCACGCGGTTTTTCCGGCACGCATTTCCTATTGAGCATGTCGCGCGGCGATATCGCCAATTATCTACGGCTTGCTCCGGAGACCGTTAGTCGCGTACTCAGTCGTTTTCGCACGCAAGGGTTAATCGATGTCGATGGTCGCACCTTGGTGCTGCGCAACCCAGCGCAATTGCGCACGATCGGTCGCAGCCTGCTGTCGAAGTGACGGCCGCTTAATCCTTGTTTTCAGGTATTTCCCATGATGCGTGACCCGCAGCCGCGCGCCGTCGATTTGTCGACGGAGCCATTCCCAACTTTGTTCGCCGCACCGCATCGTCTGATGTTCTTCGCCGGCGCGCTCGCCGTATTGACCAGTATGAGCTGGTGGGCGCTGCAGCTCGCCGCTTGGCGTTTCGGTTGGATCGGATGGCCCACGCCACCCATTTCACCGGTATCGGCGCACGCCATATTGACGCAATACGGCATGCTTCCGCTTTTCATATTCGGTTTTTTATTGACGGTGTTTCCGCGTTGGTTGAATCGACCGGCGCTGTCGCGCGCGCACTACATCCCCGTGGCCGGCGCGGTATTCGGCGGCTATCTGATTGCGAATGCGGGACTGCTTGGATGGCCTTGGGCGTTGAGCCTCGGTATCGAAGTGATGGCGGCAGGCTATGTTGCCACTCTCTTGATCCTCGGTAACGTGCTGCGCGCGGCCGAACAACGCCCTATCCATGCATGGTCGTGCATGGTTGCACTAACTGTAGGTACCGCAGGCCTGCTGATGTTTCTGGCGTATTTATTCGGCGCTTCGCCGGTGCTTATGCCGATTGCAATCGACCTGGGCACTTTCGGCCTGTTGTTGCCCATCTACTTCACCGTATGCCATCGCATGATTCCGTTTTTCAGTGGCAATGTCGCGGCGAATTACGTCGTGCGGCGCCCTGCATGGAGCATACCGCTTGTGTGGGCGTTGCTTTTGGCGCATACGTTTTTGGAGCTGCGCGGCCACCAGGCGTGGCGTTGGCTTGCGGACGCGCCGTTGGCGTTTGTCTTCGCTTGGCATGCGTGCGCATGGCAACCGTGGAAAAGCACGCATCCGGGCTTGCTGGCCGTGTTGCATCTCTCTTTCGCATGGCTGCCCATTGCGTTTGTGCTTTATGCGGTGCAAAGCGCATGGTTGATGTTCGGCCATACAGCCATCCTCGGTTATGCACCGCTGCACATCATGACCATCGGCTATTTCGGATCGATGTTAGTGGCGATGGTGACGCGTGTAACACATGGTCACTCCGGGCGACCTTTGCAAATGACGGCTATACCCTGGCTGTGCTTCGTGTTGTTGCAAATCGTCGTCGTCTTGCGCGTGCGCGCGGAGTTCGGCGCCCATCAGCTTACCTGGCTGCTGATTGCCGCATGCGGCTGGCTGGTGGCATTTCTGCCTTGGGTGCTGCGTTCGTTGTGGATTTATCTGATGCCGCGCGCGGACGGCAAACCCGGCTAGGTCGGCCGATTTAAAGCCAAATTCAAGTGACCCCACCGATGGCCGATAGCCTTTCCAGGGACGTAAGAGAACACGTCCGACTGACTGGAAAACGCTATGACGACCACCAAACTCCTGGCCAAAACGGAGGACGGCAGCCCGAGCAACGTGGTGCCCTTCAGACCGGCCAGGAATCGCCCCCAAGCATTGAGTGATCCTTCGTTTCAAGCGCAGCCCGCCCAAGTGAAAACCTTCGGCGTGAATGCGGTGGAGCAAGAACCGCTTGAGCAACGCCTGGCGCGTCGCGTGGAGCGCGTTTTGGAGGCGTTGCTTTACCACGCGTTGCTTGAACCGGGCGATCTTCGCGGCTCGGCGTGTTTCTCCATCCAAAAACGCGTAAGCCAACTGGTTTCGCGCGATCGCCTAATGGCGGTAGCGCGTGCGGCAATCAACCTCGGCATGACGTCCGATCTCACGCGTCTGGCGGCAACGGTGATTGTGTTCGAACTCCAGGCGCAATCGCGATGGCAGGACCGGATGCTGCGCTCGTTCTCGGCGCACCGTCGGCAAATCAATCAAGACACGCTTGCCATTGCGCGTTTGCTAGCCTGGGATATGGACGCCTTGAACGTGCGTCCCATCGATACGTTCGCCAAGTTTCTTTGAGCTTCCAAGATTTCACCAAGCACTTTAAAAGTGCTTGGTGAATCCGAAGCTCAAAGCATTGTCCTGCAGATGGCTACCGAAAAACCCCTGGTAGTCCACATACAAACTCCATGACGCGCCGGCCTCCGCCGTGATACGTGCGTTGGCGGTGCCCATGCCCCGCCCCTGCGTGGCGCCCGGCAAATCGAACACCGTGCCATCTTGCGCGCTGACTTGTACGGTCGGCGTTGCAATGCTGTGCGTGTCGTAGCGGTAACCCAGGCTCACTTCGGGCACATACGTCACGCCTTGCGCCACGAAGTGTCGCTCGATGGCCATGATGGCGTACGGCTGCAAGGCCGTGTAACGCGTGCGCATGCCATCGACTGGAAAACTCGCGGCATTTTGGTTGGTGCTGTTGATCGTTTCCGCAAAGCCGCTCAACGTCTGCTTTTGATACAGCGCGCCGACTTCGGGCGTCAGTTGCCATTGCGATACTTGCAACGGCCACGCTGCCTGCATGGCCGCCGACAACAGGTTGCCGCCCGGCGTCGACGTCGCCATGCCAATGCCGGTGGCGCGATTGAAGTGGTAATCGCTGTGCGTCGTGTCGACGAGGGCCGACAGCACGGCCGGGCCGGCATCGGCATAGGCGTAGAAACCACCGTGCGCACTGTCGACGCGACTGTTGCCACCTTGGCGGTTGTTACCGTTCAACTCGTCGACACCCGCTTCAAGGCCAACGTGAACGACATCGCCCACTTCATAGTCGGCGCCTCCAACGAAACCGAAGGCAGTGCCGTTCGATCCGTTGGAACCGTCCAACACAATGTTTGAACCGGAGTATTGCGCCCATGCGCCGCTACCGCACGCCGCCGTCACGTTCTGCATCGACGGCGCGCGATCGCCGTCGCATTGGGTGCCGCGCGGTATCATTGCAACATCGAGAACGGCGTTCATGTCCTGCTGATTTTCGACGTCGACACTGCGCATCTGATTGCCGAAGAGACTGCCGCCGAGCGGCGTGACCGATTGCTGCGCCAGCACCAGCGCGACGCTGCTAGCGTCATAGCTGACCTGCGAATTGAGCGACCCAGGCACGGTGCCGTTGACGGTCTTGAACGTGCCCATCACCGAACCGGCTTGCACAAGGTCGATCTTGCTATTGTTGTAAGTACCCGGTGCGAAAATAAGATCGAGCGTGCCGTTGAGGCTCGCGTTGCCGGTGACTTTAAGCATCGAGGATTGCGTCGGCGTCACATCGAGCTGCAACGTGCCATCGGCGTTTTGCGTGTAGTTGCCTTGAATGGTCAACGTGCCCATCGAGCCGCCCGGCCATACGATGCCGTCATTGGTGACGTTGCCTGCGACTGTGCCATGACCGCGCAAGGTGCCGCCGTTTTGCACGTCGACGGCGCCTTCGATCGATGCATTGGGTGTATTGCTGTCGCCCACTTCCAGTGTACCGGCGCTGATCGTGGTGCCGCCGGTATAGGTATTGACAGCATCCATAATCAACGTGCCCAACCCCAATTTTGTCAGGCTGCCGTTGCCGCTGATGATGCTGTTCTGGTTGGTGATGCCGGATTGGTCGATCACCAACGCGGTGCCCGACCGGAGTTGAATCGGGCCTGCGATATTTCCTGTTGTGCCGCCGTCTCCTAATTGCAACGTACCGGAGATGACGGTCGTCGTTCCATTGAACGAATTATTGCCCGTCAATGTAAGCGTGCCTGAATCGAAATCATTCAAGTTACCGTTGCCCGAGAGTGAACCGGAAAAGGTTTCGCTGCCGGAATGCGAAAAGCTCAAGGTACCTGCGCTATTGATCGCAACGTTTCCGGCAATAGAACCGGTCGTGCCGTTTTCGCCTAGCTGCAGTGTGCCGCCATCGATGGTCGTACCACCCGTGTAGGTGTTGTCATTGGTAAGGATCGTCGTGCCGGACACCTGGTCGAACGCACCCGGTCCGCTGATAACTCCTGGCATTACAGCGCCGAAGTGTTGGCCTGGCGAGATGGCAAGTTTATTGCCCGCGCCAATGTATACGGAGCTTGCGAGGCTGCCGCCTGGGCCACCCATTCCTATTTCTAATACAGAACCCGGCGCACCAACGACATAGGTCGTGCCCGTAAACGTGTTGTTACCGGCTAATGCGAGCGTGTGGTCCTTATCGATCAGCGAGCCGCTGCCCGAAATGTTTCCATAGAAGAAGTCGGTGCCTGAGTGATCGAAGATCAACGTCGAATTGCCGCCGCCAAGCACGACATTGCCCGTGATCGCGCCTGCCGTGCCGCCATTGCCAAGTTGCAGCGTGCCGCCGCTGATGATGGTGTCGCCGGTGTAAGTATTGTTGCCGACAAGCACGAGCGTGCCCGCGCCGCTCTTTAGCAACCCGCCCGCACCGCCAAGCGCCTGCGACACCGTAAACGTATTGGCGGCATCGTCGATATCGAAACCGCCGCCCGGAGCACCCCACGTAATGTTGCGCGCCGTCTGGCTGAAACTGGTGCCGGTGATTTCGAGCGTGCCGCCTTCGAAATCCAGCGGATTGCCGCTCGCACCCAAATTTGCGTCCGAAGACACCGACAAATAGCCGCCGCTTAGCGTGGTCGTACCGGTGTACAGGTTGGTCCCGGTGAGCACGAGCGTGCCGCCATCCGTTTTGTTGAAGCCGGAGGTACCGTCCAGTTCATTGTCGATGATGGCAGTGTCGCCACTGCTAACGCGAAGCACCGGCGCAACGCCGCCCTGCCCGACAAGATCGATGGCGCCACCGGTAAGGTGATAACCATCGCTGACAAACTGCATGCCCGTGGCGCCGACGCTGCCACTGCTATCGTCAACCGTCACCGTGCCCGATGCGCCGCCGAAGATCGCAAAACCGGGTTGCGGCGACATCGGCCCGACGAATTGACCGGTGGTGTCGGACCAGGTGTTGGACGTCACCGACCACGTACCGCTACCGCCGCCCATGACACCGGGGCCAGCTAATCCGTTCGCATCCCATTCGTCCAGCGTGAGGTTTTGCGTGTCGACCAGATTGATCTGTTTGTTGACAGTGAGAATCTGCAACGACATGCCGCTGGGCGGCGCAAAACCGCCACCGGTGATGCTCAACGTGCCGCCCCAAGTGAAAAGGTTATACAACCCCGGCCCCATGCTGCCGACGTTGTTGACGTTGAGCGTGGAACTGCCGATCGACAAATTGCCGTCCACCACCACGTGATCGCTTTGTCCTGGGGTGCTGAAGTTAGGACCCGGCGCACCGAAATCGAAATCGAGTTGCGAGCCGTTGCCGACCGTAAGATCGCCGTTGATCGTCAACGTGCCGATGGCGCCCGCGCTCCCTGCCGCAAGCGCGGCGCCGTTGGACAACACGACACTACCCTGGACCGTGCCGTAACCGCCGAGCATGCCGCCGTTGACGCTCACGTCGCCGCCTACGGTCGCCGTGGTGTGCGTGCTGTCGCCGATCAACAACGTGGAGCCGGACGCGACGGAAGTCAGACCGCTATAAGTATTGGCGCCATCGAGTATCAGCGTCCCCGTACCGGCCGACGTCAGCGTACCGCTGCCCGAGATCACGCCTGAATAAAGACCGGTGCTGGTTTGATTGAATACCAATGCGGCGTTGTCGAGGATGTTGCCCTGCAAGCTGGTGGTATTGCCCTGCAACGTGCCAGCGTTGATGGTCGTACCGCCGTTATACGTATCGACGCCGCTGAGCGTGACCGTACCCGTGCCGTTCTTGATCACCGAACCGCTGCCGGAGATCACGCCACCGTAAGCTCCGTTGGTGGCTTGATTGAATACCAAGGCGGCGTTGTCGAGAATGTTGCCTTGCAGGCTTGTCGTGTCGCCTTGCAGTGTGCCCGCGCTGATGGTGGTGCCGCCGGTGTAGGAGTTGGCGCCCGCGAGTATCAGCGTGCCCGTGCCTGTTTTGGTAAGTCGGCCAGTACCGGTCACGTTGCCAGTGATGGTGAAATTGGCATCGTCCTGTATCGTCCCGCCGGTGCTGTTGGCCAGGGAAAAGCTGCGCGCCGTGGTAAAAACGGCGGTCGTTTCCAACACGCCGCCATCGAGTGTCACCGCACCGCTAGCGTTGCCGAGGTTGGCGTCGGCCGACACCAGCAGTGTTCCGCCGTTGATGGTCGTGCCGCCAAGATAAGCGTTATTGCCGGAAAATGCCTGCGTGCCGCCGTTAAGCGTAACGCCGCCATTGCCGCTGATCGCGCCGCTGAAATTGTCGTTGGCGGCGCTGTCGATCACCAGCGTATGCGCGCCGAGCGTCACGTTACCGCTGCCGGAAAGGCCGGCAATGGTTCCCGTAGCGCCGCTGGTGCCGCTGATATCAAACGTACCGCCATCGGAAACGTCGGCGCCTTGCATAGTGCCGGTGCCGGTCACCAATACCGAGCCCTGGTTGATCGTGAACGCGCCGCTGAATGTGGACAGGTCGCCGGAAAGCGTCAGCGAACCGGTACCGTCTTTGATGAGGTGGCCCGCACCGCTGATCGTGCTGCTGTAGCTGCCAATGGACGTCTGATTGAAATCCACCGCTGGCGTGCCGATACCATTGCTTACAAATGTCAGGCTGCCGTCGAACGCACTGCTGGTGCCCGTCAGCTCGCCTTGCTGGATCGTCCAATTGATGCCGGCATTACCGACGCCAGTCAGCGTCCAGTTGCTGTTGCCTGTTTTAGTATTGCTGAGAAACCCAACGATCAGTCCGGCATTGAGCGATCCATTGACGTCACCGGCGAGCGTAAAAATGTCGCCGCCATTCGTCGAACCGCTGATGCTCTGAATGTTGCCGACGAAGGAGGCGCCCGATAGCAAAACGATCTGGTTGCCGCCGCCGGAAAACAGCACCGAGTCCGCCTGCACGTCGCCATTGTTGCCGCCGTCAATGGTGCCGTCGGTGATAACGGTAACGCCGCCCCACCCCCGCACACCGACACCTGGCTGGCCATCTTGCGCACTGGGAATCGGAGAAACCGTGTTGGCGTTGCCGCCGAGAATCGTGCCCGCGTTTTCAAGCGACGAACCTGCACCAACAAGATTGACGCCAGCACCGCCACCGCCGTAGCCACCAGGTAGATTTCCACCGTCCTGATAAATGCCTGGATTACCACCAAGTCCGCCGATAATCGAACCGGTGGTGTTATTGGTAACAGCGGTACCGGCGCCGAGCACCAGCAGACCATCGCCACCGCCGCCGCCGCTACCGGCATAACCGCCATTGCCGCCATTGCCGCCCGCGCCACCCAGCATTCTGCCGTTATTGATCAGGGAGACGCCGCCGGCACCTGCAGCAATGATCACGCCCGCGCCGCCGCCGCCGCCACCACCAGGATCGCCATTCGTCGCGTTGCCATTCGACACCGTGGCTGTCGCGTCGCCGCCCCTGCCACCCGTACCGCCAGCGATGGTGGTCGTGCTTCCAACAATCGGCGCCGAGTTGGCATCATTGATGTAAACGCCGGCGCCGCCGCCACCGCCACCGCCACCCACGATGCTCGACCCGGACTCCGCTTGGCCCGCCCCTCCGGTGCCGCCGGTTACCGATGCCCCGACACCCGTCGAACCTGTCGCGCCCACCCCACCGCCGGCCCCACCGTTTGCCGTGATATTTGTCGCACCCACATGGAAGACGCCGTTTGCGCCACTGCCGCCGACGCCGTTGGTAGCGGTATTGCCGGCACTTTCGCTGGTGTTTGGGTTCCATACGATCGCATCGCCGCCGACGCCGTTGCCCGCGCCGCCATCAGGACTGCGACCGGGACGACCGCCAACACCACCCGCCGCGCCGCAACCGGATGGATTGGCGGGCGTGCAGGTTTGACTCCACACAGGCAGGCTCACAAAGGCGAATGCCAAGGTGGCGATCGCCAGCGCAAGCGGATGACGTCGCAGCGCGCGCGTGGCGGATTTCCCGGAGGGCGAACTTGGCGCGTGCGAAAGCTCGGAAGTCACCTGCACGACAGCCAGCGACCGATTCCAAACGAGTCGATAAATGCGGTTCATTCGATTTTCCCCTGCAGCGCGCCGAATCGCTTCGGGCAAGAAGCGATCGCGACTGAAATTCGCGGCCATTCGATGCCGCCGATAAAACCCCTGAAGCGAAACGCTCTCGCGCGCCAACGTTCGTCAGCGTATGTGCGTCGCTCGAGCTATGCGTCTGCGCCCCTCCAACTATCGTGATCCAGTTCGGAGACGCCATCAACCATTTTTCGTCGGGTAGCACGCATCGCAACGCCATCAACCGCTTGCCCGTGCGCTGAGAACGATTACACCACTCGCACCGACTGCGGATTCGCCTGCGCATTCAACCAGAACGCGTCGTTTTCGAATCGCCGAAAGACATCCGGCGGCAGCACGGTCGTGCGTTCCTGCGCCACGATTTTTTTGCCGATTGCGTGCAATCCCGGCGTACCGGCGCGCGCGTCGAACTCGTCGGCGTCGAATTGCACGCTGTCGAAATCGTGCTTGAAAGCCGGCTCGCCGATGAAGTCGTAAACGGCCGCCATCGCCCTGGCTGGATCTCGCACCAACGTCTCGTATTGCAGCAGCATTAAATGCTGCGCATGTTCTCCGTAAAAGGCTTCCTTCAACGCGTTATATGCGTATCCCACCATGCCGTCGCCGTTGGCGAGTCCTTCGGCCCTGGTATAAACGGTGCCTCCCGTTTGGTAACTGAAAATGGAGGACGGGCGCAGTGCGTTATTGCGGACCAAACGCTCCACGCTGTCGATCACCCACGATACGTGACGCACGCAGGCGATCATTTTCACGCTCGGAAAAAGCCCGCATAACACCGGCAATTTCGAACACCATATGCGACTGGTATCGAAGACGACCTCGGCGGTGTATTCCGGACCGTAATAGCTCTCGAACAGATTTTGCAGCACGCGCCGCCGTTGCTGATCGGTAATGAATACCGAAAACTCGTTGCGATCGCTCATCTCGCCCAACATGGCGTTGACCATGCCTGAGAGCGGGCCGCTCATATTCGCGTAAAACCGGGGATTCTGTCGCAGTAGCGCCGCCAACAATGTGGAACCGGATCGTGGCAAGCCTGATATGAAATGCATGGGGCGCATGGGTGTCCCTTTTTCCGTAGCTGATTTTATGAATTGCATCGACACGAACGATTATGCGTGATTATCTGCGATGCGTTTGAAGCCAAGTCACGGCATGCCATTTGGCAGGAGTGTCTTTTGGCAGTCGTCTTCCTTCGTTGGCAGGGACAAGCTGCATTGGAAAGCCATCGTCGTGCCCAGGGGCACGTCCGCGAGCAACGCAAAGAGGGCGCATCCATGCATACGTCTTTTCGCACACCGGCGTGGTTTTACTTTGCGCTCGCCTTCGCTATTACATGGGTGTTCTGGCTTTTTCCGATACTGGCCAGTCGCGGCGTCTTGCAACTGGGACAAGGTGCGCAATTGGTGTGTCTGTTCGCCGGCTCCTTTGGGCCTTTTATCGCTTCGTTCGTCGCGACTTTTCGCGATGGGCGCTGGCCGGAAGTGCGCGAATTCGCCGGACGAAGCCTGCGCTATCGCATGGGGCCCGTCTATTTTCTCGCCGCCATGTTGCTTGTGCCGGTCGTGGGTGGTCTTGCGATGTGGTGGCTGGCGAGTCACGGCGGTCCGCCGTTCGCCTTCCAGGTAAAGCCAAGCCATGCTCCGCTACTGTATGTGGAACTGTTCCTGTTCGGCGGTTCCGTCAACGAAGAATTCGGCTGGGCCTACGCGATCGATCGCTTGCAGCAACGCAGCAGTTTGCTTCGCTCCGCCGTAGTGTTGGGCGTGATCTGGGGTTGCTGGCACATCCCGCTGTTTTTCACGCCCGGCCTGACGCAGTCGTTTATGCCGTTCTGGGCGTTTATCGTCTTTACCATCGGGCTGCGCATCGTGATTGTCTGGGGTTATGCAAGCAATCGCCAAAGCATTCTGATTGCCCTGCTCTTTCATACGGCGAGCAATTTCGCCTTCAATCTGTATAACGTCGTAGATCGCTCGCCACGTCACGACGAACGCGGCTTTGTCGCCTACGCGCTGATCATGCTTGCCGTTGCGCTGCCAATAGCGCTTGTCGCGCGCTGCTATCGCAACGTTTCGCCCAATTCGCTTGCCAGCAACAGTGCCAATGCGGGTTAGCGAGGACTAGATGCTGGCCTCGGCATGCGTTCCAGATGCTTGCTGCATCTGTAGCGCCTGCTTGGCGACTTTGGCGGTGTGATGGTTGCCGTCATGGCTCCATCCGGGCG
Organism: Dyella sp. 2HG41-7; assembly: GCF_021390675.1. Classification (NCBI taxonomy): domain Bacteria; kingdom Pseudomonadati; phylum Pseudomonadota; class Gammaproteobacteria; order Lysobacterales; family Rhodanobacteraceae; genus Dyella; species Dyella sp. 2HG41-7. Next base: position 2,574,835 of record NZ_JAJEJV010000004.1, read on the forward strand.
GCATCACCAGGTACAGCAACTTGTTGCCGATTCCCGGCGCGAGCCATACGTCCCGCCCCAGCAACCAAAATTCGCCCAAGTAAGCGTCCAGCACGCTGTAGGGCTTTACCGGCCGCGTGATGCCGTATTCGATCCGCTCATTGTCATGCACTTCCATATACGTGCCGAAAATGCGATCCCAGATCGGCAGCAAGTTGCAGAAGTTGGTGTCCATATAAAGCACGTTGCGCGCGTGGTGGACGCGATGGTGCGACGGCGTCAGCACCACGCGATAAAACACGCCAAGCTTCCCTTCCTTGAGCACATTCTCTCCTACATGGATCAGACTGCCCCAAAAGCTGTCGATGATCATGATCAGAATCAGCAGCGGCGGACTCACCCCCAACAGCATGCAAATGCTGGTGCGAACAAAATCGGCATAGGGACCTTCCAGAAAAATATGCGCGAAATTCACCGATAGGTTCATCGCGACAGGCGCATGGTGAGTCGAGTGCAAACACCACAGCAAGCGCACCTTGTGCGCCAGAAAGTGATAGACAAAATGAGCCAGCTCCCACACCACATAGCCGTAGAGCAGTCCGTACCATGTAAGCCCGGCCTGGAACGGCGCAAGGCGGTTGAACAACCCGATGCAGAAGCCAACCATGGCGATGGTGAGAAAGGTGCCGATAATGCGATTCAACACCATCGTCAAAAGCGGAACCTGATAGTCCTCGCGTTTAACTTTGCGAAGCAAGATGCCGCGCAGGAGTTCGACCACCAGCAACAGTGGAACGATTGGGGCGATCGTGCTGCCGAAACCGTCCACCGTGAGCAGCTTTTGATAGTTGCCCGACGCGAACATGTCGAACACGGGCCCCAAGCCGAAAAAGTCGGCGAGCTGGTGGTGAATCCAGATCAAAATATCCACGGCAGCCCTCCGCTGCGGCGACGGCATTGGCGCAACAAGCGCCAATTTGTCACGATCTAAATGCTTGTGCAAGCACAAGCTACGCGCCGGTCATGAAATCGGGCCGCCCTTGCGCATCCCAGCGAAACGGCTTGATGTACGGCGCGCGTCGCGACGTGCATTTCCAGCCTGGGCCGCCATTGGCATGGAAAAGAATCCAATCCTTTCCATCGGGGGTTTTGAAGAAACCGTTGTGTCCTGGCGCATAGAAACCAAGCTTGGTCGAACTGGTGAGCACCGGTGTCGGCGATTTGCGCCATGCCGAGGGATCGAGCAGGTCGGCGTCGGGATTCGCTTGCAGAAGACCCAGCGAATAGCCGTCCGACCAACATGCACTGGCCGAATACGTGAGGAACAACGTACCACGCGGCCCTTCGAGAAATTCGGGCGCTTCCATGATTTTGCGACCGCCCTGCATTTCCCAACTGAACGTGGGATGCGCAATATCCACTTGCGGTTCGCCCAACGTCCAAGGATTGGTCATCGGCGCGATGATCAAGTCGCTGTGATCGCCGACATATGCGGAATAGACGAAATAAAACTTGCCCGCATGATCGAACACCGTGCCGTCGATGCCGGTGAGATGCGTTTTGAGCATGCCTTTGTCCAGCCACTGGCCTTGCGTCGGATCGGGCGAACCGTTCTCCAACACAAATACATGACGATGCGCGTCATCGTCGTGCGCTTTGTCGGCGGCGGAATAATAGAGATACCACTTGTTACTCAAATAATGCAGTTCAGGAGCCCAGATCGACGTGGAATTCGGACCTCTCTCCGGTGCGCGCCACGCCACAACGGGCTGCGCATCGGCGAGCCGCGTCATATCTGTGGTTTTACGCAATGAAATGCGATTGCCTTCGGTGCTGGTGTAGTAATAAACACCATCGCGTTGCGTCACCCACGGATCCGGGCCCGACGGCAACAGCGGCGCTTCGCCGAGTGCCGCTTTCGCCGAACACTGAAACAGCGCCAGCGGAATCGCCTCGGCCATGGCCCGATAGCCGGCGTCGTTGGGATGAATGTGATCCCCGCTATCGAAAGCCAGCAGCATTTGTTCCGGATGCGAGGGGTCACGCAACACCGCATCGAAATCGATCACCGCGTCATAGGGCGCTTGACGTCGTATCCATTCATTGATGGCCTGGCGTGCCTGCTCGCTTTGTTGCGAGTACGCGCCTTGAGTTCCCCCGAACGGCGGCAATGTCGCACCGTACACGTGTAACCCGTGCGCCTTCGCCTGCTCCACGATGTGTCCAAGCGCAGCGATAACGGGCTGTGCGAGCGCATCCGCGTCCGGCAGCGGTTTGCCGGCATTACGCGCCGCGATAGTTGGTTCGCCGACATCGTTGATACCGCCAAGCACCAGCAAATAGCGTGCACCAGGGACATTCAACACGTCGTACGGCAAGCGATCGATCATGCGATCGCCCTGACCAAAATTCCCCAAACCCGCCGCCACCTGATTACCGTCGATGCCGGCATTGAGAACCGGATCGACACAGCCGGCCGCACGAAGGCGCGCGGCGAGCAACTCCGGATAGCCATGCCCCGCGCTGGCGCGAAAACCATTCGTAATCGAATCGCCTAACGCAACAATGGCGTGCGTGCTCGGTTTGGCGAACGCATCGACGCGCGTCAGCCAGTCGTAGCCGGCAACCGGTTCCGCACCTTGAAAGACTGCATCCTTGGTGTGATCGCCCGAGGCCGAAAGAAATTGTCGATAGCGCGCATCGACGTGCCACGAAGCCGCTTGCACGCTATCAGGAACGAACAAGCTCAGAGCGATACGTTCGCCTGCATGTCCCGTAAAAGCGACCGGATCGCTCTCGACGACACCGCCCACCGGCAGCACCACGTGATTCATTCCGTGGAACGTTACCGGTACCGTGGAAGAAGGATCGATAGCATCGCCATCCTCGCCCGCACCACGCGCAAGCGTAACGTGCCGCAGCGTCACCGGATTTGCACCGTAGCGATTGTCCAGATGAATGCGCAGCGAGCTTCCGTCCGCGCCGAGACGCACAAATTCGCGCACAGTTTGTGCGTGTATGGATTGATTGGTTGGCGGTTGCGGCAATTCGACGTTCGGTTGAATCGGGTTGCGCAGCGGCGCCGCGCTCCAAACCGCGGTCCATTGCTGCTCGGCTACCGCGTTGCCGCACAGCGTCGAAAAAAGGGCCAGACCGAGCCATACACGAATCGTGAGTCGAAACCGCTGACGCATCCGTCCAGCCTCCAGAAATATATCGACGTCATCCCATCATATTGTATGACAATTGCACAAGTGTCGAGCGAAAGATCGAAGAGATGTGCCGACGGTTGGCATTACTCGATAACAGGCCAGGCGTAGCGAGCGATGGCGATGGATGAAGCCGGCAAGGCGGCGTGATGTTTACGCGAGCGCTTGATGGCATGCATCGCCTCGTCCGCGCGATTCAGAAGTTCTTGAGGATTGGAACAATGCAGTTCCGCTACGACCGCGCCAACACTCGCACCGTCGTAATCGATCAGCACCGAATCCAGCTTGAAGCGCCCCCGCGTTGCGCCCTCCAACCGTCGCGACAATGCCGAGGCGGCCTCAGCGGCGCGCTCTCGCTGCTCCACGGCCAGCACCACGAATTCGTCGCCGCCGACACGCGCGGCCATATCGCCATCGCGCAACATGCGTCGAAATCGCTTCGCTACCGTTTGCAGCAATTGATCGCCGATATCGTGGCCGAAACGATCGTTGATCGGCTTGAAATCGTCCAAGTCGATAAAGGCCACGATCAATGCCTGCTCGTCCCGATGTGACGCCAGACGGCGCTGCATTTCATCGAGCAGGGCGCGACGATTCGGCAGTTGCGTCACCGCGTCCGTCAACGCCGTTGCCGCCAACGAATGATTGGCTTCGTGCAGTGCCGCCATCAATTTATCGCGCTCGATCTGCGCAGCGATCAATTGCGCGAAAAGCGTCAGCACATGGTTCGCCATATCGGACAGCGGTTTGCGCTCGTCGCTTGCCGCACAGAGGGTACCGAAAAGTTCGCCGTTTTTTCCGCGAATCGGGGCAGTCAAAAAAGTGACCATGCCCAGCGTGCGCGCCACGGCGCAATCGCTCCAATATCCGGCGACATCATCGGTATAGAACCGGTCGTCATCCAAAGCCCGTTTACAAAGCGTCTCTTCCCACGGCGCGGACAAGCCTTCCGGCACGGTCAGACGATTGCTGTTGCGTGCAAAGAGCACTTGGAGAACAACTGCCGATTCATCCAGTTTGGTCACATAGGTCGATTCCATGCCGGTGGCCGACTGCAGCAGCTCAAGCAGCGGGCGAACCAACGCTTCCAACGTGCGCGCATGGCCGAGGGTAGCGACCAAGGCGCCCAGAAAAGTGGATGGAACAGACGTGGAGATAACGCGATTCATATGCATGGATATCGGCGGTTTTCGCTAGGCCTTGAAGCACTGGCTTCGCTCTGCGGCGCCACCCTTCGGTCGGAGCGCTTTGTCCCCACGCCCCCGAATAACAATCACTCTAAATAAATCATATATTTCGTTGAAATATATATGTTTTTCACTTAGATCCATGCCGCAATAAGCGCTTGATTCCTCGCCTTGTCCCCTTCTGGGAAACCACCCCAACCTTTCGATGCCAACATTCCTTGCACTGCAAGACCTTCACCGGCGAGCGTTCACAATAAGAGGGTTCAGAACCGATAGAACCCAGCATGACCGGCATCCCGTTCTACACGATTGGACATGCGACACGCCCTCTCGCCGAATTCGTGAGCATGCTTCAAGCCGAAGACATAAGCATGGTGGTCGACGTGCGAACCGTGCCGCGCTCACGCACCAATCCGCAGTACAACGCCGATTCCCTGCCCCATTCGCTGACGACCTTTCACATCGGCTACGAACACGTCGCGGCACTCGGCGGCCTGCGACCCAAAAGTCGCAGCGTACCCCAAGACGTCAACGCCTTTTGGGAAAATCAAAGCTTCCACAATTACGCCGATTACGCGATGAGCGACGACTTTCACGCTGGCTTGGCGCACTTGCGCGAACTCGGTCGGCGGCGGCGTTGCGCGGTGATGTGCGCCGAAACGCTTTGGTGGCGTTGCCATCGGCGCATCATCGCCGACTACCTGTTGGCCGAGGGCCAACAGGTGTTTCACCTGATGAGCCCAGGAAGCATCGAGCCGGCCAAACTTACGGTAGCCGCCCATCGCACTGACGGCGAAACCTTGACCTATCCGGCGGTCGAATCCGAAGACGAGAAATCGGAAATCTCCGCGCCGCGCACCGAACGTTAGAGACTTTTTTCGCACCGCGCTGTCGCGCATCAGGGCCTCGGTCCCCGGCGAATATTGCCGAAGATCAACGAAAGCACGAAAAGAATGATGAAGACGATAAAGATGATCTTCGCAATACTTGCCGCGCCCGCGGCGATACCGCCAAAACCGAGCACGGCCGCGATGACGGCGATGACAAGAAATACTAAAGCCCAATACAGCATGATTTTCTCCCGCATTGATCGTTGATACGACCCAATACTTGACACTCGCACGGTTAACGCATCGTGTTCGAACTATCGTCTGATCTTGATTAACGTCTTCTCATGCTTGTTTTAGCGGCTTTCTTTGCCGCCAACGAGCGTCCACATGCGCCCTTGGCTCGCGCTGCCTTTTGCCAAGGATCGAAGACAGCTTTACGCGCTTGGCGTTGCCAGACCGTCAATAAATTGCACTGTAAATATCTATGCGCGTCAGCGTGCGGTAAAGTGCGGCAAATCGAACCGGGGATGCGCCATGCCTTGGATTATTACCAAGTACCTCATTACCGCCGCGATTGTGGTGGCGGTATCGGAGCTGGCCAAACGCAGCGATCGATTGGGCGCACTTTTGGCATCGCTGCCATTAGTGACATTGCTTGCGTTGACCTGGCTGCATATCGAAAAACAACCGACGTCGAAAATCTCCAATCATGCCTGGTATACGTTTTGGTACGTGGTTCCGACGCTGCCCATGTTTCTGGCATTTCCACGACTGCTTGAGCGATTCGGCTTCTGGCCGGCGCTTGGCTTGAGCGCATTGATTACTGTGACGTCATTCGGGTTATTCGCGATAGCCGTGCGGCCGTTCGGCATCAAGCTTCTTTAAGAAAGAAGCGCATTCACTTCGAACGCCTGCCCTCTCCTGCGCACGACTGTATAGCCTTGTCGACGATCCCGTTGTGCTAATGATTCCGGAAAGCAAAACGGGCGGCGCTATGCACGCCGCCCGTCCCGATTTTGGCGATGCAATTAAGGCGCTTTGCCGGCCTTGAGGTTCTGCACAATAGCCAGCGATTTTTTCACGTGATCTTCGGGATGAATATGATCGGCCTCCGAAGAAAGCGTCGCCACGATTTTCCCGTCGCGGTCGATCACAAAGGTGGTGCGCTCGATAAACCCATGATCGATCGCGACGCCGCGCACGTCGGTTACGCCGGCCTGCGCCGCTTCCGTTTTAAGTGAATACGACGTAGCAATTTTACCAGTCGCGTCGGAGGCCACTGGGAATTTTCCAGCGCAATATTTCGGATCGGCTGAGAAAGTATTCAACCGTTGAATGCTGTCTTCCGATACGCCAATGATGGTTGCGCCCGCGGTATCGAATTTCTCCTTGTTGGAGGCGAATGTATGCGCCTCGATATCGCACCCGCCGGTATAAGCGGACGGATAGAAATAGACCACGACCGGTCCCTTCTTGAGCGCATCCTTCAAGGAAAAGGTGAAGGCCTTGCCGGCTAGGCTAGCTTGGGCGGTGAAATCCGGCGCCGCCGTGCCGGGGCCCAACGCCGCAGCCAGGGTCGGCGTGGCGAAGGACAGCGCCGCCGTTACGACGCCTGCGGAAACCAGCCCGATCAATTGCTTATTCATTCCTGCTTTCCTCTCTTTAATAGGATGTGTCATGCGGCCCGGGGGGACGAGCCGAACGTTCGCTTACAGGGTCGCGTTTGATTTCGAAACAGAAACCCTCAGTGCCTTAGTGCCGCATTTCCGGTTTTAGGTTTTATGGGAGCGCCAATGCAACCAATGGGCCTATCACTGTTCGATGGATCGAGGCTCCCGGCAACAGGCGTCGGGCAAACGATGTCCCATGCGCGCCACTTTCATTTTAGAGGCGCCACGGACGCGAGCGAGACAAACTGACGGCCCGCATCGATCTGTATGCATGCATCCTTCGCACGCGCCGATAGTCGGGTGATGTGCCATTCCGTTCTCAAATGAGAACGAAGGCGACAAGCTTACGGTTCGGGGATATAGCGATGATTTTTCACTTGCGCCGGATCGACTTCGCGCGGCTGCGAGAAGTCGGCGACTAGCGAACCATCGGGACGAAAGTGTTCGCGCTCGATAACTTCCCAGGTGACCCACACGCATGAGGCGTCGCCCTTTACGTCGACAGACTGCGCGCGGTATCGGCATGGATAAACCGTCGCCGTGGGTTTGATGCGAGTATGCATAGACGTTTCTCACTGCCCGAAAAACGGCCATCGCTGGCGGATGGAGACCTTGACGTTATCGCTTTTCCCGCCCACACGCCACTGCATCGCTTTACACGACTCCTTAACGCCAACCCGGCAATTACTAAACTAAATCCGCCATTAGCCCCTCGATATGCGCATTAACGGTGGATATTCACACCGGACTGCGTATCGATCGCTGTAAATACGAGGCGAGCGCGATGACCAACCCTCGACGCGATATTCCAATTGTTCGCAATTTCGCTATAGTTTCGCTCGTAACAGGGGGTTTGAAGATGTCTATGAACACTGGCCAGCCGCAGCCGGAAGGTCGCGGCAAACGCCGTGCGGGCCCGCAAGGCACGCAATTGCTGTCCGTTGCACAGATCCAACAACTCGCGCTGGACGACACGCCCGTTTCGAACGGTCGCGCGTCCACCCATGAGCCCGTACTCGAAGGCGTGCGCGGCGAGTTCAAAGGCCGCCGTTATTTGTTGCGCCAAGGGCGCCGCACCATCGGCCGCCGCGACGACAACGACATCGTCATCGACGACCCCAGCGTTTCAGCGACGCATGCGTGGATCATCAATCAGCACGGCCACTATGTGCTGATGAATACGCTTTCCACCAACGGCACCTTCGTCAACGACAAACGCATTCACGAGACGGTGCTTGCCCACGGCGATCGCGTGCGATTCGGTCAGACCGAATTTGCGTTTCTCACGCGCGAATACCGCTCGCAGTACATCCGGCGCTACTTGTACGGCATCGTTACGCTGTTAGGCGTGGCCGCGATCGCCGGGTTGATATGGTGGTGGTTCTAACCGTACGCGCATGAGCCAAACCACGCCCAACACCATTGGTCGCTATCGCATTGACGGCATCCTCGGCGAGGGCGCGATGTCGATGGTGTACGCCGGCTTCGATCTGGAGATTCAACGTCGGGTCGCGATCAAATGCCTGCATGACAATTTCGTCGACGACCCCGGCTATCGAAAGCGCTTTTTAGTGGAAGCCCGCGCAGCCGGGCATCTTACGCATCCGCATATCGTCACCATATTCGATACCGGCGAAACGGAGGACGGTCGCCCGTATATCGCGATGGAGCAATTGCCTGGCGAAACGCTGACCTCCTATGTGGAGGCAAAAGGCGCGCCTTCGGCGACCATGATTCTCGAACTCGCCAGCCAACTTGCGTCCGCATTGCACTATGCGCACACCCAAGGCGTGATCCATCACGACATCAAGCCGGACAACGTGATGCTGATCGACGGTGGGCGCTACGCCAAGATCGCGGATTTCGGCATTGCCGAACGCCGAACGACGCGCCCTCGGCCGATCGTTGCGGAGGCGAAGGAAATCGGCGGCACGCCCAACTACATGTCGCCCGAACGCCTGCAAGGAAAGCGCGCCGATCCGCGCAGCGACTTGTATTCGCTTGGCGTACTGCTTTTTTGGCTGGTCACCGGTCGCCTGCCCTGGTCGTATACCGGCGACGTGGAGCGTCTCGTCCGACAACGGCGACGGCTACCCGAACCGCCCATCAAACCGCGCGATCCGGCGACGCCACCGGTATTGATCGATATCATCCGCACGCTGATGGCACCCTCGCCCGATGATCGCTATCAATCCGGCGAAGAAGTCGTCGAAGATTTGCGCCTGGCGCGGCGCAGCTACGAGCGCTCGTTGGAAGATTCACCGCATCCGCGCTTGCAATCGCTGGGCATACGCTGGGCCGGTGCGCTGGGCATCACGGTTGTCGTTGCGCTGTTGCTCGGCATGCTGGCGATTTACGCCAAGCAGCATGTCGCGGTGACCGGTCTGACACAAGATTTCGGAAGCTCGCTGGGGCAAATCATTGCGCGCGATGCCGCCGAAAATATCGTGATGCAAGATCGCGCCGCCACCCATGCGCTGGTCGAAGACGTGGCACGCAATGAGCAGATCGATTATCTGGCGATTGCCGATCGCGATGGAAAAGTCATCGCCAGCACGCAATCCGACGAAGACGGTCAGCCGTTGGCCGCCGCACCCGACAAGGCAACGGACCAGCTGCCTCACGACATTGCGAGTTACCAATCGCATGTAAGCGGCGTTCATGGCACGCAAAGCTCGCTCGTCTTCGATGTGCCCATCCGCTACCAAACGAAGACCGTGGGCAAGCTGCGCCTAGGCGTCAGCGAAACGCCGCTGCAAGCGGCGCAAAATACGGCGCTGTGGGTGCTTGGCGTCGTGATGCTGACCACGCTTGCCGCCGTGCTGTTGACCGCTTATTGGCTTTTCAGGCGCCTGCGCGGCGCGCTGGATATTCTTTCCACGGCATTGCTGCGCATGGCGCGTGGCGACTATCAGCATCGCATCCGGCTTATCCGTCGCGACGAACTGGGTCGTTTGTTCGCGTCGTTCAATCTGATGGGCGAAACATTGAGCGCCGAGCAAACGAATCCGCCGCACCATGTACCGGCAGCTCGCTCGACGACACCGAGTCACGACACTTCCTCTCAGCCGACCCAGATTTTGCGTCTGCCCGATACGAACGAAACAGCCTGACGCATTGCTCGAACGCGCGTCAGTACTGCTGCAAACGCGATTTGAGTTCCACGGCCCTGGCGCGATAGATGGTGGCCGGCTCGTTCGTGGGATCGACTTCCAAAATCCGATCCCACAGCGAGATAGCCTGATCCAAATGCTGATCCAGATAGAACACCATCGCCTGCTGGTGCAATTTGGCGATCCAATCGTGGCTCAATGTTGGAAATGCGGAATCCGACGATGTTAGGTGCGGATTGAGCGACAACGCCTGATCGAAAACATTGATCGCCTGATCGCGATGACCCGAGCGATAAAGCGCCAGACTCTGATTCTTCAACTGTTCGGCGCGAAGTCTAGGCGAACCAATGGGCGGCGTGCTGACGACGGCGGCAACAGCAGGTGGCGCGACCGTCTGCGACGGTGCTGGCTGTACGGGCGTTGATGCAACCGCATTGCCGCTCGCTCGCGCTGGCAACTGCAGCGACGAACCGGTTCGTATCCTCGATGGATTCGTGGAGCCGTTGTATCGCGCCAACACCAGGAACAGGTTGGGATCGCCAAGATACTTCGCAGCCAAGGTGCTATACGACTCGCCAGGTTGCACGACATGCGGCGTCGAAGCCGCACCGAGCGCTTGCTTGGGATCTTCTTGAAGCTGGCGAAGATAGAGCTCCGCCGTGCGATCACCTGGGTGATCTTGCAGATAGCGCTTCAGCGCCTGCTCCCCCTCCTGATATCGCCCGTTCTGCAGATCATGATTGACGATCGAAGAAAGCGAGGTCTGCGTTGTGGATACCCTACTGGAAACGCTCTGCTCCGTAGGAGCAACCCGTGCAGGCTCTCTTCCCTCTTTCTTGTCGATGGTGACCTTTGCGCAGCCGCCCACGAGGCCGAGCACGCATAGCGATAGTGCGAGTCTTGAAGAACGAAGTGCCATACGGCGGTCTTTCGTACGCAAAGTTGTTTCCTTCCCCTGACCGAGCCTCGGCTCGACCGCCGATTGAGCGGCTTACGCAAACCAAGTTGTCTGCATCCGGAGCTTGCGGGAATTTACTCGCAAGCTCAACTAGAACGCGTGAAGAGCCTTATCGGCCGGTGGCCAGCATGCTTAAGCCTTTCTTGAGCAGGACGCCACCCGTTCGCGCATGCACGACTGAAAGTCATTTTCCGCTACGGCACGTTCGTTTCGCCGATTCAATTTACGCGAAAGCTTCACGACGGCATTCGTGCATTTAGGTGTGTGCGACGTGTTTTTTCACGCGTTGCGCCTTCGAAAACGCGCTCGAAATCCAGATGTGTTTTTCGCTCGTCGTGACGATTGCACACATTCATGAATGGACGATTCAGCGCGTCGAGAAATTTCATCTGAACCATGCATTCGTTTTTACAACAATGCCGCCGCGGAAACATTTGCAAGCATGGAAGCGTCCTCGCAGCGTCAAAAATATTCACTGGACAATCACGTACTACATAAATTTCGCTATCACAATATTGAATGAAAATTTGCGTAATTACGCACGTTTCTTAACGCCACATACACTGCGCAGCCCCTAGCATCGATTACTAAGCACTGCGCCGTCGCGCAGAGCCCGCGAAGGCGGCAGGGGCCATCGCGCTACATGTGAAAACCGTGTAGTCGGGAGAATCCATGCAATACCCCATGCTTTTTTTATGTGCCATCGCTGTGTTGTCCTCTGCAGCAGCCATGATTCTGCTTTACCACCACGCAGAATCGATCGGTCTCGTCGACAAACCCGATGAGCGCAAACGCCATGTCGGAAACATTCCGTTGATCGGAGGTCTTTCCGCGTTCTTCGGCGTCATCGTCAGCATGTGTTTCGAAGGACAGTCGCTCCTGTTTACGAATGCATTGCTCGGCACGGGCGCCGTGCTCGCGCTGACCGGCGCGCTCGACGATCGCTTCGACTTGAGCGTGCGTGCGCGACTGCTTGTGCAGACAGCCGCCGTACTCACCATGATTTATCTCACCGGCGTATACGTGCATACGCTCGGTCATCTCTTCGGTTACAACCTCGAACTCGGCATGTTTGGCATTCCGGTCACGCTGATCGCGGTGATCGGCCTGCTCAACGCCTTCAACATGATGGACGGCATCGACGGCTTGGCCGGCATGCTGACTCTGGTAAGTATCGGCGCGATCAGCGTGTTCCAAGGCATCTCGCAATGGCACAGCATCATTCTTCTCTTGTTGCTCGCCGCCGCGTTGCTGCCGGATCTTGCGGCCAACCTCGATCTGATCGGTCGCAAGGTGTTCTTGGGCGATGCGGGAAGCGTCATGGTCGGCTACTTCTTGGCGTGGACGCTCATTCATATCAGCCAACAGGCGCAACCGAATCTATCGACCGTGGATGTGCTCTGGTGCGTTGCACTGCCTGTGCTCGATACATTGTCGGTGATGGTGCGGCGCATGCGCGAAGGCAAGTCGCCGTTCAAGCCCGATCGCGGCCATATTCATCACATCATGATGGATGCTGGCTTCGGACCGCATACCACGTTGGTGCTGTTAGTCGGCCTCGCGGTTTCCTTGGTCTTTATGGGCACGCTTACGCGTCATCTGGCGCCGGGAAGCAACCTGCTTACGTTCGTGGCGCTCTCGATCATCTATATCGCCCTAGTGGGTCGCATCTATCGCGCTCAACGGGCACGCAAAGCCTCTGCAGCTGCTACGGCGCCAGCGCTTAAGCCGATGATGCAACCGCCGCAAATGGTCGCTCAATTGAATGCTTCCGTCGTCGGCGGCAGCTACAAAGAAGATGACGAGAAGACTCAGCGCAAGGCTGCGGGGTCGTCCAAACAATGATGCGTTTCACAAGGCGGCGCGGCAAATACCCGGGAAGCAAACGCATGGTTTCCATAGATCGCCAGAAACAACCACAAACGACGGTGCCTCCCATCTACACCGTCGCATCGTCGGCGCCGCATCGTCTCGATGAATCGCGGCAAGGCCACACAGCGCCGGTGAGCGTCGTCGTTCCTTGCTATCGGTGTGTCGACACCATCGAAGGCGCAGTCGCCTCGGTCGCCGCACAACAAGTGTTGCCTGCAGAAGTATTGCTCGTCGATGACGGAAGTCCCGACGATACCTTGAAGCGTTTGCATGAAGTCGCATCCCGCTATGCACCCGGTTGGGTCAAGGTCATTGCGCTAGCGCGCAATGCGGGCCCATCTGCGGCGCGCAACAAGGGCTGGGAAAAAGCCAGTCAACCGTGGATTGCGTTTCTCGATGCCGACGACAGCTGGCATCCGGAAAAGTTGGCGTTGCAGATGGACGCGATCGAAGAAGATTCTCAAATCGCTTTGATCGCGCACGACATGAACGTCCAATCGCGAACTGCGCCAGCGCCGACGCTGCACTACCCGCTGAACGTCCGCGTGTTTCCCAATCATCTGATGATGCTGCGCAGCCCGTTTCCAACAGCGTCCATCATCCTTCGCCGCGATCTCCCGTTCCGTTTTGACGAACGGCGCAGACGCGCGGAGGACTTCATGCTCTGGGCGCAGATCCTGCTCAACGGCTATCGCTGCGCCAAGATCAATCAAATCCTCGCTTCATGGCATAAACCGCCTTTCGGCGCCGGCGGACTCAGTGGCGACCTGGCCGCGATGTTCGAGGCGGCGAACGACGTTCGCAAAACGCTCCATGAACAAGGCCTACTTAGTTGGTGGCAATGGAAAATCATGGATGTTTTCAGCCTGATTCGCTATGCGCGTCGCCGTGCGTTGACGTTCAAAAGACGTCATGCCGGCTTATTTTTCGCCAGACACAATGCCTGACGCGATAGAGCTATGAACACCGTGACACCGTACGTCGAATATTCCCGCCCATCGAGCATCACCACCAATGCTCGGTCGATGCTGAGCCTGATGCTGATTGTAGCGGTGTGCCTCTTTGTGGACATCGTGGTCGGCAGCCGCAGCATCGATGTGGGTACCGACACCTATGTCTATGCCGGTTTCTTCCACGAAATTCGCGGCGGCCCGATCAGCACGCGTTTTGAGCCGGGCTTCCTGTTGATTACTCGCGTGCTGAGCCTCAGCGGCTTCAGCGTCGAGGCGTATCAGTCGATCCTGTTCGGCATCCTGCTTTTGATGGCGGCGATCGCATCGCGCAAGTACTTCGACTATCTAGGCAGCACCCGCGGCTATCTGACGTTCCTCGTCGCATGCTTGATGTTCCTGCTTATATCGCCGATGTTCGTGAATGCGTCGATCAACGCGGTTCGACAAGGACTCGCGGCGCTTCCCGTATTTACGGCGCTGCTGGCGTTTCATCAACGGCAATGGCGCTCGTTCTTTATCTACGGCGTTATCGCGACGAGCTTCCACTATTCCTCGCTCCTCTATCTCGCGTTCGCGCCGTTGTTGTTGGTCAATCTGAAGCTGCTGCGCATCGCGGCAATCGTAGCTTTTATCGCCTACTGCACCGGCGTGACCCAGATCGTGGTGCGCGCGGTGGCTCCCTTCATCTACAACGCGGTGATGGATTACAGCCTCGGCGCCAAATACAAATCCGGCGTCCGTATCGACTTCGCCGTGTTTTCAATCTTCTGGTACGCACTTCCGTTCATGCTGAACAGCATCGTGCGCAAGCCCTATAGCACGCGCATCAAAGACAGCACGGCCGTGTACCTTGTGATGCTCCTGCCCTTCTTCGTACTGGGCTGGGGCAACTTCTCCAACCGCTACCTTTTGTCGTCTTACTTGGCCGCGTCGATGATGGTCGCCGCCATCTTCTTCCACAGCCGCATATCGATACTGCGCAACCCCATATTACTGCGTGGCGGCTTCATTATTTCCAGCGTCGTCTTCTTCTATTACGTAGCTAACCAGGTGATTGTATGAGTGCGTCGCTCAGTGAGTGCCGGGATGCGCCTATTGAAGCTGTAAAGCGTATTCAAATTAATACCTCGCCGAACGACGGCGAGGTGGATTTCTCGTCGGTCAGCGACTGCCATCCCGACGCATCGACGTTCGATCTCGTATCCCTTGCAGATATTTTGCGGAACGCGTTCGTCTATCCTCCGCACACCATCTATCGTGACGTGAAAATCGCGGCGACGGGTTTCGATCCTGCGCAGGACATGCACGAAAACCCGATTTTTCACTTCCAGTTTCAGTCCGCCCTGGCGGAATCGCGCCCGCCAGCCGACGCCATCGACACCGACACGCTGGTCAGCACCTACCATCAATTGCTGTGCGACGCGGTAGCGCGCACGACGGCTGGCATCAAGTCGCCGTGGCTATTGCAGAGCGGCGGCAAAGATTCGACATCGATGGCGATTGCGCTCGCCGACGTTCGCCCGGATACCACCTGCCTGACGTATCTCGGCGGCAATGAAGAAAACGAAGTGGCATCGGCGCGATTCGTCGCGCACCAGCTCGGCCTTCGTCATGAAGCGTTGGTATGCGATCCAGGCCGCGCATACGATCGCTACCTGGCGATATTGCCGCGCATGCCGTTGTTGTCGGCCGATTTCGCTGCTTTGTCGTATGTGGACCTGGCGACCGAAGTAAGCCTGCAACGTGGCGACGGCATCATCGACGCGCTCGGGTCGGATCAGTATTTTGGCGTTCCGCTGCATCGGCAAGACCGCATCCTCGCGCTATTGGCGCGCAATCTTCGCGTGCCGCAGAGTTTGTTCAAGTCTCGCTTGATCAATCGCAGCTTCAAACTCTGTTTTGCGCTATCGACGCTGCAGATGGGCGAATTCGAGCGCTATTTCCCAGGCTCGCGTTTTACGGACTCGGAGGTCGACGCGCTGTTCGGGTGGCGCGTTTCCAACTATTCGCGCCAGCGGATGGAGACGTTCCACAACGACATCGTTTCTGCCGCATCGGCGGAAGCCGTGCGACGCATTTCGTTGGTGGTCGGTGAATCCGCCCATTTGGCCAAGGGCATGTATGCGACGCAAGCGATGCACCTGCGGCTTGCCTATCCGTATTGCGACAAGCAATTCCGCGACTGGATCTTCCACAGCATTCCGGACGATCAGCTGATCGGGCCAGGTGGCCTCAACAAAGTTGTGATGCGCCAATATATCGCCAAGCGCTTTCAGCAGCTTCCTTACGTTCAGGCCAAAGGTTGTTTCCGCTTCGATCTGCGCGGCCTCGCCAGACAGCGATTCGATCAGGTTCATGCATTCTCGCTTCAGGCGCAGTCGTTGCTGCCTGGGGCGCCGCGGTGGCTGGAAACGCACCGCAACAGTCTCGACAACAAGTATTTCGCTTCGAAATTCTATCTGCTGGCCATGATCCTTCCGTGGCTGCTCGACCGCCTGCACGCTACCGCAACGGCTCGAAAAGATGTCATCGACGAGCACGCCGCCTTATGACCGAAAGACCAAGATCCGGGCGAAAACGTGTCATGCAGACCGTGCACTGTTGCTTCCACGCGAATGCAGCCACGAAATCGCCGACGAATCACATCATTACAAGCTGTTGCGCAATTCGTGGTTGAAGCACAAAAGCTTTATGGCCGCTTGCGCTAACACCTTCTGCCGAACAACGCACTTGGTGATTTCATGACTTCCGCCATACTGCCCAATAAAATTCGACATACGTTTGCTCGATCGCGTATTCAGGTCAATACGTCTCCTTATCAGGAGCTGGACTTCTCTCCACTCGAGGAGATGGCGGATGTCGAAGCGCCGCTCGATCTCGTATCGATCGCCGACCTGCTGAGAAACTCCTTCGTCTACCCACCGCACTCCGTGTATCGGAATGTGAAAGTGGCCGCGTCGGGTTTCAACCCCACGCAAGACATGTATGAGAATCCTCAATTTCAATATCCGTTTCAGTCGGCGCTCGCAGCATCGCGCCCGACCGTCGCGTCCGTCGATGGCGACGCGTTGTTGGAGACTTATCACCGACTGCTGTGCGATGCGGTAAGAAATACCACCGCCAAAATAAAATCGCCTTGGTTGCTGCAAAGCGGCGGCAAGGATTCCACGTCGATGGCGATCGCCGTCGCCGATGTCAGGCCCGATACCAATTGCTTGACGTATCTTGGCGGCCGCGAAGAAAACGAAGTCGCCTCGGCACGACACGTCGCGCGCCAACTGGGGCTTCGTCATGAAGCACTGGTATGCCATCCAGGCCGAGCCTACGACCGGTATTTGGCGATGGTTCCGCGGATGCCGTTGCTGACCGCGGACTTTGCTTTGCTGTCTTACGCAGACTTGGCCACTGAGATTCGACTGCATCACGGCGATGGCGTGATCGACGCCCTGGGAGCCGATCAGTATTTCGGAACGCCGCTACACAGCCGGGAACGGATTCTGGCGCTGTTCGCACGCGGCCTTCGTCTTCCGCAAAGCATCTTCAAATCGCGCGTCGTCAGCCGCAGCTTCAAGCTTTGTTATGCACTGGCCACGTTGCAAATGAGCGAGTTCGAACGCTACTTCCCCGGCTCCCGTTTCAGCGACAGCGAAGTCGACGAATTGTTCGGGTGGCAAGTTTCGACCTGCTCGCGTCAGCGCATCGAAACTTTCCGCAACGAAATCGCCACAGCCGATTCGTCGGAAGCGGTTCGTCGCATCGCCTTTATCATCAACGAAGCCGCCAATATGGCGAAGGGCATGTACGCCACCAAAGCCATGTCTTTGCGACTGGTTTTCCCCTATTGCAACGAACAGCTTCGCGACTGGATTTTCAATCATGTTCCCAACGAGCTGTTGATCGGTTCGGGCGGCGTCAACAAGGTGTTGATGCGGCAGCACATCGCCAAATACTTCGACGATTTGCCATACGTCAAGGCAAAGGGCTCTTTCCGGTTCGATCTGCGCGGTCTTGCGCAACAACGCTACGAACAAGTCCACGACTTCGCCAGGCAGGCGCAATCGTTGTTGCCCGGCGCGCTGCCGTGGCTCGAATCCCATCGCAATCATCTTTACAACAAGTATTTCGCATCGAAGTTTTACCTGCTCGCCATCACGCTCCCCTGGCTGTTGAACCGCATGCACGGCTCGGCAAAGTCGAGCGTGCTGACCCACGTGGAGCGCATTACATGAAAAGCAATTCTTCTTTCGATCTTGTTTCTTCCGAACGCCGCAACTTTCTCCGTTGCTCGCTGTGGGCGTTGCCGCCTATCGCCCTGTCGGCCTGGGCGCTGCCACGAACCACATGGGGATGGCAGAGCACGAGCGGGCCAGTGATCAATGTTCGCGACAAAGGCGCCAAGGGCGACGGCACGACCGACGATACGTCCGCCTTCAAGGCGGCCATCGAAGCGCTGCCAAGCAGCGGCGGCACCGTCTCGGTGCCACCGGGCAATTACATTATCGACGCCATGCGCGCGATCAACCTGCGTTCGAACATGCTTTTCCAGTTGGCGCCCACGGCGACGCTTACGGCGATTCCCAACAACTCGCCGCGTTCGCACGTGATCAAGGTTTGGAACTGCACCAATGTGCGCATCACCGGCGGACGCATTGTCGGCGAGCGCAATGCACACAGCGGCGTCGGCGGCGAATGGGGCTATGGGCTCAATATCCAAGCTTCCAATCATGTGTATGTGTCGAACATGCATATCTCCGATTGCTGGGGCGACGGCATCTGGATCGGCGCGATCGGTCCTGACCATAACGCCACGCCGTCGACCGATGTGACGATCGACAACGTCATCTCCATCAACAATCGTCGGCAGGGCCTTTCCATCGGACCAGTCGATGGCGTGGTGATCAAAAATTCCACATTCAGCGGCAGCAACGGCACCAAGCCCGAGTCGGGTATCGATATCGAACCGCAGGCGCAGGGCTTTGCGCGCAATATCACGATCGACACATGCACGATTTCCAACAATCACGGCACCGGCATGGAAATCCATTACAACGTCAGCGGCGTCACGATCAAGAACTGCACGTTCCAAGGCAACGCCGGTTACGGCCTGATGACGGCGGACAACCCGTCGCAACTTACGATCACTAACAACACCTTTACCGGAAACGGACTGGTCGGCTTGACCATTGCGGGCCAGACCAGCCACGTACAAGCGACCGGCAATACCCTGACCGGCAATAGCACGCGTTACGTTCATAACGCCGCCAAGGCGCTTACGTCTTCGTCCAGCGGAAATCCTGCGCAACACAAGACCGATCTGCGCGTGGATCCCGGCACCAGCGACGTCAATCTATCGAACAACAAGTTCTAGCGTTGGCATTCCCCCTCTGCCTCGGAATCGACTAGATGAAATTTGCTTTCTTCGCCAACACTGATTGGTATCTCTATAACTTCCGTCTTTCGACGGCGCGCCGCCTGCTGTCCGAAGGGCACGAAGTCGTCATGATCTCGCCGCCTGGAAACTTTGGCAGCCGCTTTGCGCAACACGGTTGCCGCTGGGTTCCATTGTCTACGATGGATCGGGCGAGCCTGAATCCTGCGCGCGAAGCCGTCACCTTGCACCAATTGATTCGCGTGCTGCGCGACGAAAAGCCCGATCTTCTGCACAATTTCACGTTGAAGTGCGCGGTGTACGGAGCGATCGCTTCGCGCATCGTTCGCGTACCGGCCACCGTCAATGCGGTGGCCGGCATGGGCTACGTATTTACCAGTCATACTACCAAGGCCCGTGTACTGCGACCGATCGTCAAGTCGTTGCTCCGCCTTGCGCTCAATAACCCGAATTCGTTGCTGATTTTGCAGAACCCCGACGATGCGGAAGCGTTCGAATCGGCCGGACTGACATCCCCAGATCGCATTCGCCTTATTCGCAGTTCGGGCGTCAACACGACACGCTTTCAACCCAAGCCTCGAACACCAGGTCATACGGAACGACTCCGCGTTATTCTTGCCGCGCGACTTCTTCGCGAGAAAGGCATCGAGGAATTCGCCGAAGCAGCCAACCTGCTTCGACAATGGGGACGCGACGTCGAATTTCTGCTCGCAGGCACACCGGACGAAGGCAATCCGCATTCGATCCAAAAAACGCAAGTGCAACAGTGGTCGGATGAAGGCCTTATTCAATGGCTTGGTCATGTCGACGACATGCCTGCCTTGTTGAGCACCGCACATGTGATGGCTTTGCCGAGCTATTACCGCGAAGGCGTTCCGAAATCCTTGATCGAAGGCGCCGCTTCCGGACTCGCGATCGTTACGACCAATCTCCCCGGTTGCCGCGAAGTCGTCACGCAACATGGCGTCGACGGCTTGCATGTCGAACCACGCAATGCACGCGCGCTCGCGCATTGCATCGTGCAGCTGGACGACGATCGCGAGTTGCTGCGGAAGCTCGCGCATCAAGCGCGTTTGCGCGCGACGACCGATTTCGACGAACGGATCGTCATCCAGAAAACGCTCGACGTCTACGCCGAATTGCTAGACCCGACCGACGCCATTTACGCGGGCTTTCGCACCACGCTCTAGCGCACCCGCGCGCGACGACGTCGATCTGAAATAGACGTCCAAACGACCAAGTCGTTCATGATTGTGAAGATTTTCACGTCTCGTTTCAGCAATTAGCGAGACGCGAAAACCTCGTGAAATTGCGAGCAAAAACACGTTTTCACATTTGCTATTTCACACATTGATGACGCACCTTAGCCTCGCAGTTCACACAAACGAGGCGGTACCAAACGTGAAAAACAGGTCTGCGCTGAAAGGCGCACAGGGGAACCTACTTCAAGGCTTCGACGCTGCGACGTCGAACAACATTAACTTAACGAAAGCGCGCCGTAAAAAGCTTCTGACCGGCATCGTGGCATCGTTGGCGCTGTCGATGGCGGCTCTGCCCGCCTCCGCGACCAACTGGTGGAATCCGACGCCGGTCATTACGGTGGGCAGCACGGTCATCAACGTGCAGAGCATGGGCGCGACGGGCAATGGCGTGACCGACGACACCGCCGCCTTCCAGGCCGCGATCAACGCCCTGCCCTCTACCGGCGGCGTGATCTCCGTGCCGGCAGGCACGTACATGATCAATGCACTGGTCGGCATCAAGCTGCGCTCCAATATGCGACTGAGCATGCAGAGCACGGCGACGCTGAAAGCCATTCCGAACAGCGCCGATCGCTCCTGGGTGATCAAGGCCTGGAATGTGAACAACGTCGAGATCGCCGGCGGAAACATTGTCGGTGAGCGCGTTGGCCACACGGGCACCACGGGTCAATGGGGCTACTGCGTCAACATCGAAGGTTCGAGCACGGTCTACGTGCACGACATCAACCTGTCCAACAGCTGGGGCGACGGCATTCTGGTCGGCGGCACCGGTTCGGGCGCGACGGTTGTGCCTTCGACGAATGTCACGCTCAACAACGTCAATGCCACCAACAATCGTCGTCAAGGTTTGACGATTGCGCCGTCGACCCAGCTGTATGTGGTCAACAGCAGCTTCACCAGCTCCAACGGCATTTCGCCCCAGGCCGGTATCGATATCGAGCCGGATATCCAGGGCAACGTGAATCATGTCCGCCTGGAAAACGACACGCTGTCGAACAACGTCGGCAACGGTCTTGAAATTCACGCCAACGTGAACGACGTGACGCTGACCGGCTCGACCGCGCAGAACAATAAGGGCTACGGCGCCTTCACCAGCGGCTCGACCAACCTGACGATCACCAACAACAACCTGATCCAGAACTACCTGTTCGGTGTGGATATTGCGGGCGTCAGCGACAGCACGATTCTCGAGAACAACACCATCACCTACAACGGCGATGCTTGGTTCTACGCGCACAACGTGTCGATCTTCACTGAAGGCTGGGTGCCGCGCGACATCACGATCGCCACCACGGCGACGAATGTCACGCAGTCCGGTAACACGATTTCTCCGATGAAGTGATGAAACTGCCGTGCGGGTTGCCGCCTCGATCTCCCGCACGGCATTTTTTTTGAGGCAATCGCTTAGCGCCGATTTACGCTTTTAAGTCCGCGCTTTTGCGTGATACTTGCGCAAGCCGATAACCAGCCCCAAAAGCAGCGAGCCTTCGCCGATCACCGTAGCGATCGCAGCGCCAAATTCGTGGTACCTGGGAATGAGCAGCGCGTTGAACGCGACCACGACCACCGCACTCAGCCCCATCACCACGACGCGATAACGCATATGCGTTTCGTTGAGTAGCGCAGAAGCGACACCCGTCGAGAGAAAGCGCACGGGAACGCAAATCGCCAAGACGGTCAACACTGGCACCACCGCCTGGAACTTCGCACCGAAAATAATCGGCACGATCCACGGCGAAACCACGACAAGGGCAAGCCCGATCATCACGCCTGCGGCAAGCATGGCGATATTGGCGTGCTTATAAACCTTCCAAAATTTCTCGGTGTCGTGCGCCGCCCAGCGATGCAGTTTCGATAAGAGAAATTTCTGATAGACCGTCGCGGGAATCAGATAAATAGCAGTCATGATGCCCAAGGCAATGCCAAAAATACCCGCCTGAGCATTACCGCCCAAATACTTCAACATTACCGTGCTGACCTGGAAGAAAATCGGATAAAGCGTTGCCTCCAGGCCATACGCCCATGCCTGCGACCACAAGCGCGCCACGCTCGGCGATCGCTCCAGCACCAGATCAGCGGGTCGAGGTCCGTGCCCGTACAAATGAATGCCGCCGCGCATCATCGCGAGCAACCGCGGCAACGCTATAAAAATGGCGCCCACCGCGATCGCGCTATATCCGACTGCGACCATGCGCCCGTCCAACGTCGGCAGAAGCATCAACGCTGCGGTAATCACAAACCGAGTGCCTGGCGTCATCAATTGCCAAAGCGCCATGCCGACATGGCGTTCTTCCAGACGCAACTGACTGCTGATCAGATTCACGGCCAGCAAGCCGAGAACCACCGGCGTCAACAACAGCAAAATAGGTTTTGCATCAGGTGTCGCGCCGACGAATGTCCACGAGATAACAAGCACCAGAGTGAGCGCTGTGCTGCCGGCGATAAAGCGCAACGAAGGCTGCAGCCAGCGATTGCCCTGCCATCCTTCGACGCCGTAAACCTGCAGCCAGTACTGCGGCAAGCCGAATCCCGACAGCGGCGCCACCATCGTGATGGTGGCGAGCGAGGATGCAAACAGTCCGTACTCAGAGGGCCCAAGTTCTCGCGCAAGCAAGGCCTGCGTGAGAAACGCCAATCCCGCACCCAATGCGGTGCAGATCCACAATATAGAGATGGCGCCTAACGCGTTACGCCATCCTTGTGGCAGTCGCCCTAACAAGGGAATCGCAGATGTCGAAGAGTTCACCCAGCCGATATCCAAACAGGTTGGTATGCGCCTGCGCTTGCCGGAAGCGAATGTTTCGCTTCCGGCAAGCGGCAGATTCCCATGGTGCGATGGTTAGACCTTGGAGGTCGGCGCATAGGCGTAATAAGCATAGGCGTAGTAGCCCGCGGCGCGTTTCTCAACAAGGTTGAAGATCGCTCCTTTGATGGGCACGCCGTTTTGCTCAAGACGCTGTTTGGCCAACGCGATCTCGCGCACCTGATTGATGCCGAAACGCACCACCAACAAGCTCGTACCCACGTGATTGCCGATAACGGCCGCATCGGTCACCGCAAGCACCGGCGGTGTATCGATGATGATGAGGTCGTAGCGCGGCCGCAGCGATTCGAGCAGCGTGTTGAAGTTTTTGTGCATCAACAGTTCGGACGGATTCGGCGGAATCTTGCCGCGCGAGATAAACATCAGCTGACTTACACCGTTTATGGTGCGAATGGCCTGGCTGGCGTCGATCTGACCGGAGATCAGTTCCGACAGACCGTTCTCAGGACGACCGCCGGTCGCGCGATGGAGCAGACCTTTGCGCATGTCGGCATCGATCAGCAACACGCGCTGACCTGCCTGCGCCATCACCACGGCAAGGTTCGCCGCGACAAAGCTCTTACCTGCGCCCGGGCTCGCACTGGAAATCATCAGGACGTTGTTCTTCGTCTCCATGCGCGCAAAGTGCAGACTCGTGCGCAGGCTACGCAACGCTTCCGTCGCCATATCCGCCGGCGAATTCACCGCCAGCAAATGCTGACGCCCACTGGCGGAATGGCGATGACCGATGCGAAGACCACTCTTGCGCTGCATGTCGCTCAGCGGAATGGACACATACACCGGCAGTCCAAGGCGCTCGATGACAACTGGATCTTCGATGCCGCGGCTCAACAGCTGACGCAGATAGATAAACGCCAGCGCGATCAGGAAACCCAACACGGCGCCGCCCGGAATCACCCAAATCGGGCGCGGCCACCAGGGCTTGGCGAGATTCACGGCCGATTGGTCGATCACGCGAACGTTGCCCACCGTACCGGCACGCGCGATATCAAGTTGCTGCGCTTGATTGAGCAGATTCGTGTACGTCTGGCTCGTCACCGTGACGTCGCGGCTCAACTTGAGCAGCTCTTGTTGCGTATTCGGCAGCTGACCGATCTTGTGGTCCAGCGCGCCCTTTTCACCTTCCAACTGACTGATCTGTTTCTGCAGCGCCTTGTATTCCGGATGCTCCGGCGTAAAGCGCTTTTGCACGTCGGCCATCTGCAAATGCAGCTGCTCGAGGTTGGTATCGATCGTGACATTCTGATCGAGCAAAGACTGCGTCTGCATGCTGATGTCGACGGAGTGCTCGCGCAATTGGAACTGATTCAACGCTTGCGTCGCGCCTTCCAATTGTTGCTTCACTTTCGGCAACTGCTCGCGCACGAACTTCAAGCTGTTCGCAGCTTCCGCAGCGCTACGGTCGACGTTCTGACGAACGTACAACGACGTGACCTGATCCAGGAGATTGGTCGCAAGCATCGGATCGAGGTTGTTGTACGTCAGCGCGATGATGCCCGAATCTTTGCCCTGCTCTTCGGCATCGATATCCTTCTGCAGCTTCGCAATGGTATCCATGTGTGAATGGCGTACCACGCGGAAGCGCGCACCCGGATTGGCCTGCATGCTCTTCACGTCGACGTTGACGCCGTTCTGCGTAACCAACTGACCGACGTGTCCGTTTACGAGTATGTTTCCGTCCGGATCCTGTAACGTGTAAGCGCCGTTGTCGCCCGCGATAAGCAGCAGCTTTTCGTCCAGCAGATCGGCCGGCACGTCAAGCTGATTGACGTTCACCTGCGTGCCGCCCCAGTCGTAACGACTCAGGCCGAACAGCGGCGATGCCAACTGTCCCGGATGATCGGCGGCGAACTCGCGCGCCAGGAAGGAGCCGAAAAGCGGGAGGCGTTTCGGCGTCGCTTCGATATCCAACCGCAAATTCTCGACCGCCTGACCGACCACTGCACGGGAAGTCAGGAGCTGAATTTCGGTAACGGCCTGCGAAGTCGAAATGCCCAGTGTCTGCGACAGATCGTCCATGCCCGGCAAGGTCGGCGCTTTCTGCTCGACTTGCACCGAGGCGCTGGCTTGATAAATCGGCGGCGCAAGCACGGCGTACAAAATGCCGACCAGGAAGAACACGATGGTTATCCCGAAAATACGCCACTTGTTATCGAGAAGCGTGCCTAGCAATGCCCGCAGGTCTATATCGTCGTCGCGTGTTGCGAAGGTCTGCTTGGTTGTCATACACCGCTCCTCAAACGGTCAAATGCATTCATAAATAACGAATCCAACTATCAACGCCTCGCTCGATCATGTCGTACACGTGATCGAACACTTGGCGCGTTCTCCGATAGGGGTCAGGAACATCTTCGGCTTCGCGCCACTTGTCCAGAAGAAACAACTTGCCGCTGGATTCGGGTGCCATCCTCGATGCGGCCGCCAAGTGTTCGCGTTCCATCACCAGCACAAGATCGGCTTCGCGCAGCATCGACGGCGACAACTGACGCGCACGATGATCCGCCGCATCGATGCCGCGCTCTTTCAAGATGCGCATCGCGTTGTCTTCCATGGGATGACCCACGGCTGCACTCAACCCGGCGCTGCTGACGCGTATGTCGCGATCCTTCAGTCGATGTCGCAACAGGAACTCCGCCGTAGGACTCCGGCAGATGTTTCCGATGCAGACGATCAAGACATGTTTGAACACGTAGGCGATTACTCCATAGGTTTGCTTTCACGCAAAGCGACGTCGCTTTGCGCAGTTTTTCCGCGAATTTCTTTTCTAGTACCTCTTTCCGTACCTGCATGATTCGTGAACAAATGCTTCGCCGCTTATCGACGCAGGTTGAAGTTATAGAACGTCATCCGTCAAAACCGCATGGATTTTTCAAAATGTTCCAATCGACAAGACATTTTCTACACACACGTGACGAAAAAATCTCACGGCTGACTATGGTTCATTTACGACGCACTAACGGTGGAGGGCGCTTTAATTAATTAAACAAACGTAGCCGATTCGAAATTTTTTCTGCTTTTTTATATTCAGCATTCATCGCCCTTTGTTAGGTGTCACTGTTAGATGCCAATGGCAATACATCCCAACGCCATGTGGAGTTCACATGAAAACATTGTTTGTTGTGGCGGCAGTTTCGATAACTCTTGTTCTGAACGGATGCGCCGCCGTCCCCGGGCAGCACATGTCCATGAACAGCGCAGAGAAAGGCCATGTTCAAATGGTCGATATCACGCCGGATTGGTTGGCAAGCCAGCCCATGGACCAGCCCAAGCCCATTCCGCAGGAATTGCTGAGCTATCAGCCCGAGTCGTATCGGATCGGTCCCGGCGACATGCTGTACATCACCGTCTGGGATCACCCAGAGTTAACGGCTCCTGCTGGCTCGCAACAGCAAGCCAGCGCCAACAGTCGTTTGGTGCGCTCTGACGGCACGCTGTTCTATCCCTACGTTGGCACGGTGAAAGCCGCGGGCATGACCGTGGATCAGCTGCGCCAGGAGCTGACCAGCAGGCTTACTTCGTTCGTTCCGCATCCGCAGGTCGACGTGGCGGTTACCAGTTACGGCAGTCAGCTCATCACCCTTCAGGGTGCGTTTAGCAAGAGCGATCCGCAACAGGCCACCACGATTCCGTTGACGCTCGCGCAAGCGATCGGCTCAGCCGGCATCGATCTTCCGCACGCGGATCTCTCGGACCTGGTGCTGACACGCGACGGTCAGGACTATCACCTCGATCTGAACACGATGAGCAAGGCGGCCGAGCAACGCATCTATCTGAAGCCTGGCGATCGCTTGTTCCTGGCCTACAACGACAACAAAGAGATCTATGTAATGGGCGAAGTGTTGCGCCCACAGGCTCTCAATTTCAGAACGGACGATTTGACGCTTACGCAGGCACTGGGTCGCGTCGGCGGACTGAATCCGATCACGTCGAGCAGCAAGTCGGTGTACATCATTCGCGGCATCAAAGATCTTGCGCATAACCCCGCGACGGTTTATCACCTCAATGCACGTTCTCCAGCCGCCTTTGCGGTGGCGGATAACTTCCATGTGCAAGCGGGCGACGTGGTATGGGTCGGCGCAGCAGCGATCACGCAATGGAGCCGCTTCCTAGGCCAGCTGGTTCCGCTGACCAATCTGGTCGGCACGGCAGCGATCGCCAGCGGCAATACCAGCGGTCTTTGATCTAGCGATTTAGTTTCCTGCAGTAACGGGTTGCGGGCGTCGTTGATACGGCGCCCCTTTTTTATTGGGCTTTTTTTATTGGGCTTTTTTTATTGGGCTTTTTTATTGGCCCGAACGCAGTCGCGCAATTTCCGCGTACGCCGCATCCAATTCATTGCGCAGCGCCTGGTTGCTTTCCAGCAATTGTTGAATTTCCTGGCACTGCGAAATCACCGAGCGAAGCACATCGCATTTCACCGTCACATGGCGTGAGCGGTATGCGCGCATGCGTTCGGCTGCGGTTTTTGCATTGCCGGTGGGTGGACGACCTCGACGAGGTCGCTGCGTGAGCTGCATGGCAATCGTTCCTGGATCGCGAGGGTCAACCATGGCGGCGCTCCTTTTCAGCTTGGTTTTGGCGGTTCGAATTTATTGTAACGTTACGATAAAAGCAAGAGAAAAATGCCACAATTGGCGAAACTGAGGGCACCGCAGCGAAGGCACTGGCACGCTTAATCCGCATCTAGGGCTACACGCCCGGACGCGTCATCGAAGAAGCGATTTTTTCCGGACGCAAGCGCCCTACCCGTGCGCGTTCGATCAACCGCGACGACGTAAGTGAGACTTCGTGGAACGTACGTAACGCGGACGCAAATCAAGCAGCGGCATCAACACGCTGCTTTCGGTCAATGGAAACGTCGAAGCCCTGCTCCCCTAAACGGACGCAGGGCGCGCTATGCGTTCTTATTGAACGACGATCTCATCGGAGAACAACCAAATATCCTTGGCGCTGTCCGAGATGTCCGCGGGCAATGACTTAGGCAGATTCGCTTCGATGCGAATATAACGAGCCATCACCGGTTGTTGCGATTGGAATCGGAACCGCCGCGTCCCTACGCGAAGCGCTGCGTCGAATGCGGGCGCATTGGTATACACGGTCGTCCAATGCTGTCCATCCAACGACGCGAGGAACGTCATCTTTTCCGGTAGGAAAATTCGAGACTCGATTGCCTGCATAAATCCGACATTGATGGCGTGGATCGACACGTCTTTTTGCAAATCGATCGTGGCGTCGAGGTCGTTGTCGTGCCAGGCAGCCCAGCGACCGTCGTGAAAATCGGAGCTGCCTTCTACGCCATCGACCAGCGAAGCGCCCGATGCATAAGCGGAATCGGGCGCTTGCGCGAAGGCGATATCGCGTCCAGACGCCAAGTTGCGCACCAAGCTAAAACTTGTCGCGTTGTCGTAACGCAGGCCTTTACGGAAGGGCGTGACTTTCACCGTACCCGGCTTGCCGATATTTGCGTTATCGCCGAATACAGGCGATTGCGCTGTTGGGTCTTCGCCGTTTTCGGTGTAGCGATTTTGCAGATCGTCGAATCCTCGTTTGGCTTGCAATTGCCAACCGCCGTGTTGCGCATCGTAGGCGATCGAATACTTCACGACCGGCTGATTTTCAGGGCCATAGGCGACGTGCTGCGTATCCAACCAATGATACTGCGCCTGCAACCGCTGCTCGAAGTCGGCGTAGGCCGCATCGTCATGCGCGCCCGTCCAGAGATTTTCCGCAAGCGCCAGCAAGCGCGGATAGATTTTGGATTCTGCGTTGAAAGGGTTGGCGTGCTCGCTCCACAACGGCGCTTCGGCACCGAGGATTTGTGCGTGATGCTCTTTGAATACGGCGTCGTCGCCCGAGCCCGACACGGTTTGGCCCGTGATGTCGGTGCGATACACCTGCTCCACGGTCAGCTTGTCCAGAGGCGCATCGAAATAGAACGGCCCCGCCACGATAATGCGGTTGCCGTTGGCAAGCGCCTTGCGCGCCTCGTTGTCGCCGCGCCAGATTTCGATGATGGCGTTCTTGTCCGCACCGCCTTCGAGAATCTCGTCCCAGCCGATCAGCGTTTTGCCTTTGCTGGCGAGATAGCTCTGCATATGCTTGATGAAATAGCTCTGCAGGCCTTCCTCGTCTTTCAGTCCTTGCTCGTGCATCAGCGCCTGGCAGGAGGCGCAGTCCTTCCAGCGATCTTTCGGCGTTTCGTCGCCGCCGATGTGGACATACGCGCTCGGGAACAGCGTGATGACTTCATCCAGTACGTGCTGAAGGAAGGTGAAGGTCTCGGGATCTCCGACGCAATCGATATCTTTGAACACGCCCCACGTGGCGGGCACGGTCAGCGGTTGTTGCGTGCAGGAATATTCGGGATACGAGGCCAATGCTGCAACGCTGTGCCCCGGCATCTCGATTTCCGGAATGACCAGGATGTTGCGCAGTCGTGCATATTCCACGATCTCGCGAATTTCATTCTGGGTATAAAAACCGCCGTAACGACTACCGTCTTCTTCCGTGCGCCAGGCGCCGACGGATGTGAGTTTGGGATAGCGGTGAATCTGGACGCGCCAACCTTGGTCTTCCGTAAGATGCCAATGGAAGGTATTGATCTTGTAGTAGCTCAACAGATCGAGCTGCTTTTTGATAAACGAAATCGGATAAAAATGCCGACCTACGTCGAGCATGAAGCCGCGATAGGAAAATGTCGGCGCATCTTCGATTTGCACAGCCGGAACGGAGATCGTTGCGGCATGCTTCAACGGCAACAATTGACGCAGCGTCTGCACACCCCAGAACAAGCCTTTGTCGCTCGACGCCTGGATGACGATGCCGCTCGGCGTCACGGCCATGCGATAGGCTTCGTCGCCGCTTACCGTGGGATCGATCGCCAACACGATGCCGTGCGCATGAGGGCTTCGCGATAATTCGATGCCGGTTTGTTCTCTCACCGCATCGCGAAGAAACGCGACGATTTCCTGCGCGCGCGAACCGTCCGGCGCATCGATGCCGGTATGCGCATCGATGCGATAACTGCCCTCTCCCGCTTCCAGATGCTGCGGCTTGGGAAGGATCGTGACCTCGGCGACGACATGCGCACTGGTCACAGACAGGAATAAACCAAGACACAACGAGAAGGCGAATCTGAGCATCGGGGAACGTCCGTTCGCTGGAATGTATTGCATGTGCGAGGCCCTGAAAAACCACACCCTACCTCGGAGCCCGGGTAGGGTGTGGAGGACCATCTCATGTAGCCCCGGCCGAAGCCGGGGCGGTGGAACACCCAACCTGAGAGAGATCAGTCGAGCTTGTAGTCGAACGTTAGGAACCACTCGCGGCCGTTGTATTCGCTGCCGGTCTGACCCGTCGTAACGAACTCGAAACCACCTGCGTAGTACGGAATCGTCGAGACCTTGTTGAAGATATTCGACACGGTGAGCTTCAGATTGACATCCGGATTGAGCTGCCAGCCGACCGATCCGTTCCAGGTGATCCACACTGGCGTATGGCCGTAGTACACAGTGTCGTCAACATTCACGCCACCGATCTGACAAGCACCGGTATTGATGTTCTCGGTGCCAACTCTCACCGTGACCGCGCTCGGCTGAATACCGTTGGGCAATGTATTGCAAGCGCCGTAGCCTGGCGCGCGCAAACCGCCGTCACGCACACCAGAGACCGACGCGGACCAGTCGCCCCGGTGCCAGTCAGCAATCCACGTGATCCTGCTTGCCACGTTCTGGTAGCGGGTGTTTTGCAACATGTCGGACGCCAGCACACGCTGCTTGTACGAGAGGTTGTCGGTGTAGTTGATGTTGGCGCGGAAGTCACCGTAATTATCGGTATGGAACTTGTAGTCCAGCGAAGCATCGATACCGCCGACATACAGCGAGGCTTCGTTGATCGCACCGGAATGCACGGAGGTAATGTTGCCCGCCGCATTACGCTGCACCAGTTCCGACACCATCTGGCAATACTGCGACCCCTGCGCGTGCGCGGTGTACGGCGCCAAACCGGTTGAGCCGAGTGGCAGCACGCCGGTAAGGCAGCCCGCCTCGTCCTGGAGCACCGTGTCGGCACTGAGGTACTGGATCGAGTTGTCCACACCCATGTGCCAGTAGTCGGCGGAGAACGACAGGCCCTGCACGCCCGGAATCTGCCACACGAAACCGTAGGTCCAGGAATGGCCGGTCTGCGGCTTCAACACGCGGCTGCCGCCCGTGTACAAGGTGTAATACTGCGACTGAGGACGCTGAATACTGCCGTTGCACCATGTGCTCTGGGTATTGCCAGCTTTGATGGCGTTGATACAGCTCAGGTAATCCTCGTAAATGCCTTGCGGCACGGAGGAGACGCTCTGGTAGATCGCCTGCATGTCAGGCGCCTTGAAGTTGGTACCGTAGCTACCGCGCAGCAACAGGCTGTCGATCGGACGGAACTCAAGGCCCGTGCCCCAGGTGCGGGCAATGTCAGCGCGGCTGGCGTCGTGGTACTTGTCCATGCGACCGGAAATGGTCCAGGTCAGCTTGTCTACGATCGGCACGCGGAATTCAGTGCCGAACGAGTAACGCTGGCGAGTGCCACCACCGGTGTTGTACTGATAGAACGGATCCACAAACGTCGCGCCGTTCGCGGCGCGGGGATCCGGCGAGAGCAGGAAGCTGTTATGCGCGGCTTCCAGCACGGCCGCCCAACCCACCGATTCCTCCGTCCAGGGGAACTTGAACAAGTCGCCATTGACGCGGAACTGCGCCTGGTCCAAGGACGACGACGCGGTGTTCGTGCCGTTGACCGCGAACGTGCTGTATTGCTGAGGCGTGATCGGGTTCCAGAACTGCTGCCAGTTGATGGCGTAGATGGGCAAACCGCCAGCCGTGGTCCCCTGCTGCTGACCAAGGAAGAAATTGTTCATGGCCGTTTGGTTCATGCCCGTGAAATCTTCGCGGACGATGTACTTCTGGGTGTTGAGGCTGGCGTCCCAATTGAACTTGCCGTCGAACACCGTGCCGCGCACGCCGGCCGTGATGTTCCAGTTCACCTCGCGATCATGGGTATTCGCATTCGTACCCATTTCCTGCTCGGTTAGCTGACGATCGAGCGCATTGATAGTTTGCCCGGTGGTCTTGTCGAAGAAAGGCGAACCGTAGCCGAAGAACGGCAACTGGGTATTGGAGATACCCACAGATTGATACAGGGCCGCTGAACCATAGACCTGAATGCCGTTGCTAAGATCGTACTCGCCGGCCAGGTAGGCATCGTTGTTGCGACTGCCGGGCGTCAGCACCCAATTGCGGAACAACGCGGGCTGCGAACAGTAGAAGCCATTGTCGGTCGTACCGGTGATCTGCGTGCCACTGGTGGTGACGCTATGCGATTGGCTCAACTGCGAGTTGCTGAACTTCGAGCAGGTTCCCGCCGGCGGCGTGATGTACTGGCCCGCGCCGTTCGTCGCGGAGAGTGCAAGAGCGCCGGACGCGTCGTACTGGTAGCCAAACATGCGGTCGGCCGGGTTCCAGGCGCCGTAACCTGCATCGGCTACCGAATCCTGATAGGGGCGATTGCTCCCCCACAACGCCGTGCGGTTGGACTTCTCCACGTTGTAGAGAATGTGCCAGTTTTGACCGGACTTGCCGCCGAAGAAATTGATATCGCCATAGTTGCGGCCACCACGCGTGGCGCCGCCGCCGGTGATCTGCAATTCGTCACCCTGGTAGTTCTTCTTCAGGATCACGTTGACCACACCCGCCACGGCATCCGAACCGTAGATCGACGAAGCACCGGAGGCCAGGATTTCGACATGGTCGATCATGCCGGTGGGGATGTTGTTGTAATTCTGGAAGTTGCTCCGCGCGCTCAACGGCTGCGGATAATCCACGATGCGATGACCGTCGATCATTAGCAAACTGAAACCCGGGCCCAGGTTGCGCAAGTTAACCGAGCGCGCGTTGACCGACGTGGAACCCCATGAGGCCGGATCCTGCTGCTGCTGGCCTACCTGCGGCAAAGAATCCAGGAATTCCCACAGCGTGGTGAAGCCCTGATCCTTGATCTGCTGGCCGGTAACGCTGACCACGGGCGCCGGTCCCTCGATCTCCACGCGCGGGATCATAGAACCGGTGACGGTGACTGCCTGCAGTTGTTTTGCCGAGCTTTGGTCGGCCTGTCCGTTGGACGTAACCGATTGCGACGAGCTGGACTGCGTGGATTGCTGATTATTCGTCGACGTCGCCGACGTCTGAGCAAATGCAAACGGTGTGAAAAGCGCCAGCGCCAAGGAACTCGCCAGCACGCTACGGCGTATACGAATGGAGTTCATACTTTCTCCCCTCCCGGTGAAAAATCGATATCTGCGGCAGCCCCGACCCCCTAATAAGTCGGAACCACCCATGTGGATTTCTTTAACTCGTGACCTTGTAGGTCTGTACTTTCTTGTTATGTAAGCTGCATCGGTTTATGGAAGATACTTACGGCCCTCCGTCGTTGATTGCGCGACATCATCTTCCGTGTCGATGCGAAAAACATAGGCATGCACGCCGTCCGGACGTGCAGGTACATCGATATGCAAGCCGTCATCCTGTTGGTGAAACGGCAACGGCTTGCCGCTCGCCAGCAAGGTCACTGCCTTCACTTTTGTGGACGGCGTTACGGAATGAATCCAGGCGTGGCCCGACGTCGGCCATTCCATTTCGATGGCGTAGAGCCGGCCGTTATGCGTGGTGAAGCGGAAATCTTCCGATGTGTACGGCTTGGTCTTGGTGTCCTGCATGGTGCCGGCGGCGACGTGCGTGGGACCTTCGCCGAAACGATGCCACGGTCGCGATCCGTAAATCGCTTCGCCGTTTATCTTCAGCCAATCGCCGACCGCCAACAAAATGCTCTTGGCTTGATCGGGAATCGTACCGTCGGCCTTCGGGCCGATATTCAACAGCAGATTGCCGTTCTTGCTCACTACATCGGCGAGCAACTGCACGATCTCATCGGGCGATTTATACGTGTCGCCCTCGGCGTAACCCCACGAATCCGGACTCACCGATGTTTCGGTCTGCCACGGTTGCGTACGAATGTCCGCCGCTTGTCCACGCTCGATATTCAAGGTGCCGCTGCCTGGCATCATGTTGTCGAGTTTGTAATTGAGTACAACGCCCTGCTCTCGCGATGCGGCCTGGTTGTAGTAAAACGCCGCGAATTCGGCCAACGCGCCACGGAAACGCGGTTGACCCACCCACCAATCGAAATACATCAGATCCGGGTGATAGTCCTGCACGATTTCGGACGAACGTGCGAGCCAGTCGTCGAGGTAAGCATCGGACACGAAGGTCCAATCCACGTCTTTGCCGTCTTCGCCTTTCGCCGATTCGGTCGGATGCGCCGGTCCGTACAGCGCGGCGTAGCGCGGATCGTTCACATCGGAATTGAAGGTGCGACCGTACTCGTAGAACCAGTCGTGTTCCGCGCGATGCGACGACAATCCAAGCTTCATGCCCTGCGCACGAATCGCTTTCGCCAATTCGCCGATCACATCGCGATGCGGACCCATTTTCACGGCGGTCCAGTCGGACAGTTTGGAGTCGTACATGGCGAAGCCGTCGTGATGCTCGGCCACCGGCACGACATAACGCGCGCCCGCTTCGCGGAACAGTTTCGCCCATGCGTTGGGATCGAAGTGCTCCGCCTTGAAAAGCGGAATCAGATCTTTGTAGCCGACTTCCGGCATCGCGCCGTAAGTCGTCACCTGATGCTGATAGTAGTTGGCGTATTCGCCGGTGCGCTCGTACATATGGCGTGGATACCACTCGCCTTTGTACGCCGCGACCGAATACACGCCCCAATGGATGAAGATGCCGAACTTCGCATCCCGATACCATTCCGGCGTGTTGTACGCGGTAAGGCTTTTCCAGTCCGGCGACATCGGGCCTTGCCAGGCGTCTTTGAGCGTCTGCGCAAGAATGGTCTTGCGCACGCCGTCGAACGGACGATTCGCCGCCACCCACTGCTGCTCGATAGTGGCTGCATTCGGCGGCGTTACCGACTGCGGCGCATCGGCAGCGACAACGCCAGTGCTGCACAGCACGCAAACTATTCCCAAACCGTAACGAGCGCGGTATTGGGAAGACGGTTGCGTGGTCGTGCGCATAGTCATCCGGCTTGACCGCCGCTGCGCAAATGCTCGTGCATCAACCAACTCGCGGCGCCGACGACGCCGAGCTGCGCATGATCGACTACGTGGACCGGAACCGTCTGCTGGAACGGACGCATCACGCCTTTATCCAGGAAACGGCTGACAAAGCTGCTGTTCGCCATGAAATCCGTCATGCGCGACAGGAATCCGCCGGCCACGTAAATACCGCCCGTGGCGCCGTAAAGCATGGCCAGATCGCCCGCGAAGGAACCCAGCCATCCGCAGAACAAATGCAGCGTTTCGACCGCTTGCGCATTCGTATTCGCGCACGCTGCGGCGGTGATCGCCGAAGGCTCGGACAACGCAGCGTCGACGCCACCAAGTCGGCATACCGCCTGGTACACGCGCAACAAGCCCGGACCGGACAACACCGAGTCATAGGGAATATGCGTATCGGCCGCGACAAGTTCGGACAACACGGCTTGCTCGCGACCGACGCGTGCAGCCAATTGAATATGCCCCGCCTCGGTCGCCAACACTTGCGGCGGCGTGCCCGGCAAGCGCACGGCCACGCCGAGCCCCGTGCCAGGTCCAACCACCACCACCGGACCTTCGTACGCGCCGTTGTTTCGCGGCGGCGTATACAGCGTGGTGACGTTGCGCGGATCCAGATACGCCGTGCCGTAAGCCAGCGCTTCGAAATCGTTGAGCACTTTCACTTCGCGCAACGCGAGCGACTTTTCCAACATCGCCGGCGCCACGGGCCAGCGCAGATTGTTGTTGACCACCGCGCCATCATGCAGGAAGCCTGCGCACGCCAGCGCGAGGCACTGAGGTTTCACCGCGAACTCATTGCAAAACGCGCGCACGATGGCATCGAGGCCGGCGAAATGGGCGCACGTATACACACGGTATGCCAGCATCACCGGCATGCTTTGTTCGGGTTGGAACGCGATCAAACCGATACGCGCATGCGTGCCGCCCACGTCGGCGGCAAGGAAGAGTTCCTGCGTTCCAGTAAACGGCGACGCCGATGCGGAAGACATAGGCGTGCCTACCGACGCATCGGCAAGGGGCGCGTCTGACAGCGACGAAGCGTTTCTTGTATCGCCATAGCGCTCGTAGCCGCCGTCATCACACACGAGGCGACCTCGTGGTGTTTTTACGCAGATGGATGGAAACCCTCATATCCCCTCCCGGCGTTGAATGTGCTGAGCCTAGCCACCGGCTCATTCATATACGAACGTCCATTTCATATTTATTTGTAAAAATCTTATAGGGCGAATTTAGATCGAGGCAAGTCGCAACGCAACAGAATCTTGTCATTCGCCGCAAATTTCTAAGCTGGCGCACGGGCGTCCCCTTAAAGTCGACTCGGATCGATCGCTACATGTGCGATTTGAAGCCGTTTCCATGTGTAGGTGATGTGCACCAAGCCGTCCGGAGTCTGAATGACCGCCGGGTAGGAAAATTCCTCGCCCGGGGTGTTCTCCAGAGTCAGGACAGGCTTCCAGTGCTGACCGTCCCTGGACACGGCCACCGCAAGCGTCCCTCGCCCATTCCACCAGTCCTTCCCATGCGTGGTCGGGTTGTAGACCAGGCACGCTCGCCCGTCAGCCAGGACAACAGCGTCGATACCCGAATTGGGATTAGGCACGTCCAACAATTTCAGCGGGGACCACGTACGTCCGCCGTCGGCTGACAGCGTGGAGAACAGACGGTCCTGCTTGGTTCGGCCTATCGCCTGCAATCTGCCGTGAGGCCAGAGCAAAAGACTCGGCTGGATCGCCTCGATGGCGTCGGGATTGGGAACCGCTTGGCTCAAGGTCCATGTTTCGCCGTGATCGGATGAGCGTTCAAAATGGACAGTCCAGTGTCCCAGCTCCGTGCTCGACGGACTCACCAACGTGCCGTCAGCGAGTTGCACCGGCTTATCTTTGATGGGCCCCAGTATCCCAGTGGGAAGCGCGCGAGCCTCCGACCAGTGAGCCCCGTTGTCATTCGACGTCTTGATCATGCCGCGCCAGTGCTGCGGATCGGGACCGACCTTATAAAAGAGGAACAGCGGTCCGCCTCGAGGAAGAAAGAGCACCGGATTCCACGTGGGCTCCCGATGCCCATCCGCTTGCACGCCGTTGGCGACTTCCACCGGTACGCTCCAATGTCCGTCGACATGGCGCGACAGCCAAATGCCCACGCTGGGATCGCGCTCCAGCTTGCCACCGAACCATGCGGCGACAAGTCCGGCTGGCGTCTCCACCAGTGTGGATGCATGACTCTGCCGCGTCGGCGGCGATGTTGTAATGAACTCGCGTAACACGATGGGATTCGCCATAACGGTCATGGGCGCAACGAGCGACGCGATCGCCAACGCGTGGCCGAAAATCGTGACGGGCCTCATGCCGTTCGGACGCCTGGCTTCATCGCGGCAACGCCTCGCGTCCGCTGATCGTGAAATCGGACTTCACGCCATCGACATCACCGGGTTGACCGCCGCCGACGAATACACGATAACGCCCCGGCAGCACCGCGCGATCGCCTTCGGCATCTACGCTGCTCAATTGCCGCGAGTCCAATTCAAAACTTACCCGCCGACTTTCCTTCGCCGTGACGTGCACACGCTGAAAGCCGACCAACGCGTGACGCGGCGCAAGCGTGTTGTCGGGTGCATCGAGATAAACCTCGACTACTTCGTCGCCGTCACGGTTGCTCTCGTTGCGTACGACGGCGCTTACCGTCAACGGTTTGCCGGCTTTGAGATCCGTCGTCGACAAGCTGAGGTCGCTATATCCGTAGCGGGAGTAACTCAATCCATAACCAAACGGATAAAGCGGCGTGCCTGCGAAATAGCGATACGTACGCCCTTGCATGGCGTAACTGACGAACGGCGGCAAATCGCGAACGGAGCGATAGAACGTGACCGGCAATCGGCCGGCAGGGTTGTAATCGCCCGCGAGCACTTGCGCGACGGCGCGGCCACCGTCTTGCCCCGGATACCAACCTACGATGATCGCGTCGGCATGTTCCTTCGCCCAGTTCAACGCGACGGCGCTGCCCGACATCAACACGACGATGAGCGGCTTGCCGCTGGCTGCCGCACGTTCCAGCAACGTCTTTTGAGCTTGCGGCAAAGCGATATCGGTGCGATCGCCACCGTTGAATCCCGGTACATCGATTTTTAGCTCTTCGCCTTCCACATCGGGCGAAAGGCCGACAAACGCGACGACAGCATTCGCATCACGCATCGCGGCATCCGCCTTGGCCAACTGCGCGTCGTCCGGTGCGGACCACTGTAAACGCACACCCTGATCCTGGCCGCTATGTACTAGCTCAAGGCGAATTGCATGCGCGCGAGTATCGATGACGTGCAACTGCGCTTGCACGGACGCATCGTCGCCGCTGTCGTGGATGATTTCCTTGCCATCGATAAACAGACGTACCGGATCGTGACCTTTGCAGTCGAAGCAACGATCGATATGCACGGCGAGCGTGTAATCGCCGGCAACCGGCGGAATCCATTCGCCGGTCCAGCGCACGGCATAACGATCCGTGTTGAGAACGTCACTCGGCGCGACATGATCCCAATCGAAATCAATCACGCGATCGGTGCGCGTAAGCCGGGGCTTGCCGTTGAAATCCAGATCATCGAAGTATTCGCCGGTCAATCCGACATCACCGTGTTCCGACGTACGCAGCGCCGTTTCGGGAATGGGAATCGGAACACCGTCGGCGATGGGCGAACCTTGCGCATAACGAATGTGGTCCGCGCCGAAACGTTCGCGCAATCCTTCCAGCGGCGTCACGGGCGCCTTGGCGGTGCCGTGATAGTTCGCCTCCAGGGTTTCCAGCGTGTCGGCATTGGGCCCGATCACGGCAATGCGCGTATTCGCGCGCAACGGCAATGTATCGCGCTCGTTCTTCAGCAGCACCATCGATTCCAGCGCAGCCTGCAAAGCAAGCTTGCGATGTGCGGCGCTGTCTACCTGATCCATGCCGATGCTTGCATAAGGATCGCTACCACCACCCCACTCGCCCAATCGATAACGCGCAGCGAAGAGCCGAGCGAGCGCGGTGTCGAGGGTCGATTCCTTCACGTAACCGTCGTGCACGGCTTTGAGCAGATCATGATAAGCATCGCCGCAATCAAGATCGGTGCCCGCCTCGATGGCTGCCGCCGAAGACTGCGCGTTGTCTGGCTTGAAGTAATGGAACTTGGTCATGTCGTCCACGGCATCGCAGTCGGACACCACATAACCTTTGAAGCCCCAGTCGCGACGCACCACGGTCGTCAACAAATCGGCATGAGCGCAGGCCGGCGTGCCATGAATCGCGTTGTACGCGCACATCACGGAACCGGCGCGGCCTTCGGTAATCGCTGCGCGAAACGCCGGCAAATACGTCGCCTGCAGATCGTGCGGCGACACATCCACATCGAACCCATGCCGCCCGGATTCCGGTCCGCTGTGAACGACAAAATGCTTAGGCGTCGCGATGGCGCGCGGATGATCGGGATCGTCACCCTGAATGCCGCGGATAAAATTCACGGCCAGCCGACCGGTGAGATACGGATCTTCGCCGTACGTCTCCTGCCCTCGTCCCCAGCGCGGATCGCGGAAGATATTGATATTGGGCGACCAGATCGTGAGGCCTTGGAAACGCGCGTGATCGCGACCGGCGCCGGCCGCATTGAATTTCGCGCGCGCTTCGGTGGACACCGTTGTGCCGACTTGAGCAAGCAACGAGGTGTCCCAACTCGCTGCAAGCCCGATCGCTTGCGGAAACACTGTCGCGTAACCATCGCGCGCGATGCCGTGCAGCCCCTCGCTCCACCAATCGTATGCCGCAACGCCAAGGCGCGGGATGGCCGGTGCGCTGCTCTGCGTCTGCGCGACCTTTTCCGCCAACGTCATTTGCGCGATCAATGCCGTAGCGTGCGCTTCCGGTGTTGACGCGGAATTTTCCGATGCGCCAACCGAGCCCGCGCCGGCAAGAAGCACGCTTATCAGCACAAAGCACGCGGGCTTTATCGGCATCGTTCAAATCCCTCTCATCGCTCTACGACAGGTAGCTCGTCCCACACCTTGGGATCTTCCGCGCCCAGCACCCACGAGCAGAACCCTTCCAAATCGTACTGCTTTACCAGCGCATAGCGGTCGCGGAAGCTGTGTGCGTCCGGCATAAATACCCACTCGCGCATGTCGTCGCGATAGAAGTAGTACCAGGATTCGTGTTCCATCGAATCCCATTGAACGTCGGCTTTTTGTTCTTGGGCCAACGGTATCGATTCGTCCGCGTCGATATAGGTGCCTTCAATATTGGAAGCCTCCGTACCGTCCGCGCGCACGGGATCGCCGGTGTACCAGCGATAGCCGTACAGCGCGATGCCGAGCGAAAGCTTTTGCTTTGGCACCTGCGTCAACGCGTATTTCAGTTGCTCAAGCATCCAGGGCATACCGTCGACCGGACCGGGAACGGTCCAACGCGTATGCTGATCGTAGGTCATCAGGCAGATCAGGTCCGCGTATTTGCCCAATGCGGACAAATCGTAAACGCCGCGCCAGTATTGCCACATCCATTTGGAGAATTTTCCATCGCCCGCATGACCGGGCGCATTCGGCACCACGGCAATCGAAAGCTTCAGACCTTGTTTGTGCAGCGCTTCGGCGGTTTGCTTGACCAGCAAGGTAAAGGCATCGCGATCCGTCCACGAAATACTTTCGAAATCGAATTGAAAACCGTTGTAGCCGTATTCGGCCGCCTGCTGCAGCATCGACTCGATCATGTGATGCTTGGCGGTTTCGTCGTGCATCAGATCGTGGAATCCGCTGCGACCGGCCGTCATGGAAATGATCGGCATCACGGGCAAACGATGCTGCTTGGCCAGATCGAGCACATAACGATTGGGGCCGCCATTGACCAATCCTTGGTTATCGACGCCATACCACGTGGGAACCAGCAAACCGATCTTGTCGATATGCGCTGTGAAGGAATTGACCGATTTTTGCGTCCCCATCAAATAAAACATCGCATCCGGCGGTTTTGCGCATGCGCTACCGCACACCAGAGCTGCGAAAAGAAACCAAACAAACTTTTTCATAAACATTCCCATTAGGGCGCCAGTTCGATGCGATAAACGTAGGCGTAGTCGCCGACGGGT
This sequence comes from Dyella sp. 2HG41-7, assembly GCF_021390675.1. Lineage (NCBI taxonomy): Bacteria > Pseudomonadati > Pseudomonadota > Gammaproteobacteria > Lysobacterales > Rhodanobacteraceae > Dyella > Dyella sp. 2HG41-7. Next base: position 2,616,347 of record NZ_JAJEJV010000004.1, read on the forward strand.
TTCGCAGGTAGCGCCAGATGCAGACCATCGGATTGTTGTTTCCATTCGATACGCTGGCCGTTCGCAAGCAAACGCACCGCGCGCACACGATCGGAAGCTTTGATCGAATGGATCACGACGTTGCCGCTTTGCGGCCATCCCAATTCCGTGGCGTAAAGCACGCCTGGCTTGGTGGTAAAACGAAAGTCCTCCGCCGTATACGGCTTGGTTTTCGTGTCCTGAAACGTTCCGCCGACCACTTCGGTGGGGCCTTCGCCAAACACGCGCCACGGCTTGCTGCCGTAGATGGCGTCGCCGTTCGCTTTCAGCCATCCACCAATCGCCAGCAGCACATCGCGCGCACCATCTGGAATCGTGCCGTCCGCGCGCGGACCGATATTCAGCATCAAGTTGCCGTTCTTACTCACCACATCCACCAGTAGATGGATGATGTCCTTGGGTGACTTGTACGTATCGTGCTCGATGTAGCCCCACGACGCGTTGCTGATCGACGTATCCGTCTGCCAATGCGTCGAGTGAATACCCGTCAATTGGCCGCGTTCGACATCGAGCGTGCCGGCGCCTTCTGCAAATTCGCCCAGCTTGTAGTTGACGACCACGCCGCCGCGATGCGCGCCTTCGTTGTAGTAGTACGCCAACAACTTGGGCAGCGTATTGCGAAAGGTCGGATGGCCGATCCACCAGTCGAAATAGATAAGGTCCGGGTGGTAGTTGTCGATCAACTCGGCCGTACGCGCCAACCAATCATCCAGCCACGCTTGCGAAACATACGTCCAATCGTCGGTAAGGTTTTGGTCGTCTTTGGACAGATGCGCTTCGGCGGGACCGTAAAGACCGGCGTAGCGTGGGTCGTTCACGTCGGAATCGACATTTCGACCGCCGTCGAAAAACCAGTCGTGCTCAGCGCGATGCGACGACACCCCGAAATGCATGCCGTCGGCGCGAACCGCTTTTTCCAGTTCAGCGATGACATCCCGATGCGGCCCCATGTTGACGGCCGACCATTCCGACAACTTTGTGTCGTACATCGCGAAACCGTCGTGATGCTCAGCCACCGGCACCACGTAGCGTGCGCCGGCATCCTTGAACAGCTTGGCCCATGCTTGCGGGTCGAAATGTTCCGCTTTGAACTTCGGAATGAAATCCTTGTAACCGAACTTCGATTGCGGGCCATACGTGGCCACGTGATGCGCGAACTCCGGCGTGCCTTGCTGATACATCAGGCGCGGATACCACTCGCTGCCAAACGCCGGTACCGAATACACGCCCCAATGGATAAAGATGCCGAACTTGGCATCGTCGTACCACGCGGGCGAGCGATAGTTTTGAAGCGAGACCCAGTCGTCGCGAAAGGGGCCGTCGTTCATGTGCTCGGTGACGCGCGACAAGATCGCCTGCCGCGCAGGCTCGTATTTCGCTGTCGCTTTCTGCCATGCGATATCGGCGTCTTGTGGAGAAAGCGTATGAACAGTGGGCGCCGTGGCGGTTTGCGCAGCCGCGCCGATAGATACCGTGCAAGCCATTGTCGCGCCGAGGCAGAACAAAAATCGATTCATCGCCCATCCTTTATCGGCGGTGTTGCCCGCAGCAAAAAAAGGACCGATCGCGGAAAGTAGGGGAAGAAAACTGATCCGCGATCGGTGCTGCGAAAAAAACTTATGACTTGACGCGTACGCCCAACGAACTTGCGTGTGCCGTGTTGCACTCAGTAGTCCGGCGTATGGGTGCTGAGGCTGCGAGCGTTGGCATCACAATGCGTATCGACATGCCAACTTGCCGCACCCATCACGCCGTGATGCCCGTGATCCATCACGCGGATCGGCACGTTTTGCAAAAACGGACGCATCACGCCCTTGTCGAGAAAGCGCTCGATCAATGGACTGCTGCGCATGAATTGGACCATCTGAAATAAAAAGCCGCCGGCCAGATAGATGCCACCGGTCGCTCCATAGATCATCGCCACGTCGGCCGCGAAGGATCCCAGCCAGCCGCAGAACAATGTGAGCGCTTCGTGCGCCATCTCGTCGCGACCTTCCAATGCGGCGCGTGTCACCGCCAGCGGATTTTCCAGCGAGGGATAGCGATCGCGAATGGCGCATAGCGCCGTATAGACGCGATGCAAGCCAGGACCTGAGAGCACCATGTCGTAAGGCACATGAGTGTCCGGCTGCGCGAATTGCTTCAGTACCTGATGTTCTCTGCCGACGCGCGCGGCCAACTGCATGTGGCCCGCTTCCGTCGCCATCACGCGCGAAGGTTGCCCCGGCAGCCATACCGCAGCGCCCAATCCCGTTCCCGGGCCGATCACGACGACAGGGCCTGCATTGGCTTCGCGCGCCATCGGCGCCTTCAACACGGCAGCGCCAACGGCCGCACCGTGTCCGACTGCATAGGCAAGCGCTTGCAGGTCGTTGAGGAACCAGACGTTGTCCAGTGCCAGACGTTCTTTCATCACTTGTAATAAAACCGGCCAGACAAGGTTCTTGCTGATCACCGAACCCGCATGCACGTAACCCGCGCATGCGAGTACGAGATCGCGCGGCTGCGTATCGAACTCGTCGCAGAAGCAGCGAACGATATCTTCTAGATGCGGATGGTCGGCGCATCGGTAGACGCGATACGCCATTTCCTTGTGAGGTCCGCCCGTCGCGTCGCGCGCCATCAGCGCGATTCGCGCATGGGTGCCCCCGATGTCAGCGGCGAGGAAGCTGTCGTGGCGACGATGGTCGGGCGCCAGATTGCCCAAGGGGACCCGCTCAGGGGCTAACAACGTGGTCGCTGGCATGGCCATGGTCATCCCGGGCGTTTCTTTGCAGGGTGCGCCGGACCGGTGAAACCGGTCGTTTTTACGGTAGTTCCTGTCGAAAACCGCATATGCCCGCCCCTTTTGCCGTTATCCGAACCCACCCTGGCGACGGTGCGCGCCAGGACTGTTCATTAGCAAAATACAATTTCATATATGTTTTAGATCGAGCCAAACCCAATTGCAACTACTTTTTTTGCTTGGCTACGACGTCGACTGGGTCACCTATAAATAACTTGTTTATATATACACAACGGAAAAGATGCGCGATGATACGCAGACAGGGGGCGGTAAAAGCGCGGAAATACCCGGGCTGCCGGCCACTTAGCGAGTCATCGTGAGGGCGAATGGCGCTGTTGACGACCAAGCCGAATCCAGCCAACGCCACCGTGCGGCCGCATGCATGGCTAGGGTCGCAGTTGTCGTTCGGCGGGGCGCCGATCGGCAATCTTTACGAATCCGTGGACGACGCCTCCGCCTGCGCCACCATCGCGCACGCTTGGCGGCAAGGCATCCGGCATTTCGACACGGCGCCCTATTACGGTTACGGACTTAGCGAATCGCGACTCGGCGCCGCATTGAACGAGATGCCGCGCGCGAGCTTCACGCTATCGACCAAGGTCGGCCGTCTTATCGAAGACGATGCGCAACAGACGAAGCATTCCGATGGCTTTATCGTCGACGGCCGTCGCGCGCGCTTCGATTACAGTCGCGACGGTGTGTTGCGTTCGTTCGAAGCGAGTCTGCGTCGATTGCACACGGATCATATCGATGTACTGCTTCTGCACGACATCGGCGCGGAAACACACGGCGACCAACATGCCGCCATCTTGCGTCAGTCCTTGGACGAAGCGTTGCCAGCGATGGCGGAGCTGCGCGCACAAGGCGCGTGCAAAGCGATTGGGTTGGGCGTTAACGAAGAGGCGGTATGTCTGGAAGTGATGCCGCATTTTCCGCTCGACGTGATCATGCTTGCGGGGCGCTACACGCTGTTCGAACAACAGCACAGCCAGGCTGTCATGGCGCAAGCGCAGCAGCGCGGCGTTGCGATGCTAGCCGCGGGTCCTTACAACTCCGGCCTGCTCGGCGGCGCAAACGGCCCCGGCAACTTCTACAACTATGCGCCGGCGGACGAAGCAACCGTCGCACGCGCACAACGCTTCTACGACGTTCTCGCGCGCACGCACACCGATGTCGGCGCTGCCGCATTGCAATTTCCGCTGGCGCACCCGGCCGTCGCAAGCGTCGTGTGCGGATTGCGTTCCATCGCTGAAGTCGATCAAGCGGCGGCGCGCATGCAGGCACCTATTCCTGACCAAGCATGGCGCGCATTGCGCGATGCCGGTTTGTTGGAGGATGGAGTTCCCACGCCATGATCATCGTCGATGCACATCAGCATTATTGGCAGCCTTTGCGTGGCGATTACGGTTGGCTGGCACAAGCGCCGGCGTCGCTGCAGCGGGCTTTTCTACCGGACGATCTTCGCGCGCAGCGCGACGCGGCAGGCGTGCAATTCAGCGTGCTGGTGCAAGCCGCGCCGACCGAAGACGAAACCCGCTATTTGTTCGAACTGGCCGAAGAAGACGCGGCGGTCGTCGGCGTGGTCGGCTGGGTGGACATGGAAGCCACCGATGTCGGCACGCGCATTGATCGACTGATTCGCGACGGCGGCGGCTTTTTGCGCGGATTGCGCCCGATGGCGCAGGATCTCGCCGATCCGGATTGGCTCGCTAATCCTTCGCTCGATCGCGCCTTCGATTGCATCCAGGATTGCGGCCTGACCTTCGATGCCTTGGTCGGCATGCCGCAGCTCCCTGCACTGTTGCGTCGGCTGCATCGGCATCCGCATTTGAATGTCGTGCTGGATCACGCAGGCAAACCTGCTATCGCCGACGGTCGCTTCGATCAATGGACCAGCTGGATCGATGAGTTGGCGCAGCATTCACAGCTCCATTGCAAACTTTCCGGCTTGTTGACGCTGCTTGGCGAGCCGGTGCACGAAGATGCGATTGAACCCTACGTCGCCGACTTGTTTTCGCATTTCGGCCCCGAGCGCTTGATGTGGGGCAGCGATTGGCCCGTGCTGACCACGCACGCGCACTACGCGCATTGGCTGCAGATCGCCTTGCAGCTGACCGAACGTTACGCACCGGGCTCGATCGAAGACGTCTTCGCCGCGAACGCCGTGCGTTTCTACGCGCTGGATATCGATACACCTCTTCAGAATCAGGAAACACGCCATGACCTTACGCAACGCGCGATCTGACAACCGAAGCACGGGAGATGGCGTATGAGCGATCGTTTATCGGGCAAAGTCGCGCTCGTTACCGCTGCCGGCGCCGGTATCGGCCGCGCGACCGCCCTCGCCTTCGCCAAGCAAGGCGCGAAAGTGCTGGCGACCGATATCAATGCCGATGCGTTGACTAGTCTTGCTGCTGAGCACGCATCGATCACGACGCGCATATTGGATGTGACGAAGACCGATCAGATCGAAACGCTGGTTCGCGAAACCGGCCCGTTCGATGTGCTTTTCAACTGCGCAGGCTTTGTGCACGCCGGCACCATTCTGGATACCGACGACGCAAGCTGGCATCGCTCGTTCTCCATCAATGTCGACAGCATGTTTCATCTGTGCAAGGCCGTGCTGCCAGGCATGCTCGATCGTGGCAAGGGCAGCATCATCAATATGTCGTCGGTCGCATCGAGCATCAAAGGCGTGCCGAATCGTTTTGCTTACAGCACCACCAAAGCCGCGGTGATCGGGCTGACCCGTTCCATTGCTACGGATTTTGTCTCGCGCGGTGTACGTTGCAACGCCATCTGCCCCGGCACCGTCAAAACGCCATCGCTGGGTGAGCGCGTGCGCGCGCTGGGCGGCGATGAAGAAGCCAACTGGCGCAGTTTCGTCCAGCGCCAACCCATGGGTCGTTTGGGCGAGCCCGAGGAAATCGCCGCGTTGGCGTTGTATCTCGCCTCCGACGAATCCGCCTTTACGACCGGCACCGTTCATATTGTGGACGGCGGCTGGTCCAACTAAGCACAAGAGAGAAAGCGATGAAACTCGTTCGCTACGGTATTGCCTGCAAGGAAAAGCCCGGCTTGATCGACAAATCCGGCGCATTGCGCGACCTGTCATCGGTTATCAACGATATCGATGCGCAAGCGCTCAGTCGCGAAGGTCGCGCGCGTCTTGCATCGATCGACACGAACACGTTGCCACTCGTTGCAGGAGAGCCGCGTTTTGGCGCTCCTGTCGCGCATGTGGGCAAGTTTATCTGTGTCGGTTTGAACTACAGCGAGCACGCCGCGGAAACCGGCGCGCCGATCCCTGAGCAACCCATTCTTTTTATGAAGGCCACCTCGGCTATCACCGGCCCGAACGATGGCGTGATCATTCCGCAGGGCTCGGTAAAAACCGATTGGGAAGTCGAACTGGGTGTGGTGATTGGCGAAACCGCGCGTAGCGTCAGCGTCGAACAAGCGCTGTCGCATGTCGCCGGCTACGCCGTGATCAACGATCTGTCCGAACGCGAGTTCCAACTCGAACACGGCGGCCAATGGGTGAAGGGTAAAAGCTGCGACAGCTTCGGTCCGATCGGTCCGTGGCTGGTCACGGCGGACGACGTACCCGATCCGCAGAAGCTCGACCTGTGGCTGGAAGTGAACGGGCATCGCTACCAGAACGGCAACACGCGCACGATGATTTTCGGCGTGGCGAAGCTGGTCAGTTACATCAGTCGTTACATGACCTTGCTGCCCGGCGATGTCATCAGCACCGGCACGCCATCGGGCGTGGGTCTTGGTCAGAAGCCGCCGACTTACTTGCGTGCGGGCGATGTGATCGAACTGGGTATCGAAGGTCTCGGTACGCAACGCCAGCAGGTTCACGCGCATCCCAATGACTAATGACTGCATTCTCCCCTCCACTTCCGCCCACAAGGAAGGCCACTGCATGACCAAGATCGTGGCGCTGGATACGTACGACGTTCGCTTCCCCACTTCGCGCGAACTGGATGGCTCTGACGCCATGAATCCCGACCCGGACTATTCCGCGGCCTACGTCGTGATGCGCACGGATCAGCCGGGCCTTGCCGGTTACGGCCTCGCCTTTACCATCGGCCGCGGCAACGACGTGCAGAAGGCGGCGATCGACGCGTTGGCCGATCACGTAGTCGGCCTGAATTTGCAGGACGTCGCCGGCGATCTCGGCGGCTTTTCGCGGCGTTTGATCGGCGATTCGCAACTGCGCTGGCTCGGCCCTGAAAAAGGCGTGATGCATATGGCGATCGGCGCGGTGATCAATGCCGCATGGGATCTTGCCGCGCGTCTTGCCGAAAAACCGCTATGGCGTTTTATCGCCGAGATGACGCCCGAGCAACTGGTTGCGACGATCGATTTTCGCTATCTCACCGACGCACTCACCCCCGACGAAGCGTTGACGATGTTGCGTGCATCGGCTCACGACAAACCAAAGCGCATCGCGCAGTTGTTGTCGGAAGGTTATCCGGCCTACACCACGTCGCCCGGCTGGCTCGGTTACGCCGACGAAAAAATGCAACGGCTCGCACGCGAAGCAGTGGCGGCGGGCTTCCGCACGATCAAGCTCAAGGTCGGCATGAATGTGGAAGACGACGTGCGCCGTTGTCGCTTGGCGCGCGAAACCGTCGGCCCCGATATCGCCATTGCCGTGGACGCCAACCAACGCTGGGACGTGCCTGATGCGATCGCTTGGCTGCGTCATCTGGCCGACGTGAAACTTGCATGGGTGGAAGAACCCACCAGCCCCGACGATATTCTCGGCCACGCCGCCATTCGTCGCGCCGTCGCGCCGACGCCGATTTCTACTGGCGAACACACGCAAAATCGCGTGATGTTCAAGCAACTGTTCCAGGCCGGCTCGGTAGACCTGGTGCAGATCGACGCCGCACGCGTCGGCGGCGTCAATGAAAATCTCGCCATTCTTTTGCTTGCCGCGAAATATGGCGTACGCGTGTTTCCGCATGCGGGCGGCGTGGGTTTGTGCGAACTGGTGCAGCATCTGGCGATGGCGGATTTCGTGGCTATCACCGGCAAGAAAGAAGATCGCGCCATCGAATTCGTCGACCATCTGCATCAGCATTTCGTCGAACCGGTGGCCATTCGCAACGGGCGCTACATCGCGCCTCAAGCACCGGGATTCTCAGCCCAGATGCACGCAAGCACCCTGACGGAGTACCGTTATCCGGATGGACCGGTGTGGTGCGAACCGGTCGATGCCGCGAGTACCTGATGACAGCTCCCATCACCTGCGTTGCCGATCTGCGTGCCCTGGCCAAGCGCCGCGTGCCGCGCGCGTTCTTCGAATACGCGGATCGCGGTTCGTACGATGAAGTGACGCTGCGCGCCAACCGTGCCGCGTTCGAACGTATCGCGTTGCGACAGCGGGTGATGACCAATGTCGACAACCGTTCGCTGGCTACCGATATCCTCGGTCTACCGGTTTCGATGCCGCTTGCGATCGCGCCGACCGGACTCACTGGCTTGCAGCACGGCGGCGGCGAGATTCTTGGTGCACGTGCGGCCGAAAAAGCCGGGATACCGTTTTGCTTGAGCACGATGTCGATCTGCTCGATCGAACAAGTGCGCGCCGCGGTGGAAAAACCGTTCTGGTTTCAGGTGTACGTGATGCGCGATCGCGGCTTCACGCGCGATTTGATTCAGCGTGCCAAGGCCGCCAACTGCTCGGCCCTGATGCTGACGGCCGACCTCACCGTGCAGGGCCAGCGCCACCGCGAAATCAAGAACGGGCTTTCGGTGCCGCCCAAGATCACGTTGCGCAATATCCTCGATGTGGCCAGCAAACCGCGCTGGGCATTGGGCATGTTGCGCGCGCCCAGTCGTTCGTTCGGCAATCTGCAAGGGCGCATCGACAACACCGACAGCCTCACCACCCTCGCCCAATGGATCGCCAACCAGTTCGATCCCACGCTGGAGTGGAAGGATCTGGAATGGATTCGCGATCTGTGGCCCGGCAAACTGATCATCAAGGGCATTCTCGATGCCCGCGATGCGCGCATCGCCGCCGATCACGGCGTCGACGCCATTGTCGTCTCCAATCACGGCGGCCGTCAGCTTGACGGCGCGCCCGCCACCATCGATGTGCTGCCCTCCATCGTGCAAGCGGTAGGCGATCGTACGCAGGTGTTGTTCGACGGCGGTATTCAAAGTGGCCAGGACTTGCTCAAGGCGCTCGCCTACGGCGCGCACGCAGGCTTGATCGGCAAGGCGTTCCTCTATGGATTGGGCGCGATGGGCGAAGCGGGCGTCACGAAAACGATTGAACTGATACGCCGAGAATTGAGCGTAAGCATGGCATTGACGGGGCAGACGGATGTGCGGCGTATTACGTCGGAAATTATCTGGCGCAACCCTGCCGATGGTTCGGCCGATATCGTCGATACGCAATTCGCCTAAAGGAATTCCGATTGTTCGCGCTGCGGACGCGGAGCATTAGCCAAACGCCAGCCAAAAATGGAAGGCTCGATGAAGGCACAGACAGCCGATATGATCATGCTTTCCATCTTACGCGCCTATCGACTGTGGAAGCACTGGATCGATCATCGACCGCCACGCCGTTTCTCGTCAGGCCACGCTGGCCTTATGACAAGGTGCTCGTCTCTAGCAAAGCGATGCATGGCCTGATTGACGCGCAAAGTGCGCTGTCCGACCGCGGTTTGACGCTGATACTGACACGCGGTTATGAATCGCGCGGCACGTTTATCCGAGTGATGCATCAACTCGCACGCATCATCGGCTCGACCCTTTTTTGTCTCGTCTATCCGCACCGAGCCCGCGAAGCCCATTCGATTTTCTCGCCCAATGGGCATGACCAGTCGGGCGATTGCGTCGATGTCGGCGTCCTTTATAACGATGACGTGTTGCGCCTACTTCCGCTGGGCGTCTTTACGCCGCTCTGGCTGATCAAAAGTATCGCGCGTACTCATCAACGTGAGTTGTCGATGGTGGCAGATGCCCTGCAGAAAGCCGGCTTCACCATTCATGGCAACGCGACGGAAGCCCTGCAGATTCACTGCGAGATGCACGAGTAACGCGCGATCACGCCACCAGCGGCGACATCGCGCGCAGGCGCGTCACGGCATCGATGCAGCGTCGCGCTGCGTAAGCGATTTCTTCTTCCGTATTGAACCGGCCGATACCGAAACGGATGCTGGCCCTGGCCAACTCGTCGCCCACGCCCATGGCCCGCAATACATGCGACGGCTCCGCCTTGGCAGACGTGCATGCCGAACCGGAAGACAGTGCGATGTCCGGCATTTCAAGCAAGATGGAATCGGCATCAGTGTACGCAAAAGACAGATTCAGCGTGCCGGGAAGGCAGCCACTGAGGTCGCCATTCAAGCGCACGCCATCCAATTGCGATGTGATGACGTCATGCAATTGCATACGCAGAGACATGATGTGCAGACTTTCGGAGGGTTGTTCTGACGTGCAAATGTCGAGCGCCTCGGCAAAGCCGACGATGCCAGGAACATTCAACGTTCCCGAACGCAATCCGTATTCGTGTCCGCCGCCATGAATTTGCGGCTGCATGCGGTGGCGAAGATCGCCACGAACGTAAAGCGCACCGACGCCTTTCGGACCATAAAGCTTGTGTCCGCTAAAAGACGCCAGACCGATATCCAGCTTGTCTAAGTCGACATCGATTTTCCCGAGCGCCTGAGTCGCATCGGTATGCAGTACGACGCCCTTGTCACGGCAGAGCTCGGCAATCGCCACCATGTCTTGCACGGTGCCTGTTTCGTTATTGGCCAGCATAATTGACACGAGATAGGTTCGATCGCCAATGGCAGCCGCTAGCTGCTTCAGGTCGACCCGCCCCGCTTCATCCACGCCGACGTAAGTCACCTCAGCGCCATTGTCCTCGAGGTTCCGGCAACTATCGAGCACCGCTTTGTGCTCGATCCGGCTGGTGACGACGTGATTCTTGCCAGGCTCGGGCCGCAGCCCTTTGAAGGCGAGGTTAATCGACTCGGTCGCGCCGGACGTAAACACCAGATCGTGATCTGGCGCTGCATGGATGGCTTGTGCGATGACCGCTCTGGCATCATCGACGGCACTGCGCGCGCGCCACCCAAACGGATGACTGGTGCTGGCGGCATTACCGTAGTCTTTCGTAAAAAACGGCAACATGACGTCGAGCACGCGTGGATCGAGCGGTGTGGTGGCGTTGTGATCCAAATAAATCATGCGCGCGGACGCTGCCATGCGTGAGAACTCCTTAAGCGATTAGCGCGGAGGAAACCGGCGGCTCCGGGTCGGCGTAGACAACCTGCCCTTTTCGCAACGTACCTTCCGGCGTAACCAAGTTGAGGCGAATGCCGAACCGCATGCCAAGCGCGTGCGTCAACTGCAGTCCGCGGACATAGGCCAACACCTCGGACCATGGCGATGCTTCGAAAAACACTTCGAGCACGGGTTGCGTCTCAAGCGATTCGTCGTCAGCTTCAATAGCCTTGCAGAAATATTCACTGGTAATCGCGGCGCACGTGATCTTTGAGTTGCTGGGCGCGCCGCAGGTCGGGCGATCTGCCGCGGCGACCACCATTCGATGCCGCACATCCGCCGATAAGGGGACGGTGTTCAACATGTGGTCCGCGTGCGTTCGCGCGGAATCTTCGTGAATGACGAGAATATGCTCGGTAGGAATATTCAATGCTTCGGCGATGGGACCAAAGACATCGACAATTTCAGTGCGTAAATGACAGAGTCGCGGATTGCGTTTTTGACTGTTGCTAAGCCCATCGCGCAGAAACTGTCGCCGAAAGACGCCCTTGTGATCGAACGCAATGGATACCGGTGGCAACTTTCCCGTTTGACGACGAAGGTCGTCCGCGTAAATCAGCGCAGCGCGAAATGCTTGCAGCTGCGCCTCGATTCTTATCGCGCCGGCTGCATCGATATCCAGCCTGGAATTGCCGGCCAAAATATTGATAGACGGCTGGACGCTCGTCGGCGTTGCATTATCTTGAGCAATTAAACTCGTAAGATTGATAAATCCCATGGCGCAGCCGTCCTGCCTCCTGATAAAGAGCGTCCCCTAATAAATCGGATATTCGAAGCGGACCCGCTGAAGCGCCGCAGCGCGTGAAATATACGACCGAGTGCTGTGAAAGGAATCGCAAAACTCGAGCTTGCGCGGTTCGCGCAGTCAGCGTTCGTTATGTGCGCGCTTCATGAAGGTGAATGCATCGTCACAAACTGGGGTGGCAAAACGCTCTTCTGCAGGCGCAGGCAGTCCCGTTCAAAGCGCCGTCAGCGCTTCCTTCAATGAAAAGATGCGCGTCATCGGCACCCATTTCTGTCCTGCTTCGGCCCACGGCAAGCGTTGCTGGAAGCGATCCATCAATGCTTCCCACGCCTGCGTTTTCGGATCGGCGGCATCCACCTCTTTATTACGCGAAGTATCGACGTGATCGGGCACCTGCACGACCATGAAAAGCCGATTTCCCGTGCGGAAGATTTCCATATCCTCGATACCGGATGCACGAATGGACGCGATGATCTCCGGCCATACGTGACCAGGCTGATGCCAGCGCTCGTATTCGGCGATGGCTTCGGCGTCGTCTTTAAGATCCAGTGCGTAGTAAAGACGTTGCATCAACCTGCGCCTCTGGCGGCATGGCGGCATTGCCATGCAAACAGCGCGACGACCAAGAAACAGCATGCCGGCACGCTCATGGCGTCGACCATGCTGGAGCGATCGGACACAGCGCCCATCAACGCAGTCAATACGGCGCCGCCGATGATCGTCATCACCAGCATGGCCGAACCGATTTTGCGTTCGTCGTCGTCGCGCCCTTCCACACCCAAGGCGAATACGGTCGGATACATCACCGACATGAAAAAGCTGCACGCCGCCAGCGCATACGCGCCGCTGGTGCCGGGATGCATCACGGCATACAACGTCAGTGCGACATTGATGGTGGCAAACGCGAACAGCAAGCGCACTGGCGCCACGTATTTCATCAACGCCGTGCCAACAAAGCGTCCAATCATGAAACACACCAATTCGGCAAAAAGAAAGTTCGCCGCGTCCTTGGCCGTGGTGCCGGGCGTGGTGGCCTGTACATAGCGAATCGTGAAACTCCACACGCCAACTTGCGCGCCCACATAAAAGAACTGCGCAAACAATGCGCCGACAAATAATTTATCGCGGAGCAATTTGCGCAATACGCCGTGGCCAACGCCTGGCATACCGGTCGAATGCCGCGGCTCCGCCGTTTTCGGAAAGTGCGTGACGAAAATCAGCAACGCCCACGCCAATACCACCAGCCCGATCACCAGATAGGGCCATTGCACCGCGCGCGTTTCATTGACGTAGTACGCCGTGCGCTCCGCCGCGCTCATCGCGGCGAGCTGCTGCGGCGTTAACTCGATACCCGAAAGAATGAAATGCTGACCGATCAGAATGCCCGCGATCGAACCTAGCGGATTGAATGCTTGCGCCAAGTTGAGTCGTCGCGTCGCCGTTTCCGGCGGCCCAAGCAAGGTGATAAAGGGATTGGCGGAAGTCTCCAGAAAGGCGAGACCGCTGGCGATCACGAACAAGGCCGCCAAAAACAACCCGTACGTATTCAGCGACGCAGCCGGCCAGAACAGCAACGCGCCGATACCATAAAGTGCGAGTCCGCAAATTACTGCGCTTTTGTAGCCAAATCGGCGCATATACATGCCGGCCGGCATGGCGACGAGAAAATAGCCGAGATAGAACGCGCTCTGTACCAGGCCCGCGCCGAAATCGCTGAGCACGAAGGCTTTCTTGAACTGCGCGATCAAGACGTCGTTGAGATTGTTGGCCCCACCCCAGAGAAAAAACAGGCTGACGATCAGCACCAAGGGCAACCAGGACCGGGCTGCATGCTCGGCGCCGGCTACCGTCATAGGGGATTCTTCTGTCACTGTGCGCACTTCCACCCGCTTCTCCTACGATTTACGGCAGGCCACCCCGGAAAACTGGCCACGAAAGGCTTGCCGCAAGATGACGGGCCCGCCTATTTGTGCAAATATGAAACCGTTATTCATTGATAACACAAGTCGCGCCGCAGCATGCCGATGGGGATTTTGGGCAAAGTCGCGCGATTGATCCTAGCGATAAGGAAATGTCATGCCTAATCCCGCACCCAAATACCGTGCCCCTGCGCTCGATAAAGGCCTGGATATTCTGGAATTGCTGGCCGGCGCCAATCGACCATTGAGCATCGCCGAAATATCCGAAGGGGTCGGTCGCTCGCGCGGCGAAATCTTCCGCATGCTGCAGGTGCTGGAAGAGCGCGATTACATCGCGCGCGGCGAAGGCGATGTCGGTTATTCCGTTACGCCGCGCCTGTTCCGGCTTGGCATGGAACAACCGCCGGTGAAAAGTGCGATCGAAACGGCGCTGCCTGTCATGCACCATCTTGCGGATGTGTGCGGGCAAGCGTGTCATCTGGTCGTGCCTTCCGGCGAGCAAATTGTGGTCGTCGCACGTGTCGACCCGCCGGGCGAAGTCGCGTTGGTCGTGCGCGTTGGACATCGCCGCCCCATGTCGCAGTCGACGTCCGGCCATATCTTGCTGGCCTTCCAGGAAGAAACAGTCCGCGAGCGCTGGCTGGATTTGATTACGCGTTACGAACCTGCGCTGGACAGAAAGAAATTGACGAAGTTACTCACGCAGTTGCGCACACGCGGCTATGCGCGTGAGCAAAGCAACGTCGTGGATGCCGTCACCGATCTCTCCGCGCCAATTCTGCAGCATGGCAGCGCCGTGTGCGCACTCACCATTCCCTATATCGAGCAGCAAACCGGTGCGCAACACATGGACGATGTGATTGCCGCCCTGCTTCAGGCAACGGCGGAAATCTCCGAGGCGCTGCAGTTCGGTACTGCTACTCGCAGCACCTGATTTTTGATTCACTTCGTTGCAACTTTGCACACCATCCACTGACACGCGAGTTCTAAAACGATGTCGATTCGCCGTTGCGCACTAATTACCACCCTGGCCGCCACATTGTTTGCCGGTAGCGCCGCGGCGCAGAACTTCGCCGATGTCAAACCCGCACCGCAACAAACGCACTGGCAGGATCTCGAATTCGGCGTGATTGTGCATTTCGGTACCAATACGTTTTTGGACCGCGAATGGGGCGATGGCACGGCCGATCCGAAGGTGTTCAATCCCGATCACGTCGATCCCGACCAGTGGGCGCGCGCAGCGAAATCGGCTGGCGCGAAATATCTGCTACTGGTCGCCAAACATCACGATGGTTTTGCGCTTTGGCCAACCGAACAAAGCGACTATTCGGTCAAAAACAGTCCATGGCTGGGCGGCAAAGGCGACCTGGTGCGCATGACCGAAGAAGCCGTGCGCAAAGAAGGCATGGAGTTCGGCATCTATCTGTCGCCTTGGGATCGTCACGAACCGCGCTACAAAGATCCTGCTGCGTACGACAAGTTCTACATGGCGCAGATGGACGAGCTCGTCCTCAATTACGGACCGTTGGTGGAATGGTGGCTGGATGGCGCAGGCAGCGCAGGCCATGTCTACGATTTCAAGAAGTACATGGAAGAACTGCGCACCTATCAAGCGAACACCGTGGTGTTCGCCGATGTGGCGCTGTTTGGTTATGGCGATGCGCGCTGGGTCGGTCAGGAAGACGGCCATATCCGCGGCGAAAACTGGAACGCGATCGATCGTCACGGCGATTTGCGCTGGCGTCCGGTGGAAGTGGACACGCCGCTCCACAAGCTTCAGTGGTTCTGGCATCCGGATAGCGACAAGACGCTCAAAAGCGTCGATGAACTGATGGACATTTGGGAAAACAGCGTCGGTCGTGGTGGCCAGCTGATGCTCGGCCTTGCGCCGAATCGTCACGGCATGTTGCCCGATGCCGATGTCGCGCGCCTCAAGGCATTCGGCGAAGCATTACAGGTTCGTTACGGTGCGGACAAAAACCTGATGAGAAATCATCTGTCGACGGACGCAAATTCCGCAGCCGCATTGGACAACGATCAAGAGTCGTTCTGGTCAGCGCCTGAGGGTGCGGCCCACGCCACACTAGAGGCAGACTTTGCAACGCCCGTCACCTTCGACCATGCGCTCAACATGGAATGGCTCAACGACGGGCAATGCGTGCAGAAGTACGCGATTGAGGCCTGGGTGCACGATGTATGGACACCTGTCGCAAAAGCCGAAGCCATCGGTCATATGAAGATCGACCGCTTTGCGCCCGTCACAGCGACCAAGGTACGCCTGAACATTCTGTCCAGCGTTTGCACACCGCGCATTCGCGAGTTCCAGCTGTTTTTTGTGGGCAACGGTCGTTGATCGGCAACGGCTTTACCTAACTAGACAGGTTCTTTGCGACGGGTATCGCGTTTTATCGCACCGGCATTAAGGATTAATTGTGAAGAAAGGTCCGCTCCAGGTACTTTCGAAAAAATCCAAGGTCACAATCGGCGTGCGATAGCCAAAACCTGCGCCGCCGAACGGGGATCCGACAGGACACGCGTTTAGACGTCACGGTCAACATGGCGTCGGCCTGAACGTTTACCCTTCGTTAGCTTCTGCTAGGGCGGCATAGTGCATGGAAACATGGCGTATTCCGGCGACCGAGGCTGCAGAAAAGCCTCGGTCCCAGGGCCACTCACAGGAGATTGTTTCGCAGGAAGCGCCGTTGCTTTCACTCGTCATCTGTACGTTGGACGAGCACGAAGCGATTGGCGGTGTATTGAGTGAGCTCGACGAACATCTGCAAGACATCAACCACGAAATCATCGTTGTCGACGATTCGACCGACGAACGCACTGCAAACGTCGTTCATGCGTATGCGTTGGCGCATCCGCAAGTAAGGCTGTTGCGACGCTACAAGGCGAGCGGCTTGTCTTCCGCTGCTATCAAAGGCTGGGACATCGCCAGAGGTCGAATTCTTGCCATCATGGATGGCGACGGACAGCACGATCCGGCGATGATCAGGGCATTGCTGCAAAAGTTGTCTGATCCGAATATCGACGTAGCCGTAGCCAGCCGCTATCTGGACGATTCCCGCTCCGGCTTAAACGGTTTGCGTCATCGCATTAGCCGCACCGGCACATGGTTGACAGACATCATGCTCGGCGTACCGCTGGTCGATCCGCTGAGTGGCTGTTTTGCGATGACGCGCGAATGGTATACGCAGGTGCGTCGCGAACTCTCCGGACTGGGATTCAAAATTTTGATCGATGTTGTGGCGTCCGGATCGAGGAGACCGCATACCGCGCAAGCTCCCACGCTTTTACGCGCTCGCGCGGGCGGCGCGTCGAAGCTCGACACGCGCGTCATCATCGACCTGATGACGCTACTTATCGAAAAGCGCACACGCGGCCGCTTTACGGCGGCCGCCGTTATGAATGGTGCGGCCGTTTTCAGCACGCTATGCATGCAATGGTTGTCGCTTGGCGTGCTGCTGAAACTTGCCATTCCGATTTGGCTCGCGATGTTGCTGTCGGTCAGTTTTGGCCTGGCCGGGCGTTTCGCCATCGACCACATCATGACGCCGCGCTCGCTGCGCCCACGAACGTTCCAAGGCGCTTGCCGCCAATGGCTGGCGTTTTACGCGAGCCGATGGAGCGATATTCCTTTGAATGCATGCTTTGCGCTCGCCCTTTGCGGGGTCCATTGTCCGTGGACCGTCGCTGTCTTAGGCGGCGTATTGCTGGCAGAATCGCGCTATCACCTCACCCAGCGTGCAGGAGTTAGTGCGTGAATGATTCGCTTCGGGCTCCGGCCCGCTGGCAGGCTAACGTCTACGGATTGATTGCGCTTATCGCTTGCGCCGCCGCATTCGTTGGGTTATCCGCAAGCGGCCTTTGGATCGATGAGTTATTTACGGTCTATTTGATCCATCATGACGGCGGCTTTGGCGAAGTATTTCGCCGCGCGCTGACCGATACGCATCCGCCGTTCTATTATTTTCTGATCTACGCATGGACCCGCCTGACGGGCCTGTCGGAATGGGCGTTGCGCCTACCTAGCGCGGTGTTCGCCGTGTCGGCGATTGCCGTTTTCGCGTTCGGCACGCGGCGCGTGCTTAGCCGCACGGCGATCGCCTTTGCGTGCGCCGTCGCGTCGGTATCCACGTTCTGGTTCGACCAAGCCCAGAATACGCGCAGTTACGGTTTATGCTTTTTGCTTACTGCGAGTCTGTTGTCCGCCGCGCTGGCTTTTCGAACACGAGCAAGAGCCGCTGCAACATTTCCGCTCGCCCATTGGATCGGTTTGAGCGTATTGGGACTTGTCGCCAGCCTGACGCATGCATATCTTTTGCTCGCGCTTGGCATGGTGCTGTTGTTTCTTCTGCTGACCGTGCCCTCCTGGCGCATACGCGGCGCGCTGGTTGCCACCGGCCTCGTCGTGCTCGCCATCAATGCTCTTTACTACAAGATGATGATCCACTCGTCGGAGCAGGATCTTCAAAATCTATGGTTCAGCAACAACGCAGCGTTCTTCAAACAACAGATCCGCTTCGCGTTCTACGGATTGATGGCGCGACAAGTTATCGTCGTGACTGCGCTGCTCGTCGTCTACGGTATTTGGAAGAAAATCGCCGGCCAGCCGTATTTTGTTTACGATGAATACGACACGCGCTGGACGACCGCCTTGGCCGCCTTTGTGCTCATCGGCGTGATCGTGTGCGGTATCGGCGTATCATTGCTCGTCGCCCCATCGTTTTCCGACCGCAATCTGTTTACCTGCATACCGTTTGCCTGGCTTCTCGTCGGACGCCTGTATGACGCGGCGGGTCCGCGCGGCTACACGCGTAGCAGCACCGTTGTCGCCGCGCTCGCTATGTTGCTGGTGGCTAGCTATCTGCTTCGTTTGCCGGGGCGTATGTTGTCGCGTACCGAGAATTGGCGCGCGTCGGCGCAATTCGTTTCGCAATTGCCTGGCTGCGCGGGGCAACGCGTGCCGGCGATATTGCCTTATCGCTTTGGGCACGCCTCACCCTATTTTCGTTCGCTGGCCGAGCAGAATTTCTTTGGCTATTACATGCCGCAAGGCACACCGATTCAGGCTTATTTGCCGGCGGAGCTCGCGGCACGTCATCCCGTAGATGGTTTGCCCGATTTACTTGCAGCACGTGCAGCCAACGCCGATAACGGCGGCTGCACATTGTTGGCGTGGGGCGTGCACGATCTGGATGAATCGTCGGCGCTGAAGATTGCGCTGGATCTGGCGCGTCAGCCGGGTGTCGCGCCACGCCGCGTGATGATGCAGGAATTCGTTTCCTATCAGCCCAGAGGCGTACGGTGGGAAGAGGTGCCCGAAGGTTATGTGTATCTCGCGGTGCCTCAGGCTACGCCCGCATCGAAGGTTGAGCCGCCCGTTGCACCCAACATTCATTTGGACACCAAGAATGCGCCCAGCCTTGGTGATCGCGTGGTTGTCGATTACCTGACCGCGTATTCGCACGCTGCGACGCCTGGTTACGATGTGGATGTCTACGGCATTCAACGTTGGAGCACCAAGCAATCCGTTCGCGAAGATTTTCTGGCCGTTCACCGCGTGACCTGCGATGTCGCCGTCACCAAGTCCAATTGGGACGTTTGGCCGGATCCCACTTCTCCCGGCTGCAGCGATCGGCCGCCTACGACGTCTGCCGGTAAAGTCAACGGGCAGTTATGATGTCAACTTAGGCAATGCATGCATCGCCGTTCCCGGAGGCTGTCTGGGACTATGAACAAAGCCAAGCACGACAGCTCACCGAAGTTGGGGCCGGCCCTCGGGTCCTTGGCGGCCGGAGAGTGCCGCTCGCTGCAGCGAGCGCTCGCCATGCGCAAGAAGCGGCATGAAGGTATCCACGCGACGCGTAAGTCGTGCAGACGTCTGCGTTGCCTGATTCGGTTTCTTCCCGCTGCTGAGCCCGTGGACGCACTGGATCGAGTTCTGAAGGAGCTTGCTCGCAGCTTCTCACCGCTGCGCGATGCACATATTGCCGCCCGCACGGCGCGGCTCCTCGCTACGTCGCACAAGATTAAGCTCACGCCCAACGTCATCAAAGCGTTCGATGCTCATAGCGAGCGCTTGCTCGACAACGCGCTTCAAGACGATCCGCATTGGCGACATCGGCGCGCGGAAGCGCATCGCGTCATTGCCGCCTGCAACTCCCTGCGTTGGGAAGATATACGTCCGTCTTCCGCCAAGAAAACGCTGAAGCGCACGACTCGAAAAATGAAGAAGACACAAAAAGAGGCGACCGAGCTGCGTGCGGCCGCCGCCGATCACCGCTGGCGGCGACGCGCACGCAAGGTTCGTTACGAACTGGAGCACCTTCGAAAAGCGCGTCGCATAGCCGACATGAAGAAAAGCCGTACCAAACGCTACGGCGAGCGAGCCAAACAACTTGCGGCGATCACCGACCGGCTCGGTTGGCGGCAAGATTTCCAGGTATTCGTAAAAACGGCCAACCTGCTACCGGATTCGCTGGACGTATTGGCTTTGCGCAAAGCGCTGAAAACGAATTCGTCAAACTTGTCTCAATCAGAGCCGCCGCCCGCGTCGCACAACTGATCAATGGCACACCAGTACCGGCACGTCGCAACAGCTCAATACCTTATTTGTTTCGCTGCCAAGCAGTAATCGATCCAGCGTCGCGTAACCGTATGTGCTCATCACAATCAGATCGCAGCCTTGTTGTTTTGCAGCGCCAACGATGGCGACATAAGGGCGACGATCGAACGCATATCCGCCCTCGCATTCCACATTAGCGGCTTTCGCCATCTCGGCGATTTCAGCGAGCCGCTCTTGTGCGCGCGCGATCGCACGTTCCACATGGGAATCGTCGGTGTGTTGAATCACGTCGGAGATGTACGCAATGGCGGCAAGCGGCGCCAGCACATGAAAGGCATAAACGCGAGCATGTAATTGGCGAGCCAACCCAATGCCCATTTCCGCGGCGTGCATGGCGTGATCGGAGCCGTCGGTCGGGATCAGAATATGCGTAAACATAATGCCTCCCCGGGGTTCGCAAACCCTCGTCAAAGGCATCGTAGTCATCCATGTATCCGCCATGCTCGCGACACATCGGTCGCCTTGTTGGCTGGATTTGGTTGAATCTTACACCCCTACAAGATTCATCAACGGTGCGTCGCGCGGCTTTTGGCGTTATTAAGAATCCGGCTATTGAATCGGGGTTAATCGACGGCATATGGTGAGGCACATGACGCTTGCAGAAACCACCTCATCAAAAGCCGATAACGACGCCTTGCAGACGTTTATCGCAGCGCACCGACGCCTGTTTGTCGTCACCGGCGCGGGCTGCAGCACCGATTCGGGCATTCCGGATTACCGCGACGCCGACGGTGGGTGGAAACGCGCGCAGCCAGTGACGTATCAGGCCTTTATGGGCGAAGAACGGACGCGCAAACGCTATTGGGCGCGCAGCTTGATCGGTTGGCGCCGTTTTGGAAAAGCGCTGCCGAACGCCACGCATCATGCCCTCGTCAAACTGGAGCAGCGCGACAAGCTTGCATTGCTGTTGACGCAGAACGTGGATGGTTTGCACCAGCGCGCGGGAAGCCAGAATGTGGTCGATATGCACGGGCGCCTGGATGCCGTGCGCTGCATGGGATGCGAGCATCGGCTTCCTCGTCACGAATTGCAGCACATGCTGCTGACGCTCAATCCTCAGTGGGCCACGCTGGATGCCTTCGATGCGCCGGATGGCGATGCCGATCTCGACGGCCACGATTTCAGCACGTTTACCATTCCACCCTGCCCGCACTGCGGCGGCATTTTGAAACCGGACGTCGTATTTTTCGGTGAAAACGTGCCGCGCGATCGCGTCGCCGCCGCCATGAACGCGCTGGACGAAGCCGATGCGATGCTGGTGGTGGGATCGTCGTTGATGGTGTTTTCGGGCTATCGCTTTGCGCACGCCGCAGCGAAAGTCGGCAAGCCGATCGCCGCCGTCAATCTTGGGCGTACACGCGCCGATCCGCTGTTGAGCTTGAAGGTGAATCAGCCGTGCGCGGAAGCGCTGGCTTTTCTACATCTCTAACGGCGCGCGCGGAAGAAATCGCGTAAGAGCGTCGCCGCTTCCTCGGCCAACAAACCACCTTGTACCTCGATGCGATGGTTGTGGCGATCTGAAATCAACGTATCGAACACGCTACCGGCCGCCCCGGTTTTCGGATCGATCGTGCCGTAAACGACGCGGCCCACACGTGCATGCACCAGCGCCATCGCGCACATAGCGCACGGTTCCAGGGTGACGTAAAGCGTGGCGCCAACGAGGCGATAGTTGGCCTTTTTTTCGCCAGCGGCGCGCAAGGCCATGATTTCCGCGTGCGCCGTGGGATCGTGCAACGTGATGTTGCGGTTCCAGCCCAAACCGATGATCTGGCCCTCGTGCACTAGCACGGCGCCGACCGGCACCTCGCCTTCGGCATCGCGCGCGTGCTCGGCGAGCTGCAAGGCGCGGCGCATATAGGCTTCATCGTCCGCACTGAAGGCCGGAGGCGAGCTATCGATGGTCAATTCTTCGGCCATTTCAGCAACTTGTAGCGCTTTCCTAACGTGAGAAACGTAAGAGCTTAGTGGCGATCACCACTTAAGTTACTGATTTTATTATTCCCACTCGATCGTAGCTGGTGGTTTGCCACTGATGTCGTAAACGACACGAGAAATACCACGTAATTCATTGATAATTCGATTGGAAACCTTGCCTAGAAATTCGTAGGGCAAGTGCGCCCAATGCGCCGTCATGAAGTCGATAGTCTCCACGGCACGCAGCGCCACCACCCACTCATAGGCGCGCGCATCACCCACGACACCCACCGATTTCACCGGCAGGAATACGGCAAACGCCTGGCTGACCTGGTCGTAGAGATCGGCATTGCGCAGCTCTTCGATAAAAATGGCGTCGGCGCGAGCAAGCAATTCGGCGTATTCGGCTTTCACTTCGCCAAGAATGCGCACGCCCAAACCCGGACCGGGGAACGGATGGCGATACACCATCTCGCGCGGCAAACCGAGTTCGACGCCGATGCGACGTACCTCGTCCTTGAACAGTTCGCGCAAGGGCTCGACCAGCTTGAGCTTCATATGCTCCGGCAAGCCGCCCACATTGTGGTGGCTCTTGATCACATGCGCTTTGCCGGTCTTGCTGCCGGCCGATTCGATCACGTCGGGATAGATGGTGCCCTGCGCCAGCCACTTCACATGACCGCCGCCCGCCGCGGTGACTTTGGCCGATTCTTCATCGAAGATCTCGACAAACAAACGACCGATGATCTTGCGCTTCGCTTCGGGATCCGCCTCGCCTTCGAGCGCCTTGAAGTAGCGCTCGGCGGCGTTCACGCGAATGACTTTGACGCCCATGTGCTCGGCCATGGTGGCCATCACCTGGTCGCCTTCCTGCCAGCGCAGCAGGCCGGTATCGACGAACACGCAAGTGAGCTGATCGCCGATCGCACGATGCAACAACGCGGCAACGACGGACGAGTCCACACCGCCGGAAAGACCCAGCAGCACGTGATCGCCGCCGACCTGCTCGCGTACGCGGGCGATCTGGTCGTTGATGATGTGCGCGGCGGTCCAGAGCGTCTGGCAACCGCAAATGTCCGTGACGAAGCGCTTGAGCAACGCCGTGCCTTGCTTGGTATGCGTCACTTCCGGATGGAATTGAACGCCGTACCAGCGCTTGGCTTCGTTCGACATCGCGGCAACCGGAATGCGATCCGTCACGGCGGTGACCGTGAATCCCGGTGGCGCCTTGGCGACGTGATCGCCGTGGCTCATCCAGACGTCCAGGGCCTGGAAAGAATCGTGATCGCTCAAGTCCGTAAAGAGTTTGTCCGACGCAACCACCTCGACGCGCGCATGACCGAATTCGCGTGCGTCCGCCGCTTCGGTGGCGCCGCCGAGCTGCGCGGCAAGCGTCTGCATGCCGTAGCAAATGCCGAGAATCGGCAACCCCGAGTCGAAGACTTCCTGCGGCGCTTTCGGCGCCCCGTGGACCGTGGTCGATTCCGGACCGCCCGAGAGAATGATGCCCTTGGCGCCAAACGCCGCGATCTCGGCGGGATTATGGTCCCACGCCCAGATTTCGCAGTACACGCCGATCTCGCGAATGCGCCGCGCGATGAGTTGCGTGTACTGCGCACCGAAATCGAGGATGAGGATCTTGTCGCTGTGAATGTTGGTCATGGCGGCGAGGTCAAGAAAGTGATGAGCAGATGGTGCGTACCTCATCGTTGTCCTGGCCAACGCCTGGATTCGATGGAAATACGTCGCGCGAAGCACTCAATACGATGGTTGCGTGCTTCGCGCGTATTCGAGCAGCGAATTTCATGACGTGCAAAAACACGTCAGCGCCGATCACGAATTAAGCCGATAGTTCGGCGCTTCCTTCGTGATCTGGATATCGTGCGGATGCGCTTCGGTCACACCGGCCGAGGTGACTTTGACGAACTGCGCCTTGTTGCGCACGTCGTCGATGGTCGCCGCGCCGAGGTAACCCATCGAAGCGCGCAGACCACCAATCAGCTGATGGATGATGTTGCGCAGCGGGCCGCGATACGGCACGCGCCCTTCGATACCTTCGGGAACCAGCTTGTCGGCGTCCGCTTCGTCCTGGAAATAACGGTCTTTCGAACCGAGCGCCATCGCGCCGAGCGAACCCATGCCGCGATAGCTCTTGTAGGAACGTCCCTGGAACAGTTCCACTTCGCCTGGCGACTCCTCGGTGCCGGCGAACATCGAGCCAAGCATTACCGTGGATGCACCTGCGGCCAACGCTTTCGGAATATCGCCCGAGTAGCGAATGCCGCCATCGGCGATCAACGGAATCTCATCTTTCAACGCGGTCGCGACCATGTCGATAGCGGTGATTTGCGGCACGCCCACGCCGGCCACGACGCGCGTGGTGCAGATCGAACCCGGACCGACGCCCACCTTGACTGCATCGACGCCGACATCGAGCAAAGCGCGTGCGGCTTCACCCGTCACGATATTGCCAGCGATGACTTGCACTTGCGGATAATGCTTTTTCACCCAGCCGGCACGCTCGATCACGCCTTGCGAATGGCCGTGCGCGGTATCCACCACGATCACGTCCACACCGGCAGCGACCAAAGCCTCAACGCGTTGTTCGGTATCGCCGCCAACGCCGACTGCGGCGCCAACCAACAAGCGCTCATGCGCATCTTTGGCGGCGTTGGGATTATCGCGGGCTTTCTGGATGTCTTTGACGGTGATGAGGCCGCGCAGTTGGAACGCATCGTTCACCACCAGCACTTTTTCGATGCGGTGCTTGTGCAGCAGTTGCAGCACGTCGTCCTGACTGGCGCCTTCGCGCACGGTAACCAGCTTTTCCTGGCGCGTCATGATGTTGCGCACCGGATCGTCGTGTTTGCGCTCAAAGCGCAAATCGCGGCTGGTGACGATGCCGACCAGTTGCTCGCCTTCCACCACCGGCACGCCGGAGATGTTGTGCGCGCGCGTCAGCTTAAGCACATCGCGAATCGAGGTATGCGGCGTAACGGTAATCGGACTACGAATGACGCCGGCTTCGAATTTCTTCACCAGGCGCACTTCGGCGGCCTGCTGATCGGCGCTCATATTTTTGTGGATGATGCCGATGCCGCCGTTCTGCGCCATGGTGATGGCGAGACGGGCTTCGGTGACGGTATCCATGGCGGCGGATACGATCGGAATATTCAGTCGAAGATTTCGCGTAAGGCGTGTGGAGGTATCCACGTCGCGGGGCAAAATTTGGGAATGGGCCGGGACGAGGTAAACGTCGTCGTAAGTGAGGGCCTCGGCGAGGATGCGCATGCGATAAGTCCCGCTGCAAAGAGAGGATTATACGCGGGAGGCGGGCTCAACGCGACTGTGGTCGACAAAAACGATGCCAGCAGCGTGCAATTTTTCGCATCGCAGGCGACATTGTTTAGCCGGCATTAACCGACCGCCGTCAGCTGCGCGCTTCGGCGGCTTCCAAGGTGTTTTCCATCAACGTGGCCACGGTCATCGGTCCAACGCCGCCAGGAACCGGCGTGATCCAGCTTGCGCGTTGCGCGGCGATATCGAAATCCACGTCACCGACGAGACGCCCGTCGTCCAAGCGATTGATGCCGACGTCCACCACTACGGCGCCGGACTTGATCCATTCGCCTTTCACAAGACCCGGCTTGCCGACAGCGACCACCAAGATATCGGCCTGGCGAACATAGGTTTCCAGATCGCGGGTAAAGCGATGGCAACACGTGGTGGTGCAGCCGGCGATCAACAACTCCAGCGCCAACGGGCGACCCACGTGGTTGGAAACGCCCACCACGACCGCGTGCTGTCCGCGCACCGGTCGGTCGGTGTGACCCAGCAAGGTCATCACGCCGCGCGGTGTGCACGGACGCAGGCCAAAGCGACGCAACGCAAGACGGCCAACGTTGACGGCCTGAAAGCCGTCGACATCTTTATCGGGATCGATGCGATCGACCAAAGCATCTTCATCGATGTGATCCGGCAAAGGCGACTGCACCAGGATGCCGTGCACGGCTGGATCGGCGTTGAGCCTGTCGATCAACGCGAACAGTTCTTCTTGCGTGGCGGTGGCCGGCAGATCGTAGTCGTAGGATCGAAATCCCACTTGATGACAGGCTTTGCGCTTGTTGCGCACATAAACGGAAGACGCCGCATCAGTGCCGACGAGTACGACAGCCAGGCCAGGCTCCTCCTTGCCCTGAGCCTTCCGCTCGCTGACGCGCTTGGCGATGCGATCCAGCACTTCCTGTGCGATGCGTTTACCGTCGAGTATGCGTGCGCTCATGGTGTGCCCTGGCCTTCGTAGCGCACATTATCGTGGCTTGCGAGCCGGCTCGCCATGCTTTGTTTGCGTCCAACAGTCAGTGAGCTGCGCAGAAGCGCTCGATATCTTCATAGCCAGCGAAGACGGCGGCCGATCCGCAGCCCGGGCAAGCCGGATCGCGTGGGAGCCTGGTTTCCCGGAAACGCATGCTCAGCGCGTCGAACGACAGCAGCCGCCCGACCAAGGGCTCGCCGATACCGAGGATTAGCTTCAGCGCCTCGGTGGCCTGCAACAGCCCGACAATGCCCGGCAACACGCCCAGCACGCCAGCCTCACTGCAATTGGGTGCGTCTTCGGCAGCGGGCGGTTCGGGGAACAGGCAGCGATAGCAAGGCGAATCGCTGCGCCGCGGATCGAACACGCTGACCTGTCCGGTAAACCGTTCGACCGCGCCGTAAACCATCGGCATGCTCAAACGCCGCGTGGCGGCTGCCAGCAAATAACGCGCGGGAAAATTATCCGCGCCGTCGACGATCAGATTGTGACCTTCGAGCAAACGCTCGACATTGTCCGCACGCAGGCGTTCTTGACGCAGTTCAACGTTCACGCGCGGATTGAGCGCCGTCAGCGTCATGCGGGCCGATTCGGTTTTCGCCATGCCGACGCGCGCATCCGCATGGATGACTTGTCGATGCAAATTGGAACGCTCGACGCGATCGTCGTCGATCAGCGTGAGCCGCCCTACTCCCGCTGCCGCAAGGTATAGCGCCGCAGGCGCACCTAGACCGCCGGCGCCCAACAACGCGACCCTGGCCTGCGCGAGTTTAAGCTGACCGGCTTCGCCAACTTGCGGTAGTCGCAATTGGCGTGCGTAACGTTCCGCAGTATCAGTATCGAGTTGACCGGCGCTGATCGGCAAACCTTCCGTCTTCCAGCGTTCAAAGCCACCCACTACGGAAGCGACGAAGCGATATCCCATTCGCTGAAGCGTTTCGGCGGCAAGCAAAGAACGTCGACCGCTTCCGCAAAGGGCAAGCACGACACGGTCGCGGTTGGGTTCGATCTCTTCGATGCGCAACTCGAGGTACCCGCGCGACAAGCCCACGGCGCCGACGGGCGAACCCGCAGCGCGTTCGTTGTCTTCGCGCACGTCGATCAACAATGCGCCCTGTGCCTGTTTGAGAAGCGCGTCCGCGGGCGATAATTCGGTTACGCGTTCGCGCAACGAGGTCAGCCAGGACTCGCGGTCGAGGGGAGCGTTCATCTGTCTAGTGTAGCTCGCCGGCATAGCACCCTCTTCGACGTCGAAAAAGGCGTTAAAAACTTACTTTTTGCGCCGCTTCATCTCGCGAATCATGCGCTGACGCTTGCGCTGCTGCCCTTCGGTCAACACATTCTTTTTGCCCGCGAACGGATTTTCGGTATCACGGAAATCGATGCGGATCGGCGTACCTTCGAGCTTGTAGCGCTGCCTGAAGAAGTTTTCCAGATAACGACGATACGCCGGCGCGATGTGCTTGGTGCGGCTGCCGTGAATAATCACAGTCGGCGGATTGCTGCCACCCGGGTGCGCAAATCGCAGCTTCGGCGCGTGTCCGCGTACCAGCGGCGGCTGGTAGCCTTCATAAGCGCGTTCCAACGTGCGCGTGAGGTCGGATGTGGTCAGCTCGCGCGTCGCCGAGACGTGCGCGCGTACGATCGCACGCATTAATTCGCGCAGACCCGAGCCGTGCAACGCGGAAATAAAGACTTGTTTGGCCCATTCCACGAAACCGAGTCGACGCTCCAATGCACGCTGGCATTGTTCGCGCTGATACGGATCCATGTCGTCCCATTTATTAACGGCGATGACCAGCGCCTTGCCCTCGTCGAGCACGTGGCCGATCAGCGTTAGATCCTGGTCGGCAAGATTTTCGCGCGCATCGATCATAACGACGACGACTTGTGCGGCAGCCACCGATTGCAGCGTCTTGATGACGCTGAATTTCTCCACGGCTTCTTCGACACGCGCCCTGCGGCGCACGCCCGCGGTATCGATCAGGGTGTAGCGCTTGCCGTCGCGCTCCAGCGGCACGCGGATGGGATCGCGGGTGGTCCCGGCGACATCCGAAACGATAAGGCGATCCTCGCCGAGCAGGCGATTGATCAAGGTGGATTTGCCGGCATTCGGACGTCCGACGATAGCGACGCGAATGCTGTCGTTGTCGTCGGGCGCGAGTTCTTCGTGCACGTCTTCGGGCAGCAGCGACAACACCGAGCCAATCAGTTCTTCGGTGCCGCGATTGTGCGCAGCGGACAGCGGCAAGGTTTGCGCAATGCCGAAGGACGAAAATTCGGCTAAGGCGTCCTGCACTTCCAAGCCGTCGGTTTTGTTGATCGCGGCGATGATCGGTTTTCCGCTGCGACGGAGCTCCGCGAGGATGCTGCGATCTTGCGGCAACAAACCGTCGCGCGCATCGACCACGAAAACCAGCGCCTGCGCCTCACTGATGGCAAGGCGCACTTGTTGCGCAGTCAATGCGTCGAGACCTTCTTCGACGCCGGAAAGGCCGCCGGTGTCGACGACTACAAAAGGACGCGCGCCAATACGGCAGATACCGTAGTGGCGATCGCGCGTGACGCCCGGCATATCGGCCACCAGGGCGTCGCGGCTGCGCGTCAACGCATTGAAGAGGGTCGATTTACCGACGTTGGGACGACCGACCAGGGCGATGACGGGCAGCACGAAACATGGTTCCAGTAATTACTTCGCACCAAGGCGATAAGCGGCGATGTGACCTTTCACGTCTTCGACGTAAACCAGGTCACCCGCCACTACCGGCTGGGCACGAATGGCTTTCTTGGAAAGACGCTCGCGACCGGCGAGTGCGCCGTCGCCCGTTTGCAGCCAATGCACGTAGCCGTCGATATCGCCGACCACCACATAGTTGCCCTGCACGGCCGGCGAGGTCAGCCAGCGGTACTTGAGATCGTCGTTCTTCCACATGTCGGCGCCGCTGCTCTTGTCGAACGCCCAGACTTGCGAGTCGGTGTTGACGCCGAACAAGCTGTTGCCCGCGCCGGCCATCGACGTATACGTGGAGAAGGGACGCGCCCACAGCGGACGGCCGCTGGGACCATCCACGGCGGTGAGATTGCCGTGATACGCCGACGCGTAAAGTGTGCTTCCGTCGATCATGATGGCGCCGTCGGCATCGTTCATGCGATCGATATCCGTACGACCTTCGCCGGTCGAGAGCTTCTGCTCCCAAATCTTTTCGCCGTTGTCCTGGCGCAGCGCGTTCAACTTGCCGTCGTCGCTACCGAAAAACACCACGCCATTGGTCACCAGCAAGGGACCATTACCGCGCAGGCTCAACAGCGGCACGTTGCCTTGATCGTTCACCCAGCGACGCTCGCCGGTGCCGCTGTCCAGGCCGTACACGCGACCATCCTGCGTACGAACGATGGTGAGTGCGCCAGCGATAACCGGCGAATCGATGACTTCCGAAGGCAGCGTGCTAACCCAGCGCTGGCTACCGTCTTTGACGTTCAGGCCATAGACGTGCCCGTCGAGCGTGCCGATTACGAGCAGATCGCCGGCAACCGCCGGACCGCCGGAGTAAAACGCATCCGAGCGCTTCTTGTCGCCCCAGCCGAACCAGCCGTGCGTGCGGCTCTTCTTTTCCCAAAGCGTCTTGCCGGTATTGGCATCGAACGCGCCGACGTCGCCGTCAGTGCTGGCGGCATAAAGCACGCCATCCACCACAGTGGGCTGCATACGCACGCCGCTTACGCCTGCGCCTTTACCGATGCTCGATTTCCAGACGCGCGTGGTCTGAACGGTCGGCTTGAAATCTTTCGCCAGCGGAGTCGGCGGCTGGATGTTTTCTTTCTTGAAGGAATGGCAGCCCGCCAGAGCGACCACCGAACCCGTCAATACGATCAGCCAAAAACGTTTCATGCACCCTGCTTCCCGGCCGTGGCCAG
Source organism: Dyella sp. 2HG41-7 (assembly GCF_021390675.1). Classification (NCBI taxonomy): domain Bacteria; kingdom Pseudomonadati; phylum Pseudomonadota; class Gammaproteobacteria; order Lysobacterales; family Rhodanobacteraceae; genus Dyella; species Dyella sp. 2HG41-7. Next base: position 2,646,938 of record NZ_JAJEJV010000004.1, read on the forward strand.
ATCGTCGATTTTCATTTGCACTTCATTATCCGGCGACACCTGCGGCCCCATGGCTTTCACGGCAGCTTGGTAAGCCTTGAGCGCGTCGTCCTGCCGTCCAAGCTTGACCAGCACATCGCCGCGTAGTTCCTGAGCTTCGATCGCGTAGCTGTTGGCCGGCATGCGGTCGAGCGCGCTCAGCGCCTCTTGGGCGTTGCCCTTGGCGAGCTGCACGTGCGCGATGCGCAGTTCCACGAGCGCTTTCAATTCCGGGCTCGGCGCATGCTGCTCGGCCCAGGCGAGCGAATCGAGCGCTTTGTCCAGCTGTTTGTCTTCGACCTGGCGGCGCGCGCGGTCGCTGACGGCGAATAACGCGTACGGTGTATCCGCGTAGTCCTTCATCAATTGCTGGGTGAGAACATCGATGGCGTTGGCGTTGCCTGAATCGACGATGCCTTGCAGTTGTTGATAGATGCCCGACGCCGCGGTCTGGTGTGCAACGCGATGGTTGCGCCACTGCTGATATCCGAAGATGGCGATCAAGCCGATGACGACACCCACAGCGATCGACAGGCCATTCTGCCGCAGCCACTTTTGTACGCGTTCGCTCTGTTCGTAGTCGTCGTAAGCATCAAATGCCATGCAATCACCGTATCGCAAAAAAACGCCAAGAGGCGTCACAAAGGGTGTTCTGGAGCCGCCGCGATCCGGCGACAGCCGGCATTGCCCGGCCTCGCGGGCGGGCAATGCGCAAGCATAACCGATTGCAGGGGGGTGAAGGCTACTGAACCTGCCTACGATCGTCGCGTAGACGGGCTCTTAAGCCCCCGCAGGAGCGGCCTTGCCATCCTGAATGTCGACGCGGAAATGCGCGACGTTGGAGTGGCGATAGGGATCTAGCGTCACAGGCTGTCCATCGATGCTCACCTGCGCGCCCGTTGCGTTGCCGATGCGCACTTCGAGCGGCTGATCGCTGTGATAGGTCTTGTCGGTGCCGGCCGGCAGGATGCCGTACTCCAGACGCGAACCGTCCTTGCCGATCACTTCAACCCAGCTGGCGCTGGGCAAGTTCAACGTGACACTGTGCGCACCACTTCCGCTGGCCGCGACGGATGGGTTAGCGGTGGTGGGCGACGAGATGGCGACATCGCTGTCGAGACTGGGCACCGGCACCATCGATGCCAACAACGGTTGCTCGGACGCCGAACGCGATGCGGACGTTGCGGCGGCCGGCGCTGCCGGAGCGGCTTGCGCAACAGACGTTGTGCTTGCGTCGGTTTTTGCCGCAGCATTCGACGGCGGCGGCGTTGGCGCCGGCGGCGCATCTTGCTGCGCAACCGGTGTCGCGTCGAGCGGCGACAGATGGCTCATATCGCGAGAAAGCGTGCCGCGCATGCCAAGCCAAACCGTCGGCACAGCGATCACCAGGGTCAGCACCACATAGGTGGCCGCGGTGGCGTAGCGATCGAGCAAATAACGCGAATGCGAGATGCCGCCGGTCGCCACCAGCTTGGGCTGCGCAGGCCTGAGTTTGCTGACGGCCGATTCGATCTCGACGTCGTCGATCTCCAGATAGCGGGCGTATTTGCGCAGGTAATTTTCGAGGTAAACCTGATAGTCGATGCCGCTGAAATCGTTGGCTTCCAGCTGGCGCAGCACGCGTACAGGCAGACGCAATGCGTGACCGCAGGATTCGATATCGACGCCGCGCGCTTCGCGCGCCGCTCTCAAACGAGTTCCAAAGCCAGGAGCCTCGTTGAAGCGAAATTCAGCAGCATTCTGTTCCATGTTCGCTGCCGTCGAAGCAGACGCGTTGGGGAGGAGTTCACCCTGCGTCGCCGGATTGGACTGCTCAGAAATCATGGGCGTACTGTTTCAGTGAGGGCTTGCGCCTGTTCCGAATCCGGGAACTGACTAATTAGCCGTTTGCCGTAGTTCTGGGCGGCATCCTTGTTGCCCAAGTGATATTCGATTTCGTAGCCGAGCTTCAGCGAAGCCGGCGTCGACTGACCCAACGCGTCGAAGCGCTGCAAAAAAGCGCTGGCGTGAAAATAGTCGTGATTCAAATACAGGACGTTGGTCAGTTGCAACAGCGCATCGGCGTTATTCGGATTGCGCTTAACGGCCTGCCTGAAATTTGCTTCGGCACTGACGTTGTCGTTCAACTTAAGTTGGCATACGCCCTGATTGGTCAGGGCTACGTCCGGCGTTTTATAGAACGGATCTTGCAACGCTTTGGAAAAATACGCGAACGATTCCGGCGCCTTGCCTTCGCGGCACAAGAATTGTCCCAAGTTGTTATTCACGTCGCCCTTGTCGGGCGAAAGTGCTTGCGCGCGACGGTAATGGATTTCCGCGTTCGGCAAATCGTCGATGCGCTCGTAAATGTAAGCCATCACCGTTTGCGCGGGGACATAGGTCGGGTCTTCGGTCACGGCGATTTTCACTTTCTCAAGCGCGCCCTGAAGATCGCCGATCTCGATGTAATGCTGCGACAGGCGCGTATGCACATCGGCGGCGCTCTGGGCTTTTTCTGCTTTGGACTGGGCAGGCAACGTGGGTTCGGGCGGCGGCGGCGGAACATACATCCCGCGATGGCAACCCGCGAGGGAAACCATCAGACATGCCGCCACCAAGACCCGTTTACGCCGCATGTGCCGCTCCATCGTCCAGTCGTTTGCGGAATTCCGCCTGTCGGCGCGTCCGATCCAACACCTGCCCTTTCAACTGTCCGCACGCGGCATCGATGTCATCGCCGCGAGTACGACGCAACATGGTCAGGATGTTCGCGTTGAGCAGTTGCGTCTGGAAGGCGCGAATGACTTCCGGCTCGGAGCGCTCAAAGCGGGTGCCCGGGAACGGATTGAAAGGAATCAGATTGACTTTGCACGTGGGCAAACGACGCATCAGTTTGATCAACTGGCGCGCATGCTCGGGCTGATCGTTCACGCCCTTCATCAACGTGTATTCGAACGTGATGGACGTACGCGGCTTGCGCGCGATCCAGCGCTGACATGCAGCGACGAGTTCGGCGATCGGAAACCGCTTGTTGAGCGGAACCAGTTCGGTGCGCAGCTCATCGTTCGCCGCGTGCAGCGATACGGCCAACGACACGTCGATGCTTTCGGACAACTTGTCGATCATCGGCACGAGGCCGGCAGTCGACAACGTCACGCGCTTGGACGCAAGACCGAAGCCGAGATCGTCGCGCATCAGGCTCATGGCCTTTACGACGTTGTCGAAATTGAGCAGCGGCTCGCCCATGCCCATCATCACCACGTTGGTGATGCGGCGATTCTGATGCGTCACGTTGCCCAAATGCTTCGCGGCCACCCACATCTGCCCGATGATTTCGGACGTGGCGAGATTGCGATTGAAGCCCTGCGTCGCCGTCGAGCAAAACTGGCAGTTCAGCCCGCAACCCACCTGCGAAGATACGCACAGCGTGCCGCGCGTAGGCTCGGGGATATAAACGGCTTCGACGGCGTTGCCGCCGTCCATGCCTAATAGCCATTTGTGGGTGCCGTCCACGGCGCCTTTATCGAACAGCGTATTAGGAGGACCGACGTAGCACGTAGCTTCGAGCTTGGCGCGCAGCGCTTTGCCCACGTCGGTCATGTTTTCGAACTTGTCTTCCAGATGGTGATACATCCATTTCATCACCTGCTCGGCGCGATACGGCTTCTCGCCAAGCTGCGCGAAAAATTCGCGCAGCCCCTGGCGATCAAAATCGAGCAAATTGACTTTTTCCACCTGGTTCACTGTCGTGCTATCTCAACGCGGGAAGACTTCGGTTGCCGCGAAGAAATAAGCGATTTCGACAGCGGCGGTTTCAGCGGCGTCCGAACCGTGCACGGCATTCGCATCGATCGAGTCGGCGAAGTCGGCGCGAATGGTGCCTTTAGCAGCATCCTTCGGATTGGTTGCGCCCATCAGTTCGCGATTCTTGAGAATCGCATTGTCACCTTGCAGCACTTGAATCATGACCGGACCGGAAATCATGAACTCCACGAGCGCATTGAAGAACGGACGTTCGCGATGCACGGCATAAAAACCTTCCGCCTCTTTACGCGAAAGATGCTTCATTTTCGCTGCAACGACTTTCAGGCCCGCCTTTTCGAAGCGTGCAAGGATTTCGCCGACGACATTCTTGGCAACGGCATCGGGTTTGATAATGGAAAGGGTGCGCTCCAGCGCCATGCGTCGACTCCACGTAAACGGGCTGTGTAAGAAAAGGCGATCCGACTTCACGTCGGATTGAAATGTAGAGCTAAATGCGTCCCGAAACGGGGATTTAGCTCACGAAAGTTTGACAGATTCTAACCCATAAGCAACCCGGCTTGGGCATCGTCTAAACGATCGTTTGACTCTCCCAGCCGCCCGCGCGTATGCTCAAACGATCGTTTGATTCCACTCGATTGGGCGTACCCGTGAATAGCTCCGCTTCTACGAAGGAACGCATCCTCACCGCCGCCGAAGCCTTGTTCGCTCAGCGCGGTTTCGAAGGTGCTTCGCTACGCCAGCTCACCGCCGCCGCCGGCGTGAACCTGGCCGCCGTGAACTACCACTTCGGCTCGAAAGACCACCTGGTCGAACAGGTCTTCAAACGCCGCCTGGACCAGCTCAACGCCCGTCGTCTTGCGGCTTTGAAGCAGGTTGCCTCCCAATCGGAAACCTCGTTGGAGGACGTGCTGGCGGCCTTTATCCGCCCTGCCCTGGACCTCTCACACGACGGCGGCGGCGGCTTGTTTATGCGCGTGCTTGCCCGGGCATTCGCCGAGCACGACGACAGCCTGCGCAAATTCCTATCCGAGAACTACGGCCATGTGATGCGCCAGTTCACCGTCGAATTTGCGCGTCTGCTGCCGCAGCTCAGCAAGGAAGAGCTCTATTGGCGGATCGACCTGGTCACCGGCGCCCTGACTCACGCCATGTCGGGCTTCGGCATCATCCAGCGCAAGAGCGATGTCAGCGAAATCACCCATCGCGAACAGACCGCCGAGCACCTGATCCGCTTCGCCGCCGCCGGCCTGCGGGCGCCCTGATTCCTTGTCATCGGCAGGCCACGCGCCTGTCGCACCCTGCTTTTGTTCATTTCACGCATTCGTACTTACGGAGAAGCCAATGACCGCTCCATCCCAACCGAAGTCGGCGCTACGCATCCGCAAGGCCGCGGTGCTCGGCGCCGGCGTCATGGGCGCGCAGATCGCTGCGCACCTGACCAACGCCAACGTCGAAACCGTACTGTTCGACCTGCCCGCCAAAGATGGTCCGAAGAGCGGCATTGCGTTGAAGGCCATCGAGAATCTCAAAAAGCTGTCGCCGGCTCCGTTAGCCGACAGCACCCGCGCCGCCGCGATCATCCCGGCCAACTACGACGATAACCTGGACGAGTTGAAAGACGTCGACCTGGTCATCGAGGCGATCGCCGAACGCATGGACTGGAAGCTGGATCTCTACAAGAAGATCGCTCCGCATGTGTCGCCGACCGCCGTTCTTGCTAGCAATACCTCGGGCCTGTCGATCAACGGCCTGGCCGAAGCGTTGCCCGAAGAAATGCGCCATCGCTTTACCGGCGTTCATTTCTTCAATCCGCCGCGTTACATGCATTTGGTCGAGCTGATTCCGACCAAGTTGACGGATACCAAGGTGCTCGAAGGCCTGGAAGCGTTCCTGACCACCACCGTCGGCAAAGGCGTGGTGTACGCGAAGGACACGCCGAACTTCATCGGCAACCGCATCGGCGTGTTTTCGATGCTGGCCACGATGTATCACACCGAACAATTCAAACTCGGTTTCGATACGGTCGATGCGCTGACCGGCCCGGCGATCGGGCGCCCCAAGAGCGCCACCTATCGCACGGCTGACGTCGTGGGTCTGGACACCATGGCGCACGTCATCAAGACCATGGCCGATACGCTCGCCGACGATCCGTGGCACGAGTACTTCAAGGCTCCCGTTTGGTTGAGCGGCCTTATTGAACAAGGCGCGCTGGGCCAAAAGACCGGCGCTGGTTTCTATCGCAAGGCCGGTAAAGATATCGTGGTGCTGGATGTCGCCAAGCGCGACTACCGTCCCTCCGAGCAAAAAGCCTCGGACGAAGTCGCGGCGATTCTTGCGATTAAAGATCCCGCTGAAAAGTTCGGCAAGCTGCGCGCGTCCAGCGATCCGCAAGCGCAATTCTTGTGGGCAACGTTCCGCGATCTGTTCCACTACACCGCTTATCACCTGGCCGATATCGCCGACACGGCGCGCGATGTCGACTTCGCCATCCGCTGGGGCTACGGCTGGAAACTGGGGCCGTTCGAAACCTGGCAAGCCGCGGGCTGGCAGCAGGTGGCGACCTGGATTCAAGAAGACATCGACGCCGGCAAAGCGATGAGCAAGGCGCCGCTGCCGAAGTGGGTGACGGACGGCCGCACGGGCGTGCACGGCAAGAACGGTTCGTACTCCGCAGCCGCCAATGCCGACAAGCCGCGTTCGCAGCATCCGGTCTATCAGCGTCAATTGTTCCCGGACGCCATTCTTGGCGAGCGCTTCGATCAAGGCGCCACGGTGTGGGAAAACGACGGCATCCGCTTGTGGACGCTGGGCGACGATAACGTCGGCATCATCTCGTTCAAGACCAAGATGAACACGGTCAACGATCAGGTGCTCGACGGTATCCAGCACGCAATCGGTATTGCCGAAGAAAAGCTCAAAGCGGTGGTGATCTGGCAGACCAACGAGCCGTTCTCCGCCGGCGCCGATTTGAAGGGCGCACTGGGTTTACTGCAAGCGGGCAAGATCAAAGATTTCGAAGCGATGGTCGCCAACTTCCAGCGCACCAGCATGCGTATCAAGCATGCCTTGGTGCCGGTGGTTGCTGCGGTGCGCGGTCTCGCGCTCGGTGGCGGCTGCGAATTTCAGATGCATTCCGCACGCACCGTCGCCGCGCTGGAAAGCTATATCGGCCTGGTCGAAGCCGGCGTGGGTTTGTTGCCGGCCGGCGGTGGCTTGCATGAACTGGCAGTGCGCGCCGCGCAAACCAATCCGACCGATCCGTTCGAAGCATTGAAGAAAGTCTTCGAAACGGTCGCGATGGCGAAAGTTTCGGGCAGCGCATTGGAAGCCAAGCAACTTGGGTTGCTGCGCGAAAGCGACATCGTCGTTTTCAATGCATACGAACTGCTTTATGTCGCCAAGCAAGTCGCAAGTTCGCTGGCCGAAAGCGGCTGGCGCGCGCCGATGTACGCACGCAGCGTTCCGGTTGCCGGCGATGTGGGTACTGCGACGTTCAAGGCGTCGCTCGCCAATTTGCAAGCCGGTTACTTCGCGTCTGAACACGATGTCGCGATCGCGACGCGCATCGCCGACACCTTGTGCGGCGGCGCGATTGAACGTGGCTCGCTGGTGGATGAAGAGTGGTTGCTGGCGTTGGAGCGCAAGCATTTTGTGGAGCTTGCGCAAACCGAAAAAACGCAGGCGCGCATTGCCCACACCATGACCACCGGTAAACCGCTGCGTAACTAAGCGCTCGTCGCCCCACCACCAAAGACATTGGGTCCCGGCTTTGGCCGGGACGACGACAAACCAAACGGCGTCGCTGCACAGTGCGCGACGCCACGGAGCAAAGACCATGACCAAGCAAGTGCAAGACGCCTACATCGTCGCCGCCACCCGCACGCCGGTCGGCAAGGCGCCGCGCGGCGTATTCCGCAACACGCGTCCCGACGACATGCTCGCGCACGTAATCCGTGCCGTGATGGCGCAAGCGCCGGGCATCGATCCGCATCGCATCGGCGATGTCATCATCGGCTGCGCCATGCCCGAAGCCGAGCAAGGCATGAACGTGGCGCGCATCGGCCTACTGCTCGCCGGCCTGCCCGACACGGTGCCCGGCGTCACCGTCAATCGTTTCTGTTCGTCCGGCCTGCAATCGGTGGCGATGGCGGCCGACCGCATTCGCCTGGGTGAGGCCGAATTGATGATCGCCGGCGGCACCGAGAGCATGAGCATGGTGCCGATGATGGGTCACAAAGTGGCCATGAATCCGGGCATCTTCGACAACGAGCACATCGGCATCGCTTACGGCATGGGCATCACGGCCGAAAACGTGGCCAAGCAGTGGAAGATTTCCCGCGAAGCGCAAGATACGTTCGCCGCGCAAAGCCATGAACGCGCTCTCGCCGCGATCAAAGCGGGCGAGTTCAAGAGTGAAATCACGCCGTATCAGCTCGACGATCACTACCCCGACCTCGCCACGCGCGGCATCGTCACCGACAGCCGCCTGATCGACACCGACGAAGGTCCGCGCGCCGGCAGCACGCCCGAAGTGCTCGGCAAGCTGAAGACAGTGTTCCGTAACGGCCAGTTTGGCGGCTCGGTGACGGCAGGCAATTCGTCGCAAACCTCCGATGGCGCCGGCGCGATCCTCCTTGCCAGCGAACAAGCGATCAAGGACTACAACCTCACCCCGCTAGCGCGCTTCGTCGGCTACTCCGTAGCGGGCGTGCGCCCGGACATCATGGGCATCGGTCCCAAGGAAGCGATTCCGAAAGCGCTCAAGCTCACCGGCATCACGCAGGATCAGCTCGATTGGATCGAACTGAACGAAGCGTTTGCCGCACAGGCGCTCGCCGTAATCGGCGACCTTGGCCTAGATACCGCCAAGGTGAATCCGCTCGGCGGCGCCATCGCGCTCGGCCATCCACTCGGAGCGACCGGCTCCGTGCGCGTGGCGACCCTGGTGCACGGCCTGCGTCGCCGCAAACAGAAATATGGCATGGTGACCATGTGCATCGGCACCGGCATGGGCGCAGCCGGTATTTTCGAAGCGCTCTGAATCGACGCCGCATCGCGCCCTCTTCCCAAAGGGGAGAGGGCTGGGGTGAGGAGGGGTAAACCTCGCCCCAACACCCATAACAACCACGCACAGACCTTCCAAGCCGCAAGACATCCACACTCTTGCGCACGGCCTCGCAAAAACGCTCTTGTCGCCGCTTCGCCTCCAGCGAATAATGCAGCATGTTGCGGCGCACACCCCCGATGCGCCCACATCTTGGGTGTTTACGACATTCCTGCCACTTTGGCTCAGGCACGTTGCGCCCGCTGCAGGAACTCTTTGTGAGCGTGTTGACTGAGGAAAAGGTTGACGCACCGGCCATTACGCAGCCGGTCTATCCCGATTACCGCGTCATATCTCTGATCGTGGGTTGCGCGATCTTCCTCGAGCAGGTCGACGGCACGGTGCTCGCCACCGCCCTTCCCACCATGGCGCGCGATTTCCACGTTTCCGCCCCGGCGATGAGCGTGGCCGTGACCAGCTATCTGTTGGCGCTGGCTATTCTGATTCCTGTCAGCGGCGCGATTGCGGATCGCTTCGGCGCCAAGCGCGTCTTCAACAGCTCCATCGTCGTATTTATCATCGGTTCGATTCTGTGCTCGCTCACCAAGAGCCTCCCGATGATGGTGGCTGCACGCCTGTTGCAAGGCACGGGCGGCGCGATGATGGCGCCCGTCGGTCGACTGGTGGTTTTGCGTACGGTGGAACGACGCCATCTGGTGTCGTCGATGATGTGGACGCTGATTCCCGCCATTCTCGGCACGATGGCCGGGCCGCCACTGGGCGGCTTTATCGTTCAATATCTCGATTGGCGTTGGATTTTCTACATCAACGTGCCCATCGGTATTTTGGGTTTCTGGTTGGTGCGACGATTCATCCCGGTCGTGCACACGGTGACGCGGCCGGCTCGCTTTGATTGGCTGGGCTTCGCGCTTTGCAGTGTGGGTTTGGGATGCCTGCTGTTTGGGCTCGAACTGTTTGGCGAGAACACCAATCTGCGCAACGCCATCCTGCTTACCGCCGTCGGCGCCGTTTCGTGCTTGGTGTATGTGCAGCACGCCAAGCGTCGCATCAATCCGGCGGTCGACCTGACGCTGTTGCGCATCGATTCGTTCCGCCTCTCCGTTATTTCCGGCTCGCTGATGCGCATCACGCAAGGAGCGCAGCCTTTCTTGCTGCCGTTGCTGCTGCAGATCGGCCTTGGCTTTTCTGCCTTGCGCAGCGGCCAATTGATTCTGGCGATCTCCTTGGGCGCCTTGATGGCGCGCGTCTTCACGACGCGCGTGCTGCGCTGGATCGGCTTTCGCCGGGCCATGGTCTACAACGGCGCGCTGGCAAGCCTGAGCTACGCCGTTTGCGCGTTTTTTCGGGCCGACTGGCCGTTTTGGCTGATGTTCGGTTTGCTGATGGGTTGTGGCCTGGTGATGTCGTTCCAGTTCGCCGCTTACAACACCATCGCTTACGAAGCGGTGCCCACTGATCGTATGAGCGCCGCCAATAGCTTTTATTCCACCTTGCAGCAGTTAATGCTTTCGGTCGGGGTGTGCACCGGCGCTTTGATTTTGAAGGTCGCCATGGCCGTCAGCCACAACGCCGAACCCAGCCGACTGAATTTTTCCGCGGCGTTTCTAGTTGTCACGGTGATATCGATGAGTTCCACGCGATGGCACCGGGCGTTCGCACACGATGCAGGGCATGAAATGAGCGGGTACCGCCAACGCTGAGCCGGCGACACACTGTTTCCCTGGCGGTAGTTCTGCACGGGGCTCTACGGCCTTATGTTTGCGCGATCCATAGCTAATGAGGTGTCCCATGATCGAACGGCGTCCTTTCGATAGCCTTGGCGGAGCCGATCACGGCTGGCTCAAGGCCAAGCATCATTTCTCCTTTTCCAGTTACAACGACGCCAAGCGCATGGGCTGGGGCGCGCTGCGCGTGTGGAACGACGACACCATTGCAGCGCAGACCGGCTTTCCGCCGCATCCGCACGCGGATATGGAAATCATCACGTACGTACGTGAAGGCGCCATTTCGCACCGCGATAGTCTGGGCAACGACGGTCGTACCGTCGCCGGCGACGTACAAGTCATGAGCGCAGGCAGCGGCATCACGCATAGCGAGTACAACCTGGAATCCGACGCAACGCGCATTTTCCAGATCTGGATCATTCCCGACGAACACGGTCGTCCGCCGTCCTGGGGCACCAAGCCGTTTCCCGTTGGCGACCGCTCCGGACGTTTCGTCGTGCTTGCTAGCGGCATCAAAGGCGATGCAGATGCCCTGCCCTTGCGTACGGATGCGCGCGTGCTGGGTGCGACGCTCAAAGCTGGCGAAACCGCTCACTACACATTGGACAAACGGCGTTATGCCTATCTCGTACCGGCCAAGGGTGCAGTAGAGGTCAATGGCGTCCGTATCGACGCACGCGACGGCGCTGCGATTCGCGAAGAGACGGCGCTTGAAGTGAAGGCGCTTGAAGATGCCGAGCTGGTACTGGTCGACTCAAGCCCCTAATAGCACGCCAAAGAAGACGTCTTGCTTACACTGCACCGCACTTTCCAAGTGAGGTGCAGTGAGAAATCCGGCTATTTACTTACGACGCAGAGGATGATTCGTCGCCCGTGCCCGCAAGACGCCTTACCTCGCGTCCTTTGATGGGCTTTCGATCGTGCACGACGTATTCCGCCATGGACTCGGCAATCATGTTTGCCGCGGGGTCCGCGGACTCCCGGCAAGCAACCAGCCAACCATCCACCAGCTTGCGCTTTTGTCGCGACGACACATAAATGAAGTGGTTAAGCTGCCCCATGAATTTTTCACGCTGAAACTTATCCAGCCCGCTGAAACCGAGCAGGAGAGCTGCGATGCCTGAATCGTTTGACTCGCCCACGGTTAAGTGCCTTTGTGCAGGAAAGCCGGCCTAAGATGACTTGCGAATTCAAGCAAGGCTATCTGCGTGCAGATGAGCGCGCCATAGGACAACACCGGTTTTGATTCCACAAATTGGATGACGCGACGTGAGATAAATCAGACATCATCGTCCGTTTTGCGCGCGATCTGCTTGGAGAGTTGCGACGCCTGTACCAAACCGTGCGCAAGCGCGTAGTTAAACACCTCGGCATCGTTGCTCAAGCCAAGCTTCTTCATAGCGGCCTGTTTTTGCGCGCTGATCGTCTTGCTGCTGCGCCCAACTCGAAGCCCGATTTCGGTAACGGTGAAACCTTCGGCATACAGACGAAGCACTTCTGCTTCGCGCTTTGTCAGTCGAACTTGACCGACTTCACCGTGCGATGCAGAGGATGTTTGTTGCAACAATCGCTCCGCTTCCGGCGAAAGATACCGCTCGCCTTGGAGCGCCATGCGAATGGCGCCTTCCACATGATGAAGGTCGTCCGATTTGCTGAGAATGCCGCTCACGCCCACATCGAGAATATTTTGTAAGACATCGCCGTTTTCGATGCCCGTCAGAACGACCAATTGAACGTCGGGGAATCGTCGCCGCAAAAAACGAAGCAGCGAAAGGCCATCGCCATAACGGCCGTGCGGCATAGAGAAGTCGGTCACCACGACATCGCAAGGAGACTTTCCTAGAAGTTCGACGAGGGTGGTGGAATCGGTGACCAATCCGGCGACGGTAATGCCTTCGAAACCCGTCAGCAAATGCTCCATGCCGGCCAATAAGGTCGGATGGTCATCGGCGACGGCGACTCGAATGGTCAAGCGGAACTCCTTACGCCTTTCACCAGGATTATCGGGCACGAAAACTAGCATAGACCTCGCTGCCCGGTCTGAATCGGTATATTACGATCTACGCACTAGCGACGGCACGCCCTGCCGGTGCGTCGAACAGGCCCGCCAAAATGGACAATCCTATCCGTGTTGCGGTGGCAGACGATCATCCCGTCATACGCATGGGTATCGAAGCCACGCTCGATTCCATCAGCAGCGTGCGCCGAATGGGGTCGGCGCAAGACTCCACTGAGCTTGTTACGTTGCTTGATGCGACGCCTTGCGACATCTTGGTCACCGACTACGCCATGCCCGGCGGTCAATATGGCGACGGCCTGGAGTTAATTTCCTTCCTTCGCAGCCGCTATTCGGACATGCACATCATTGTGCTCACCGGCATGGGCAAGGTCGTATTAATCCGCAGCTTGATGGCGTTCGGCATCCACGCCATTCTCAGCAAAACGGACGATATCTCCCATCTGAGCGCGGCGGTCCAGGCGGTACGCGTGGGGCGGCGGTACTTTTCGCCGAGCATCGCCAAGATGATGAAATCGCAATCGCCCGGAAGCAGCACGGTGCAACTCTCGCCTCGCGAGGCCGAAGTGATCGCCCTCTATATCGGCGGAGCCAGCATCAACGGTATTGCGGAAAAACTTCAGCGCAGCAAGCAAACCGTCAGCACGCAGAAGGTCAATGCCATGCGCAAGCTTGGCATTGACAGCGATGCGGATTTGTTCAAGTACGCGATAGAACTGGGGCTCTACAAAAAAGAGGAACACAAGTAGATCCTTGTGCTCGCAAGGATAACGATCGCAAGCAGCGCTATGCCTTGGCGAAGGGAAACGCCAAAACGTCGGCAATTTTGTCTGTCCCAGCCATACACATAAGCAAACGCTCGATACCCACCGCAACGCCTGCGCAATCGGGCATGCGTTCCAGAACGGCTAGCAATTGCTCATCGATAGGCATTTCCCGCAAACCGCGCTCGCGTCGGCGCGCATTATCTCTTTCGAAACGCGCACGCTGTTCCACCGCATCGTTGAGCTCGTGATAGCCGTTCGCCAACTCGTAGGGGCCCAGATAAAGCTCGAAACGCTCTGCGAGCGGCGGATCACCGGGGCGCACCCGCGCCAATGCGCTTTGACTGGCCGGATAATCATGAATGACGGTAATGCGATCGCGCGGAAACGCCGGTTGCAGTTCGTGCGTGATGAGCAGATCCAACCAATCGTCTCGCGTCAATCCGGAGGGATTGATATCGTACTTTGCGAGCGGCTCGCGAAGCTCGTCGATCTCTGCATGCAGCGGATCCAATCCAAGTTCATCGAGAAAGAGTTGCCGATAGCCTTCGATCAGCACCTCCACGCGAGAACCCACCAAGGCGAGCGCCGCTTCAACCAGAGCGATGGTCTCTTCCATCAAATGTCGATGATTCCAACCGACCCGGTACCACTCCAACATGGTGAACTCCGGATTGTGCCGCTCCCCTGCTTCGCCATTGCGAAATACGCGACCAAGCTCGTAGCAATCACCTACACCATCGGCAAGCAAACGCTTTAAGGAATATTCCGGCGACGTGCGCAGCCAACGCTCGCGCGAACCCGCGTCGACGTGACCGTGAAATGGCGCATTGAAGCTTTCGATATTGGGATCGGTGTTGCCGGCGGCCGACAAGATTGGCGTCTCCACTTCCAGCACACCGCGTTCGGAAAAAAAAGCTCGAATCATGGCGTAGAGCTTTGCGCGACCCTGCAAGCGCAAACGGAAAGGGGCGACATTGGTGGTGTTGGCGTCCATCACGATCAGACCCCGTGCTGCTTGAAAAGATTGATCAGACGCTCTTCGTCCCAGACGTCCACACCAAGTTCTTGCGCTTTGTCGAGCTTGGAACCGGCCGCTTCGCCGGCCACGACAAAATGCGTTTTCTTGGACACGCTGCCCGCCACTTTGGCGCCCAGGGCTTCGAGTTTCTCCTTGGCTTCATCGCGCCCCATGCTGGACAGCGTGCCGGTGAGAACGGCCGTTTGCCCTGTCAACGGCAAGGCTTCCACTTCCGCATGCTTGGGTATTGCTTCAAGCAAGCGGTGCATGGCTACCTCGGCCTCGCGCAAAGCGTCAAGGTGGTGACGCGTCGTGAGGTATTCATCAAGATTCGCCGCGGCATTTGACGACAACCCCGCGGTGATCCAATGCGTCGCACCGCTACTATGCAGTTTTTCGATGGTAGGAAAATGCGAAGTGAGCAACTCCGCATTGCGAAGACCAATGCCATTGATGCCCGCGTCTTGCAGCAACGCCGCCAGACTCAGCTTTTGGCTAAGACGCGGTGAAGGGTCGCTCTCATCGCCTAACATCACGCCGGCCTTCAGCAAGGCGTCGACCACCTCGCGATTGCCCCTCTGTTTGAAGAACGCTTCGATCGACTTGGCGACTTCCGCGCCAATATCCGGCAGCTCGCGCAGAATCGCCGCAGGCATGCTGCGCACCCATTCCAAACGTCCCAACCAACTGGCGAGCGTTTTGGCCGTGCTTTCGCCGATATGCACGATGCCGAGCGCGTAAAGAAAACGCGCCAGGGTCGTTTTTTTGCTGGCTTCAATTGCGTCGACCAAGTTCTCCGCCCACTTGGTGGCGATCTTGCCGGCCTTGACGGTTTCCGGCGTGGTGCCGTCGCGCTCGTCCGCCCGTTGCTTCATCTCCAAGAAATGATCGAGCGTGAGCGAGTACAAATCGGCCGGCGTGTGGACGTAGCCAAAATCCACCAGCGCATCGACAAAGCGCTCGCCAATGCCTTCGATATCCATCGCGCGTCGCGACGCGAAGTGGATCAGGGCTTCCTTGCGTTGTGCGGCGCACACCAATCCACCCGAGCAGCGCCACGCAGCCTCGCCTTCTTCGCGCACCAACGCCGAACCGCATACGGGGCAATGCGTCGGCATTTTCCAAGGATGCGTTTTGGGTGGGCGTTGATCGGGAACCACGCGCACGACTTCGGGAATCACGTCGCCGGCGCGGCGCACGATCACGGTATCGCCGACGCGCACATCCAGGCGAGCCACCTGGTCTGCGTTGTGCAGCGTCGCATTGGTGACGGTGACGCCCGCCACCTGCACCGGCGCAAGACGCGCCACGGGCGTAGCAGCGCCGGTGCGTCCAATTTGGATTTCGATCGCTTCGACGATGGTGCTTTGCTCTTGCGCGGGAAACTTATGCGCAAGCGCCCAGCGCGGCGCGCGTGCGACAAAGCCCATCTCGCGCTGACCGACGTAGTCGTCCAACTTGTAGACAACGCCGTCGATGTCATAGGGCAATTGATCGCGTTTGGCGCCAATACGCTGAAAATAAGCGATCAATCCATCAAAGCCTTTGGCGACGCCTACTTCCGGCGACACCGGAAATCCCCAATCGCGCAGCTTTTGCAGCGTTTTTGAATGGCTAGCCGGTAGCTCCACGCCTTCGACCATACCGACGCTGTACGCAAAAAAGCTCAGCTTACGCTTGGCGGTGATCGCCGGATCGAGTTGCCGCAGCGAGCCTGCCGCGCCATTGCGCGGATTGGCGAGCGGCTTCTCGCCATGCTCGCGTGCATACGCATTGAACGCTTCGAAATCTTTGCGAAGCATGATGATTTCGCCACGCACTTCCAGCACGCGCGGCCAGTCGCTTCCGCGTAAACGCAACGGAATCGCGCGCACGGTGCGCAAATTCGCGGTGACGTCTTCGCCCGTTTCGCCATCGCCGCGTGTCGCGCCTTGTACGAATTGGCCGTTTTCGTAGCGCAAGCTGATCGCGAGACCATCCAGTTTCGGCTCTACGGAAAATTCCGGATGGCTGCGTCCCAATGTTTGCTCGATGCGACGTTCGAATTCCGCCACGTCGCGATAACGCTCGCGGTCGCCGTCTCCCTCCTGCTCGAAGGCGTTGCTCAGCGACAACATCGGCAACGCATGACGAACTTCCGCAAATCCGCCAATCGCGCGCGCGCCCACGCGCCGCGTTGGCGAATCGGGCGTGGCGAGCTCGGGGTTATCCGCCTCCAGCGCTTCCAGATCGCGCAGCAGACGATCGTAGTCGGCATCCGCGATCTCCGGATCGTCCAGAACGTGGTAGCGATAGTTGGCGTGTTCGATCCGCTTGCGCAGATCTTCGACGAGTTGGGCCGACGAGAGAGGGGCTGACGGTTTGCTCATGCGCGAAGTGTAACGATTCGTGTGTTGCCAAATGAGTCAAAGGAAACCATTGGCACACTAGTTGAACTACTTTTTGTCCAGGCAAAACGATATTTAAGCAAGCCCGCCATTTTGCGGCCTTTAACCAAACTAGCTGCCATAGCAGGTATCATAACCTCCATGTCGTCCTCCCCTGCCGCCGCTTCCACCGCCGCTCCTGCAGCCATGGCGGACGCAGCCGCAGCCCCGTCGTCCCGCAAGCGCTACAGCGGCCTGATCTGGCTCGTTTCGGCAGCGTTTTTCATGCAGGCGCTGGATTCGACCATCGTCAACACGGCAGTTCCCGCGATCGCCACAGCGCTCAACGACACGCCGCTGAACATGCGCAGCGCCCTGACCAGCTACGTGCTGACCTTGGCGATACTTATTCCTGCCAGCCCGTGGTTGTGCGACCGCTTCGGCACACGCCGCGTGTTCGGTGTGGCCATCAGCATCTTCGCGCTCGGCTCCCTGCTTTGCGGTATCTCGCAAACTCTGCCTGAGCTAGTGCTCGCGCGCGTACTGCAGGGATGCGGGGGCGCGGCGCTGATGCCCGTTGGCCGTTACGTGCTGGTGCGCAGCATCGACAAACGCGATTTCGTGCAGGTCATGAGCACGGTCGCCACATTCGGGCTATTGGGCTCCGTGCTCGGCCCGTTGTTGGGCGGCGCGTTGGTGGAATACACCAACTGGCGATTGATCTTTCTGCTGAACGTGCCGGTGGGCATTGTCGGCCTGTGGCTCAATCAACGCGAAATGCTTGAGTATCGCTTGGATACCGCCCATCGCTTCGATTTGCTCGGATTCATTTTGTTCGCCGCTGCATCCGCATTGCTTCTGGCCGCCTCGGAATTGGCGGCCGACGCGATCATTCCTTGGGCTCGCATGGGCACCTTGGTCGTGCTGGCGATGTTTTTTGCAGCGGCATATATCTGGCATAGCCGCCGCACGGAACACCCGGTCGCGGATTTGCGATTGCTGCGCGTGCGCAGCGTATGGGTGTCGCTGTCGGGCAGCCTGCTGACGAGACTTGGCGTCAGCGGCATGTTTCTGTTGATCGTGTTGTTCTTGCAGGTGGGTTGTGGTTGGTCGCCCTTGATGGCTGGCTTGATGATGGTGCCGCAAGCGCTCGGATCGATCTGCGCGAAATGGCTGGTGAATCGCACGCTGATTCGCCTTGGATATCGACGCCTGTTGCTAAGCAATACGCTGATCGTCGCCGTGCTGCTGGCGATGTTCGCGCTGCTCGGCCCGCACACCCCCATGGCGCTGATTGTCTTATTGATATTTGTCTACGGCGGTTTCATGGGCATGCAATACACCGTGATGAATACGCTGATCTACACCGACCTCGACGTCCAACATGCCTCGATGGCGTCGTCGATGGCATCCACCACGCAGTATTTGTCCATGAGCTTCGGCATCGCCCTGGCCACCATCCTGATGCAAACGCTTTTGCACGGCCAGGAAAGCACGGCTTATATAGCCGCATTCCGATGGACAGTGATCGCCTTGGCTGTTATCACGGCGGTTGCCAGTCGCCTCTTCGCCCGACTGGAAAAGCTTTCTCCGTCTACCGTCGGCGTGTCTTCCACCGCTTAAGCGGGTAGCATATTTGGCATGCTCATGATCGAAGGATTCCGACCATGCACCATGCCAATGAAATTCTGCTGTCGCTTTTTATCGTGTTCGTCGCTGCGCAAATCGGTGCGGAGATTGCGCAACGTCTAAAGCTGCCTGGCGTGGTTGGCGAAATTACCGCGGGCTGCGTGATCGGCCCATCGGTCATGGGCTGGATTACACCTGAGCAAATTGCATCCGGCACTCCGCTCGATGTGCTTGCGGAGATCGGCGTTGTGCTGCTGCTTTTTGCGGTGGGCCTGGAAACGCGCCTGGAAGATCTCAAAAAAGTAGGCAAGTCCGCGCTTCTGGTCGGCGTGCTTGGCGTGCTGTTGCCATTCGCCATGGGTGGTTTCTGGGCGCATGCCAGCGGCTATGCGTGGGGCAAGTCGCTTTTCGTCGCGGCGGCGTTCGTCGCGACCTCGGCAGGCATCACGGCTCGGGTATTGCAAGAGCTTGGCGTACTGCAGCGCGTGGAAAGCAAAGTGATTCTCGGCGCCGCTGTTATCGACGATATCCTCGCCATGTTGCTGCTTGGCGTCGTGGTATCGCTGCAAGGCGGCGAAGGCTTCGATCCGTTGCATTTGGTAATGGTATTAGTCGGCGCGATCGGCTTTATCGCCGTCATCGGCTGGGGCGGGACGCGCGTGATGCGCTGGAATTCCACCTGGCTGGAAAAACCGCGCAGCGCGTATTCGCCATTGCTGATTGTGCTCGCCTTGTGCCTGGGGCTTGCTTACATTTCCACGCTCTTTGGGTTGGCCGCGATTATCGGCGCGTTCCTCGCCGGCATGATCGCATCGGAAACGCGTCAGCAACACACGCTGGAACAACAAATCCAACCGTTGCTCGCCTTGCTGACACCGTTCTTCTTCGTGTTGACCGGCAGCAAGATCGATTTGCATCAATTGGCGAGCACTGACGCGATCATCGCCCTCACCGTCGTCACCGTGATAGCGATCATTTCCAAATTGCTGGGTGGCTTTTTGGGATCGTTGTCGCTCGGTCGCGCGAGCGCCGCGATCATCGGCTTTGGCATGGTGCCGCGCGGCGAAGTAGGTGTGGTGATCGCCAGTCTTGGACTTGCCGCCGGCGTTTTCAGCGATCGGATGTACGCGATCATCGTGGCGATGTCGCTGCTGACGGCCATGATCACACCACCCATTCTCGCGTGGTTACTGCGGCGAGCCGTGGACTCGGAAATGAAGCCTCAACCGCGCGATGCCTGATAGGCGGCCAGCGCAGCTTGCCTGGATTCGCCTAAGTCGATCATCGAGGATGGATAACCGCTGCGTTTAAGCAGTTGTGGATCTTTCCAAGGCTCATGCAACAACGCATCGGACGCGTTGGCGAGTTCCGGCAGCCATCGACGCAGATATTCTCCCTTCGCGTCGAACTTTTGCGCCTGCGTGACGGGATTGAATACGCGAAAGTAAGGCGCGGCATCGGCGCCGCAACCGGCTACCCATTGCCAACCCAAGGTGTTGTTGGCCAAATCCGCATCTACCAAGGTATCCCAAAACCAACGCGCGCCGTGCAGCCAGTGCAAGCGAAGATTCTTGGTAAGAAAACTCGCCACCACCATGCGTACGCGATTGTGCATCCAGCCTGTGTGCCACAACTCGCGCATGCCAGCGTCGACTAATGGAATACCAGTACGGCCCTGCTGCCAGCGTTGCAGAGTGTTTTCTCCTGCCTCTGTCCAGACAAAGCCGCTAAATCGCGGATTGAAATTTTCCGTGGGCGTCCTCGGAAAGTGATAAAGCAGGTAGTGCGCAAATTCGCGCCAACCAAGTTCGCGCAAAAAGGGCTCGATATCCGGCCTTCGCTTTGTATCCCTGCGCCGTAGCCGTTGCATCAGATCGTAATGAACCTGATGCGGCGTGATTTCTCCAAAATGCAGATGCGGCGACAAACGCGACGTCCCATGCCGAGCCGGAAGGTCGCGCCCCGTGGCGTAACCGCCAAGCGCATCGTCTGCAAAAAGCTCAAGCGCCGCAAAAGCGCCCTGCTCACCAGGCTGCCACGCTTCGTGCAACCCCTGATCCCAAGCGACGCGCGGCAACAACTCCAAATCATCTACCGACAAAGCGCCTGGCAGAGGTGCCGTAGGCACCACCGACGGAGCCGGCAACGGTTCGGAGGGTTCGACCAGCGTGCGCAACTTGCGCCAGTAAGGAGTGAATACGCGATACGGCTGGCCTTCCTGCGTCAGCAACTGTGTCGGCTCTTGCCATAAGGCACCGCCGAAGCTATGCACCGCGATACCTTTTTCACGCAACGCCGACTTGATGCGCGCATCGCGAGCCACCGCCGCCGGGTCGTAAAGACGATGCCAGTAGACGGTATCCGCGCCGGTCTGCGCGATGACATCCAGCAATAGCTGAAGACTGTCGCCTTTTCGAATATGAAGCGCGCTTTGACGGGATCGTAAATCGTTGTCCAAAGCCGTCAGAGAATGATGCAGCCACCAACGGCTGGCCGCACCAGGTTGCCAGTCCCCTTCTTCCTGCGGAGCGTGGATATAAAGCGGCACGACGCGAGAACTGTCGGCACACGCACGATGAAGCGCCGCGTGATCAGCGAGGCGTAGATCCCGACGAAACCAGACGATGGCAGTACTCATGCCATCAGTGTGACGGGATTTTCGCCCACCGCAAATAGCCGTGGGCGATGTAGCGCTAAGCGTGAGCTTTGCGTGACCGCATCAGCGTTGCATACAACACTGGCATCACCAGCAGCACGAGCGGCACCTGCACCAGCAGGCCTGCGATAATCGCGACGGCCAGCGGTTGCTGCATCTGAGACCCCGAACCTAAGGCAAGCGCCAAAGGCAACAGCGTGAGAATGGCGGCCATGGTCGACATCAGAATGGGGCGCATGCGATGCCGCGCCGCCATCAACAGCGCGTCGTGCAGGGGCGTCTCCGGAGCAACGTCTTCCAGCTCGGAGAAATAGAAGATCGCCACTTCGGTCACGATACCCACGATCATGGTCATGCCCATCATCGCCGAAATATTCAGCTCGATGCCGGTTAACCACAACCCGATAAACACCGCGCTCATCGCCAGCAACGGCATCACCATGATCACTAGCGCGATGCGGAAGCTTTCGTACAAGAACAGCAACAAGGTGAATACCAAGGCGATCGCCGCCAGTAACACCACCGTCAACCCGCGGAACGCTTCCTGCTGTTGTTGATACAAACCACCGAGCTCGTAGTACATACCCTTTGGCAACATATTCGGCCGGGCCAGCATGGCTTTGACGTCCGCAATGGTCGCGCCCATGCTGCGTCCGCTGATACGCCCCGTTACCGCCACCATGCGCTTGAGGTTGCTACGCGTGATTTCCGGCTGTCCTTGCACGATCTGCACGCTCGCCACTTGCGACAACGGAAACAGATGTCCGTCCGCGGCGCGAATGGGCAGCGATTCGACTTGTTCGATACGCTTATACGACGACGTTGGCAGACGAACGCGAATGCCGACCATCTTGCCGTTCGCGGGAAGCTGCGCGGCAACCGTGCCTTCGATCGCCGCATCCACCTGATCGCGTACAGCTGCCGGATCAAGTCCCTGCAGCGCAGCTTTTGCGGGGTCCACCGTCATCGTCAGCGCATCACCCGCCGGGTTGATGCCATTGAGTACGCCGTTGACGCCATTGACCTTGCCCAACGCATCCGCCACGCGTTGCGCGGTGTCATTCAGTTCGTCGGCGTTGTCGCTATAAAGCTGGATTTCAATCGGCTGCGGCACGGCGACCAGATCGCCAATCATGTCTTCCATCAGCTGCGACACTTCCACATCGAGGCCTGGCACTTTCTCTTCCGCCTCTTTGCGGATGTCGTTCATCACTTCTTCCGTGGACGGGCGCGATCCGTTTTTCAGTCGAACGAAAATATCGCCTGTATTGGCTTCGGTGAGTGCGTCGCCGAGCTGCAAACCGGTTCGACGCGAATAGGTGTCCACGTAAGGATTGGCCCGGATGATCGCTTCAACTTGATTGAGCAGTCGGCCTGTTTCTTCCAACGACGTGCCAGGCTTGGAAATATAGTCGAACGTAAAGCCGCCTTCGTCCATCGCCGGCATAAAACCGGTACCGACCTGCGTGAAGGCAAGTACGCCCACGACAATGAGTGGCAGCACCATGACCGCAACCCAGATCGGACGCTTCAACCAGCGTTGCAGCAAACCTTCGTAACGATTCTTGATATGCAGCGAAAGGCCTTTCGCCTCATGATCGCCGGCGTGTTTTTGATCAAGCAACCGCTCCGAAAGCAACGGCACAACGATCCACGTAAGCAAATAGGAAATAACCAGCGCACTGGCCATCGTCAAAGACAAGGCCTGGAAGAATGCGCCCGTCACGCCAGTAAGAAACGCCAGCGGAATAAATATAACGACGGTCGCAGCACTGGATCCGGTAAGCGGACGCGTGAACTCCCACGCCGCGCGAGCGATCCGCTCGCTCACTTCACCCGGCGCGCCCTTCAACCGGCGCATGATGTGTTCCTGCATCACGATGACGTCGTCGATGATCAAACCGACCGCCGCCGCCATGCCGCCGAGCGTCATCATGTTGAAGCTCATGCCCAACACATGCAGCAGCAACACGGTGATCGCCAATACGGCGGGCACCACCAGCATCGCAACGATGATCACGCGCGTATTGCGCAGGAACAAAAACAACACCAAACCGGCGAGCACGATGCCGATCAAGATGGCATCGCGTACGCTGCCCGCCGCGCCGGTAACCAACTGGGATTGATCGTACCAATTGGCGAGCGTTACACCCGCCGGCATCTGCGACCCATAATCTTGCAGTCGTTGTTTGACATCCCGTGCGATCTGCACGCTATTGCCATCCGGCTGCTGCAGGATCTGCATCAGCACCGCATCCTGACCATCGGCCGTCACGCGTATCCACTGCGGCACATGGCTCAGCGTCACATCGGCAATGTCGCCCAGACGCACCACGCCATGGCTGTCCGCGCGCACCACGATTTGGCGCAACGCGGCGATCGTGTTTGGTTGATTGTCCGCCAGCAGCAGATAGAGTTTGTAGTGATCGGAAACGTGTCCCATCGCTTCGATGGTCGCGGCATGGCTGACCGCCGTCGCCACGTCGTTTAGGCTTAAATCTTGTGCGCGCAGACGATTGGGATCGACATCGGCGTGAAATTCAGCAACTTCGCCGCCTTGCACGCTGACGCGCGCCACGCCGGGGATACTGCTAAGCAAGGGGCGCAACTGATATTGCGCCAAGTCGTACAGCGCGCTCGGCGACAGCGTATGCGAACGCAGGCTGTAGGCCAGCATGGGGTACGAACTGGGATCCATGCGACGACTGGTGAGTTGCGTGCCGGCGGGCAACTCGGGCAACACCTGGCTCGCTGCGGCATTGATGTCGCCGAGCGCGCGACTCATGTCCGTGCCCCACGCGAACGAGATCGCAATATCCGCGCTGCCGCGACTGGTGGTCGACCGCACATCGCGCACACCGGGCACGCGACGCAACGCCGTTTCAATGGGCGTCGTTACCGCAATCGCCATTTGATCGGCGGGACGGTCGCCAGCATCCAGCGAGAGCATAACGCGCGGAAACGCCACATTCGGAAACAACGCCACCGGCATGAACACCGCACTGCCGATGCCGCCAAGCGTCGCCATCAGCACGAGAAAAAGAAGCGAGCGCCAATGGCGCTGCATCCATGCAGTCACACTCACTTGGACGACTCCTGCTGCTCGCGCACCGCGTCGCCATCGTCCAACTCGTAGTTGCCGAGCACGATGACGCGCATTTTGCCGTCGAGCGAACCTTGTACACCAACGGTGTCGCCTTGCGGATGTTTCAGCGTGACGTCGATGCGCTTGGCGTGATCGTGATCGTCGACAAACACGTAATCGCCTTTGTCGTCATGCAAGACAGCGCTGCGCGGCAGCGCCCACGCGGTGTAGTTCGTCGTTTCAATCGTCGCCTGCACCGCTGCACCCGATACCAGTACGTTTCCGGCGTCAGGCGGGAGTTCGACCTGCAAGGGCAGCAGATGCGTTTGGGCATCGATCGCGTGGCCGACCACATCGAGTCGCCCATGCAAGGCATCGTTGGAACCGTAAGTGCTTTGCACGTCGACCGACATACCGGCTTTCAGCCTTGCGCCCTCTTCCGGTTGCGCGCCGAGACGTGCGACCAACGCGTGCGATGGCGCGAAATTAAGCAACGCCGTGCCGGCTTGAAACCGATCGCCGAGATTGACGTTGAGCGCTGTCACGACACCATCGGCGGGCGCGGCGATGGTCTCCTCCGCCGTGCCACCGCCCAGCGCACGTTGCGCTTCCACGCCTGCTTTGGCGTCGTCCAGCGCCTTCTGAGCGGTGGCGACCTGAGACTGCGTAGCAAGGTGCTGTGCGGCCATTTGTTGTGTGCGCTTGAACTCACCCGTCGCCAGATCCAAGGCGCTTTGCGCTTGCAAGAACGCGTTGCGTGCAACGGGATCGGGCGCCACGCGCAGCAGCGCCTGTCCGCGCTGCACGGATTGCCCGGTTGCCGTCGTCACGCCAATTACTTGACCGCCGTGCCCCAAATTGACCGTGCTGGCGCGATGCGGATCGCCCACGGCAGTACCCCACGCCTGGATGGTGTCATGGAACGCCTGGTTGACAGGTGCGGCGGTGGTCACCAGCACCGTTCCTTTCACTTCCGGCGCTGCGTCGTCGTCATCGCCGCCACCGTGTCCACCGCATCCGGCCAGTAGTGCAAGCAGCAACGCCGCCAGTGCGGCACGTGTCAGGACAAGTCGATTCATGGCTTAGATGTCGATGCAGAAGAGGGTTGAAGATCGGTGCTGCCGAGCATGGCTTCCAAGGCAATCGCCTGCTGCGATTGCTGATCGCGCGCGGCGATGTAATCCATGTCTGCGCTAAGCGCATTGGCGCGGATAGACAAATACGTCGGCCAATCGATCAGGCCTTTTTGCCAAGCCGTTTCGGCGGCGCGGCGCGCATCGTCCAAACGCTTCGATTGCGCTTGCGATTGATCGCGCTGTTTGGCAAGCGTGTCTTGATCGATCATCAACTGGCGGATGTCGTTGCGCGTGTTCAAGACACGGCCTTCGTAGTCGTCCTTGAGCTGTTGTCGAGTGGCTTTCTCGATGGCGATATTTCCGCGATTGCGATCGAACAAAGGCAAAGTAATGCCGATATTGATGCCGTGCGAAAGCACGCCGGAGTTGTCTTTTTGGCGATCGACGCCGAACGTCAGCGCCGGAAACTGTGCGCGAATCGCACCGCGATACGTCGCTTCCTGCGCTTTATACCCAGCCTGCAAAGCCAAAAGATCCGGACGTCGTTCCGGCAAACTCGCCAGCGCGGCGTTGACTTGTTCCGGTGTCGGCGATGTCTGGAACGGTTCACCAATCAAATCCAGCGGCGCATCCGGCGCCAGGCCCAACAACACGCGCATATCGTGTTCAGCTTGGTGCAATTGCACGGTGCAGTCAGTCACGCGCTTGTTGGCGTCGGCGTATGCGTTCAAGCCAGCGCTCGCCGCGTCGTACGTCAGATTGCCATCTTGTAATGCTTTACGCACGAAACCATCGATGGGCTTTAAGGCCGCCTCTTCCGCGGCGAGTTCGCGTTGCTGCTCGCGCAAAGACACCACTTGGTTGAACAGCTGGCGCGCCTGGGCAATGGTTTGCCACTCCGCCCATAACAGATCCAGATTCACTTGGTCCGCCTGGCTTTTGGCTGCGGCTTTGCGAGTCGAGCGGGTCAGCAAACTGGTGATGTCCTCGCTAATACCGTAGGCCGACGAGGTCATATACCCAGGCACCGGATGCGCGAGGTATTCCTGGTTGATCGAAAGCTGCGGGTCCGGGAGCAGCCCCGCCGCAAACGACTGAGCACGAGCCACGCCCAACTGATCGCGCATGACTTTCAGATCGGGATTGTTGGCGACGGCCAAAATCGCGACGTCCGTGACATCCATCCCGTGCGAAAGATCAAAACGGTGAGATCGCAACGCCGGCAGAGGCATGTCCGCCGTGCTGACTGAAAGTTGCGAAACGTCCTTGGCGCCCTGCCCCTCGCCGAGCGGCAAGGACGAATAGGTGGCGCAACCGGCGATCCAGACCGAACCTGCCAATGCGACTAGTCGCCATGTACGCATACCGAACAGTCCTTGGCAAAAGGGTGAATCTTGAAGCAACCGCACCGGCAAGTCTCCGCTCGAGTGACCTCGACGGTGGCAGAGACTACCGATCGTTGCTTAGCGAACTCTTTGCAGCGATGTGACGGCCGGCAGGTTCTTTTCGAGCCAAAGGCGATTCGGGGCTGGAAACCCGATTTCCACTTCGCAAGAAGTTGTACCGCTAATCCCTTACCCTTGAATGTGAAGAGAAAAATCAAATCTTCGATATTTCAATGAGTTGTAGTTGACGAAGGCCGTCGAACTTATTGATATACGACAGATTTTGTAAATCGCCCTTCATATGTTTCAAAACAGGCCGATATCCGTGTGAGCTCACACAAACTTCACGCCCTAAATTGTTTTATTCTTAGGCTGAGCCAAGGGGAAAACGTGGAACAAGGCTCTGATTTTTTGTAGGTCTTTCTTTGCAGGGGAAACGCATGGGGAAGCGGTTCTGGACTAACGACTGGCTGCTGCAGCTCGCCGTAGCTGGCGGCTACGCGCTGCTTTACCTTGCCATTCACCCGTTCTCCACAGCGCATTGGCCGATCCACGCCGGCGTGCGTATGGCCTGCCTGCTGCTGATTCCTTATCGATTCTGGCCCGCGCTGCTGATCGGCGAAGCGCTGCCTAACGAATACCAAGTCATCCCCTGCCTTGCATCACTTGGTCCGGCATGGGTGGCGGTCCGTTCCGTTCCTCCCATTGCGGTGGCTATGTTGATCGTGTGGGCATGTCGCACCTGGATGCCACCTTTTCCTTCCAAGAAATTGATCGACATCAAGGCGCTGCTTGTCTGCGGTCTGCTGGTCTCATTGGGAGGGATGGTATACAGCTCAACAGCGTTAGCGGTGGCGACTGCACCGACCATCTCGTTTGTTCCGATGAATGCCGTGGAATATTTTCTCGGCCCATACCTGGGTATTTTTTCCATCGTGCCTTGGGTCTTGATGGTCAAGCTCGATTACAAGCCAGGCCATCTGCATGAACAGATTCGCCGAGCCCTATCGAGCAGGTTGTTTCTCGACACCGTAGCGCTCCTGATCCCTGCGTTAGTTCTGCTGGAGTGGGTCAGCTATGTTGGAAACGATCAGGTCAAGCAAATTGCCCCTGTCGCCATGTTTCTCCCCATGGCGTGGCTCACACTCAAACATGGTTGGCGCGCCGCTGCCGTAAGCGGCCCTTTGGCAATCGCATGCATTTCGCTGCCTATTGCCCCGATCAACGACATTGATCCAAAGACTTACGCAACCCAAGCGACTCTCGCTGTCGTTGTTACTTGCTTGTTTGCGCTGGGTGGGCGCATCAGCGTCCAGCTTATGGACGAGGAAAAAGAAAAGCGCAGCGCGCTCAGCGTCCAGCGTTTCGCAAGGCAGAGCCTCCAGCTTGGTGAACAGCGCATGCGGCAGACGTCGCAAGCTCTGGAGTATCTCGCTGGCACGTTGCATATCACCAATGGCCGCTTGCTTGAACAGATGCGCCGCATCGTCCCGAACATTGAAAGCCACGCGTTCTACAAGCAATCGGTTGCGATGCAAAGCCAGGTCTATCGCCTGGCTGAGAGCATGCATCCCGTCGCGTGGCGCGAGCGAGGATTGCCGGCGGCGCTCAATGAAACGATCGCGCGCGCCCTCGATGAGGCAGGCATCGCCTATCGTTGCGAAATTAGTGGGCGCGGCTTCACGCGTTTAGCGCCTGCCGTTCTGACCGCCACTTATCGGTCCGCATGCGAAGCGGCTGTCTACGTCACATCCAGGCTTGCCTGTAACCGCGTAAATCTCGTACTCCGCGGTGGCGAAACGCGTGGAAAACGATGGGTTATGTTGCGCGTAGAAGGCGTGCTGGAAGAAACCGGCGTTGCTAACGCCGTGTATCACTCGGAAGAACGCAAGCGTCTTGCGACCAAGCTTGGAGCAAGCATGCTGGACATACCGGAGATGCGCGATCACGTGCGCATCTTCGATGGATACTTGCATCTGCGGATGCCGTCTAACCGTCTACGTATTACCGTTCTGCTGCATGACGCCGTGCAAGAGGAGCAGAGGCCAGTATCTCGCCTCGCTCCACCACTACGCCTATGGGTGAAATAGCACCTATAGCCAACTAATCAGGGACCGCCGTTACCCGAGCAGGTAGCGGGAGGGCACGAAGTAGCTGCGCTCATCACACTAAACGTCGTCGCGCCACTGGTTTGCGGCGTGGCCGTAACAGTCGTCGCGCTATCGCTGTAAACCGTCTGCGCCGGCGTTGATGTCGAGCTGGTCGACGGCGTTGCGGTCGCAGCACTCGACGACGACGGCGTCGACACGTTCTGCGAATCCACACCTACCGGCAGCACGATCGACGTGCCGTTGGCCGTACCCACCGCCGCGTGCACGTTGCCATTCAGATCGTTGATCTGGATGTACTTGACACCGTTCAACACGAACACATACACGTGCCAATTCGGATTGGCGCTGACGTCTGTCGCATTCGGCCAGGCTTGGCCAAGTCCAGTCGCCGGAGTAGCGGTCTGGCCGAAGGCCATGGGGGTTGCGCAAAGAGCAAACAGACTGGCGATTGCTGCTTTACGGACGAAGCTTCCTTGTTTACTGGACATGGGGTTTCCCCTGATTGTTAATGGTAGTTCTACTACCGGAAATCGAAATGTAGCAGGGGAATTGCGTGAAAAACGGCGAAATTCCCAGATTTGCATACCGACAATTCAGCAACGCTACGTCGTGCGTATTGCTTCACATTTTTTTGATCGCATATGGTGTTGGGAGTGCGATCGAGTCGATTTGCTCGAAAAGTGGCAAGCATCCTGCAATGACAAAGCGCATAAATTGCGCGCAATAAAAAACCGCCCGAAGGCGGCTTCAACGTTGCGCAATGGAGGCCAGGGTCGGAATCGAACCGGCGTACACGGCTTTGCAGGCCGCTGCATGACCACTCTGCCACCTGGCCATTGCGCTAAACCGTAGCCATGATAGGCCAGGGTCAGAGCTTTAAAAAACAAAACCTCGGCTCACCGAGGTTTTGCTTGAATCTGGAGCGGGAAACGAGACTCGAACTCGCGACCCCGACCTTGGCAAGGTCGTGCTCTACCAACTGAGCTATTCCCGCATCGGAGCATGTAACTATAGCAGAACCCGGTTAGAAGTGAATAGCCGCGCCTGCTTTTTTTCAGTAATTCAAGCAACTTGCCGCACATGCTTGACGTATTAATACAACACGGCCCCGAAGCTGGCTTCAGGGCCGTGTTTGAAATCTGGAGCGGGAAACGAGACTCGAACTCGCGACCCCGACCTTGGCAAGGTCGTGCTCTACCAACTGAGCTATTCCCGCATCGGAGCCGCGCATTTTAACGTGTGAAACAAAACCGTCAAGCGTTTCTGTCTTGTTCGGGTGTGGACGCCACGTGGGATGGCGCCTCATCCCGCAAAGCCGGCCACGCCGCGCGCAGGTAATACAGGCCCGACCAGATGGTCAATACGCCGGCCAGCACCAGCAAACCTTCGCCGATGTGATACAGCCGCAGCGCTTCGGCATCTTTTTCGTGCTGCAAGATCAGCACGATCAACGCCACCATCTGCATTACGGTTTTCAGTTTACCGATAAATGCCACGCGCACCGTGGCGCGCATGCCGATTTCCGCCATCCACTCGCGCAACGCCGAGACGCTGATCTCGCGCCCGACAATAATCGCCGAGGTAATCGCCATCACGATGCCGGACCAATCGCCTCGATGCGAGGCCACTAGCATGAACAACGTCACCGCCACCATCAGCTTGTCGGCTACCGGATCGAGAAAAGCTCCGAACTTGGAGATCATATTCAAGCGGCGCGCGAGATAGCCGTCGAGCCAATCGGTAATGCCCGCCAACGCGAACACGATGGCGGCCGTGATGTTATGGCCACGAAACGGTAGATAAAACACCAGCACCATCACCGGCAGCAGCGCTACACGGAACAGCGTGAGCCAAGTCGGTAGATTGATGCGCATGGGCTCCTTCCGATTTGTGTCAGTGTCGCACGAGTCGATGGGATCACGCATGGAGTGCGTCATAAATACGCTCGGCGAGGCCGCGATCGATGCCTTTCACTTGCATCAATTCCTCGACGCCCGCCGCCTCCACGCCTGCCAGGCCGCCAAACGCTTTCAACAGTGCCGCACGGCGCCGTGCGCCGACGCCTTGCACGTCTTCCAGCACGCTGCGTTCGCGCGCCTTCTCGCGGCGTTTGCGGTGTCCGCTGATGGCGAAGCGATGCGATTCGTCACGCACCGCGGCCACCAAATGCAGCGCGGGCGACGTGGGGCCAGGATGAATCTCGCGATGGGATCCGGCCAAGATCAGTGTTTCTTCACCGGCCCGTCGTCCTGGTCCCTTCGCGACGCCGACGACCTCGATACCGCTAATCCCGAGTTCGGCCAGCACGTCCAACGCCTGGGCTACTTGGCCAGTGCCGCCATCGATCAAAAGAATATCCGGACGCGCGCCCTCGCCTTCCGCCACTTTGCGGAAGCGGCGCGTGAGCGCCTGATGCATGGCGGCATAATCGTCGCCCGGCGTGATGCCTGAGATGTTGAAGCGACGATAATGCGATTTCTCCGGCCCTTCCGGTCCGAACACCACGCAAGACGCCACCGTAGCCTCGCCTCGCGTGTGGCTGATGTCGAAACATTCGATACGTTTCGGTGGTTCGTCCAGGCCCAGCACGTTCTGCAGATCGTCGAAGCGCGCGCCCAACGTCTGGCGACTGGCGATGCGCGAGGTAAGCGATGCTTGCGCGTTGCGCTCGGCCATTTGCAGAAATTGCGCGCGGTCGCCGCGAACCCGCGTTTTGATTTCCACCGCGTGACCGCATTGCTGCGCCAGCATCTCAGCGATCAGCTGCTCATCGGCGATGGATTCGCCGAGAATGATTTCGCGCGGCACCGGGCGGTCGAGGTAATACTGCGCGACGAACTGCGCCAACACATCGGCAGGATCGGCGTCCAGCGGAAGGCGTGGATAAAAATCGCGCGTACCCAAGCTGATACCGTTGCGGAAGAACAGCACGCTGACGCATGCGATACCCGATTCGATGCGGCAAGCGATCACGTCCATATCGGCCGTCGCGCCTTGCACGTGATTTTGTGCGTGAAGTTTACGCAACGCGGCGATCTGGTCGCGCAAACCGGCTGCGCGTTCGAAATTCAGCGCAGTGCTGGCCTGCTCCATCCCCACCACAAGCTCGTCGATCACGGCGCTGCTGCGGCCATCCAGGAACATTTCCACGTGGCGCACGTCGTTGCGATAGTCCTCCGGGCTGATAAGCCCCACGCAAGGACCCGTGCAGCGACCGATTTGGTATTGCAGGCACGGACGCGAGCGATTGCGAAAATAGCTGTCTTCGCATTGCCGCACCTTGAATAGCTTTTGCATCAGATTAAGGCTTTCGCGCACGGCAAAAGCGCTGGGAAACGGGCCAAAAAATCGACCAGGCTGATTGCGCGCACCGCGATGGAAGGCGAGACGCGGATACTCCTCGCCGCCCGACAGATAGATGTACGGGTAACTTTTGTCGTCGCGCAGCAAGATGTTGTAGCGGGGCTTCAGCGCCTTGATCAGCTGCGATTCCAACAGCAGCGCCTCGGCCTCCGTGCGCGTTACGGTGATTTCGCATCGAGCGATCTGGGACACCATCGCCGCGATGCGCGGTTCCATCCGCGGCTTAAGAAAGTAGCTGCCGACGCGCTTTTTTAGGTTGCTGGCCTTGCCCACATAAAGCAGATCGCCGCCCTCGTCGAAGTAACGATAGACGCCGGGAGACGTGGTAAGCGTGCTGACGAAGACCTTGCCGTCGAAGGCCTGGGGAGGAGCGGGCTGCATGGGAATGATTTTAGCCCGAATGGCGAAATTCCAACCCCCGCCATCGGAAATAGTTCAACCACCGCGTAGGCGTTTGATCAATCCTTCGACACCCTTTTCGGCCAGCGCGACCGATCGCGCGAAATCTTCCGGCTCACCGTAGTAAGGATCGGGGAAATCATGAGGCGGCGCCGCGCTAGTCCATTCCAAAAACAGCGCCAAACGATCATGGGCCGAACGGTTAGAGGCCGCGCGCATGTCGCGAAGATTTTTTCCGTCCATCGCCAGCAGCAAGTCGTAGTGCTCGAAATCGGCGGCGGCCAGCTGCCGGGCACAATGAATCTCCAATTCATAACCTGCGTTGGCCGCCGCCGCGCGCATGCGGGTGTCGGCCTGCTCGCCGACATGCCAATTGCCGGTGCCCCGCGAAGCTACCTCGATATCGAGTCCGGCATCGGCCAGATGCTTGCGCGCAACGCCCTCGACCAGCGGCGACCGGCAAATATTGCCCAGACAGACGAACAATACGCGGCGAACGGTCACCGGCTGCTTGCCCACGCTTCGGCGCGCTGCAGATCGGCTTCGGTATCGATGCCCGGCGGAAAAGGCTCAGGCGTCAAACGAACCGCGATCGGATAACCATGTTCGAGCACGCGCAGTTGTTCCAACGATTCGGCCTGCTCCAGCGGCGTGCGCGCCAGGCTCGTGTATTGCTGCAAGAAACCTGCGCGATACGCATAGATCCCGATATGCCGAAGAAACGGGAATGCTTCAGGCAACGTCTGTCGATCTGCCGCAAAAGCATCGCGCGCCCAAGGCAGCGGCGCGCGGCTGAAATACATCGCCCGCCCCTGTGATGAGCTGACCAGCTTGACGACATTGGGGTCGAACAACTCATGCGCATCGGTGATTGGCGTGGCAAGCGTCGCCATCGGCGCGCTGTCTTCGGACAACGCTCGCGCCACTTCTTGAATGCCGGCAGCCGGCGCAAACGGTTCGTCGCCCTGAAGGTTCACAACGATGGTGTCCGAAGACCAGCCGTAATACGCGGCGCACTCGGCCAGACGATCACTGCCCGACGCGTGATCGCTGCGGGTCATGCAGACGTCCACATTGTGATTCGCTAATGCGTCGGTGATGCGCTCGTCGTCCGTCGCCACGACGACTTGCGTTGCGCCGGCCAACAAGGCGCGCTGCGCAACGCGGACGACCATCGGAATGCCTGCGATCGTGCGCAAGGGCTTGCCCGGGAGACGCGTCGAGCCGTAACGAGCGGGGATCGCAACGATGAAAGCGGGTTTCTGGGCGGACATGGCGTGTTTATGGTGGAAACCGCAAAGTCTAATCGCTTGTCGCTCGACAGCGACAAGCGATTAGCCGTACCCGACAAGATTAGCGCAAGACGAATCCGCAGCTATTGGCCAGCTCCAAAAATCCCGGGAACGACGTGGCGACATTCGCGCAGTCGCCGATAGTCACGGGGCCTTGCGCGACGAGCCCGGCGACGGCAAAACTCATGGCGATGCGATGATCGCCGTGACTGTTCACCTCGCCACCGCCAATCGCTCCACCGTCAATGATGGCGCCGTCCGGCGTTTCTTCGATACGAACGTCGAGCGCGCGCAATCCGGCGGCCATGGTCGCGATGCGATCCGACTCCTTGACGCGCAACTCCGCCGCGCCACGAACAACGGTACGACCTTTTGCCACCGCCGCCGCGACAAACAACGCGGGAAATTCGTCGATCATGTCCGGCACCAGCGCCTCGGGCAGTTCGATGCCATGCAACGGCGCGTAGCGAACCACCAGATCGCCCACCGATTCGCCGCCGCTTTCGCCTTCGTTCTCGACGCGAATATCGGCGCCCATCAAGCGCAACGCTTCCAGCAAACCGGTGCGCCGAGGATTCAAACCCACCGCGGGCAAACGCAATTCCGAGCCAGGCAGAACGCTCGCCGCAACCAGGAAAAACGCCGCCGAAGAAAAATCCGCCGGTACCACCACGTCGGTCGCACGCAAACGATGGCTGCCTTCGAGCTTGGCGTGACCTGGCGAAAACTCAACCGGCCAACCGAATGCGGCGAGCATGCGTTCGGTGTAATCGCGCGTCGGATGCGGTTCGATCACTTCCGTGCTGCCTTGCGCATACAAGCCGGCCAGCAGCAATGCGGATTTCACCTGGGCGCTGGCGACCGGCAGTTCATAGCGAATGCCGTGCAACGCGCTGCCTCCATGGACGCGTAGCGGCGGCAAACCTTCCTGACTGTCGATCTTCGCACCCATTTTCGCGAGCGGATCGGTGACGCGCCGCATCGGCCGCTTGGAAAGCGATTCGTCGCCGATCAGTGTGCTGTCGAAGGACTGCCCCGCGAGCAGCCCCGTCAGCAGACGCATGCCGGTACCGGCGTTACCGCAATCGAGCGGCTTGTTCGATGCGCGCAAACCGTGCAAACCCACGCCGCGCACGATGCGTTCGCCTGGCGATGGCGCTTCGATCGAAACGCCCAATTGCGCCAAGACTGCCGCCGTCGCGCGCGTGTCCTCGCCTTCCAGAAAACCGCGGATATGCGAGGTGCCTTCGGCAATCGCCGAAAGCATCATGGAACGATGCGACACCGATTTGTCGCCCGGTACGACGACCGTACCGCGCAACGCCGTAGCGGGTCGACTGACCCAATCCAAACGCTGTGCTCCGCTCATGGCAAGGCCACCGGGTACGAACCGAGCACACGTACCTGAGTAGCCATCGGCCCCATGTCCTTCAATGCGGCTTGCAACGCCGCATCGTCGATATGGCCGGAGACATCGATAAAGAATGCGTACTGCCATTTGCCGGTGTGCGCCGGCCGAGATTCAATGCGATTCATGCTGACATCGTGCTTGGCGAACGGGCTCAAGACGTCATAAAGCGCGCCCGGTTTATCGTTGACCGTAATAAGCAGCGAGGTGCGGTCGTTGCCCGAGGGCGGAAAGAGCGAGCGCCCGATCACCAGGAATCGCGTGGTGTTGTCGGCGCGATCTTCGATCGCCTGCGCGACGGTTTTCAAACCGTATACCTTCGCGGCGGTGGCGCCGGCGATCGCTGCTGCATCGTCGGCGTGACGCGCCAGGCGCGCGCCCTCCGCGTTGCTATGCACGGCAATACACTCGGCCTCCGGCAAATTCACGCGCAACCACGTCTTGCACTGCTGCAACGACTGCGCATGACCGTAGACGCGCTTGATGCCCTGCAACGTATCCTTTTGCGAGAGCAGACACTGGTGTACGCGCAACTCCACTTCGCCGCAGATGCGCGCTTCGGACGTGAGAAACATGTCCAAGGTCATCTGGATCATGCCTTGCCCGGAGTTCTCCACCGGCACGATGCCGAAATCCGCGTGGCCGGCGGCGACTTCCTGGAAAACTTCCTCGATGCTCCCGAGAGGCAGCCCATAGGCCGCGTGACCGAAATGCTTGCGCACGGCCTGTTCGCTAAACGTGCCTTCGGGTCCGAGGTAGCCCACTTTGAGCGGATCTTCCTGCGCAAGGCAGGAGGACATGATTTCGCGGAACAACCGCACCATTTCGGCATCGGAAAGCGGGCCGTGATTGCGATCCACCACCATGCGCAGCACATGCGCTTCGCGTTCGGGTCGGTAATAGTCGATCGCGGAAAGCCCCTCACCTTTCACTTTGGCCACTTGGCGGGCCCAGTTGGCGCGCTCGGAGATCAGCTCCTGGATCTGCCGATCGATGCTGTCGATGCGCTCCCGCGCTTGCGTCAGCGATAGCTTGGGGTCGTTCATGCGATGGATGTCCAAACGTAAAGATGTCTATCTACGACACATAGTGCCTGAAATGCGCCGGGTTGTCCGGTCCGGGCGTCTGCGGGTTAACCGTGGCGACGCGCAAAATCGCGCATAAAGTCCACCAAGGCCTGCACGGCTTCCAACGGAACCGCGTTGTAAAGCGAAGCGCGCATGCCGCCCAAGGCCTTGTGCCCCTTGAGCGCCAGCAGCCCTGCCGCTTCCGATTCCTGCAAAAATGCGGCGTCGAGCGCGCTGTCGTGCAGGGTAAAAGGAATGTTCATGCGGGACCGTACCGCGGGATCGATCGGGTTGCGGTAATAGCCGCCGGAGCCGTCGATGGTTCCGTAAAGCAACTCGGCTTTTTGCCGATTGCGCTCGCCCATGACGGCAAGCCCCCCGTTTTCCTTCAACCACTGAAAGGTCAGTCCGGCGAGATACCAGCCCCAGGTATTGGGTGTGTTGAGCATGGAGTCGTTGGCAGCGTGCTCGGCATAGCGAAAAATCTTCGCCATCGGGCGCGTCGGACGCTCGAGCAAATCGCGGCGGATGATCATCAGCACCAGGCCGGACGGCCCGATATTTTTTTGCGCGCCGGCGTAGATCAACCCAAATCGGCTGACGTCGACGGGACCCGACAAAATATCGGAAGACATATCCGCGACCAAGGGCACCGATCCCACGTCCGGCACGTGCTGGAATTGCACGCCATGGATCGTTTCGTTAGTGGCGATATGCGCATACGACGCCGCAGGATCGAGCTGCCACGTATCGCGCGGCGCCATATGCAGATAGCCGTCGGCTTTGCTGGTAGCGGCGACATGCACGCGCACATATGGCGCCGCTTCATTCGCAGCCTTTTCGCTCCAATGGCCGGTAACGATGTAGTCGGCGCTGTCGCCTTCCCGTGCAAGGTTCATGGGAATCTGCGCGAAATGCTGCGTGGCCCCGCCCTGCTCGAACAGTACGGCGTAATGGGAAGGAATGCCCATCAGCTCGCGAAGGTCCGCCTCGACCTGCTGGGCCATGGCGATAAAGCGTTTGCCGCGGTGCGACTGTTCCATCACAGACGCGCCGCTGCCGTTCCAATCCAGCAGTTCGCGCTGCGCGCGCTCTAGCACTGGCAAGGGCAATGCCGCCGGCCCCGCGCTGAAATTCCAAAGCCTGCTCACGCGCCCGTTCCTGTCATGGGTGATCGTCGCATTATGCCGCGACGCAGCAACGCGACGTCAATGGCGTGTGGCCATATGGCTTTGTCAGGTATGCAGCAGCAAAAGCAACGCGATGCCCAACGCGATCACGGCGGCGGTGGCGATCAACCACCAGACTTCGCCGCGCGGGCCAGCGACGTCTTCCGGCAAGGGATCGGCGTCCGCAGGGGGTGCGACGATCTCCGGCTCGGGCTCGAGCCCCGGGGCATCGATCAAAAAGCGATGCATGCCCAGGCCGATATGATCCCCCGGCAGCAGCACCGTTTCTCGTACGGCGGTACCGTTCACCCGCACCGGGTAGCGGGACTCGACCGCCTGGGTGGTTTCCAAGCGCAACTGGCCATCGCGCCAGAAAATGGCAACGCTGGCGTTTTCGTCTTGCGGCAGATCCAACGGCACCCGTCCCTGCGCCCCGAGCTCCAAACTTTCGACCAGCGCGATCACCTGCCCGGACAGCGGCCCCGCCACGGCGCGCAATGCCACTGTGCAGCGGTCCTGCTCGGGCATGTCGGGCGACGCGCGCCCTGTGGGAACGTCATCCGAGCAGAACAACATCCGACAATCGCCAACGCTCAAGGTATCGCCCGCACGCAGAATCGCGCGTTCGCGCACCGGCCGCGCGTTGACGTAAATGCGCGTGGCCTCCGGCAGCACATCAAGCACCCAACCACGACGGTCGAGACTGATCAGCAAGTGTTTGGGTGCAGCCTGGTTCGCCGCAAGAATAAGGTCGTTATCGGGGTCGCTCCCGATGCGCAAATGCGCCTGGTTCCAGCGGAAAACCGCCCGGTTTGAGTGAGGGAACTCGATGCGCATGAAATGACCAACGACGTGACGGCGCGACTCTACCAGAACTGCAAAAAATATCGTCAAAGTACCTTTATCATGTACGGTTTAGCCGTTGAGTTTCATCATGCCCAGCATCGATATCCGCCGTCCGCATCGCCTGTCTCCCACCGAAGCTCATGCTGTCATCGACAGCGTCGCTGCGCGCATGCGGGAAAAATTCGACGTCAAGACGCAATGGCAGAACGAGACGCTGACCTTCGAGCGCTCCGGCATTCAAGGAAAAATCGCCGTCGGCGCCGATGAAATCCACGTGACCGCCCAGCTCGGCATGCTGTTTTCGCCGCTCAAAGGCATGATCGAACAGGAAATCCGGCGCAAATTGGACGAGCATTTCGCCGGGTAGACGCCCCGCTTCTTTGACCCGACACGGAAACGTGGCATAATTAAAGGCTTACGCGGCCATGGTGGCCTGCGCGCATCTCCCGGAACGCATGGCCAAAGACGACGTCATTGAAATGGATGGCACGGTTGTAGAAACCCTGCCCAATACCATGTTTCGAGTAAGGCTGGAAAACGGCCATACCGTGATTGCTCACATCTCGGGCCGTATGCGCAAGCACTACATCCGCATTCTGACCGGCGACAAGGTAAAGGTGGAAATGACGCCTTACGACCTCACCAAGGGTCGCATCACCTATCGCATGAAGTAAGCATCGGTTTTGGCGCCCGGCGCCACCCGATAAAAAAGCCGCGCAGATGCGCGGCTTTTTTTTGTTGCAACAACGCGCGATCAGGTGATGGTCGCAGGCACCGGTTCGGCGGTTTCGGTGTTCACCTGCAACTCGCCGTCGCGCACGCTCAGCATCACCTTGCCGCCCTCGGCAAGCTTGCCGAACAGCAACTCGTCGGCGAGGACGCGCTTGATCTTCTCCTGGATCACGCGAGCCATCGGACGTGCGCCCATCTGCGGATCGAACCCGTGCTCGGCCAGCCAACGACGCGCATCCGCATCGACGTCCAGCGCCACATGCTTCTCGCCAAGCTGCGACTCGAGCTCGATCAGGAACTTATCGACCACGCGCAGGATGTGCTCGAAGTCCAGCGGATTGAACTGGATGATGGCATCCAGACGATTGCGAAACTCGGGCGTGAAGGTACGGCGGATCACTTCCTTCGAATCCATCGAGTGGTTCTGCTTCACGAAACCGATGCTACGACGCGACGCTTGCTGCGCACCGGCATTGGTGGTCATCACCACGATCACGTTCTTGAAATTCGCTTCGCGACCGTTGGTATCCGTCAGCACGCCGCGATCCATGACCTGCAACAGGATGTTGAACACGTCCGGATGCGCTTTTTCGATCTCATCCAGCAACAGCACCGCATGCGGATGCTTGGTGACGGCTTCCGTAAGCAGGCCTCCCTGGTCGAAACCGACATAACCCGGAGGTGCACCCACCAGACGCGAGACCGAATGCGCTTCCATGTACTCGGACATGTCGAAGCGGATCATCTCGATGCCGAGCTGCATCGCCAATTGCTTGGTCACTTCCGTCTTGCCCACGCCAGTTGGGCCGGCAAGCAGGAAGCAGCCAATCGGCTTGGATGGATCGGCCAGGCCCGAGCGCGCCATCTTGATCGACGCGGCGAGCGCCTCGATGGCAGGATCCTGACCAAACACGACCATCTTGAGGTTGCGTTCCAGATTCTTCAGCACGTCGCGATCGGACGCCGACACCTGCTTGGCGGGAATGCGCGCCATCTTGGCGACGATGTATTCCACTTCCGGCACGTCCACCTTGCCGGTGCGTTGATCGACCGGCAGCAAACGCTGACGCGCACCCGCTTCGTCGATCACGTCGATGGCCTTGTCCGGCAGCAGACGATCCGGAATGTGCTTCACCGAAAGATCGACGGCGGCCTTCAGCGCTTCCAACGTGTAGGACACGTTGTGATGCTCTTCGAAGCGCGACTTCAAACCTTTGAGAATTTCCAGACTGTCGGCGACGCTGGGTTCGACCACGTCGATCTTCTGGAAGCGACGCGCCAGCGCGCGGTCTTTTTCGAAGATTCCGCGGAATTCCTGGAACGTGGTGGAACCGATGCAGCGCAACTCGCCCGACGCAAGCATCGGCTTGATCAGGTTGCTGGCGTCCATCGTGCCGCCCGACGCCGAACCCGCACCGATGATGGTGTGGATTTCGTCGATAAACAAAATCGCGCCCTGCTGCTTCTTGAGCTGAGCGATGACGGCTTTCAGGCGCTTTTCGAAATCGCCGCGATACTTGGTGCCCGCCACCAGCGCGCCCAGATCGAGCGCCCAGATCGTGGCGCTTTCCAGCACCTCCGGCACTTCGCCGTCGACGATGCGCTTGGCCAGACCTTCGGCGAGCGCCGTTTTGCCCACGCCAGCCTCGCCGACGTAGAGCGGATTGTTCTTGCGGCGGCGGCACAGCACCTGGATGGTGCGTTCGATTTCGTCCTGGCGGCCGATCAGCGGATCGATCTTGCCTTCCAGCGCGAGTTCGTTGAGGTTGGTGGCGTATTCGCTGAGCGGATTGCCCTTGCCCTCACCGCCTTCCTCGGCATCGCGCTCGCTGCCCGAAATGCTGTTGGGCGACTCGTCGCCGATCTTGGCGATGCCGTGCGAAATGTAGTTGACCACATCAAGGCGCGTAATTTCCTGCTGATGCAGGAAATACACGGCGTGTGAATCTTTCTCACCGAAAATTGCGACCAGCACGTTGGCGCCGGTGACTTCTTTTCGACCGGACGATTGCACGTGATACACCGCGCGCTGCAACACGCGCTGGAATCCCAGCGTCGGCTGCGTATCGCGCTCGTCCCCGTGCGGCAATACCGGCACGGTCTCGGCGATGATTTTTTCCAATTCGTGAGTGAGACGCGGCAGATCCGCGCCGCATGCGCGCAGAGCACCGAGCGCGGACTGATTTTCCGTAAGGGCGAGCAGGAGGTGCTCCACGGTCATAAACTCGTGTCGCTGCTCGCGGGCCTGCTTGTAGCACTGGCCGATGGTGACTTCGAGATCCTTGCTGAACATCCGGACCTTCTCCACTGCAATGTTGGGGCGGCTTTATCGCGATTGATGCAAGATGGGGGCCAACAAGGTGTGAATCAATGTCTTCGCCGTCACGATAACGCCGAAACGCTGAATTGTCCTCACACCTTTTCCATCGTGCATAAAAGAGGGTGCTGGTTGGCACGTGAATATTCGTTCACCTGCGTGACTTTGGTTTCTGCCACTTCTCGGGTGAACACCCCGCACACGCCCTTACCGCGAGTGTGTACATGCAACATGATTTGTACGGCTTTCTCCTGGTCCATGCCAAAGAACGTACGCAATACCTCGACCACAAAGTCCATCGGCGTGAAATCGTCGTTTAACAACAACACCTGAAACAGCGGCGGTCGCGCCACCTCAGGCTTGGATACTTCGACGGTAAGCCCATGTCCACCGCCTTGTTCTTGATCTGATTCGTTCGCCATGCTTTACCGGTTAGTGCTTGTTTTGGCTTCAGTATACGCCCGGGCTCTGGGACGCCTGTGTGGATTCAATCAAAGCATCCCTAGTGTGCTACCGAGCGATGGCGCTTGATGTAATGGCACAATAACGCCATTTCCAGTGCCTCCCCGGGCGCATGGCCCCCTTTACGATGACAGAACCCAAAAGCCCGAATAACGACGTTTGGCGCCCGCATGTGACCGTCGCCTGCGTCGTGGCCGACCGCGACCGCTACCTGATGGTGGAAGAGGAGGTCGGCGGTTGCGTGGCTTATAACCAACCTGCGGGTCATTTGGATGACTTCGAAAGCCTCCAGCACGCGGCCGTGCGCGAAACACGCGAAGAGACCGGCTGGACGGTGGCGCTGACACACCTGATCGGCGTCCATCAGTGGCGCAGCAAGGAGCATGGCGACGTTGTCGTCCGCTTCACGTTCGCCGCCAAGCCTTTAAGCCACGATCCTCATCAACCGCTCGATACCGGCGTCCGCCGCGCCTTGTGGATGACCCGCGAGGACATCGCCGGCTTAGGCGAACGCCTGCGCAGCCCGATGATTCTCATGAGCATCGACGATTGGCTCGCAGGCCAGCGACTGCCGTTGTCCGTCATCGCCAATCTCATGCCCAGCGGAGGCATGCCGTGAAAGTGATGCTGGGCATCTCGGGCGGCGTCGACTCCTCGGTGGCCGCCTTGCTGCTGCAACAGGCCGGCCACGAGGTGGAAGGCTTGTTTATGCAGAACTGGGAAGAAGACGACCGCAACGGCCCTTGCACTGCGGATGTGGACCGCAAAGACGCCGTCGCCGTCTGCGGCCGACTCGGCATCCCTTTTCACGCGCGCAATTTCGCCGCCGAATACTGGGATGGCGTCTTCGAGCATTTTCTTTCCGAATATCGCGCGGGCCGCACACCGAATCCCGATGTGCTTTGCAACCGCGAAATCAAGTTCAAAACCTTTCTCGACGAAGCACGCGCGCTGGGCGCGGAAAAGATCGCCACCGGGCATTACGCGCGCGTAGACAGCCTCAACGGTCGTTTTCGCCTGTTGCGCGCCGTCGACGCCAGCAAAGATCAAACCTATTTCCTGCACGCTTTGGGGCAGCAACAACTCGCCTTTACGTTATTTCCGATCGGCGAAATCGAAAAGTCCAAAGTCCGCGACATGGCGCGCGACGCGGCGCTGCCGACGCACGCGAAAAAAGATTCGACCGGCATCTGCTTTATCGGCGAGCGCGATTTCCGTCAATTTCTGACGCAGTACATCCCTGCCCGGCCCGGCGAAATGCGCAACCCGGACGGCCATCTGATCGGCGAGCATCAGGGCGTGATGTATTACACCCTGGGCCAACGCAACGGTCTCGGTATCGGCGGCCGTCAAAATACCGGCGGCGAGCCGTGGTACGTGGTCGGCAAGGATGTCGCGCGGAACGTGCTCTACGTGGCCCAAGGCGGCGAGAATGAGTGGCTGCAGTCCCTGCGGCTGATCGCCGAAACCCCAACCTGGGTGGCCGGCGAGCCGTCGGCCAGGGAATTTCGTTGCACCGCCAAAACCCGCTACCGACAGCACGATCAGGCGTGCGTGGTGTCCATACACGGCGATCAACTGGAAGTTCGGTTCGACGAGCCGCAACGCGCCGTGACGCCCGGCCAATCGGTGGTGTTCTACGCCGGCGACGAATGCCTGGGTGGCGCCGTGATCGCCGCAACCGATGCCGCGTACGGCGGCCTCCCCCATTCCACTGCAGAGAGTATGACGCAGCGTGCTTGAAGCTTTCGCCATGAACGAAGAGCGCGTACTGGCGCTCGCCGGGTTGTTTCAGGCCTCCGCCCTGGCGCATCAACTCGCCAACGAGGGACGCTGCGACGATCTCGCGCTCGACGCCAGCTTGGCCAGTGTGTTTCGCATCGACTCGCCGTCGGTTGTCGGCGTGTACGGCAGCGTGTCGGGCATTCGCATGGGTTTGCGTACGTTGATTACGCAACTGGACGAAAGCGGTCGCGATATGGCGATCACGCGCATGGTGGTGACGATCATGCGACTGGAGCGCAGCCTGGGGCATCGCAAGGACCTGCTCGATCAATTGCAGCAAGGCATCGTCTCCGCCAAACGGCAAGTGGAGCATTTCGGCCTCAATTCGCCGCAGGTTTCCAGCCGCCTCGCGGAACTCTACGCAAGCACGTTATCCACGTTGCGACCGCGCGTGATGGTCACAGGCAATCCACAATGGCTACAGCAGCCCGCCATGGTGGAACGCGTACGCGCCAGCTTGTTGGCGGCGGTGCGTTCGGCGGTGTTGTGGCGGCAGATCGGCGGTCGTCAGTGGCAATTGCTGGTGCATCGTCGGCAATGCAGCATGCTGGCGCGCGGGCTGCTTACCGGCACTACGTTGGATAATCGCTGAGCGGCTACGCGTTATCGATCAGGCGCAGGCCCGGGCGCTGTTTGGCCAGTTTGCGCAGCAGATCGGCAAACGCTTGCAGATCGCTGTGCCAAGGCGATGCTTCGCGCCAATAGAGCGCTATTTCACGCCCCGGCGTCGAACCTTTGATCTTCGCCAACGCGATGTCCGGCATCGAAGCGAGCCGATCGTGCGCGAGCGCAGGTACGAGCGCATGCCCGCCGCGCAGCGTGACTAGGGCGGCGAGACTTTCGAGGCTCACGTCCTGCACATAACCCTCGCCATCGGCGTGGCTCTCCGACATCAAAA
Source organism: Dyella sp. 2HG41-7 (assembly GCF_021390675.1). Lineage (NCBI taxonomy): Bacteria > Pseudomonadati > Pseudomonadota > Gammaproteobacteria > Lysobacterales > Rhodanobacteraceae > Dyella > Dyella sp. 2HG41-7. Next base: position 2,691,337 of record NZ_JAJEJV010000004.1, read on the forward strand.
TTGCTTGGCTGGCGTCGAGTTGCTCCATGGAAACGGAGCGTTTGCCGGCTAACGGATGATCGGCGCGCAGCAACACTTCCCACGGCTCGAAGAACAGTGGCCGCATCGCAATGCCACTGACCGCCGCAACGGGCGGCGCCAACACCGCATCCAATTCGCCTTCGTTCAAGCGTCGAAGCAGTCCGCGCGGCTTGCCTTCCGACAAGCTCAAACGCGCGCCGGGAAAATGCTGCGGAAACGGCTCGATCAAATGCGGCAGCAAATACGGCCCCAAGGTCGCCAACACACCGAGTCGCAATTCGCCGCCGAACGCGGTTTCGCCTGCGCGTGCGGCTTGCTGCAAATGTTCGGCGGCCAGGAGCACTGCATCGATCTGTTCCAACAGACGCTTGCCACCCGCGGTCGGCACGACGCGTCGACCGCCGCGCTCGAACAACGGAGCGCCAAGCGCCTGTTCCACTTTTTGCACTTGATGCGACAAACCCGATGGGCTGATGTGCATGGCCCGCGCTGCGCTGTTGAAACTTCCATGCCGGTGCACGGCCTGCACCAGAATCAGGTCGCGTAGCGAAACGGCGGATAGGTGAGAAGAGATCATCGCGCAAGCATAAACGACTGCGCGGACCACCAGCTCCCTCTCCCCTTCGGGACGCGGGGAGCGGCCATGGATGGCCGCGCTTTGAGGAGCGAGGAAGAGGGTTGGGGTGAGGGGTCACTCTTGCGGAAAAATAGAAATCGGAGCACCGCTCTTATGGGGTGTGAGGCAAGCTTTGGCCCCTCACCCTGCCCTCTCCCCGGAGGGGAGAGGGATTCGACATCACACGCTTATGCGCTGACCGTATCGGCCACTTCCTTGAAATCGGCGATCTGATCGAAGTTCATGTAACGATAGATCTTTTCGCCGTTGGCGTTGATCACGCCGATATCGGTCATGTATTCCTGCTTGGTCGGGATGCGACCCAGACGCGAGCAGATCGCGGCCAGCTCGGCCGAACCCAGATACACGTTAGTGTTCTTGCCCAGACGATTCGGGAAGTTGCGGGTGGAGGTGGAGAACACCGTTGCACCTTCGCGCGCCTGCGCCTGGTTGCCCATGCACAGCGAGCAACCCGGCATTTCCATACGCGCGCCAGCGGTGCCGAGCACGCCGTAGTGGCCTTCTTCGGTGAGCTGCTTCTGGTCCATCTTGGTCGGCGGAGCCACCCACAAGCGGGTCGGAATATCGCGCTTGCCTTCCAGCAACTTCGACGCGGCGCGGAAGTGACCGATGTTGGTCATGCACGAACCGATAAACACTTCGTCGATCGCGGCGCCGGCGACGTCGGAAAGGGTTTTCACGTCGTCCGGATCGTTCGGGCACGCCACGATAGGCTCGTGCACGTCAGCCAGATCGATTTCGATCACGGCGGCGTATTCGGCATCCGCATCGCGTTCCAGCAATTGCGGGCTGGCAAGCCATGCTTCCATCGCCTTGATGCGACGCTGCAGGCTGCGCGCATCCTGATAGCCCTGGGCGATCATGTATTTCAGCAAGGTGATGTTCGAGTTGAGGTACTCGATGATCGGTTCTTTGTTGAGATGCACCGTGCAACCGGCCGCCGAACGTTCGGCGGACGCATCGGAAAGCTCGAACGCCTGCTCCACTTTCAGATTCGGCAGACCTTCGATTTCAAGGATGCGGCCGGAGAAGATGTTCTTCTTGCCCTGCTTGGCGACCGTGAGCAAATCCTGCTTGATCGCGTACAGTGGAATCGCATTGACGAGATCGCGCAGCGTCACGCCCGGCTGCAGTTCGCCCTTGAAGCGAACCAGCACGGATTCCGGCATATCCAGCGGCATCACGCCCGTGGCGGCTGCGAAGGCCACCAGGCCCGAGCCGGCCGGGAACGAAATACCGATCGGGAAACGCGTGTGGCTGTCGCCGCCGGTGCCGACGGTGTCGGGCAGCAACATGCGATTGAGCCAGGAGTGGATCACGCCGTCGCCCGGACGCAGGCTGATACCGCCGCGCGTGGAGATAAAGGCGGGCAGGTCGTGGTGCGTCTTCACATCCACCGGTTTCGGATACGCCGCGGTGTGGCAGAACGACTGCATCACCAGATCGGCAGAGAAGCCCAGGCACGCCAGATCCTTCAGCTCGTCGCGCGTCATCGGACCGGTGGTGTCCTGCGAACCCACGGACGTCATCTTGGGTTCGCAATACGTGCCCGGACGAACGCCCTTGCCTTCCGGCAGACCGCAAGCGCGACCGACCATCTTCTGCGCCAGCGTGTAACCCTTGCCGGTGTCGGCGGGATTCTGCGGCAGACGGAACAACTCGGACGGCGGCAGGCCCAGCGCTTCGCGCGCCTTGCCGGTGAGACCGCGGCCGATGATCAACGGAATGCGGCCGCCGGCGCGCACTTCGTCGAACAGCACATCCGACTTCACCTGGAATTCGGCGATCACTTCGCCGTTCTTGAGCGCCTTGCCTTCGTACGGACGCAGCTCGACAACGTCGCCCATGTCCATCTTGGAGACATCGAGTTCGATCGGCAGCGCGCCCGCGTCTTCCATCGTGTTGTAGAAGATCGGCGCGATCTTGCTGCCCAGGCACACGCCGCCGAAGCGCTTGTTCGGGATGAACGGAATATCTTCGCCCGTCCACCACAGCACGGAGTTGGTGGCTGACTTGCGGCTGGAACCGGTGCCGACCACATCGCCGACGTAGGCCACGAGATGGCCTTTCTGCGCGAGATCCTGCACCAGCTTGATCGGGCCGCGCTTGCCGTCTTCTTCCGGTTGGAACGGCGCGCCGTCGCGCTTGTTCTTCAACATCGCCAGCGCGTGCAGCGGGATGTCCGGACGCGTGGTGGCGTCGGGCGCCGGCGAGAGGTCGTCGGTGTTGGTTTCGCCGGGCACCTTGAACACGGTGATGGTCATGCTTTCCGGCACGGCGGGGCGGCTGGTGAACCATTCCGCATCGGCCCAGCTTTGCAGCACGGATTTCGCGTTGGCGTTGCCCTTGTCCGCCTTTTCTTTGACGTCGTGGAAGGCGTCGAACATCAGCAGCGTTTTCTTCAACGCTTCGCCTGCGATACCGCCGACCTGCGCATCATCGAGCAGCTCGATCAACGGATGGATGTTGTAACCGCCGAGCATGGTGCCGAGCAGTTGTGTCGCCTTTTCGCGGCTGATCAGCGCGCATTTTTCCGTACCGAACGCCACGGCGGCGAGATAAGACGCTTTGACCTTGGCCGCATCGTCCACGCCGGCAGGCACACGGTTGGTGATCAAATCGACGAGGAACGCTTCTTCGCCTGCAGGCGGGTTCTTCAGCAATTCGATCAGGTCGGCGGTCTGCGGGGCCGACAACGGCAGCGGGGGAACACCCAGCGCAGCGCGCTCGGCGACATGTTGGCGATAGGCGTTGAGCATGTGATCCGTCCTGTGGCTGACAAAGGGGTTGCCTCCGCGGGCATGCGGATGCGTCCCGGTTGATTCGTTTTCGGCATGGCCGCTGCCCGGGCGGGGCTGGGGATGTAGCCCGCCTTGATGCCGTGTCGTGCGTTGTTTCAGCTATATATTTTGCCAGCCGCGCCGCCGTTGCCGCAATCCAATACGGTGTTTCCGGCTGCGTTCGAAATCTTGCAATGCAATCGTGGCGAAATGGCCGGGAAGCGCCTTGCGGCGGATTCGATTTGGCCCAAACTCCGCGACATCCCCACGACGGACGACGACCCGCCTTTCAATTCCCCTAACGTTCGCTGCTTTAGCATTGATCTGTTACGCAGCGCGCGTCCTCCAGATTTCAAGCAACAGGAGCAACTCCCATGCTGGACTCATTCGCCACCCGCGACACGCTCAAGGTCAAAGGCAGCTCGTATCACATCGCCAGCCTTACGAAGCTCGGCGAGCGCTTCGATCTGAAGCATCTGCCTTACTCGATGAAGATCCTGCTGGAAAACTTGTTGCGCCACGAGGACGGCGTCAACGTCACCAAAAAGGAAATCGAGGCGGTCGCCAAGTGGGACCCAAAGGCCGAGCCGGATACGGAAATTTCCTTTATGCCCGCCCGCGTGGTGCTGCAAGATTTCACCGGCGTCCCGTGCGTGGTGGATTTGGCCGCGATGCGCGACGCCGTGGTGAAGCTGGGCGGCGATGCGAAACAGATCAATCCGCTCGCGCCAGCCGAACTGGTGATCGATCATTCCGTGCAAGTGGATGCGTTCGGATCGCCGTCGTCACTTGAGAAAAATGTCGAAATCGAGTTCGAGCGCAACCACGAGCGCTACTCGTTCCTGCGCTGGGGACAAAAAGCGTTCAACAATTTCAAAGTAGTGCCGCCGCGCACCGGCATCGTGCATCAGGTGAATCTTGAGCATCTTGCACGCGTGGTGTTCACCGGCAAGAAAGACGGCGCGGATTGGGCGTATCCCGATACGGTATTCGGCACCGACTCGCACACCACGATGGTCAACGGCCTCGGCGTGCTGGGCTGGGGCGTTGGCGGTATCGAAGCGGAAGCGGCGATGCTGGGTCAGCCTTCATCCATGCTGATCCCACAAGTCGTCGGGTTCAAACTCATCGGCAAACTTTCCGAGGGCGTCACCGCAACCGATCTGGTTCTCACCGTCACGCAGATGCTGCGCAAGCACGGCGTGGTGGGCAAGTTTGTGGAATTCTTCGGCGAAGGTCTCAAGCATCTTCCGCTGGCAGATCGCGCGACGATCGGCAACATGGCGCCGGAATACGGCGCGACCTGCGGCATTTTCCCGATCGATCAGGAAGTGTTGAATTATCTGCGCCTTTCCGGCCGCAGCGAAGATCACATCGAGTTGGTGAAAGCGTACGCGCAAGCACAAGGTTTGTGGCACGACGAACACACGCCGCATGCGCAATTCTCCGCCACGCTGGAACTCAATCTCGTCGACGTCAAACCCTCGATGGCCGGCCCCAAGCGCCCGCAAGATCGCGTCTTGCTGGAAGACGTAAAAAAGAGCTTCCACGAGAGCCTCAGCACGCTCACCGCAGGACGGAAGAACGGCAGCGAAGCGCGTTTCGCCAACGAAGGCGGCGGCACCGCCGTCGGCCACGACATGAGCGCGTTGGCCAAAGGCCCGCATGTGTCGATGAAGGGCGAAGAATTTCATTTGCAAGATGGCGCGGTGGTGATCGCGGCGATCACCTCGTGCACGAATACATCGAACCCCGCCGTGATGCTGGCTGCCGGCCTGGTCGCCAAGAAAGCCGCCGCAAAAGGATTGAAAGCCAAGCCTTGGGTAAAGACATCGCTGGCGCCCGGCTCGCTGGTGGTGACGGATTATCTGGAAAAAACCAGCCTGCTGAAGGAGCTCGAAAAAGTCGGCTTCTATCTCGTGGGCTACGGCTGCACCACTTGCATCGGCAACTCCGGCCCGCTGCCTGAGGAAATCAGCAAAGGCATTGCTGAAGGCGATCTCGCCGTTGCATCGGTGCTGTCGGGCAATCGCAATTTCGAAGGCCGCGTGCATCCGGAAGTAAAGATGAATTATCTGGCGTCGCCGCCGTTGGTGGTGGCATATGCGTTGGCGGGCTCGCTGGATGTGAATCTAGCCAACGATCCGCTCGGTACGGGTAGCGATGGCAAACCGGTTTATTTGAAAGACGTCTGGCCAAGCAACAAGGAAATTTCGGACGTGATTGCCGGCGCGATCAATCCCGAGATGTTCACCAAGAACTACGCCGACGTGTTCAAAGGCGACAGTCGTTGGAACCAGATCGCATCGCCCGAAGGTTCGGTCTACAAGTGGAACGACTCTACGTACATCAAGAACCCGCCCTACTTCGACGGCATGACCATGGAAACGGGCAAAATCGCGGACATTCATGGCGCGCGTGTCTTGGGCTTGTTCGGCGACTCGATCACCACCGATCATATTTCGCCTGCCGGCTCGATCAAGAAAGACAGTCCCGCAGGGCGCTTCCTGATTTCCAAAGGCGTGGAGCCGAAGGATTTCAATTCGTACGGATCGCGTCGCGGCAACGATGACGTGATGGTGCGCGGTACGTTCGCCAACATCCGTATTAAAAACCTGATGCTGGATGGCGTGGAAGGCGGTTACACGCAGTACGTGCCTTCGGGCGAACAGATGGCCATCTACGACGCGGCGATGAAATACAAAGCGGACCACACGCCGTTAATCGTGCTGGCCGGAAAGGAATACGGCACCGGTTCTTCCCGCGACTGGGCCGCCAAGGGCACGCTGCTGTTGGGCGTCAAAGCCGTGATCGCCGAGAGTTTCGAGCGCATCCATCGCTCCAACCTCGTCGGCATGGGCGTGCTGCCCTTGCAATTCAAAGATGGCGAAAGCGCCAAATCGCTTGGCCTGACCGGCAAGGAGACATTCGAAATCACCGGGCTCGACGATGGCAACGCCAAAGAAGCGAAAGTTGTCGCCAAGAGCGACAAAGGCGAAAAAACGTTCACCGTAAAAGTGCTGCTGCTCACGCCCAAAGAGCGCGAGTTCTTCCGCCACGGCGGCATCCTGCAATATGTGCTGCGTCAATTAGCGAGCAAGAAAGCGGCTTGATCCATCATGTCCGAGGCTCCTTTGGATTTAACCGAAGGAGCCTCGAACGGCTGTCGCCATTAAAGCTGTTGCGTCCAGGTGGCTTCGTAACATCGCCAATCGCGGCCCTCTCGACGCCAAGCCGTTTCCACCTGATAGACGCCCAGTTGCGACGGAAACAATTTTCCGCCGCTGGTCAGCGTCACCGTGAAATCCGCCACGTACCGGTCGCCGCGCGGTTGCACATCCACTGGTCCCAACACGGCGTGGAGCGTCTCCCCGCGAAGTTTCGCCAGTCGCAACATGTTGCCCAGGTCTTGCTTGGTCATGGCGCCACGGTCGCCGTCGAAATCATCGGTAAGTTGCCCCATTACGCCTGACGGATCGACCTGCTCAGCAGCATGGGCGGTCGCGTCGATGGCCTGCCGGATCAACACCTCGTCCGGCACGCGATGACACGCGGCAACGAGTACCGTCAACAAAACCAATAGCGAAAGTCGGGACAGATTTGTCATGGTCCGCACCTGTGAACTCCCCTTGCGCATCTCGCTGCGTCGCGGCTTGCCGCTGTACGCTGGCGTATGCTCCAATGCTTTGCCCGCATGATGCCGAATGCGCGTCTTTGCCACCACGGCATGTATTCATGGAGCTTGGGATCGAACATGAGCAATCAGCGTCCGTGGCTGAGTCATTATCCGGATGGCGTACCTGCAGAGATCGACATCACCCAGTACGCGTCGGTGGTTGCCGTACTGGAAGAAGCGTTTGAACGCTACCAGGAACGCGACGCTTTCTCGAGCTTCGGCAAGCGCCTGACCTACGCTCAAATCGACGCGCTGAGCCGGCAATTCGCCGCCTACCTGACCGGCGAGCTGAAACTTTCCAAGGGCGATCGCGTTGCGATCATGCTGCCGAATGTTTTGCAGTATCCGATCGCGCTGTTCGGCGCGCTGCGCGCTGGCATGGTGATCGTGAACACCAATCCCATGTACACGGCGCGCGAGCTTAAGCATCAGCTCGAAGATTCGGGCGCGGTGGCGATTGTGGTGTTGGACAACTTCGCGGCGACCCTGCAGCAAGTCGTGACTGAAACGCACGTCAAGCACATCGTGACCACGGGTCTTGGCGATTTGCTCGGCGCGAAAGGGTTGGCAATCAACTTCGTGCTCAAGCACGTCAAGAAGATGGTGCCACCTTATTCGCTGCCGCACGCCGTGCGCTTTAACGATGCGCTCGCCATTGGCGCGAAGTACACGCCGACCGCGCCCTCCATCACGCACGACGATATCGCTTTCCTGCAATACACCGGCGGCACCACCGGTGTGGCCAAGGGCGCCATGCTTACCCACGGCAATATGGTGGCGAACATGATGCAAGCCGGCGCGTGGATCGGCGCGAATCTGAAAGTGGGACGCGAGATCGTTATCACCGCGCTGCCGCTGTATCACATCTTTTCGCTTACCGCGAACGGTCTGGTGTTTCTGCGATTGGGCGGGTTGAACATTCTCATCACCAACCCGCGCGATATGCCTGCCTTTGTCAAAGAGCTGCGCAACTCGCATTTTTCGGTCATTACCGGCGTCAATACCTTGTTCAACGGCTTGCTCAATACGCCGGGTTTCGAGAGCGTGGATTTTTCGAGTCTGCGTTTGAGCCTGGGCGGCGGTATGGCCGTGCAGCGCGCGGTGGCCGAACGCTGGAAAAAAGTGACCGGCTGCACCTTGGCCGAAGCGTACGGGCTTACCGAAACCTCCCCGGCCGCCTGCATCAATCCGTTGGATTTGAAGGAATACAACGGCTCGATCGGCTTGCCGATTTCTTCCACTGACGTCGCCATCTGGTCCGAAGAGAATCAGCCTTTGCCCATCGGCGAAGTCGGCGAACTGATGGTGCATGGCCCGCAGGTTATGAAGGGTTATTGGAATCGCCCCGACGAAACCGCAAAAGTGCTGACCGACGACGGCTGGCTGCACACCGGCGATATCGCCAAGATGGACGAAAACGGCTACGTGTACATCGTCGATCGCAAGAAGGACATGATTCTCGTCTCGGGCTTCAACGTCTATCCGAACGAAATCGAAGACACCGTCATGAAGCATCCGGGCGTTGCCGAAGTCGCCGCCATCGGCGTGCCGGACGAACATTCCGGCGAAGTGGTGAAGTTGTTCGTGGTGCGCAAAGACCCGAGCCTGACGGTCGAGCAACTCAAAGAGTTCTGTCGCGAGAACCTCACCGGCTACAAACGGCCGAAGGTGATCGAATTCCGCGATGCGCTGCCCAAGAGCAATGTGGGTAAAATTCTACGGCGCGAATTGCGCGACGAAAAGAAACAGGCCGTCGCCAGCTAATCGATTTCCCGGGGAATGGGATGCGCCATTCCCCGATTCGACGATTTACTCGTCGTGCCACATCTCCAGGATGTCGGCATAGCCGCCCAGCAGATTCCAAAGCGGCACCTGTTTGTCTTCCGGGATGTGCGTATAGGCAAAGCCGATATGCCGTTCGGAGACGCGCGCCACCTTCGCTTCCAGGTGGATGTGCAGATCCTCGCCGAAGATCATGTCGAGCACCCAGCTCTCCCCAGGCTGACCGCCCCAGTCGCGCGGGCGACGCAGCAACACGCCGGTGGCCGAGATATCGATAAGGTCGGTCGGATGCGACCGGTCGCCCTGACTCATCAGCACCGTGGTCTTGATGCGCATGCGCGCCGGACGCAGATGCTCTTTGTCGGTACCGTCCATGGCATCGTCACCTTTTGTCGTCATGCTTTACCTCTCCCGCATGCGTCGCCAAGACGACGCCTCAGCCCGATCAGCGTGCGCTGTCGGAATGAGCCGGCAGCAGATCCGCTTTTCGTTATAACCAGCATAGTCCTGCCGGTGTCCCCCTCGTGTGGGCATATCATGAAGCAAGCCACATGCCAGGGCTATATCGATCTTAAAGCGCTTAACTTTAGGCTCGATTGAACGTTTTCGTGTGCATTGCGTCAGACGCAATGGGTCACATGCTGCCGCAACGTGAACGCGTCTGTTCACTACCCTCTATGGCAGCTGAAGCCCTCGCTGGACATGCCGAGGCGCTGCCGCTAATCTGTTCGTGCGCGTGGAGCCATGCATGGAAGATCGCCGGGATCCCCGGTTGAAATGGCCTCCACCCGATGTACTCAGCCGACCTTACGAATCGCGGGCGACGCCAACGCCGTCACGCCGGGTTCCGCCTGATCGTATCCATTACCGACCCGGCACCCAGCGACCGCCAGCCTGACCGAACCACGCCGAGTGGCTTCATCAGGGCCAGCAAAAGCGGGAACCCGCAGCCCGGCTGGGCATTGCGCAGATTGGCTTCATGGGAGTGGCCCCAAAGAACCCGGGCATTCCAGGCATGGACCCTTTCTTCGATCGTGTATCGGGAGGAAGGGTTCTGATCGTCAACAGAACGAAGCGCCAGCCCACGCCGGGCAGGCCAATGACACGCATTGATGAGCACTGAGCCAACCGAGTCTCAGCCTGTACAAGCAACGCACGACGCGTTCGCCGGGGTTCCGCAGCAGCAGGAAATGCCGCTGGCGATCGTGCGCGGCGAACCGATCCTGCAGATGCCGCAGGACCTTTACATTCCACCGGACGCGCTGGAAGTTATTCTGGAAGCGTTCGAAGGACCGCTGGATCTGCTGCTTTACCTGATCCGTCGGCAGAACCTGGACATTCTCGATATTCCGATCGCCGAAATTACCCGGCAATACATGGGATACATCGAGATGATGCGCGATGCGATGCGCCTGGAGCTGGCCGCCGAGTATTTGCTCATGGCCGCCATCCTGGGCGAAATCAAATCGCGACTGCTGCTTCCGCGTCCGCCATCGGAAGAAGGACTGGAAGAAGACCCCCGCGCCGAACTGGTGCGTCGGTTGCAGGAATACGAACGCTTCAAGAAGGCGGCCGAGGATATCGACGCCCTGCCCCGCCTGGAACGCGATACGGTGGTCGTGCAGGCCGATGTCGGCGAGCGCAACGTGGTCAAGCTGCCGCCGCCGCTCGACCTCAAGGAAATGCTGCTGGCGCTCAAGGATGTGATGCATCGGGCCGAATTGTTCGGGCATCACGCCATCAAGCGCGAAGCGCTGAGCGTGCGTCAACGCATGGGCGAGTTGCTGAGCCGGTTGAACGACGATCAGTTCCATCGCTTCGAATCGCTATTCGACGTCACCGAAGGACGACTTGGCGTCGTGGTCACGTTTCTGGCCATGCTGGAGCTGGCCAAGGAGTTCCTGATCAACATCGTGCAGGAAGAACCGCTGGCGGCGATCTACGTCAAAGCCAATGCATCCTCCGCCGAAGAAGAAGCCGACGTGGCCGCGGGCGACGACGCCTTCGAAGAACGGAATGCAGCATCCGGCGGCGAATAACGCCAGCCGACATCAAAAACGCACCACCCTATTTTGGTCACCCGATCCTAAGGCTATGCAGATCGAGCAACTCAAACCGATTATCGAAGCCGCACTGCTGGCCGCCAGCCAACCGTTGACCGTGGCGCAACTGGGCGAGCTGTTCGTCGATGAAGACGAGGTCGACCGGTCGCACATCGCCATGGCGCTGGAAGCGCTGGCCGAGGAATGCAACGGTCGCGGCGTGGAGCTGAAAGAAGTCGGCACCGGCTTCCGGTACCAGGTGCGTCAGGGCGTCCATCCGTGGGTTTCGCGGATGTGGACGGAAAAACCCAGTCGATACTCGCGCGCCTTGCTGGAAACCTTGGCGCTGATCGCGTATCGACAGCCGATCACACGACCGGAAATCGAGCAGATCCGCGGCGTGGTGGTCTCCTCCAACATCATCAAAACCCTGGAAGAGCGCGAATGGGTCCGCGTCGTCGGCCACCGCGACGTCCCCGGTAAACCCGCATTGTTCGGCACCACCCGCATCTTCCTCGACTACTTCAATCTCAAATCGCTGGATGAGCTGCCGCCGCTCTCCGAGATTCGCGATATGGAAGATCCGCAGCTTCGGCTGGACGACGATTCCTTCCCGCCGCGACCGATTCGCGATTTGCCGATCGATCCGGACGCGGAGTTGGACGAATCCGCTGACGAAGCATCCAACGACGAAGAACTCGTCGACGGCACGCACCACGAAGCCTCGACGGACGAAACACCTTCCGACGAAGACACACAAAGCAACGAATCGTCGCCGCACACTGGCGACGCTGTATCTCATCACGACGAAGCCGCCGCTGAAGCGGAACCCGTCGCCGACACCCATCCTTCCACTGCCGACGAGGCAGCGGACCCCGCGGACGCCGCAGAAGGCGCCGCCACGCAAGACACCGAGGAGTACCGCGCATGAATGCGCCGCAAAAATCCGTATTGAGCCTCAAGCGCGCCGCAGCGCCAGAGACCGCACCCCAAATCGAAGAGCGCCTGCACAAGGTGCTCGCCAACGCCGGACTCGGCTCGCGCCGCATGCTGGAGCAACGCATCCAAGCTGGCGAAGTCGAAGTCAACGGCAGCCCCGCCACCATTGGCGCCAGCGTTCGCGCCGGCGATCGCGTCGTCCTCGACGGCAAGCAGTTCGTTGTCGCCACCGATAACCGCGACGATGCCGAAGTGCTGGTTTATCACAAGCCCGAAGGCGTGGTGACCACGCGCGAAGACCCCGAAGGCCGCCCCACCGTGTTCGAACAGCTGCCGCGACTGAAAGGCGCGCGCTGGGTCGCCGTGGGTCGCCTGGATATCAACACCACGGGCCTGCTGCTGCTGACCACCGATGGCGATCTCGCCAACGCGCTGATGCATCCGCGCAGCGGCCTGGAACGCGAATATCTATGCCGCGTGCACGGCGAAGTGCCCGACGAAATCATCGAAAAACTCAAAGCCGGCGTGGAACTCGAAGACGGCCCCGCGCGCTTCGACGAAATTGCCATCATCAGCCGCGGCGGCAGCCATAGCTGGTTCCGTGTGGTGATCCGCGAAGGTCGCAATCGCGAAGTCCGTCGTCTGTGGGATTCGCAAGGATTCCTGGTCAGCCGCCTCAAGCGCATTCGCTACGGCAGCATCGAATTGCCGCGCCTACTGCGCCGCGGCGATTGCGAAGCGATGGGCGAAGAAGCCGTCAAAGAACTGCGTCAGGCAGCAGGCCTTGGCGCGCCGCAACCGGTGCTCACGCTGAGCCCGGTGCTGCATCAACGTCGCGCCCCCCGCAATGTCACGGAATATCGTCCCGAAAAAGGTACGTCGACCTCGTGGAGCGGCGGGTATCACGATGAAGCGCGCGAACTGCGCGCCTTCGACCGCATTCGCGAAGAACCTGCGCGCGGCAAGCAGCAACGTCGTCGCGCCAATCCGAATCGCGAAGTGAACGGCAACGTCGCTCGCCCGGATCGTCCGCAGAACAATCGCAACAACAAGAAAAAGCGCGGTATCGGCCCCGGTCAGGAGCTGCCGCCCGCACGCACCTGGTTTGCCGGCGAATCCCGCGAAGGTGGTGGCGGCGGACGCGCGCACGGTGGCGGCCAGTCGCAAGGCAATCGCCGTGGCGGCGGTGGTGGTGGCGCCGGCAACGCCAATCCGTACGGCGGTTTCAATGCCGGCGGAAACGCGAATCGCAACAGTCGCGGCGGCAACCGTCCCAGCGGCGGTGGCAACCGTCCCAGCGGCGGTGGCAATCGTCCGAGCGGCGGCGGAAACCGTCCCGGCGGTCGCCCGCAGCGCGGCGGCGGCCGTCCGCATGGCGGCGGTGGCGGCAATCGCTCGGGTAATCGCTGAGCGTCGCATCGGTTCGTTGCATGATCCGCATCTACCACAACAGTCGCTGCTCGAAATCGCGCAGCGCTCTGGCCTTGCTTGAAGAGCACGGCAAGCCTTTCGACATCGTCAACTATCTCGAAACGCCTCCGAGCGCCATCGAGTTGAAGACGCTGTTGTCGCAACTTGGCATCAGTGCGCGTGAGTTACTGCGCACTGGCGAAGATGTCTATCAGGAGCTTGGTTTGGAAAATCCATCGCTGGATGAGGAAACGCTCATTGCTGCGATGGCCGAACATCCGCGCTTAATCGAACGCCCAATCGTGGTCGTCGATGGCAAAGCGGTGATCGCACGCCCACCCGAAACATTGCTCGCATTTTTACGTCGCTAGTTGGCGTTTCAAGCGAATCGAAAATTCAACCAGGCACCAATAAAAAAGCCGCCTCGAGGGGCGGCCTTTTTGTTCTTCGATGTCGCGGCTCAGACGCGGCTTTGCGTCGCCGGATCGCCAACCTTGGCGCCCGCATCGCCACGCGGCGGCGGCGGCGGCACTGACGGACCAGCGGGCGTGTTCTTGGACCAATCCGCCGGCGGACCCGGTACGCGGCCAGCCATGATGTCGTCGATCTGACGCGCATCGATGGTCTCGTATTGCAGCAGCGCATCGGCCATCACGTGCAGCTTCTCGATGTTTTCCGTCAGCAATTGCTTGCTGCGCGCATACGCACGATCGAGGATTTCGCGCACCACTTCGTCGATCTTACGCGCAGTTTCGTTGGAGACGTTCTTGTGCTGCGTCACCGAACGGCCGAGGAAAACTTCGTCTTCTTCTTCGCCGTACGTCACTGGACCCAATTCATCGGACAAGCCCCACTTGGTGGCCATGTTGCGCGCCATCTTGGTGGCGCGCTCGATATCGTTGGAAGCGCCGGTGGTGACTTTGTCGCTGCCAAAGATCAACTCTTCCGCCACGCGACCGCCGTACAGCGAGCACAGCTGCGATTCGATCGCGATCTTGTTCATGCTGTACTTGTCGCCTTCCGGCAAATACATCGTGACGCCCAGCGCGCGACCGCGCGGAATGATCGTCACCTTGTAGACCGGATCGTGCTCGGGCACCAGGCGACCGACGATGGCGTGACCGGCTTCGTGATAGGCGGTGAGTTTCTTTTCGTCCTCGCTCATCGCCATCGAACGACGCTCGGTGCCCATCAAGATCTTGTCGCGCGCCTTGTCCATATGGTTCATGCGCACTTCGCGCGCATTCTCACGCGCGGCGAACAAGGCTGCTTCGTTGACGAGGTTGGCCAAGTCTGCGCCCGAGAAACCCGGCGTGCCGCGTGCGATCACCATCGCATCCACGTCGCTCGCCGTCGGCACCTTGCGCAGATGCACTTTGAGAATCTGCTCGCGACCCTTCACGTCCGGCAGACCGACCACCACCTGGCGATCGAAACGACCCGGGCGCAGCAGCGCAGGATCGAGCACGTCCGGACGATTGGTCGCTGCGATCACGATGATGCCTTCGGTACCTTCGAAGCCATCCATCTCGACCAGCAACTGGTTGAGCGTCTGCTCGCGTTCGTCGTGACCGCCGCCCAGGCCTGCGCCGCGATGACGACCCACTGCATCGATTTCGTCGATGAAGATGATGCACGGCGCGTGCTTCTTCGCCTGATCGAACATGTCGCGCACGCGGGACGCGCCCACGCCAACGAACATTTCGACAAAGTCGGAACCGGAGATCGAGAAGAACGGCACTTTCGCCTCGCCGGCGATCGCCTTGGCGAGCAGCGTCTTACCCGTGCCGGGCGGGCCGACCATCAGCACGCCGCGCGGAATCTTGCCGCCCAGGCGCTGGAATTTACCGGGATCGCGCAAGAACTCGACCAATTCGCCGACTTCTTCTTTCGCTTCGTCGCAACCAGCGACGTCGCCGAAGTTGACCTTGACCTGATCTTCGCCCTGCAACTTGGCGCGCGAACGGCCGAAGCTCATCGCGCCGCGGCCACCGCCGCCTTGCTGCATCTGGCGCATAAACCAGATAAACACGCCGACGATCAGAATCACCGGCAGCCAGTTGACCAAGAGGCCGATCAGCGAGAAACCGGTGCCGGAATCCTGCGTGACGGTGACGCTCTTGTCCTGCATCTGTTTCACCACCGAGTTGGTGGAGAAGCCGAGGACCGGCGCGACGGTGCGGTAGTTGCTGCCGTCCTTCAGCTTGCCGCTGATGGTGGCGGGATTTTCGGCGCTGATGTTGGCGGTAGCGACGTTGCCGCTATCCACACTCTGCACGAAGCTGCTGTATGGCAGGTCCGAGGAGGCGCCACCGTGCGGGTTGAAGCTCTGGAACACGGTGATCAAGACCACCGCGATCACCAACCAGAGCAACAAAGTTTTCCATGTTTCGTTCATGCGCGGTTCTCGCCAGTTTGCCGGCCCGCCGGTTTGAACCCGGTAGCCAGCGCATATACCTCCCGCGAACGCGCGCGTGAGGCCTTAGGTTTACGCATACTTACCCGCGAAAACTCCGCGCGCAAGGTGCGTAGGTAATCATCGAAGCCCGTTCCCTGGAACAGCTTGATTAGAAACGCTCCGCCCGGTTTGAGCCAGTGTCTGCTGAAATCAAGCGCCAGCTCCGCCAAATCCATAGCCCGGATTTGGTCGGCCAGTGCCACACCACTCATATTGGGGGCCATGTCCGACAGGACAAGATCGAGCTTTTGACCATCGAGGCGCGATTCCAGCATCCGCAAAACGGTTTCTTCACGGAAATCGCCCTGCAAAAAGTCCACCCCGGCAATACCTTGCATGGGAAGAATGTCCAGCGCCACCACGGTACCACTATCGCCCAGACGCTGCCGTACAAGCTGCGACCATCCGCCGGGCGCAGCGCCCAGATCGACCACGCGCATGCCGGGCTTGAGCAAATGATCGCGCTCGATCAGCTCTTCCAGCTTGAAGACGGCGCGCGAGCGCAGGCCCTCGGCCTGGGCCTTCTTGACGTAGACGTCGTCGAAATGCTCCCGAAGCCAGCGGGAACTGCTTTTGCTGCGAGGCATAGGTCGGCAAACGGACCGGGAACAGGGGCGACCATGATACCCTTTACGGTCCCCTCGTCGCGAATCCGAGACTGAACGCATGGCCATCTCCCCATCGCAGCGGCGCTATCTGCGCAGCCTTGCCCACGACCTGTCCCCGGTGATCTTGCTGGGCGCCAAGGGCGCGACGGAGGCGGTGGTGAAAGAACTAGACCTCGCGCTGTCGCATCACGAGTTGGTGAAGGTGAAACTGTCCGGCGGCGACAAAGACGAGCGCGACGAGCAGATCCAGATCCTGATCGATGGCACTGCTGCGGAAAGCGTGCAGCAAATCGGCCACATCGTGGTGCTGTTCCGGCGCAACGAAGACGATCCGCGGCTCGCCCTGCCGCGCTGAGAAATTGCCATGGATCTCTCGCTAGACCGTCCTGGCGACTATTTATTCGTACGTCGCGTCGCTCCCCACGCCATTACCGTTGTCGACCGCGAACTGAACACAAGTTTTCTGCTGTCGCCCGAGCGCGTCGTGGAGCAATGGCCTGTCAGCAGCGCGCTTGCGCTTACCGACCGCAATGTCGACGCGGTGCTTGAGCTCAATCCGGAAGTGGTGCTACTTGGCACCGGCACGCGTCAGCAATTTCCGCCGGCCGCGTTTATGGCGGGCTTTCTGAAGCGTGGGATCGGCATCGAAGTGATGGACAACGCGGCCGCCGCGCGCACTTACGATTTACTTGCGGGCGAAGGAAGGCGCGTTGTCGCCGCCTTCATTCTTCCATCCGGCAACGCAAGTTGATGCATGCGAACGTCTCGCGAGATGTCGCGAGAAACGACGCTCAACGCGACGGCAAATAGTCGAGCGGATCGACAGGACTGCCGTCTTTGCGAATCTGGAACTGCAGCTCATCGCGCGAGCCGCTGCCGGAACCCATTTCAGCAATTTGCTGCCCGGCCTTCACCTGCTGCCCCTCGGTGACCAAGCGCTTGCGGTTGTGGCCATACGCGGAAAGCAGGCTGTCGTTGTGCTTGATGATGATCAACTCGCCGTAGCCCACCAAACCGTTACCGCTGTACACGACCACGCCATCCGCCGCGGCGACCACCGGTTGACCCTCTTTGCCCTCGATATCGATACCCGGTATCGCAGCATTGGCTTGGAAGCGGCCAGCCAATGAACCGGATGCCGGCCAACGCCATTTCACGCCGCCCGCCGTCCGGGTACTGCCGCCAGCGGCAACCGGTGTCGCGGCGACCGCAGGTGTCGGGTTTGCCGGTGCAACGGGCGTGACCGTCGCAATTGGCGCCGCAGAACTTGCATGCGCAGGCGAAGGCGGCGATGGCACCTTATTCGGAGTCGGTGTCGTATCGGCCGATTTGAAAACTGGCGCGGATGTGGCGGGCGGCGACGGCGGAGCCTTCGCCACGACCGGCGGCGCGGCATGAACGGGCTCTGCGCCATGCCCCGGGAGTTTCAAAACCTGACCGGGCCAAATCGTGTACGGCGACGCGATGCCGTTCAATCGAGCCACATCGCGAAAATCCGCGCCGTTGCGAAATGCGATGGAATAAAGCGTGTCGCCCTTGACCACCGTATACGTGCCGGCGAGTTGCGCGGCCGATGGCACAGGACGCAGCGCACCGCCCGACGTGTTAGCAGTCGGCGTCGGTTGAACCACGACCGTGCTGCAACCGGTCATGATCAATGTTATTGCGGCAGCGGCGGACCAGCGCATCAATCCATTCATACGCGCCAGCATAACGGGGTCGTTGGGAGTTTTCATACGGTCCTCGAAGAAAACTCGCACGTCGTTAATGCTTGATCCACCACCACCCGGCAAGCGCCGCCAACGCCACCAGGGCCGCCCAACCGATCCACTCGATATGCTTGTGCAGAATTCGCTCTGCGCGTTCGCCGAACAAGCGAATCAACAACGCCAACAACCAAACGCGCTTGCCGCGTCCGAGCAGCATGCAGATCAAAAACGGAATAACGGGCACGCCGACAATGCCCGACGCCCAAGTGACGAACTTCATCGGAACGACCGGCTGCAGCGCCGCCAGGATCAGCACCAGCATCATTTCCAGCCAATGCTGATTCATTTGCGCGCGCAAACTTTCCACGCCGCGTTCGATCGAATCGTACAGATGCAAGGATTGCAGCGCAGGCGTCAATGCGTGGAAGGCCCAGTGCCCCAGCGAATAACCAACCAGCGAACCGAGCAACGAAAAAAGCAGGCTGATATTGGCGAAGAAAAACGCCTTGTGCCGTTTGCCCAGCATCATCGGCGCCAACATCACTTCCGGCATGATCGGAAAGATGAAGGCCTCCACGAAACTCAGGCCGCACAAGTAATAGACCGCTCTGCGGTCGCGCGCCCAAACCAAAACGCGCGCATAAAGCTTTCCGAAAAGCTGCATCAGCCGATACCGCCTAATAAGGGAACAAAACTCACCGCCGCCAATTCTTCCTGCACAAAATCGCCGTGGCCGTCGCCGCGCATGCGGATCAAGGTTTGGCTGCTGGGAGAACCGACCGGCGCGACAAGTACGCCATCGGGGCTCAATTGGTCGAGAATCTGGCTGGGAATCGCATCGCCCGCCGCGGTGAGAATGATCGCATCGAACGGCGCCTCAGCCGCCCAACCGAGTTTGCCGTCGTCGTGGCGCGAACGAATGTTTTCGATACCAAGCTGACGGAAACGCCGCCGCGCCTGGCGCAACAATTCTTCAATACGCTCGACCGTATACAACTGCGGCACCAGTTGCGCGAGCACGACGGCCTGGTAACCGGAACCGGTGCCGATCTCCAACACCTTCTGCGGACGTCCCGATTTTGCGTCGAACAACTCCAACAACGCTTCGGTCATGCGTGCGACGACCCACGGTTGCGAGATGGTCTGGCCGTGGCCAATCGGCAGCGCCGTGTTTTCGTAAGCGCGCGAATGCAGCGCCTGATCGATGAAGTGATGGCGCGGCAGATTGCGCATCACATCGAGCACGCGCTGATTGCGAATGCCCTCTTCTTTCAATTTCGAAATAAGCCGATCGCGTGCGCGTTGCGAGGTCATGCCCTCGCCTTTCAATACCGAAGGAGGCAATGGATGGGTCACGCTGCCTCACCGTTCGCTTCGTTATTCATGCCCTTGGACAACGCGCTCACCCAGCTGCCGACTTTTTCCAACGCCTGGAATCGGGTGAGATCCACGTGAATGGGCGTCACGGAAATGTAGCCGCGCTGGACGGCGTGGAAATCGGTGCCGGGGCCGGCATCATCCACTTCGCCGGCCGGACCGATCCACCAAATGGTTTTGCCGCGCGGATCGGTCTGTTTGATGCACGGCGCGGAACGATGACGCCGGCCCAAGCGCGTGGTTTCGAACCCGTGGATATCTTTCCACGGGCGATCCGGCACGTTGACGTTGAGAATGGTGTCGGCCGGCAACGGATCGATCAGCAGACGTTCCATCAACAGCAACACGGCGTTTGCGGCGGATTCGTAATGCTCGCCCTTGTGATCCTTGCTGACCAGGGACACCGCGATAGCAGGCAAACCGAGAAAGCGCCCCTCCATCGCAGCGGAAACGGTGCCGGAATAAATCACGTCGTCGCCGAGATTGGCGGAATTGTTGATGCCGGACACCACGATGTCGGGCTCTTCGTCGAGCATGCCGGCCAGCGCCAGATGCACGCAATCGGTCGGCGTGCCGACCACACGGTAATAACCGTTGTCCATGCGCGTGGCGCGTATCGGCGCGTCGAGCGTGAGCGAGTTGCTCGCGCCGGAACGGTCCCGATCCGGCGCCACCACCGTTACCTGGCCCACCGCGCCGAGACGCTCGGCGAGCATGCGGATGCCCGGCGCATCCACACCATCGTCGTTGCTTACCAAAACTCGCATGATCATCCGTTCGAAACTAATGGTTCGCATGCGGCCCCAAGACTTCCGCATGCACCCTGAATACCTGAGTCTAACCGAGCCGAGTGTTTGTTTCACCGGCAGATTTGCCTGATCGGCAGTAACCAAACCTTCACCGCAGGCGCGCGTCATTCGCTACGATGGCGCTTATGAAACGCCGTCCGCCCGCCACCGTGAATGACGAGGACAGCCGCCTGTTTCGCGACGCGATCGGCGAGATCCGTCGGCTCGACCCGGTAGCGCCGCCACCCGCGACCCCAAAGCCGGAACCGCACCCGCACATGCTGGAGGCGGACGAGGCCGCCGTGCCGGGTGAGTTGATGAATATGGCCTTCGACCCGGGTTTGATAGAAGTCGGCGAGGAACTCAGCTACTTGCGCGACGGCTATCCGCCAAAGCTGCTGCGCCAGCTCAAACGCGGCCAATACAGCGTGCAGGACGATATCGATCTGCATCAGATGAACGCCGCTGCGGCGCAAGCGACGATTGCCGATTTTCTTGCGCAAGCCGCGGAGCGTGGATTGCACTGTGTACGTATCGTGCACGGCAAAGGCTTGCGCTCGAAAGCGGCGGGACCGGTGTTGAAAATGCTGACGGATCGTCTGCTTCGTCGTCGCGATGACGTGATTGCTTTTGCGTCGGCGCGGCCCATGCAAGGGGGCACCGGTGCGGTGGTCGTGTTATTGAAAGGCTAAGCGATCAACTCGCGCGCAACGACCGTGGCATAGGCGCCGGCTGGCAGTTCGAAGCTCAATTCCAGCGCTTCGTTATCGATCCAACGCCAACGCAAATCGTTTGGCATCAGTCGCAATGGGCGGCGTTCCTGGTCCATCCTTGCGGCTGCGAGACCGTCGGCGAGATCGGCATTTAACGCGGCAATGCTCCGTTCCAAATCCGCAGCCGCAGCAGCCGTGGGCGGATCGCCCTGCCCCCACAACGGACCGGATGGATGGATATCGCCCTGCGCCAATCGCGCGGCCAGCACATCGTCGAACGGCTCGGGGCCGAACCACGAACGCGAACCGGCCAACGACCAGATATCGCCTTCCAGCGGTTTGTCCCATGCGTCGCGTTCGACACGCGCGGCCAACACGGTGTTGAAAATTTGCGAGCGCGCGGCAGAAAGCAGAATCGAACGTTTGTCGCGATCGACGCGACGTCCCGCGAACATCGCGCGCGCTTGCGCTACGTTGCCGCCTTCGCGACCGAAACGTTGCTCGCCGAAATAGTTGGGCACGCCGCGCTTGGAGATAGCCTGCAGAACGTGTTCCGCCTGCGCGCGATCGCCCTGCACGTCGCGCAACACCAACACGAAGCGATTGCCGCGCAATGCGCCGCGCTTGAGCTTGCGTTTGTGGCGCGCGCTGCTCAGCACCTTGACGCCATCGTGCGGAAACGCGCTCCAATCGGGATCGGCTTTACCCGGCAATTGCACGGTAAACGCCTGGCGCGTGACGGCATGACGATCCTTCAGACCGGCGTAACCGACATTCATGGGCGATGTACTGGCGAAACGCGCCAGCTCGCGCGCGACCCAATCGGTGTTTGCGTCGCGTTTTTCCACCCACAGCAACGCGTGCTCGCCTTCGCCATCGGCTTCGTAGCCGAGGATTTCTTCCACGCGAAAATCTTCGGGCGATTGGCGCAACACCGCCGCCAACGGCGGAGTTCCGTAGGCGCGAGGCAACTCGGTTTCCGTCGTTGTCATGACATGCATTACCTGAAGATGCGGCGTTGCTCGCTGCAACGCGAGAGAAGCGTTTAACGACTATCGCTGCTGGAACTGGATGCCGCCGGCGCTGCTGCACTGGCGGCGTTAGCCGGTTGTTCGACGACTTGATAGAACGTTTCGCCGGGCTTGATCAAACCCAGCTCGCCGCGCGCTCGCGCCTCGACGGCTTGTTCGCCGTGCTTGAGATCGCGAACGTCGGCCGCGAGCGCCTGGTTGCGTTGGGTGAGTTTGTCGTTTTCGTCGCTCTGCTTTTTCACCGCAGTGCGCAAACTCGTAACCTCGGACATGCCGCCATGATTGGACCACAGCTCAAACTGCAGTCCAATCAATGCAAGCAGCAGGATCAAGGCGATCCAACGCAACATAGGATGGCGTCAGCCTCGCTCAGCCGGGCAGATGGGTCAGATTCGGAAACGCGTTGCGACCAGCATAGCGGGCGTTCGCGCCGAGCGCTTCTTCAATGCGCAGCAGCTGGTTGTACTTCGCCACGCGGTCGGTGCGGCACAGCGAACCGGTCTTGATCTGCGTCGCCGTGGTAGCGACGGCGATATCGGAGATCGTGGTGTCTTCGGTTTCGCCCGAACGGTGCGAGACGATCGCGGCGTACTTGGCGGCATCGGCCATGGCGATGGCTTCCAGCGTTTCCGACAACGTGCCGATCTGGTTCACCTTGATCAGGATCGCGTTGGCGATTTTCTTTTCGATGCCTTCGCGGAAGATCGCCGGATTGGTGACGAACAAATCGTCGCCCACCAGCTGCACCTTGTTGCCGATCTTGTCGGTAAGCAGCTTCCAGCCGTCCCAATCGCCTTCGGCCATGCCGTCTTCGATGGTGACGATCGGATATTGCTGCGCCCAGCTCGCCAGCAGATCGACGAATTGCGCCGGCGTGTAAACCTTGCCTTCGCCTTCGAGATCGTACTTGCCTTCTTTGAAAAATTCGGAGCTCGCGACGTCAAGGCCAAGCAGAATTTCGCTACCAATCTTGTAGCCGGTTTTGTTCACCGCTTCGAGAATGGTGTCCAGCGCTTCGATGTTGGAGCGCAGATTCGGCGCAAAACCGCCTTCGTCGCCAACCGCCGTGTTAAGGCCCTTGCCCTTCAGCACGCTCTTCAAAGCATGAAAAATTTCCGTGCCTGCGCGCAGCGCTTCGGCGAAAGTGGGCATACCCACGGGCAGCACCATGAATTCCTGCACATCGACGTTGTTGTCGGCGTGCGCGCCGCCGTTGATGATGTTCATCATCGGAACCGGCAACGCGCCCGGCTTGCCGTTGGAAAGATATTTCCACAGCGGTTCGTGACGCGACGCCGCCACGGCATGCGCGGCGGCCATGGAAACGCCGAGCAGCGCGTTCGCGCCGAGGCGACCCTTGTTCGGCGTGCCGTCGAGGTAGATCAACTTTTTGTCGAGACCTTTCTGATCGACGGCATCGTAGCCGTTCAGTGCTTTGGCGATTTCGCCGTTGACGTTGCCTACGGCCTTGGTCACGCCCTTACCCAAATAGCGCGACTTGTCGCCATCACGCAGCTCCACCGCCTCGCGTGTGCCGGTCGACGCGCCGCTGGGTACCGCTGCACGACCTAAAGCGCCGCTGGCTAGCGTGACTTCGGCTTCGAGCGTCGGGTTACCACGGGAATCGAGAATTTCGCGGGCATGGATGCGGGTGATTTGGGTGCTCATTTCCAATCCAGTTCAAGGGTGAGAAAAAACCGCCGTCGCGCGATCCGCGCGGCAATTCAGAGAGTCTGTTCGAGGAAACCGTGACGCTTGGTGACGGTGTCCAGCTCCAGCAAGGTGTGCAGCAACGCTTCCATCTTGCCGAGCGGCCATGCGTTCGGCCCATCGCTGAGCGCCTTGCTCGGATCGGGATGCGTTTCGGCGAACAGACCGGCAATGCCGACTGCCACCGCCGCACGCGCGAGCACCGGAACGAATTCGCGCTGACCGCCGGAGCTCGTGCCCTGCCCGCCCGGCAATTGCACCGAATGCGTGGCGTCGAACACGACCGGGCAATTCGTATCGCGCATCGCGCTTAGCGAACGCATATCCGACACGAGATTGTTGTAACCGAAGCTGGCGCCGCGTTCGCATACCAGGATGTCGTTGTTGCCGACGGCCTTGGCCTTGTCGACGACGTTTTTCATATCCCACGGCGCGAGGAACTGGCCCTTCTTGATATTCACCGGCTTGCCGGCGCGCGCCACGTTCTGGATGAAATCGGTCTGGCGGCACAGAAACGCCGGCGTCTGCAGCACATCCACCACCGCAGCGACTTCATGCATCGGCGTGTATTCGTGCACGTCGGTGAGCACCGGCACGCCGATCTGGCGTTTCACTTCACCCAAAATGCGCAGCCCTTCTTCCAGGCCCGGGCCGCGAAAGCTGCCGCCGGAGGAACGGTTGGCTTTGTCGAAGCTGGATTTGAAGATGAAATTGATGCCGAGCTTGCCGGTGATTTCTTTCAACGTGCCGGCGGTATCGAGCTGAAGTTGTTCGGATTCCACCACACAAGGACCGGCGATCAGAAAAAACGGTTGATCCAGACCGACCTCGAAACCGCACAGCCTCATGAGCTCACCTTTGTAGCGGAAAAGGCGCTGGATTCCCGCGTGCGCGGGAATGACGGCGCTGTGCGATCCCGGCCAGGGATTGGCCGGGACCCAGTCACAGGGACGTGAAACGCGCTCATGCTACCGACTCCTTCGCAAGCTTCTGACCGTCGCGCACGGCTTTGTATTCGCGCGCGGCGCGCACGAAGCCGATAAACAACGGATGACCGTCGCGCGGCGTGGAGGTGAATTCCGGATGCGCCTGGCAACCCAGGAACCACGGATGCTTCTGCATCGGCAGCTCGACGATTTCCACCAGCAAGTCGTCCATCGATTTGCCGGAAATCACCATGCCCAGATCCTCGAAGGATTGGCGATAGCGATTATTGAATTCGTAGCGATGACGATGACGCTCGCGCACGATGTCTTGGCCATACAGCTGACGCGCCAGCGTGCCCGCCTTGAGGCGGCATTCCTGCGCGCCCAGGCGCATCGTGCCGCCGAGATCGGAACGCTCGTTGCGCTGTTCGATTTCGCCGGTGGACGTGGTCCACTCGGTGATCAGGCCGATCACCGGATTGGGCGTATGGCGATCGTTTTCGCTGGAATCGGCGTCGTTCAGGCCAGCCACGTTGCGGGCGAAATCGACCACCGCCGCGTGCATGCCGTAGCAGATGCCGAAATACGGAACGCCATGCTCGCGTGCGTATTTCGCCGCCAGCACTTTGCCTTCGAAACCGCGCTTGCCGAAACCGCCGGGAACCAGGATCGCGTCGACGGTGCCCAGCACCTTGGCTGCGCCTTCCGCTTCGATCTGCTCGGAATCGATCCACTGCAGATTTACGCGCGCCTGTTGCTTGATGCCGCCATGACGCAACGCCTCGCCCAAGGACTTGTACGCATCCTTGTGCTCGACGTACTTGCCGACGATGGCGACGTTGACTTCATCCTTGGGATGTTCCACCGCGTCGACCGTGCGCTGCCAGCCGGACAGATCGGCCGGTTTCGCATCCAGGCCCATCTTTTTCACAACGATGTCGTCCAGGCCCTGCTGGTGCAGCCACAGCGGTTGCTTGTAGATGATGTCCACGTCGGCCGCGCTGATCACCGCCTGCTCCGGCACGTTGGTGAACAGGGCGATCTTGCGGCGCTCGCTGTCCGGCAGCGGCTGCTCGCAACGGCACAACAGGATGTCCGGCTGGATACCGATGGAGCGCAGTTCCTTCACCGAATGCTGAGTCGGCTTGGTTTTGATCTCGCCGGCAGCCTTGATGTACGGCACCAGGGTCAGATGCATGAACAGGCACTTTTCCGGGCCGTGCTCGATGCGCAGCTGACGGATGGCCTCCAGGAACGGCTGGGACTCGATATCGCCCACCGTGCCGCCGATCTCGACCAGGGCCACGTCGAAGCCGCGGGTGGCCTCGTGAATGCAGTGCTTGATCTCATCGGTGATATGCGGAATCACCTGAACGGTGGCGCCCAGGTAGTCGCCGCGACGCTCTTTGCGGATCACCGACTCGTAAATCTTGCCGGTCGTGATGGAGTTTTTGCCGGTGAGACGGGTGTGGACGAAGCGCTCGTAATGGCCCAGATCGAGGTCGGTCTCCGCGCCGTCGTCGGTCACATAGACCTCGCCGTGCTGGAAGGGACTCATGGTGCCCGGATCCACATTGATGTAGGGATCGAGCTTCATCATGGTGACCGAGAGGCCGCGGGCCTCAAGAATGGACGCAAGCGACGCCGCCGCGATGCCCTTGCCAAGTGAGGACACCACACCGCCAGTGACGAAAATCAGGGGGGTCATGGAAAGCAGCCGTGCTGGAAATCGGCATTTTAGCGGCAGATGCTTCCAGCTGCGAGATGCTTCATCGACATCGGCCGAAAAAATTCAGTTACGGCGGCGCTGGCGCGGCAGGCTGGAGCGCCAACTCCAGCCTTTTGGGCAATGTCCAGATGCCGGGACTGGCATCTCAGCGGACGATCCGGCCCCGCCCACTGCCGTGGGCGGGACGGCGAACAGGCGTTTTAGCCGATGCTCGAGGACATGGACTGCGAGACGGGATGCATCATGTACAGATTCATGTTGTGCATCACCCAGATCGAGCCCACCACGATGATCGCGATGATCAGCAAGGTGAACACACCGATCGACAGATTGCTGCGTTGGCCCGGCTTGCTGCTCAGATGCAGGAAGAACACCAGCTGCACCAGCACCTGCGCCACGCACAGCACCATGATGCCCGGCATCACCAGCTGATGCGGCACCGCGCCCGACATCACGCAACCGAACGACATAAACGTCAGGATGATGGAAAGCGCAAAACCGACGATGTAGGACTTCAGCGAACCGTGATCGGCGTGCGAATGATCCGCCGCGTGCGCATGACTGTGATGAGCGGACATCAGAGCACTCCCCGCAGATAAACGATGGTGAACACGCAAATCCAGACCACGTCCAAGAAGTGCCAGAACAAACTCAGGCAGGACAGACGGCGCGTCACGGCATCGTTCAAACCGAAGCGACGCACCATGTCGATCATCACCACGATCCAGATCAGACCCGAGGTAACGTGCAGACCGTGCGTACCCACCAGCGCGAAGTACGAAGAAAGGAACGCGCTGTGGCTCGGACCCGCGCCTTCATGGATAAGATGCGCAAACTCGCGCACTTCCATCGCCACGAAGCCGAGGCCGAACAAGAAGGTGATGAACAACCATCCCATCACTTTGTTGCGCTTGGCGGCGTGCATGTTGAGCATCGCCATGCCGAAGGTGAAGCTGCTGAACAGCAGCAACATCGTTTCGCCCAACACGTACGGCAGATCGAACAGCTCCTTGCTGGTCGGGCCGCCGGCTGTGGCGTTACAGAGCACCGCGAACGAAGCGAACAGCGCCGAGAAGATCAGGCAGTCGCTCATCAGGTAGATCCAAAACCCGAGCAGGGTCTTGGATCCATCGTCGTGATGCTCGTGATCGGCGCCGTGCGCGGCGACGTCGTGATTGGCAGTGATAACGGAACTGCTCATGGGTTAAGCCACCTTCTGACCGGCCGACGCCGGATCCACGTTTTCGATCAGCTTGTGCAGCGGCACCAGGCGTGCGCGCTCGATCTTTTCAACTTCGGCGCCCGGTACGTAGTAATCCACATCCGTGTCATAGGCGCGGCTGACGAACGAAGCCACCATGCCTACCAAACCGGCGATCGCCAGCCACCAGATATGCCACACCAGCGCGAAGCCCAGCACCGTGCCGAACGCAGCCATCACCACGCCAACGCCGGTGTTGCGCGGCATATGGATATCCGCGTAGTGCGCGTGACGCGGATAGGCGCGCTTGTGTTCCTTGTCGGCCCAGAACTGATCCAGCTCTTCGACTTGCGGCAACACGGCGAAGTTGTAGAACGGCGCCGGCGAGCTCGTCGCCCATTCCAGCGTACGACCGCCCCACGGATCGCCCGTGAGATCGCGATTCTCGGCGCGATTACGCACGCTCACCACAATCTGCAGCAGCATGAAGCCGATGCCCAGCGCGATAAACACGGCGCCGACCGCAGCGACGATCAAGTACGGTTGCCACGCGGGGTTCGCATAGTGATTCATGCGACGCGTCATGCCCATCAAGCCGAGCACGTAGAGCGGCATAAAGGCGAGATAGAAACCGACCACCCAGCACCAGAACGATGCCTTGCCCCAACGCTCTTCCAGCTTGAAGCCGAACGCTTTCGGGAACCAGTAATTCATCGCCGCGAACAAGCCGAACAACACGCCGCCGATAATCACGTTATGGAAGTGCGCGATCAGGAACAGGCTGTTGTGCAGCACAAAGTCCGCACCCGGCACGGCCAGCAGCACGCCGGTCATGCCACCGATGGTGAACGTGACCATAAACGCCACCGTCCACAACATCGGCAACGTAAAGCGGATGCGGCCGCGATACATGGTAAACAGCCAGTTGAACAGCTTCACACCGGTCGGGATCGAAATGATCATCGTTGTTATGCCGAAGAAGGCATTCACGTCCGCGCCCGATCCCATGGTGAAGAAGTGGTGCAACCACACCAGGAACGACGCTACGCCGATGCCCGCGGTGGCGTACACCATCGACTTGTAGCCGAACAGCGGCTTGCCCGAGAACGTCGCCACGACTTCCGAGAACACGCCGAAGCACGGCAGGACCAGGATGTACACCTCAGGGTGACCCCAGATCCAGATCAGGTTGATGTACAGCATGGCGTTGCCGCCAAGCTCGTTGGTGAAGAAATGCATGTCCAGATAGCGGTCGGCGGCAAGCAGCGCCAGCGCCACCGTCAACACCGGGAAGGCCGCGACGATCAGGATGTTGGTGACCAGCGCCGTCCAGGTGAACACTGGCATCTGCATCATCTTCATGCCTGGCGTACGCATGCGCAGAATGGTCACGATGAAGTTGATGCCGCTAAGCGTGGTGCCCAAACCAGATAACTGCAGCGCCCATATGTAGTAATCCACGCCTACCGTAGGACTGAATTTCAACTCCGACAGCGGCGGATACGCCAACCAGCCGGTCGCGGCGAAATCGCCCACGAACATCGACATCATCACCAGCACCACGCCCGACGCGGTAAGCCAGTAACTGAGCGAATTCAAGAAGGGATACGCCACGTCGCGCGCGCCGATCTGCAGCGGCACGACCAGGTTCATCAGGCCGACCACGAACGGCATCGCGACGAAGAAGATCATGATCACGCCGTGCGCGGTGAAGATCTGATCGTAGTGATGCGGCGGCAGATAACCGGCTGCGTCCGCCGAAGCGATCGCCTGCTGAGCGCGCATCATGAGTGCGTCGGCGAAGCCGCGCAGCAGCATCAGCAACGCAAGAATCACATACATGATGCCGATGCGCTTGTGGTCCACGGTGGTGAACCACTCGCTCCACAGATAACCCCACTTGCGCTGTTGCGTCACCCAGCCAAGCAGCGCCGCACCGCCCAGGCACACCATCAGCAGGGTGCCCATAATGATCGGCTCATGGAAAGGAATGGCCGATAAAGAAAGATTTCCGAACATGGCCTACTCCGAAGCCTTGGCGTGATCGTTATGCGAGGGAATGGCGCTCGCCTGCTTGGGCTCCGTGCCGATTTTGTCCATCTGCATCGTGCCCATGTACTGAGCGATGATGCTGTCGAACAGGCCCGGCTTGACGTTCGCGTAGTACGTCACCGGCACCTTCTCGCTGGGCTGCGTCAGCGCGTGATAGGTCTGCGCATCGAGATGGGTCGTGCTGGCCTTGGCCTTGTTGATCCAATCCTGAAAGCCCTGCTGCGAGGTCGCGACCGCGTTGAAGTGCATGTCGGAGAAACCCGCGCCGCTGTAATTGCTGGAGATGCCGGCATAGGTGCCCGGCTTGTTCGCAATCAGATTGAGCTGCGTTTCCATGCCTGCCATCGCGTAGATCTGGCTGCCGAGCTGCGGGATGAAGAACGCATTCATCACCGAGTCGGATGTGATCTCGAAATGCACCGGCACGTTTGTCGGCAGCGCCAATTCGTTGACGCTCGCGACACCGTAATCGGGATAGATGAAGACCCACTTCCAATCCATTGACACAGCCTGGATGGTGATCGGCTTGGTCTGCGATACCAGCGGCTTGTACGGATCGAGCGCATGCGTGGAACGCCACGTGATCGTGCCGAGAATGGCGATGATGATGCACGGAATGGTCCACACCACCGCTTCGATCGCCGTCGAATGCGACCACTTCGGCGCATATGTGGCCTTGGTGTTGGACGCGCGATAGCGCCAGGCGAAGATGAAGATCATCGCAATGACCGGAACGACGACCAGCAACATCAAGCCCGTGGCGATCAGGATCAGAGATTTCTCCTGACTCCCGATGTCGCCCTCGGGCGACAGGACATCCATATTGCAACCGCTGAGAAACACCGCAACGCTTGCGCACGACCAGCGCAAAGCGGACACAAGGGAACGCTTGTTCACAAACGACTCTTAAGACAGGCTAATGGGATTTGTCGTGGGGACGACCTGCATAGAATATCGCGTCGCAGCAAGGCGTGACTAGTCCGAGACATAATGCCGCGCCCTATACGTACCGCTCAAAATACGCAATATCGCTGTCACGACCCTGAAAAATTTCGCGCGTGCAGCAAGCGCGCTTTCATGTCAAGTCGGTCGGCGCGGCCTGCTACCATGCACCGATGAGCACACCCTATTCCGCCCGCATCACTGGCCTGCGCGAAGCGATGGCCAAACACGGCATCGCCGCCTGCATTGTTCCCACCGCCGATCCACATCTCTCTGAATATCTGCCTGCACGTTGGCAAGCACGCCAATGGCTCTCCGGCTTCGACGGCTCGGCCGGCATCTTGATCGTTACAGCGAAAGAAGCGGGATTGTGGACCGACTCGCGTTACTTCTCGCAGGCCGAACAGCAGCTTGCCGGCAGTGGTATTGCGCTGAAAAAGCAACGCGCCGGCGGTGCGCAAGAACACCTGACCTGGCTGCAGCAGCTTCTGCACCAAGGCGATGCGATTGCCGTCGCTGGCGACAGCGTATCGATCGCCACGCAACGACAGATCGAGCGCCAGCTCGGCGGCGTCGGTGCTCATGTGCGCGTGGATTTGGATTTGCCTGGCGCCGTGTGGACCGATCGCCCCGCTCTGCCTCATGCGCCGGTATTCGAACATCCTTCCGCTTATGCAGGCGCGTCGCGCGCGGAGAAGCTCGAAAAGTTGCGCCATGCATTGCGCAAACAGCACGCCACGCATCATCTGATTTCCAGCCTGGACGACATCGCGTGGCTCACCAACCTGCGCGGCAGCGACGTCGAGTGCAATCCGGTTTTCCTCGCGCATTTATTGATCGAAACAGCCGGCGCGTCGACCCTGTTCGTCGATCGAAGCAAACTTAGCGACAACGTCGTCGCCGCACTCACCGGCGACGGTATTCGCATCGCCAACTACGCGACGCTCGGCGACGCGCTGAGCGAATTGAAAGTCAGCGACACCTTGTTGTTCGATCCGAGTCGCGTGGTCAGCGAGGTGTTGAAATCTGTGGCGCTGGACGTCAAACGCATCGAAGGCGCCAATCCGTCCACGGCATTCAAAGCCATCAAGAGCGAGGCCGAACTCGGGCATATCCGCGAAGCTATGCGTCGCGACGGCGTCGCACTCGCGCGCGCGTTCCGTCGCCTGGAAGAACGCCTTGCCGCAGGCATGACGCAAACCGAGCTGGACGTCGATACCCTGCTCCGCGACGAGCGTTCGGCGCAACCCAACTTCGTCGGCGAAAGTTTCTCCACCATCGCCGGCTATATGGAAAACGGCGCGCTGCCGCACTATCGCGCTACGCAGGAATCGCACAACACCTTGCAGCGTCACGGCCTGTTGCTGGTGGACTCGGGCGGTCAATACCTTGGCGGCACCACCGACATCACGCGCGTGCTTGCACTTGGCCCGACGACGCCTGAGCAACGCCGCGATGCGACGCTTGTGATGAAGGGCATGATCGCGCTCTCTCGCGCCCGCTTTCCCAAAGGCGCCAGCGGTCCGCAACTGGACGCGCTCGCGCGCGCGCCGCTGTGGGCAAGCGGCATGGATTACGGTCACGGCACCGGTCATGGCGTGGGCTACTTTTTGAATGTGCACGAAGGACCGCAAAGCATTCGCCCACCCATTTCCGGCGCGCCGCTGGTGCCGCTGGAGCCCGGCATGATCACCTCGATCGAACCCGGCTTGTATAAGCCAGCGCGCCACGGCATCCGTCACGAAAACCTGGCTGTCGTCGTCGAGGCCGAACAAACCGAATTCGGCGAGTTCTACGCCTTCGAAACATTGACCCTGTGCCCCTTCGATCGGCGTGCGCTAGAGCCGAGCCTGCTAAGCCCCGACGAACGCGCCTGGCTGGACGACTACCACGCAACCGTGCGCGCTGCGCTTTCCCCGCTGTTGGAAGACGCGGATCTGGCGTGGCTGGAGAAACATTGCGCGCCACTGTGAACGCAACTGCGACAACGGAATCCCCACGTCCGTCGTCCAACCCTTGACCTCCACCACGCCACCGCCCATCCTCCCGCGTCTAACCACTCACTCAGCACGCAAATCGCCTAAGCATGAGCAGCCGCTATAACGCCGCCGATATCGAAGTCCTCTCTGGCCTAGACCCCGTCAAACGCCGGCCGGGCATGTACACCGACACGTCGCGCCCGAACCATCTGGCGCAAGAAGTGATCGACAACTCGGTGGACGAGGCGCTGGCCGGCCATGCCAAATCGATCGAAGTGATCGTCCACACCGACGGCTCGGTGGAAGTGAGCGACGACGGCCGCGGCATGCCGGTGGATATCCACCCGGAAGAAGGCATTCCGGGCGTAGAGCTGATCCTCACGCGCTTGCACGCGGGCGGCAAATTCTCCGGCAAGAACTACAACTTCTCCGGCGGTCTGCACGGCGTGGGCGTGTCGGTGGTGAACGCGCTGTCGAATAGGGTCGACGTCACCATTCGTCGCGACGGCAACGAATACCGCATGAGTTTCGCGGACGGCGATCGCTCTAGCCCGCTGGAAACCATCGGTACGGTCCCGAAGAAAAGAACCGGCACCACCGTGCGCTTCTGGGCCGATCCGAAATATTTCGACTCGCCGAAAATTTCGCTATCCAAACTCAAGCATCTGCTGCGCGCCAAAGCGGTGCTCTGCGCGGGCCTCAACGTCAAACTCACTGACGAGGCCACCGGCGAAGTCAGCGAGTGGTATTACGAAGACGGCCTGCGCGACTACTTGCGCGGCGAACTCGACGGCGCCGAATGCCTGCCGGCCGATTTGTTCGTGCATCACGTCGCGCGCGATACGGAAGGGCTGGATGTTGCGTTCACCTGGCTGCCCGAAGGCGAGCTGGTGCAGGAAAGCTACGTCAATCTCATTCCCACCGTGCAAGGCGGCACGCACGTCAACGGTTTGCGCACCGGACTTACCAACGCCGTGCGCGAGTTTTGCGATATTCGCAACCTGCTTCCGCGCGGCGTGAAACTCGCGCCGGAAGATGTGTGGGAGCGGCTGGCATTCGTGCTCTCAGCCAAACTCCAAGATCCGCAGTTTGCAGGTCAGACGAAAGAACGCCTTTCCTCGCGCAACGCGGCAGCGCTGGTTGAGAGCGTTGTGCACGATGCTTTCAGCCTGTGGCTTAATCAGCACGTCGATTTGGGCGAGCGCATTGCGCAGCTTGCGATCGAGCGCGCCAGCGCGCGACTCAAAGCCGCCAAACAAGTAGTGCGCAAGAAAATCACGCAAGGTCCCGCCCTGCCCGGCAAACTCGCCGATTGCACCGCCACCGACCTCACGCGCACCGAGTTGTTTCTGGTGGAAGGCGACTCGGCCGGCGGCAGCGCCAAGCAGGCGCGCGACAAAGAATTTCAGGCCATCCTTCCGTTGCGCGGCAAAATCCTCAACACGTGGGAAGTGGAATCCACCTCAGTGCTTGCTTCCGAAGAAGTGCACAACCTCGCCGTCGCGATCGGTTGCGATCCGGGCAAGGACGACTTGAGCGGCTTGCGCTACGGCAAAGTGGTCATTCTTGCGGACGCCGATTCTGACGGCCTGCATATCGCAACGTTGCTCAGCGCGCTCTTCTTGCGCCACTTCCCGGCTTTAGTGCGCGAAGGTCACGTGTTCGTGGCGATGCCGCCGCTTTTCCGCGTCGACGTGGGCAAGCAGGTGTTCTACTGCCTGGATGAAAACGAAAAGGCCGCAATGCTTCAGCGCATCGAGCGCGAAAAAATCAAAGGCCAAGTCACCGTCACGCGCTTCAAAGGCCTCGGCGAAATGAATCCGTCGCAGCTGCGCGAATCCACCATCTATCCCGACACGCGCCGTCTCGTGCAGCTTACGGTCGACGAAGGCGACGGCACCGCCAAGTTGATGGATATGTTATTGGCGAAAAAACGTGCGTCGGATCGCAAGAACTGGCTGGAAGAAAAAGGCGATCTGGCAACGCTTGAGGTCTGACCCGCGAAAGCGGATTCCAACGGATCGAATACATGGCCCTGACACCACCCTTCGATTTGCAACGCTGGATTGCCGAGCACCGTCATCTGCTCAAGCCGCCGGTCGGCAACAAATGCATCGTCGACGGCGACTTCATCATCATGATTGTCGGCGGCCCGAACGCGCGCACCGACTATCACTACGACGAAGGCCCGGAATTTTTCTACCAGATCGAAGGCGAGATGGTGCTGAAGGTGCAGGACGAGGGCGTTGCGCGCGACATCCCGATCCGCGCCGGCGAAATTTTCTACCTGCCCGCGCGCGTGCCTCACTCACCGCAGCGCATGCCGGACTCGATCGGCATGGTCATCGAACGTCGTCGGCTCGGGCACGAAAAAGATGGCCTGTTGTGGTTCTGCGAAAAGTGCAATCACAAACTTTACGAAGAATATTTCGTGTTGCACGACATCGAAACCGATTTTCCGCCCGTGTTCGACCGCTTTTACGCATCGCGCGATGCGCGAACGTGCGACCAGTGCGGGCATTTGAATAGCGCGCCGGCGAAATACGGCTAGATCGCATTCACCGCGCGCGCAAGCCACTTGCGCGCCATGCGCTGCAGAGATTCGTCGGTTTCGGGTTCGTCCGCCAGCGTACGAATCGACACCCAGGCCAGCTCCAACGATTCGTCGCTGACGACGAACGCATCGCGTACGCGTGCACGCACCACGTAGCGCACATCGTAGTGCCAGTGACCCGGCTCATCGTTGCGCGCTGGAATCCAATGTTTGTCGACGTCGAAAATTTCGGGATCGACAACCAATTCGGCCAGCCCCGACTCCTCGCACGCTTCGCGCAACGCCACGGCGGCAAGATCGCTATCGCCATCCGCATGACCGCCAAGCTGTAGCCATCGATTCAATTTGCGATGGTGCGTCAACAGCACATGCTCACCGTCCGAATCGACGAGCCACGCCGAACCGGTGAAATGCCCTGCCGTGTTTTCACGATGGAAAGGACGCTCCGCTTCGTCGAGAAACGCCATGCACGCGATTGCGTGCGTATCGCGCGGAAAATTCGACGCATAGATGCGAAGCGATTCATACAAAAAAAGCGAGCTGCGCTCAGAAGAATTCGATAAATCCATAGCCCACACGAATGATTGCGTTCGAGTTGCGGTGTTTCAGCGAAGTGATCGATCGCTCGCACACCAATTTCAGGTTTGTACCATAGATCGCGTTCACGGCAGTCCCTATCGTCAAACCACGAACGCCGTCTTCGAATACCACCGAACGCGGCGACACCTTATCAATGGACTACCAAGGTGCCTGCCATGACACGCCCCCGCCGAGCATTTGGTCAACTTGCTTTTTTTCTGATTCCAGCAATGTGCTGCAGCGTCGCCGTTGCGGCTGATACATCCGATTCGTCGACGTCCGCCGTCAACTTTACCGGCCCACTGCTAACGTCGAACCCGCAAAATCTTCCCGCCGGGGTTTGGCTGGTGGAACCGTATTTGATCCACAACAGCAGCAGCGATGCCTATAACGATCAATGGGACCGCTACGCCAAAGACGAAGGAACTGGCCAATGGCTGACCATCGTTCCGCTCTTTTATGGCGTGACCGACCGCCTGCAACTGCAGCTCACCGCGGGTGTTGCGCGCACGGATGCCGGCGGCTCGCATACTGACGGCCTCGGCATCACCGACACGACTGTCTCCGCGCAATACATGATACTTGCGCCCAACAAGGACAAAACGACTCCTGCCGTATCGGTGAAGTATTCGCACCAGTTCCCGACGGGCGCCTATGATCGCCTCGGCTCGAATCCGCTCAACGGAACGGGCAATGGCGCGTCCACCGACACCTTCTCGCTACTTGCGCAGCAATATGTGTGGTTCGCCAATGGCAGACCGTTGCGCATCCGTGCGGCGATCTCCTACTCCTTGCCGCCTCGCCAGGTCGACATTAACGGCATCAGCGTTTACGGCACGCCGCAAGATTTTCATGGCCGGGCGCGGCTCGGAAGTGCGTTCGGTGTCTCGACCGGCGCGGAATACAGCTTCAATTCCGCGTGGGTGGCAGCATTCGACGTCGCGTACAACCGCGTCTATGCCTCGCAAGTGAGCGGCGTGCAAATGGTTGGCGCGACGCTTGTTCCAATGACAAGCCGCTCGCCTACCAGCCAGGTCGTCAGTTTGGCGCCTGCCGTCGAATACAACTTCAACGATCGCGTTGGCCTGATCGGGGGCGTGGAATTCAGTGCGACCGGCCGTAACAGCGACGCATTTATCACGCCGCAAATCGCCCTTAACGTCGTTTTTTGAACCATTCAACCTCAACGCGTCGCCCTTTTGCCGGTTCCTTTTCGGGAGCTCGGCGGGGGGCGGCCCAACCACACGCCCCGCCTCGAATCTAGCCGCAATGCAACTTGTACGCCCCGCCTCCGCTGGGCTATGGTTGCGCGTCACTTCGGATCGATGCGCCATTGCTTGCATAGACGCTTGATGGGCGTGATGTTCGTTAACTCAGGGAGCCCACCTACATGTTTTTCAAGCGAGTCAAGCCACTCGATCAGATTATTGCAACAGCCGAAAAGAAGAGCCTCGTCCGACAACTTGGCGCGTTCCAGCTCACGATGTTGGGCATTGGCGCAATCATCGGCACCGGCATCTTCGTACTCACGGCGGAAGCCGGACAGAAAGCCGGTCCCGGCATGATGATTGCGTTCGTGATCGCTGCGGTGGTCTGCGCGTTCGCCGCGTTGGCCTACGCGGAACTTGCTTCGATGGTGCCGGTTGCCGGTTCGGCATACACATATACTTACGGTGTGCTTGGCGAGGGCACGGCGTGGATCGTCGGCTGGGCGCTGGTATTGGAATACACCATCGCAGCGAGCACGGTCTGCGTGGGCTGGGCCGGCTACGTTAACGGTCTCCTCTCGCACGCTGGATTCGGCTTGCCGCACTTCCTGCAGGTGGGCCCGATGGACGGCGGCACCTTCAACCTGCTCGCATGCCTGATTGGCCTGGCCATCACGGGCTTGTTGGTCATAGGTACCTCGAAGTCGGCGAAGGTCAACACCGTGCTGGTGCTGATCAAGATCGCCGCCCTCACCGCCTTCATCTTCATCGCGCTGCCGGCGGTGAAGGATCAGAATTTCACGCCTTTCGTGCCGAACGGCTGGGGTAGCCCGATGGGCGGCATCGGCGTACTGGGTGCAGCCGCTTCGATCGTGTTTGCTTACATCGGCTTCGACGCCATTTCCACGGCGGCCGAAGAAACGAAGAACCCGAATCGCAACATCCCGATCGCCCTGATCGGCTCGCTGACCGTTTGCACTATCTATTACCTGCTGGTGAGCTACAGCGCCGTGGGTTCAGTCGGTGCGCAGCCTATGCTGGACGCAAATGGCTTGGCGCTTGAACCCGGCACGCCGGCGTTCGCTGCTGCTTGCGACGGTTCGCAAGCGCTGGTGTGCAGCAAGGAGGCGCTCGCCCATGTGGTTCGCCTGCTCAACCACAATACCGTCGCCGCCTTCATTGCTTTTGCCGCCGGCATCGCATTGCCGTCGGTGATCCTGACGATGACGTACGGCCAGACCCGCATCTTCTTCACCATGTCGCGCGACGGTCTGCTGCCGACCTCGCTGGCCAAGATCCATCCGCGCTTCCACACGCCGCACATCATTACGCTGATCACGGGCACTTTCGTATCGCTGTTCGGTGCGCTGTTCCCGGTCGGCATCCTCGCCGACATCACCAACTCGGGCACGCTGTTCGCGTTCATCATGGTGGCGATTGGCGTGCTGATCCTGCGTCGCACGCAGCCCGATCGTCCGCGTCCGTTCCGCACGCCGATGCCCTGGTTGATCTGCCCGCTCGCTGTCATTGGCTGTCTGTTGCTGTTCCTCAACCTGTCGAAGGAAGCCAAGGCCACGTTCTTCGTGTGGGGCCTGATCGGTCTTGTGGTGTACTTCCTGTATGGCTACCGCCGGAGCAACTTGGCTCGCGGTGTCGAGGCGGATTGATTACCGCACACGCGCACTCCAAACGTTACGCAGCCGGCACGACGACGTCGTGCCGGTTTCATTTCCGGAAGCCCTATGCTTAAACAGCTGTTCGCCCGCAAGTCCGATTTTTCCGACGACGAATCCTCGCACGGCCCGAGCTTGCGCCGAACATTGGGTCCTTGGGGCATTACCGCACTGGGCATCGGCGCGGTCATCGGCACCGGCATTTTCGTGGTGACGGGTCAGGCCGCTGCGGATCACGCTGGGCCTGCCGTACTTATCTCGTTCATCCTTGCGGCGATCTGCAGCGGCTTTACGGCGCTGTGCTATTCCGAATTCGCCACGCTGATTCCGATTTCCGGCAGCTCCTATTCCTACGCATACGCCACGCTCGGCGAACTCGTCGCATGGTTTATCGGCTGGAACATGGTGCTGGAATACGGCATCTCTGCATCGGCGGTGGCGACAAGCTGGACAGGCTATTTCGTCAGCCTGCTCGATCATGTCGGCATCCATCTACCGCCTTCACTGACTGACGCGCCGTTCTCGTATACCAATGGCGCACTGGTCCTGACGGGTCACCTCTTCAACCTGCCTGCCGTCGCGATCGTGATGGCACTGACTTGGATCTGCTACATCGGTATTCGTGAGTCGGCCGGCATCAACTTGTTTATGGTGGCGCTGAAAGTCGGCTTGATCATCATCGTGGTGGTGGCCGGTTATCGCTACGTGGATCCGGCCAACTGGCATCCGTTCATTCCCGCGGCGCAAGGCAATCATAAATACGGCTGGGATGGCATCTTGCGCGGCGCCGGCATGGTGTTCTTTGCGTATATCGGTTTCGAGGCCACGTCGACAGCTGCGCAGGAATGCAAAAATCCGCAACGCGATCTTCCGTTCGGCACGCTGGTGTCGCTGGTGATCTGCACGGTGCTCTACCTGGCGATGGCGGCCGTACTCACCGGTCTTATTTCGTACACGCAGCTTGGTACGGACGAACCGGTCGTCACGGCGATCAAGGCGCATCCCGAACTCGATTGGCTGCGCTCGATTGTGGAGGTCGGCGCGCTTATCGGTTTGTCGTCCGTAATCCTGGTGATGATCATCGCGCAGCCGCGCATCTTTATGATCATGTCGCGCGACGGCTTGTTGCCGCGCGTGTTCAATCGCATCCACCCGAAACACCGCACGCCGCATATCAACACGCTGATCACTGGCGCCAGCATTGCTGCGCTCTCTGCCGTATTTCCGCTCGATCTGCTCGCGAATCTCACCTCGATGGGCACGCTGATTGCTTTCGTTGCCGTGTGCGCCGGCGTGTTGATCCTGCGTTACACCTCGCCTGAGTTGCCCCGCACTTTCCGCGTGCCCGCAGCGCATTTCGTCTGTATCGCCGGCGTCCTGAGCTGCTTGGCCCTGCTGATCACCTTCGACTGGTTCAACTGGGCGCTAATGGTGGTCTGGACCCTGTTTGGCTTTGCGATTTATTTCACCTATGGAATACGCCATAGTCGCCTGCGTCTTGCCAATGGTACGGCCAAGGGTCAAACGTCGCCGATCTGACGATAATTCCCAGCAACTACGGTGAAAACGCGACAACCTGTTGCTAACGGCTTTTTAATGAGCCGAAAGTGATAGTTTCGATTTTCATCGCAAATTATTGAAATTTAAAAAGAAATAATTTCACCGCCACAAATTTCGAACCCTGGCCCGCCGTATTTCGGTCAACCGGAGTATCATCAACAGCCCGTGGGTTGATCACTTGGCAGTGGGCCCCGGATCGCCACCCGGCGCGTCAGGCTAGTTAGCTCCTCGACCTGACGCGTCCGGGTAGCACTTTTCAGCAACACCCCTTCGTTTTTCATCAAACGCCTGTCTTGTGCAGGCGTTTTCTTTTTTACGAAAACGAAAAGGCCGGCACATGGCCGGCCTTTGTAAATCATTGCAACGCTTGTCAGGCTTGTTTCGTGCTGTGCGAGATGCACCAGCCCTTGGCCGACACCGCTTTGCCCGGAAACAACTGGCACGGACCGAATCCTGTGGCAGCGCCTGTATAGAATTGGCAGTTCGCACAGGTGTCGCCAGGTTTACGTTTGGGATCTTTGGTTGTCGCGGCGTCTTCCACGTAGCTCAGCGCTTTGGCGGTGAGATCGGATTCGGAAACATGCGGCAGATCGTCCGCGCGCGCGATGCGCGGCAAACCGCTCACCAACATGGTTGCGACCGCGGTGCCGGTGGCAAGCTTGAGGAAACGACGACGTGACTCGATATCTTGATGCCCTGACATAACCATCCTCATCACGGTGGGGCGCCGCAGGAACGCGGCGAGTGGTTCTCCATCCTAACTCCTCGAATCGCACGAACGCCTTTTCGCGAATAACTCGCATTTCGCGTTTTTTCACCCATGCTATAGTCGCCTCTCGTTTGGACGTCCATTTGCCATGAGCCAAGACCTGCCAGCCTCCATTCCCGCTGCGCTTTATAACGAGCGCGCAGACGCGATCGCCGACGCCGCGCGCGAACTTGCGCAACACGGCTGGACGCCCGCTACGAGCAGCAATTTTTCGATGCGCGTCGATGCCGATCACGCCGCGATCACGATTTCCGGACGCGACAAAGGCAAGCTTGGGCGCGACGACATCATGCTGGTGGATATGCACGGCAAAGCCGTTGGCACCGCATCGCGTCCCAGCGCGGAAACGGAACTGCACACGCAGATTTATCGCCGTTGGCAGGATGTGAATGCGGTGTTGCATACGCACTCACGCACGCAGAGCGTCGCGTCGCGATTGTTCGCCGCAGACGGCGTGATTCGGCTGGAAGGTTGGGAATTGCAAAAAGCCATTCGCGGTCACACCACGCACGAAAGCGTGTTGAACATTCCCGTGTTTCCCAACACGCAACATATGCCGGATCTGGTGGCGCAGGTCGATGAGTGGATCGACGCCGGCAAACCCTTGCATGCCTACTTGATCAACGGCCACGGCATCTATACGTGGGGTCATGACATGGCCGAAGCGCGTCGTCATCTGGAAGCGCTGGAATTTCTGCTTGGCTGCGAACTCGATTTGAGGAGGCTGAACGCATGAGTCGCTTACGCATTTTCGACGAACAACGTCCGCAGCATCCGCTCTCGGTGCACGACACTCATGCCGACATCGCCCACGAACTCGGCGAAGTGGGCGTGCGCTTTGAACAGTGGGAGGCCGGCCAGCCGATCGCGCCAGGCGCAAGCCAGGATGAGGTTATCGCGGCGTATCGTCACGACATCGATCGCCTGATGCGCGAAGAAGGCTATCAATCCGTCGACGTGATCAGCCTGAAACCCGATCACCCCGATCGCGCAGCTCTTCGCCAGAAATTTCTCAGCGAACACACCCATAGCGAGGACGAAGTGCGCTTTTTCGTCGCCGGCGCAGGCCAGTTCACCCTGCACATCGACGGCAAGGTTTACGACGTGCTCTGCGAGCAAGGCGACCTGATCGGCGTGCCGGACGGCACCCGCCACTGGTTCGACATGAGCGAAGCTCCGTACTTCGTGGCGATCCGCCTGTTCACGAACAAGGACGGCTGGGTCGCGAATTTCACCGATTCGGACATCGCCAGCCAGTTTCCGCGCATGCAGCCCCTCGCAACGGTGGCCTGAGCGCCTCTCGGGCACGTTACCTTTTCTCATTTCAAGCACTTAGCCGCTTGCGCTGGCACACGCGCGGGTTAAGCTTGGGAGCCCATCTCCTCTGCTGCCCCCATGACCGCCATCCGCGCCATCGTCACCGATATCGAAGGAACCACCAGCTCGATCAGCTTCGTGAAGGACGTACTGTTTCCGTACGCCCGTAAACGGCTGCCCGCCTTTGTCGAGACGCACGGGGACAAGCCCGAGGTGCAACATTGGCTGCATGAGGCCGCCAAAGAGGCCGGATACGTCGAAGCGAGCCGGCAGGAAGTGATCGAACTTCTGCTGCGCTGGATCGACGAAGATCGCAAATCCACCGCCTTGAAGGCCATGCAAGGCATGATCTGGCGCGAAGGCTACGAGGCCGGCGAATACCGCGCTCATATGTATCCCGAAGTCGCCGGTCGCCTGCACGCCTGGCGCGGCGAAGGGCTGCATCTGTACGTGTACTCGTCCGGCTCGGTCCCCGCGCAGAAGCTGTTCTTCCGTTACAGCGAGGCCGGCGATCTCACGCCCATGTTCGCTGGTTATTTCGATACCGAGACCGGCCCTAAGCGCGAGCAACAATCCTACGAGCGCATCCTCGAAGAAATCGGCGAACGACCGGAGCACGTGTTGTTCCTTTCCGATGTGGCCGAAGAGTTGGACGCCGCGCGCGCCGCCGGTCTGCGCACCGGGTGGCTGCTGCGCCCGCCGCTCAATGTTCCTGCCCAGCCCAAGCATCCGGCGTACGCCGATTTCGACGCGATCGAGCTCTGAGCCCGATCTCATGCGCACCTTATTGACCGCCCTGCTCGCCTTCGCCGCCGGCGTCTTGTTGATGCTGCTGATCACGCGCCACGGTCCATCGCATAACGACCAAACGGCAAGCGCTTTGCCGGCCAGCGCCACAAGCGCAGCGCCGGCGGCTTCGTCGTCCACCACCGATACGGACGACAGCGACAGCGGGGACAACTGGCCCAATCAAGGCCCTTCGCCCGAGCAAGTGATTTACGCGCAGCCATCGTTGGTGCGCCAGTCCATCTCCAAACTGTCGCCGCGAGTACCCGGCAAAACTAATTTGTATCTGGTCGCCTTCGGTGGCGACGGCGGCGAAGACGTGTTTCGCAACGAAGCCGAATACGCCGGACAATTGTTTACGCAGCGATTCGGCCCCACTGCGCACGCCGTGGTGTTGGAAAACAATCCGAGCACACTGCAGAGCCATCCACTGGCGGACTGGAGCAATCTCGAAGCCACCCTCGATCAACTCAGCAACGTCATGAAGCCGGACGAAGACGTCCTGGTGTTGTACATGACTTCGCACGGCGACGAAGACCACAACTTGCTGGTCGACATGGACCCGCTGCCCTTGGATCAGATCGGTGCGCCCGATCTTGGCGGCATCCTGAAAAAGCGTCCGTTCAAGTGGAAAGTGGTGGTGGTGAATGCCTGTTACTCAGGCGGTTTCGTTCCGGAACTGCGCGGTCCCGGCACCTTGGTGCTGACGGCGGCGCGCGCGGATCGCAGTTCATTCGGCTGCGGCAGCGATTCCAATGTCACGTATTTCGGCAAAGCGTGGCTGGTCGATGCGCTGAACAAGACCGACGACTTCGTCGATGCATTTCAGCTCGCCAAACACGATATCGCGGACTGGGAACAACAAGACAAACTTACACCGTCCGAACCGCAGATCGATGTCGGCCAAGGCATCGCGCAGCAACTGGCGGTGTGGCGCAAAGAAGTCACTCAGGGACCGGCTGTGCCGTTTATGCCGC
Organism: Dyella sp. 2HG41-7; assembly: GCF_021390675.1. Classification (NCBI taxonomy): domain Bacteria; kingdom Pseudomonadati; phylum Pseudomonadota; class Gammaproteobacteria; order Lysobacterales; family Rhodanobacteraceae; genus Dyella; species Dyella sp. 2HG41-7. The sequence continues at coordinate 2,735,270 of NZ_JAJEJV010000004.1, forward strand.
CGCCCGCATCGGCGAGCAGCGTGGCCGTCACGGCGCAGTAGTCGCGCAGCGCCGTCGCAAGACTGAAGACTTTCTCACACCGAGAAAGTCTTCGATTCCTTATCCATGCCGCTTCGTCAGCACGTCCGCGACATCCGCCAAACCGAAGCCACGCGCACGCAGTAGCACGATGAGATGGAAGACCAAGTCGGACGCTTCTTCCAGCAGTTCCTGGTCTCCTTGCGCGACCGAAGCCAACGCAGTTTCCACCGCTTCTTCGCCGACCTTTTGCGCGATATGGCGCGTGCCGCTGTGGAACAGTTTGGTGGTGTAGCTCTCGTCGGGTAGCTGTTCCCTGCGACTTTCCACAAGCGCATCCAACTGCGCCAAAAATCCAAGCGGTGGACGCACCGCATTGCCGAAACAACTGCGCGATCCTAAGTGACACGTCGGTCCGTGCGGATCGGCGAGCACCAGCAAGGTGTCGCCGTCGCAATCCACGCGGATCGACTTCATGTGCAAGACATGTCCGGAACTCTCACCTTTCGTCCACAAACGCTGCTTGCTGCGACTGTAGAACGTCACTTTGCTGCTGGTTCGCGTGAGTGCAAGCGCTTGCGCATCCATAAAGCCAAGCATCAGCACTTCGCCGGTCAGCCAGTGCTGCACGATCGCGGGCACCAGACCATCCGTTTTTTCCCAGTCGATTTGATTCAAATCGAGCGGATCGAAACCATTCACCAATTCAGTCTTCGCCGTTTCAGTCATCGCTAGCCATCTCTTGTAAACGAATCACAACGCCTTCTTGCTGGAGGTAGCGTTTGAGATCCGGAATGGCGATCGCACCGCTGTGGAAAACGCTCGCCGCCAAGGCTCCATCAACACGAGATTGCGTGAACGCATCGCGAAAATGTTGAACCGTTCCAGCGCCGCCCGATGCGATCAACGGCACGCGGCACACCGCGCGCGCTTGGGAAAGTTGCGCCAGATCATAGCCTTGGCGCACACCGTCGGTATCCATGCAGTTGAGAACGATCTCGCCCGCGCCACGCTGTTGCGCTTCGACCATCCAGTCCAAGGTACGCCGCGTCAATGAACGTGTCTTAGACGGATCGCCGGTGTATTGGCGCACGCGCCATTCGCCATCTGCGTCGCGCATGGAATCGATACCGACGACCACGCATTGCACGCCAAACGCCGCCGCTAATTCGTCGATCAGATCAGGGCGTTCCAACGCCGGAGAATTGATGGAAATTTTGTCTGCGCCGGCATGCAACACCGCGCGCGCATCCGCCACCGAACGAATACCACCGGCTACGCAAAATGGAATATCGATTTCCCGCGCCACGCGCTCGACCCAGCTACGGTCCACGCTGCGACCTTCCGGACTGGCGGTAATGTCGTAGAACACCAGTTCGTCGGCGCCTTCATCGCGATAACGCAAAGCGAGATCGACGATCTCGCCCATCACCACGTGATCGCGAAAACGTACGCCTTTGACAACCTTGCCGTCGCGCACGTCCAAGCAAGGAATAATGCGACGACTCAACATGCCAGCGCGTCCTCCAGCTTGAAGCGCCCTTCCAGCAATGCGCGCCCGAGGATCACACCACGTGCGCCCGCGTCGCGCGCCGCGCGAATATCCTCCAACGATCGAACGCCGCCCGATGCTTGCACCGCAAGCTGCGGTACGGTTTTCGCCAAGTGACCGTATAAATCGAGATTGAAACCGGCCAACATGCCGTCGCGCTCGATATCGGTGCACAACAAATGCTTGGCGCCGCGCGCGGCATACCACGGCGCCAATTCATCCAGCGTGCGCGCCTCGTCTTCGATCCAACCGGCGCTGGGCAACGTCCACACGTCATCGCGACGCCGCGTATCCAGCGCGATCGTGAAGCGTTCGGCGCCGTATTTCTCAAGCCATGTCGAAACGATATCGGGAGCGCGGATTGCGACGCTGCCGACCACGACGCGCGATACGCCAGCGCCAAACAATCTGTGAACGTCCTCTTCCACGCGTACGCCGCCACCGGCTTGCACATGCATACCCGCTTTCACAAGCGATTCAATCATGGACAAGTTCGCCAAATCGCCCGCACGCGCGCCGTCGAGATCGACAACGTGAAGCCAGCGCGCGCCGGCTTGCGCATAACGCGTGGCGAGTTCGACCGGTGTCGAACCGTATTGCGTTTCTTGCGCGTAGTCGCCTTGCCGCAAGCGCACGACTTGTCCGCCACGTAGATCGATTGCAGGTATGACTTCGAAGCTCATAGTTCCAGAAAATTCTTCAAAAGCTTGGCGCCGACACTGGCGGAGCGTTCCGGATGAAATTGCATGCCATGGAAATTGCCGTTGGCGATAACCGCCGAAAAAGCGCCGCCGTAGTCGCTATTGACGAGTGTGTAATCGCCGCTTGGCACCGCGTAGCTGTGCACAAAATAGGCCCAATCGCCCTCTTCCACGTTTTTCAACAACGGGTGCTTGCCAACGGGCGAAAGGCGATTCCATCCCATATGCGGAACGCATAGTCCGGGCGCTTCATCGAAGCGGGAAACGCGCGCCGGAACAACGCCGAGACATGTCGTGTCGCCTTCGTCGGAATGCTCGCAAAGCAATTGCATTCCCAAACAAACGCCCAGCACCGGCTGCGTCAGCGATCGAATAACGTCGACCAGTTCGAGCTCGCGCAAGCGCGCCATGCCAGGACCTGCCGCACCGACGCCAGGCAAAATGACTTTATCCGCCGCACGAATCGCATCGGCATCGGACGTCAATGCCGCATCGACACCGAGTCGCTGCAAGGCGTAACGCACCGAGCCGATGTTGGTGCCGCCGGCGTCGACCAGCACCACGCTCATTACAACGCTCCTTTTGTGCTCGGCAATTCGTCACCTTCGCGACGGATGGCTTGGCGCAAGGTCCGCGCAGTCACTTTGAAGCAGGCTTCCACCATGTGGTGCGCGTTGTCGCCTTTCACGGCCAGATGCAGATTCGCACCCAGCGTGTCGCACAACGAACGGAAGAAATGCGGCACCAGCTCGGTCGGAATATCACCCACACGTTCCCGAGGAAATTGGCCTTCGAATACGAAATACGGGCGACCGGACAAATCCAGCGCCGCGCTTGCCTGCGATTCGTCCATTGGCAACGTAAAACCGTAACGGCCGATACCGCGCTTGTCGCCCAGGGCTTGGCGCAACGCCTGACCGAGCGCCAGCGCGCAGTCCTCGATCGTGTGGTGCTCATCGACCTTGGTGTCGCCGTCGCACTCAACGGTCAGCGCGAACCCGCCGTGCTTGCCGATCTGTTCAAGCATGTGGTCGAAGAAGCCAAGCCCCGTATGCGCAACCGGCTCGGCCTGCCGATCCAGATCGACGCGCACTTTGATGCGCGTTTCCTTGGTATTACGCACCACTTCCGCGATACGCGGGCGATCCAGCAACTGGTGCGCGACATCGCTCCAGCTCATGCCACTAGTGCCGACGCGAAAACCTCGCACGCCCATATTCGCTGCAAATTGAAGATCCGTTTCGCGGTCGCCCACCATCGCGGACTCGGCGCGCGCCCAGCTATCGTCGGCGAGATACTGGCGCATCATGCCGATGCCGGGCTTGCGTGTATCCAGTCCTTCGTGCGGAAAGCTGCGGTCGATCAATACCTCGTGAAAGCGAACGCCCTGCGACGCGAAAATGCGCATCAGCAAATCGTGCGGACCGTCGAAGTGCGCCTGCGGAAATCGCTCCGTACCAAGGCCATCTTGATTAGTCACCATCACCAGTTCATAACCGGCAGCCACAATGCGCTGCAGCGCCGCGATAACGCCCGGCAGCAGGGACAATTTTTCGTAACTGTCGATCTGCTCATCGGCGGGTTCTTCAATCAAACATCCGTCGCGATCGACAAAAAGCAACTTGCGACTCATTTAATGACCTCAATTACTCGCGCATTTTCTTCCGGCGTACCGATCGTAATGCGCAGTGCATCCTCTAATTTCGGATAGCGGCGAACATCGCGCACGACGATGCCTGCTTGCAATAATTGGTGATAAATCGTTCCGGCCTGATCGAAACGCACGGCGAGAAAGTTGGCATCCGAGGGGAGCACTTCTCGTACGCCCGGCAATTTTGTCAATGCATTGCGCATCACTGCACGCTGCTCGCGGACCAGCGCAATGTGTTCGCGCGCCGCGTCTTGACCGGACGACGATAGCGCCGCCAACGCCGCCGCCACGCAAGGCGTCGGTAATGGATACGGTGGCATGATTCGCCTGATCAGCGCGATCACATCCGCATGAGCCAGCAAACTGCCGATACGAGCACCAGCCAGCGCCCAGGCCTTGGACAACGTGCGCAGCACCGCCACATGCTCATACCGCTCGATCAAATCGATGGCACTGGGTTGATCGGAAAATTCGATATACGCCTCATCCACCACAAGCAACGCTTTGCCAGCGATTGCTTGCGCAACACGCTCGATATCCGTGCGCGGAATAGACTTGCCACTCGGGTTATTCGGCGTGCAAAGAAACATCAGCTTCACCGCTGGCGTGATTGCCGACAACAATGCCGGCACGTCCACGCTGAAATCCGCCGCCAACGGCACTTCGATCACGGCCGCATTCTGGATGCGCGCGCAGACGGCATACATACCGAATGTCGGCGGCTGAATCACGATGGCGTCTTGCCCTGCGCGGCAAAACGCGCGCACCAGCAGATCGATCGCTTCGTCGCTGCCACGACCGACGAACAATTGATCGGGACGCACGCCATAGAGCGTCGCCAGCGATTGCAACAAGGCGCTCGGTTGCGGGTCTGGATAACGGTTGCATCCGAGCCCGGCGTCGCCGACCGGCTCCCACGCCGATTCGTTCGCGTTGAGCATAATCTGTCCGCCGCCCGCTTCCATGCGCGCGGAGGAATACGGCTGCAAAACGCGTATTTCGGGGCGCGCCAAATCCAACACACTCATAGACGCACTCCCAACGCCGCCAAACGAAGCGTCACCGCTCGACGATGCGCCTCAAGCTGCTCGGCAGCCGCCAGCGTCGCAGTACACGGGCCGATCGCCCGCAAGCCATTGGGGTCCAGCTCCTGCACCGTAATCTGCTTTTGAAAACTCGCCACGGACACGCCACTGTAGCTTCGCGCATACCCATACGTCGGTAGCACATGGTTGCTGCCGCTGCAGTAATCGCCGACCGATTCCGGCGTCCACGCGCCGACAAAGATCGAGCCCGCACTTTCGATATCCGCCACCAGATCACGCGCGCCCGTTACTTGAAGAATCAAGTGCTCCGGCGCATAGCGATTGCTGACTTGCACGGCTTGCGCTAGCGATTCCACTTCGATCAGGCGGCTCTGCGCAAGCGCCTGCTCGGCGATGGCCTCGCGCGGCAATTGCGCGCATTGTCGCGCCACTTCGTCCGCCACGCGATCGAGCAAACTGGTAGAAGAACTCACCAACACGACTTGCGAATCCGGCCCGTGTTCGGCTTGCGAGAGCAAGTCCGCAGCGACGAACGCGGGATTGGCCTGCGCATCGGCAATCACCAAGACCTCCGAGGGACCGGCAGGCATATCGATGGCGGCGCCGTTCGGGTCGGAGGAAATCTGCAGCTTTGCTTCCGTCACCCATGCATTGCCCGGCCCGAACAACTTGTCGCAACGCGGCACGCTTTCGGTACCGTACGCCATCGCGGCAATCGCTTGCGCGCCGCCGAGCTTGAACACGCGATGTACGCCTACCGTGCACGCCGCAAACAGCACCGCTTCATCGCAAGTGCCATCTGCACGCGCGGGCGAACACAGCACCACTTCACGGCAACCTGCAATACGCGCAGGAACCCCCAACATCAGGGCGGTAGAAGGCAACGGCGCGCTGCCGGCCGGCACGTATAGACCGACGCGTTGAATCGGTCGCAATACGCGCTCCACGCGCACGCCCACGGCGGTGTTCACGCCAATGGGTTGTGGCGCAGCAGCCGTGTGGAAGGCTTCGATACGGCCCGCAGCTTCTCGAATCGCCGCTTTCAACTCCGGCGCCAGTTTCGCTTCCGCTGCGGAAAATTCCGCTTCGCCGACTTCGAGCACATCCAACGCGCAACGGTCGTAACGGGCGGAAAGTTCGCGCAAGGCCGCATCGCCCTTGTTGCGTACTTCGTTGATGATTCCTTCGACGCCGCGGCGCAATTCGTCCGCACGCGATTGCGCGGGTCGCGCCAGTGCGGCATTGCGCTCGGTTTCGCTCAGCGTATTCCAGGTGATCCGTTTCATTCGACGCGTCTCAGGCAAGCATTTTCTCGACCGGAAGCACAAACATTTCGCGTGCGCCAGCCTTCTTGATTTCCTCCAGCTGCCGCCAACTCACTTCGCCCGCGCACAGCGCCTGCAACATGAGTTGATCGGGCTGCCCGGCCACCGGCAGCAAGGTCGGTTGCGGACCGCCGGGCAACAAGCGCGTAACGGCGTCGAGCGACGTCACTGAGGTTTGCAGCAACAGCAAGCGCGATTCGCGCACTTGGATTACACCGTCCAAGCGCTTGAGCAGAAGATCGATCATGTCGCCACGCTCGTCCGTGGGAAGCGCCTCGGGGCCGGCCAACACAGCTTCGCTCTGCAGCAGCACATCGGTTTCGCGCAATTGGTTGGCGACAAGCGTGCCGCCGCTTTGTACCAGATCGCAGATCACGTCGGCGGTACCGAGCTTGGGCGCGATTTCCACCGAACCCGCCAACGTCACGACCTTGGCGTCGACACCCTTTTCGCGCAGCCAGTTACCGAGCAAACCGGGATACGACGTGGCGATGCGCAAACCGGCGAGATCCGTCGCGTCGCGATAATCCATCTCCTGCGGCACCGCCATCGACAGGCGGCAACGCCCGAAACCGAGCGGACGCAACTCGGTCAGTGCCGCGGCGCCCTCACCTGCCATTCCTTTGAACTCGTTCAGCACATTGCGCCCGACGATGCCGAGGTCGCAAACACCTTGCGCGATCAAGCCGGGAATATCGTCGTCGCGTACCAGCAAGAGGTCTACCGGTTCGCCTTCGCCGAAGCAGAACAGCTTGTCCCGACTCTGACGAAAGGTAAGGCCGCAGCGATTGAGCAGCTCCAACGCCGGCTCGGTGAGCCGGCCGGATTTCTGCATGGCGATACGTAGTCGGTCCCTCGGTTTCATGCGCGTGTCCTTTTCGCCGTCGCGCGAGCGCGCGAAGCACGTGCCGCCGCCGCGAGGTAGCCGCCGCTGCCCTGATTCAAATAGCGCGCCACGCGCCCGATGGTGGTGATGCTGACGGCAGTGCGGTCGTGAATTTCGCGGTACGACACGCCTTCCAGCAGATAAGGCACCACGCGCCAGCGATCTACCAGCACCTCGAGCTCGGCGGGCGTGCACAAATCGTTGAGAAAGGCGTCCATCTCTTCCGCATTCTTCAACGAGAGCAAGGCGCGGCAGAGACTGAGCTTGGCGGACTCATCCGGCATTTCCGGGTCGATCGATCGGCGCTTCATAATGTACTAACGCATTAACACAGTGGATCGCATTGTAGTGGCCCGCCCGCAGTCGCGCAACCCGTTCGCCTGGATGTGACCTGAGGCACCTGCACGAAGGGTTCAGCCTCCGTATCATGCGCGGCCGTACCGCAAATTCTTGACAACGCGCGGATCAAAACACCTATGACTCAAGCACTTCCAAACCTTGCCGTGCGCCCCGCAGCCGGACTGATGCTCAGCGCAGTCGTCGTCTTCACGGTGGTTTGCGGCGGCGCGCAGTTCTGGCGCACAGACCTTGACCCCATCGCGGTACCGCTGAGCATCTATCTCACCGGCCCCGGCGGGTTCTACGTGCGTACCGCGTATGACGTCATGGGTGTTGCCCTGCTCGCCTTTGCGCTGGGCGCGTATGGGGCGACATCGACCGCACAGCGCAGTGTGCTGGCTTCCCTGCTGTTTGCCGCATCAGGGTTGTTGCTACCCGTGGTCGCGGCGACGGAGTTGTTCAAAGGCAGCGTCTACGAAAATCTGGCTGCGCTGATTCACGGACTCGCCGCGCAAGCGACCTTTCTCGCGTTGAGTTTCGGCATGTTGTTGCTATCGAGTCGCTGGCGGAGCGATTCGCGCCTGAGCGCAAGCCGCCGCGCTGGATGGGCGCTTGCCTGGCTGGCCACGTGCGTTATGTGGCTGCAAGCTTTTATGCCCGCGCTTCCGCATGGGCTCATGCAGAAGCTGCTGATCGTATCGATATTGCTTTGGCTCGCCTGGGGCGCACGCCAGTTATTGCGCGCGCCCCAGACGACGAGCGAGAACGTTTAGCCGTTCGCGAGCGCGCGTTGCTGCACCCATTCGCACACCGAGCGCACATCGCCATCCATCGCACGGTCGCGATGCATAAAGCTGATTCGTTCACGCAAGGATTCGTACGCCTTACGCACCGATGTGCCCGCATGGAAATCGCCCACTTCCGCCAACGCGGCCGTGAGTTGCTTTACCTCTTCGACAAACTGTGCGTAATGCGGGTGATCTTCGCGCGGCGCGTTGGAGATCTTCGAAGCCAGCGCCTGCCAGTCGCCACGTGCAGCGAGGCGTCGCGCGGCGTTGAGCATCTCCTGGCGATAATCCAACGCCTGCGCAGCGGTGTAAAGCTCCAGCGCCAGCACATGACTCAAGTCTTCCGTCATTTCCAGCACATGACGCGCTTCGTTCGCGCCCATCGAGACGTGATCTTCCGCATTCGCGCTGGTCGGCACGGAATACACGCTAGCCGGATGCGCACGCGTGGCAAGATCGTTGACCAAGGCCGCTGCGGTGTACTGCACGATCATGAAACCCGAATCGGTGCCGTCTTCATTGCCGGTAAGAAAGGCTGGCAGGCCGTCGCTGGTGGCGGGATCGACCAATTTGTTGAGGCGACGCTCGGAAATCGACGCCAACACCGGAATGGCGGCCTTGACGTAGCTCATCGACAACGCCAGCGGCATACCGTGGAAATGGCCGGCCGAGATGACTTGCTCTTCGATATGCGTCGCGTCGTTGTTGTCGGGGAAGATCAGCGGATTGTCGGTAACCGCATTCAATTCGATATCGATCACGCGGCACGCCTGCGCCCACGCATCGCGCACGGCGCCATGCACCTGCGGCATGCACCGCAAACAATAGGCATCTTGCGGCTGATGTTTCTTGCCGCCCTTGAACGGCAAAAAGCGGTTATAGAACGCTTCGCGGCCGTGGCGCTGATCGGCGGGAACCCAATCCCAACCGATGTCGAAACTGAGCGCCTGATCTTGCGGGGTGCTCCACGCCTCGACCGACCACGGACGGAAACGTGGCACAAGGTGATACGGAATATCGACCAGCGTGGAACCGGACAACAGATCGCGCACGTGATCGGCAGCCTGCACCTGGCCGGGATGCGGACGCAGCGCATGCACTTCCGGTCGAAGCGCCCCGCTGCGGCCTGCGAACGCATCCAACGTCATCGACGCCGCGAGATCGGCGACATCCAGCAAGTATTCCAGCGTATCCAGCGCCAGCACCGCCGTCGCCAACATCTGCGCGGTGCCGTTATTGAGCGCCAAACCTTCCTTGAAGGAAAGACGAATCGGTTGCAGGCCAGCGCGCTTCAAGGCTTCCGCACCCGGCAAGCGCTCGCCCTTATAGAACGCTTCGCCACCGCCGAGCAGCACGATCGCCAGATGCGACAGGGGCGCGAGATCGCCGCTCGCGCCCACCGAACCTTTTTCCGGCACCACGGGAATCACGTCGTGATTGAGTAGCGCCGTCAACGCCTCCAGCGTTTCGACGCGAATACCGGAGTGGCCGCGCATCAACGTATTGATGCGGATCACCAGCATCGCGCGCACGACTTCGGCGGAGAACGGTTTGCCTACGCACACAGCGTGCGTGGTGATGAGATTGTGCTGCAACTCTTCCAGCAAGGTGCCTTCCGGCTTGTGCGGATTGCCGCCAGGCAGTTTGTCGCGCAAGCGGTACGCGCCAAGCAACTTATCAGCATTGCTGCCGAAGCCGGTGGTGACACCGTAAGTGGGCTCGCCGCAGCTTACTTTCTCGGCCAGGAAATCCGCGGCGCGCTGAACGCGCTTCAGTTGTTCGGCATCGAGCCGTACGCCGTAACCGCGGCGCGCCACGGCGATAAGTTGTTGACGGCTGAGGCTGTTGCCATCCAGCAAAATCGAGTTAGCGGTCATGCATGCTCCGCGCCCGAATGGGCAAGTCGTGTTGTCGTTCGCACGGATGCGGGGAAACAACCGTGCGTGGTGTTTTGTGCGTTCGCGGCTTAGCCGCCTACTTCTGCTTGCGCCAGCTCGACGCGCAGCGTTTTGATCAACTCGGTGCGCGCGACTTCGAATTGATCTTCGCGACGCAGATCTTTCACAGTGACCACGCCCTTCGCCAATTCGTCTTCGCCCAGCACGATCACAAAGCGAATGCCGGCGCGGTCGGCGTACTTGAATTGCTTGCCCAGCTTGCCGCCTTCCAGCACTACTTCGGTGGCGATGCCGGCCGAACGCAGCTCGCTCGCCAGCGTGAGATAGGCCGGCATCTGTGCGGCGTCCATCTGCGTGACAAGCACGTCCACCGTGCTGTGCGCGGTATTGATCAAACCCGCGTCACGCAGCTGCCAATACAAGCGCGTCAAACCGATAGAAATGCCCACGCCAGGCAGATGGGACTTGGTGTACTGGCCCGCCAGGTTTTCGTAACGACCGCCGGAACAGATCGAGCCGATCTGCGGATGATCGTTGAGCGTGGTTTCGTAGACGGTGCCGGTGTAGTAGTCCAGGCCGCGCGCGATCGACAGATTGAGCGCGTAGTGCGTTTCCGGGACGCCGAAATCGTGGATCAGGCCCAGCACTTCTTTCAGCTCGGCGCGGCCCTGCTCCATGATTTCCGGACCAGCGCCAAGGGCGTCGAGCTTGGCGAGCGCGTCCTGCAGCGACGTAGAACGCACCTGCACGAAGTCGAGAATCTTTTGCGCCACGTCCGCACTAAGGCCGAACGCTGCGCCTGTGAGCGTGTCACGCACATAGTCGGCGCCACGCTTATCCAGCTTGTCCACCTCGCGCAGCACCAGCGTCTGTTGCTCCGGATCGGCGACGCCCAGGCTTTCGAAAAAACCGCGCATCAGTTTCCGGTTGTTCAATTGAATGGTGAACGCGCCGATGTTCAGCTCGCGAAACACGCTGTAGATCACGGCGGGTAGCTCGGCGTCGTAGCGCACCGACAGGCTGTCCTTGCCGATCACATCGATGTCGCACTGGTAGAACTCGCGGAAGCGACCGCGTTGCGCGCGCTCGCCGCGGTAGACGCGCTGCATCTGGTAACGGCGAAACGGGAAGCTCAGATCGTGCTCGTGCTCGGCCACGTAACGGGCGAGCGGCACGGTGAGGTCGAAGCGCAGGGCCAGCTCGGGCTTCTCCCCTTGCTCCAGCGCGCCGGTGGATTGCACGAAATACACTTGCCGTTCCGTCTCGCCGCCGGTCTTGGTCAGCAGCACGTCCGAGTACTCCATCACCGGCGTTTCCACCGGCAGGAAACCGAAGCGCTCGTAATTGCGACGGATCACGTCGAGCATGCGTTGAAAGGCAATCTGGTCGAGCGGCAACAGCTCGAGCACGCCGGGCATGGTGCGGGCCTGGGTAAGCGCCATGGAATCCTCCGCTAACGATGGAAAAAGCCGCGTAACGGCAGCCCATTAGATTAACAGATGCATCCGCCTGCTTAGCTTTCCGGCCATCACGATTTCCACCGGCCTGCCACTGCACCTGTTGCCAAGGTCATTCGGGCCCGTTAAAATGCGCGGCTCCCACGGGGTGTAGCTCAGCCTGGTAGAGCGCTACGTTCGGGACGTAGAAGTCGCATGTTCGAATCATGTCACCCCGACCAATGTTTTTAGAGAAAGCCGGCCTTGCGCCGGCTTTTTTGTTGGCCCAAATCGGCATTGAGCGCGTTATAGACAGGCCACGAGCTTGCGCGTGCCCTCGCGAATCTCGTGAACGTTCGCGCCGGAGTAGCCCAGAATCACCCCGCCCCGCTTCGGTGGCTCCGCGTAGCAGAGGGATAGCGGCCGCGCGGAAACGCCTTTCTTCGCGACCTTGATCGACAGCGCTACGTCGTCCACGCCCGGCGGCAGCAGCGCGGCGAGCTGCATGCCAGCGTGCGTGCCGACCACTTCGAGACGGTTGTCCGCGTATTGATCGATCGCTTCCAGCAACGCCGTACGTCGTTCGAGATAAAGCATGCGCATGCGGCGGATATGGCGCGCGAATTGACCTTCGCGAATAAAGTCGGCGAGCGCGGCCTGATACAGCGTGGACGAGAACGTATCGAATGCATCGCGGACCGCGGCGAATGCGGGAACGAGGTCTTTCGGAACGACGATATATCCCACGCGCAAGGCGGGAAACATCACTTTGCTGAACGTGCCAACGTAGATCACGCGATCGTCGGTATCCATGCCTTGCAGCGATGCCAGGGGACGACCGCCGAAACGATATTCGCTGTCGTAGTCGTCTTCGATGATCCACGCGCCGGTACGCGCCGCCCAGTTCAACAGTTGCAAGCGCCGTGCGGCGCTCATGGTCATGCCCAGCGGAAATTGATGCGAGGGCGAAATATAGACAGCGCGCGCGTGACTGTTTCGACGGATGCCTTCGTCGACATTCAAACCTTCTTCGTCGACGGGAACGGGAACGATATCCGCGCCGACCGTGCGAAAAGCCTGCCGCACGCCGGGATAGCCCGGGTCTTCCATCCATACCGGATCGTTCGGCTCGACCAATGCATGCGCGCAAATTTGCAAACCTTGCTGCGAACCGGTGGTGATCAGAATCTGCGACGCATCGCAGCGCACGGTGCGCACGGTGCCGAGATATTCGGCGATGGCTTCGCGCAACGGGAGATGTCCCATCGGATCGCCGTACACCATTTGTTCGATCGGCGGCCTGCGTGCGTGCCGGTTGATAAATTTGGACCATGACGTGATCGGAAAATGATCGATCGCCGGCAATCCCACGCGAAACGCGCCCTGGTTGTTAGCCCATGTTTGCGGCGGCGTGCGCAAGCCGTCGACGCGTTGCGCCACTTTTCGTGGCGCGCTTTGCGAAGCATGTTTGGGCGACGCGTATTCCGCTGCGTTCGCCGGTTTAAGCACTTCGTCGGGAATCGCCCGCGCCACACACGTACCGGCGCCGATGAAGGTTTCCAAATAGCCTTCGGCAAACAATTGCTCGTAAGCGCTCAGCACCGGAATGCGCGAGATATCGAGCTCTTTCGCCAAACTGCGTGTTGAAGGCACGCGCTGACCGGGACGCAATCGCCCGTCGATGATGGCGCGACGAAACCACTCGGATAACTGGTCGTACATCGGCACATCGCTGCCGGTATCGAGCGCGACGGAGGGTAGAAAGCCCGCGGGTAATCGCTTCATGCCATGCCCCAAAGTGGTCATATCTAAGTGTGACAAAGTGGTTATTTCTGCAAACCACTCGCGGGCTTAATTTACGCCCCACGCGGCCAAACCGCCAGGAGGCAACGTTTATGACATCGCTCTGGCCAAACTCGCTTCGCGGCAACCCTCTGCACATGGGAACAACGCCCAACCATGCTCCTGCGCAATTTTCGGGAAGCGCAAATCCTGCGCATCGCCGACGCTTGCGACATGTTGTGGCTCATCGGATACGGACGGATTCATGAATGCGAGGCGGCGCGCCGGTCTCTTCTCCCTATTGTGCGTATTTGGCTGCCTGACTCAGCCACTCCCCGTATACGCGCAATCAGAGCCGGCGCTGCCGCCCGCTCCTTCCACGCAACAGCCGATGAGCGATGCGTGGTGGACCGGCCCGATGCTCGCCAATTCCGCCGAAACGTTGCCGCCCGGACATTTTCTGTTCGAACCCTACCTCTACGATATCCGCAGCCCGCACAACGACAGCTTCGGCTCGCGCACGTACATTCTTTACGGACTCGTCAATCGACTGTCCGTGGGTGTGATCCCCGTTTTCGGTTACAACAAAGTCAGCAACGGCCCGAACAGTTCCGGCGTCGGCGTCGGCGATATCACCGTGCAAGCGCAATATCGGCTTACCGAGTTTCAGCCAGGCAGCTGGATGCCGACCACGGCGATTCAATTGCAAGAAACGCTGCCCACGGGCAAATACGATCAACTTGGTAACCGACCCAGCGATGGCTTGGGCAGCGGCGCATACAGCACGACGGTCGCCGTCAACTCGCAGATGTATTTCTGGTTGCCGAACGGCCGCATTCTTCGCACACGCTTCGACGTGTCCGAATCCTTTTCGCAACATGCGCATGTCAAAGGCGTAAGCGTGTACGGCACGGACAACGCATTCCGCGGTAATGTCCAGCCTGGCAACGAATTCGAAGCCGATCTCGCCTTCGAATACAGCCTTACCGAGCGATGGGTGCTGGCAACCGACCTCGTCTATAACCACAACGGCAATACGCGCGTCACAGGCCTGGATTTTGTCGATCCGATCAATCTGCCGTTTCCGCAAAACATTCACGTGAATTCCGGCACCAGCTCGTCGTTCGGCGTTGCGCCGGCGATCGAATACAGCTGGACCCCGGCTATCGGCGTATTGCTTGGCACGCGTATTATCTTTGGTGGGCACAACGCTGTCGGCACCGTAACGCCCGCCATCGCCATCAACTACGTGTATTGAGGTAGATGGTCACCGTTTCCCCCATGGGAGAACCATCGATGAAGACCCAAGCTTTGCTCCTCGCCGCTTTGACATGCACGATGCTCGCCGCGTCGCCGGTGAACGTCGCCGCGCAAGACGTGCCTGCCTATATCACTGCTGCGGTCGCGGATTCCGCGCGTCCCGCCGATGAAAAAGCGCAAGACGCCAATCGCAAGCCCGCCGAAGTCATGGCGTTTTCCGGCATCAAACCCGGCGACAAAGTGGTGGACCTTATGCCGGGCTCGGGCTACTACACGCGCATCTTCAGCAAGATCGTCGGTCCCAAAGGCGTGGTGTATGCGCTGCAACCCACGGAGATGGACAAAGTCGTACCGCAACGTTTGAAAGCCGTGCGCAGTTTTGCCGGCACTAAGGACTACGCCAATGTCGTGATTCTGGTTCAGCCCATCGCTTCCATGCAGTTGCCCAAAGACGTAGACATAATCTGGACGTCGCAGAACTATCACGACTTGCACAACCCCATGATGGGATCGCCAGATATGGCGAAGGTCAACAAGGCGATCTACAACGCGATCAAGCCTGGCGGCCTTTATGTCGTTCTCGACCACGCTGCCGCAGCAGGAACGGGTGCGTCGCAGACGAATACGTTGCATCGAATCGATCCGGCAACGGTAAAGACCGAAGTCACCGCGGCAGGCTTTGAATTCGCAGGCGAAAGCGATGTGCTGCGCAATGCGTCGGACGATCACAAGCTTGCGATCTTCGACAAGGCCATCAAAGGCAAGACGGACAAGTTTATTTACAAGTTCCGCAAGCCTTAAGGCGCCAGGGCCAACGCCGTCAGTCGATCGAGTTCGACATCGTCGAAGCCTGCGCGCAAGCGCGCAGGCCGATTGAAGGGGCCGCGCAAATTGCGCCCCATGTAATCGCGCACGAAATCCAGAAACGTTTCGCGCGGGTCCAGGCCATCGCGCTCGCAGCACCACTGAAACCAGCGCGTGCCGGCGGCGACATGCGCGACTTCTTCGCGCAGGATCACTTCCAGTATCGCTATCGTGCTTTCATCGCCGACGCCGCGCAGGCGCTCGATCATGCCGGGCGTGACGTCGAGGCCGCGCGCTTCCAAGACACGCGGCACCAAGGCCATGCGGGCGGTATCGTGGTGCGCGGTTTTCTCGGCCATTTCCCACAAACCGTTGTGCGCGTCGAAGTCGCCGTAGGCATAACCCAATTGCGTGAGCCGCTCTGACAACAGCGCGAAATGACGCGCTTCGTCGTGCGCGCAACTCGCCCAATCGCGGTAATAGTCGTCGGGCATGCCGCGAAAGCGATACACCGCATCCCACGCCAGATTGATGGCGTTGAATTCGATATGCGCCACCGCGTGCACAAGCGCGGCGCGCCCTTCGGGCGTGCCTAAACCGCGATGTGGAACCTGACGTTGCGGAACCAGCGCCGGACGCAATGGTCGTCCGGGCGCAGTAATGGGTTCAGGCGGCGGCGATGCCGCATCGGCGCGCAACGCGCCGGATATCAACGCTTGCCACGCCGCCTGCGTAAGGCGAAGTTTTTCCGCCGGATCGGTTGCGTCGAGACACTGCTTGGCGGCGGCGTGGAGATCGGACATGTGTGTTCGATCCTTCCCCCTTTCGAGAGAAGGATCGCTGCCGTCACGCGCTGCGGCGTGCAGCCTTGGCGTCGTCCGAACGCAGCATTTCGATCTGCTGCAGATATTGCTGATCCAGACCGGTGATGTATTCGCCGGAGAAGCACGAGGTATCGAAGTGCTTCAAGCTTTCGTTGCCGTCCTGCACGGCCCAGATCAGATCTTGCAGATCCTGGTAGATCAACCAATCGGCGCCGAGCATCTTTTCCACTTCGGGAACGGTGTGGCCCGCAGCCACCAGTTCGGATGCCGCAGGCATATCGATGCCGTAGACGTTCGGATAACGCACCGGCGGCGCGGCCGAGGCGAAGTACACGTTCTTGGCGCCCGCATCGCGCGCCATCTGAATGATCTGACGCGAAGTCGTGCCGCGCACGATGGAGTCGTCCACCAGCAGCACGTTCTTTTTGCGGAATTCCAGCTCCACCGGATTGAGTTTGCGGCGCACGGATTTCACGCGCTCGCCCTGCCCCGGCATGATGAAGGTGCGGCCGATATAGCGATTCTTTACAAAGCCTTCGCGGAACGGCACGCCCAGCATTTCGGCCAACGCGCTGGCCGCGGTGCGCGCGGTGTCGGGAATCGGAATCACCGCATCGATGCCATGATCCGGACGCTCGCGCAAAATCTTCTCGGCGAGTTTTTGGCCCATGCGCAAACGCGCTTTGTACACGGACACGTTCTCGATCATCGAATCAGGACGCGCCAGATACACGTATTCGAAAATGCACGGCGCATGCGTCGCGCCATCCGCGCACATGCGGGAATGCAGCTGGCCGTCGTTGGTGATGAACACCGCTTCGCCCGGCGCCACATCGCGCAGACGCTTGAAGCCCAGCACGTCCAGCGCGACCGATTCGGACGCCAGCGCGTATTCGCGCCCTTCAGCCGTGACGCGCTCGCCCAGCACCAGCGGACGGATGCCGTTCGGATCGCGGAAACCCAGCAAGCCGTAACCCAGCAGCAGCGCGAGGCACGCATAACCGCCACGCGCACGCGCGTGCATGCCTGCTACGGCTTTAAAGATGTGATCCGGCGTCAACGCCATGCGGTCCTGAATCTGCAGCTCGTGCGCGAGCACGTTGAGCAGCACTTCGGAGTCCGAATCGGTGTTGATGTGGCGACGATCGTCTTCGAACATCTCGCGCCGCAGCGTTTCGGTGTTCACCAGATTGCCGTTGTGCGCGAAAGCGATGCCATACGGCGAGTTCACGTAGAACGGCTGCGCTTCGGTGGAGCCTTCCGAACCCGCCGTCGGGTAACGGCAATGACCGATGCCGACGCGGCCGCGCAGCCGGCTCATCGACGCCTGATTGAAGACGTCGCGCACGAGTCCGTTTTCCTTGTGCAGCCGCAAGCGCGCACCGTCCACGGTGGCGATGCCGGCGGCGTCCTGCCCGCGATGCTGCAAGACGGTGAGGCCGTCATAGAGCGCCGATGCCACCTCGGTGGTACCGACTATGCCAATGATTCCGCACATGGTGTTGCTACCCGTTAGTGTGATGCGTTGTATCGGCCGCGCTCGAAGCTGCAGCCGGAGAAGTGGAGCTGTGCGCAGGCGTATGACCTGGCAGCACAGTGGGCAGATGCGCGGAGAGATTCTCCGGACGCAAATGCTCGCGGACGCTCGGCGGCATGTCGTGTTCCAACCACGTCGCCATGTTTTGGAACTGCGGCAGCAAAGTCGATTGTTGCCACATCGGCTCGTGCGCCAACGCCGTCAAATTGCCTAGAAACACCGCCAGCGTTACGAGCAGCACGCCGCGCGCGAAACCGAAAATCATCCCAAGCAGGCGATCCGTGCCGCCCAGTCCCGTGCTGTCCACCAACGTCCCCAGCGCAAATCGCGCCAGGGCGCCGACGATCAGCACGGCGATAAAACATAGGCCGTAGCCCACCAAAATCCGCAATACCGGCATCTCGATGGAATGTTCGAAATGCGCCGACACCGCCGGACCGTACGTCCACGCCACCCAAAAGGCGGCGATCCAGGTGACCAGGGCCAGCACCTCCGATATGAGGCCGCGCCACAAACCTACAAGGACCGAAAGTGCCAGCACCGCGATGATGATGAGGTCGATCACGTTCATGGCGGCGTGTCCGGCCCGTTAACGTTGTTCATTTGGCGCTGACGACATTGCCGTCCAGGCCCAGCTTGGCCTTGATCTGATCGCGCAGCGACACCGCATCGCTGCGCTGGGTCTGCGGGCCGGCGCGAACGCGCCACAACTGCTTGCCCCCGGCATTGACCGTGTCAACGAAACCGTCGAAGCCGTTGGCGCGCAGCTTGTCGCGCAAAGCCACGGCATCGGATTGGCTACCCATCGCCGCCACCTGCACGGCCCAACCGCCAGCACGGACCGGAGCGCCTGCCGCCGGGGCCGGCGCATCGCCCTGCGGCGTGTTGGCGCCGCTTTCCAGACGGGCTGGAATGCCAGGCACGGTCTGAGCAATCTTTAACCGCGCGGTCTCGGCCTGTGCGCGCGTTTCGAACGGTCCCGCGCTGACCAATGTCAGCGTTTTGCCGGCGCGTTGAATCGGCTCGCTGCTTACCGGATAGCCCAGCGCGCGCACCTTCTGCATCAGACGGTTGGCTCCCGGGGCCGCATAGGCGCTGAGATTGACCGAATAGATACCCTGCGCGGCCGTGGCCGGCGGCGTGCTTGGAACCACCGGCGCTGCGGGTTGCTGCGTCGGCGGTGCGATGGCGGGACGACTCGTGGTCGCCACGGACCTGGGCGGCGTGGCCGGAATCGCCGGCTGCTCTGGCGTCGGAATGACCGGCGCCGCAGAACTGTTGCCTGCCGGCTGCGTCGCGCTACTAGTCAGGTTTACCGGCGTCATACCCTGCGCGCTGGGCGCCGAGGTGGTCGCAGGCGCCACACTGGATGCCGGGGCTGCGCCTTGGCCGGAAAGACTGACCGTCTTGGTTTGCAAATCGCGATCGGGCGCCGGGGGAATAGCCAGACTTACCGATTGATCGGTCGAGGTAGACGGCACCTTGCTTGAGAAGAACATCGGCACGAACAGGATGGCCAGCGCAACGAGTACGGCGGCTCCCAATAGGCGTGTGTTCAAGATGGACTCCAGACAAACAGCTTATGCGTGACCCGGCGGATTATACCCGCCCCTGGCGCAGGGATGTTCTGTTCCATCGTCGGCTTTAACGGCCTGCTTCGGTCAAGACGGCCGCCGCCACGAAAAACGAACCGAACGCAAGAATCCTCTCTCCGCGCCGTGCCGTGGTGCGCGCGGCGACCAGCGCCTGATGCACCGAATCGTGCGTGTCGTAGCTGGCGCGCGGCAAAACCTGGTGCAACACGCCGGCCAGCACCGAAGCCGGAAGCCCGCGCGGCGTATCGCCATCCAGACTCGCCAAGTGCCACTGCGCGATGCGTGTCCCCAACGCCGTCATCACGCCGCCGACATCCTTATCCGACAGCGCGCCATAGACCGCATGAACGCGACCACCAGGCTGCGCATCGAGCCATTCCGCCAGTGCTCGCGCGGCCTGCGGGTTATGGCCGACATCGACGATCAGCAACGGATCGCCACCCAGCGACTGCAGGCGCGCCGGCGCCCGCGGAAACTGCATGCCCAGCGCGGCGATGCGCTGCAATTCCACTGCATTGACCGCGTGCAACGCATGCAAGACGGCAATCGCCGCGGATGCATTCGCATATTGCACCGGCGCCGCCAACTCCGGCGCGGGCAGATCAAGCACGGTCCCGTCGCGATGATGCCAACGCCAGCGGCGCGCCTCGCGCTCGACGTAAAAATCGCGCCCTGCGCGCTCGATATGCGCGCCCTGCGCTGTCAGCGCGTCCAACAATCCTTTTGGCGGATCGGTTTCGCCCACGATGGTCGGTCGATCGCGACGCGCGATGCCCGCTTTTTCGCGACCAATGCTGTCGCGATCCGGTCCCAGCCATTCCACATGATCCAGGTCGACGCTGGTGATGATCGTCGCATTCGCATCGATGATGTTGACGGCATCGAGGCGACCACCCAGGCCCACCTCCAACACCGCCACATCCAAACCGGCGCGTGCGAACAAATCGAATGCCGCCAGCGTACCGAACTCGAAATACGTCAGCGAAATTTCAGCGCGCGCCAACTCGATGCGCTCGAAGCTGTCGACCAGGGTCGCATCGTCGGCGTCGATGCCTGCGATGCGAATGCGTTCGTTGTAGCGAATAAGATGCGGCGAGGTGTAGCAACCCACGCGCTGCCCCGCCGCCGCCAACATGGATTCGAGGAACGCGACGGTCGATCCTTTGCCGTTGGTGCCGCCGACGGTGATCACCCGTTTGGCGATGGCCGGTGCGCCCATGCGTTGCCACACGGCGCGCACTCGGTCCAACCCCAAATCCACGCCAACGGCATGGACGCGTTGCTGATAATCCAACCATTCGTCGAGGGTGCGAGGCTTCACGCGTAACTCCGTCTCTGAGCTCGCGCAACATAAACGCACTAGCGCAATCGCACAATCCTCTTTGCTTAAGTGCGATTAAAAGAGATGCATTCCGCTCGCATGAATCGCCCAATACATGCCGAACGCCGTCCAGAACATACGCTTCAACATCTTGCCGGCCAGCCAAGCGGTCAGCAGACCTAGCAACCATGGCATGTATTTGTCCAACGAACCACGTGCGTTGTTTGCGACTTGCATGACGTATGTCCTCCCGCACCGCTGTGGTGCGAGAGAAATCATCCTCCTGCCATGTAATTCAAGGCAGATTCCGGCGTCATCCATCGCACCTGACAAGCGTCATGACCCCTTGTCGAGCAACGGTTTGAGCAAATCCAGCGGCAACGGAAAGACGATCGTGCTGGATTGCCCGCTGTTGGACATGCTCGCCAGCGTTTGCAGATAACGTAGCTGCAAGGCTTGCGGTTGTTGCGCCAGCATGGCCGCCGCGTCGCGCAGTTTTTCCGACGCTTGCAGCTCGCCGTCGGCATGAATCACTTTCGCGCGACGTTCGCGTTCGGCCTCGGCTTGCCGTGCAATGGCGCGCACCATGGTTTCGTTGAGATCCACATCCTTGATCTCGACATTGGTGATTTTGATGCCCCACGGATCGGTGGCTTCGTCGAGTATCTGTTGCAGGCTGTGATTGATGGAATCGCGTTGCGAGAGAATTTCGTCCAATTCGTGCTGACCAAGCACCGAACGCAAGCGCGTTTGCGACAGTTGGCTGGTGGCCTGGTAAAAATCCTGCACCTTCAATACCGATTTATCCGGCTCCATCACCCGGAAATACACCACTGCGTTGACGCGTACCGACACGTTGTCGTGCGAAATCACATCCTGCGGCGGCACGTCCATCACCGTCACGCGCAAATCCACGCGAATCATCCGCTGCACCATGGGAATCAAAACGACCAACCCCGGTCCTTTGGTGCCTGTGTAACGCCCAAGCGTCAGCACCACGCCGCGCTGGTATTCCGGCAACACCTTGATCGACGACGACAGCAACGCGATCACGAAGATCACGATAACGCCCGCAAAACCGATCATGTAGTCTCTCCTTCGCCTGTACGCATGGCCGATACCTTCAACAGCAATCCTTGACGATCGACCACCTGAATACGCGCGCCGGCAGGCAGCGCCATGGCGCTTTGCACGCGCCAGCGTTCGCCGCCGATCCGCGCCCAACCTTCGCCGCCGGCCGCAACCGCCTGCAGCAGTTCGCCGGTGTCCTGCAGCATCTCATCGTCGCCGTTAAAGGCGCGCGCGCGTCGTGCGCGCATCACCAGTCGCAACAACATCGCCAAGATCACGATGCCGCAAAAACCGATGCCGGCGATCACGCCAAGGTTCACCGCATACCCCGGTACGCCGGTGCGAAAGAGCATGATCGAACCCAGCATAAAAGCGATCACGCCGCCGATGCCCAGCACGCCTGCGGTCGGAATAAAAACCTCCGCCAGCAATAGCGCGACACCCAGCGCCATCAGCGCCAATCCCGCATAACTCACTGGCAACAATTGCAACGCGTACAAACCAATCAGCAGACAAATACCGCCCGTGACGCCCGGGTAGAACGAACCCGGATGAAACGCTTCCAGGATCAAACCGTAAATGCCCGCCAGCAGCAGCACGTACGCGATGGTCGGATTGGTAATGATGCCGAGAAAGCGCGCGCGTCCGTCCGGCGGGTAATCGCGAACGCGAAGTCCACGCAACGCGAGCGTGACCGTACCGCCGTCCACGTGCACGCTGCGACCGTCGGCTTGCGCGAGCAAAGCATCGGTGTCGACCGCAACAAAATCGACGACGTGCTGCTGCACCGCTTCGCTCGCCGTCAACGTCGCCGCGCCGCGCACGGCTTGTTCCGCCCAGACGGCATTGCGTCCGTGCATTTGCGCCAGTGACCGGATGGTGGCGATGGCGTCGTTGAGGATTTTGTTGGTTTCTGCATCGTCCGCACCGTGATCGACCGCTTTGTCGCTCGACTTGCTGGAAGCAGGCGCACCGCCGCCCAACGGAGACGGCATAGGTGTCGTACCACCCATCGTCACTGGTGTAGCCGCACCGACATGCGTAGCTGGCGCCATCGCGGCGACGGGACACGCGTAGAGAATGTACGTACCCGCCGATGCCGCGCGTGCGCCGCTCGGTGCGACATAACCCAATACGGGAATCTTCGACGCAAGAATGCCGGCGATGATGTCGCGCATCGATTCCAACAATCCGCCCGGCGTATCCAACTGCAACACGATGGCTTTCGCGCCATCGTCGGTCGCGCGCTTTATCGCGTTGTCCACGTATTCGGCAGCGGCCGGGCCAATCGGGCCGGTAAGTTCGATGCGCGCTACAAAGGCTTCATTGACGGGCGCCTGCGCGGTTGAACGCGTCCATGCAAGCGTCAACGCTGCGCCTAAAACGGCACCCAGGACGATCCATCCTTTCCGTGACATGACCTTGGCCTCCCGGCCGACATGCTCACCACGCAGCCGTTATGGACGGCGGCAACGGAATGAATATTACGCTGATGCGCTGCGGCTCGCTTGCCGCAGCGCTTCCAAGGCGCGCTTAGTGCCCGACGTAATCCACGCGCCAGATCGAATTGGAACCGTCATCGGTGACCAACAAGGATCCATCCGGCGCCGTGGCGACGCTTACCGGGCGTCCCCAAGCGCGTCCGTCCGGCAACACGAAGCCGGTTAGAAAGTCCTCGTATTCGCCGCTCGCTTTGCCGGTGTGATGACGCGGAATACGAATCACCTCGTAACCCACGCGCGTCGCCTTGTTCCAGGAACCGTGCTCGGCGGCGAACAGATCGCCGTCGTATTCCTTGGGAAAATGATCGGCTTGGTAAAACGTAATCTGCAGCGAAGCGTTATGCGGCTGCAAAATTACGTCCGGCGTAATCACTTTATCTTTCAGCTCGGGATGCTTGCCAACGTGACGCGGATCTTGATGGCCGCCCATATACCACCACGGCCATCCGTAAAAACCGCCGTCGCGTACGGAGGTGATGTAATCGGGCACTAAATTGTCGCCCAAGCCATCGCGCTCGTTGACGGTGGTCCACAGTTGTCCGTTCGCGGGATCAACCGCAATGCCCGACGGATTGCGTATGCCCGACGCATAGATGCGTTGGTTGGAACCGTCGGGATTGAACGCGAGAATATTCGCGCGATTTTTCTCGCCGGGCGTGGTGTCGGGATCATCGACATTGGAAGCCGAACCCACCGCCACAAATAAGGTTTTATTGTCGAGCGAAAACGCAAGATCGCGCGTCCAATGCCCGCCGCCGTGCGGCAGATCGGCAATATGTTCTGCGGGTCCTTGCGCCTTCAAATCGCCGACGTGATACGGGAATCGAACCACCGCATTGGTGTCGCCGATATAAACCCATTGCGGATTCGGCCCCAACGGATAAAAGGCAATGCCGTAAGGCCGGTCGAGTCCCGTGGCGAACACCGCAGTCTGTTGAGGCTTTCCATCGGCGGTCATGCCGCGATAAATGCGAATCTGGCCGCCGCTGCTTTCGGCGACAAACATGTCGCCATTCGGCGCCGTGCGAATCACGCGCGGTTCGTCGAGCCCTTCCGCGTAGAGATTCACTTTGAATCCCGCAGGCGCCTTCGGCAGCATGCCTTCGGGGCGCGACGTCATTTCCGGCCCATTACTGGCGGAATGCGTGGCATACGGCGGCGGCAAATCGTTGAGCGTAATCTTGCGTACGTTGCCCGGCGCTTCGTAACGGAAATCCGTAAAGGGCGGCGTCGGCGGCGGTGTGTTGATCGTCGAATGCATGCCGGCGCTAGGCGCAGCAGCGACTGGCTTCACAGTCGGCAACGCTTTGACGTACGCAACAATCTGCCAGCGATCCTTTTCCGGCAAACTCGCCCACGATGGCATGCCGTTCGCCACCGAACCTTGGGTGATAAACCAGAACAGCGCGCCTTCCGATGCCTGTTGCGCAGGCCCGTGCACGAGATCGGGAATATTGCCGCTGCCCTGCCCCGTAATGCCATGACAACTCGCGCAACGCGTCGCGTACAACTGACCACCTGCGCGAACCGCATCGGCTTGACCGTGATACGGATTGGGCACGGACGATGCGCTACTCGGCGCATCGTGAAACGTGTCGGCGGCTTCAACCGACATCGCCATCGCCAGGCAACCCATCACTACGAACGGAACGACACGTGATGCCGACATTACGAAAGAACGATTCGCCATGATCTGCCTCGGATCGCGGTAAATGGGCGGCCGCGTCGCTCATTCCGCGAATGAGTGCACGCCCAACGGATTGTCAGACCTGAGATGTTGCAAGGTGATGCATGATGCTACGGAAACATTGCCCGATTGCCTGACCCATGCCATAGGTCATAGCTCATCGTGGCGATCAGGCTTCGGAGTCGTCGTCCGGCTCCACATCGATTTCACGAAAGTAGCGATCGATCAGACGTTTCGCTTCTTCTTCCCAATGCGCGGCGCCGCCGCCCGCGACCACATGGCGATACGGATCATCCGGAAATTGAATGACGCCGCTGCGGGAATCGGCGCCGCCGTTGTACTCATGCTCGAACTTGATACCGCGGTATTCGCCGAATTGCTGATCGGATTGCATGCGTGTTGTCCTGCCGAAAATGGAGGGTCGGCGGACAAGTGTAAAAGAATGCGGCGATGACGCCGACAGGTTTCGACCCGTCGGCCGATTGACGCTCAGAACGCCCTGGCGCGTACGCGTGTGACGCTGGGCGCCACCGGCCTACGGTCAGAAATTGACACACTGAGCACACCGAGCGCGATGCCCAGCAATGCGAGGGCCACGCCGGAGGGCACTTCGGAAAGAAAGCGCGCGACTTTCGCAGCGCCGTACCAGGAATGCGGGTTGTTCACGAAGGAGCACGCGCCCGGGCACATATCGCGAATCCAGGCGATAACCGGCGGTTGCTTGGTCCAATACCCGTCGTGCAGCCATTTCAGGCCCTGAAAGCCCAGCCACAGCACGGACGCCATGTTCAACACCACGGCGGCGAGCCATAGCGAGAATGAAAGCACTTCCCGAGCGATGTCCTCCAAACGCGACGTTGTCATATTTATGTTCCTGCGGATCGACTGCATCATTTGCAGTGAACATGCATATCTTGTGCCCGCGAGCGCCGCGGGTTGTCTTCACGTTTGTTTAGACTTTTTCGACGGCGTTACGGCGTCTTGGACTGCGCCTGAACCACCGCCGCTTTTGCGAGCCGGCTCATCACGGCGTAACCGGCCGGATTAGGATGAACGCCATCATTCGCAAGCTTCGCTTTGAAGCCGCGATGACCGTCATCAAGCGGCGTGAAGTAATCCACGTATGTCAGCCCTTCTTTGTCTGCGTATGTTTTGATCCAGTCGTTGAGCGCCTTGATCGTTGGGATGGAATCCACGGACGGTCGCCACGGATAGCGCGCCACCGGCGTCAGCGCCGCGAGCACGACGCGAATACGGTGAGCGCGCGCCATATCCACCATCGCCGCGATGTTGTTTTCGATCGCATCGAGCGACGTCGGACCGGTGTTTCCCGCGATGTCGTTCGTACCGGCGAGAATATGCACGATGGCCGGATGCAGATCGATCACATCCGCCTGAAAGCGCAACACCATTTGCGACGTGGTTTGTCCGCTGATGCCGCGATTGACAACATCGTTAGTAAAAAGCTTCGGGTCGCCAGCACCCCAAAATTCGGTAATCGAGTCGCCCATAAAGACCACGCGATGCGAGGTCGCCGGAGCGAGTGCGGCGTTGGCGTCGCGGTAGCGGCACAGGTTGCCGAAATCCTCCAGCGCTTTTTTGTCGTTCCAGGCCTTCGACGCAGCGTTTACCTCGGCGCTTGCCTGCGGCTCCGATTGATGATGCGCTTTTGCTTGATCCACCTGCGCCATGAACGCCTGCACGATTGCCGGCTCCGGCGGTAATGCAGCGCAGGGATTGTGCACGACGCCCACGGTTTCGACAGGCTGCGCGCCGGTTTTCGACGAGGATTGCGCTACGGCCGCTGCGCACGCGAATACACCCAACACGGCAGACGCCATCCATATTTTTGCATTCATCAACTGCTTTCCCCGTCGTTGATCGTCAAATTATCCAAGCAATCAGTGCAACGCGCTCAAAGTTTCTTGATCTTGATATCGCGAAACCAAATTCGAATCGGCGTTTCGCCTTTGTCTTCCGTTCCCTGCAGGGAAATATGACCTTCGCGGAAGGTGGCGAAGTCCGGCCACGCCGTGAACTTGGTCTGCGCAACCAGGCGCTTCCAATCGTCCGTCCACAATTGCGTGTCGATCACCTTGTGTCCGTTCTGAAAGAACTGCACATGGCCCTTGTCGGCAATGATTTCGAACGCATTCCACTGCCCTGCTTCATTCACCCATTCCACATTGGAAGAAATCAGATCGAACAGATCGCCCGAACGCTCGTAGAGCACGCGGCTATCTGGCTTGGTGCACGTCAGATCCGCGATCTGCATTTCCGGGCCGGTTTCATAGGTGTTTTGGTATTTAGGCGATTCATGCACGTAAAACATCACGCCGCTGTCCGCGCACGGAGTCATCTTCCACGTGAGTTTCAGGTCGAAATTCGCAAACTCGGCATCGGTCACAAGATCCTGAAAATCGGCCGCCGGATCGTTCGGCCGCTTTTCCAACAGAATCGCGCCGTCGCTGACTTTCCAATCCTTTCCTGGCGTCTTTTCCAAATAGGAATGCCAACCGCCCAGGTCTTTACCGTCGAAAAGCAATTGCCAACCCTGCGCCTTCTCTTGCGCCGTCAACGTGTTGTGCTGTTGCGCATGCGCAAGGCCGCAGGCGACCAGGCCCATGGCGATCACAACACTTTTGGCCCCTTTCGTATGAAGCATGTGCATTCTCGTGCCTGGGTAGCGTGTAGAAAAAATGAAGCGACCAGGCCTTATAGCCCAGTTCGCGACTGGATGGGTCAAGCGCACGATGGGTCAGTCGATGTAGCCGCGACAAAATGAAAGCCCGATTCCATGGAACCGGGCTAGTTCAAAGTTTTTGCGAAAACGAGCTGGTCGGCTTATGTCGTCAGCGACGACACGCCTTCATGGCCGCGAAGGCGACTGAGCAGCCAGGGCAGCGTCACCGCAAGCAAGTAAAACTTGGACGCGAAGAACTTGTTGTCCAGGCAATGACGATGTTCTTCGAGCCATTTCGATGCGCCAGGCAAAAGCCCTTGCGCCAGCAACGCAAATGCGTGGACTTGTTCGTAGCGTTGCTTGGCCAAGCCCAATACGTCGAAGCGGAATGAACCTTTGTTCTGCACGTAAGGCAGCTTGTCGAAGCGTTGCGCGATATACCGGCGCATCAACACCTTATTGACGCCGCCAGGCCCGATAAGGCGGTCGTTAGGCAAACTGTTGAAAACCCATTCGCAGAACGGCACGTCGCAATAGGGGTACGCAAGCTTCAAACCCATCGCTTTGGCGGTATACATGCCCTTGGCGAATCCGGCTGCCTCAAGTACGACCAGAACCATGCGATGCAGGGCCTCCGCCGACTCCGCAGCTTCCATGTCGTCGTGAAACGCTTCCATGCGCTTGCGCGAGCACTTCGATACGTTCCAACCGAATAGCTCGTCCACTTCTCCGTCGCTGAAACGCGAACCCGGAAAGTGGCGCTCGAACGGATTCATTTGCAGCGTGCCCAGCGCGTAGCAAAGCTTGAAACTGCGATTGATAAAAGGCTTTTTGAGCAGCGCACCGGGAATCCGCGCGTCTCGCGCCATAAAGCCGATCAAATGCTGCTTCAGACCCAACGGCGAACCGAAATACGGATCGACGCCCAAGGCGTCCATGATGCCGTCGCCGTGATGTTCACCGATCTCCGCGGCCAGGTCCGCGCAAGAAAGAGTGGCGAAATCCGCCGTCAATAACGGTATGCGCGGGACCATCGCCAGGTAGCGGTCGTAAGCGCGTCCCGGATCGCAGACCAACCCTTCATGACGCAAACCTAGCCGATTCGCCACGAAACGCGCCGATTCGACCTCGTTCTCTTCTTTGCCGCCGAGATACGTCACACATGTCGTATCCGGCCGCGCGTCGGCGATGGCGATTGCCAAGGACGTGGAATCCTTACCGCCGCTTTGCAATAACCACGGGGACTTTATATCCGCGGTGCATCGATGCACCGCGCGAACGAGAAGCTCGTGGTAGGTGTTGAGCAACGCCTCATCGCTCACCGCATTGGAAGCCGGCCGCGACGCGGACGACGTCGACAGATGCGCAAAATGAAACCTGGGCTCGTCATTCAAACCCTGCGGCAGCGCGAAACCCGTCGCAATATTCTTTACGTCGCGATAAATGGTGTGCGGCGGATAAACAAACGCATTGCGCAGTAGATCGGCAAGCGAAATGGGATCAATCGATGCGCCATTCGCAATATGCCGATCCAAGGGAGAGAAATCGACGGCCCCGGCATAGGGGCTGGTATGGAGATGCGTTTCCGACATAACGATCGGCTCGCACTCCGACTGCTCAAAAATAGATGTATTCATGCAAGCACCAGCCGTTGATTCCGTCGTGCAAATTGATTTTCAGACCATAAGAAACCATATCCCATACATCACATTCGCCAGACTAGGCAGGCAAACGCATCTTCATTGGTTGCCCCTCGCCTGACCGGCGGACGCCAGTCCGGGATAAGCAAAGCGCGACATGGGTAACTTTTGCTCTTGCGTGGTCGGACGAAGAGCCACTTCCGCCGCATCCACGGACCGAAGCGGCGGCAACCGAGGCAGCGTGGCTTTCAACGTGGCCACGGCAGCGTCGAGCGACACGTCATGGGGATTGGGCGCATCGCGCAGCAATTGCTCCAGCAACTGATCCTGCGCGCGACCGCGTTCGTATGCATAGGCATAAGGCAGCAGCGTGAAAGTCACCAAGCGATAGCGCGGCATAAAATATCGTGGCGCGAGCCGAGCCAATTGCTTGCCGAGTTCGAGCTTGGCCAGATAATGCGGATCGGCAACCGAATCGCGCATTTCGATATAGTTTTCCTGCGTCATCGCCGCAATCGCGTCCGAGTTCGGTTTGCGTATGCGCTGAAATTCCTCGAACGCATCGGCGGCATCGCGCTTGGAAGCCGCTAACAGGTCGGTCAGCACCACGGCATCTTCAAAACCGCAATTCATGCCCTGCCCATGGAACGGACCGATCGCGTGCGCCGCATCGCCCAGCAACACGGCGCGGCCGTCGATATGCCAACTGTCCAGATAAAGCGTGGCGATGGTGCCGACCGGATGGCTGTCGTAGTCCTCGGCAAAGCGCGGCATCTGCGGGTACAGATCCGGAAACTCCTGCCGAAAGAACGCGCTCGCTGCCGCCGCATCCGGCAAGGTGTCGAAACTCGGATGCGGCCCATGCAGTGGCAAAAACAACGTGACATTGAAGCTGCCCGAAATATTCGGCGTGGCGATGCTCATATAACTGGCGCGTGGCCAGATATGCAAAGCATGCGGCTCGATCGCAAAGCGCTCGCTGCCGGCCATCGCCGGAATTTCCAATTCCTTATATCCATGCCCGAGCGGCTCGACGCAAATGCCGAGCGGCTGATACGCATTCATGGCGGCACGCAATGCAGAACCGGCGCCATCGGCGCCGATCAATAAGGATGCATTGTGCTCACGGCGTACGCCGTGTTCGTCCGTCAACGCAATGCGTTGCGAATCGAGATCGGCGGCGGCCAGCGATTGGCCAAAGTGGAACGTGACGCCAGCGGCTTCCGCGGCATCGATCAAAAGCGAGTTCAACCCACTACGCGAAATGGACCAAATGACTTCGTTGTCATCGACGCCGTAACGTTGCAGTCCGGGGTCTGCGTCTAACGGATGCACCATCCGGCCACGCATCATCACCGACTTCTGCAATGCGCGCTCCGCGAGCCCCGCTGTTCGCAATGCCTGCAAACCACGTTCGGCCAAGGCGAGATTGATCGTGCGTCCACGAATGTGACCAATCCGTCGCGGATCGGGGCGCTTTTCGAAAACTTCGACAGAAAAACCACGTTTGGCTAAAAGCTGGGCAACTAATGCGCCTACCAATCCACCGCCGATCAGGGTAATGGCTTGCCTGGTCACGCAGACTCCTTGGGCGGATGCCATCGAATAAAAAGGAACGACGGCTTGGCGAAAGAGAATCTCAGCCCAAAGATCAAAAGCGCATGAACTAGTCGTGATTGGAACGACGTCGTCTTATTTACGATTCATAAATAAGCTCTTCCACGAGCGCGCCTCTGCGCTTCGCAATAAATGAGCGTCAAGGCAGTCCATCCATTGAACCGAATCGATGCTTCTTGATTCTTGATGACATTTTGCGTCCTCAACGCTTTGATCACATCGTGTGAAAGCGCCGAACAGGCGATCAAAGCCAAACAACATTGCATAGAGCGTTATGAATAAAAACCACAACGCTTCGCTTTGCTGTGCATGAGTTCGCACGCGTCATGATCTCGACCATGAACGTCATCGACTACTTTTCGTCGACATGACATGCGCGCAACGCGACAACCTATTTCAAATGAAAAACGCGTCGACGCTTTGCGCGCCAAGATCCGCGCATGAGCGTCTTTTTGCGTATACGTCCACGCTAATCGTT
The DNA here is from genome assembly GCF_021390675.1 of Dyella sp. 2HG41-7. NCBI lineage: Bacteria > Pseudomonadati > Pseudomonadota > Gammaproteobacteria > Lysobacterales > Rhodanobacteraceae > Dyella > Dyella sp. 2HG41-7. The sequence goes on from NZ_JAJEJV010000004.1 coordinate 2,766,711, forward strand.
CTTTCTAGATCGGACACGATATTCGCGAATATACGCACCGCTTAGTCATTTGGACGTCCATATGAATTTCATTTTTACATCGATTTAAAGCACACAAGCATGCGTTTATTAGCCTCTTTTTCCGAGAATTGGCAGAAAAACTGGCCGAAGTTACATGAGGATAAGTTGCCATTTTGTTATTTTCACTATCGTGAACCGGAACAAAATTTCACATTTGCAATTTCACGTTCGAATGACGCACCTTACGCGGACCGCTCACAAAACAGAGGCTGTTTCAGACGTGAAAAATACGACTGCACTGCAAAGTGCACAGGGGAACTTCAACCCGAAAACGGGCGCATTCATCCTTAATCGCTTCAATTCCATTTCTCGCCGCAAAGTTTTGGCTGCCGCCGCCTCGTTAGCGTTATCGGCAGTGACACTTCCGGCTTTCGCAACCAACTGGTGGACACAGACACCGAGCGTGTCGATCGGCTCCGCCGTCGTTAACGTTGTCAATTTTGGCGCATCGGGCAACGGCGCCATGGACGATACCAACGCCTTCCAGGCCGCTATCAATGCCTTGCCGTCGACCGGCGGCACCGTGATCGTGCCCACAGGCACGTATATGATCAACGCACTCAAGAGCGTGAGCTTGCGCTCGCATGTGCGTCTGTCGTTGGCGAGCAACGCCTATATCAAGGCCATCCCCAACAGTTCCGACCGCTATTGGATCATCAAGGCGTTCCAGGTGAACAACGTTGAGATCGTCGGCGGCCATATCGTCGGCGACCGCACCAGCCACCACGGCACGGTCGGCGAGTGGGGCTACGGCCTTCTTATCCAGGGATCGAGCAAGGTCTACGTTCACGACATCACCGTGACCAATTCGTGGGGCGACGGCATCATCGTCCGCGGCATCAATTGGGATAACGGCGCCGTGACGCCCTCGACCAGCGTGACACTCAACCGCGTCAAAGCCGACAACAACCGCCGCCAGGGCCTGAGCATTTGCCCGGCTAACCAGGTGTATGTGGTGAACAGCAGCTTCACCAACAGCAACGGTGCGGCCCCGCAGGGAGGCATCGACATCGAGCCGCAGACGCAAGGCGTGACCTCGCAGGTGCGTATCGAGAATACCGTTCTGTCGAATAACGCCGGCAACGGTCTTGAGGTACACAACAACGTTAACGGCGTTACGCTCTATAAGGTGACGGCGCAAAACAATAAGGGCTTTGGCGTATTCACTAGCGGTCCTACCAACGTCAGCATCACCAACAGCAATCTCAGCCAGAACTATCTGTTCGGCGTGGACATTGCCGGCGTCACCAACTACGTGACCATTGCCAACAACACCATCAACTACAACTTCGACTCCTGGTTCTACGACCACGGCGTGTCGATCTTTACGGAAGGCTGGGACCCGCGCGATATTGAAGTCGCCAGCACGGCAGGACATGTAACGCAGTCGAACAACGTTATTTCTCCGCAGAAGTAAAAGGAAGGCCGCATCGATGGCCGGGAAGCGATCCATGCGGCTTTTTGAACAACGTGGTTGGAGTTAATTTCTTTGACTCTCGCCGGATGTTCTTTAAGCAAAAAGAAACCCGCCAAACGGCGGGTTTCTTTTTGCTGCGCATATGCCTCCATCGATATTTCGCCAGGCATCGATCGACACACGCGTGAAATCAGAAAGCGGGTCGACTTTAGATTGCAGCTACGCGCGACGATTACTTGGTGGCGTCAGGCTCGGCGTCTGCCCTGCGTCGCGCTTAAGCGATCCCTTCGTCACCTCATCAATCGGCGCGTCAGGATCGCCAAGCAACACCCTCGCCCGCGTGACCGCTGCTTTAAGGCCATGCTCACCGGCTTCGTAGTCATTGGACGCCCCCAGTGCGGCCGTCGATCCATGCTCAAGCATCTGCCAAGGGCAATTGTCGTCCCCCGTGGGCTTATAGACCCGCCATTCTCCAAATCGGTACGTCACGCCATCGACGGTCGTGCGGTGCCAGTTCGCCGCCACCAAATATTTTCCGACAAGCTTGAACATGCACGGACTCCTATTCCGTCGCCACGGTGTGCATTTGCATTGCGCGACGCTCAGTTTCTCGGTGGCGTGATCAATGGCGGGTGCTTAACAGGTCAATGCCTCGTGGATCAGCTCAAACCTGGAAGCCGACGCGATTTCCATATTTGGCTCATTTTTGGTAGTTTCCCTTACCTTTCGTGAAACTGACGTCCAAAAGACTGGGCGCGTGAAGGTGCTGGAACCGGAAATGTGCAAGTTGACAGTGATGTATGTGCGCGACGTGTTGAATGCGAACGGCCGATACGCAGGCGCCGAAGTACCGCTTCACCACCTGGAAACCGATATCCGCACCACCGGAATCGACTACAACGAAGACGAGCTCGCCACGGTTCTAGAAGTCGGCAAGATCCAGGGCTACTGGAAATTTATCCGATGCAGCGTGCTGCAAGTCCCGGCACTGCAAATTTTGAAATAGCGGAAGAAGTCCGCTCGAATGTGTGAGCGAATCGGTGCGAAGCGATGGCAATGGCATACCGATATCGCGACGACGTCGCTGCGAATGCGACCGTCAAACCGGATCTCGCTAATCGCCTTCTTCCGTCGACGTTGCATGCGACATGCCAGGATTATCATCCCAGCCTACGCGACCCATTGCGGCCCACGTACGTTAATCCCCTTTCACGGCTTATCAGCTAATTCGCCGATGCAAGTTCGCATTCGCTGACAGAGAACGTTATTCGAGTATGCGATGGTTCGCTAGTCGGGTGTGCTGCTGCGCTACAGATCCCGGAACACCTGACATGGGTGGAGTAGCGCGGATCGCCTGGGGCGCAACCCAAACGATCCGCTGGCCACAAACAACTAAGAGAGAGTTGATCATGGTTATCCCCGATCATACGGCACGCTTGCACCCGCAAGCCCCCGCCACGCCGCGCTTACCCCTACTCCACCGCCGCTCATACTGGACGGCGTCGGGCTAAATTGGGCACCTATCGAAAATTGTAGTCGGTTAATTCCGACTTTATAGGCAGGATTTTCCTGAGGCCCTTCACGCCACGCGCAATGTGTGGCGTGACCTACGGTATTGGACGAACGTCATGCATATACCCCTTCCCCACCTGCCCGAAACTGAAATCCTTTTCTTATCCAAAAACAACTACGACGACCTCTGCGCCGTCTACGACAAACTGCTGTTGCTCGCCCAACTGACAGGCAACGCCACCATCAACGGCGAAAGCGAAACGATGCTGATTATTCGCCGCAATTTGCTCGGCCAACTCTTTTCCGATTTGTGCTTCCAAATCTCGGATGTGTTGGATGAAGTTGCAAAAGGCGTGAAACACGAAGACAAAGTGCAGGCACACTGACAACACGACGCTACCGTTATTGCGTAGGCTGGGATGACAATCCCAGCATCCGAAGCACGCAAGGCGCTGGATTGTCATCCCAGCGTACGAGCTTGACGCAAAAAAAGGGTTCTGCCTTTCTTTTGCAAATAGCTACACATGAAATATCTGCAATGGCTATCGAAGAAACAATATGTAGTCGCCCGTTGCCTTGAGGGCCGACTGCATCCTATCTGCCACAAGCCTTGATGAGACCTTGGAAAAGGGTACGAGACTTTCCTTTCCCGTGTAGTAACGTTCCAAGTGACTTGGAAATCGGTATATCTCCTTATCAAGGTCAAAGCATCCGTAGTTGTTCGTTAACGCATCATGACCTCCGGGTCGAACGAGTGATGTGCTTACGCTAGCAAGCTGGGCTTGTGGTATCGGGTAGGAAACTCAGACATTTCCGATGTTAAACAGCAAACAAATCGATGAGGGCGATTCATGCAGGAACAGGCTTGGAAGACCTATGAAGAAGTCGCAGCTTATCTGCTCAATCAATTCGCCACTCAGTTCGGTGTCGGGCGTTTTGATGGCAAACAACTGATTACAGGTGACAGCGGCACGCAATGGGAAATCGATGCGAAAGGGTTCACGGAGGGCCGAAGCTATTTCATCGTTGTTGAGTGCAAGCGCTACAGCGCTAGGGGCGTTGCTCAGGACGTTGCCGCATCCCTCGCCTGGCGCATTCAAGACACCGGAGCGTCAGGAGGCATCTTGGTGTCGCCGGTTGGCCTCCAATCGGGCGCACGGCTGGTTGCCGACAAAGCCGGCATCATCGAAGTCAGGCTCGCGCCAAACTCAACGAACAAGGATTACGTTTTATCTTTTCTCAACCGCGTCTGCGTGGGCGTATCTGATCGTGCGGCTGTAACTGATCGCCTTTCTGCTATTGCCCGGGATGAAGATGGCAACGTGATTTGGGTCGGCCAATCGAAGCATTAGGCCGGACCGTAGCTGATAAGCGCGGACCATATTCGACTTTGACATGCCGAGCTTTGCTCAGTCATTGGCGCTATTGACGATGCCGTAATCCTTGTCCTCCTTCACACACTGGCACTCTATTACCTAGTCCAGATCTGGCTTACCGTTGGCCAAATACTCGTAGGCCCCGGCGGACTCCCTTTCACTTTGATCTCGGCGTTGCAGAACAAATTGGTCAGATCCCTCTCATTGCCTTGACCTTTAACCTGTCAGCGGTTGAGTGGGTCCAGTACGTCTTATTCACATTTCCTTCACATGTGTTTGTCCGCAATAGCGTCCTATATGTGATGCAATCCTCATAAACAGGCGGAAACAAGAAGCGGATTAAGTTCCGGCGCATGACGCGCCACAGGGGGAAACATGGCCGTGGAAAGGTTGCTTCTTCTCAGCGGCGCGATTGGCGCGGGTAAAACGTCGGTCGCGTGCGCACTGATGAATAGGTATGCGTTTCGCAAAGTGGGTTCCAGCGACTATCTCAAATCGCTGATCCCGCCCGACGAACTCAAAGAAGGTGACGAGCTTCGCTTGCAGCTTCAAGAGTTGGGTGACCGTTTAGATGAGCAGACGGATTATCTATGGATCGTGGACCCTGTCGCCATCTCCACCATTCAAAAACAGGCCTCGGTCACGCGTTGGCTGATTGATGCCGTTCGAAAGGAACGACAGGTCGAACACTTCCGCCAACAGTTCGGGGCATCCGTTCGCCACGTGCACTTCACCGCGCCCGATGCTTTGTTACGAGCTCGCTATACCGGACGCGGCATCAGCTACGACCAAGCCGTCGATCATCCCAATGAAGTGAATGCCAGGCAGCTGGGGAAGATTGCAGACGTGTTGATCGATACTAGCGTGTTGGATCCGCATACGATCGCAAATCGCATAGTGTTGGATTTGGAGGCGTGATCGCATGTCCAATCGTCAGATTGTCATCATCAGCGGCAAAACATGTAGCGGCAAAACTGGACTGGCCAAGTTACTACGCTCGCAATATCAGTTTAAAATCATCGCAACACGTGAAATTCTTCGCGATCACCTTGGTAAAGCCGGTGACACTGCAAATCGTGAAGAGCTCATTGCAGAGGGCATTAAGCTCGATCGAGACACAAATTCCAAGTGGGTGGCCGAAGGCGTTGCGGAACGCATTAAGAACCTCCCAGAGGAACAAGGTGTCGTCGTTGATCACGTGAGCTCCCCGGACCAAATCGAAGCATTTCGAACGCAGTTTGGCCCAAATTTGGTGCACGTCCATCTATACGCGTCCACTGACACGCTGCATAAACGGTATTCGAATTCAGAAGGGCAACGCAAAGACGCACCAGTTTACGAAGAAATTGATCACCTCACTAATCAAGCACACATCTTGAAATTGCTGAACGACGCAGATGTTCGCATCAACACAGATCGAACCGACGACAGAGATACGTTGGTTCGCGTTGCCGCCCGACTTCATCTTTTTTCCTCTCCCGAAGTGCGCTGTGTTGATGTGTTGGTAGGCGGCCAATATGGGAGTGAAGGGAAAGGAAATATTGTCGCCTACCTCGCTCGCGAATACGACGTATTAGTTCGAGTAGGGGGACCCAATGCGGGTCACACGGTCGTGAGCGCGAAAGGCAAGTTTATTCATCACCTCTTACCCTCTGGCTCTGGTTTTACCGCGGGCAAGTTGTTGCTCGGACCAGGCATGACGATCAACGTCAAAGGACTGCTTGAAGAAATAAATGGCCTCGGTATTGGCTCCGACCGACTATTCATCGATCCACAAGCTAGCATCATCGAACAGGACGACATCGATACCGAACAACAAGGCGTCGTAGGCGCGATTGCGTCAACTGGCAGCGGCAGCGGCTCCGCCAAAGCCCGAAGGATTACGCACCGTGGAAATAAGAAAACTCAAGTTCTATTGGCTCAGGACGTGCCTGAACTTGGACCATTCATCGCGTCGACCGCTGATCAGCTAGAACTCGCCTATCGAAATGGTAAATCCATTCTCCTCGAAGGGACACAAGGGAGCCTGCTGAGCCTCTACCACGGTCGCTATCCATACGTAACGTCTCGCGATACCAACGTGGCCGGATGCCTCGCAGAAGCGGGAATTTCACCCAGCCGCGTTAGAAAGATTTTGATGGTTGTCCGAACCACTCCCATCCGTGTAGCTAATCCAGATGGGGACGAGGGAAACATTTCGGGCTTTCTCAAACATGAAACATCGTTCGAGATCATCGCTAAACGTGCCGGCCTGGACCCTAAGGAAGTAGAAGGCGCGGAAATCACGTCAACGACCAAACGAAAACGTCGAGTCGGCTGGTTTGAATGGGAACAGTTTCGCCGAGCCTGCGATCTCAATGCCCCGACGGACATCGTTCTGACCTTCGTTGACTACTTATCTAAGGACAACCAAAACGCCCGTCGTTTTGAGCAGCTCGATTTAAATACGATCAAGTTCATCGAAGAACTGGAACGGGTCGCACAAGCGCCCGTATCGTTGATAAACACGCGCTTCCCAAAAAAGGACGACGATTTTAGAGATCTTCGTTCGATCATCGACCGTCGCAATTGGAACGGCCGCTCCGACATTAGGTAATTCATGGACGTAAACAAACTTATTGAGTGTTACCCCACCTTGTTTCATATGGCCGAACAAGGCACTTGGCCAAGTATCAACGAAAGAGGCCTACTTTCTACAACCGCCGTGTTGGACTTATTTAACGTTAGGGGCACCGCGCGCAAGAAATTTGAAACTGAGCAGCGCAAAGAAATGATGGCCGTCCTACCGGGCGATCCTAACCACATCTTGTTACGCGACCAAAAGCCCATGTCACCCGATCGGCTCAGAGAGGCGCTAACTGGTGGCACCACTCCGCAAGAGTGGTATCGGCTTATAAACGGGAAGGTGTTCTTCTGGGCAGAACGAGCGCGTTTGTTGCGCCTATTAGGCGCGCGATGGTATCGCAACATCGAACACGATGTGTTGACTATAGACACACGCAGCCTCGTAACCGCACATGAGACCCTTATCTGGCTCTGCCATATGAACTCGGGCAACACGCTTCCAGTTCCGCATCGACGTGGTGTCGATATCTTCAAGCGAATTCCAGACTATCCCGCAAAGCGAAACGGTAAGCCCGAGAAACCGGTGGTTGAGCTGGTTGTCGACTACGGGGTCTCCGACATTTCCCGCCACGTGACCTCAGTCCATCGCATGCGCGGCGACAAAGTGCTTCAAGAACTATGGTCGCGTTAATCCCATGAGCCACCGCTTGCGATCCGTCATGCGAGACGTTCACAGGATGCAATCTAAAAGGAGTCGCACATGAGCCAATACAGCAATCTTTGGATTTGAGACCATCCAGGCATAGCATTTCAGGAGTGCCAAAAGTTTTGGCCTGAGACTTAGCTATTGAAGGACTTGGGGGAGAGATGCAGTTCCGGTTGACGTCTGCAGTGGTTTTATTTATCGGGTCTTACTTCCCGTTAGCGCTCATTTTGCTCGTTCAAGACATTCCAAAGAAATATCTCGATGCGCCGTTCTGTAAATTAGGGCGCTCGAACTGCACTATTCAGATCTTTGCGCATCCTGTGCCGGCGCTGATCAGCGTTCTCATGAGTGGGATCGCGTTGCTGATTACCCATTGGGCACTGAGACGGGTGACGCTGAGGTTTGATGCGAAGGTTATTGAGGCAAAGACGATATCCAACGATTGGATCAACTATGTCTTTCCCTACGTGGTGGCGTTTATGGGTTTGAGCTTCGATGACGCGGGAAAGCTGTGGGGGTTTCTCGTCTTCCTAATCGTTCTATTCGCCATCACCTACCGATCTGGCCAGATTTTGATGAATCCACTTCTCATAATCTTCGGGTGGAAGATTTACGAGGTGAAGATGCAGATTGGACAGAATAAGGAAACGCGGATCACGCGAGTGATCAAGCAAGGCAAGCTTCGACCAGGCATGCAGCGCGCCGAAGAAGTTCAGGACTTTTATTTCATGGGGGATCAATGACTCAGCAAGCTTTTGACGATCTTCGGGGCTTCGATTTTGACGAAGCCGATGTCCATCTGTGGGTCTTCAAACGTAGTATGACCGCTGCCAAATACGTCGCTAACTACCTACGAACCGATGCCGACCTCAATGCCGCTTTAAAAGGGTTCGCTATTCACGAAAAGGAGCGAATAACCGAGTGGGCGCCGTATACCTATCTCGCGCAGACCCACGAGAATGGATGTTTGTCCGTCGAAGTGGATCAAACGAATTTTCATTTGTTGAAGATTCTCGTGGACCGCCCAGAAGCCGAGCACGCTATCGGTGACGTTAAGAAACTTCGGGGCGTAGTGGGCTATGTGGTGAAGTTCTCGCACAATGGCCGGACGGTATATGCCACTCGACGCTCACCCACCACATGGACGTCCGCATACCGAAAGAAGGGCGTGGTCAATGTTTTCTTCAAGAATGGTCAACTGTCGGCAGTTAAGGGAGACGAGTTCACATTGGAGCCCAATTTTGATTTGTTCTGCCTCGACAATAGCATCTTGATCGCCAACAAGGCTGGATTTGAACAAGTTATGCAATACCGAATGGGGTATGTGGCAGCCTTCGGAGAATTGCAGCAGCAACAACAGTTCGTTTCGCTTTTCACGGATTTACAACCATTGATCGACCACGTAGGAACCAATTCGACGCATCTTCGTCGAATGGCTGTAATTCAAGAAAAGTGCCTTTACGCTCAACCTGGATTTATGGATGCCGTGCAACAAGTCAACACAAAGCGTCAGTGGGGCATCCAATTCGATGCACACAATCGCATCATTCCCACCGCCAATACAGCATCGCTGATCATGAAAATTCTTCTTGATCAACGATTGCTTAGCGAAATCACGCAAATCATGTATGACGTGCCTGAGGGCATACGTGTTCAGTAGTCAACACACGTTTTGTGATGGGCGGATTTGACCTGCGATGCACGCTTGGGGTCCGAAACAGGGGTCAGAGTGCACTTTCCGTCACTTAACTTCTAGAAAAAGGGATCAGAGCCTTTTTCTGTCACACGACCGGGCAATAAAAAAACCCGCCTAGATGGCGGGTTTTTTGGTCCTCTTGATCCCTATCAGACCGCGTCGGACTTCTTAATGGTGCCCAAGGGGGGACTCGAACCCCCACGACTTGCGTCGCTACCACCTCAAGGTAGTGCGTCTACCAATTCCGCCACCTGGGCTGGTGTCTTTCGATTTTAGTGCTTGCTTGTAGATGCTGCTGCGGGCGCCGTCGGTGCCGGAACCTCGCCTTGCTGCGCCTTGGCCGGAGCCGGCTGGGCGGCGGGTACTTCGCCGTTGCCTACCGGAGCGGCGGGAGCCGGCGCTGCGGGCTGCGCATTTTGCTTGGTTGCGGCCTTGTTGCCAAGACCCGACATCACGCCAAGATCGCTATTTTGCTGCTGCTGATGGATCGCGCCGCCGTTGGCCTTCAAGTAGATGCCCATGCCGATGCTGAGCACGAAGAACAATGCGGCGAGCACAGCGGTGGAACGCGACAGGAAGTTGGCCGAACCACGCGCGCCAAACACGGTGGCCGACGCGCCGGCGCCGAAACCGGAGCCTGCATCGGCGCCCGCGCCGCGCTGCATAAGGATCAGCACGATCATCGCGGCAGCGATCAAGATGTAGAACACGCTGAAGATGACGAACATGGTGTCTCGCGTAGAGGTCGGTATCGCTTAACGGGCGGCTTGGCAGATGGCGAGGAAGTCGGACGCGATAAGCGACGCACCTCCAATCAAACCACCATCCACGTCCGGCTGCCCAAACAGGTCGGCTGCGTTGGACGCCTTGACGCTACCGCCATAAAGCAGCCGGGTCAGACGGGCAATCATAGCATCCTGCTCCGCGAGTTGGCTACGGATGAAGGCATGCACCTCCTGCGCCTGTTCCGGGGTGGCGTTTTTGCCCGTTCCAATGGCCCAGACCGGCTCATACGCGATCACGGCCGTATCGAAGCAGGCGATGCCATTCAGCATCAAAACGGCCTGCAGCTGGTGATGGATAACCTCCATGGTCTGCCCCGCTTCACGCTGATGCAGGGTTTCGCCCAGGCACAAAATGGGGGTCAATCCGGCGGCGCGCGCCGCGGCGAACTTGCGCGCCACCATCTCGTTGCTCTCGGTGTGGTGGTGCCGCCGTTCGGAATGACCCACCAGGGTCCAATGCGCGCCGACGTCGGCCACCATGGACGCCGACACTTCGCCGGTATGCGCGCCCGGCCCCGCGTGCTCGCTCACGTCTTGGGACCCGAAGCCCAAACCGGAATCGCCGAAGGTGGCGATAAGCTGAGGAAGATAGAGATAAGGCGGAAAAACGAGTACGTCGACGTCGCCGACAGGACCGCCTTTGACGATGTCCGCGACCAGCCCATCGGCCATCGATCGACTGCCGTGCATTTTCCAATTTCCAGCGACGATTTTTTTGCGCATGGTTTGCGTCCGCTGCAACGAAAGCTGGCAAGCTTAACGACCGTCCCAACGCGCGGCAACGCATGCGCGATGAGTATTTGAATTTATATCGATCTAGTAAGGAAACTTTTCATGACGCAAGCCCGCCCGCTCAGTTTGATAACGGGAGCATCCGCCGGCATCGGCGCCGCTTTTGCCCGCGCCCTCGCCGCTCGCGGTCACGATGTGGTGCTTACCGCACGACGCACCGAGCGCCTGGAAACACTGGCGACCGAGCTGCGCAACACACACAACATCAACGCGACCGTGCTCACCAGCGATCTGGCCGACGCGCATGCAGTTGAGCATTTGTGTTCAACGTTGAATGAGCGCGGCTTGCAGGTCGATTGGCTGATCAATAACGCAGGCTACGGCGTGCCGGGTCGATTCGATGCGAACGACTGGCAGGTTCACGCGGATTTTCTTCGCGTGCTGGTGACCGCGCCCACGGAACTGGCGTGGCGTTTGATCGCAGGCATGCGCGCGCGTGGTTATGGGCGCATTGTGAATGTTGCGTCGTTGGCCGGCCATGTACCCGGCAGTGCGGGCCACACGCTTTACGCAGCGAGCAAGGCGTACATGATCAAATTCTCGCAATCGCTTGCGCTGGAAAATCAAAACATCGGCGTCAACGTCTGCGCGCTCTGCCCTGGCTTTACGCGCTCGGAATTTCACGACGTCACCGGCACGCGCCCGCTGGTGAGCAAGATGCCGGATTTTATGTGGCAGAGCGCGGAGGATGTGGTGCAGGAAGGCATCGACGCCGTCGAACGCGGCGACGCCGTGCATGTCACCGGGCGCTTTAATCGAACCGTCAAGAGCGTGTTCAAGCTGTTGCCGGATCGGCTTGCACTGAAGCTATCGGCGCGCCAATCGCATCGTTATCGCGCGCAGGATTCGGCGCACTAACCGCCGATCCAATGCGCCAATAGAAACGCGGTGGCCGATGCCAGGCCACCGATCAATACGGTTTGCACGGCGCTACGCAACGGGCTCATACCGGTGAAGCGACTCTTCGCCGTGCCGAATATCGCCAAGGCGATGCCCGTGCAAACGATCGATGCCATCAACGCGGGCTTGAGTTGATCGATCAACATGTAGGGCGCCAGCGGAACCAATCCGCCGACAACGTACGCGCCACCGATGGTGAGCGCGCTGCGCAATGCGCGGCCGGGCTGCGGTTCGTCCAGTCCCAATTCGAAGCGCATCATGAAATCCACCCACGCATCGTGATCCTTGCGGAAGTGCGTGAGGATGGGTTCGCAGGCCGCGCGATCCAGACCGTAGTTTTTGAAGATGTCGACGATCTCGCGTTCTTCTTCGCGCTGCAGATCGCGGATTTCGCGGAACTCTCGACTGCGCTCGGAATGGTAGTGATCGATTTCGCCGCGCGCTGCGAGATAGCCGCCCAATCCCATGGCGATGGCGCCTGCCGCAATTTCCGCGACGCCGGCGACGACGACCACGCGGCTAGCGACATTCGCCGCGGAAAGGCCGGCCGCGAGCGCGAACGGGACGGTGAGTCCATCGGCCATGCCGAGCACGACATCGCGCACCGTTTCGGAAAAGGTGAAATGCCGCTCTTTGTGCGTGTGGCGGTGCGTGTGGGACATGCGATGAACTCCCTGAGGTTCGCCGCGCACTTTAACCGGTTATCGGTTTAAGACGCGGCAATGAGAAACGCACGTATTGGCGTTTGCAATGCGTGACTATCGGCGAGGACGCGTCACCCGACACTTCCTCAGTTTTTTTGCTCGTCATCCCAGCGAAAGCTGGGATCCAGTGACTTCGTCGCAACTAAAGACGCTGGATGATTCGCTTCGCTCACCCCTCCGGGGCCGTCCTGCGGACGTTCTCCGCGCTACGCGCTCCGTCCAGCTTTCGCTGGGATGACGATGAGGAGACGCGATCAATCGCGGCCAGGGTGATAGCTTTAATAACTACTAAAACAACGAGGAAAAGATCAAATCAGCTTGATCTCACGCAACCGCTGCATCAGGTAATCGTGCGATGTGATCGAGCTGTCGTAGCGACGCGGATTGTCCGCGGTAATGCACTGCGGCAGCGGATCGAGCACCACGTCGGGATTGGGATGCAAGAAATACGGCACCGAATAACGCGGCTTGCGCGCGTTGTCGTTTTGCGGATTCACCACGCGATGTGTCGTCGACGGATACACATGGTTGGTAAGGCGTTGCAGCATGTCGCCGATATTCACGACGATGGCGTCGCCTTCGGTGGTGATGGGCAGCCATTCGCCTTCGCGCGTCAGCACTTCCAAACCTTCGGCGCTCGCGCCCACCAGCAGCGTAATGAAATTGATATCTTCGTGAGCGCCCGCACGCACGTTGGGAATATTTTTTTCCGTGATGGGCGGGTAATGGATCGGGCGCAGAATCGAGTTGCCTTGGTCGATCTTGTTCTCGAAGTAATCCTCCGGCAGATCGATATGCAAAGCCAGCGCGCGCAAGACGCGACTGCCGAGCCAATCCAGCGATTGGTAAAGTTCGTAACCGTATTCGCGAAAACCCGGCACTTCGGCCGGCCACAAATTGGGCGGCATCAGATCGGCGAACGGCGAATCGCGGTTGATGTCGCGGCCGACGTGCCAAAACTCTTTTAAATCCGGGTGACGGCTGTCTTTGGCCGTTTCCACCTTGAAAGGCGTGTAGCCGCGCGCGCCGCCGGTGCCGGGCACGTGGTACTTCATTTTGGTTTCGGTCGGCAGCGCGAAAAAGCGCTCGAAAGCGTCGTAGGCGCCGTCGATCAGCTTCGATGAAATGCCGTGGCCGCTGATGCAGCAGAAACCGAATTCGCGATAGGCCGCGCCGAGCTCGGCGACAAACGCCGTGCGATCGGTGTCGTAACGACGAATGTCGAGCGTGGGAACCTTTTTGCCGTGGGCAGACGTGTCCATGATTTCTTCCAGGTTGGCGTGCGGTCTATTTGGTGTTCCGCCACCGCAGGGGCGGTGCACGTCGGGCCTCGAAGTCTGTCTAGATAATCGTTAGACAGGCTCCACTCCATGGCGACCTGGGGACCTATGTGCAGCGCCAACCGGGAAAGGTCGACGCTACTGGTTCACGAGCGTTCGGCTACGGATTTTACGACGTCCGCGAGGCGTTCGGCCATCAGCCTGACTTCCGCCTCGTCGGCCGCTTCCACTGTCACACGCACGAGCGGTTCGGTGCCGGACGCACGCAGCACCACGCGGCCGCGTCCCAGCAGGGATTTTTCGGTTTCGGCAAGCGCCTGGCGCACCGCGTCGCTATCGAGCGCTTCGCGCGCACCGGCGGCGCGGACGTTGATCATCAATTGCGGCGTCTTCTTCAATCCCTGGCGTGCGGTGGCCAGATCCTGACCGGAGTGCTTCAACGCTTCGAGCAACGCCAGCGCGGCGACAATGCCGTCGCCGGTGGTGGCGCGGTCCAGGCACAGCAAATGGCCGGATGTTTCGCCGCCCAGCACGCCGCCATGCTCTTTCAGTTTCTGCAGTACGAAACGATCGCCCACATTGGCGCGGATCAACTCCACGCCCAAACCGGCCAGCGCCTGCTGCAAACCGTAATTGCTCATCAAAGTGCCTACGACCGGGCCCTTCAATTGACCGCGCGCGTGCCAGCTGCGCGCGAGCACGTAAAGCATATCGTCGCCATCGCCCAGCACACCGTTACGATCCACCACTTGCACGCGATCGCCGTCGCCGTCGAAGGCGAAACCGATATCGGCATGGTGTTCCACGACGGCGCGTTGCAACGATTGTGGATGGGTGGAACCGACATCGCGATTGATATTGAAACCGTCGGGCTTGTCGCCGAGTACATGCAATTCCGCGCCAAGCTCCGCAAAAACTTTGGGCGCGACCTGGTACGTCGCGCCATGTGCGCAGTCGAGCACGATCTTCATGCCGGCAAGGCTGAAATCTTCCGGTACGGTGGATTTGCAGAATTCGGCGTAACGCGTTACGGCATCGGTGACGCGCACCACTTTGCCCAGATGCTCCGAATCCACGGTGGTGAACTCGGCATCGACTTCGCGCTCAATCGCCTCTTCGATTTCGTCGGAAAGTTTTTCGCCATGCGTGGAGAAAAATTTGATGCCGTTGTCGTAATGCGGGTTGTGCGATGCGCTGATCACAATGCCCGCATCCGCGCGCAAACTACGCGTGAGATAGGCCACGGCCGGCGTGGGCATCGGGCCGAACAAACGCACGTCGGCACCCGCCGCGGCCAAACCGGCTTCCAACGCGGATTCGAACATGTAACCGGAAACGCGCGTGTCTTTGCCGATCAAAACCAGCGGACGACCCGGCGTTTTCTTTTGCCGCCCAAGCACCACGCCCAGCGCGCGCCCCAGGCGCAACACGAAATCCGCGCTGATGGGCCATTGCCCGACCTGACCGCGGATGCCATCGGTGCCGAAATATTTGCGTTGATTCATGGAAGGTCCTGCCCAGGCTTGTCGCCGTTGGCTTGTCTCGTCTTCGTCGCATAGGGAAAGACGAAGGTGAGGCAAGCTTTATTAATAGGTTACCCAGTCCTGCCCGCCCTTGCGCAAGGATGCGGGTGTACTACGGGTTTTATAAGTAGGAAAACGGCCAAAGAAGAGCGCATTTTCTCGCAAGGAAAAGTGAAGGCGGCACGCCGTTTATTCATTCGTCATCGGGCCAGCGCGGCGCCTTCGGCGTATCACGCCGCTCGGGCACATCGCCGGCTTTCACCGCATGCCACACTTTCAGCGCATCCACAGTGGGAGCGACGTCGTGCACGCGCACCATGCGCGCACCGCGCTGAGCCGCAATAAGCGCGGCGGCGACCGAACCGGCCGCGCGTTCGGACGGCTCTTTGCGGCCGGTGAGTGCGCCGATCATCGACTTGCGCGACAACCCGACGTAAACGCCGCTGCCCAAGTCCGCGAAACGTTCCAGTTTGCGCAGCAAGGCAAGATTGTGTTCGATGTTTTTGCCGAAGCCGAAGCCGGGATCGACCATCACTTTGCGGCGATCGATGCCGGCCAATTCGCACGCAAACAATCGATCGGTAAGAAAGCGATGTACTTCGCCGACGACATCGTCGTAATGCGGTTCGTCTTGCATGCTGCGCGGCTCGCCTTGCATATGCATCAGGCAAATGGGCATGCGCAATTCCGCTGCGGCATCCATCGCGCCTTCGCGTCGCAGAGCGTAGACATCGTTAATCATGCCCGCGCCGGCCGCGACCGCCGCACGCATCACTTCGGGCTTGGACGTGTCGACGGCAATCGGCAACGACGTACGCGCGACCAGTTGTTCGATCACCGGAATCACCCGACGAAGTTCGTCGTCAATGGAAACATCGGCGGCGCCGGGGCGCGTGGATTCGCCGCCGACGTCGAGCATATCCGCGCCCTCTTCCGCCAGACGCAGGCCGTGCGCTACGGCGTCATCGACATGGGCGAATTGTCCGCCGTCGGAAAACGAATCCGGGGTGACATTGATAATGCCCACCACGCGTGTTTGATCCAAGGTCAACGAGCGACCGTTGCAATCGAGCACGGTGGCGAACAGGTCCGACATCATGCGCTTTGCTCCACGCCTCCGAGCGCGCCCATAAATTGGCGGTAATAACGCAGTTCGTCGATCGAATCGCGAATATCCGAAAGCGCGGTATGCGCGGATTCCTTATTGAAGCCGCGGCCAATCGTCGGCGCCCAGCGACGCGCCAATTCTTTCAACGTGGAAACGTCGAGATTGCGGTAGTGGAAAAACCGCTCGAGCTGCGGCATTTGGCGATGCATAAAGCGTCGATCCTGACAGATCGAATTGCCGCACATCGGCGACTTGCCCGGCAGCACCCACGCCTTGAGAAATTCCAACGTCGCTTTTTCGGCATCGGCGTGCGTGGCGGTAGACATCGCCACCTGATCCCACAAACCGGAACGACGATGCTGATTGCGGTTCCATGCATCCATCGCTTCCAGGCGTTCCACCTCATGGTGAATCGCAAAGACAGGACCTTCGGCCAGAACGGTCAGGTCTTTGTCGGTAACGATGGTGGCGATTTCGAGGATCGAATCCCGGTCGGTATCCAGACCGGTCATTTCCAAGTCGATCCAGATGAGGTTGTCTTCGTTGGCTTGGCTCATGCGCGCAGTGTAAAGGGGGGAACGGGGCACAGGGAACGGGGCATGCACCTTTCTTTACCAACGCGTACGGCCTATCCATATCCCATCCGCTGAAAAGAGCCTTAAATCCAGGCTTTCTTGCGTACACCACACTCCCCCGTTCCCTGTTCCCCGCCCCGCCCTGCCCTTATCATCGACCCCATGCAAACCCTCTTCTGGCACGACTACGAAACCTTCGGCACCGATTCGCGCCGCGACCGCCCCATCCAATTTGCCGGTATCCGCACCAACCTCGAATTGGAAATCGTGGATGAGCCGGTGATGTTTTACGGCAAGCCGCCCCGCGAGATGGTGCCCAGCCCGGAGTCCTGCCTGATCACCGGCATTACCCCGCAGCAGGCCGACCGCGACGGATTGATCGAAGCCGACTTCGCTGCGCGCGTGCACGAACAACTGGCCACGCCAGGAACCTGCGGCGTGGGATACAACTCCCTGCGCTTTGACGACGAATTCACGCGGCAGCTGCTGTACCGAAATTTCTTCGAGCCGTATGGGCGGGAATGGGAAAACGGCAATTCGCGCTGGGACCTGATCGACCTCGTGCGCATGTGCGCCGCCTTGCGCCCCGAAGGTATCGTGTGGCCGACGCATGAAGACGGCGCGCTCAGCTTCAAGCTGGAACATTTGGCCACCGCCAATCATCTTCAGCAGGCGCGTGCGCACGATGCGCTGTCGGATGTGCAAGCGTTGATCGATCTGGCGCGATTGATTCGCGTACGCCAACCAAAGTTGTGGGAATGGCATTTCGCACTACGCCGCAAACAGCGCGTATTCGAACTGCTCGACACGACTGCGATGACGCCGTTGGTGCACGTTTCGTCCCGCTATCCGGCCAGCCGTTGCTGCCTGGCGCTGATTGCACCGTTGGCGGTGCATCCCGCGCGCGCCGGCGAAATTATTGTTTACGACCTGGCGCAAGACCCTGCCGAGTTGCTCGCGTTGGATGTGGATGAAATCCTCGACCGCATGTTTACGGCGCGCGCCGATCTGCCCGAAGGCGTCGAACGCATTCCGCTGCGCACCATTCACGCGAACCGCTCGCCCGCGCTTGCGCCAATGTCGGTACTGAAAGGCGTGGATTTGCAGCGGCTGCAATTGGACGTCGACCGTTGCCTCGCGCACGCCGAAAAGCTGCGCACTGCCGCCGGCTTAGGCGAAAAACTACGCCGTATTTTTCAACAAACCGCCAACTTGCCACCGCCGGAAGATCCCGAGCTCGCGCTTTACGGCGGATTCCTGCCCGACGCTGATAAACGACTACTGCGCGAGGTTCGCGCAACGCCACCCGAGCAACTCGATCCTCGCAACTTCCGCTTTCGCGACGGGCGCTATCCGGATTTGCTTTTCCGCTATCGCGCGCGAAATTGGCCCCACACGCTCACGCCCGACGAGCGCGCGCACTGGGAATCGTTTCGCACTCAACGACTCACTCACGCGACGCCTCTCACCACGCTCACGTTGTCGGACTACTTCGCCAAACTGGCGCTGTTGCGCAACGATCCGCTGGGACAAGGTAAAGTTGCACTGCTCGATCAACTACAAGCCTGGGGCGAACAACTTGCCGCCGAGGCTGGCGTGACCGCCTGACAAGGACCTTCGATCCATGCCGCGTGCTTATTTTTCCACTGCCACGTTTCGCTTTCTCAAAGCGCTTGCCCGCAACAACAATCGCGAATGGTTTCTGGCGCACAAGGCCGACTATGAGCGCGACGTGCGCGACCCATTCCTGGAATTGATCACCGATATCCAGGCGCCGTTGGCGAAAATCAGCGAGCACTATCGCGCCGATCCACGAAAGAGTGGCGGGTCGCTCTTTCGCATCTATCGCGACACGCGATTTTCGAACGACAAAGAACCGTACAAGCCCTGGGCCAGCGCGCGCTTTTTCCATGAACGTCGGCATGAAATTCCGGCGCCGTCGTTTTACGTGCATATCAAGCCGGGCGATTGCTTTGTCGGCGGCGGGATTTGGCATCCGGAATCGGATGCGCTGAAGCATATTCGCGGGTTTCTGTCGGACAACCCGGCTGCGTGGAAACGCGCCGTGCAGAGCAAAGCGTTCCGTGATCACTTTGCGTTTTGGGGTGAATCGCTTACGCGTCCGCCGCGCGGATTCGATCCGGCTCACGAATTGATCGAGGACATCAAGCGCAAGGATTTTGCGGCGGGCGAACAGTTCGACGAAGCGTTGGCGTGTTCGTCGGAATTGCTGCCGTTTATGGTGGCTTCGTATAAGCGACTTGCGCCGATGATCGATTATTTGTGCGCGGCGCAGGAGTTGGAGTTTTAGATCTACGATTCAATCGTTGCCGCCCTGGCAAATCACGCCACAGTGTCATTCCGGCGAAGGCCGGAATCCAGTTCAAATACGCTGTGCGAAGCACCCGAAACATTTTTATGTTGAGTGCTTCGCACGACATGTTTGTACTGGATTCCGGCCTTCGCCGGAATGACGAGCGAATTACGCCTCTGGGCGCATATACGGGAACAACAACACATCGCGAATCGACGCCGAATTGGTGAACAACATCACCAGACGATCGATGCCGATGCCAAGACCGCCGGTCGGCGGCAAGCCTACTTCCAGCGCGCGAATGTAGTCGGCGTCGAAATGCATGGCTTCGTCGTCGCCCGATTCCTTCGCATCCACCTGCGCCTGGAAGCGCGCGGCCTGATCTTCCGGATCGTTCAATTCGGAGAAGCCGTTGGCGAGTTCCTTGCCGTTGATAAACAGCTCGAAACGATCGGTGATGCCCTTGTCGACATCGTTCTCGCGCGCCAGCGGCGACACTTCCACCGGATGATCGATGATGAAGGTGGGTTGCACCAAGGTGTGCTCTACCGTCTTCTCGAAGATTTCCAGCAGCAACTTGCCCCAGCCGTAGCCCGGCTTTACATGCACACCTAGGCGCGCGGCGTGCGCGGCCATGGCGTCGCGATTGCGCAGTTCTTCGCGCTTGATATCGGGATTGAGCTCAAGCACTGCGTCTTCCATGCGCCAGCGACGGAATGCGGGGCCGACGTCGATCTCCGCGCCTTCCCATGCCAGCTTGGTGGTGCCCAGCACGTTTTTGGCCGTGTCGCGAATCACGTTCTCGGTGAGATCCATGATCTCGTGATACGTGGCGTAGGCCTGGTACAACTCCAGCATCGTGAACTCGGGGTTGTGCCGGGTCGACACGCCTTCGTTGCGGAAGTTGCGGTTGATTTCGTAGACGCGGTCGAAGCCGCCGACCACCAGACGCTTCAAGTACAACTCGGGCGCCACGCGCAGATACAAATCGATATCGAGCGCGTTGTGATGCGTAATGAACGGACGCGCCGTGGCGCCGCCGGGGATGATATGCATCATCGGCGTTTCCACTTCCATAAAGCGGTACGGCTCGGCTTCGAGCCATTTGCGCATGTAGCCGATGATCTTGGAGCGCGTCATAAAGGCGCTGCGCGCTTCTTCGGTCACGATCAGATCGACGTAACGCTGGCGATAGCGTTGCTCCACATCGGCGAGGCCATGCCACTTGTCGGGCAAAGGGCGCAGACTCTTGGTCAACAGACGCAGCTCGCGCACCTTCACCGACAATTCGCCGGTCTTGGTGCGCATCAATACGCCTTCCGCGCCCACGATATCGCCGACGTCCCAACCCTTGAAGGCTTCGTAGGTGGCTTCGCCAACCGTGCCTTGATGGATAAAGAGTTGGATACGGCCGGTGAAATCCTGCATCTGCACAAAGCTGACTTTGCCTTGCACGCGCTTGAGCACGATGCGTCCGGCCACTTTTACAATGCGCGCAGCCGCTTCGATCGCTTCGGCGGTATGCGTTTCTTTATCGGCGAATTCGGTCTGCAAGTCGCCCGCGAAATTGTCGACTTTGAAATCATTCGGGAACGCGATGCCTTGCGTGCGCAGCGCGCTGAGTTTTTCGCGGCGCTCGGCAATCAGCTTGTTCTCGTCGATGATCGGGGTGTCGGTGGATTCGCTCATGAGTCTGCGGGTGTCTTGTGGTGATTGTTGAATGAGGGCTTGGCGTCGCTCAGCCTTGCTCAATTGCCTTTGCCGAAAACTTTTTTGGTCGCGTTCTTGGTGGCTTCCCAGCCTTCCTTTGCGCCGTGACCAATGGCGACGCCGGCATCGCGGGCACCGTGACCGACAGCGATACCCGCCTTCTTCGCGCCGTGGCCGATGCCCGTGCCCGCCTCTTTTGCGCCATGTCCAACGGATGTGGCGGCATGCTTGGTGGCGTGCCCGACATCGCGTGCGCCATTGCCGATATCGTGTCCGGCCGCTTTCGTGTCGTCCTTGACGGTTTGGCCGAAACTACCGGCGCTCGCCACGCCGCTAAAAACCGCGAGCGTCACGAACGCGAACAGGGCTGTGCAGAGGGTCTTGCGATTCATGCGGTGATTCCTCGCTCGGGTCGTCGGGTACATCCACATCATTACGCATCAAGACGCTTGGCGCCGGCATCCAGGCCCGCTTTCAAACTGGCTTCCACGAATTCGTCCAGATCGCCGTCCAGCACCTTCTGCGTATCCGTGCGTTCGATGCCGGTGCGCAGGTCTTTGATGCGGCTCTGGTCCAGCACATAGTTGCGGATCTGGCTGCCCCAGCCAATGTCGGATTTGGTCGCTTCCAACGCATCCTTTTCCGCATTGCGCTTTTGCATTTCCAGCTCGTACAACTTGGCGGCCAGCATTTTCATGGCGCGGTCGCGGTTGGCGTGCTGGCTGCGTTCGGTCTGGCACGCCACGACCACGCCGGACGGAACGTGCGTGATACGCACGGCCGATTCGGTTTTGTTGACGTGCTGGCCGCCGGCGCCGGACGAACGGTACACGTCGGTTTTCAGATCCGCCGGATTGATTTCGATATCGATATCGTCGTCCACTTCCGGCGACACGAATACAGAGGTAAAGCTGGTGTGTCGGCGATTGTCGGAATCGAACGGACTTTTGCGTACGAGACGATGCACGCCGATTTCGGTTTTCAGCCAGCCGTAGGCGTAATCGCCTTCCACGCGGAACGTGGCGGATTTGATGCCGGCCACATCGCCCGCGCTCACTTCCATCAATTCGGCTTTCCAACCGCGCGATTCGCACCAGCGCAAGTACATGCGCAGAAGAATTTCCGCCCAGTCCTGCGCTTCGGTGCCGCCGGCGCCGGCCTGTATGTCGACGAAGGCGTTGGCCGGATCCATCTTGCCGGAGAACATGCGCTGGAATTCCAGCTTGCTCACGTCGGCGTCGAGTTTGGCCACATCGGTTTGCACCGATTGCACGGTGGCGTCGTCGCCATCTTCGGCCGCCATGTCCAGCAGCTCGCCGGCATCCGTCAAACCCGCCGTGATGCGGTCGATACCGCTAACGATGGTGTCGAGGCGGGCGCGTTCGCGGCCCAGTTCTTGCGCGCGCGGCGGATCGTCCCACACGGTGGGGCTTTCCAGTTCGCGGCTTACTTCTTCCAGACGCTCGCGTTTGGCGTCGTAGTCAAAGATACCCCCTAAGCGATTCGATGCGGGCCGTAAGGTCCGCGATCTGCGCAAGGATCGGATTGGTTTCGATCATGTTCGAATGAGCCTGATAGGTCGTCGCCGAGACGGCGCGAGGTAAACGGTTATCGTAGCAAACCGGGTACGAACGCGCCTACCCGCCGGCTTTGCGGCCAGCGGGCTCCGGCGGGGCTCAATTCAGACAAAAAGCGTAAACAGCGTCACGGCGCAGCCTGGAGCGCATGCTCATGCACGCCACGCACCGCGCGGCCGGACGGATCGGCCATTGCCGCAAACGCAGGGTCCCACGCCAACGCCGCCGGGGACGAGCACGCAATCGACTTGCCACCGGGCACGGTCGCCGCGCAGGCTTCGCCCGGAAAATGTTTCTCGAAAATCCGGCGATACAAATACGCCTCTTTCGTGGCCGGCGTGTTGAACGGATAGCGGGACGCGGCAGCGGCGAATTCGCGGTCGCTGATGGCTTGCTCGGCGTGCGCCTTCAGGCCATCGATCCAGCCGTAACCGACACCGTCGCTGAACTGTTCTTTTTGTCGCCACAGAATCGATTCCGGCAACGCGCCCACAAACGCTTCGCGCAGCACGGCTTTTTCGATACGGCCATTGCCCGCCATCTTGTGTGCGGCGTCCATGCTCATGGCCGTTTCCATAAATTCCAGATCGAGGAACGGCACGCGTGCTTCCACGCCCCAGGCCATCATGGATTTGTTCGCGCGCAGGCAATCGTAGCTGTGCAAGGCGTCGAGCTTGCGCACGGTTTCTTCGTGGAACGCTTCGGGCGACGGCGCTTTGTGGAAATAGAGATAACCGCCGAAGATTTCATCCGAACCTTCACCCGACAGCACCATCTTTACGCCCATCGCCTTGATGCGACGGGCCAGCAGATACATCGGCGTGGATGCGCGAATCGTAGTTACGTCATACGTTTCGATATGGCGAATCACTTCCGGCAGCGCGTCCAAACCTTCCGCAAACGTATAGACGAAACCGTGATGCACCGTGCCGAGCGCATCGGCCACCACTTTCGCGGCGGCGAGATCGGGCGAACCTTCCAAGCCGATAGCGAAGGAGTGCAAACGCGGCCACCACGCTTCGCTGCGGTCGTCGTCTTCCACGCGCTCGCGTGCGAAGCGCGCCGCGCAAGCCGCCACCAAGGAGGAATCCAAACCGCCGGACAACAACACGCCATACGGCACATCCGTCATCAACTGACGATGTACCGCTTGTTCGAATGCCTGGCGCAATGCTTGCGGCTGATGACCTTTGGTCGCCGCGTAGTCGCGCCACGGACGCTTGTAGTAACTCTGCAATTGCCCGGTTTCGCTGTCGTAAACATGCCCCGGCGGAAACGGCGCCACATCCGCGCAGACGCCCACCAACGCTTTCATTTCCGACGCTACGCACAATCGACCATGCTCATCGTGTCCCCAATACAGCGGGCAAACGCCGATCGGGTCGCGCGCAATCACATAGCGCTTGGCGTCGCCGTCCCACAGCGCGAACGCAAAAATGCCGTTGAGCTTGGTAAGAAAATCCGTGCCGTGTTCGCGATAAAGCGCGTTGATCACTTCGCAATCCGAACCGGTCGTGAAATCGTAGCTGCTGTGCGCGCGCAGCTCGCGATGGTTGTAGATCTCCCCGTTCACCGCCAACGCGAGATGACCATCGCGGGAGCGCAACGGCTGCGCGCCGCTGGCCGGGTCCACGATGGCGAGGCGTTCATGCACCAGGATGGCGCCCGCGTCGACGAACACGCCGCTCCAGTCCGGCCCGCGATGACGCTGACGCTGCGACAGCTCCAGGGCCAGCAGTCGTAACGCGGCGAAATCGTCGCCCGGCTGCAGATCGAACATTCCAAAGATGGCGCACATGACAGATTTTCCTTTTGCTCGCTCGGTGGTGAAACGTTGAAAAACAAAAGGGCCCGCACTTGGCGGGCCCTTTTGCGTGTGTATGGTTGTTTCTTTCGCCTACACGCGGACCCGCCTGCGATTGCAGGTATTGTTATTCGCGTTGTTATTCAGCGCCGCAGCAACACCGGCCGCAAAAGCGGCGTTGGTTGCAAGATAGCTGGCGGCGAAAGCGTTCATGGCTCGACTACATCACAAGGCAACGCGGCGCGCAAGCCGAAATTCGCACAATTCCGCCGCTCAGTAAGGCCATCTGGTCATAACGCCAAAACAGCGGAATACGGGCGCCCTGAACTCAGGGCGACGCAACCCAACGCACGGCCTCTTCGAACTCGGCATTGGTAAACAATTTGAACTGAGTGGGCATCGCAAAGCCGAACATGCTCGACATCACGCGAATCCAGCCCACGTCAGTGACCAGTGCGGTGCGTTCCCAGCCGCTGATATGGCGGAAACCGAGTTTGACGTCGTCCCACATCGCCCCAGGCGCGAAGCCCACGAAGTCGTCGCCGACATGCACCACGAGGCGCAGTTTGGGATTCAAGGCAAACGCTGCCTCGATGTCCGGCACCATCACACTCTCATAGTCCTGCGCGGTCACCAGGTCGCGCATGCGAAAACCAAGGACACCGGCGGGCAAAGTCGGAAGTTGCTCGATCATGGCGACGCTCCTAGGGATGCTCTGACCCATTCTACGCAGGCGTCACCTGCTTGTCCGTTTGCAGGCCACAGGACTATCGGTGAAGGCAGACTGGCTGTCTGTCGAGACGATGGGCCGAAGGCATGCAAACGGACAAGCCGGCCCGGAGGGTGATGTCCAGAGGGCTCGCAGAGTGCGCCGCGTGGCTTGAACAGACGGCCAGTCTGACCTGCGCCACGCAACACACTCTGCGAGCCCTCTGGACATCATGCCGCCTACGTAGAATGGGTCAGAGCATCCCTAAACGAAGAGGCGGGTCTCTATCCAAGCGCCATTTTTGTCGCGAAGCAAGTAAGCAAACGTGAATAGACGATTCGCGATTACACGGGCTCTATATAACGCAGCAGCAACCGCGGCGATTCCCTGCCCTGCCAATCGTTGATGGTCAGTTCGAACGCGGCGCGCAAGATGGACGGCGGCGGCTGTCCGTCGTAGGCGTTGAACATGACTGCGTCGTACACCGCATCGTCGCGTGGATCGCGCAAACTGAGCCGGAGATGTCGCTCGCCCATCGGGCGCCAGCTGAAACATTCGAAGCGGTTTTCGAATACCGGTTCCGGAAACGCCTGCCCCCACGGACCGGCGAATCGCAACATGCGCGCCATATCCAAGGTGAACATGCCGGCGGCCATTTCGCCGTCGGTATAGAGCACCGACTGCAGCTGTTCTTCGCTCAGCCATTCGCGCGCCACGGTGTCGAAGGCTTCCGCAAAACGGGGGTAGTGATCGGTGGGCAGACTCAGACCCGCCGCCATGGCATGTCCGCCGAAGCGTTCAATCAATCCCGGAAATTTCGCATCCACTGCCGCCAGCGCATCGCGAATATGAAAACCGGCGATGGACCGCGCCGAGCCGCGCAGATGGTCGGGATCGTCTTCTCCGGCCGGCGCGAAGGCGATCACAGGCCGATGCAGACGCTCCTTCAATTTGGACGCCACCAGCCCGACGACGCCGGCATGCCAACTTGGCTCGAACAATGTGACGCCGACCGTTTGCGCATCGACTTGCGCGGCGCTCGCGACCATTAGTTCCGCTTCCGCAACCATCGACGCTTGAAGATCGCGTCGCTCCTGGTTGATCGAGCTAAGCAATTCGGCATAACGCCGCGCCTGGGCAGCGTCATCCGTCAGCAAACACTCCACGCCAAGACGCATATCTTCCAGTCGACCCGCGGCGTTCAAACGGGGGCCGATGGCGTATCCGAGATCGCTCGTGCATAACGCGACAGCATTGCGTTGACTGGCTTCGATCAAGGCCATGATGCCGGCACAGCCACGTCCGCTGCGCAAGCGTTTCATGCCCGCTTCGACGAGTACGCGATTGTTGAAATCGAGCGGCACCAGATCGGCCACGGTTCCAAGCGCGACCAGATCGAGCACGGCAGACAGATCCGGTTCGGGTTTTCCGTTGAACCAACCTTGCTCGCGCAGATGCGCACGCAAGGCAAGCAGCACGTAGAACATCACTCCCACACCGGCGAGCGCTTTGCTTGGGAAATCGTCGCCATGCATGTTGGGATTGACCATGGCGTCCGCATCCGGCAAGCGATCGCCGGGCAGATGATGATCGGTGACGATAACGCGCATGCCGCGCGCCCGCGCCGCCGCCACGCCTGCCACGCTGGCGACGCCGTTATCGACCGTCACCACGATTTGCGCATGCGATGGCAGCGAAGCAACCAATTCCGGCGTCAGTCCGTAGCCATGCACAAAACGATTCGGCACCACGTAATCCACACGACGCGCGCCGAGCAGGCGCAACCCGCGCACGGCGACAGCCGTACCCGTCGCGCCGTCGCAGTCGTAGTCGCCGGCAATGACGACGGACATATCGTTGCGAATCGCTTCGACCAATAAGGACACTGCTTGCTGCATGCCGCTCAATTGCTGCGGTGACAGCAGACGATTCAAGCGATGTTCGGCTTGCTCCGGCCCCAAGACACCGCGCGCAGCGTAGATGCGTTGCAAAAGCGGATGTACCGCATCGCCCCAACCCGTCGGTTCACCGGCGAGCGGACGTCGCTTCAATATTTGACGAATCACGAGGCGGACCGCCGCCAGACGCGCAAGCGATGCCATGGTTTGCAAAGCCATCGCTCGCCGCTGGCAAACGCCAAGATCAACGACTGGCGTCGAGACAGCGCCTGCAATGAAGGCCACCACGTAGTGGCGATGTTGTCCGGCGACTCGTCTTGCAAGTCGATCAGCCAACCAGCGTTCGCCGTCATGATCGACGACGCGTCCCGCGCTCGCGTTCGGATGTTGGCGCGTTGCGCCACGGCAAGCAGCGGCACATCGTCGGCGATAACGCCTTTCAACGCCGTCGCGACACGCGGCGGCAGCACGCCGCCGCCCCAGAACCACAAGCAGTTGACGGGCGGCAGGCCGCGCTCGCGTCGTTCCGTATTGATCGGATGTTGGTGCAATAAGACCTGCACTTCATTGAAAAGCATGCGCCAGGTGCGCGCGTGCTCGCCTTGCGGCAAATGTTCGTAGAGGTCTTCGCCAAGCGCCTGCTCAGGCGCATCGAAGTCGGGCAAGGCGATGTCCGCCGGAAGCCGCAGATGCCAGCGATCGGGAGAGGAAACGCAAAGCGTCATGCCGGCGTCGTCGAATATGGGCTTCAGCGCATCGGCGAGTGCCCTCGCATCGTGCATGTTCAAGAGCAATTGGCCGCACGCCATCAATCGCGCGCCGCTCATATCCGGTTGCACCCAGGCGGGATCGGCGCTAAGCCAACAGGCATCGCCGGCGTCGCCCACCAGATGTTGACGCGTTAGCGCCGCCACGGGTAGAGCGCCGTCGCATGAGAAGTTGGAAGACAAGCCACCGAGATAACCCTTGGCGCCATCCGTCAACCGATCGCCGCGCCGTATTAGCGTGCGAATGGGGTGGTCAGAACCAAAGCGTTGCAGATCCGGCAGCCAACATTCCACGACGTGCGATGCGAGGTCCATCGGCGGCTCACGCTTCAAGCAGTTCGTACAACTCGAGCCATTCGGCCTCGAGCGTTTCCTTTTCCTTGCGCAGCTCCGCCTGTCGCTGGCCGAGCTTCATCAATTCGGCGGTCGAACCGTTGTAGGTATCGGGATCGGCGAGTTTCTGCTCCAGTTTGCCGAGTTCGTCGTCGATGGCCGCAACACGCGTTTCGATTTTCTTGACGCGCTGACGCGAGGCTTTCTCGGTCTCGCGCTGTGCAGCCGCCGCACGGCGGCGATCCGCGGCGGATTCGACGGGCTTGGCTTCCGCTTCTGCTTTTTTCGGCGCGCTGCCGCGCGCGCGCAACCAGCGTGCGTAGTCGTCCAAGTCGCCATCGAACGACTCGACCTTGCCATCCGCGACACGCCAGAAACTGTCGCAAACCATGCCGAGCAAGTGGCGATCGTGCGATACGAGCACGAGTGCGCCGTCAAAATCCGCCAGCGCGTCGGCCAAAGCTTCGCGCATATCGAGATCGAGATGGTTGGTCGGCTCGTCGAGCAGCAAGAGGTTTGGTTTGTCCCAGGCAATCAACGCCAGCGCGAGACGAGCGCGCTCGCCACCGGAAAAACCGTCGACGGATTCGAACGCACGGTCACCGGCAAAATTCCAGTTACCGAGAAAATCGCGCAACACCTGCGCACCGACACCCGGCGCTTTATCCTGCAGGTGATCGAACGGGCTGGCGCCTTCGCGCAGACTTTCCACGGTGTGCTGCGCGAAGTAGCCGATTTTCAGATCCTTGTGCGCTTTGCGTTCGCCGTTCAATGGCGCAAGTTCGCTCACCAGCGTTTTCACCAAGGTGGATTTACCAGCGCCGTTTGGACCAAGCAGACCGACGCGCTCGCCAGCCTCCAGTCGAAAGCGGACATCACGCAGAATGCTCGCGGGCGGCTGGCCGTTTTCGCCCGGGTATCCGGCTTCGATCTCTTCCAGCTGCAGCATCGAATCGGGCAATCGATCCGGCACGGCGAATTGAAAGCGGAACGGCCGCTCCGCGCGCACGGCTTCAGTGCCGGCCATTTTTTCCAAACGCTTCATGCGCGATTGCGCTTGCTTGGCTTTGCTGGCCTTGGCTTTGAAGCGGTCGATAAACGATTGCAGATGCGCGCGTTCCACCTGCTCGCGCTCGTGCGCGATTTGCTGCAAGCGCAATTGTTCGGAGCGCTGCCGCTCGAACGCGCTGTAGTTGCCGGCGTAAAGCTTCGCCCTGCCTTCGTTGAGATGCAGGGTGTGGGTGATCACGCCATCGAGAAATTCGCGGTCGTGCGAAATCACCAGCAAAGTGCCTTGATAACGGCGCAGCCATTCTTCGAGCCACAACACGGCGTCGAGATCGAGATGGTTGGTGGGCTCGTCGAGCAACAACAATTCCGACGGCGCCATCAGCGCACGCGCAAGGTTCAGACGCACGCGCCAACCGCCCGAAAATTCGCACACGGCGCGCTCGTGCGTATCCGGGCTGAAACCCAGACCGTGCAACAAGCGGCCAGCGCGCGCACGCGCGTCGTAACCGTGCAGTTCTTCGATGCGGTGATGCGCGCGCGCCATCGCTTCGGTGTCGCCGCGCGCCTGGGCATCCAGTTCGTCGCGCAATGCGGTGGCCAGCTCCACGTCGCCGCCCATCACGTATTCGATGGCGGGGTCGGGCAAGGCCGGCGTTTCCTGCGCGACGGAGGCGAGACGCAGCTTGGACGGCATATCCAGCTCGCCCGAATCGGATTCGAGGTGCCCCTGCAACGCCGCAAACAGACTGGACTTGCCGCAACCGTTGCGCCCCACCACGCCTAGCCGCCAACCGCTCTGGATAACCAGGTCGATATCGGAAAGCAGCAGCCGGCTGCCTCGGCGCAGGGCGAAATGGCGAAACGCGATCATGGGGATTCCACTTAAAACCCGGGCAGAAAGCGCCCGTAGCCGCACATGATAACGGTCCGGGGCGCTTTGATTCATGCTGGGCAGGCCGACCGAGGCCGCACGGACGAGAGCGGCCTTCCATCACATCTGCCGTGTTTGCTCATGGCGTGCCAGGAACAGTTCTGTTAAAACGACGCGGCAACGCTTCGTGCGGAGAGGGGAATCATGTTCAAGCACCGTCACACCCTGCCCTTGCTGGCAGCCGTCGCTCTCGGCGCCGCACTGGCGTCGTCGCAGACCGCCCACGCTCAACAATCGCTGTCTCAGCGCGTGCAGGAAGAAAAGGGCATGAACTTGCCCACGCGCGGCATGAGCATGGCGCAAGTGGAAAAGCGTTACGGCGCCCCGGTGCGCAAGCTCTCGCCGCGCGGCGGCGATTCGGCCAAGCACCCGACGATCAATCGCTGGGAATACAGCGATTTCATCGTGTATTTCGAAAACAACCACGTGATCCATTCGGTGTTGAACACGCCGGCGGGCAACAACCGCAATCCGGGCTCGGTGAACTGATCGATAAAACGAAGTGGGCGCGCGTCCGCGCGCGCCTTTGTCTGACATCGCGTCTCGCTACTCGTCTTCCGCCTCTGCCTGTAAACTTGCGCACTGACCCGCCCGGCTCGTTCCGGGCATCCCCCTGTTTAGCGCGAGTGTCATCCCCATGACCGAATCCAGCTTGCGCCTGCCGGCCGAATGGGAGCCGCAGGCCGCCGTCCTGATTGCCTGGCCGCACGCCGGCACCGATTGGGCCGATCGGCTCGACGCCGTCGAGTCCACCTACGTGGCGCTCGCGGCGGCCGTGACGCGTTTTCAGCCGCTGATCATCGTAGTCGCCGATGCGACGCTGCATGCACATGTGGTTGCGAAACTGAAAACGGCGAATGCGGACCTCACGCGCATCCGTTTTGTAGAACTGCCCTACGACGACACGTGGCTGCGCGATTCCGGGCCCATCACGCTGCGCGGCGACGGCGATCGCTTCCAACTCACCGATTTTCGCTTCACCGGCTGGGGCGGCAAATTCGGCGCGGAACAGGACGATGCGTTGATTGCGGGCTTGGTGGAGGCCGGCGTTTTCGGTTCGGCCGCACACAAGCGCATCGATTGGGCGCTGGAAGGCGGCGGCATCGAAAGCGACGGTCGCGGCACCGTTCTCACCACGTGGAAATGCCTCACGCAGCGTCATCCAGACCAATCGCGCGATGAGATGAGTGCGATCTTGCGCGACGGCCTTCAGGCCAAGCGCGTGTTGTGGCTCGATTACGGTTATTTGGAAGGCGACGATACCGACGCGCATATCGATACGCTTGCGCGCTTTGCGCCGGGCGAACGTATCGTTTATCAGGCGTGCGACGACGCCAGCGATGTACATCACACCGAATTGCAGCGCATGGGCCGCGAACTCGCTACGTTGCGCACGCCGGACGGCACGCCCTACACGTTGTATCCGTTGCCGTGGGCCGAGCCGATCCTCGACGAAGGACGTCGTCTGGCCGCGTCGTATGCGAATTATTTGATCGTCAATGGCGCCGTGTTGGTACCCGCTTATGGCGACGACGCCGATGACGAGGCGGCGCGCATCATTGGCGAGGCGCATCCGGGGCGTACCGTCGTGCAGGTTCCTTGCCGCCCGTTGATCTG
Source organism: Dyella sp. 2HG41-7 (assembly GCF_021390675.1). Taxonomy (NCBI): domain Bacteria; kingdom Pseudomonadati; phylum Pseudomonadota; class Gammaproteobacteria; order Lysobacterales; family Rhodanobacteraceae; genus Dyella; species Dyella sp. 2HG41-7. The sequence continues at coordinate 2,798,381 of NZ_JAJEJV010000004.1, forward strand.
GCAGAACGGCAGCCTGCATTGCATCACCATGCAGTTGCCGGCAGGTTTGCTGGGCTAAACCGAGGCTTGCCACGCAACCGTCACCGATCCCGGCCGGGCTACGGCTACACTATGGAGCCCACCTCGCCATCACGGCGGACAGGACTCCAGCATGACCCGTAAGACGCTCAAGGTCGCGCTGCTGCAGGAAACTCACCGCGGCAGCCGCGACGCCAATCTCGACGCCATTGAAGCCGGCCTGCGCGAAGCCGCGGCGGCCGGGGTTGAACTCGTGTTGTTGCAGGAGCTGCACAACGGCCCGTATTTTTGCCAGCACGAATCGGTAAACGAGTTCGATACGGCCGAGAGCATTCCGGGTCACAGCACCGCGCGCATCGGCAAGTTGGCAGAAGAATTGAAGCTGGTTGTCGTGGCCTCGCTGTTCGAAAAGCGGGCGGCCGGGCTGTACCACAATACGGCCGTCGTGTTCGATCGCTCCGCCGCGATCGCCGGCAAGTATCGCAAGATGCATATTCCGGACGATCCGGCCTTCTACGAAAAGTTTTATTTCACGCCGGGCGATCTGGGCTTTGAGCCGATCGAGACGTCCGTCGGCCGTCTCGGCGTACTGGTGTGCTGGGATCAGTGGTATCCCGAAGCCGCGCGCCTGATGGCCTTGGCCGGTGCGGAACTGTTGCTCTATCCCACGGCCATCGGATGGGATCCCAACGACGAACAGGCGGAAAAAGATCGCCAGCGCGAAGCATGGATTACCGTGCAACGCGGTCACGCGGTCGCGAACGGTTTGCCCTTGCTCGCGTGCAATCGCACCGGTTACGAAGCGGACCCCGCCGGCGTCGGCGCAGGCATTCAGTTCTGGGGCAACAGTTTCGTGGCCGGTCCGCAAGGTGAATTTCTTGCGCAGGCAGGCAACGACAAGCGCGAGTTACTGATCGTCGACGTCGATATGGCGCGCAGCGAACACGTGCGCCGCATCTGGCCGTTTCTGCGCGATCGCCGCATCGACGCGTACAGCGACTTGCTGCGCCGTTTTCGCGATTGATCGAGTCTTGGTTCGCAAGTTGGCCTATGCTGGCTTGCCACGTGCCGCCGGCATCCTCATGCTGGATTCCTACCGCTACCCATCGATGACATGAGCGCAACCGATTCCACTCTTCTTTCCGCGTCTGACCTCAAGGGCCAGCCGATCGAGCGTGTGCAGCGCGACGGCGTCGAATACATCGTGCTGGGCACTGCGCACGTGTCGCGCACCAGCGTGGAAGCGGTGCAAGCGTTGCTTGCGACGGAATCCTTCGACGCCATCGCGGTAGAGCTCTGCGACAGCCGCGCGCAGGGCATGCGCGATCCGGAAGCGTTCAAGCAGATGGATTTGTTTCAGGTCATCCGGCAAGGCAAGGCCGGCATGGTGGCGGCGAGCCTGGTGCTTTCCACATTTCAAAAGCGCCTGGCCGATCAATACGGCGTGCAACCCGGCGCCGAAATGAAAGCGGCGATGGATGGCGCTGAAGCGCGCAACGTGCCGCTGTGGCTGATCGATCGCGAAGTCGGCACCACGCTCAAACGCGCGTGGCACAGCGTGGGCTTTTGGCAACGCTTCGGCTTGCTCGGCGGTCTGCTCGCCAGCGTGTTCGAACGCGAGACGATCGACGAAAAAGAAATTGAAAAGCTCAAACAAGGCGATTTGCTGGAAAGCGCCTTCAGCGAATTCGCCACCGAATCCGCGCCGCTTTATCGCAGCCTGATCGCCGAGCGCGATGCGTATATGGCGGCGCGTTTGCGCGAAGAAGCCGGACGTTCTGTCACGGCCAATCCGTGCAAGGTGCTGGTGGTGATCGGCGCCGGACATTTGAAAGGTTTGTGCGAACACTTGCGCATCCAGCAAGCCGATCCGAGCAACACCGTCGCCGAGCTGGCGCAAACGCCGCCCAAATCGCAATGGCCCAAATGGATTGCGGTCGGCTTGGTGCTCTTGATATTCGCGGCGATCGGCTACGCCTTTCATCGCAATGCGGCGCTTGGCGCGCAGGCGTTGCGTGATTGGGTATTGTTCACGGGCGGCTTCGCCGCACTCGGCGCGTTGGCGGCGCGTGCGCATCCGTTGAGCATTCTTGCGGCATTTATCGCCGCGCCGATCAAGCCGTTCCGACCCGGCATTCCTGCCGGCGGCATCAGCGCGATGGTCGAGGTGTGGGCGCGGCGCCCGCGCGTGGCGGATTTCGAAAGCCTGCGCGACGACATCGTGCATTGGAGCGGCTGGTGGACCAACCGCGTCGCGCGCACGCTGCTCAATTTCTTCCTGGTCAGCGTGGGCACGATCATCGGCGAGTACGCAGCCGGCTTCCACATTCTCAAGAGTCTGCTCTGACACCGACGCACGGCGCGGCGTTTTGTCACTCCCCCTGCTGCGTCCGGCCGTCCCATTGTGACGACTCCGGGGCAACGTCTATACTCGGCCAAATACGTTGCATGCATCCGCTGGAACCGTGGGGATCCTCTTGATGACTCGATTGCAATTGTTTGGCCTGGCTGCAGCTACCGCTGTTCTGTTGTGTTCCACCGCCGCCCAAGCCACGGGCGACAAAGCCAATGGCCGAACGCTGGTCTACACCTGCAATGGCTGCCATGGCGTTCCCGGCACCAATAACGCGTACCCTCAGTATCCGGTTCCGAAAATCGCCGGACAGAACGCGCAATACATCATCAGCGCGTTGCATGGGTACAAGTCCGGCGATCGCACGCATCCGACCATGGTGGCGCAGGCGCAGAGCCTCTCCGATCAAGAGATCGAAGACATCGCCGCGTACCTCTCCAGCATCGCTTCGAAGTAATCGGCCAAGGATTCCATCTGCATGAAACGCACGCTCACGCTGCTCTCGTTCGGTATGGCTCTTGCGCTGGCTTCGGCGCCGCTGCTGGCCGCCGGTAACGGCGACAACGGCAAGTCCAAGGCCGCCACTTGCTTTGCTTGCCATGGCGCCGACGGCAACGCCGTCGACCCGCAATACCCTCGCCTCGCCGGTCAGTACAACGAATACATCCAACAGGCGCTGCACGAATACAAAGACGGTCGCCGCACCAATCCGATCATGAAAGGGTTCGCTGCAACGCTTTCCGATCAAGATATCGAAGATATCGCCGCGTACTATTCGACGTTGCCGACCAAGCTCGATACGTTGAAGGGACATGTTCAGGGCGATTGAACGCGCCGTCCGCTGACGCATAACGAAAAACGCCCGCATCCAGGATGCGGGCGTTTTCTTTTTGAGCACTCGCAAAGCGGGCATCAACCCATCGCGGATTGCCCTTCCTTCTTGCGGTAGTACGGATTCTCGCCGCCTTTGTGATCGGTCGCATCGCGTACTTCGGTGATTTCCGGCACGCGCTCGCGCAACGTTTTTTCAACACCGTTCTTGAGCGTCACATCGACCATGCCGCAACCGTGGCAACCGCCGCCGAATTGCAGCAACACCACGCCGTTGGCGTCGATTTCCAACAAGCTCACGCGTCCGCCGTGCGCGGCGATGCGCGGATTCACTTCGGCTTCGAGCACATAACGCACGCGTTCGACCAAGCCCGCTTCCGCGCCCGGCAATTCACCCTTGATCTTGGGCGCGCGAATGTTCAGTTGGCCGCCCGTCTGGCTGGGTTCGTAGTCGATGTTGGCGCCTTCCAACCACGATGCGCTGTCGCCTTCGATATGGAAATCGAAGCCTTTGCACTCCACCGTCCACTCGTTTCCGGTGAGCTCTTGCGGTTCGCAGAACTCCAGCTCGCAATCCGCCGCCGGCGTACCGGGCGAGGTGACGCGCAGGCGGATGCCCAGCCCGTCGATACCTTGCTGCGAGAGAAGACGCAGGAAATGCTGCTGCGCGCGTTCGGAAATCTCGATCATGCCTGCTCCGGAAACACTAACCGTCTATGCCCTGGTGCATCGGGCCCTATACCGCACCATTTTAGTCCTGTTTTGTCATGAATGTTCGAATCCGTTTTTTTCGCGTACAGTTTCAGCGCTTTAGCGCCCGACGATGGAGATCGCCATGACTGCTCTTCCGCTATCCACCCAGCATTGCCAACCCCGCAAGGGCAAGGAGCATGCTTTGGACGAAGCGGCCGTTGCCGCGCTGCTACCGCTCGTGCCCGGCTGGAAGGTCAGCGCGGAGGGCGATGCCCTCTTGAAGGATTTCCGCTTCGAGAACTTTCATCACACGCTCGGCTTTATCAATGCGGTGGGTTTCATGGCGAACCATGAAGATCACCATCCCGATATCGAGGCCGGCTACGGTCATTGCAAGCTGCGCTGGTCGACGCACGACGTGGGCGGTTTGTCGCTGAACGATTTCATTTGCGCCGCGCGCGTTAACGCTCTGCTAGAACATTGAGCGAAGCTCGTCGCACGCGACAAGCAGGAGCGATTGTCGGCTACGTGCTGGTCGCCGCGATCGCCTGCCTGGGTTTAAGCCGCTTGGCGGCGTGTATCACAGGCCATCGCCTGCTCGATCAAGCGCAACAACAGTTGGCCAGCGTTGAAACCCATCAGCCGTTGTGGCGATGGGATTTGCGCAAACCGCACGATCTGGTCGCCAGTCGCGCGTTCGGAAACGCAACCGTCACGAGCGACGACGATGCACTGCGAATCACCAGCAACGACGGCACACCCTTCGAAGTGGGTTTGCCGATTGCGTGGTCGCTGGATCTGAGGCATTGGTCGACGCTCCAACTGCAATTGCGCAGCAGCGCGCCCGGATCGCTCGGATTGATATGGCAAGGCAGCCAGACACCCGCGTGCGTCGCGCCCATCGCAGGCACGTTGTTGCCAGATGTGCACACGTTGCGCGTCGATTTGCGCGGCCTCGCGTGGAAAAGCGCTGAACAAGGCGACTGCGCCACGCCCGGTATCGCGCAGATGCTGCGGTTGCGCGTTCAACTTCCCGCGCATGCGACCTTGTTTCTTTCGTCCGCAGGTTTGCTGACAACCGAGCCTATGCCGCGTCTGCAGGACGTCATCGTCGACATTCCCGCCGATGCGACTGAGCAAGATGTCGAACGCATCACCGATCGCGCACTAGCGTGGCCCATGCCGTTGTTCCGGCTGCCGAAAGGCGCGGATGCCGAAGCGATGTTGGTGTTGCGCGACCGATTGCGCGTGCATTGGCCAGCAGCGCTGATCGTACCTTCTGGCGCCATGCCTGAAGCTCGCCCGGCAGAGCCCGTTCGCGCGCCCATCGCGTGGCTGGTTTGCGTTTTATATGTGCTTGCGCTGATTTGGCTCGTCGCTCGCCCCGTAAAAAGCCGCCTTCGCCCCTGGCTAGAACTGGCTGGCTGTCTGGCGGGTCCCCTATGGCTGATCGCCGATCTGCATTGGGGACTGCGCGCTACGCCATTGGGCATCACGGCCTTCGGCGCCGGGCTCGCCTTCGCCGTAGCGATCGAGCGCCATCACTTGCCCCGTCTGTGGCGCCTGCCCGATTCCAGTCGCGAATGGTTATGGCCGCTTGCCACCGTGCCGGTCACAGTGATGTTGATCATCCTTTACGGCCACTCCCTGCGCCCGCTGTTGCTGATCCACGTGCTGGCTTACCTGGCGTGGGCGTGGCTGCAGCAGTGGTTGATGCTGACGATGTTGCTGCGTCGCTTCGAACAGATCCTAGTCCGGCCGGCGTGGGCCATCATGCCGGTGGCCCTGACCTTCGCCCTCTTGCACACCCCGAACGGCGTATTGATGCAGCTCTGCTTCGTCGGCGAGCTGTGGTGGGCCTGGTGTTTTCTGCGTTCGCGCAGCGTGTTGCCTGTCGCGTTGGCGCATGCGACGTGTGCGTTGCTGGTGGAATCGGGACTGTCGGGCGGACTGGTGCGCTCGCTAGAAGTCAGCGCGCGCTTTTTCTACTAGTGCCCAGATCGTTGAGAAACGTCTTCAAATCGTCAGGCAACGGCGCCGAAAAACTGTAACTGCGTCCATCAAGCTCGAACGACATGTGGGACGCATGCAGAAACAACCGGTGCAGACCGCGCTCGCGTAAGCGCTTGTTGACGTCACGATCGCCGTATTTCGTGTCTCCCGCCAACGGATGACCGATATGCGCGGCATGCACGCGGATCTGATGCGTGCGTCCAGTACCTAGCGTGGCCTGCATCAGCCGCATGCCGGAGTACTGCTCCATTTCGCGGAAGAACGTCAGCGAGGGCTTGCCATCATCCGACACGCGCACCATCCGCTCGCCGCCCTGCAGGATGGACTTCTTGAGCGGCGCGTTGACGTCGAACCGCGCCTTGGGCGGGTGGCCGACCATCAGACACAAGTATTGCTTGGTGACCTCATTGGCGCGGATCGCCGCCTGCAGACCTGTCAGCCCCGCACGGGTGCGGGCGAACACCAGCACGCCGCTCGTGTCGCGGTCCAGGCGGTGAACCAGTTCCAGGTGCTCGTTGGGACGGGCCTGCCGGAGCAACTCGATCGCCCCGAAACTGACCCCGCTGCCACCGTGACTGGCCACGCCCGAGGGTTTGTCGATGACCAGAAAGTGCTTGTCCTCAAAGATCACGGCCTCGGCGACCTGCGAGATCGCCCCTTCGGAGGCGCCCTGCTCGGCCGGTCGTTCAGCCACCCGGACCGGCGGAATGCGCAGCATATCGCCCTGGCTGAGACGGGTATCGGGCTTGGCGCGCTTCCCGTTCACGCGTACCTGGCCGGTGCGCAACAGCCTGTAAATCATGCTCTTGGGCACCCCCTTGAGCAGGGTCATCAGGGCATTGTCGATGCGCTGACCGTCCCGCTCAGGACCGATCTCGAGTTGACGCACCCCTTGAGGTACGTTGGGGGAAGTTGCCGTCTGCATTGAAAAAAACCTGGGTTGAGAGGATACTCGCACAGCGCTTAGCCGGGTCCACCGACATACGTTGAGGACTTGGCGCCCGCCTGTTACGCCGGCGAGGTTTGCGCCGGCCGCCCACTCTGGCAGCCGGTTGCAAACACCTATTAATCGTAACGGTTCGGGTAGCCGCTTGTCCGGTCTCAGTTAGCCAGACACAGCGGCATGCGTGCCAAGAATCACCCCGGTATCGGGAACGTTACCGTTTATTTGCCGCTTTACCGCAGCGGCGCGATCCCCGGACAGGCCGCCACACCAGGCGCCACCGCGGCGCGCGACGCGCGGCCAAGCCGAGGAATCACAATGAAAAGAATGTTGATCAACGCGACTCAGCGTGAAGAGTTGCGTGTGGCTATCGTGGATGGCCAAACCCTTTACGATCTCGATATTGAAATACCGTCTCGCGAGCAGAAAAAAGCCAACATCTATAAAGGCCGCATCACTCGCGTCGAGCCGTCGCTAGAAGCCTGCTTCGTCGATTACGGTGCAGAACGCCACGGCTTCCTCCCGCTGAAAGAGATCTCCCGCGAGTACTTCACGGCGGGTCTGGACCCTTATAAATCCAACATTCGTGACCTTCTGAAGGAAGGCATCGAAGTGGTCGTGCAGGTGGAGAAGGAAGAACGCGGCAACAAAGGCGCCGCGCTCACCACCTTCATCAGCTTGGCCGGCCGCTACATGGTGCTGATGCCGAACAACCCGAAGGCGGGTGGCGTTTCGCGTCGCATCGAAGGCGAAGACCGTCAGGCTCTCAAGGAAGCTCTGGAACACCTCACTGTCCCCGACGAGATGGGCTTGATCGTACGCACCGCCGGCATGGGGCGCGACGCGGAAGAGCTGCAGTGGGACCTCGATTACCTGCTTCAGCTGTGGAAGGCCATCTCCGGCGCTGCCCAGGCGCAGAAGGCGCCGTTCCTGATCTATCAGGAATCGAAGCTGTTCATCCGCGCCCTGCGCGATTACCTGCGTACCGACATCGGCGAGATCCTGATCGACGAAGAGTCGCTCTACAACGACGCGCGCGATTTCATGCAGCAGGTGATGCCCAACGCCCTGCGCAAGCTCAAGCTCTACAAAGACGACACGCCGCTGTTCTCGCGCTACCAGATTGAAACGCAGATCGAGAGCGCGTTCGACCGCACCGTGCGCCTGCCGTCGGGCGGTTCGATCGTGATCGACCAGACCGAAGCGCTGACCGCCATCGACATCAACTCCTCCAAAGCCACCAAGGGCGGCGACATCGAGGAGACGGCGTTCAACACCAACCTGGAAGCAGCGGCAGAGATCGCCCGCCAGCTGCGCATCCGCGACGCCGGCGGCCTGATCGTTATCGACTTCATCGATATGGACAGCCCCAAGCACCAGCGGGAAGTCGAAGAACGCCTGAAGGACGCCGCCAAGCTCGACCGCGCGCGCATCCAGATTGGTCGCATTTCGCGCTTCGGCCTGCTTGAGATGTCGCGCCAGCGCCTGCGCCCGTCGCTGGGTGAAGCCACGCAGATTGTGTGCCCGCGTTGCGAAGGCCACGGCCACATCCGCAGCGTGGAGTCGCTGTCGCTGTCGACCCTGCGCCTGATCGAAGAACACGCCATGAAGGACAACACCGGCCAGGTGCTGGTGCAGGCGCCGGCCAGCGTCGCCAACTTCATGCTCAACGAAAAACGCGCCAGCGTGGTCGAGATCGAACTGCGCAACAAGGTGCATGTGGTGATCGTGGCGGACGACAAACTCGAAACGCCGCATATCGAAATCCAGCGCATCCGCGAAGCGGATATGGGCGACCACAGCAAGCCCAGTTACGAGCGCATCACCGCGGAAGAAACCACCGCCGTGCGCAAGATGGGCCAGATGTTGGGCAGCAGCGAACAGCCCGCCGTCACTGGCATCGTGCCGTCCAGCCCAGCCCCGCTGCGCGAAGACGAACCGGCGGCGCCCGCGCCCATCGTGAAGCGCCAGCCGACGACGGCAGCGCCTGCGGCGAGCGCCCCTTCGCAAGGCGGCGTTCTTTCGCGCTTGCTTGGCTGGTTCCGCGGCAACGGCGTCACGGCGCCTGCACCGGCTCCCGCGCCGGTTGCGTCGCGTCCGGAAACCTCGCGTAACAAGCCGCAAGACAATCGTCGCAACGACCGCACGCGCGGCGACGGCCAGCAGCAGCGCCAGAACCAGCAGCGCGACGGTCGCGGCAACGCGCAGCAGCAGCAAGCCAAAAATCAAAACCAGCAGCAGCGCCAGCGCAACGAACAGCAGTCGCAGGCGCGTCAGCCGCAGCAAGGCAACAAGCAAGAACAGCAGCGTCAACCGAAACCGGCGCAAGCCAACGACGCCGCCGCCAACGAGCAGCGCAACAAGCAACAGCAAAACGCTGGCGGTAAACAGCCGCAGCAAGAACGCCAGCAGCAGCGCCAACCGCAGGCCGAACGCGAACGTCCGCAGCCGCAGCAGCCGCCGCAACAGGCGAATCAGCCTCCCGCCGCCGCCAAGCCGGTCGCCGCTCCGGAAGCGCTCAAGCCCGTAACGGAAGCCGCAGCGCCCGCAGCGATCGTGACCCACGAAGGCATCGACGTCGCTGCCGATGCAGCTGCGGCAGAAGCCGGCGGTCAATCGCGTCGCCGCCGCGGTCGTCGCGGCGGTCGTCGCCGTCGCCGGCATGAAGGCGCCGTCGCCGGTGGCGTGCAGAACGAGCAAAACAATGACGTCGATCTGGACGATGAAGATCGCGACGATTCGTTCGAATCGGAAACCGCCGCACCGGAGAAAGCATTCGAGCCGACCGCTCATGCCGCACCGCCTGCAAGCGTGGCGATGCTCACCAGCGAACCCGCGGCAACCGCGTTGCCGATCGAACATCGCGAACCGGTGTCGACGCATTATGTAGCCGCCGAAACGGCGCCTACCCATGTGTCTCTCGAACCGGAAATTCGCAATACCGATGCGCAGGAAACGGAGACTTCGGCACCGCTGATCGTTGCGTCCGCGCCAGTACCGTCGTCGTTTAATCTGCCGGTGCTGCCGCCGATTCCGGTGCACGAAGCGGCAGTCGAAAGCACTGAGTCGCATGACGATGTCTCCGCAACGCATGCGCCTGCCGAGACGCCTGCGCCTTCGGTCGAAGTCGTCACCGTCACGGTGCCGCACGAGGCCGCGCCGGCGGCCAACGAAGCCAACGTGACTGCTCCGGTGGAGTCTGTCGCCACGGCCGAAGCCAAGCACGCGGCGGAACCCGTTTTCGTCGAGCCGGCTGCGGTCGTCACGTCCGAAGAGCCGGTCGCCGTCACGCCGACGCCCATTTTCCATCAGCCAGAGCAAGGCGACTTGCTGTCGACACCCTCGCAACATCCCGTCGCCGCTGCGCCTACGCATCAGGACGTACACGGTCAAACCGACGAGCCCTCCGCTGACGAAGAAAATCGGCATATCGGCCAGCAGCACGACGGTCGACTGTCCTAACAAGTAGGCGGACCACTACAAAAAAGGCCGGATTTTTCATCCGGCCTTTTTTGCTTTATGCGATGGGGAAATTCTCTTCAGTTCCCGACCTGATTGTTGTGCGTATCCAGCAAGCCATGCACCGTCATAAGGTGCGCAAGGCTGATGACGTGATCCACCTGCAGCTTTTCCATCAGACGTTGCTTGTAGGTGGACACCGTCTTGGGACTCAGATTGAGCTGCTCGCCAATCGCGGTGAGGGCCTTGCCGCGCACCAGCATCATCGCCACTTCCAGCTCGCGGCTGGACAGCTGATCGAACGGCGACCCCTCTCCATCGAGCGTAGCCAACGCCAGTTGCTGCGCAACGGCCGGAGCCAGATAGCGTCGTCCGGCCGCCACCTGGCGCACGGCGTTGAGCAATTCCTCGGCCGCGCAGCTTTTGGTCAGATAACCGTGCGCGCCGGCATCCAGCAAGCGTTTCGGAAAGCGCGCATCGTCCACCACCGTCACCACAATAACGTGGGTCGGCACGTTCGACCGTGCGACGCGCTCGGTGAGCTCGATGCCGCTCATGCCCGGCATATGTACGTCTACCAGCGCGATATGCGGTTTGGTAGCCCGAATCAGACGCAGTCCCTCCTCGGCCGTGCCCGCTTCGCCGCAGATGCGAATGTCCGGCTGCGACAGGATCATTCTGAAGCCGGTTCTGACAAGCTCGTGGTCATCCACGAGTACAACATCGATCATCGAGCGCCCTCCCTGGTTAGGAACTGTGCTTCCGCAAAGTAGGCGGGTCGCTGACGCATTGCAAGTCCGTAAACCCTCGTTTGAAAAGGAATTTCCATATTGCTCCAATACCGACATGCTCCGTAGGAAATTGCCTACATACGAGTATTAATTTTGATGTCATCATTGACCTAATAGAAGTCGCAAGTTACGTACGTCGATCACCCCAGCAAGGCTAGCCCTGTCCTAACCGAATGGAGCGTACCGATGGTGATTTACTCGCTCAGGCAGTCTCTGGATGGAGACTGGAGCATCCGCCGAGATACGGCGACGTTGTTTAGCCAGCTTAGGCTTGGCCCTGCGATTCAACTGGCGCGCGAAGCCGCCCGCGATGAGCACAACCGCTCGGGCCGGAGCACGTGCGTGGAAATGCCGGGTCCAAGTTCCACCATCCGTCTCGCGCAATATGCGCGTCCCGGGATGCCGATCGAAAGCGCTGTGGCCTGATATCGATTCGACAAAAGCGGACACTCCGCTCCGCTACCGCTAAGGCGCATGTTACGATCCCGCGCCTGCAGCCGGTCATTCGGCAGCTACATCCAGCCCGGATGGCGAAACAGGTAGACGCAAGAGACTTAAAATCTCTCGACCGCAAGGTTGTGCCGGTTCGATTCCGGCTCCGGGCACCAAATCACCAAGCCAATGCCCGACAGGCGTTGGTTTTTTCGTTTTTGGCGCACGGTAACACCCTGTCTTCTCCCGCAGCGAATGCCCAATGCGCATCGTGAAATACTTCGATGGCGTCGTTCGCGCCCTCGTGCGAATCCTTTGTTGCATGATCTCGGAGCGCGCATTCGCAATGGTTTGAACGAGCTGTCCGTGACGCAGATGTCGAGGACAAACTCCCTCGATTTCAAATCCGTGATGGTTTTCGAATTCCTTCAAATAGAGGTGACGCGGGCATCACCCTTTCCCTACGAACGCAACTTCAAAGTTGGTGACGACGCCGCACTCTTTTGGTGACGCTGTGCACCACTTCTATCTTCATCAACCAGGGAACAAAGCAAGCGGCTGTGTGCTTGTTTCGGATGGGAAGCCATTGCGCTTCCGAAACCGAAAAGACGCGTTGTCGTATGTCATGCGCCGCTGCTACCAAGATGGAGCAACCGAAGGCGAACCGGTCATCAATATCGAAGGCAGCGACGGCCGATGGCGCGCCTTCGACTGCCGGCTGATGCCCTACAAAGGCGAACTTCTGCCATCCGGGGCTAGCGACGATGCGGTCGCTCCCGATTCAACCGGTTTCCACTAACGCATTGCTGCGTGGCGTTGCATTTCTCTTCGCGATAGCAATCGACGAATCGCCGTTTATCGACAGGCATTGATCGACGATCTCCGCCACGCCGGTGCGATGCGATACGACGATCAAGATCGTATTCGGCAAGCGGCGTTTTATCGCCGAAAGCACCGCTATTTCGGCAGCCGAATCGAGCGCGCTGGTTGCTTCGTCGAGCAAAGCGATAAACGGTTTTCGCAGAATCGTCTGGGCCAGCAAAAGACGTTGCAGCTCGCCGCCCGATAACCGGCTCGACGAGCTGTGCAAGGCCGTTTCGAGCCCATCTTGCGAGTTCGCCAAACGCCGATCGAGACCGACATCCGTCAACACCGCCCGCAACATATCGTCGGTCGCTTCCGGCGCCGCCCACAACAAGCATTCGCGCACTGAGCGTTGCCACGGACGAACCTGCTGACTCACGTACGCACCGCATCGAACCCGCTCACGATAGTCGTCGAAGTCGAGCAATCGCGTGCCGATGCGTGCCTTGAACACGTCCGGTTTCACCATCCCGGCCAGAACATCGATTAGGCTGCTTTTGCCGATACCGGAATCGCCAGACACCAGCGTCATCTCGCCCGGAACCAACACCAAGTCCCGCACGTCCAGACCCGTCGCAGGCGGCGTTACTCGCATATGCTCCATACGCAACGGCTCGTGTATGCGATTCGCATTCACGGAACCCGAATGCGGACGATCCGACGCCAACCGCATATAACGCGCCCACAGATCGAACGCAGGCACCGCTGAGCGCACTTGTTGAAAGCTTTGCTTTGTCGATACGAGATACGGAAGCAATCGACCCAACAACAGACATACCGCAATGAGCGACGCTTGATCGACACCACGCCAGCGATGCGCCAGAACAAACAATGCGGCGATGCCCACAGTGGCCAAGAGCTCCAGTAGCAATCGTCCGGACGCAACGATCTCCAATTGCCGCTTATACCCGTAACCCAATCGTGCGGATATGGCGCCGTAACTGCCCTTTTCCGCCGTTTCCCGCTCGAAGGAGCGAACATGGCGCAAACGTCGCGGAAAATCTTCGCTATGCCAAAACAATCGCGTCAAATCGGTTACGTATTGGCGACTCACTTCGGACTGCTCGCGACCGTAAGCGCGCGCAACGACGATGCCGAGCACGGCGATCACCGGCGTCGCCAGCACTAACGGCGGCGAAACCCACAATGCGAAGCCGAGACTGACCATGGACGTGATCGCCGCAATCAGCAACTGCAACGACGCGCTATAGCCTTGAACGATGATTTCGACATTGTGAGTAAGTACGTTCGCAATCTCCGCCGACGTGGCGTCCGACAACGATGCCAGCGGTGCATCGATCAACCGCGCGTGAACCATGCCGCGCAGGTTGATCGCGCAACGACTGACCAAGTCGGCGCCAAGTCGCGCCGCCTTCCATCGACATAGAGCAAAGGCGCATGTCATCAAGACAAATACGGCAATTTGTCTCTCTATACTGCTATGCGCGTTGATGAAACCGCTTCCGAATACAAGCACGCGACCCGGCTGCACCAGCGGCACCAGGCATACGGCGGCGAGGCTTCCCGCAAACGCTCCCGCGACAGAAAGCGCCACATACATCGCGACTCTCGACACATCGCTCGAACTCAGCATTCGTCTTAGCGACTGCAACATCTTCAACGCGGACATCGGCCGATTCGACATACTCATCAGCTCGCTACCGATTGTTCGAGGGGTATTCGGCCAACATCGCAAAGAACCTCACGCAACGCCTCAACTGATTCGTTCGGATGACGTCCTCGACAAAGCTCGTAAATCCCCTTCTTTTCGATTCGCCTCACAAAACCTTCGAATCCAGGTTGTCCTGCGGCATACGGTTGATCGGTGGCAAATCGTGGAAAAACATCGATCGCGGACATGGATGACATCAGCACATTGGGATCGCTCGCCATGCGACTGGACACGAAGACCGCGCCGGCAATCTCCATCGACGCATCTGCAAATTGGCGTCGCCTCAGGTCCACCTCAAACTTCTCCACACCGCTTCGACGCCGAATAACCGGCGACCCGCCGATCCAGCGTCGCGCGTCATCGTCGTCGATCAAAGCAAGCGCGTCGGCCTGCACATGCAAATAATTGCTAACGCCCACTGCAAACCTATGATCGGGTCGAACAAAGACCGCATCTTCGGCCAGAACATCGAACCCTTGCAGCAGACAATGCAACGCCAGCGTGGACTTCCCCGCTCCGCTCGCACCCAACAGCAGCAAACCACGTCCGCCCAATCCAATACAGGCGCCGTGCAGCGGAACCAAGCCAAGCCCTCGTGTCGCTAGCGTAAAGACGGCGAATTCGATCAGCTCATACCGCAAGTGATACGCGTGCGCGAGCATATCGTCCGTCGCCACGATCACGGCGCGATGCTCGCCGGGCACCATCACCACATAATTGGAAGCATCCACGACACCGCACAGCGCGCCACCGCCCGATTGCATCTGCACCGGCGGCGGTTCGTTTCCGTAACAAGGCGCCCTGTGCTGCAAGCGAAGCTCGATGCGAAATTCGGGCGATGTATCCGCCCACGCATAAGGCGGCAAACCACCGTAGGCCGCCTCGACCAAATCCAGTAAAGCCACGCTAGTGCTTTCGAAGCGGAAGCGCGCACCTAATACCGCCTTCGTCATCACATACGGGTAACGCCGGCGCTCGCCAAACGGGTCGGTCGCGACGGCCGAGGCGTCGCGTGGAAAGTTCAAGGCCATGGTGTTTGAGCGAGCGCCATCTGTGACGGGTGAGTGCTGTCGCCATAACGAAAGGTTGCACGCTCTGCATGAAAACCAGTCGACGCAACCTCGCACGCGCCCCACGGCACTCACCACCAAACATAACGCACGCCCGTCGCGTTTTACCCCGAAGCGGCACGGCGATCGCTTACCCCGGTAGCGACTGAGGCTTAATTCCCGATGCTCAACATACAGGTCAGCCATTCCTATTTTCTGCGGTTCGACCGAAAGCAATGGGAGCGCGGCAAGCCTTATCCCCCGCTCGCCACCATTCAGATCGCCGCGCTGCTCCGAGGGCGCGGACACGCGGTGTCGCTCTTCGATAGCATGCTTGCCGAAGGTGTCGACGACTACGTGGCGTCGCTGGAGGCAGCACGACCCGACGTCGTCGTGATCTACGAAGACAACTTCAATTACCTCACCAAGATGTGCCTCACCCGCATGCGCGAAGCCGCGTGCGAAATGATTGCGCATGCGCGCAAGCGCGGTTGCCGCGTCATCGTTGCAGGGTCCGATGCGTCCGATCTTCCCGACGCGTTTCTCAAAGCCGGCGCGCATGCCGTTGTGCTGGGCGAAGGTATCGCAGCGCTGATCGAGCTAATGCAACGACTGGAAAAAAATCCGACGATCGACACCAACGCATGGACGGCCGACATCCGAGGCGTCGCCACGTTGGAGAACGAACAAACGCAAGTGGTGCGTATTGGAGTGCAGCCACCCGATCTTCGTTTGGTCGATCCGCCCGCGTGGGATCTGGTCGACATCGAACGCTATCGCGCGATGTGGCAGGAACGGCACGGCTACTTCAGCCTCAACATGGCCGCGTCCCGCGGCTGTCCGTTTCGCTGCAACTGGTGCGCTAAACCGATCTGGGGCAATCACTACCGACAACGCAGTCCGCAAGACTTCGCGGCGGAAATGATTTATCTCAAGCGCACTTTCAATCCCGACCATGTCTGGATGGCCGACGACATCTTCGGCTTTCATATCGATTGGGTCACCGCGTTCGGCGACGCGCTACAAGCCGAAGACGGATCGATTCCTTTCACCATTCAGACACGCGCCGATCTGATCAGCGAACGCATGGCCGCTGCGTTGAAGCACGCAGGTTGCAAGGAAGCATGGATCGGTGCGGAAAGCGGCAGTCAGCGCGTACTCAACGCGATGAACAAGGGCACCACCGTCACCAACCTTATCGAAGCACGCGAACGACTCGGCCGTCACGGCATTCGTGTCGGTTTCTTTATCCAGCTTGGATACCTCGGCGAGCAACTGGACGATCTGCTTGCGACACGCGATCTCGTTTCGCGCGCCGTGCCGGACGATATCGGCGTCAGCGTGTCCTACCCGCTGCCCGGCACCAAGTTCTATGAGCAGGTCAAAGCGCAACTCGGCGAGAAAACGCATTGGCTGGACAGCGACGATCTCTCCATGATGTTTCGAGGCGCATACAACTCCGACTTCTACCGTCATGTGCGCGATCTTCTGCATGCGCAGACAACGCTCCAGCAAGCCCGTATACACGAATCGCCCGACGACTACGCGTGCAAGCTCGCGGAACTCGATGCGCGATGGGACGCGCTGATCGCCGATGAACAAGCACATCGTACGCAAACCGTCCTCGCCTCATCACTCACCACGGCGTCCGATCATGAACGTCCCGCAACCCGTCTCGCCGTCGCTCAAATTCGTTAGGTCCGGCCTGCATCGCACGACGGAAGCGCTCGCCGCGGAACTGGCAGCTGCACGTCCCGGCGGCGCCACACCGGATTGGACCGACGTCGAATGGCGATTGGCGATGGCCGCCGCGACGGCGCACGGCATCTCGCCACTGCTCTCCAGGTTTTCCACCTGGCAAAACGCGCCGTGGCGGCAGTTTCTAGAAGCGCAACACGAGCATGTTGCGTGCCGCTATCAGCGCATCGCATCCATGCTGAAAGACATCGACACGCATGCCCACGCGATGGGGCTCGCCGTCGTTCCCTTGAAAGGTTCCGCGCTGCACGCCCTGGGGCTCTACGCACCCGGCGATCGCCCGATGGCCGATATCGATCTGCTGGTTCACGAAGACCATATGGATCGCGCGGCAGCCATGTTGAACGAGCTTGGCTATCGCGAGTCGTTTGCGCAATGGAAACATCGCACGTTCGCGCCGACGGACTGCCAGCCAAAAGCCGGATTGGGCGAGCATCGCGACACTCCCGTCAACATCGAACTCCACGCGCATATCCAGGAGCGACTGCCTATATCGATCGTCGACATCACCGCGAAAATCTATCCGCTGCAACCTCATCCCGGGATCAATGCCTACCCATCGACCGGTGCATTGATGAGCCATCTTCTGCTTCATGCCGCCGGAAATATCTGCGCCCGCAGCCTTCGCCTGATGCACTTGAACGATATCTCACTGTTGGCAACCCGCATGGCGGCGAGCGATTGGCACGTGTTGTGGGAAGAAGAATCCGACGCCAATCCTTGGTGGGCCTTGCCACCGCTGCGCCTGGTTGCGCGTTATTACAAGAATGCCGTCCCCGCTGCATTGCTCACACGGCTCGAACACGAATGTCCGCCTGTGTTGAGCAGCGTCTCGCGTCGCCAGACGTTGACGCGGGTGTCCTGCTCGGCGCTTTGGTTGCAAGCGTTACCTGGCATCGAATGGTGCCGTACGCTCGGCGAAGTCGGCCGCTACCTCGTTCGCCGCGTCAGACCCACGGAAGAAGCTGTGAAAGAGCGCGCCGACATGATGCGCACACAGGTCTGGCTGCAAGGACAACACTGGGTTCGCAGCTCGCAGCGGCGGCGCATTCTCACCTGGTTGACACAGCCCGTGCCGCGCATGGATACGCTTTACGTGGTGCGCGCCGCCCTGGAATCTCCGTCCGTATAGCGTCGCGCAAGGCATCGGCGATACAGCGCTTCGAACGTGCGCGCGGTGCAGTCGGCATCTTCCAACATTGCTCGACGTTGTGCGCGCTCTGCCAGTTTCAATCGCAATGCTTCATCCACCAGCACTTGATGGATGGCATTCGCTAACGCCGCCCAATCGCGCACAGGTACGGCCAATGCTGCAGAAGGCGACCACTCGGCGATATGCCCGACCTCCGTACCCACCGTTGGCACGCCCACTGCCGCCGCTTCCAGCGTCACCAGCGGACCGGCCTCATGCAAAGACGACATCACGAGCAGATCGGCGGACTCCAAGAGCGGGCGTAACTCGTGTTGCGTCTTGAAACCGAGAAAACGGACGTGCCTTGCCAATTCGAGCTCGGCGACACGACGATGCACTTCGCCATCCAAGGTGTCGACGCCTACGATGTCCATATGAAAGGCAACGCCGGTTTTCGCAACCGCCGCCAAAGCTAACAACAACGTCTCCTGATCCTTGACGCGGTTCAAGCTCGCGATATGAATCAGCCTGGCTTGCGTGTCGCACCGAGCGCGCGGAGACATCGGCGGCCAGCTACGTAGATCCACACCCAACGGCGCACGCACCGCCGCAATTCCCAGTGCGTGCAACGCGTCGACCATCGGCGAGCTGGCGGCCGTCACTACGTCTGCGGCACGCAATATCACCGCCTCACGCAAGCGCCCTTTCCAGGACCGACGCCCACCGTATCCAATATCGTGCAGCGCAACGAGCTCGCCGCCGGCGACATGCACCAGGCAAGGCAAGCGCAACAATTTCGCCGCTGACACGGCGACAAAGCTGCACGAGCCGGAGAAAATTGCATGCACGATATCGAACGGCGCAAGCAAATGCTCTCGGCGTATGGCGCGCATCGCACGCAGCCGCGTTCGCGTGTCGCCAATATTGTGGATAGTCGCGCCAAGCAATTGCCAGCTCGCGGCGCGCTTCTCCTGATGTAACGCAAACACATGAAGCTCGTGCGTGCGCGCCAGTCGTTCGATCAAGGCGAGAAACGCCGGAATCACGCGATACTCACCGCTTCGATCCACGCCACCCGGCACCACCAGCGCGATCTTCACGTTACTCTCCCGCAACGGCTTTCCAGCACCTGCGCATAGGCCTGCGCCCATTGACGCCCCACGGCCGCAAACGACAACGACGCATCGAAGTGTGCACGGATCTGCTTGCACGTCGGTCGATTTCTGGTCACGGAAATCAACGCTTCGGATAACTTCTCCGCATCGCCGCGTGGCCACAGACGACCAATGCGCCCGTTACCCGTCAATGCGCGGAACGAGGGAATATCCGTCACCACGGGCGGAAGACCGCACGCCATCGCTTCCAACAACGCATAGCCGCAACTCTCCGAACGACTGGCGGACACAAAGACGTCCGCCGCGCGCATCAACGATTCCACCCGCGCATGGTTCACCTTGCCAAGCAGATGCACGCGGCCTTGCAATTGCGGATCACGATCAATCCGTCGCTGCACCCGGTCTAGCAGCGCACCACTTCCGAACGCACACCACAAACGCATGCCGGGCATGCGCGTGGCCGCTCTGGCGACACCATCCAAGACCACTAGCGGGTCCTTGCCCACATTCAGATGACCTACCCAAAGCACGCACGGATCACCATAGAGCCCGGTCTCCGCGCGCGCCAGCGCACGGCTTCCTGGCGTAAAACGACTGCTGGACTCCGGTATCGCAAACACGCTTGTTTGCGCTTTGAACATGCCCGCACGTGTAAACGGCCTAGCGAGATCCGGCGCCGTGAACGCCACCGCTGAGGCGCAGCTGTACCAGCTTCGCCATTGATTCCGCTGCCACCAAGGCGATGGCCGGTCGGCGTGATCCTGAAGCACAATGGGAAGCTCGGGCAGATACCGCGATACCGCCGATGCCTCCTCCGCAAACCCCAAGCCGTGCACATGCAAAACATCCGGCTCGATCTCATTGATGTATTCGGCAAGCCGATGTCCTTTTTCGGCAGCCGTCTCCGACGAGCGAACATCCACCAAGTGGTAATTGATCCCGTCCCGTGTCAGCCGTTCGCTGCTCGCGCCGGCCTGAATGACCGACACGCGCATGCCGGCGCTTGCGACGGCCTCGGCGATATCCCCCAGCGACGGCCATTGCTCCAGCACCTCGGCCAGTGCGAGATCGCTCGGTGCAGGAAAGAAATTCACCTGTGCGATATGCAATGCCGGCATCGCGTTACAAGCCCGATACCTGAGGCATACGCAATTTGACGAGACGATCCGCCAGTTTCAGCTCCCACGGACGATCATACCGACGATAGCGATAACGCCACGACGCGGCAGTGCTTAACGCGCGTTTCGCCCACGGCGGCGAGCGCATATCCTGCGCGGTAGGAAAACGGCAGCGCAACACCGTCACAAAATCCTGGATCCGTTGGCGAAGTTTGTCGGTGAGCCATGGCGCATCGGCATGACAGGCGTAATCGACCCAGCGTTGCTGTGTCCATTCCTCCGGCGTTTTGGGAAAGATCACCGGTTCGCCATGTACATCGAGCAGCGGCGACGACAGATGCTTGCCGCGATCCTTCTCGTGTCGGCTGCTATCGGGCAAAGGCGTATAGATATAGACGATGATTTCCGAAGCGGGATTAATCCGCTTCAGTTCGCGAATAAATTCGAACGTACGCTCCGTTTCCTCTTCCGTGTTTTCCGGCGGCGCCACCATAAAGGAAAGTTCGGGCACCACACCGTGACGCCGACACAGCTCGGCCACCTCCAATGTCTGATTCGGCCGCGTGCCCTTTCGAATTTCCTTCAACATTTGTCCGCTGGGCGACTCCGCGCCGATGTAGGCCATGCGCAATCGGCTTTTGCGCACCAACTTCCACGACGATTCGGACAGCTTCAGCAGCGCGTCCGACCGGGCGTAACACCACCATGGCAACTCCAGCCGCGCCATCACCTCCAGCAGCGGAATCATGTCTTCTTCGCGGTCGAAGAAGTTATGGTCGAAAAACTGAATCGAGTCCGCGCCAAGCTGATATTTCAGATAGCCGAGATCTCGCTCGAGTTGCGCCGCTGCGGGTAACGCCGTCGCGCCGCCGAACATCGCCGCCACGCCGCAAAAGGTGCATCGAAAGCGACATCCGATGGCTGCCTGATGGGCCGCCGTTCGCTTACCGAGAAACGTGCGCGCCAAGTAACGCCGCGGGTCACCCAGCTTGTCGTAGTTCAGCACGGAGGCTGTCGGGTGAAACGCAATACGTCGGTTCGGGTTATGCACGATCTCGCCGTCGCGTTTCCACGACAATCCGGCGATGGTTTCCAACGGCCGCGCCGAATATCCGCCAAGCGCGGCCACCAATTCAGGCATGCTGTCTTCGCCCTGCCCGCGTATCGCGACATCGACATACGGCGCAGTTAGCGCGACATCCGTATACAACGTCGGAAAGTAGCCGCCCCATACAATCGGCATACGTGGAAAGTGTTCACGTATGGTTTGAGATACCGCAATCGCCGGCGCCATCTGCGGTCCGCCCATCACGCTGATGCCCACGGCATCGAACGTCTGCCGACGCAAGGCATTCAAGGTTTCGGCGACGACATCGCGATCCACATTGCCGTCGATAATCTGGCTGGTTCCCGTTTTATCCAGCGCGGCCGATACATGCAGCAGCGATAGCGGAAACCTCGCGCTGGAGCGCGACGTGATCGTGGGATTGATCAGCAGCGTATTAGGCGTACGGCTCATGGTGTGAATCGCAGAAAGTAGTTCAAGGCATCCGCCTCAGTCGAAAAACCAAGGCGACAGGAACCTCCAACGCCGCCTGATCGAAGCGCGCACCGTCGGGAATATCCGCCGGGTCGAGCATCGGCTCCAAAACATCCTCAATGGAAAGACGCAGCGCCGCGCACGCCGCGTGCCAATGGCTATAGAGATGCGCCGTATGGCGTACCGCGTAGCGATGACCACCGGCCTTGAAGTCGCGCAACCAGCCCAGCGCGTGACCGATCGGATGCACATCGCTGCATAAAATCGTGCCGCCAGGACGCGTGACGCGACGCAGTTCGCTCAACGCCTGGTGCAGATTCTCCAGATGCCCCACCACCAGACCGCACACGGACGTATCTGCGTAAGCGTCCAACACTGGAAGCGCCATCAGACTGCCTTGCATCCATGCGACGTGTACGCCATCCGGATGCGCGCCAATCTCGCTACGCGCACGCGCCAACATCGCCTCGGACAGATCGATTCCCGTACCACGCGTAGCGCCCCGCCGCAGCATCTGCAACATATAGCGACCGCTTCCGCATCCAGCATCGAGCACGGATTGACCTTGCATGGTCGTCGGCATCAACGACAACATCGCGCGTTGCTCCGCCAGCATCACGGGATTGTGCGCATGCGCCGGATAGTTCGGCGCCCACAACGCATAAGCCTCGCTGGGCTCCAGAATCGGCACGCGCGTCATACGCAATACCTCGCCTCTGCGGTAACCGATTCGCTGTTTCGTTCGGGCTCGAATACAGATTCCAAACCAGGCTCAAGCGCCATCAACGCAGGATCGGCCAACGCACGATCCAGCAATTTCGGTTTTCCGTCCAACCACACGCGCACGGTGTCGATGCCAGCGAATGCAAACCATTCTTCAAAATCTAGATCGGCGATACGCGGAACGCCATCCCTCACTACAGCGCGAATTTGACTGCGTTCGATGCCGACCAGATTGCTCGCCGCCTCGCCGCCACGATCTTCGACGATCACCAGGTCCGCCGGCGCTCCGGGCAGAAGATCGCCGCGCCACGACAAGCGAAGAATGCGCGCCGCGTGCGTCGTCGCCAGAGCAAGCAACTGTTTGGATGACAACTCGGAAAGACGATCGGCTTCGCGCAACTCTTCCAACATATCGCGCGCGCCGCTCAGTCGTGAATCGGTGCCCAACGCGAGCCTCCCGGCCGCATACAGCCGACGCGGATCGAGCGTGGCGCCGAGCAAGGCGCGATTGCTGCGAGGACACCACACCACGGCGGCGCCACGCGCGAGAATGCGATCGATATCCTGCTCCCGCAATCCCACGCCGTGAATCAACACGCTGTTTGGACCCAGGCATCCCAACTCATGCAGCGCCTCCAATTCGGCTTGCGCAGCGGCGTCGGTTCCTTCGGCCAGATGAATAAACCAAGGCCATTCGTCTGGTGTAGCGGCGAAACTCGCGCGCGCAGGCGGGCCGTATTCGGGCCATCCAAGCGCATAACTCCAACCGTAGTCGCGCAGCACGGCGACCGGAAAATCCATCGCGTCGAGCGCGGGATGCCACGGATCGTGATGCGCCACGCAGGTCGTGCCGGCGAGCAGATTTTTCAACGCGCCATGGCGATAGCGCAGCGCCTTGGGCACCTGCAAAGCTTCCACTACGCCGGGCGTATCGAAGTGCGCCTGAAACGCGCAAATCCATGCGTAGCTGCTCGGGAACGGCTCCGCCGCAGGCAGCGGCGGCACCGCATTGATATGCAGATGCTCGTGTGCGTTGATCAGCCCTGGGAACACACAATGATCGCGTAGGTCCACGCGATACGCCCTGGCCCGAGCACTCGGCGCGATGCACCCTGCCCGGATCGGCAAGGGCGCGCGCAATACGCATTCGGGCGTCACCGATACCGCGCCGTGAATGCTGATATCCATCGCTGCGTCAGGCGGGTACATAGATCAGCGCCGCCGCATGATCATCAGAAAATGATCGCCCATGTCGCGAAAAAATGGCAGGCCGTCGAAGCGGTCGTCCAGCCTGCCCAAGCGATCGCACCATGTGCGATGACGGCGGTAGTACTCCACGAGATAGGGCGGCGGCATAAACAAGCTCAGCGCGCGGTAGCTTTCCAACGTAAAGTGATCGTTGAACGCGCGATAGAACTCGCGCGGAAAGTAGTAGTACGTCCAAATGGTGTGGCGATTCATGCCCACGGCCGTCGCGCCGCGCTTCGCACGCACACTCGCGCGTTTGAAGCGTCCTCGAAATCCGTAGTGCGCCAATTCCCACGGACACAGGCGGCCCATGACGGAGAAAACCAATTTACCGCCCGGTCGAAGCAGACGCATGCATTCGGCTGCGACGCTACGTAGATCCGGCGCGCAATTGAGCGGACCGAAATTCGAATAGATGCCGTCGAATCGTCCCTCCAGTTGCGCGAGCTGATGGACGCCGACATGCGCCGTGGTCACCCGATCATCCAGGCCGGTCGATGACGCACGAGCACGCGTGCGCGCCACCATCTGCGGCGACCAGTCGCTCGCCACCACACGATAACCGCGGCGACCAAACTCGATGGCGTCGATACCTGTACCGCATCCGAGGTCGAGCAGCGCTGCCCCCTTCGACACTTCACGAGATACCGCGTCCCACATCGCCAGCCGCATCCGTTGGATCAAATCGTTGTTGCCGCGTGGGCCATCGTAATCGGCCGCGACGCTGTCGAACGCGGCCTGTGTCTGAAGCAATTGAGCATCGCTCAATGCCGCGGCGGTGTCGCCTTCGAACTTGCGATTCGTCGATCCTTTCACTTCACTCTCCGTCACACCGGAAGGCGGCATACGCTGGCATCGGAAAAAGGGGCCGGGAGACAACCCGCAACGGATCGGTCCATCCTTATCGGCTCAATCGGTAAGTGCCTGCGCGTGCCGCTTTGGTTGCGTAAAGCGAAGCCAAAATGCCCTTACGGACGACTCCCTCCACGGCGCGCAGCGTTTCTCGCCACGGCGGCAAACGCGCCCAACAGCAACCCAACAAGAAGACCGATGCCCCACATCAAAACCGGGTTGGGAAACGCCTGGTGATCCGGCACGTAAATAGGCCACATCAACGATGTCTCGTACGTGTAATTGGCGCTGAGGCGCGCGGCCAGATCGCTGCGTGTTTCCTGGAGCTTGTGAATCTCCTCGTCCTTGCGCGCCAGCGCGCTCTCGATTAGCGCCGTATCGGCGCCGGCGCCTTTGCCTGTGGACTGCTGCAACTGATCGCGCGACGACATCGCGTTCTGCAAATCGGACTGCACCTCATCCAACCGCTTATGCGCCAGTTTCAACGGCGCCGCCTCGACACCTTGATGTACGGCGCGCAGCTGCTCCACGGTCGCTTGCGCGAACTGTTGCGCTTGTTGCGGCGTCAGGCCTCTCACGCTGAGTTTGATCAGCGGGCCGGCATAAGGCAGCGGCTCCAGCTTCAGGCTCTTGCGGAACAGCCGTGCTTCGGGCGTATCGGGCGAATAGCCCATACGCTTCATCACGTCATTCTGAAATGGCACCAACTGCAAACGTTCGAGTACGCGCGCAAGCGGTTCCACTTTCGGGTCCTGTCCCGGCGGCGCCAATCCCACCTGACCGATCTGTATCCACGCGGTCGCTTCCCATTGGCGTTTCGCCGTATGGATAAACGCGAACGTGACCGCCAAAACCAGCACCAGCAGCGCGACAAACCATTTCCATTCCCGCAACAGCGTCCGCCACAGATCGATCAAATAGATTTCATCCTGTTCCATGTTTTGGACTCACTTAAGAGAAGGAAAGATGCCTGCCGGCACCGTATGATCCGACCGGCGCGCTTTTCGATTGGGCAACCACGCCGCCACGACCTGCATCACCAGGCACACCGCGATAAAACCGCCGCTTGTCCAGGTGAACGCCTGTGGCGCAAAGGGCGCCATCACGCATACGTAGGAAACGCGCAGGAAAATCAATAACGCGAACAGCGAAACCGTCGAACCAAGACGTCGCACGCTCCACAACAGCAACCCGTACAACGTAAGCATCGCCGCTACCGCGCCAAAGGGACCCAACGCCAATAGGAACGGGAAATATTCCGTCCCTACATTGATATTGGATGCATCCAGCGGAATGCCGGTGCCCGCGGTGGCGATCGAACCGCTCATCGGCACGAGCTGATTAACCAGAAAGCTCGCATTGTGATAATGCTTGGCCAGCATCGCACCGAAGTTATAAGGTCCCGCGCTGATATAAAGCAGCAACCATTTCAGGCCTTGCGGCGCGTTGCGATACATATCGCTGAAAGGCAGTGTGACGTACTCCAACGTGCCCGAACGCAACATGCCGAGCACCGAAAAGACCGTGGCGCCGAGCACCGCAAGAAATACGATGATTTTCCAAGGCAGCGGTTTGCTCTCGTCTCTGCGCAGCGCGATCACCAAGGCGGACGAAAACAGCGATGCAAAGATGCGATTTCGGTCGATCACCAAAATGGGAAACAACAGTCCCGTCGCAATCAATACATAGCGCAATAAACGACTTCCCGCACAAAGCATCCCGATCGGGCAAAGCACCCAGCACATATCGGAAATATGCCGAATATGTTCATGCCCGCCTTCCATCGACGCATACAGCGTGGGATTGACCAGCAAGGGAACGGGAAACAGAACCAGATCGAGCAGGCAGAACACCGCGATACCCGCAGCGAGCGCCAATGCCACAAAGGCTTCGCGGGTTCCGACATAGTCGCGCATGCGAAAAGCCTTGACGCGTGGAAGGCGTATGCCACATAGCCCATCGAATACCACAAAAAGAAACGCCACCATGATGAGCAATAGCAGCCCTTCTTCATATCCCTGCGGCAAGTCGTAGGTAAGCAACGTCAACCCGCAGGCGATCAGCATCGGCAGACTCAGATATACCGACGGCAGCCGCAGCATCCACCTCATACTTCCCTCACCACCGTGTGCGAGGCGGAAGGTTTGATTTTGGAAACCAACAGCAAGGATGCGTAAGCCAGCAGATGAAACGCCAACGCCCCTGCCCGTCGCTGCAAGAACGAAATCTTCGCGGCGATAAAGTGTGATTGTGCCCAAAGCAGAGTTCGGTACGGCTCGCTAAACAGCGCGATTCGGCGGATCGCTACCTGCCTGGACTCGGTGAGGTTGAGAATGCGCGTTGCGCGGTGCCGCGTCCGACTCATATTGGTGTCGTGAATACGGTAGGCACAGACGCTGACGTCGACAAAGCCGACCGCATCGTGGGCAGCAAGACGAAGAAAGAAATCCCAATCGTCAATGCACAATCCCTCATTCCATCCGGCGACGGTATCGAGCGCCCGTTTCCTCAGCAATGCAACCGGTCCGCCTACCGCCCACTGACTGATCACCGCATGACGAATGCCGTCGTCCGAGCGATAGAGATCTTTGTCGGCATGATGCAGATCGCGCATGCCGCTGTCGTGCAGCCTTCGGCCATCCTGGTCCACCACCACCGAGTCGCCGATCACCGCCCATTTGTTCGGATGCGCCATCAAATAGCGAACCTGCTCGTCGAGTCCGCCAGGCAGCAGATAATCGTCGCTGGCGCCCAGGCGCAGAAATGCGCCACGCGCGCGCGCCGCCAACTCGTTCAACGTCGCCGCGACGCCACGGTTGTCCCGGCGCACGTATTCGACAGGTATCTCGTCGCCATGACGATCGATCCAGGTGGCGATGCGCTCCGCCGTCCCGTCGGTGGAACCGTCATCGATGATGACGATCTCTTTGTTCGGATAGGGTTCTTCCAGCACGCTGTCCAGGCACCGCTCGATAAAGCGTTCATGATTGAACGCGGGAATCAATACGGAAACCAATGGTGTTTCGCCTATCACCGCTCTACTCCCCTCAGATAGCGCCGTGCGACCACCACGTTGAACGTCAGATACAAAAGATAGTTGACCGCGAACGCGTACATCGCGCCGATCAGGCCGAAGTAAGCCGTAAATACGTACACGAGAGCCACGTAGCTGATCGCGAATACGCATTCGGAGGCGACAAATAGTCTCGTCATCGCCTTGGCGAGCATTAGGTAGGAAAGTATGAACGAGGCGATTTTCAGCACGTCGCCGATCAGCTGCGGCGCGTACAAGGCTTTTGCCTCGTAAAAATTCGCCGAGAACAAGACGCGAGTTACCAGACTCCGCTGCGCATAGACCACCGCGGCCAACGCGGCGACAACCGGGAGCACGATGCGATAGGCTTTTTGAAGCTCCGCAACCAGCGATGCGCGGTCGTGCGTCGAAGCCAGTTTGGGCAGATAGTAGATATTGATCGCTGACGTCGCGAACAGCAGATACGCGTCCGACACTTTGCTCACGGCCTGCCAATAGCCGACTTGCTGCCAACCGAATTGTCCCGCCAGATGGTCGCGCACGCCGATGCCGACCAGCGGCGGCAACAGCGCCGAAACCAAGGTCATCACGGAAAAGGCCGCCAACCGCGACACCATCTCGCGGTCGTAGCGCGCGCGAAACATCACCGGCAAGAAATAACCGCTGCGTTTGAGCGCCGGAAAACCGACCACCAGCAGCGCCAGCTGACCGACGATCAAGGCGAGCAACGCGCCATAGAGCTGAAACGCGCGGGCAAGCAGCACGACCGCGACGATACTTCCCATCGACCCGACGACTTGCACCAAAGCCAACCGGCGCACGTCCATAAAACCGTTGATCACCGCCAACCCGTAGTTCGCCAACGCGATACCAAGCTGAGCCACCGCCAACACCTGGATCACGCCTTGATAGCGCAGATCCCCCATCAGCCACTGCGTAATCGGGCGATTGAAAATAAGCGTGACCACGCACATGGCGCACGACGCACACACGGCGTACCACAACGCTGCGGAAAGCAGACGCGCAAGCTTCGCCGTATCGTGCCGATACTCGGCTACATATTTCACGACGCCCGTGCCGATGCCGCCACCCGCAAGCACCGCAAGCAACGACATCAGGCTCATAAACTGCCCCATTTTGCCGACGCCTTCGGGGCCAGCAAACCACGCCACCAACTTGATCACCACCAGCGCAGCGAGCAGCCGTGCGCCGGTTGCGATCACGGAATACGTACTGGCGCGCACCACATTCATGTCGGCGGCTCGAAGGTTTGGCACGCGTCGATCACTGCATCGACCTCGTCTTCGCTCATGACCGGACTGATGGGAAGGCTCAGCACTTCACGATGCAGGGCCTCCGTCAGCGGCAAGGACAATCCATGCAACGACGGATACGCCGGTTGCCGATGCGGCGGAACCGGATAATGCACCTGCGCCTGAATGCCGTTTGCTTGCAGATGACGCTGCAACGCATCGCGATAAGCGCAGCGGACGACAAACAAATGCCATACGTGGCGCTCTTCGGATATCGCGCTCGGCAGCTGGATATGCGGATGATGTATGCCCTCGCGATAACGGCAGGCCACATGACGGCGCCTCGCGGTGTCTTCGTCCAGGTACTTCAACTTCACCCGCAACATAGCCGCCTGAATCTCGTCGAGACGCGAATTGAGGCCTTGAAACAAGTGGTGGTATTTCGTCTGCGATCCGTAATTGCGTAAGGCCGCCACGCACTTGGCCAGCGCCGTGTCGTTCGTGACCACAGCGCCGCCGTCGCCAAGCGCGCCAAGGTTCTTGGCGGGGAAAAAACTAAAGGCCGCAGCATCGCCGAACGCGCCCGCTTTCTGCCGATCGCACATCGCACCGTGCGCTTGCGCGGCGTCCTCGATCAACAGCAATCCATGGCGTCTCGCCAGCGCAGTCAGCGCCGTCATATCAGCCAGCTGACCGTACAGATGCACCGCCATGACCGCGCGCGTGCGCGAGCCGATGGCAGCTTTCGCGCAAGCGGCGTCGATATTGAAACTGGCCGGGTCCGGTTCGACGGGAACCGGCACCAGCCCGTTCGTCGTAATCGCCAAGAAACTTGCGATAAACGTATTGGCCGGCACCAGCACTTCGTCTCCGTCGTGAAGAAAGCCAAGTTCCTTGTAACCCCGCAAAATCAGCGACAACGCGTCCAGTCCATTGCCGACGCCAACGGCATGGCGAACGCCACAGTAGGCAGCGAATTCGCGCTCGAACGCGGGCACTTCTTCGCCCAGCACATACCAGCCCGAATCGATCACGCGCGATGCAGCGGCTTTCAGTTCATCGGCATAACGCGCATGGACGTCTCGCAGACTCAGGAATGGAACGCGCATCACAGGCTCCACTCGTAGAAATCGTGCACGACGCCGCGCGCGCCGAAATGTTCCTTCTGCGCGATCAGCGAGCCGTTGAGAAACCGTCCTTCGCGTTCGGTAGAAATGCCGAAGCTGAAATAATGCTTGGACGCGTAGGTCGTCGTAATCAGCGTATCAAGCAACAAGTCGAGCGCACCGAGCTCTCGCCCGTGCTGCGAGGCGGCCATATATTGCATATGCACGATATGCCCGAAATCGTAGGCCACGACTCCGGCGAGCAGGTCTTCGTCATGATGCGCCTGATACAGCACGATTTCGTTGGGAAACCGTCCGCGGAGCAGCTGCAATTCCTGCATGCTGTGCGTCGGCGCCGCATCGTGCCGACGCAGTACGTCCGAAAGCAAGTTGTGAAACGCCGCGACATTTGAGACCGTGCGCATCGCCATGTGATGACGCCCGGCTCGCTTGATCGAACGCTTGCGCATCGTCGTATAGCCCAGCGGATTGCTCATCGCGATAACGGAGGAGATATCCCTGCGCACCAATCGCGCCCCGAGCCAATGCAGCGCAAAAAGATCCTCCTCGGCCGGATAGCGATGAAAAACATGCGGTATCGCCTTGTAAATCAGACGCTCGACGCCCTGGGCCCGATAATGCGCGCCGATCATCTGAAACACCGTAAGCGCGGCCTCCGCCTGCAACGCCTCGGTTACGATCAGACCACCATAGGTGAGTCCGCCGTGACTACTTACCGTCTTGCCTTGCAGGCTGGCGGGCAATACCGCGATCAGACGATTATCTCGCTCGATCAACAACGACCGATCCACAAAGCGATCGGCGTGATAATCCATATAACTTCGCCGATGCAACAGATTGCCGTTTCGGGAGCTTCGCACGACGGCGTCCCACGCTTTCGCATCCGCCGGCGCGTAAGTCTTAAGCGAGAACATCGGCGTCACCGTGTACGTGCGCGGCGTCCGCTTCGGCGACGCCAAAGCCATCCACGCCCATATCGTTGCCGTTGTAGAACATCAGCAACGTGTCGTGCTGACGGATCAACGCTGGATAACACAGGGTGCGCGAATCCCAGCCCTTCTCAGAAAGCGCGATGCCAAGCGCATCGTCATGGCGCTCCCAGTTGACGCCGTCCTCGCTATACGCCACGCCGGGAAAATAGTGCCCAGATGTAGTGCCGCACGTAAAATACATGACGTATTTCCCGCCAAGCTCGTACACGCGCGGTCGCCCGATGCGATATTCATCGTTTCGCGGAAGCAGGCAAATGCGATCCTCGCGAGGTATATCGGCAAGGTCGTCCGTTTCTACATAGCGGATGTGATAACGCGGAAAAGGACGGCCGCCGATATATTCCCAGTCGTCGCCGACGGCGTACCAGAGCCGCCATCGGCCGTTCACATACGTCGCAGAATGAATCGCCGCGATAGTGCTGCGTCCGCGCGCGCGGTCCAGAATCGGCGTTTCCTGCACGCGTCGAAAGTGTTCGCCGCCGTCGTTGGAAATCGCTAAACCGCTGAATGCCAGGAACTTGGCTTTTTCGACGTGCTGAAAACCCACATAGAGCATATGCAGGCCGTGCGGCGTATTCACGACGTCGCCCAGAATCATTCCGCGATCGTCAAAGCAGCCGCCTCGCCCGATATCCAGCACTGGCCTTTGGCTGACGCGTACGATTTCGGCGGGATTATCGGCGTTTACATCCACATAGCCGATACGGCTGACGCCTTCGTCATCGCGAAATCCCGCGTACACGCGAATAAGGTATTCGTCGATGCGATAAGGTGTGGGCGTCAGCGCGGAATGGCGCATCCAGGCGCCGACGCTGTGTCGCGTGGTTTCGAAGACCAGCCCTTTCTTCGTCCATTCGAACATGGGCGTTTTACAGCCTGACATCGAAACTTGATCGACCGGGCAGCGCGCGGGCGGGCGAGCCGACGTACACCTTGCCCGGCTCGGTATCGTTCGTCACCAAGGCGCCGGAACCGATCACGTTATCGTGCGCCACTTTCACTTTGTCGTTAAACGTGGTGTTTACCCCGATAAAGCTGCTCTCGCCGATATCGCAGTAGCCGGATATCACGGCATGCGATGCGATAAACACATGGTCGTTCACCACCACCCGATGCCCGACGTGATTGCCGCTCCACAAGACGCAGTTGTTACCCACGCGAACGAAGGGCTGAATCACGTTGTTTTCGAAAATAAAGCTGTTTTCGCCCACTTCGGCATTGCGCCACACAAAAGCGCGCGTACTGACATACGTGGCGCACCGATAACCGCGGCGTTTGGCATCCAGAAAAAATCGCGTACGCAGCCGATTCAATTGACTGGCCGGAATCGCGACGAACACGTCGACATCGGCGGGCGGATAACGCACCTCTAGATCTTCGTAAGGCACGACGGGACGGTCCGCGAGCGTCGGCTGCGTGAGGTATTCGCGCTCGACGCTGAAAGCGACCACGTCGTAGTCGCTATCGTGCGTAAAGTATTCGCAGGCGATTTGCGCGAACTCGCCCGCGCCAATAATGACTAGCGGGCGAGACATGCGGCCATGTTCTCCCGATACACGGCGCCGTTGACCTCACGCAGGAAATCGGCGTAGTTGGTGATGTAGTCGTTGGGATCGTAAACCTGATCGGCCAATACCATCAGCACGCAGTCGTCGCTGAAATCGAAAAGCTCGCGCCATACCATGCGACCCAATACCAAGCCGCGCGTCGGATCGTCGAGCACCACTTCCACCGGTCCCGTGCCGTCATCCAGCAGAAACGTCACCGATCCTCGCACCGCGATCGCCAATTGATGCAAATGACGATGCGCGTGTTGGCCGCGACGCACATCGCACTTCGTCGCGAACAGGTAATACACGCGACGGATTTCGAAGGGCACGTTTTGGTCCTGCTCCAGCGCGATCAGCATGCCGCGGCTGTCGCCATGTTGTTGCAACTGGACTCGTTCGATTTCCATGTTTGGGCCGGCCGTGGAATGTGATGGTGACCTACACGCTTGAGTGCCGGCCCTATCGACAAAGGTTGCGTCGGTGCATCGCGTTGCGAAAGCAACCTTTCCCGCATCGCAACGCACTCACCCGCATAAGGTTCCTTGCCTTTCGCCCTGCTCCGCCGCGAGCAGACAGCCAACCATGACATGCAAAAGAGCACTTCGAACATGGCGCGGGAGAACGAAGCACAAGCAGGGCGACATCGTGGTGCGGCTTCCACGTCCAACGTCAAAACCGGCACTGCCTCCCTCGGCAAACCCGTTTCCACGTTACGCCCCGCAAAGATGATCTATCTGCACTGGCTCACGGTGTTCTGCGTGGTGACGGCCGTGGCCTTTATTCTCGTGCGCGATCAGATGGACGGCCGCGTCGTACGGCAATGGCTGCTGGAAGGACACCGCCATTTCGGTCTGTTCGTGTTGATATTGTTTTTTGTGCGCATAGCGATTCGCATCCAGCTCGGCAAGCTGCCGCTAACCAACCGCGTGCCCAAAATTTTTCGTGTACTGGCGGGGCTCACCCATATCGCCATCTACGCGATCTTGCTTGCGCAGCCCTTGCTTGGCTGGGCGCTCAGCGATGCGGAAGGCAAGCCGGTGCATCTGTTCGGCATCACGCTGCCCGCACTGGTGAACTCCGACGAAGATCTCGCCGACACCTTGACCGCCTGGCATTTGAATGTTGCGTGGGTGTTGCTCGCCCTGGTGTTGCTGCATATCGCCGCCGCGCTTTGGCATCACTTTATTTTGCGCGACCAAACACTGCGGGCCATGTTGCCTGGACGGCGCCGCGCATGAATGCGCCGTCCGCCACGTATCGCGGTTGCATCCCAAGGAAACGAGGAGACGTCATGCCACCTTCGCCGATTCGCCCCATGATGCGCGCAGCAAGGAGGCAGCCATCCACGCATCCCTATATGTGGTACGGAACCACGGCGCTATTGATGCTAGCCAGCACCAGTGCGCATGCGGTGCCCGCATTTGCGCGACAAACCGGCTCATCGTGCGCGGATTGCCACGCGGGCGCTTACGGCCCGGCGCTAACGCCGTTTGGCATGAAATTCAAACTCAACGGCTATACCGACACCGATGGCAACGGCCTGAAAATTCCGGTCGCCGCGCAACTGATCGGCACGCACAACGTCCCCACGCGCGGGCAAGTGACGAACGATCTGACCGAAGCGGATATTTATCTGGCCGGCCGTCTTACCGAACACTTCGGCGGCTTTGTCAAAGTCGAAACCGATAACGTCGGCAACGATAAATACAACACCAAGTTGAGCAATATGGATCTGCGTTTTGTGCTCAAAGATTTGAAGGTGGGCGAGAAGGATGCGGTGTTCGGGGTGAGCGTCAACAATAGCCCCGGCTTCGAAGATCCGATCGCCGACTTGCCGGATGCGTCCATTCTCGGCCCACCGTCGACGTCAGGCACGCTGCTCAATCTTTCCAGCACCGAAGCATTGGCGGACCGGGTGATCGGCACCACCGTCTACGGCCTTTATGATTCCAATTGGTACGGCGAACTCGGCACGTACACATCCATGCCAACGTCGACGCAGAGCGATCTGGGTTATTCGCTTTCCGGCGATCCCGGCCGAATCAAAGACACGGTCTATGGTCGCTTCGCCTATATGAAGGACATGAAGCGGCAATTCTTTTCCGGCGGCGTGGTTGCGTTGACCACCAAACGACAGCGCCCGCGCTCGGCGCAGGCCGACGACATCATGGATCTCGGTTACGACGCGACATATCAGTACTTGGGTGATCGCGACAACATCATCCAGCTGAGCTACGTGAATATCTACGAGCGACGCCGCTACGGATTCACGCCGCCGGCTCCTGGCCTCCCCGGTCTTGTCGCGCTGCCGCGCGGCGTCGTGCACGATCAAACCTTTACCTTCACGTACACGTTCAAGCAAAGCTATGGCGTCGTCTACGCGCACTTGGTAAGCACAGGTACGCACGATGCGGTTCGCTACGTGCCGTATGGCGATCCCAATACCACCAGCAATCTGCTGACGCTGTTCTGGACGCCGTTCGGCAAGGACGATTCGTTCACCAGCATCGCGAATTTGAAACTCGCCGCCACGTGGTTCCGCTTCTCGCGCTTCAACGGCAGCACCACCAATATTTTCGGCGTCGGTCCCGGCGCGTTGGCTACCAACGCCAAGGATCTGAATGCCTTTTCGTTTACCGCAAGCATTGCGTTCTGAACAAAAACACGTACAGGAGTCATGTTGTGACGAGTGGAATTACAGGGTTTTTCCTGCGTGGCGCGCTCGTGGCGTCGCTCTTTGCCTTCGGGACAACGATCGCCGCGGCCGGTGAACCAAATGCCGGCGCAAAGGTATTCAAGTCCGAATGCGCCGAATGCCACACCGTCAAGCAGGGCCACAACAAGAAAGGCCCGAGCTTGTTTGGCATCGTGGGGCGCCCATCAGCATCGCTGCCCGATTACAACTATTCGGACGCGTTGCGGAGTCGCCATTGGACCTGGACGGAGGACCAGCTGCGCACTTACATCTCCCAGCCCGCCAAAAAAGCGGACCCCGGCACGAAAATGAAGTACGACGGCCTGGACGATCCCAAACAAGTGGACGACCTTATTTCGTATCTCAGCACGCTTCATTGAGGTCATTCCCTTGATTTAGTCTAATCACGACGAAAAGGGATACCTTGGTAATGCGGCACCACGACAGAAAACATCGGCCCCTGATCGGATGCATGCGAACGTGATGCGGCATCGACGCGCATACGTTGGCGCTCTCCTTGCGGGGTTCGGCGTCGTGGTTCCTGCGTTATCGCATGCGCAATCGACAAGCTTCAACGGCACCGTCGCGCTCAGTTCGCAACTCGTCGATCGTGGCATCGCCGTCACGCCGGTCACGACGATCGTGCAAGCCGCCGCGTCCGTAAATACATCGTCCGGCTGGTCGCTGGGGCTTTCAGGCAGCACCGAAGCGCGCTCCTTTGGCCATATCACCGAAACCATCGCCGACGTCTCGCATGCGTGGTGGCTGTCCAACAGCTGGCAGATGCAGGCTGGCGTGCTTTATTACGATTACCCCGATAATCCCCGCGCGAAAGCGTTCGATCGAACCGAAGCGGGGTTGAACTGGATATACAGGGACATTCTCACCTTCGGTCTATCGGCGATCTGCGTGACGGGCAACGGAAGCGATCATCATCCGCGCGGCGCCGCCGACCTCAATGTCCACTGGCCCCTGGCATGGCACTTTTCTCTATCCGCCGGCATTGGCGCGACCCAATCGCTTGCATCGTCCGGCTATTACGACCATCTCCGGCACGAATACGCCGAGCGCGGGACCCTGTTATACGGCTACGGCCAGTTCGGCCTGCTATGGGCCGACGGCCCCTGGCGCGTAGAACTGGACCGGGTCGCCGTGGATGCCGCGGCGCGGCGCCGGTTGGGCGGCCTGGTCGCCGCCCCCTGGGTGGCCACCGTCTCCTGGTCGTTTTGAGGCGAGGCAACCTTTTCGCGCCCGATCGGCACTTAGTAGTGCCCTGGTCAATTTTGCTTAGGTGTTACCGTTACTGTCCGTTCGCAGACCAGCTGACTGTTCGGCGAGCCATAGGGGCTAAGGGATGCGGACAGACAGTAACGGCCCAACCAGCGATGCCCAGAAGGCTCGCAGACTGCGCCACGCGGTCCGGCACTGCACCCGGCCTCCCCTGTGCCGCGCGATTCAGCCTGCGAACCTTCTGGACATCCTGTCGCCTAAGCGACGTTAGCCATTGCATCCTTAGCCGACCGATCATCCACAGCGCCATGTGTCCTTGAGCTTATGAACGAAGCCGACAACCAAGCCGACGCCGCCGATCGCATGCTGCTTCAACGCATGGCCGAGGGCGACCGCGTGGCGCTGGCGACGCTGTATCACAGCTATCACGGACGTCTCTGCCGTTTTCTGTCGCGACTCACGCGTCGCGCGGACATCATGGAAGAGGTGATCAACGACTGCTTCTGGATCGCCTGGCAGAAAGCCGCCGATTTTCGCGGCGACTCACGCGTATCCACGTGGATCATGGGCATCGCCTACCGCTGCGGATTGAAAGCGCTGCGCCAACACGGCGACGAGCCGGTGGAAGAATCGCCGCTGCCGGAAGAACGCCTGCCCGCCACCGATCCGGAAGAAGACCGCGAATTGCGCGATTGGCTAAGCAAGGGGCTGGACCGTTTGTCCACGGATCAGCGCGTGGTGATCGAACTCGTCTACGGCGAAGGTCATTCGCTGGACGACGTCGCCGCCATCATGCGTTGTCCTGTCGGCACGGTAAAAGCGCGTCTATTTCATGCGCGGGTAAAACTGCGCAATGTGCTTCCGGTACTAGCTGAAGGCGCATCCACTTACAAGGAGCGGGTGTCATGACGTTCCCCATCGACTCCAGCAAGGAATGCGTGCACGCGTGGGAAGCCATGCCGTGGGTGATTCAAGACACCGCGACACCCGCGCAGCGCGACGAACTGAAACACCATCTGCAGCATTGCGAAGCCTGCCGCGCCGAATTCGAACAGCAGCAGCGTTTGCGCCTTGCGCTCGCGCTGCCGTCGGACGTGCCGGTCGATGCGAATGCCGGATTGCAACGCTTGCTCGGCCGCCTGGATATGCCCGATCTGCAGGATCAACCCGTGCGTCCGCGCGCAATGCCTTGGCTCAGCCGCGCGTTGGTCGCGACGGTGCTGATTCAAGCGCTCGGCATCGGCATCCTTGGCGTAAAACTGTGGCCGGCCAATCCGAGCCCGGCGTATCACACTTATAGCCAGGTCTCCGCGCCGGTGGCGGCGGGTGCGATTCGCGTGGTGCCTGATACCACGATGACGATTACCGACTGGAACACGCTGCTGCACACGTTGCAATTGCAAGTGGTCGGCGGCCCCAACGAAGTCGGCGCTTACACCGTCGCGCCCGCCGCATCGGCGTCGCCGTCGGCGCAAGACCACGCGTTGCAACAGTTGCGCGCAACACGCGGCATCCGCCTTGCCGAGCCTGTCAGCGGCACACCATGACGTACCGCGCGTTTCTGTTTGCCGCAACCATGGTGGGCTTGGGCGCGTGCGCGCATGCGCCCGTCGCCGCATCCGAAGATCGTCGCGATAACGCACCGCTTGCGACGACGATGAATCCCGAGCGCGATATCGTGCTCGCCGTCGCCAATCCCATCGATCCGCCGGCTACGCATGCGGGTTCCAGCGTACTTGGCTACATTCCGCCCGGTTTTTACGGCGCCGGTCAGCGCGCGATATCGCAACTGACCGCGTTGAAGCAAAGCTATCAGCTGCACGAAGTCGCCGGCTGGCCGATCAAGGCGCTGGGCGTGTATTGCGTCGTATTGGAACCGCCGTCAGGCGCGGATCGCGACGCCTTGCTCAAAACGTTGGCGAAAGACGAGCGCGTAAAGCTCGCGCAACCGCTGCAGGATTATTCGGTGTACGCGGATGCGCAGTCCGATGCGCATCACTACAACGATCCCTACGCCAATCTGCAACGCGGCTTTGTCGAAACCGACGCCGCGCTAGCGCACACCATCAGCCAAGGCGAAGGCGTACGCGTCGCCATCGTCGATACCGGTGTCGACACCACGCACCCGGAACTGAAAGGCCGTATTCACGACACCAGCGACGCCATCGACGGCGACGCGCCCGGTTACGATCACGATTTCCACGGCACCGAAGTCGCCGGCATCATCGCGGCGGATGGCGACAATCATCAAGGCATCGTCGGCATCGCGCCCAAGGTCACGCTCAGCGTATACAAAGCCTGCTGGTATCCGCAGATGCCGCATGCGGGCGCGCGCTGCAATACCTTCACGCTCGCCAAAGCGCTTGCGGCGATTGTCGATACGGATACGCGCATCATCAACTTGAGTTTGGGCGGCCCACCCGATCCCTTGCTCGACAAACTGCTGACGCAATTGCTCGATCAAGGCCGCATCATTATCGCGGCGATGCCGCCGGACGGAAAACTCAACGGCTTTCCCGATCACGATCCGGGCGTCATCGTGGTTCGCACCAGCGAAGCATCGAACGCGCCGACAGGCGTGTTGAGCGCGCCGGGAAAAGACATTCTCACCACGCAACCTGGGGGTGGTTACGACTTCACCTCCGGCTCGTCGATGGCGGCGGCCCATGTCAGCGGCATCGCCGCTTTATTGCTTTCCATCGCTCCCAAGCTGGACGCGCACGCGATCCACGATTTGCTGCTACAGAACAGCAAAGTATCCGACGGCATGCTGCAGGTGAATGCCGCAGCCGCGGTGGGCAAGCTGCAAGAAGCGCAGAAAACCAAGGGATGATCGGTTAGCTCGCACGAGCGAATTCCCCACGAATACGTTGTCGATGACCCGTACATTCAGTGCGGCGTGGATGTCATCCGGGCAACCACCTCCGACACCCCTTCACGCATTCTTTACACAAATCTTTAAAAAAGGACTATACAAAACAAAGGGGTACAGCTTGCATGAGCTGCGCGCCAGCGGACGGATCGTCGTCCAGCGTGTGCTCGCCCAAAGCATTTCCAGCTAACGGATGGCGGGGAGGTATGCATGTCGCGCAACGTTTGTACAAGACGTCACCGGCACGATCCACAGCGCGTACCACGTTATGTATTTGCTACAGCGCCCGCGCTTTTGCTGTCGCTGCTCCACCCTAGCGCGCTTTACGCGACGTGCACCAATACGGCTCCCGCAACGGGCACGACTGTGACATGCAGCGGCAGCGGCATCGCGCCGGTGATCGCGCAAGCGGGTAGCGCCAATGTCATCATCAACATCGTCAGCGGCGTCAATTTCGCTAACACGCGCACCGTCAATCCGCTCAGCTTCAGCGTCGACCACGCCAGCCAGATCACCAACAACGGCATTCTTTCGCTGACGGGCGGCAGCGGCACCGGCACCAATCGCGGCGCGGTGATGCTCGGCACGAGTGACAACAACACGCTCACCAATGGCAGCCAAGGCAGCATCTCCACCACTGGCGCTTACAACGACGGCATGGCCGCCAACGGAAATGGCAATACGCTCACCAATGACGGAACGATCACCACGGGAGGCCCCAACGCTTACGGCATGACCGCCGCGTGGGGCCAAACCAACGTGGGCCAGATCAACAACACGTTGATCAACAACGGATCGATCAGCACATCCGGTAGCAATGCGCGCGCGATGTCGATTCTTGGACAGAACGGCACGATCACCAACACCGGTACGTTGCTGACCACTGGCGCAAGCAGCACGACCGCGTACATGCAAGGCAATAACGACAAGCTGATCAACAGCGGCACCATTCAAGCGCAAGGCACAACCGCTGACGCCGTATTTTCCAATACGGCGGGTTCGAGTTTTACCGCGAATATTCAAAATCTGGCGGGCGGCAAGATCATTGCGCAATCCGGCGCAGCGGTACGCACGCTCAACGGCGCCAGCACCATCGTCAATGCCGGCTTGCTTCAAAGCAACAGCGGCGTGGCGGTGCAGATGGGGTTAGGCGCCAATACGCTGATTCTGCAAACCGGTTCGTCAATCATTGGTTCTGCCGATGGCGGCGGCGGCACGAGTCCAAGCACGGTCATTCTTCAAGGTACCGGCAGCGTCACCAATGCTTTTACGCGATTTAAAACCTTGTTGGGGCAAGGCAGCGATTGGAGCTGGAGCGGTAGCGGCGCGTTCAATACCGCAACACTCCAAGGTATCTTCAATCTCACCGGTACGGTAAGCGGTGCGGGCGTGTCCACCGACACGCTGACCTTCAACGGCGCCACCGTCACGGGTATAGCGGGCTTCACCAACTGGCCGAAAGTGAATGTCACCAACAACAGCACCGTAACCATGGACGGCGTATTGACCGTTGGTAACGCGAGCACCGGCACAGGCAATGTAACGATCGATGCGACCAGCACGCTTTTAGCGGGAAACGGCGCAAATGGCGGCATCGCACCGTTCGCGAGCGGGCAACTTGCGAATGTCACCAACGCCGGCACCATCAATCTCACCAACGGTGGTTCGACCG
Organism: Dyella sp. 2HG41-7; assembly: GCF_021390675.1. Taxonomy (NCBI): domain Bacteria; kingdom Pseudomonadati; phylum Pseudomonadota; class Gammaproteobacteria; order Lysobacterales; family Rhodanobacteraceae; genus Dyella; species Dyella sp. 2HG41-7. The sequence goes on from NZ_JAJEJV010000004.1 coordinate 2,839,410, forward strand.
CTGCCAACACATTCACCATCACCGGCAATTACACCGGCGATCCGGCCAGACTTTTGCTCAACACCGTTCTGGGCGCGGATAACTCGCCATCCGACAAATTGATCATCAGCGGCGGCACCGCCGGCGGCAGCACAACCATCCATGTCACCAATGCAAGTGGCGACGGTGGGCTGACCGTCGTGAACGGCATTCTGCTTGTTGAAGCGACCCATGGCGCAACGATTCCGATCACCGCGTTCGCGTTGAATGGTGGACAGGTCGAAGCAGGCGCATACACGTACTACTTGTTTGAAGGCGGTGTGACGCCTGGTACTTCTAATAACTGGTATTTGCGTTCGACCTTACCACCGGCACCGGCGCCCTTGGCAACTCCAGCTCCGACTCCAGCGCCGACTCCAGCTCCGACTCCAGCTCCGACTCCAGCTCCGACGCCAGCTCCAACGCCGGCACCGACGCCAACGCCAACGCCAACGCCAACGCCGACGCCGACGCCGACACCAACACCAACACCGACACCGACGCCAACGCCGACACCGACACCGACACCGACACCAACACCAACACCGACGCCAACACCGACGCCAACACCGACACCGACACCGACACCGACGCCGACACCAACACCGACACCGACGCCGACGCCGACGCCGACGCGAACACCAACACCATCCTCCGAAGGCGCGCCTATTCCCGCATTGGGAACGCCGCCGCTCCCGGCTCCGCTGCCCGCGGGATCGCCACCCGATCGGCTATACCGTCCGGAAGTTGCGATGGATTCGGCCATTCCCGCCGTCGCCATGCAAATGGGCGTGACGCAACTGGGAACCTTCGATCAACGCCAGGGAGGTCAGCTGCTACTCGATGGCGACGGATGGATGCCCGCCGGATGGGCGCGCGTGCTTAGCACCCACAACAATCAACAGCAAAGTGGCGGCGCTACGCCTCGATTCGACGGCAATATTGAAGGCGCGCAAGTCGGGCACGATATTTTTGTGCACGAAAGCGAAAACGGGCAAGGCGATCACTTCGGCGCATTCGTGGGCTACACGCACGCCAATGGCTTGGTCGACGGCAGCGACGATGGTTTCAGCAACGTACGCGCTGGCGGCCTGCACATCAACGGCGACAGCGTCGGCGCGTATTGGACGCATGTTACCGAAGCGCGCGCCTATATCGACGTGGTGCTGATGGGCACTTGGTTCCACACGCATGTCGATTCGAGTCAGCATTTCGACGACGCCATGCACGGAAGCTCCTTCAGCGCATCGCTGGAAGGCGGCGTACCCATCGCGCTGACGTCGCACCTCGCGCTGGAACCGCAAGCGCAAGCGATCTTTCAACACATCACCATGGATGGTTTTCAAGATCCTGTATCGAGCGTCGCATTCTCATCCATCAATGCCGCGACCGGTCGCCTAGGCGGCCGCTTGCTCGGGCGCTTCTCGAACGAGACGCAAACCTTGGAGCCGTATCTCAAGCTCAACCTCTGGCGCAATTTCCATCGCAACTACAACACCGTATTTGCCGGCGAAGACGTCGTTCCCGCCAATCTCGCCAGCACCGCCGTCGAGCTCGGCGGGGGCGTCAGCGCCACGTTGACGCCTCGCCTCAGCGTTTACGGGGACGCCAGCTATCTGCGCAACATCGACAGCCTCCACCGACGCGGCGCAACCGCGAATCTGGGCTTACGCCTGCTGTGGGGAGCTCCCCATTGAGAGTCAGTCACCAAGCGGCGTTCTTGTTTCCCTCCCCTGCTTGCAGGGGAGGGCTGGGGTGGGGTTGCATGCGCTTGCTGCCCTATTCAACTTCTCCGCAAGATTCGCTTCACCCCACCCAACCCTCCCTACTACACGTCGGGGAGGGAGCAAACCTCGCAAATCCTGATGTTTTGCCACCCGATGCTGACATTGGCGACACTAAGCTAGAAGTAAGTAAGCGAAGGCACTCTTGCGAGACCATTCCCACCACGAGCCTACCCTTATGCTTCGGCCACTAGCCACTGCAGTACTCGCATCCCTGGCGTGCCTCGCCGCCGCGCCTACCCTGGCCGCCGATACCGCTGCGTCGTCCATGGCGGTAACTCATCGCTTGAAGCTGGGCGGCGCCGGCGGTTGGGATTACCTGAATTTCGACGCGCAACGCCGTCATTTGTTCGTGAGCCGCGGTGACCGCGTGCTGGTGATCGACGTCGACCAAGACAAGCAGATCGGCGCGATTCCCAACACCAACGGCGTGCACGGCATCGCCATCGCGCAAGATCTGCATCGCGGCTTCACCAGCAACGGCAAGGACGACGCGGTCACCGTGTTCGACCTCGATTCGCTCAAGACTGTCGCCACCATCAAAGGCACCGGCGAAAAGCCCGACGCCATTCTGTATGACGACGCCTCGCATCATGTGATGACGTTCAACGGCAAAGGCGGCAACGTCAGCGTGATCGATCCGGCCAAGAACGCCGTTATCGCCACCATCGCCCTGCCCGGCCGCCCCGAATTCGCCGCCACCGATAGCGCAGGACACGTCTACGTCAATCTCGAAGACAAATCCGAACTCGTGCAGATCGACAGCCGCGCCAACAAAGTGTTGAACACCTGGACGCTGGCGCCGTGCGAATCGCCCAGCGGCTTAGCGATGGATGTGGCGCATCAACGCTTGTTCTCGGTGTGCGATAACCAAGTGATGGCCGTGACCGACGCCACCAACGGCCATCACATCGCGACAGTCGCCATCGGCGACGGCCCTGACGCGGTGACGTTCGATCCCACCGAAAACGTGGTCTACAGCTCCAACGGCGAAAGCGGCACGCTGACTGTTGTGCATGAAGACGACGCCGATCACTACAGCGTGGTCGCCAATGTGAAGACGCAAGTGAGCGCGCGCACGCAAGCGCTGGATACGCAGAAGCACCGCGTTTATCTGTCGTCGGCGCAGCTTAGCGATAAGAAGAATGCGAAAGGTCGTCTGCAGCCCGTGCCGGATAGCTTTGCGATTTTGACCGTCGGCAAGCCGTAATCCGCCGCTTATGCTCCCTCTCCCCTGCAGGGAGAGGGCCGCCCTAGCGATAAAGTTTATTTCTCGTCGCCCCGGCGAAAGCCGGGGCCCAGTGTCTTCGCTTGTGTGTATCGAAAGCCGCTGGGTCCCGGCTTTCGCCGGGACGACGGTGAGGTGATTGGAATGGTCATGGTAGGGCGTACCTAACTACCCCCATCCGGAATCGCCACCCTAACCCGCAACCCGCGCCCAGTCGGCGCATCCAGCAACTCAATCGCCGCATCATGCAACTGCGCCGCGCGCTGCACGATCGACAATCCCAAACCATAACCATCGCCGCCGCTGGCCGCTTCGCGATGAAACCGCGCAAACACGGCAGCGCGTCGTTCGACAGGAATGCCAGGCCCGTTGTCGACCACTTCAATCACCGTCGACTCCCTCGACCGATACATCGCCAACTGCACCTGTCCGCCCAACGGTACGTGATGCATGGCGTTCTCGATAAGATTTCGCACCAAGGCAGCCAGCGCGGCTTCGTAGCCTTTCACGATCAACGTATCGTTGTGCTCGGCGAAGGCGAAATCCACGCCGCTTTCGCCAAGCAGCGGCGCCAGCTCGTCGATGACATTCATCGCCAACGCAATCAGATCCACATCGCTGCGTTGACCTGCCGCAGCGCCTGCTTCCAACCGCGCCAAGGCGAGCAGTTGCTCGATACGTCGCGCCAAACGCGCAAGACCGGAATGCGCACTCGTCAATGCGCCCCATGCTTCCGGCGTTACGTCGCTGGACTTCACGCTGTCCAGATGAATCATCGTGGATGCCAGCGGCGTGCGCAGTTCGTGCGCCACGTCGGCGCTGAAGCGACGTTCGCGTTCCAACGCGTCTTCCCAGCGTTCGAGCTGCGTATTGAGCGCATCCACCACGGGTTGCAATTCTCGCGGCGCGTTGTCCAAACGAATCGGTTCGCGGCTGCCAGGCGCGCGCGACGCCAACGCTTGTCGCAATCGATTGAGCGGGCGCAAACCGCGCCGGACAGCCCAACCAACGAGTAACGCAAGCAGCGGCAAACCCACCACTTGCGGTAAGCCAAGGTCTAGCCACAACGCATGCGTAATATCGCGCCGACTGTCGTCGCGCTCACCCATACGAATCACCACATTATTGGTGTCGTCGACCAAGGTGAAAATACGCCAGCCGTAGCCGTTGAAGAAATGATTTTCAAAACCGGAGATCGGCGTAGAAGGCAACGGCAATTGCGTGAAGTTAGCCGTCGTCAGATGCACATGATTGTGCATGTCGAGCACTTGATAGCCGACTTCCGCTTCGTACGTGCGCCCGTGCATTAACTGCTCTTCGGCCTTGCGGGTGAGGATAGGCACCACCAACGATTCTGTCTCAGGACGGTGCAGCACATCGAGACTGGCGTGCTGAATCATCACATCCAGCGTGCGCGCCGATTGCGCCAAACGACCATCCAGCAATTCGCGCGTTTCCTTCAACGAGCGGTAATAGCTGTACAAACCAAGCGGCAACAGCACGACGATCAATACCGCAATAATCATCCAGCGAAGGCGGCCGCTAAGACTCAATGTCCTCACGTCGGGTCCCTTGGAATCATGTAGCCCACGCCACGAATGGTACGAATGGCATCGAAACTCAGCTTGCGTCGCAACGCATGAATCTGCACTTCCAATGCGCTGCTTCCCACGGCGTTGTCCAATCCGTACAGCGAATTTTCCAGATGCTCGCGACGCACGATGCGGCCGGCGCGTTCCATCAAAATCCTCAACAGCGAAAACTCGCGACGCGTCAGTTCGATGCGCTTACCTCGATACTCCGCCTCGCACGTGCCGATATCCAAACTGATCACACCCACGTCGATGCGGTTGGCCGCCAATCCCTGCGCACGACGCGTCAAGGAGCGAATGCGAGCGCTCAATTCGTCGACGTGAAAGGGCTTGACTAGATAATCGTCCGCACCGGCATCCAGGCCGCGAACGCGCGCTTCCAAACCGTCGCGCGCGGTCATCACGATCACTGGCGTGTTGACGTGCGAGCGGCGCGCTTCGGCCAGCACTTCCAGGCCGTCTTTATTCGGCAAACCTAAATCCAACAGCACCAAATCCGCCGTCTGATCGCGCATGGCGAGCAGCGCTTCGCGGCCGTCACGCAGCCACGTCACCGCATAGGAGAGCCGCTCCAGCGCCTGCTGAATGGCCCCGCCCAGCTGCAAATCGTCTTCGACCAAAATTATGTGCATACCTCGTTTACCTTCGACCCACCATGCAAGAGGTATTGTTCCAGAACGGTATTGTGTAGAGATTAGCTTAGGGCGGACTTATTGAGCCTCTTTGACGGGAGAGAACTGCATGAAGGCCCTGCAATTCAGCCGCTACGGCACACCCGACGTACTGGAGTTGATCGATGCGCCCAAGCCCGCCACTGGCCATGGCTCCGCCTTGGTGCGGGTTCATGGCGCCTCGGTCAATCCCAGCGACGTAAAAAATGTCGCCGGCCATTTCCCGCAAACCACGTTGCCGCGCATACCCGGACGGGATTTCAGCGGCGTGGTGGAAGAAGGGCCCGAGGCGTGGATCGGCGCAGAAGTCTGGGGTACCGGCGGCGATATCGGCTTTACGCGCGACGGTACGCATGCCCAATACATCAGCCTGCCGGTCGGCGCCTTGGTGCGCAAACCCGCCGCGCTCGATCACGCGCAAGCATCCGCCATCGGCGTCAATTTTGTGGTGGCATGGTTGGGCGTGATGGATTACGCGCAGCTTCGAGAAGGCGAAACCATCGCCGTGATCGGCGTCGGCGGCGGCGTCGGCGGCGCGGTCACGCAGATCGCCCATGCGCTGGGTTGTCGTGTCATCGGCATCGATCGACATCCGGTCGATCCGCACTCGCCTGCCGGCCAGCGTATCGCCGGTTTCGTGCCGTTCGATGAGCACACCGTAACGCACCTGCGCGATATGTCAGGGCTTTCGGGCGGCGTCGATGTGGTGTTCGATAGCGTCGGCGGCGTCGCGTTCGAAACCGCGCTGGGGCTCGCCAAGCGTCGCGGACGTGTGGTGGAAATCAGCGCCACCGGGAAACGTCGCGTGGACTTCGACGTTATCGATTTTTATCACAACGAAACGCAACTGCTCGGCGCCGATAGCGCCAAATTGGGCGTGGTGGAATCCGCACCGTTGATGCAGGGCGTGGCGCGCGGATTCGATCATGGCAAATTCGAAGCGCCGGTGATTGCGCATCGTTTTGCGCTCGATCAGGCGCGCGAGGCGTATGACATGGTGGCGAAGGGGACGCTGGGGCGTGTCGTCATCGAACCCTGAGCGCTCATTTCTCTAAGCGCAGAAAGCGGCCCCAAAATGGTTACGTATATAAGTACCGTCGCCCCGGCGAACGCCGGGGCGACGAGCATTTAGGCAAAGCGGCGAGCAAGTGCGCCCAGGTCTAAACCTGCCCCTACGCGTCAGACCCACTGCTTTTCGGCTTCCGCCCCCGCTTCGGCTTCGCGTTCACCTGGGCGATCAGGCTTTGCAAATACGCAATGCCCTCTTCCTCAGGGAAAAACGCCACCACGTCGGCCACCGTCAACTTATGCCGTTCGCGTAACGCCAGAAACTCCATTTTCGCCTTCTCCATAGCTGACATGGCAGCTTGTTTGGCCGTCTGCTTTTTGGTCGAACGCTGCTCGGTCGAGCGCTTTTCGATCTGTTGATCGAGGGCGGCAAGTTCTTCCTGGAAGCGGCGGAAAGCGTCTTTCTGAAGGCTCATGGCGTGGGGGGATGCGGCGGGACTGGTGATTATCTCATACGGCGAATGGCTTACCCATGCGCCAAGCTGACTGCTTGGGATGCTCTGATCAATTCCACGTAGGCGTCACCGGCTTGTCCGTTTGCAGGCCATAGGACCATCGGCGAAGGCAGACTGGCTGTCTGTCGAGACGATGGGCCGAAGGCATGCAAGCGGACAAGCCGGCCCGAAGGGTGATGTCCAGAAGGCGCGCAGGCTGCGCCGCGTGGCTTGAACAGACGGCCAGTCTGCCCTGCGCCACGCAACACACCCTGCGCGCCTTCTGGACATCATGCCGCCTACGTGGAATTGATCAGAGCATCCCTTGGAATACCGGGCGAAAAAACGTTTTCATAGGAGCATAAGAAAGCGTGACGCAACTCCCGTTCTAGGCTCGCATCTTCACGTTTTAAAGCACCTCGCTGCGTATCATTCCCTACACGTAACCCTTCGCAGCCTGTCGACGCGGCCCGAATGGCACGGTCTAAGCATTGCATGGTCTTGCATCATCGGAAGTCATACCGCCCAAGGACGGCAGGGTGCGGTAAGCCAATGCCCAGGGATGCAACAAATGCTCACATCCATTGCCAACAATAAGTGGTTGCGCCAGCTGGCGGTTTTCGTCGCTTATACGGCTGCCTATCTTTTGCTGCGTCCGTATTCGAACGGTATTTGGGCGATTACCGGCGGCCTGCGCCTGAGCGCATTGGTGCTGCTTCCCTACCGCTATTGGCCAGCGCTTATTTTGGCCGACACCGGTCCGCTTATTTACGACAATATCCCGTGCCTGCCGCAATACGGTCTCACCTGGACCATTTGCAACTCGATCCCGCCGATTTTGTTCGCCATGCCGGTGGTGTGGTGGTGCCGCTACAAACTGGCGATGTTCCCGTCCAAGCGGTTGGTGCGCGCCAATGCGCTGCTGCTGTGCGTAGCGCTGGTATCGCTGGTGTGGACCATCACCACGGTGGCCGTGCTCGCCACCGTTTCGCCGCCGTCCGCCGCGGCGCATCCTTACCACATCCATAAGTTGGAAGTGGTGCAAGTCTTTCTCGGTAAATACGCTGGCATCCTTACGGTGCTTCCGGTGGTGCTGGTGTTGAAGCTGCAAAAATCCGCGCCGCTGCGACAACGCATGCTGGGCTGGGTACGCAGTCAATTGACGATGGAATCGCTGGTGCTGCTGTTGCCGACGCTCGCCGTGCTTTTTTGGGTGAATCACCGCGCCTCGCCCGATGCGCAGCAAGTGATTCGCATGGCGATGTTCTTGCCAGTCGCATGGCTCACCGTCAAACACGGTTGGCGCGCGGCGGCGATAGGCATTGCGGCCGTGTTGAGCGCCATCTTTATGGATCTGGAATCGCGTGTCGGTGCATTGGACGTGCTTGGCACGCAAGCGTTCGTCGGCTTCTCCGCTACTTGTCTGTTTGCATTGGGCGCACGTATCGCTGTGCAAAACGCCGCCGAAGAACAAGAACGCCTCGACGCGCACACCGCCGTAAAACTCGCACAGCAAGGTCTCTATCTTTGCGAACTGCGCATGCGCCAAGCTGCGCAAACGCTGGAACAAATCGGCGGCACGTTGCAGCTGACGCAAGCCCGCCTGCTCAATCGGTTCAAGCACATGTTGCCGCCGATCGAAGGTCAAACCTATTACAAGCAAATGGCGTCGACGCAGCACCAGGTTCATCAACTGGTGGAATCCATGCATCCCATCGCCTGGCGCGAGCGCGGCTTGCCGGCGGCGATGCGCGAAACCATCGGGCGTTCGCTGGACGAAGCCAATATCGCCTACCGCTTCGACCTGAAGGGCCGTGGCTTGAGCCAGCTGTCGCCCGGTGTGCATGCGGCCATTTATCGCCTGGCCTGCGAGGCAGCCGTGCACGTATTCGCGCAACAGGCGTGCACCACCATGACCATGACGCTGCGCGGCGGTTTCACCCATGGCCAGCGCTGGGCGGTGCTGCGTATTTGCGGCAGCTGGGACGATGCGCACGCAGCGCCGCTCGTCCACACCAAACAGGAAAGTCAGCATCTGGCGGCGAAACTGGGCGCCAACGGATTAGGCCTGGTCGCCATGCGCGATTTTGTTCGCCTATATAACGGCGACCTGCACAGCGCGACCGAAAACAATCAATTGCGGATTACCGCGTTAGTGCACGACGTCAGTCAGCGGGCGCAAGGGGCCTTCGATAAATCGCCCGAACCGCGCGAACTGTATATTCGCTGAGCAAATCCCGAATGCAAAAAAAGAGCGATCGCGAAGCGACCGCTCTTTTTATTTGGGAGCCGCCATCAATGACTAGGCTGGCGAACGACTTGGCCCGTGCAATTGAACGGGTCCGTGCACGTGCCGGTATCCGACGAATCTGCCGGTGTAATCACATTCACTTGCGACGCACCCGTCGCGGTCGGCGTTACCGTAATACGCGTGGTCGTGTCGCTGTAGACCGTTTGCGCATTGTCGAGCGTGGCGGATAGGCCATTTCCGTGCAGCGTGCTCACATTGCCCGCATCCACGCCGATCGGCAGCACCAGGACAACGTTGTCCGCCACCGCCACCGCGGCACGCACCGTGCCGTTCGCATCATTGATTTGAAAGTAACGAATACCGTCCCGCACAAAGACATAAACATGGTAATGCGGGCTGACGCTGACATCCGCCGCGTTCGGCCACGCTTGACCCAAACCTGTCACGACAGCTTGGTGGGCCATGGCGGGTGTAGCCAACATGGCCGTCATCAGCGCCGTTGCGGCGACCGTGCGTAAAGCAAAACCCAGTGGCTTGCGGATCATATAAACCCCCTTATTTGTCCGAGCGGCGGTACCTCGCAAGCTCGCATCTAACACCAGCATGTGTGTAAATCGCGCAAACAACCGTCGGTATGCATCCGAACCCATTATTCAAATAAAGCCGCGATTTATTAATCGCGACTCCGATCACTCTTTTGAAAAAACCTCCGCCCGATTACCGACGCACTTGTCTATATAGGCCCACACTTGTGTACGATTTTTAACAATACGTAAGAAAAAGCCACGCACGACATGGCGCTGCACCGACTGGTGGCGGTTTGCAAAACCTGTTCATATTTACTAGCCTTTTTAGGCTGAGCAGTAGAAATAATCGACAATAAGGACAACGCATGGCCATTGATTTGAAAGCCCTTTCACCGAAAGAACTCCAGTCGCTTATCGCCAACGCGGAAGCGCAGATGCACGCAGCAAAAACCAACCAAGTGCAAGAACTTCGCAAAAAGATCGACACCCTGCTCAGCAACGCCAACCTCACCCTCGCCGACGTCTACCCCACGCGCGGCGGCAAAGCCAAAACCGGCAAGCGCGGCGCCGTCGCCCCCAAATACCGCAACCCGGAAGACCCCTCGCAAACATGGACCGGCCGCGGCAAGCGCCCGCTGTGGTTCGCTGCCGCCGTTAAAAAACGCGGCGTCACGGCGGAAAGTTTGCTGATCGAAGGCGCCGTTGCCAAAGCCAAACCCGGACCGAAAAAGCGCATCGCTAAAAAAGCGGGTCGTCGTAAGGTTAAGCGCGGTTGATCGCTCTATAAGCTTGCGTCGGCACATTGACGCCCAAATGCTTTTTGCTTCATTCGTTCGATGAAAGACTAACCTGCCATTCCACCGATATGGCGGCGCGCTGGTAGAAGGATTGGCCGTGAGTATTCCGGCCAATCCTGCTAGCCGAGATCTCAACACTTGCCTAATCGTCATTCCAGCGAAAGCTGGACATAGTGCGCAGCACGAAGAACGTCCGAAGGACGGCCCCGAAGGGGGAGCGAAGCGAATCATCAAGTGACTTCGGGCTGCAAAGACGCTGGATTCCAGCTTTCGCTGGAATGACGATTAAGAGCAACCCCAAAACCTTCCTATCTCGCGCTTTAGCGATAGCACCGGCGAATCTCTTCTCTCGGCGAGGCATCCAACGCGCCTACGCACACAATGAAATCGCCCACACACCAACCGGCGCGCGACGACATTCAAATCCAATTTCGTAATGGTACCAATGTGTGTGCGAAGCGATTCGCATGCCAAAGCAGTCTGTTCTTTGGTTCGATTTACCCGAAGCGCAAAGCAAGACAAATCCAGGAAGCAACAAACAAAACGACCAAGGAGTGTCCATGAACGACATCACTGAGAAAAACCGAACACAAAACCCACTAGCGTTGAATTACAAGTTCGAGGGTCGTCAGGTGGAAATCCACCCCAATGCGCTACCCGATGACGGAGGACTGTTCAAAGATGCCATCTTCATTGACGAACAACCCCTTGCCGTTCGTCGAAGAAACGGCGGCGGTTACTACAGCGCCTTCAATTTTTACGAAGCCTTCGCCACGCTGCAAAACACGGCCAACGCCGCCGTGGTCGCGCTCGATGATTCGCAGCTAGCTCCTTTTCTCGAAGGCCGGGTTGGCAAATTACCAAAGGGACTTCCCGACCTGAATAACCCAGGCCCACTGCGAGTTCGAAAAAATATTCTGCGGATGACTGCAGAAGAACGTGACCAATTCATCAACGCGGTCTTGGAATTGAAGCATCGCTACAACATCAATGTCGGGTGCTACGACGATATGGTGAGGGTGCACGTGGATACCATGATTGACCATTCATGGAGTGCACATGGCAATGCATTACTCCCATGGCATCGTCTCTATGTCTATCACTTTGAAAGCCTTCTACGTGCGCTTCCAGGTTTCGAGAACGTCACGGTACCTTACTGGGACTGGACGCAGCCTCTTGAAAACGGTGTATTGCCATTCACCGACAACTTCCTCGGCGGCGGCGGCGAGATACCGGATAACGGGGAGCAAGGAAATGTATTAACGGGCCCGTTCGCGTATGAAATAGGTCGATGGAATACTTTTGTCCGGCCGACGATGTTTGACCCCAACCCCGAACCTTCCCTCAAGAGGCGGCGAGCGGACCAGCTATTTGGACAAACTATTGTCCAGCCGACTGAACTACAGAGGTTGTTAGCCATCGACCGATTTGTCGACCAGAACAACAGCGGGTTCAACCATCAGGCGAACCAAATTCTGCACAATCCCCCTCATAACGTAGTTGGAGGCGACATGGGAGGTGACGCTTCTCCCAACGACCCCATCTTTTGGATGCATCACTGCATGCTCGACAAAGCATGGGCGGACTGGCAGGAACGTCATTCCGACACGCCACACTACGAAGAAGACCCAAGTGACATGCATCCCATCGCTCCCGACGCAGCATTAGAACCATGGCTCGAAGATATTGGCCGTCGCGTCACTTCTAACGATCTTGTCGACTACAAACGGCTCTATATCTACGAGTAGTTGAAGAAGCGAAAACTCGATCAGGGAGATCGGATGACGCGCTCATCTCCATCTCTCCACATTTTCTGCTCGTCCTCCCGGCGAGGTGCTTTTCAACAGCAATGCTTGTCAAGCCGGGACCCAGCGACTTTCGCAATCTTTACTACGCCAATGAATGCGCAGGCTGGGGTTAGCCCCAACCTGCGTGTTCACTGCGACTGCGCCGAACTCGCAATCGGTGTGACATGCGCAATAGCATCCAACACCTCGCCAATTTGACAACTCAAATCGCCAAACAAATGCCCCAAGGGCATGCGCCGAATAACCAGCAGCGCTTGGTTGTCGACATCGCACGACGCCACGCCAGCCAACTGCGCCATCAAAAACAACCTATCCCGCGCCTCGCACAATTGGTTGTAGTCGCCTTGGGACAGCACATAGCCTCCCTCGGAAGGGAGATCGATCAAGAAGTGTTTCATGGGCTTTAGTCCATACGCGTAGGTCACGCCATGCATTGCGCATGGCGTGAAGGGCTACAGGAAAAATCCTGCCTAATTAGAGGGGTAATCCGACTACATTCCCTAACTAGTGCCCACTTAGTCCCGACGCCGTCCAGTATGAACGGCGGTGGAGTAGTACTAAACGCGGCGTGGCGGGGGCTCGCGGGTGCGAGCGTGCCGTATGATCGGGGATAACCATGATCAACATCCTTAGTGTCGGTTGTGGCCAGCGGATCGTTTGGGCTGCTACCCAGGCGATCCGCGCTACTCCACCCATGTCGGGTGTGCCGGGATCGTTAGCACGGAGGCACACCCGACTTGCGAACCTTCGCATAACGCGAATCGGATATCTGTAAGCGGACGCGGATTTGTGTCGGCGGGAAAGCTGACGCGTGTAAGCGAAATGCATCGCCGAATAAGAGCTGCATTTCCCGACCCCTTTGTCGCCAATGGGAGGCACTTGCCCGCCTGGCCTTCCCGGTTATATATTCATACTTTCTAATATACGAATTAATGTAATTATGGCTTATTGGCTGTCCTCAAGCCTTGGCGGCGTTCTGATCGGTCTCGCTGCCGTACTCCTTATGGGAGCGCTCGGACGTATCGCCGGTATCAGCGGCATCGTCGGTGGCCTGGTTTCCACGCCTCCAACATCCGACCGTGGCTGGCGCTTAGCGTTTTTGGCCGGCCTTATTCTTGCGCCGTTCGCCATGCGTTTCTTCATCGGCGAAAACGGCATCGGCCAACCCACCATAAGTTGGCTGTGGATGGTAGTGGCAGGCCTTTTGGTTGGCGTCGGAACCCGGCTCGGCAGCGGCTGCACCAGCGGTCATGGCGTATGCGGTATCGCGCGATTGTCAGCGCGCTCCCTCGTGGCGACGCTCATTTTCATGCTCTTCGGCATAGCCACCGTTTTCATAACCCATCATATCCATTGAATAACACCAACTCTCAACAACACGAAGCACAGTCCCCTCCCCTGCTTGCAGGGGAGGGCTAGGGTGGGATGACGCGGGCAACGCTCGCGTCCTTCATCAAAGCAAGCCATGAATAAGGCATCTCCGATGCATCGTCGCAAGACCGCTTCACCCCACCCCAACCCTCCCCTACTACACGTAGGGGAAGCAGCAAAACGCGCGCGCCGAGACTCAGTGCGAATCAGGCCGTCTCTTCGGGACACCGCACTTATGAACCACATCGTGGCTTTCATTGCAGGCCTATTGTTTGGAGCTGGCCTCGTGCTAGGCGGCATGACGCAACCCGCGATCGTCCAAGCATTCCTCGATATTGCCGGCCAGTGGAACCCAAGCCTGCTGTTTGTCATGGCCGCTGCCGTACTCACCACCATGATCGGCTACCGCCTTGTTCTACGCCGCCCACAACCGTGGCTAGAACGCGAATTCCATTTACCCAAATCAAAAAACGCCGACCGGAAATTAATCGTTGGCGCCGCACTATTCGGTATCGGCTGGGGCATCGCGGGCTATTGTCCTGGCCCTGCCCTTACGTCACTCTCTGGCGGTGCGCCATCCGTCTGGCTGTTCGTCGCCGCCATGGCATTCGGATGGTGGCTTATAAGCCGTATCTCGTCCCACAGCGCTTCGTAATGCGAGGTTATTGAACATGAAAGCGCCAGAGATCAAAGCGTTTTTCGACGAACCGACCAATACATTTAGCTATGTCGTATGGGACCCGCAAGAAAGACAAGCCGCCATTATCGACAGCGTACTGGAATACGACCCCGCATCGGGTCGCACCAAACACAACGCTGCGGACATCATCGTGGCGTTCATCAATGCCAACAGCCTCCACGTGCAGTGGTTAATCGAAACCCACGTGCACGCCGATCATTTATCTGCATCTGCTTATATCAAGGCGCTCGTCGGCGGAAAAATCGCTACGGGCGAGCACGTCCAAACCGTTCAAAACGTCTTCGGAAAACTATTCAACGCTGACGCAGATTTCAAACGAGACGGCAGCCAATTCGACCATCTCTTTAAAGACGGCGAAACATATCGCGTAGGCCAAATCGAAGCCACCGCGATTGCCACACCCGGTCACACTCCATCTTGCATGACGCATTTGATCGGTAACTGTGCCTTTGTCGGCGACACCTTATTTATGCCCGACTGCGGCTCCGCCCGCTGCGACTTTCCCGGCGGCGACGCCCACATCCTCTATCGCTCCATACAGAAACTCTACGCACTGCCCGACGACACGCAGCTCTTTATGTGTCACGACTACAAATCGGCGACACGCAGCGAATACGCGTACGAAACCACCGTTGGCGAAGAAAAACGCGCCAATATCCATTTGCACGCAGGCGTTACCGAAGCGGCCTTTGTGCAAATGCGCAACACCCGCGACGCAACCCTCGCCGTTCCGCGCCTATTGCTACCCTCGATCCAAGTAAACATGCGCGCCGGCCAATTTCCGCCCGCCGAAGAAAACGGTATCCGCTACATCAAGATCCCCATGGATACGCTGTAATGGCTACCGCAAAAAAACGCCCCGCCAAAACCAAAAAGCGCAAGCTGGATATTCAGACCATGCAAGACCGTTCTGAAGACGCCGCCGGCCTACTCAAATCTATCGGCAGCCAAAATCGTCTGTTGCTGTTGTGCCAGATGGTGGACGAAGAGCGCTCCGTCAACGACCTTTCCGAATCGCTGGACCTGGCGCAAAGCGTCGTGTCCCAGCATCTTTCCGTTCTGCGTCGGGACAAGTTGATCAAAGGACGGCGCGAGGGGCAGTCGATTTATTACTCCATCAGCGATCATCGCGTGCATGCCTTGATGGAAACGCTGTTTACTATTTTCTGCGCTGATGACTAGTAGATAGGCTGGGATGACAATCCCAGCCTACGGATTACCGCTTTTGATCGGGCTTCAAGAAACCTGCAACTGCTCCAGATCGGCAATCAATTTCGGCCCATTCGGCTGCCATCCCAGTTTTCTCCGCGTCTGCTCACTAGATGCAGGGGAATCGCGCCCAGCAAACATGGCGAGCCATCCGAAGAACGCTTGCGCTTCATCGGCTGCGATGGATTTGACCGGTAGGTTCAACCTTGCGCCAAGCGTTTGCGCCATATCGCGCAGCGATACACCCTCCTCCGCAACAGCGTGATACTTCGCGTTCGGCTCGGCTTTTTCGACCGCCAATCGATAGAGACGCGCTACATCGAGTACGTGCGCTGCCGGCCAGCGATTATGTCCATCTCCGATATAGGCGCATGCGCCCTTTTCGCGGAATATCGCAATGGCTTGCGTGATAAGACCCTGGCGCTCTGGATTATGTACCTGCGGGAGACGCACCACGGATACGTTGACGCCTTCGGTGGCGAGAGCGGCTGCAGCTTCTTCTGACGCAGCGCGCGGAATAACATCGGAACCTATCGTCGCGTTATCTTCCTTCGCCGGTTGGCCGGGCACGGTATTGGCCAATCCGGTTCCGGAGGTCACGATCAAGGGCCGAGTCGAACCTTTAAGTCCCGCGCCAAGCGCGGCGATAACGCGTCGATCGTCTTCGCAGTTCGCCACGAATTTCGAGAAGTCGTGATTGAAGGCCAAATGGATAACGCCATCCGAATCGGCTGCGCCCTTTTTAAGAATATCGTCGTCTTCCATCGATCCGCGATAAACCTCGGCGCCAGTCGCCGCCAATGCGGCCGCTTTGTCTTCCGAACGACAAAGACCCAGCACCTGATGACCAGCCGCGATTAATTCTTTGACGACGGGCATGCCGATAAAGCCCGTAGCACCTGTAACGAATATGCGCATGATTTAAGTCTCCAGAAATATCCGGAGACAACTCTCTACGCTAGGATTATGCTAGTAAAGTAGTGAAATTATCCTGTTATAAAGGCTAATAGGATGGACGCGCCGGCAACGCATGAAAATCAGCTCGGCACTTATTTAAAAAACCGCCGCGCGAAACTCGACCCCGCCGCGCTTGGTTTTCCCGCCGGTCGCCGTCGCACACCCGGCTTGCGCCGCGAGGAAGTGGCGCAACGCGCCAACATCAGTCCCACTTGGTATACGTGGCTCGAACAAGGTCGCGGTGGCGCGCCATCAGCCGATGTACTCGATCGCATCGCACATGCGCTCATGCTCACAGAGGTGGAACGCGAACATCTTTTCTTACTCGGCCTCGGTCGCCCGCCAGAAGCGCGCTATCACAAGAACGAAGGCATCACGCCACGACTGCAGCGTGTTCTCGATGCATTAAATCCAACGCCTGCCATTATTCGCACCGCAACCTGGTACGTCGTCGGCTGGAATCGTGCCGCCACCGCCATGATCATGGACTACGACGCACTACCTCCTGAAGAGCGAAACATTCTTCGCCACATTTTTCTGGACCCACGCGCACGCGCATCGCAGTACGACTGGGAAAGCGTGGCCCGCTTCGTCATGGGCGCATTCCGCGTAGAAGCCGCCCGCGCAGGCGCCGCCGCGGAAATTGAACCTCTGGTCGAAGAACTGAGCCGCCTCAGCCCGGAGTTCCGCGCGATGTGGCGCGACAACGACGTGCAAGGCCCGCACGGCGAACGCGTCAAAAATATCCGCCACCCGATTCTCGGCAATATTGAATTTGAATATTCCGCCTTTGCGGTGGATGGCCGGCAAGATCTCAGCATGATCGTCTATAACCCGACGCCCGAGGATGCGGAGCGGGTTGCGGCGTTGATGGATGCGAAAGCGTCGTCGCCTTAATTATGCAGGCTGGGATGCCAATCCCAGCTTTCCGGCGTTCGTTGGTGCTGGGATTGGCATCCCAGCCTACGCATTAAAGTTTGACGCAGGCGTTTCGAATTTCGTCATAGGAGCCCGTTTCGAAATAAATCCGGGCTAATTTCAGCACTACATCGATATCGGCGATGATGTTTTTGCGCTTGCAGAAATAACCTTGATCGCTTTGCCAGAGTCGAACTTCTTCTTCGCCTCCGTCTGGGTCTTCAAACCGCCAATCGCCGCAGAAATTGGACAGCGCAAATCCCACCTTGCTGCCGCCAACGATGTGGAATGACTCCTCATCGTCGCCGCAGGTTTCAACTTCCGCCCAGCTCATTTCCAAAACAGGGTATTCGTTGTCGTCCATTTTTCGAATGGCGTCGGAAACATGCTCCCAGTCGGGCGACGTGATTTCCACGCAACGCCATCGTTGATGCAGCGGGTAATGAACGATGGTCAGATGCTGTGCTGTCATGTCGCTACGCCATGATGGGACGAACAATCCGTAGAATTACGCGAAGCATTATCACGTGGTTGGTAGAGGCGCCGTATTGACCGCTAATTGCGCGGCGAAAGCGCGTTTGTATGCGGGCCGCGCCTCGCCGCGGGCGACGTAGGCGGCGAGATTCGGAAATTCATCCAGAATGCCCGAAGGTCTCGACCGCAGCAGCACCGACACCATCAGCAGGTCGCCCGCGCTGAATTCGCCATCGAGCCACTGCGCGTCGCCCAGGCGATCAGAAAGTTGGGCTAGCCGTTGACGAATGCGGTCCTTGACCAGTGCTATGCGTTGCTCGGCCCAAGGTTTATCGCCTTCCACAATTTTGGCGGTTGTGAGGTCGAAGATCGGTGGTTCCACGCTATTGACCGCGGCGAACATCCACATGATCGCGCGCGCTCTGGCGTGAGCGTCGCTCGGCAATAGTCCCGGATTGTTCTCGGCGATATACAGAATGATGGCGCCGGATTCGAACAGCGTAAGGTCGCCTTCCTCATAGGTGGGAATTTGGCCGAAGGGATGCACGCGCATATGCGTGGGTTCCTTCATGGCTTGGAACGAGACAAGGCGAACGTCGTAAGGCAGGCCAGCCTCTTCCAGCGCCCAGCGCACGCGCGTGTCGCGCGCCAATCCCTTGCCGCCATCGGGCGAACGTTCGAATGCGGTAATGGTGATGGTCATCGTAATGCTCCGTTTGTAGACGATTATCGGCTAAGAAAAAGCCGCGTTTTCTATGTGCGCTACATGCCACTCAGCGCTGCTACGAATTGCGCGCCTTGGCGAGGTAGGCCTTTCTGGCTTCGCAGGTATCCATGGCGCGCTGATATCCTTCGCGCGCGTTGGTGCGGGCCAAATACGACAGCTCGATGTCGCCTAGGGTGACGCCTGCGCTTGCCTGCGCCAATTCCAGCGCGTAAGTCACGGAAATATCGGCAGCCGTAAATCTATCGCCAGCAAGAAACGGCGTGCGCCTCAGTTGTCGCGTCACCAAGCCCAGGCGACTTTCGAAAACGCTCAGCGCCTGGTCGGCGCTCCAATTCTGTCGCGCGGACTCCGGCGCGAAGTTGCGCGCGCCGACGACAAAATAAATAGACGCGGCAAGACCGGCTTCGCCCAGGTGAAGGAACTGTTGATACGCGGGGAATGCAAGATCGCTCGACTCCGGCGCTAACGGCGTTGGTCCGTAACGCGCCATCAGGTATTCCATAATCGCAATGGACTCAACCATGGTGACGTCGCCGTCCCGAATCGCCGGAATAAAACCCGCTGGATTAATCGCCAAAAATTCCGTGTCTTTTTCGACGCCGGCCAAAAGATCGACCGGCCTCAGCCGATACGCCAGGCCCATCTCTTCCAGCAGCCAGACAACGCGGAAGCCCCTACCCTCGCCATAAACGGTAATCATCGTTCGCAGCCCTTCTGCTATTCGGCTTTGTCCCTTCAACACACAAACGACGAACGGGAATGTCGGAAATCGACAAACCTCGTTTCACCTCGAGAATCTGGAGATAAGCATCTATTTTTCTTCGAGTTAGCGAGCGGCCTGCGAGCTTCGCGGTCAGCGGTGCGGCAAATGTCCACATGGAATTAAAGCGGACATCGCCGGTCACGCAATGCGTTACACGTTGAAATACCAAACCGGCGCGCAAGCCACGGCGCCTGCCAATATCTGCGATGCCAAAACCATGGCGGCGTATTTTTCCGTGGGCCTCAGCCATTTGATGGCAAAGAACGCAATGATGGGAATCTGCCCTGCCATCAGTAGCTGAAAAATATGCGCAGCCGGCCCTTCGTCGACCTCACGCGCCGTACCCACAAAAATGAGGTGCGCGGCAACCACGCAAAATGCGGCCAACGACATTGCCAATGGAATCCACGCGCTGGGATGCGTAAACGTGCTCTGGCTCATAAGCAGTCCCCTTTTTAGGGCGAGCAAATACTGTCGTCTTGTGGATTTAATCAGTCAAGCTGCGCACTCCGACCGACTTAATCATTGACACGACTAAGATCCGATTTAGGGACCGGACTCTCTCAATGCTTCAGGCGTTTTCCCTGTCCAGTCGTTGAAGGCGCGAAAGAACGAATTCGGATCCTCAAAGCCCAGAAGAAAACCGATCTCGCTTGCCGAAAGTTTCGTTTGCGTCAGGTAGTGTTTCGCCAAGTCTTCTCGGGTTCGATTGACGACGCTTCGGAAGTTGTCACCTTCTTCTTCCAGGCGACGTTGTAATGTGCGGCTGCTCATCGCCAATCGCGTGGCGACCGCTCCGATCCCGGGCTGGCCGCCGGGAAGTAGTTCGAGAAGTGCGGGCCGCTCTTTGGGCCGCACCGTGATGCACACTCTAGGAATCGCAACGCGACAGCGCTCTAGCGATTCGCGCCATTCTTACAGCAAACGGCGCCGGACTGGCACGCCATTGCCCGATCTACCAAGCGATTGGAGGTCGACGATATCGACCTCCAAGGCGCGCTCTGGGAGTCTCAGTTTTTCGCGTTTTCCACGGCAAGCAAGTCGGCAATTTGCTCGGCCAGCAACCAATGTTGCGACTGTCCTTCGTTGGACGTTAAAGCTACCGCCGCGCCGGTTTCCCAAACCATTTCCAGATTTGCGGTCGTGCCCGCGATGCCGCCCTGGTGACCGCGAATATGTCGGCCGTGCGAGAGCCTTTCGTCGAATCCGGCTCCCACAGCGCCGGGGCCGAAGGGTATTTCGTCGTCGAACATCTTCGCCAACGTCGCCGACTTGAGCAGCTTGCCTTCGTGCAACGCGGCGGCGAATCGCAACAAATCCGCATTAGTCGAATAGCCGCCACCCGCCGGTCCGCTCTTGTACCCAATCTTCAGCCAATCCGCCTTCCACGTCTGGGAAAACACCGTATCGCGGTAATAGCCGACGGCAAGCCCGGGAACAATTTCATCAACGCTGTCGAATCCGCTGGACACCATATGCGCGGGCTCAAAGACGTGACGTTGGATATAGTCGAAGTAACTTTCGCCAGATACGTTTTCGATAATGCGGCCAAGCAACATGTAACCCGCATTGCTGTAATTCAATTGCTTACCCGGCTCGCTCAATACCGGCTGTCGGGCGATAAACCCCACATAATCCGCCGGGTTGACGTAGCGTTCGGAGTGCTCGAAAAACTCCGGCACCAGAAAATCGCCCAAGCCTGACGTGTGGTGCAGCAGTTGCCATACCGTGATTTTCTTCGCGATCGCCTGATCGGGATAGTCCGGAACGAGCTTCGCCAACGTGTCGTTCCACGATAGTTTTCCGGCCTCGACCAATTGCGCAATGGCGACCGCGGTGAACATCTTGTCGATCGAGCCAATGTGGAATTTCGTCTGGTGATCGACCGGTACATTGAAGGTACGCTCCGCCAAGCCACGGCATTCATCGAACACGATCTGGCCGCCATCGGAAACCGTCACGCAGCCGGAGAAATCGGATTCGCTGACGAGTTTGTCCAGTACCGCATGTATCTGCTTCCCCATCTGCGCATGCGAAACGGGGCCTTTCGGCCACTGGTCGTATAACGGATTGTCCATCGGAACCAGCATCGCCTGCGCAAGTCGGTCTGGATGAGCGGTGTCGGCGGCCAACCAGAACAGAGCCGCTTGCTCATTGCGATGTGCTTTCACGGCGACTTCGAGCATTCCAGGTTGATGCGGATCGCTGCGCACGTCGAACACCTCCAGGCCGCCGCTGTTACGCGCCGCCGAAGCCAATTCCGCCGCAAACGCGGCCTTATCGTCCGCCGCGACAGACGCCGACATAATGGTTTGCGCCCACGCCTGGATATGTTCGGGCGTGTCGGCGTTGATATGACGAATCAGGTCGCCAGCGAGTTGGCCCACGGGTGTATCGGGCAACTGTGGGTGTAGCGGTGTCGCGGCCATGCACGGCGCAGCAATACAAAACAGCCAGACGGGTGCCCACAAGGGCGCAAATAAGCGGGTGCGGGACTTAGCTCGAACGACAACGTTGCGATCGATCATGAAGGGCTCACTCGGTCAGCCGCCGACATGGCGGTATCGAGCCCTTAGATACGGCAACTCACTGATCGGATGCAGTACGCAGGTTGGTGCTGCCGCATTATGTCCGCGTCACGCCCTAGCGGACGCTCCGCATCGACATGTTACTCGGCTTTGAAGCCCCCACGCATTTCCACCGTAAAGCTCTGTTCGGACCCGGCAAGACTCTGCGGTGATATCCAGCGTTCAAAGTCAACCGGCGACAAGGGTGGTGAAATGAAATGACCTTGGTATAAGTCGCAACCTTGCAGGCGCAGAAAGTCTTTCTGAGCTTGCGTTTCTATGCCTTCGGCAACAACGATGAGTTTCAAGGTCTTGCCGATATTGATAATGGTTTGCGCAAGAGATTCGGAATTGGCGTTGTCGCCGATGCCCTGGATAAATCGTTTGTCGATCTTGAGTTCCTTGATGGGGAACCGATGCAGGTAATTGAGCGACGAATATCCGGTGCCGAAGTCGTCGATAGCGAGCGCAACGCCCATGGCGTGGATCTGATCGATGGATGTGCGGATATCTTCGACAGCCTCGTCGAACATAACGCGTTCGGTCATCTCCAGAATCAAGTCTTTCGGAGCGAGACCGTGAGCGTCCAGCGTATGGGCGATCAAGCTGGGATAACCCGAACGCTTAAGGTCCGTGGCGCAGACATTCACCGAAATGCTAGGTACCGACAAACCCATGGCCCTCCATGCTGCGAGTTGTCGGCAAGCCTCATCGAGCACCCAGGCATCCAGTTCCGCAATCAGCCCGCTTTCTTCTGCAATGGGAATGAAACAATCCGGCGCAACGTAGCCCATCTTGTCGTTGTGCCAGCGTACTAACGCCTCCGCACCATACAGATCGCCATTCGCGTCGACTCTGGGCTGATAGGCGACGCTGAGCGCTTTCGCTTTGAAGTCTTGCTGCAACGCGATTTCGAGATCAAGATGTTCTCTGGCTCGGCGCTCGTACTCGGGCGCGTAGAAATGGATGCGATTGCGCCCTGCGCTTTTCGCCTGATACATCGCCAAATCCGCATTGCGCAGAAGAATATCGGTGTTCAGTCCGTCGTACGGATAGATCGCGATGCCGATGCTTGCGCTGATGGCGATGCTGGTGCCTCGCTTGGAGTCGAGGGCAACTGGTTGGCGCACGGTCTGTAGAATGCGTCCAGCGACATGCATCGCTTTGAGCACGTCGCAATTTTGCAGAATGGCAAGAAACTCATCGCCACCGATGCGGCTGATCGAATCCCCGACGTGGATATATTCGCGCAGGCGTTCGGCGATTTCGCGCAGCACTTCGTCGCCGACCGCATGACCTTGCGTGTCGTTTACGCGCTTGAATCGGTCCAGGTCGATAAACAGCGTCGCAAAGTTCGAATCGTTCTGCTTTGCGTTTGCGAGGACACGGCTGGCCTCGCGCTGCAGCTGGATACGATTGGGAAGGCCCGTCAAGGAATCGAACCAAGCCAGATGTTGCAGCTGGCTTTCCATTTCAATTCTTCGACGTAACAAGCTGGCGAACATCAGCGACAACCAGATCGACAGCACGGCGATCACGATAGTCACGGTGCCGATGGTGACGGCGCGCCGGTACCAGCCTGCATAGATGTCGTCGGTCGCGAAGCCGACCACAATAATCAGCGGATATTGACCAACCCTTTTAAAGCTGTACAGCCGCTGGAAATGGTCGAGCACCGCCACGCCCACATAGGTGCCCTGATCCGACTGAACGAGCGGCGCAAGCGAGTTGCCGCGAGCGAGCGTGCTCCCGACGTCGGTGGGATGGAATGGCTGCCGCATCAATACAGTTCCGTCGGTGCGCAACAGTGTAATGGTGCCGTGCTGCCCCAGGATCGCGTCCTTGAACATGGCATGGAAGTAGTTGAGGCGAAGCGTACTGGCGACAATGCCGGCAAACTGTCCATCGTCTTGGTTCAGCCGCAGGCTCAATGCAATGGTCGGCTGATCGGTATCGCCTGCCTTGGGCAAGAAAGGCTTGCTCAGATACAGGCCAACATCCTTGTTCTGTTGGTGAACACGGAAATAATCCCGATCGCTGACATTGACCTTCCGCGGCACGGCGGAGCGCGAGTCGAGAATCAAATTTCCTTCGGCGTCGGTCGCATACAGGGTGCCGAGTTCTTTCGCGTCGCTGATCGTGCCGAATTCGACGAGCTCCCGCACATTCAGTGGAAGATGCTGGAGCGCGGGCGTCTTGATGCTTGTCGCAACTTCACGCATCGCCAACTGGAACACATCGAGATTGCGCTCGGTTTCCTTCTCAAGCGAATTGGCAAGATTTTGCGTGGCGACGCTTGCCTGCGACATGGCGTCCTGCCGCATTTGATACAACGAAAAAGCCATCACGGCCGTGGTGGCGAGCGTGATGACAAAGCCGGAAACGATAAATAAAGCCGGCGTCTTCAGAAATGAGGTGGCGACTCGCACTACGTATCATCCTTATCCTGATGACATGCAGCGCAAGCCGGAGCGTCGAGCCGGCAACCTTTCCGAGACCGCAGCCGACCAAGGCGCCACCCAGCCAACGAAGACGCTGCGCAGCACGGCTGCCATAAAGGCGGCGCACCAAAGTCGCGCGAGCATTTTCACTAACTGTATGACCTGTGTCGTCATTCGCCCTGGCCCTGCTCCAAATCCTCAGGAACTTTATCGGTCACATAGGGCCGGAGTTTAGGTCGCCCTGGCGAGGCTGAGAAGCCATTTCAGACCGCACCGCCAGAGATAATCGAGGTTAATTATCTTCCCCTGTAACAATAAGGACTGATCCGGCGTTGGCTAGGGCCTGTTCGCACTATTCGCGTCGAAAGTGATCAAACGTCGAGGATGATGCCCTTTAGATGCGCGCGGGCTACCGTCGTGCTAGCGTGGTTGCCGAGCGTTCCTACCGGACGACTGTTTTCCGGCACGGTAGGGCTTGGAGGTTGCCCGCACGGATTGCCCATGGTTACGCCAGCTCTGACCGCAACGAGGGGGGCAGCATGGGACACGATAAGACTCGTTCGTACGTTTCAGTCGGCGATGTGGACTGGAACGCCCCTGAGCTGAACGATCTGCTTAAGAAGGTCGACGGCTGGAATATCGACAACCGCAACAATCTGCCTCCACAGGAAGTGCAGATCCGCGTCACCTGCGGGTGGAGCGCCAGCAATGCCAGCAAGCCGGCGCTGCTGCTTTGCGAAGCCGATGAAATCATGGTGCTGGCAACCCGCTTCCCCTTGCCGCATGGCGAGGAGGTGCAGGTGCAAAGCCTGATAGGTGAGAGCGTCCGAACGCGCTCCGGCGTGGTGATCGAAGAACGCGAAGGCCAGCGAGCGACGGATCGCGAGCAGAATCTCTGCCTAAACTGGTTACGCATCCGCTCCCGCTAACGGTCAAACGACGTAAAAAGTGATCGAAGGTTGAGCCACTGGGCTTCCAGCTCGTCGATGCTCGTTTTTTTGCGCGCTTCGACCCATGAATTGGGCAGCCGTCGCGCTGAGATGGCTGCCCACGGTTGTTACCACGCAAAGGTGCGAAGTCACCTCACCATCAATGATGCTGCATCTCCGCAGGCGTGCCGTCGGACCACGTTGGCGCAGGAACCAAAAACACCAGAATCGCCGGCAGTCCTTTCATCTCGGTGTGTTGCTCTGGATAAAAGAACCAATAAGGGCTGGACATCACCGGCGAACCCTCTGCGCCGGAACCCCAATCTATGCCGTCTTTAACCAAGGTATCGAACATCAGATGCGGCATATTGTGGCCGCCTTGGTCGGTGAGATACGAAGATTTCGACATCATGTAATCCATCGCGCCGTTTTCGAGGTCTGGCAGTTTTTTGTTTTTGTATGCGGCTTGGAGCGCCGACACCATCTCCGCTTTCGAACGACCCGCCAACGTCATCTTGGCGCGCAGCATAAAGACGGGAATGAGCGAACGCGCCGCTTGCGGATTCAGACAATCGGCAGCCCTAATTTTCGGGTTCCAGAATTCGGGCCAATCGAACGGTCCCGACCAACTTCTGCCCACGATGCAAACAAATCCGTTCTTGCCTTCGACGGCGGTCTCGTAGCCCTTGCGTCCCAACACCAGAACGGTTGCATCACGAGAGATGGATTCCGGCGCTGCGCTGCGCGCCAGCGCTATCTCTGCGTTTCGATCGGCCATAAGGTATTGATCGATCGGGGCTATTTTCGGATACGGATTTGTAGCTTCCTGCGCCATTAATTGATTTGCCAAACCGAACCCAGCGATCAGTAAAAGGCACTTGAAAGCCATTGCGCAAAATTTGTCGTCACGCATCTTTTTCTCCTAGGAATCGATCGTTTCCGTCTGCACACAAAAACGTGATGCCGAATCGCTCAGCCCTTTTCGGGCGCCGGCACAAAGAAAATCTCTCGTAGCTCGACAGCGGCGCGGCAGGCTTTGGCGCCCTTGCGCGCCCATGCCAGCGCCTCGTCGCGATCTGCGGTTTCCAATATCCATAAACCGCCTACTAGTTCCTTGGATTCCAAATACGGTCCATCGGTAACAAGCACATCACCGTCCGGTTGCGACCGCAGCGTTGTCGCGGCGGGGTCCAGGCCACCTGCAAACCTTCTTACGCCCGCCGCGATCATTTCCCGATTGAGCGCGTGGATGTCTTCCATCATCGCCTCGGTATCAACGCGTGGGTCGTCGTTGACGGACGGGTATAAGGCAATCAGGTATTGCGGCATGTTTCCCCCAAAGTGATATTCGATTGGGCCAGTTCCCCAGTCCTCACTATAAGGACGAACGACGAAACCGGAAATCGACACGTGGTCCGAATTAAATGGGTTGGGTTTATCTGGATACGCGCGACGCGTGGAAACGCGCGAACAAGCCGTCGTTGCCGTCTCGTCGGGCGAAGGTTGCCCGAATCACGGCTGATCGCTCTCCCTTAAGCCTGTGCCAGCCGTTCTTTCAAGAATTCGATAAAGCGTTGCGTTTTTGCAGGAACCAAGCGGGTTTCCGTGAGCGCATACACGGGAACCGGCTTGCCATGCCATTGCGGAAGTACGCGCACGAGCCGTCCATCGGCTAATTCGTCCACCACCAACTCATCGGTAAGCAACGCCAAGCCCATGCCGAGGGTTGCAAGCCTGCGAATCAGGCCGACGTTATTGAGCGTAAAACGACTGCGGGTCGTCACCTGAATCGCTTCTTTTCCTTGATGCAAGATCCAAGGCCGGTCTCGGAGAATATTCATGCATTCGTGCTTTTCGAGTTCGGTGGGTTCCGATGGATTTCCCATGCGCTTGAGATATTGCGGCGACGCGTAAATATGCGGCACAAACGAAGCCAACGGGCGTGCAATAAAATGCGAATTCTCCGGCTCACCAATGCGAATCGCGACATCGAAGGGCTCGCTGACAAGGTCTACTTGACGCGGCGTCAGGTCGAAGTCGAAGGAAATGCCTGGATACAACTGCGCAAATTCGGCAATTAACGGCGCGATGTAAATCGTCGCAAAATCGACCGGTAACGATGCACGCAGCACGCCACTGGGCTGTTCAAGCATTTCGCCCAATTCCTGATGCGCAAGCTTGGCTTCATCGACGATGCGTTTGCAGCGGTCGAAATAAACCTGCCCTGCTTCGGTCAATTCGACCTTGCGCGTCGTGCGATGAAGCAAGCGAAGCCCGATGGCTTTTTCCAACGCACTGATCCGCCGGGAAAGCGTTGAGTTGGGAACGCCGGTCACCTCGGATGCCCCGCGAAAACCCTTGGCTTTAACGACCTCGACGAATAAAGCCATGTCATTCAGGATTTCCATTTAATTGCTCCACGAGTGGATCAATGTAATCCACTATACCGCCTTTATCCCGATTATGAGTTGACCCATTATTTCCTCGACCCACTTTTCGAGGACTTCCCCGTGAATCAGCTCTTCCAGTCCGTCCGTCTTGGCGAATACACCCTGCAAAATCGCGTTGTCATGGCGCCCATGACGCGCAGCCGCGCGCAGCTCGATGGCACGCCTGGCCCGTTGGCCGCTGAATACTATGGGCAACGCGCCGATCTCGGTTTGATCGTGACCGAAGGCACGCAGCCGTCGGACGATGGCCAGGGTTATCTCACCACGCCGGGCATTTATACCGACGCGCATGTTGAAGGCTGGCGCAAGGTCACGACGGCAGTACACGCCAAAGGCGCACGTATTTTTATTCAGCTGATGCATGCCGGACGCGTGTCGCATCCGGACAACACGCCGCATCATCGTCAAGGCGTCGCGCCTTCCGCCGTAGCGCCGGGCACGCCGATGTTTACCGTGAAGGGCATGCAAGATATTCCTGCGCCGCGCGCGTTGAGCACGGAGGAAGTGCGTCAAACGATTCAAGATTTCCGCCATGCCGCGCGGCGCGCGATCGACGCCGGCGCCGATGGCGTGGAAATCCACGGCGCGAACTCCTACTTGATTCAACAATTCTTCGCGCCGAACGCCAACCATCGCACCGACGAATACGGTGGATCGCTCGAGAACCGCGCACGCTTCGCCATCGAGGTCGTCAAGGCGATTGCCGACGAAGTCGGCGCAGGGAAAACCGCGATCCGCTTATCGCCCGGCTCGACCATGAATGGCATCGATGAAGGCGCCGAAGGCCCGGATCTCTATCGTTACCTGACGACGGAACTCGACAAGCTCGGCCTCGCGTACATTCACATCATGCATCTGGGTAACGAAACCTTGCTCGAAGATCTGCGCGAGATTTGGAAGCATTCGCTGATCTTGAGTCGCCCCGGTCGATTGCGCGAAGACATTGGCACGGACGTTACGTCGGGACTCGCGGATCTGGAAGCTTATGGACAAATGGTCCTCGCCAATCCCGACTTTCTCGCCAGGCTAAAGACCAACGCACCGATGAACGCCGCGAATTCCGCAACATTTTTCGGTGGTGGCGCGGCAGGCTATACCGACTACCCTGTATTGAGCGAAGTCGCGGTTGCGTGACGAGAGCCGTGAGAACCTGGCGGATGGCTATTGCAGAATCAGCAACCACCCTTTACCAGGTTCGACAGGAATGGCGGCGTCAGGCTTGAACGTCGCCGCAGGCTGAAAACCGGGAATGGCAGGCGCCATCAGCGTTGCGGTTCCCGGTTTGATGCCTAGCGTTTTCCAATCGATGTGCAGATTGACGCGCGTTTGATCTGGCGCCCATGACGCCAACGCAATGAGCGTTTTGCCCTTGCGCACATAGCTGGTCGCGAGCACATCGTCACGACGCGTTTGTATCGGCGTGTCGTGCACCCACCATCCGATCATGTCGGCTTGCTCGATACCGAAGCTGTCCCACAGCTTCCACAGCTCGCGCGGATCGCCACCCGTCCACGGCAAGCGATTGGTCATGCCGAACACCATGCCGCGCCACGGATTGCCGCCGCCTTGCAGCATCTCCCCCATCAAGCCGTACGGAATGCCGGAAATCTCCGTTAGCCAGTAAGAAGGCGAGGTGTGCTGGTAATCGAATTCCTCGCCGAACCAGAGGCGATCGATATAGGGAAACAGTTCCATATACAGCAGCGCGCTGTTGATATAGCCGTCGCGCGGATTGAACTGGCTCGCCGAATGAAGATCGATCAATGGATGCGGACGTCGCGCTTGCAGCACTTTGCGCACGCGCTTCATCGTGACGCGGTCGTACGCAACGTCGTCGAGATAAAGACCATCGATGCCGATATTGCGCGCAAGCCAGTCCAAACCTTCGATGTAGTAGTTATGCCAACGGCTTTGCCCCGCGTCGATCACCGCGGCATCGCGATTCTCCGGCACATGCCAGGCGGCGATGTAATCGCCATCCAAGTGTTCCTGCAGCCAGGAAAATCCACCACCCGGACCGGTGCTGATGATCTCGTGGCCCAGGCTTTCCAGCATCGGCAGTTCCGGCGCGCGATCGGAGAGTTCGCGAATGGTGTCGTAGATCTTCACTTCCATCCCGCGCTGATGCGCCGCGTCCACGTATGCGCGCATTTTTGCAGGCTCAAGGAACGGATAATTGATCCACGGATTGATTGGCGTGGCGTGGTGAATGTTCACCACGTTGGCGCCCTGCCCTTTGATCATGTCCAGATCGTCATAGGCGTGGAAATAGCGTTCCGCGAAATGCTGATCCGGGTGAATCGTCTTGAAGGGCGTGACGCGCATAACGATGTCGTAATGCAACGTTTGCCCTGCGATCATCGTACGCGGCCCACTGAATGCCGTGACCAGATAGCGCGCGCCATCGCGCTTGAACGTCACGCCGCCTTGACCGCCGTTGTCCCACGAGGTGGGCATCACCAATGGCTGGTCATGATAGAAGTTGGTATTGAGCGGGCGACGGTAATGTTCGTCGCGCAGATGGAATTCCAAGCCGCCGTTTACCGCACCGATCCAGGCGCCATCCTGATTGTTTTGCACATTCCAGCGCCAATTGAAATCTTGCGGCGCGTGGTCGCCGGCTCGGCCAAAGCCGAGCTCATACTGCGCCGCCTCGCTGCGCAAGGGAATTTCCAAGCGAATGTCATTCAGCGTGACGGATTTGGTCGCCGTAAGCGCAATGGAATACGTGAGCGTACCGTCGGCTTCGAGGCTGGCATTGACGACACTTTGCAACGATCCCGCGGCGCCTTCAGTTTGCCAATGCACTTTGGCTGGGCCATCGATCTGAACACGCGGCGCGGTGGGCGACGTGAGCGCATGCGCACCACTCGCATCCTGCACCGTCAGTTGCATCGGCGCGGTGAGTAGCGGCATTGGCGTTTTGGCGAAACCGGTCATGCGTTCATCGAAATGACTGTCGATCTGCGCCGGCAAGCCATCGCGAGCGAGTGTGATATCTCGCCCGAGTATGCCGAGTTTCGCGCCGTGCACGGTCACCGCCGTAAAGGGTCTGACGAGGCTATCGTCTTGCGCGAGCGTCGAATTGAGCCAGCGCAGTCGGCTGAGCTTGAAAGGATCGTCATCGCCGTGTGCGACGGCTTCTTCGCTGCCGACGGTAATCACAAGCGGTATCGCTTGCGCAGGCACGCCATCGGCGCTGAGCGTAATGCTGCCGCGATAGACGCCGGGTTTGGCCGTTGCAGGAATATCCAGCCCCATCCATAACGGTTGAACACGACCGCGTGGGATATCGACGTGCGCAACAAACGATTTACCCGTGTAGTCGACGCCACCCAGGTTGAAACACGTAAGCGCCGATGCTGGAATCACTGCGCCATCCGTGCCTTTTAAATCGGAAAAGTTTACCTGCACATTTTTGATGTCGCGCCGCGCCGCCCAGGCGCCGACCTGATAGCTCAGATATTCGCCACGCAGCGCGCTATCGGCCAAATTTCCGCCCGCACCGCGCTGCGCCCACCGCTCGGGAATCTGATCGAACATTCGCACTGGGTGTTCGCGCGTCTCCGGAAACAGCAACCATGGTGCGTTCGGATTGGCGGATAGCAAAGCGTCGATATCTTTTGGCGCAGCCGTGCGTTCCATATCGGTATACGCGTCGAAATCATCGACTGCCTGGTAACCCAGCACTTTTGCTTGCGGCAGTTTTGCTTCGCGCGAAGGATCGTTGGCGCCACTAGCATGCAACCACGCCGCATCGGCGGTGTCGCGCGGCGCCAGATAGGTAACGGTTGGATAATTGGAACGACCGTTGGCCAGGTAAGGCTGATAATAGATGGCATAAACGCCGGCTGTCTTTGCTTCAAATACCAGCTCGCCCGACGTTTGCTCGATATGCACGCGTGCGACGTTGTCGACGATCTTTCCGCTGGGATCGACAACAATGGTTGCGACCTGATCGGGATGCGCATCGCGCCGATGCCACGGGAGCAACGCACGAACTGCCTTGGCAGGCTTGTCCACTTGCACGGTATAGCGATGGTTGCCGAAGCGGTCTGCATTCCAGCGCAACGGCACGGGTTCGATCGCTGCCTTGAGACATGAAACCGAACCCACCGTCACCAGCGCCAACATGCACGACACAAACCGCTTGTTCACCGCGTTCTCCACCCGATTGCCAATCGTGCTGGTGTAGCGCGTAATGAAAATGCAATCAAGCGCGGTAAGTCACGTTGGCGGACCGCGACAAACTCTCAACATAGACGGTGCGCTTATGCGAATTAGTCACATGCACCTTAGATGCCAAAGCGGGCGACTTTCGCCGCCCGCTGGTTTACGACTTATAACCGAGAGACGAAGCCGTTGCTAACGAATCTGATTCATAGGCCGCTGGTCTTCCGTCAGATGAACCACAGTGGGATAGGCGTGCGACATCTCGGGATAATATTTCGCGACGATCGGGAGCCAGTAGCTGGACTGATCGGCAATACGGAATCGGTAAGTCGGCGATCCGTTCGGTCGATAGTAATTATTCAGAGTAAGCAATAGGTCGCCGACATAGTTGATTTTTCCGGGCTCGATAGTGAATGGCATCCGATACGACATCGTTGCGCCTCCACCGTGCGTTCCCAACTCCAAAGTCGTCCAGCTGTAGTCGCCGGCTGGAAGCTCGATCACGATGAGGTTGTTGGGCTTGGGAAGTTTCAGAGTCGTCGACATCGACATGCCATGAAGCTTGTCGACTTTGATGCTGAGCGGCGGATACGCCACGCCACCGACCGACGTTACCAGCACGTTTGCGACCATGATGCCAGTCCCAGCGGGCAGCGCCGCCGTGTCTTTCATGGTCGGATCTGTCGTGCAGCTTGCGAGCAACATGACCAGCGGCAAAAGCCACAGCCTACGTTTGGACATATTTTTCCCCTGTGTAAATCCGTTACCTGAAATCTATTGCTCGCATCCGTCGCGACGCTCGGTTCGCGCCTTACAAGGCCGCGATTCGTGCTCGTTTGCGCTGGCAAATCTTGCGTGACGCGATGAATTTTCGCAATCCCGTCGTCGGCTAGGCTTTGCTCGCGTCGCCTAACGTCATCGGCGGATCGATATCCCCTGCCGCCGCTTCAAACCGATTGCGGCCATTGCGCTTGGCGCGATACAGCGCATGATCGGCTTCTGCGAGCATGGCGACCGGATCGATCGGTGTTTGCTCGGTTTGAGTGGCCAATCCAATGCTGATGGAAAGTCGTCCGAGCGGACACGCCGGATGGGCGATCTGCAAGTGTTCGATCGCGGTGATCAAACGGCGCGCCACCTCTTGCGCCACCTCCGCACTAGTGTCGATCAGCACGATCGCGAACTCCTCGCCGCCGTAACGCGCCACCATGTCGTGTGCGCGCACCCGACTGCGACTTAGGGCGCCCGCGACTTGCACAAGACACGCGTCGCCGGCGATGTGTCCAAGACTATCGTTGTACTGCTTGAAGTAATCGATATCGATCATCAGCAGCGAACAGTAGTGGCCGGTCCTACGCCCCTCTTCCATCGCTTCGCGCAGGCTTTGGTCCAGCGTGGCGCGGTTGGCGATGCCCGTGAGCGGGTCACGACCCACCTGCTGTTGCAATCGCCAAGTGCTTTGATCGATAGCACGTTGCTGGTCGATTTGACGGCTTTGGATAAAGGCCACACGCAATCCGTAAAACAGCACGGCCATCGCGCCGACCAGCAAACTAGGTACGAAATTGAATCGCGACGCGCTGATGCAAAGCATCACGACCATCGTCGCCAGCATGATCGGCGCGAACGAGGCGATCGTTTGCGAGACGCCCAGCGACGGATGGTAAGAGCGCAACCATCGTGGCGGCTGGCGCAAGGCCACCACTACCAGCAAGGCATGAGGAACGTCGATCAACGAGCCTGCCCACCAAGGCAAACCGTGCAATTCGATGCGATTGTAAAAATAGGCGGCCGTCGCATTCACCAGCAGATAGGCGCCGGCCACGTAAAAGAAGAAACGCCAACGAAAACTTCGCGCGCCAATCAGGCGCAGAATCGCCATTGCGGCCAGTGAAAAATCGATGGCGTCCGCCATGTGGAGCACGACATAGATGCTGCCTGGATCGGACGCCAGCGGACCGCTTAGGAGCGTGGTGAAGACCTGGTACACCAGCACCGCGACCATGCTCAACAGCACCAGATCCATGATCGCTACGCTGCGCGGTTCGTGCTGCGTAAACGAGCGCGTCGACATGAACATGCATGGGACCACGTACAAGCCCGACAGCACCGTGGCGAGCGCGGCCAAATAGCCGCCTTTATCCCCAACAACCGCCGCCAGCACATTCGTGCTGTCCCACAGCATCTGCATCAGCACGGCCACGGCCAGCAGCAACCAAGGCAGCCGAATCAGGGACGGGCTGCGACGATAGCGCGTAAACACCGCCCACACCGCCAGACCCTGCACCAACAACATGGCCAGCTGGGGTGGCACGGCCTCCGCATGCCCGCTCCAGTACCCCAGCGCCAAATGGGCCGTCAGCAGCATGATGAGTAAGGCGACGACCACGCGTACGGCTCCTTGGGCACGTTCTAAGAACTACGACACGGCGTCTACGGAGTCAATGGACAACATGCGTTACCTCGGGGGCAGGTCACGCTTAGCTCAATCGCGTCGGGGGTAGCGTTTTTTAACATGCGGGGGAATTTAATGTGCCAAATGTCCGCCCAAGCCGCCCCGCCTATGGACGGCCAAACGCCAACCCGCACGCCGGCGATTATTGCACCTGCCATAAGAACCATTGACTGTGCGCGCGGAAATACCTGCGTCAGCCGAGCCGGCCCCGCGACGCACGCCGCCTTACCAGGCGCCGCTCGCCATCCGTTTGCGGAGCGCCAACGCTTTTTCGCTTGGTTCGCTTTGTGCGAACGTGCCAATCTGAATATCGCCGTTCAGCACGTAGGTGCTCATCACGACGCCGCTGCTGGATACCTGGGAGCGCACGAGACGAAACGCCGACGGTTTGGCCTTCTCGCCGAAAAGTCGCTTGCCATGACCTAACACCACAGGAAAGGTCCACACGACGTATTCGTCGATCAGCGATGCGGCCTGCAGCGTCTGAATCAGATCGCTACTGCCGATAATCTGGAGATTCAGACCCGGCTGCGCTTTCAATGCTGAAACGGCTGCGACAACATCGTCGCCAAGCAGAGTCGAATTGTTCCAGTCCAGCTTCGTCAGCGTGCGCGAAGCCACGTGCTTTTTCGCCGCATTAATGGTCTTGGCAATGGGATTGTCGTCCGGTTGGTAAGGCCAAAATGCATCGAATATCTCGTAGGTCCGACGCCCGAGCACTAGCTCGCGTTCATGGCCGTCAAAACCCGCCGCCGAAAAATCTAAACTTTCATCCGCCCCGAAGGCGTACATCCAACCGCCGTGATCGAAACCGCCGATGGGGTCTTCTTCCGGTTCGCCCGGCGATTGCATGACACCGTCGAGCGACACAAATGTGGATGCGATGAGTTTTCTCACGAGATCACCCTCAAGATAGGATTCGATGTGCTCAGGCGCGATCGAGCTTTGCGCGGATTCGATCGCGGATGACCTTGGTTTCCGGCGTTTGCACTGCTTCGAATTCGGCCATGCCCATCAGCGGCCGAATTTCCATCTCGCTTCGTCCGGGTGCGCAATGGGGGGCGCGCATCATCCAGGCAATCGCCTCGTCCATGTCTTCGACTTCCAGGATCATGAAACCGGCGACCAGTTCCTTCGTTTCAGCGAACGGACCGTCGATCACGGTACGGCGGTCGCCGTCCATCACCATGCGCTTGCCGCTCGAAGACGGTGTAAGGCCGCCGAGTGCGACCAGGACGCCGGCATTGAGCAACTCCTCGTTGAATTTGCTCATCGCCTCGAACGCCGCCGGATCGATGGCCGCGCCATTTTCGGTACCGTCAGTGGCCTTCCCCATCACGATCACACGCATGGTCTGTCTCCTTTTCAGTACCGGCAGGTCCGGTCTTTGTGAGAGCGACGAATTGAGTTGTCGAAAATCGACAGGGTCCGGCGTTTTTTAAATGTCGATCCGCTGGGCGTTGATCTCCGCACGGCTCAGCGCCCCCAAGCACGATCGGCTTGAAAGATTACTCCAAGCAGCAAAAAAGCGACGGCGTAAAAAAATGCAGCGCGCTCAGCGGCGATATTCCAATCATTAACGTAAAAAAAGTCCCGAGGGAGACATCCCCTCGGGGCTTTGGTTTATATCGAGACTATTTTCAGTTCGATTCGGTGAACTGAATGGCCGGCGCCGATCCGCTTACGGCGTTGCAACTGCCCAGATTCAGATTGTTCGTTTCGCCGGTGGTGCCTGAGCTGTTCGGGCCAACACAGCTTGGCGTATCGCCATTGCCATCGTTGACCGCAAGATTCACGGTAAGCGACGTACCGCTATTGAACTGCGCCTCGGAACCGCCGGCATTGCCGACCACGTTGAATTCCGACTGCGTCCACCACGAGCCAAGGCTGTTGGTGCTATCGGGCTCACTCGCGGAATAGGCTTCCGAGCCGTCGGTAAAGGTGACGGTGTCGTTGCCGTCTGACGTTACCGCACCGGTCAGCGTCAGATTGCCAAGGTCGGTCGCTGAAACGGCAGGCACATTGGTGGCGTCGCTATTGGTGAAGCATGCGTATTGCCCATTGCCGCTGGCGTCGTTCCAACCATTCGGACAGCCGACATTTTGATAATCGCTTTGCGACGGAAATACCCAGTTCTGAATAAATACCTGCGGCTCGGCCGGCGTGCCGTTGTTGTTGGTCGAATAAACAAACTGCTCCCACACTTGGCAGCTTGAGTAACCGAAATTGGAGCAAGCCGTGGAGGACGAATTGATATCGGTATTGAGCTGCAGCGTGTATTCGTTATTGCCGGTAATGCCGTCGCTCTCGCCGCCGCCAAAAGGCACGTTGACACCTTGTTCGGATGTCAGGCCACTCACCGAAGGAAAACTACCCACCGCAGAGACCGTGGTCGATGGCGCTTGCGCCACGTAGTCGGTGCCGTTGCCGGCGGTTTCAGGCCGTAGTAGCGTTCCGTTTGCGGTGCGTACGGTCTTCCAATGAATTCTTGAGCGATATCGCGGCGCCGATCCGCATGCGACGCGCGACCATACCGTGCTGGGGAACGAAGCATGGAAGCATCCTTCCGTGGGCGGCGGCAAATGCTTGATCGATTCATGCCAGTTGTTCAATGCTTCTTTGTGCGCCTGAGCCGCCACATTGTCTGCCGCCTGCGCGGCGTTCGACGACGTAAGCCCCACCAAGCAAAGTGCACCCATTACAGCGGAAGCAAGTACCGCGTGGCGCACGCGAAAAATCATTTTCGACTGCATTCTTCTCTCCTAGTAGGCAAATGTTTGAACTTATCCACTCCTCCCCTCTGGAGTCGATGCATCAACCAACGTCAATAAACATCAACATCAGCAATCGTTTTCCAAATGCAGCACAGAGATGCGCGTCGATGCGCGACGAAGATGCCGCGCGACTTCTTGCCAGAAGATCGCGACCAACACAACAGCACGCCCTGTCCCTGAGGCATATCTCGACTGCCCTAATAAAAACGCGATCAGTTGCGACATCCCTACCCCTCAATATTTTTTCAAACATCACGTCATTCGAGACGACGCATCCTTCACGCTTGTCATGGCGCTATGAGAAGGCATGCGCGTGCGCCGACACCCCAAACCATCGAGCAGGCGATAACTGACATGACACTTATGACTCGCGTTTGACTACGCGTATGCGCCATGACGCGCGTGAGCGACGCACGGCGGGCTGACGAGCCTGAATATGGCGACGCCCTGTACACCGACAGTCAGCCGAGATAGGGCTTGGATATGCTAAATCATCGATAACAATTGGAATGAGAAACGTCCGCGAGCGCGGACTGATCGGTCAACCTGAGGTGTGAGCATGCGAACAGATCGCCGGATCGTCGTGTTTGCCTTCACAATTTTTTGTCTTGTCCTTCAGGCGTGCTCCACGCACCCGCCCAAAGCGGAGAAGGAACAGACGCTCCATCTGCCGCCCGCGACCGATACGGCCACGGCGAAATACACGCATGCGGAAGTGGACAAGCATCCGAATCAATCGGGCTTCCGCTTAATGACACTGAGCACCAATGCACTGCTCAGTCGCGTAGCGCTGGCCGACCATGCCGCTCACTCCATCGACTTGCAGTACTACATCTTCGCCAACGACATGACCGGGCACCTGATCATGCAGCATCTTCTTGCCGCGGCCGATCGGGGCGTACGCGTGCGGATGCTTATCGACGACGACAATTTCGACGACAAGGATCATTTGTTCGAGGCGTTGAATTCGCATCCGAACATCGAAATTCGGTTATTCAACCCATTTCGCACGCGGAACCCTACCGTTATATCGCGCGCTGTGCAGTTTATGATGGAGTGGCGACGCCTCAATCGTCGCATGCATAACAAGGCTTTTATCGTCGACAACGATGTAGCCGTCATTGGCGGACGCAATATTGGCGATCCTTATTTCGACGCCGGCAGCGACACGCACTTCCGCGATCTCGACGTCATCGCCATCGGCCCTGTCGTGCAGCAGGCTTCCGATGCGTTCGATTCGTATTGGAACTGCGATGCAGCCTATCCGCTAGATCAACTCAAAAAGACGAGCGAATCTGACAAGCGCCTCGCCGAGGCTCGGGTGATTCTGCAAAAAGAAGTGCGCAAATTCGCGCAATCGGACTATGCACAGGCCGTGCTGGACGAATTGCCCAATGGGCCGACTGCCGACAAGCATGGAGCGTGGTTTTGGGGCGATGCCAAGTTTGTCGCCGACCAGCCTGAAAAGATCGAGGCCGATGGCGACGTGCCGGCATTGCGCATCGGTCCGCAGCTCAAGACGATGCTCGACGGCGCTCAGCACGAGATCCTGGCGACGACGCCCTATTTCATACCTGGCGATGAAGGCACGAAACACCTCGTGGCCCGCGCTCAGGGCGGCGTTTCCATCAAGATACTGACGAACTCGCTCGCGTCGACGGACGAAACCGCCGCGCATGCGGGCTACGTGCATTACCGCAAGGCGCTGGTCGAAGGCGGCGTGCAGCTTTACGAACTCAAACCGACTTCGGGCCAGAGTCAGCCCACCACATCCATCGGCAAATCGTCAGGCACTAGCCTCCATGCCAAGACCATTGTCGTGGATGACCGTGAGGTCTTTATCGGTTCCCTCAATATGGATCAGCGATCCAAGCTGCTCAACACCGAAATGGGCGTTATCGTGGATTCGCCCGGGCTGGCCCGCGCCATCAGCGACTTCTTCCATACCGCGACGCAACCCTCCAATGCGTATCAGGTGGCGATCGATCCGGCGTCTCACAACGTCGAGTGGCAAACCGAAGAGGACGGAAAGCCAGTCATCTATCAGAGCGAGCCCGCCGCAACCACCAAGCGACGTACGGAAGTGACGATCCTACGTCAGCTTCCTATCGATAGTTTGTTGTAGCGAAGGCAGCCCAATTCTCAGACGAATTCAGCGAATGGCTTCGTGCGCGTAGCTCATGATGCGCGTAATTTCCCACCCATTGGGCAATTGATGCCAAATAATTAAGAACTTGGCCTCGCCGAAGCATTTACCGGATTTGATCTCGCAGAATGTATGGCGCCCCTCTTCGATCGCGCCGTAATCCTTGATCGGATAAATTTCCTGACTTCCCGCCGTCAGCACGCGTCGAAAGTTACCGCATACATGCGCGCGCGTGTTCTCCATATAGGCTTGTCTTGTCCAAGTCACACCGCTTTTGTCGTGGTAAAACTCAACATTGGGATTCAAATAGCTTTCGTGTTTTTTGAGCTGATCGGGCGCACTGCAGTTATTGAATGAATCGAAGAATTCGGCATCCAATTTCTGGATGGTGTTGGACAACGAATCGGAGCTCGCAGGATTCTGCAAATTCGAAGTCGTAGATGTTGCGGCTCCCGCGCTAGCGGCGGCTAGAGCAAGGAAAACACTCGGCAACAAAATATTCGTATTCATTCCCTACCCGTCCTCAAGGCCAAGTATCTGGCAACGATCTTTCAGTGATGCGCTCAATGCCCGGTTGGTTGCAAACCGAAGCTATGTCGCTGGAAAGCCGTCCCGCGCCAAAGCATCAGGCGTCACCGCCCACATGTCCATCTCCCGCCGAACCCAGTGGCTTCTCACCCAGTCTTTACCTTCAGATATGAAAACGCCCCCATTCGGGGGCGCTTTCATATCTGGCGGAGAGAGTGGGATTCGAACCCACGGTAGGCTTACACCTACGGCAGTTTTCAAGACTTCCTGCCTTGCCCATACGAAACAATAAGTTAGCGCTGAGTGATCATCGACGCGCCTGTTTTCAAGGTATATTTTGGTATACCACGGTATCTCAGCGGTGACTTAGGTATACCGCCGTTGCGCTTCGCGTGATTGACGCCTGATTGACGGAGTTACTTCATAAGTGAAGCAAAAAGAACTGATGTCTTAAACGCATTACGTCATGGCGCTCCACCGAAGTCCGTCGCTCTGAACTCAGTGAACCAT
Source organism: Dyella sp. 2HG41-7 (assembly GCF_021390675.1). Taxonomy (NCBI): domain Bacteria; kingdom Pseudomonadati; phylum Pseudomonadota; class Gammaproteobacteria; order Lysobacterales; family Rhodanobacteraceae; genus Dyella; species Dyella sp. 2HG41-7. Next base: position 2,879,680 of record NZ_JAJEJV010000004.1, read on the forward strand.
CGAAGCAATTCGCTTTTGACATAGCGAACTACTCTTCCCCTCTTCCGATACGGTGGACCTGATCGCTTCCAGCGTTGCTTCTTGAACCAGGACTCACTCATCTTCGTCAGCGCGACAGCTTCTGTCGTCGTGAGCAATTCATCGTCCGACTCACTGACCATGATCGCTTGAACGGGCATCGAACTTTCAATCACGGGTGACTTCTTTGCAGGACGTCCGCGTCGCCGATTGACCTTGAACCCGTCAATATCTGTCATGACAGTTACGTGCCTATAGGCCGTGGACTATAGGCCACAATGACACGAAATTTGCGGCGTGACCACACAGCCGCCTCCCGACATCGCAGCCCTATTTGGCGAAGTTCTACTTCGCCATCGGACGCATGCGGGCATCAGCCAAGAGGAACTCGCGCTGCGTGCCGACGTGGACAGAACATTCGTGTCGAGGCTTGAGCGTGGCATACGGCAGCCGACAATAACCACGCTTATAGTTATCGCCCAGGCGTTAGGAGTTCACGCAGCAGATCTTGTTCGCGAGACCGAAACAGCGGTGCATCGGAAGCATAAGAAATAGCCATTGAGCGGATCGCCGTTTCGACGGACGAGCTAAGGAAGCTTTTGTCTAGGGCAAAGTAACGGTCGCAGGACCGACTACACGGGCTCGCCGGGAATACATTCCTCATATCGTCGAGACCAAAAGAGCATGGTTTCGACACTACGCTTTAGCGTAGCCTCGACGCAATCACCGACCAGGTCTGCCAAAAAAGCCGCAACCTCAGACTGTCCGAAAGTCCTGCACCAATACGAAGGAAGTTCACTGACACTTAGATCCCAATGTTGCGCAGTCGCGTATACAGATGCGTCCAGGGCCATGGGAGATGGAGGGGCAACACTTAGCAAGATTGTGCCTGCTAATTTCTGCCTCTCGAATCGATTTTGCTGCAATTGAGCATCAAAGAAGAACGATAAGAGACCGAAATAGACCTCCCGGGATGATGCGTTTCGGCAGCCAAATATGAGCTGCCTCTGCTGCTGTGGGTTCGACGAGCCAAACTCGTCAGCCGCAATCCTGACTTTCTCAACGACCTTGAAGCGGTCCCATGAATTCATAATTCACATCACCTAGAAGGGAATGTCATCGCCCATCTCAGGGACAGAATTTGAGTTAGGAACCGCTCCTTTCGGCAAAGGCAGATTCGTCACTACAAACAGATTGAGAAGATCATCCCTGTCCATAAACATAATTTGCGAGCGCTTTGTCGCGTCCAGTTTATTACCAATCCAATTCCGAGCTTGCTTTGTAATTTCACCACCGGCGACGATGAATGCGTGGTCAACCAAAACACGCCGGTTTAGTTCTGGATCGAATATTTCGTGCCCGAGCATCATGTTGACCTGATTGTGAATCTCTGCGACGTTGGCAGATCCGTTCTTGCCAACGCCTGCCGCATCCAGCTTGCCCTTCTTAACTTGGATCCCAAAGTAAAGGACATGAAGAGTGGGCAAGGTATATTTCATCCATACGTCTTTGCCATACTCCAGCGCCTTGTCCTTGTGACCAGCGGCAGTGATGCGATGGAATCCTAACTGACGAAACAGCGGCAGCAGAACGTCTTCAATTAGCTCGTCTTCGGAACATTTGTCAAAATAGGCGGTGAGTTGATCGCGGCGTTCGAGTTCCGCTGGCGTCATCGGGCGATGGGGGTTTGCCACCTGCGCAACGGAATTAGTTGCAATGTGACGAAGTTGCCCGATGCCATGTTCATCGTAGAAAGCCTCCCAACCCTCACGAACCAATACGACATTGAGAGCGGCCAGAGCTTTACTTCGGTCCGGATCACCCTCTTGGGCCTCGCCCTTATCAAGCACAGCGCGAATTATTCGAATGAATGCGTCTGGTGGAACTGCTGGACTTGGGTGCGGTTGTCCCAGAACCTCATCCAGTCGGTCAGCAACCCACGCCCAACGGGTCGAACCATCATGAACGTAGCCCAGATCGCAGTCCTCGAAGAACTCGGTGATGTAGCTGCTCGACCGATAGTGGAAATGAGCAACGTTCCCGCAAATGATGTCCGCAAGCTCGCGTAGATTTCTATTTTTCCACTTCATGACCAACCGAGCGTCCCTCGCTGTCCAAACCGGGAATGATTCTTGCCAGCCCATCTTCGACATCTAGGCCGTGCGTTGCCGCCAAGATGGCAACGTAAATACCAAAGACGCCCCTCATCTCTCCGAGAGCCTGGTTGAATTCCCACGTGGCGTAGTGTCCTCTATCGAATGCGTGCCGGACGATCGGCCCGTCTTCGGGTCCAACGGTGTCTAAGAACTTCCGACATGCGGCGCGCATAGCTCGCAGGCTCTGCGCCAACTGCCCCTCGCCCGTCAATCGGCCCAGTTCAGAAGTCAGGAACTCCCGAATCCGAAGAGCCGACTGAACGCCATGTTCCGGCACTTCCATTTCAGACGGCACATAAAGAACGCGGCGATCTTCTAAGAATGCCAACACTCTTCGTGCCACGACGATCTCGGCTTCTGGTGGGTTCCATTGGATACCAAACACCGGGACGCTGATGCCCGTTATGCGGGAAAGAATCTCGCTGAAGTTCATGACATCGCTATCCGATCACGTGATGGATCCAAGCACCAATATCACCGACGTGCCCCAGCCCCGTTTCCATTGCTTTTTTTACCAACGTGCTCAACATCTCTGCTGGCAGGCCGCGAATTGTTTCCTTTAGCTTGACCTTAGTTGCGTTGTCTTTCGTGCCATCTTCTTCGACTCGCGCAATCAAAAGATCACGCACCGTATCATCATGAAGTTTGACGGTGACCACCCCAAGAATAGCGCCAAGACCTCCATCCGCAGCGAGAAAATCGAGCCCGTCATGCGTTATGCGAACTTTCCAAAGGACTGATTTGTCGCCCATGCTGGAAAAACGTGGCTGCCCATCGATCAGTCTATGTTCGAGTAAGTAGTGCAAATTAACTGTCTCGCGACGCCCTTCTTCGTCTCCCTTGAGATCGAAGACCTTCCAATGGGGATACTCATCCCGCAATTGCAGAAGCAATTCATGCTGCCGAGCCCGATCTAAGAATTCACCCATAGGAACTCGCTCGAAGTTATGACAACCGCAAATTCGCCCAGAACACCCAATCAGGCTTGAGGCACCTTAACGGTCACGAGGTTCGCAGGACCTACGCTTACGCCCGCGGTGGAGGAGTAACGCTGGACAACATATTCGAAGAAGCCATCAACTGGACTTGCGTTCGCTACACTGGCCAGTTGGTGGCCTGCGTTCGTCAACAGGACCTTACCGATATCTAACGTTCCGGCACTCGGCGTGATGAGAATGGGCTTCCCGAAATACACGATCGGAAACTGCCCGCCCAACCGAATTTTCGAATAACCCGTCATTTCGTTAAAAGTAATCAGACCGAGTGTTTCTAGATGACTGAGCGTATCGAAACTTATGCCATGCTGATGGTATATATCCGCCTGGGTATCAAAAATTAACGGAACCCGACCTGCAACATTCCAAATAAAGCCACACAAGCGGCTAAATAGCTGCGCGTCAGATTTTTCAAGATCCGCAATGATATTGACAGTCCGCCGCGAATAGGTGCCAGGGTTATTTGCTTCTCCGGCCAACACTTTTGCCCACAATTTCTGCATCTCTCCATCCGATACTATTTTTGTTTTTTCGAAGAAATTAGCTATCCAGTCATCCTCGACGTTTGAAGCATCAGATTGTTCGTGGAGCAATGGAATTGCTTTATCAGTAATGGACTCGATATTCTCCTGCTTTCGCGACTCCTCCGCTAACCAGCGCTGAGCCGCACGCATTTGCAGTTCGTCGATTTCAAGCTTGTTTTGTGCCGCGATAAGACCTGCCTCCGCCTCGGCCTTGGCTATCCGGCGTATTTGAGTTGGACGATAAAGGCCACCAATACCTTGGGAGACCTTTTCAATAAGCACTTGGGCTGCTTTGCCGAAGTGTTTACCGTCAATGACGATCAACCCGTTTTTTTCGTCTGCCATAGCCCTGCTCCGATTTGGGCATCGGGACTTTGCCCCTGTTGGCAACGAAAATTAACACGCACCCGTTCCATGCCGTCAATCGGGTGGGGCATAGACGTCTCTCTACGTCTACCAAAGTTCAACTCGAATGATTGACGCCTGATTGACGGCTCGACTTGCGCAGATGCACTGAAAAAACCTATGTGTGGGCACTCTTCGCTCTGAGTTACGCAAAGAAATCATCCATCGCTGCGTCGACATTTCACGCACCAGTGCAAATGAAGCCTACAAAAAAGCCCCTGAAACCAGGGGCTTTTTTGCGTTTTATGGCGGAAGGGGTGGGATTCGAACCCACGGGAAGGTTACCCTTCCGACGGTTTTCAAGACCGTAGCGATCGACCACTCTGCCACCCTTCCAAGGTGTTTTCAGCTGCTCAAAACTTGAGCAATTTCTTGAAAAAATCGACCTAAGTCAGCAGTTTAATTGACAGTTTCAGATCACTTGTAACTTATTGATTTTTAATACATTTTTCTTAGTATAAGTTTTCAAGACTGCTGCCTTAAACCGCTCGGCCATCTCTCCGATTTTTTGCGTTCGATGACTGAGATTTCAGACGATCGAGCGAGGGGCGTAATCGTATCAGGAACCGCGCATCCGCGTGCCATTGGCACCTTTGCGCGAAAGTGAAACGAGCGCCCAAATCATGATCACAACGGGAATCAAACCGCCCAGCAACGGAAACAACGTAGCGGGATGGCGCAGCACCATCGGCAGCAATTGCGTTGCCGTGGCGAAGGCGATGATCCATAAGCGCCAGCTGCGGCGTTTGCGGGCGATCCAGAAGCTTGCGACGACCAGCACGAGTGCGATGGTGCTGAGTACGAGGTCGAGCGTGGGCAGTTCCCACACGCCTGCAAAACTCAGGCGTGTGCCGATGACGGAGGCGAGCACGACCATGAGGAAATAGCTGGAGTAAAACTCCACGTTGCTCCAGGTGCGGCTCGCCGGTGCGGTCATGCGATGGTCTCGCCGCCGGCCATGTACGGACGCAGCGCTTGCGGCACGGTGATGGAGCCGTCGGCGTTTTGATAGTTCTCCATCACAGCGATCAACGTGCGACCGATGGCAAGGCCCGAGCCGTTGAGGGTGTGCACGAGTTCGGGCTTGTTGGTGCCGGGGTTGCGAACGCGGGCCTGCATGCGGCGCGCCTGAAAATCGGTGCAATTGGAGCAGCTGGAAATTTCGCGGTAGGTGTTTTGGCTGGGTAGCCATACTTCCAGATCGTACGTCTTGGCGGCGCCGAAACCCATGTCCCCGGTGCAAAGCATCACTTTGCGATAAGGCAGATCGAGTTTCTGCAGCACTTTTTCTGCGTGACCGACCATTTCTTCCAGCTGCGCGAACGAATCTTCGGCGCGCGCGATTTGCACCATTTCCACTTTTTCGAATTGATGCTGGCGGATCATGCCACGCACGTCGCGACCGTAGCTGCCGGCTTCGGCGCGGAAGCACGGCGTGTGTGCGGTTAGGCGCAACGGCAGTGCATCGGCATCTTGAATGGTGTCGCGCACCAAGTTGGTCAACGACACTTCGGCGGTGGGAATAAGGTAGCGCTTGGTGTCGCCGACTTGCGTCGCGAACAGGTCTTCTTCGAACTTGGGAAGCTGCCCGGTACCTTGCATCGTGTCGGCGTTCACCAACAACGGCACATTGCATTCCAGATAGCCGTGTTCGCGCGTGTGCAGGTCCAGCATGAATTGCGCGAGCGCGCGATGCAATTGCGCGAGTTGGCCACGCATCACCGTGAAGCGCGCGCCGGAAAGCTTGGCGCCGGCTTCGCCGTCCAGCCAACCGTGGCGCTCACCGAGATCGACATGATCTTTCACGGCAAAGTCGAATTGGCGCGGCGTGCCCCAGCGCAGGATTTCCTTATTGTCGTTTTCGTCCTTGCCGGCGGGCACGGATTCATCGGGCAGATTGGGAATGCCCAAAGCGATATCCGCTAGCTTGGCTTGAACGTCGGCCAAGGCGTGTTCGTTGGCTTTGAGCTTGTCGCCGATGCCGGCCACTTCGGCCATCAGCGGGGCGACGTCCTCGCCTTTGGCTTTGGCCTGGCCGATGGCTTTGGAGCGTGTATTGCGCAGGTTTTGCAGCTCCTGCGTTTCGGTGGACAGCTGCTTGCGTTGGCTTTCCAGCGCGTCGACGGCGCTCACGTCCAGCGTGAAGCCTCGGGTTTCCTTGAGGCGCGCGGCAGTCTCGGCCAGGCGCGAACGCAGCAGTGCGGGGTCCAGCATGTGGGGGTCCAAATCGGTGGCAAGAACACGGGATTATCGCCGTGCGGCCGCCGCGGTCGCAACGCGGCGGCGCCTACCCTGCCCTCAGGCCGATTTTCGCTCCTGGCGGCCGATCCACCAGGCCATCGCCGCGCCAGCCAGCAACCAGCCGATTAGCTGCTCAACCAGCGCGGCCCAGACCAGGGCCTCGGGGAAACGGTACCAATTCCAATAGGGCGCCAAGGCGCTAAGCCACGCAAACAAGGCGGCGACCACGGCGATGCCCAAGCGCTTGCGGAAGCTGAAGCTGCTCAATCCCATCAGAAAGGCCAAAGCCAGCGCGGACAAGGTGTTGGATGCCCATTCGCGCGGAAGTTGGCCGGTCATCTGGGTCATGTCCTTGCCCTGCGGCTGGTACACCACCCACGCGTACGGCGACGCGCTGGCCTTTTGCGAATACGCAGCGCGGGCGGCCGGGTCGTTCCATTTGTTGAAGTCCAGCGACGGCAGGATGTAGACGCCGGGCGTGGCGCCAAGACCCTCGTGCAGTGCGCTGAGTACGACATCTTCGTGCGCGGGCTGATGGATGCCCGGATTTCCAAGCCCTAGGAACATGTGCGCGACGAAGCCCCAGAGGAACATCACGATGCCGCCCAAGATCGCTGCGATCAGTACACGCATGGCCTTGCCCCCGACGATGGATGTGAAGAAGAAATCTAGAGGGTGTGGGCAGCGGGTGCAAATGGGCTTGCCGATCGGGCGATCGACGCAACGAGCGTTGACGCCGAACGGTTGTGGCGCGCTCTATGCTTCATGTCGGTCCATCGGCGCCGGCCTTCTTCACATGCCCTCGCCCGTCATGCGTCGTTGAAAGTTCGCCATCGAGCATCGCGATGGCGCATGACTGGAGCACATGCTGTCAGCGCGCATTCACTTTCGCGCATGACCCTTATATGACGTCATCGCACAACACGTCATGCAACGAAAAACACGGCGTTTTCGGCTGACGTATAACTTGATTTTGCTTTTGCGTAGACATTGTCGGGACAAGTCGCAATTGCGCAATCGGCCGTGCGCGCGCTCAAGCTAACGTCAAACTTGCGAAATTGTCCGCAAATTCGCGGGGATGGCCACGTATGTGCAGAGCAGCATAAACGCTCAACACACATTTCGAACACAACTTCGCATGCATTCTTCACGGGGACTTGTCGTGTGGCTCTCGTATGCATCTCATCATCGAAAACAGCGACGCGAGCGGAGCTTGCGAACCATCCATCGCCGCATGCTACGCGCGAACGCGACGTAGCCGAAGGCCATGCATTCGGGAGAGATCATGAAGTACCGCATGCTCACGTCGCGTCTTGTTGTACGTTCTTCTTATGCCGTCGGCGCTTTCGTTCGCGCCGCGACCTGATCCAACGTTGTGGATCAACCTCAAACGCAACCAAGTCGACAACAACAAGGAAACGGTTGAGTCATTCGAATCATGAGAAATCCAAAAATTAGCCAGAACACAATTCGAGCAACGAACGTGGAGTTGGAATCAGGTGCCTCCGGTCGGTTGAACGTCCAAATCGATACATCGCCTTATCAAAGCGAAGTCGATTTCTCGCAGCTCGACAGCTTCCAAGGCAGCGATGCCTCGGTCGATCCCGTGTCGATTGCAGATCTGTTGCGCACCACGTTCGTCTATCCGCCGCACTCCGTCTATCGCAACGTGAAGGTGGTGGCGACCGGTTTCGACCCGACACAGGACATGCACGGCAGTCCGCAGTACCACTACGAATATCAGTCGGCGATGGCGCCTTCGCGCCCGCCATCCGGAACGGTCGACGAAAACGCGCTGCTTGAGACGTATCACCGTCTGCTGTGCGATTCGATCGCCCGCTCGACGGCAAATATGCACGCGCCATGGTTGTTCCAGAGCGGCGGCAAAGATTCCACGTCGATGGCTATCGCGCTGGCCGAAACGCGCCCCGACGCAACCTGCCTCACTTATCTCGGCGGCCGAGAAGAAAACGAGATGGCGTCGGCGCGCTTCGTCGCGAAGCAGCTTGGCCTGCGTCACGAATCGCTGGTGTGCGATCCGGGTCGCGCTTACGATCGCTATCTCGCAATGCTTCCGCGCATGCCCTTGCTTACGGCCGATTTCGCCGCGCTGTCCTACGCCGATTTAGCGACGGAAGTTCGCGAGCGCGGCGGCGACGGCATCATCGACGGCATTGGCGCCGACGAATATTTCGGTACGCCCGTGCACAGCCGGGAACGGCTACTGGCGATGCTGGCGCGCGGCATCCGCGTGCCGCAGTCTCTGTTCAAATCGAGCCTTATAAGCCGCAGCTTCAAGCTGTGCTTTGTGCTGTCTACACTGCAAATGGATTCGTTCGAGCGCTACCTTCCCGGCTCGCGTTTCAGCGATGCGGAAGTGGATGAGTTGTTCGGTTGGGATATTTCCGCCAGCTCACGACAACGCATGCAGCCGTTTCGCGCCGATCTCGAAGCGGCGCCATCGAAGGAAGCGATACGCCGCATTTCGCTCACCATCGTGGAATCGGCTCACCTCTGCAAAGGCATGTACACCGCCAAGGCCATGGATCTTAAGCTGGCGTACCCCTATTGCGACGAAAGCTTGCGCGACTGGGTTTTCCATCACGTTCCCGATGACGAACTGATCGGCCCAGGCGGCGTGAATAAGGTGCTGATGCGCAAGTACATCGCGCGGCGCTTCAAGGAGCTGCCTTACGTGCAATCGAAGGGCTGTTTCCGCTTCGATCTGCGCGGCCTGGCCAGTAAGCGGTTCGACCAGGTGTATGCGTTTGCCGAGCAAGCGCGCGCTGTGATGCCCGGCGCCACAAAATGGCTGGAATCGCATCGCGACCGTTTGGGCAACAAGTACTTCGCGTCGAAGTTTTACTTGCTAGCGATCACGCTGCCCTGGCTGCTAAATCGCATGCATACGCCCCACTCCGTTCTCGCGGAAACGGCGGAGCGCATGACGTAAGTTACGAATGTTTGTTGCGCGCTTGCTTTCGAGCTGCGCGCAAAGCCTGCAGTTTTTCCCGCAGTTTCAATTCGAGTCCGCGTTCCACCGGCTCGTAGAATTCCATGTCGGCCAAGGCATCCGGCAGGCATTGCTGATCGAGCGCAATGCCACCTTCCGCATCGTGATCGTATTGATAGCCTTTGCCGTAGCCGAGGCCCTTCATCAGCTTGGTGGGCGCGTTGCGCAAATGCATCGGCACCTCCAGCGTGCCGGTTTTGCCGACCACCTCGCGCGCCTTGTTGTACGCCATGTACGCCGCATTGCTTTTTGGCGCGATCGCCAGCCAGATCGCAAGCTGCGCGAGGCCTAGTTCGCCTTCTGGGCTGCCGAGCCGCTCGTAGGTATCCCACGCATCCAACGCCATGCGCCAGGCACGCGGTTCGGCGAGACCGACGTCTTCCACGGCCATGCGCGTCATACGTCGCGCGAGATAGAGCGGATCGCAGCCGCCGTCGAGCATGCGCGTGAGCCAGTACACGGCGGCATCCGGATCGGAGGAGCGCACGGATTTATGCAGCGCCGAGATCTGGTCGTAAAACTGCTCGCCGCCTTTGTCGAATCGACGCGTGCGATCGGCGAGCACTTGTTCCAGCGTGGTGTCGTCGATGACGTGGCCGTCGGCGAGTTCCGCGGCGATTTCCAGCAGCGTCAGCGCGCGGCGCACGTCGCCATCGGCGGCTTGTGCGATCAATCGCAACGCCGATTCGGCGACTTCTAATTTCAGTTCGCCCAGACCGCGCTCGGCATCGGCCAGCGCGCGTTGCAAGGCGGCGACGATATCGTCCACCGACACAGCATCGAGCACGTGCACGCGACAACGCGAGAGCAACGCGGAATTCAATTCGAATGAGGGGTTTTCCGTGGTCGCGCCGACGAAGATGATCACGCCGCGCTCGATATGCGGCAGAAAGGCATCCTGCTGCGCTTTGTTGAAGCGGTGCACCTCGTCGACGAACAGCACGGTGCGCCTGCCCTGCGCGAAGTTCGCCTCGGCCTCCGCCAGCGCCTTGCGTACTTCCGGCAAACCGGAAAGCACGGCGGAGATGGCGCGGAAATCGGCGTCCGCGTAGCGCGCCACCAACAACGCGAGCGTGGTTTTGCCGCAACCCGGTGGACCCCAGAGCACCATGGAGTGCACGCGGCCGGCTTCCAACGCGCGCCTCAGGGCTTTGCCGGGCGCAAGCAGGCGTTGCTGGCCCACCATCTCGTCCAGGCTGTTAGGCCGCATACGCTCGGCCAGCGGCTTTAGATCTTCCGCCTCGGCGGCGAACAGCTGAGGGGTGTGGTGCATGTCGCGTCGTTCCATCGGGCGATGATAGGGCATTCGTCAAGAAAGCCTGCCGCGCTACGCACATCATCCCCTCCCCTGCGTGCAGGGGAGCGTTAGGGTGGGGTTGCATGCGCTTGCCTCATTTTTTAGGCCATCGCGAGGTTGGCTTCACCCCACCCCAACCCTCCCCTACTGCACGTAGGGGAGGGAGTAAATCTCGAGCATCGATATGGGATTCGAAAAAAGAAGGCTTGTCAGCGCACATCCGAGCTGTTTATTATCAAGATAATCATTTATTACGCTAATTATTCATTCCTTAGATCAGGCTTAATTCGATTAACTCATTAGCGTTTTCTGAACCACGTATTACATGGATTATTCAAAGCTTAGATCAGCCTTAGCGTTATTTCTTTCGTATTATAATTTTGATTAATTTAATGTATTTGTTATAGAACTGTCATACAGCGTCCTTACGGTGTCGGCCTTTACTACAACCCTGCCGATACCGGAAAAAAACAATGACGCCATCGACACATGCGCTGTACCGCCGCACGCCGGTTTACCTCGCTCTTTGCCTTGCATTGACCAGCGCTCTGCCGATTTATGCGCAGGACACCGCCCCCAGCGTATCCGCTTCGACCAATGGTCCTAGCGCCGTCGATAATTCCGACGACAGCACCTCGTCGAAAAACGCGAAAACCCTGGCCGGCATGCAGGTAACGGCCAATACCGCCGTGAGCCAGATCGCGCCGACGCAAGGCTCCACGATCGCCACGGAACCGCAGTCGATCATCAGCAGCACGTATATCCAGGAAAATATTCCGCCGACCGGCGACTACACCGACATCGCGTCCATCGCGCCGAGCGTGTACACCGTCACGCCGAACGGCTCGGGCTTGATGGAAGCGCCGGTCGTTTCCATTCGCGGCTTCCAGGACGGTCAGTACAACGTGACGTTCGACGGCATTCCGTGGATGGACTCCAACGACTTCACGCATCACTCGACGTCGTATTTCACCAATCAGGAAACCGGCCAGGTCACGGTCGATCGCGGTCCGGGTACGGCGAGCACGCTGGGTAACGCCACCTTTGGCGGCACGATTTCGGTGGATTCGATCAATCCGCAGAAACAGTTCGGCATCAGCCCGTACGTGAGCTTCGGCAGCTGGGATACGGCTGTGGAAGGCGCGATTTTCAATACCGGCGCATTCACCAACAGCGGCACCAGTGCGGTGCTCAATGTGCAGAACAGCACGTCGGACGGTTATCTCACCTATTCCGGCCAGCGCCGCCAGAGCGTGTTCGCCAAGGTCGTGCAGCCGCTGGGCGAGAACACCACGCTGACCTTCGTCGCGATGGCGAATAACCTCACGCAGTACGTGCCGTTCGGCGCCACCAAGGCGCAGATCGCGCAATACGGCGTGAACTATGGCTTGAACAACGACCCGACCAGCCAGGCCTACTACGCCTACAACAAAGACAACATCAACACCAACCTCGGTTATATCGGCCTGCATTCGGAATTCGACGGCTGGACGATCGACAACAAGGCCTACACCTACGGCTATAACCACTTCGGCTACAACGGCGAAGATCCGAACGGCGAAACGCCGAACGGCACGTTCTACAGCCCCACCGACGTACCTGGCCAGCACATGCGCAACACGAACCGCTCGTGGGGCGACATCTTCCGCATTGGCAAGGAACTCGGCCCGGGCGAATTGCGCACCGGCTTGTGGTACGACCATCAGGACGACATTCGCTGGTTGTACGAATACGACGTCACGACCCAGCAGCTGAACCCGATCATCGCGCCTGGCGCGCCCACGCTGGCAGACGCGTCAGCCGATCGCCGCATGTACGACACGCTGATCACGATCCAGCCGTTTATCGAGTACCAGTGGAACATTACCGACAACGCGTATTTCATCGGTGGCGTGAAGTACAACAATTTCGAGCGCGATCTGAACGCTCCGATCAACCAGAAGACGGGCACACCGCTGGTTTATTCCAAAAACTGGAACGCCACGCTGCCGTCGGCTTCGTTCCACTATGCCTTCAGCTCGAACTGGACGGCGTATGCGCAGTGGGCCAAGGGTTATCTGGCGCCTAACCTCAACCTGTTGTACGTGCCCAATCCGGCGGTCTCCGACAGCGCGGTCGCTCCGGAAAAAACCACCAACGTCCAGCTCGGCACGACCTGGAGCAGCGATCGCCTGACGCTGTCGGGCGATGTGTACAAGATCAACTTCAACAACTTCGTGCAGAGCCATAAAGTGGCAGGCGTCACCGAGTTCTACAACGGCGGCGGCGTGCATTACAAAGGCGTTGAGTTGGAAGGCACGTATATGCTGGGCGCCGGTTTCAGCGTCTACGCCAACGGCTCGCTCAATCGCGCCATGCAGACCACCGACGGCGCGTGGAACGCGAACACGCCGCACAAGACCGCTGCGCTGGGCTTTATCTACAACGACGGCCCCGTCTACGCATCGCTGGTCGACAAGTTCGTCGGCAAGACCTACTACACGGCCAACGCGGAAGACGACACGCCGATCGGCGGCTACGCGATCACCAACTTTGCCGCCAGCTACAAGTTCGATCCGCACATCTCCAATGTGAAGGATTTCAAGATTGGCGTGCAGCTCAACAACTTGTTCAACAACACGCACATCAACGCGCTGGCCGGCACCACGGGCGCCGATAGCACGCCGTTGTATTACACAATCCCGGCGCGTAACTTCAACTTCACCATTACGGCCGACCTGTTCTGATGAAGCGCTACGCACTTGTATTGTTGATGTTACTGATCGGCCAGCCCGCACTGGCCGACGATGGTGGCGCCGCACACGCCACCGTCGAGTTGTCGAACCTGCTGCCGCCTCCGCCGGCAGCAGGTTCGGCTGCGGCCAAGCAAGATCTGCAAGCGGTGCTTGCGGCACAGAAATCACGCACCGCCGACGAGATGTCGGCGGCCAAGGCGGATTCGGAGCGTTCCGTATTCCGCTTTGCGGATGTGCTGGGTTCGTCGATGCAAGCAGCGGCTTTGCCGAAGACGGCGGCGTTTTTCGATCGCGTCGCCAAGCTCGACAAGGCAGAAGTAAAAGACGCCAAGCTTTACTGGCAGCGGGCGCGTCCGTCGGTGGTTTCCGATCAGGTACATCCGCTGTCCAAGGAAAAGCCGAACGACTGGAGCTATCCGAGCGGACACGCCACCTTCGGCTACTCTACCGCGGTGCTGCTCGCCAATATGCTGCCGGAAAAGCGCGCCGCGATTTTTGCACGCGCCGATCTGTACGGGCAGCATCGCATCGTGATGGGCGTGCATTTCCCTAGCGATGTGGAAGCTGGTCGGATTGCCGGCACCGTGATTGCCGCGCAAGTGCTGCAAGATCCGCAATGGCAACAGGATTACGAAGCCGTGCGTAGCGAATTGCGTCATGCATTGGGCCTGCCTGCCACGCCTGCCGCGACGCTAACCGCGCCGAAGGCTGCCGCCGAAACGGTGGTAGAACACTAAGAACAAACCGGCGAGCTTGATGAAAATCAGCTCGCCGGTCGTTGTAGAAAAAAGTGTCGGTAAATGGCGTAGCTCAAACCGACTACACCAGTCAGCGTTGCCGGAACGAGCAGCACACGCTCCTGGATAGTCGCGAATCCCAGCGCACCCAGTGTCGCCCCAAGAATAAAGTTGCCGGCGACCAGCAAACAGACATGGATGCGCAGCATGTCCACCTTCAAGCCGCGCAAGCGCTGACCGAGATAAAGACCCAGATCGGTGAAGATGCCCGACAGATGCGTCGTGCGCAGCGTGGCGCCGCTATACGTGCTCACCATCGCGTTCTGCAAACCGCACGCGGCGGACGCGAGATAAAGTCCAAGATCCTTGGCGTCATGAATCAACGGCGCTGCAGCAAACAGGAGTAGTGATTCGATCATCAACACGACACCGTAGCGACGTCCAAGCTGCAGCGTTCGTTGTTCGACAATAAATCCGCTCACCATCGCGCCGATCAAAAACGCAGCGATGGTCATGACCCAGTGAAGCGCCTCCGGCATATCGCCATGCGCGATCGAAATACCCAGCACCGTGCTGGTGCCGGTGAGATGCGTCACCGGCTGATGCCTAAAACACAGATAACCGACCGCATTGATGCAGCCAGCGCCCAACGCCAGCAAACCACCGCCGATCCATGCCCAACGCGGTAGCTGGCGGATCATGGCAAGGTGTCAGTTCTTGATCGGCTGTGTGGTGATTTCCGGCAGATCGCCGATCACGTCTGCGCCTTTGGGCGGCGTGAAATTGAAATCCTGCGGCGGAATATCCGGATTGCGCTTCCAGTTCGAAAAGCGGATATCGGTGGTGGCGCCGAGCTGATCTTTGAACTGCATGCGCGCCAAACCGTTGGCGTCGAAGCCGAGATCGGCGTAGCTGAATTGCGGATCTTTGGCTGCAGAGGTGAGCCGCAACCAGACCAGGCCGTCGTGCTCGCCTTGTTCAACCACATGAAATTCTTTGTCGAGCTGCGAAAGATCGGTCAGCACGGTAAGCGGGCTATGCGATTCTTCCGTGTCCTGTCGGCGGACGGTGACTTGTTCCAGATCCGGGTCGTACAACCACACGCGACTGCCGTCGGCGACGATGGTCTGCTTGTACGGCGCCAGCGTGTCCCAACGGAATTGACGCGGCGCCTCCAGCACGAGCGTGCCGTTGCTGGTTTGGCCGGTTTTGCCGTTCGGATCAGTGAGCGTTTGCGTAAAGTTGCCGGAGAGCGCGTGCAAGCCTTGGGCGAAAGCGTCGAGGCGTGTGCGGGCTGGGCCGGTGGCCGCGCCGGCAAAGCTGCTGACGAGCAAGAGAAGCACGGCTGCGAAGCGGAAGCGTTTCATGGATTCCCGTTCCTGGTGTATCGGATGTGCAAAGTGTGCAACTGGGAGGCTTAATGCAGGGGTGATGATATAGCTCTCTCCCCGGTTTACAGGGAAGAGTTGGGGCGGGGTTGTACGAGCTTGCCGCGCGAGGTGAGTTCGTCGCGAGGTTGCTTTACCCCACCCCGGCCTCCCCTGCGCGCAGGGGAGGGAGAAAAGCTTTAATGCTTCGGCGGCGGCGGTGCGAGTACTTCGCGGTTGCCGTTGTGCTGAGGCGCACTGACCACGCCCTCTTGCTCCATCTGTTCGATCAGACGGGCCGCACGGTTGTAACCGATACGCAGATGGCGCTGCACGCCGGAAATCGATGCGCGACGCGTTTCGGTGACAATGCGTACGGCGCGGTCGTAAAGCTGCGCGTCGGCATCCCCGCCACCTTCCTCGCTGTCTTGCGGGAGGCCGGAGTCGTTGATGAACTTGCCGTCGCTGGTGGCTTGCACTTCTTCCAGCACGCCTTCGATGTATTGCGGCGCGCCTTGCGCACGTAGCCAGTTCACCACGTTGTGCACTTCGTGATCGTCCACGAACGCGCCGTGCACGCGATCGGGCGTGGCGGTGCCCGGCGGCAAATACAGCATATCGCCGTGGCCAAGCAGCGTTTCCGCGCCGGACTGATCGAGAATCGTGCGCGAGTCGATCTTGCTAGACACCTGGAACGCGATACGCGTCGGGATATTCGCCTTGATCAAGCCGGTGATTACGTCCACCGACGGACGCTGCGTGGCGAGCACCAGATGCACGCCCGCCGCACGCGCTTTCTGCGCGAGACGCGCGATCAGTTCTTCCACCTTCTTGCCGACGATCATCATCATGTCGGCGAATTCGTCGATGATCACGACGATATACGGCAGCGGTTGCAACGGCTCCGCCACCTGGTTGGGCATGTCGGGATTCGGGCGGAACAACGGATCCAACAGCGGCTGACCGGCGTTTTCCGCGTCCTTCACCTTCTTGTTGAAGCCGGCCAGGTTACGCACACCGACGGCGGCCATCACCTTGTAGCGGCGTTCCATTTCGGCCACGCACCAGCGCAACGCGTTGGCGGCTTCTTTCATATCCGTCACGACCGGCGCGAGAAGATGCGGAATGCCTTCGTAAACCGAAAGCTCCAGCATCTTCGGGTCGATCATGATCATGCGCACGTCTTTGGGGCTGGCCTTGTACAACAGGCTCAACACCATCGCGTTCACCGCCACCGATTTACCCGAACCGGTGGTGCCCGCCACCAGCAAGTGCGGCATCTTGGCGAGATCGGCCACCATCGCGCGACCGCCGATGTCCTTGCCCAGCGCCAATGTCAGCGGCGATTTCTGCTGATCGTATTTGTCGGAGCGCAAAATTTCCGAGAGATAAACGATTTGCTTCTTGGCGTTCGGAATTTCCAGGCCGATCACGTTCTTGCCCGGAATCACGTCGACAACGCGCACGCTGACCACGGAGAGGCCGCGCGCAATGTCTTTGTCCAGACTCGACACTTGGCTACCGCGCACGCCCGCGGCGGGCTCCAATTCGAAGCGGGTAATAACCGGGCCGGGATACACGCCGACCACCTTGGCTTCGATGCGGAAGTCCTTGAGCTTCAACTCAACCTGACGCGAGAGCACTTCAAGCGTTTCTTCCGAATAGCCGGGACCCTGCTCCGGCGCTTCGTCCAGCAACGACAGCGGCGGCAACTCGCCGGGCTGAGCGGCGCCGACGAATAACGGGATCTGCGTTTCCACGCGCGCGCGTTCGCTCTTCACCACGGGCGCGACAGCCGCCTCGATCCGCACTGGCTCGCGCTTGGCCTGTTTGATCGCTTCGGTTTTCTTGACGACTTCGCGCTCGGCACGCGCCTGATGCGCGGCAATGGCTTCCGGCGCGGCGCGCAATTTGCCGCCGAACCAGCTCACCAGCTTGAGCACGCCCTGCCCGGTCAGGTCCATCACCTTGAACCAGGACAGGCCCGTCGCGAACGTGACCGCCACCAGGAACAGCGCCAGCAGCAGCAACGGCGCGCCACGGTCGCCGAAGGCGCGCAACAGGCCGTGGCCCACCGCGTGACCGATCACGCCGCCCGCGCCTTCCGGCCCCATGGTGCTGTCGGGAAAGTTCAGCCAGCACAAACCGGGCGCAGTGATGAAAAAGAACACCGAGCCGACCAGGCGCAGCGACGATTCCCATGGCTGCGCACTGCGCACGCCGTGATTGCGCAGCACCTGCACGCCGAGAAACAGCAGTAACAGCGGGAAGCAATACGCCACACTGCCGAACAAATAGCGCAGCAGATCGGCGATATAGGCGCCGACGGTGCCGCCGAGGTTGTGTACGTGGTTGCCGGTGTCCGCGTGCGACCAGCCCGGATCGGAGCCGTCGTAACTGAGCAGACAGACCAGCAAATACAAAGCGAGCGGCAACAGCAGTAAGGCGCCGGCTTCGCGCAGGCGGCGCTTGACCTCTTCGCTCAAGCCCGTCTTTTCCTTTTCTTTTCGTACGTTTGCGCTACGCGCTGCCACCGTGGTGTGTTTCCTTGGATTCGAATGAATGTGCGCGATGCAGTGTAAAGGATGCCGCTGCGATCCAGGGCCGACGCAGTCAACAGGTAAGGTTCCTAAATGAAGCTTCTGTCAACCTTGAATAGCCCTTCAGACTTCCCCATCCTTGCGGACTCCCGGAAGGCCGGCAAAGGCCCCGGGCGCAACCCAGAAGTACCCTAACAAATTGTCGGTAAACCCTTAAGGATTATAGCAATGACCACCCCGAAGCATAGCCGCCTGCTGATCCTCGGCTCCGGTCCCGCCGGTTACACCGCTGCCGTGTACGCCGCGCGCGCCAATCTCAAGCCGACCATGATCACCGGCTTGCAGCAGGGTGGCCAATTGATGACCACCACCGAGGTCGACAACTGGCCCGGCGATGTGAAGGGCGTTCAAGGCCCGGAACTGATGCAACGCATGGCCGAGCACGCCGAGCGCTTCGAAACGGAGATGGTGTTCGACCATATTCATACTGTCGACCTGAAGCAGCGCCCGCTGCGTCTCAAGGGCGACTCGGGCGAATACACCTGCGATGCGCTGATCATCGCCACGGGCGCCACCGCCAAGTACCTGGGGATCGCCAGCGAAGAGCACTACAAAGGCAAGGGCGTGTCGGCCTGCGCGACCTGTGACGGTTTCTTCTTCCGCGATCAGGATGTGGTGGTGGTCGGCGGTGGCAATACCGCCGTAGAAGAAGCGTTGTACCTGGCCAATATCGGTCGCAAGGTTTACCTCGTGCACCGTCGCGACAAGCTGCGCGCCGAGAAGATCATGCAGGACAAGCTGTTCGAAAAAGCCGCCGCCGGCAAGATCGAGCTGGTGTGGAATCACACCATCGACGAAGTGCTGGGCGACCAGAGCGGCGTGACCGGCGTGCGCGTGAAGGACATCAACAGCGGCGCGACGCGCGATATCGAAGCGACCGGTTTCTTCGTGGCGATCGGTCACACGCCGAACACCGGCATCTTCGAAGGTCAGCTCGATATGCACGACGGCTACATCAAGATCCGCAGTGGCCTGGAAGGTATGGCGACGATGACGTCGGTGCCCGGCGTGTTCGCGTCGGGTGACGTGGCCGATCATGTGTATCGCCAGGCGGTGACGTCGGCGGGTTTTGGTTGCATGGCGGCGCTGGATGCGGAGCGTTGGTTGGATCAGAACAAGTCGGCGTAACGGTTCTGCTCTCGCCCCCCGTTAAGAGGGGTGAATCCATCGAGCGACAATGCTGATATTTACCTTGTCGTCATTCCGGCGTAGGCCGGAATCCAGTCTAAACATGCGTCCAAAGGACACAACATTTTTCATGCTGAGTGCTTCGCACAGCATATTCAAACTGGATTCCGGCCTACGCCGGAATGACGGTGAGGCACTAATAAGCTCTTCCGGAAAGTATGTAAAAATCCCGGATATGAAGTTGAAAAGAACGTGATTGAAGCTCGCTTCCACGACAGCATCGACGACATCCCCGCTGCAGCCTGGGACACCCTGCGTCCCAACGACAATCCGTTCCTCTCCCACGCCTTTCTTGCCGGCCTCGAACGCACCGGCTGCGTTCGTCCCGAATGGGGATGGCAGGCGCATCACCTGGGGCTTTATCGAAACGGCGCATTGATTGCCGCCGCGCCTGTGTACATAAAAGGCAATTCGCACGGCGAATTCGTATTCGATTGGAGCTGGGCCAGCGCGTGGGAGCGTGCGGGCGGCCAGTACTATCCGAAGCTGCTCAATGCGGTGCCCTACTCGCCCGTTACAGGGCCGCGTCTGCTCGCGGGTGCGGATGCGACAGAGGCGCACGCGTTGCAGGAGCTGCTGGTCGAGGCCATGCAACAGCAAGCGCATCGCTTGCAGCTGTCGTCCGTGCACGCCAATTTTTTGAGCGACGCCGATGTTTCAGCATTCAACGACACCTGGATGGCGCGCAGCGACGTGCAATTCCATTGGCAAAATCAGGGATACGCCGATTTCGACGCGTTTCTCGCCGCGCTCAATCACAAGAAACGGAAAAACATCCGACACGAACGTAAGCGCGTCGCCGCGCACGGCGTGCGTATCGACATGGTCGGCGGTGCTGAATTGAGCGCCCGCGATTGGCGACGCGTGCATGCGTTATACACATCCACGTTCGACGCCAAAGGCAATCATCCCGCGCTGACCGAGGCGTTCTTTCAGTATTTGCGCAAGGAATTGGGCAACAGCGTGCAGCTTGCGCTGGCGTATCACGACGACGAGATCGTCGCGATGGCGCTGATGCTGCGCAGCGCGAGCACGTTGTACGGACGCTATTGGGGCGCGAGCGTGGATCTGCCGGATCTGCATTTCGAGCTCTGTTACTACCAAGGCATCGAATACGCGATTTCGCAAGGCTTGCAGCGCTTCGAACCGGGCGCGCAAGGCGAGCACAAGCTTGCTCGCGGCTTTCTGCCGGTGCGCACGCATTCGCGTCACTACTTGGTAAACAAGGATTTTCGCGCCGCTGTGAGCCGTGCCCTTGCGCACGAGCGCGAAGATATGGACGCTTATGCCAAGGAACTGCTTGGTCATAGCCCTTACGCCAAGGGATGCTCTGATTAATTCTGCGCAGGCGGCATGATGTCCAGAAGGCAGGCAGGGTGTGTTGCGCGGCGCCGGGAAGACTGGCCGTCTTGCCAAGCCGCGCGGCGCAGCCTGCCTGCCTTCTGGACATCACCCCGTCATTTAAACTCTATGCGCCGGGGCCGGTCCTGTCTGTCCGCATGCCTTCGGTCCATCGCCTCGACAGACGTCCAGTCTGCCTTCACCGATGCCCCTGCGGCCTGCGAACAGACAGGACCGGTGACGCCTGCGCAGAATTAATCAGAGCATCCCATATGATTCGACTGCCTAGGCTGGACGAACACTCTCCGGATCACTTCCCTGATCCGCATACCGCGCTGATAGAACCCAACGGTTTGCTGGCGTTCGGCGGCGATCTTTCTCCGTTGCGCCTGATCACCGCCTACGCGCAAGGCATCTTTCCCTGGTACAACGAAGGCGAGCCGATTTTGTGGTGGTCGCCCGATCCGCGCTGCGTTTTTCGTACGGATCATCTGCAGCCCAATCGCAGCTTGCGACGAGCTCTGAAAGGCGTGGCCTGGCAAATCACGATCGATCGTGCGTTCCGCCAAGTGATGGCAGCGTGCGCCGCGCCGCGCGTCGATCAAGCCGGCACATGGATCAGCCCCGCGATGATCGCGGCGTACGGCATTCTGCACGACATGGGGTACGCGCACAGTGTGGAAGTGTGGGAACAAGATCGTCTGGTCGGCGGCATTTACGGTGTGTCGCTGGGGCGGCTGTTTTGCGGCGAATCGATGTTCAGCATTTCCAGCGGCGGCTCGAAGCTCGCGCTGTGCGCGCTCGCCGCTCTGCTGCGGGAATGGGATTTTCCGCTTATCGACGCGCAGGTAAGCAACCCGCACTTGCTCGGCTTAGGCGCGGAAGAAATACCGCGCAGTCTGTTTCTTCGCGACGTCGCGCGACTAAGCACCGCATCCTTTCCACAAGATCGCTGGCGCAATCTTCCGTCCATTTCCGCGCAGCGTATTTTGGACGGCCACCCGTTTACGCAGTAGGAACGCGCGGCGGCGGCGAAATCTCTCGTCGCAGCGCCGCCTGCAACAAGCGACGCTGTAATCGATCGCCGAGTTTGGTCGGAGATACCAGGCCCATGCGCTCCAACGCTACGATTTCTTCGGTCGTCGGCTCGCCGGGCTTCCATAGCGCTTTGAACAGCTGCCACCGACCTTTCCAGGTTGTGCTCGATGCACTGAGCCATTCCAACGCGGGCAGCAGACGCTGCTCGACTTCGGTGAAGTCGCTACCGAAGGGAAACTTCGGAAAGTGCCCTTTGCGCTTAGGCTTGGCGAGCGCTTCGCGCAATGCATCGGGATGATGCTTTCGCCATACGTCGGGAATCTTGAAATCCGCGGCCAGCTTACCGTGCGATTTGGCTTCAGCGGCCAAAGCATCGATAAAACGCGCATCACTGACCGACAGCATCGCCTCGATGCATTCGCTATCGCTCTTGCCGCGCAAATCGGCAATGCCGTACTCGGTGACGACGATATCGCGCAGATGCCGCGGAATAGTGGTTTGCCCGTATTGCCAGCGAATATTGGTTTCGACGCCGCTCTTGCCCTGCCGCGTGGCTCGCTGCAATAGCACGGAACGGCCGTCGGGCAGCTCGTGCGCCATCGCCACGAAGTTGTACTGACCGCCGACACCGCTCACGACATGGCCGTCTTCCAATGTGTCGGATACCGCCGCGCCAAGCAAGCTCGACATCATGCACGTGTTGAAGAAGCGCGCGCCGCGTCGCTGCAACATAGCGAGCGCTTGATGATCGCCATAGAGTTGATTGACGTTGGACACGCGACACATATCGATCGCGTCTTCATCGCTGCCGACTGTGGTTTCCAACCAATCGTAGAGATCGCGCGATCCCAGGAAAAACGCGCCGCGCAAATAGTGTCCGCCCGGCACATCACCCGGCAGACGACCCGCCGCCGCCGCGCGTTCCAGCGCGAGATTGTCCCAGCTGCGCCGTTTGATCACGCCTCCTTTCGCCAGATGCATGAAACCGTCCATGATCATCTCGCTGCAGCCGTACAAGCCGGTTTTGAAGTTGCCGAGTCCGCCAATACGTGAAGCCAATGTATGCGTCGCACCGCGCGCGTCGAGCGCGACCAGTGCCTGTCGCCACGCAACATTGTCCTGATGCCTCAGCAACAAACCTTTGACCAGCGCATCGGACAACGCGCCGATACCGATCTGCAGACAACCGCCGTCTTTCACCAAAGCGCTGGCGTGCATGCCCAAGGCGTATTCGATATCGTCGACGGGCAATCGAGGCACCGCAAATAACGGTGGCGATAGCGCGGGCGCCAATTCGATATCGAAGAAATCCTGCGACACCTCCGCTTCGCCGCCGATATACGGTAAGGCTGGATGAACCACCGCCACGCATAACGGACGCGCTTTACCCGCCGCTTTCACGCGATCTAGAAAATCCAACGTCAGATCGGGATTGCACGAAAGACTGTAACGCGGGCCTGTCGGCGTTTCGCGACGCGCAACCAACTGCACCAGCAGATTGATGTCTTGCACGACCAGATCGCGCGCCACATGCGTGTAGTTCTGGCTGATGTAATTGCGCTGCGCGCCGCCAGCGTGGACCAACGCACCCGACTGCATGTAGAACTCGTGCACGGCGACGTTCGCCGGCAATTTGCCATGCATTTGATCGACCGCGTACTGCGGATCGACGGCGTCAGCGCCGAAATGGCGCTCGAGAAACGGTCCGAGAAAGCGCGCTTCAAGACCGGGCCTCGGTTGCGGTCGCGTGAGCGACAACGCGGTGTACAAGGTCATCGACCGCCACGTGTCGGCGTGCATCAAACCATACAACGCGTTGAGCAATCCATGCGGTTTGCCGAGCCCCAGCGGCGCAGCGACGCGCAAGTCCGCGCCCAGCCGCTCGACAATCAGCTGCGCGCAAGCGTCGGTGTCCGTAAAGCGCTGCTCTGGCAACATGGGCCGATCATGCCAGAAAGCGCCATGCGCTTCGCATGTCGCCTTCATTTACCCCGTCGATATACTGGCCCGAATGCTTACCTCGCCACCGTCCACCCCAAGCCGGTTGCTGGCCGAACAGGCCTTGAGCCGCGCCGCCGGCGCCCCCTTAATCGGCGGCAACAAGGTCGAGTTGCTGATCGACGGGCAACAACATTTCGACGCCTGGCTTGCCGCCATTCACAGCGCGCAACGGCGCATCCTGCTTGAGAACTACATCATTCGCGACGACGAAGTGGGGCGCGCCTTTCGCGACGCGCTGATCAAGCGCGCACGTCAAGGCGTTTACGTCGCCGTCATCGCCGATTGGTTGGGATCGCTTGGGCAATCGGGTTCGTCATTCTGGCGACCATTGCGTGAAGCCGGCGGTGAGGTACGCGTTTTCAATCCACCGCAATTCGGGCAAGCCCTGGGTTGGATCAGCCGCGACCATCGCAAGCAACTGGTGATCGATGGCCGAGTCGGATTTCTTTCGGGCGTGTGCATCAGCGCGAAGTGGTTGGGTAACGCCAAGCGCAATGTGCCGCCCTGGCGCGACACCGGCGTCGCCGTATACGGCCCGGCGGTGCTGGAACTGGAGGCTGCCTTTGCCGACAGTTGGTTTGTTACCGGCGGGCCGCCG
This sequence comes from Dyella sp. 2HG41-7, assembly GCF_021390675.1. Taxonomy (NCBI): domain Bacteria; kingdom Pseudomonadati; phylum Pseudomonadota; class Gammaproteobacteria; order Lysobacterales; family Rhodanobacteraceae; genus Dyella; species Dyella sp. 2HG41-7. The sequence goes on from NZ_JAJEJV010000004.1 coordinate 2,903,934, forward strand.
CCGCCCTTCGCGCTGGAACCGGAAGAACCGCCCGCCGGCGCCGTTGCGCTGCGCGTGATCGCCACGCAACCTTCCACCACCGGCATGTATCGCGTCGATCAATTGATCGCGGCGATGGCGCGCCAGAGCCTGTGGCTGACCGACGCCTACTTCGTCGGCGTGGCGCCTTACGTGCAAGCGCTCTGCGCCGCCGCACGCGACGGTGTCGATGTGCGGCTGCTTGTGCCCGGCACTAGCGATGTACCAATGGTCGCCAGTATGTCCCGCTCCGGCTACCGACCGCTGTTGAAGGCTGGCATTCGCGTGTTCGAATGGAACGGCTCAATGCTGCACGCGAAAACCGCCGTCGCCGACGGTCAGTGGGCGCGCGTGGGGTCGTCCAATCTCAACCTGGCGAGCTGGTTGAGCAATCGGGAGATCGACGTAGCGATCGAAGATGTCGGATTCGCCGCACAACTTGCCGAGCAATACGAAAAAGATTTGGCGAATGCGACGGAAATCGTGCTGACGCCGCGCCGCTATCGACGCGGCGATCGCGTAAAAAGCGCCGAATCGCGAACGCCGCCGCCACGCCACGCGAGCGGCAGCTCCAGCCGCGCGGCGGCAGGCGCCTTACGCATCGCCAACACGGTGGGCGCGGCGTTGAACGAACGCCGTGTTTTGGGCGATACCGAAACCGGCGCGCTGGTCGGCGCCACGTTGTTGCTAGCCGCACTCGCCGTGGTGGCGATTCTCTGGCCTGCGGTTATCGGCTGGCCGATCGCGGCGCTTGCGATTTGGTTTGGCGTCAACACCAGCATTCGTGCATGGCGCATGCGCCGGAGCTATCGGCGGCGCATGCGCGACGTAAACGATAGCGACGAAATTTGACGATTATTTCGCGGGCGTCGTGGATTCGAACGGATTCGGTTTTCGTTGCAGGTAAAGCTGGCCCAAACGATACGCCGCGTAATCGGTGATATGTCCCGCATCCCGGTAAACCGGAATGCCGTCGATATTGGATCGACAGCTATTTGCGTCGCATTGCGCATCCTTGGGATCAATCACAATCAAGGCGGGATACGCCGCCTTCAACCGCGCGAACAATCCATTGAACCAGCGCGTCGTGTCATCGTCCGGCTCCGAAACGGGGCATGCATTGGCGGCTTGCGATTCACGCAGCTTGAAGTGCCGATAAATGCAAGTCAGATAGTCCGGCGGCATCAACGCGGGGCTTTTCAGCAATACCGGCGTGGCGCCCGTCTTAGTGATCGCATCGAGCGCCTGTCGTATCGCGCGCTCTAGACGTTCATTTCCCAGTGTTTGCGAATGCGCATCGCTAGGCGCGTTGACGATGACGTTCGGATCGTAATAGCGCCAGTTCTCGCCAATGATCACGTAGCGATAGTGCCCAGCTTCGATGCGCTGATAGTCGGATTTCACATGATCGACGCACACCTGATACTGCGCGTCGGTCATCTTCCACCAGCCTACCATCGAGATATTCGGGAATGACAGACACGAAGGCGTCGACACCGCGGTGACCGCGACATGGGCGTCGCGCGCCAGCACATCGATGAAATTCCAGCCCTCATTGGAATAGGAATCGCCGATCATCAGCGCGGTTTGCGACGCCGCCGTATCGCCCAGCACGCATCCGCTCATATCCGTCATCCGCGCGCCGCCGCTTTGCATGCAGCGTTGACGGTTCGCCGGTGTGTAGCGCTGGAGCGTCTGATCGATACGCGCCATCTCGCTACCGAATCGCCCCGGCAGAAAATTCAGGCGATCGCAGACGCCGTAAATCGCCGACACGATCAACAATGGCACGAGTACGAGCCACAGCAACGATTTCGGCAGCCCGGGTCGCTTCGACCGATAAGGCTCTTCGATGTAGCGATAGGAAGCGTAAGCAAGCGCCACAGTCAGCGCATAGCAACCCACCAGCAGCCATGCGCTTTCGCGTAAACCCAAATAGCGCACCAACGCGAAAATGGGCCAGTGCCACAGATACAGCGAATAGGAGATTTCACCGAGAAATTCCGGAACGCGCCATGACAGTCCGCGCGCCACCCAACTGCGCTCGTTGGCCCCAACCCAAATCACGCCAGCGCAGGCGGCGCTGATCAATACCGCATAGCCGTTCGGGTAATTAGAAATCACGCCGCCCAGCATGGCGACGACGATCACGACGCCCAGCGACACCACGCCACCGACGTTCGCCAGGAAGCCAGCCCTCGGCGGTGTGCGGCCCAACGTAAACAACGCGACGGTAGCACCAAATAGAAATTCGCAAACGCGCGGGGTAAAGAAGTAATACGCGTCGCTGCCGCTACGACGAACGATCAACATGCCCACCGCTGTCATCAGCACCGCGACAACGCCCACCGCAACCTTGCCTTTCGCCGGCGACATCACCCGATGCAGCACCATCAACCACAACGGCAAGATCAAATACCACTGCCACTCGATCGCCAACGACCACGTGTGCAAGAGCGGCAACACGTCCGAATCGGTGGCGGCGTAGGCGGTGGTCGTGCGCGCGAAATAGCGATTGGAAACGAAGCCCACCGTATTCATGGCCGACTTCAGATACGGCTTCAGATCCGACGGCAGGTAGAAGATGAAGGCCATCAGCAACGTCGCCAATACGACGGCCAACAACGCGACCTGGATGCGCCACAAGCGGCGCACATAAAAATCCGCGAGCGAAAAACTGCCCTTGTTCAATTGCGACTGGATGATCGACGTGATCAGGTACCCCGAGATCACGAAGAACACATCGACGCCGATAAATCCGGACGGAAACGCCGCCAGCCGGCCGTGAAACAGCAGCACCAGCACGACGGCGACGGCTCTCAGGCCACTTATGTCTTTCCGATAACGCATCGAAGGCAGGCCAGAGATCGCAGATAAGGCTGTTGGAAACAACCGTCAAAATGGCCCGCGAAGCTAACACAGTCACGCGGGGGCGGAAACGGCAAGCGCCAGGAACCAACCGTATTCAAGACGCGGCCAAATGCCGATTTTTTTGATCATCTTAATATCTATATCAGCCACTTACGAAATATCAGTGACGCTGCGCCTGCACATTGCCGGCCAATGAAATGTTCTTCAAACAATTCGTGCTAGTCTCCCGCCTCCATGCACTCTCCCGACGACTTCAGCGACGATGCCGGCGGCCAGCCGCCTCGGCACATCCTTACGCCCAGCACGCTCAACCGTCTGGTGCGCGATCTGCTGGAGGATGCACTGCCGCTGGTGTGGATCGAAGGCGAGCTTTCGAACGTCGCACGACCCAGTTCCGGGCATCTGTATTTCACCTTGAAGGACAGCGGCGCGCAGGTGCGTTGCGCCATGTTCAAACCGAAAAGCACGTGGTTGCGCTTTAAGCCCGCCGATGGCATGCATGTGCTGGCGCGTGCGCGCGTGGGTCTGTACGAACCTCGCGGCGAATTCCAGCTCGTGGTCGAACATTTGGAGCCGGCTGGCGAAGGCGCCCTGCAACGCGAGTTCGAGCGGCTCAAAGCGCAACTCGATGCCGAAGGACTGTTCGCGCAGGAACGCAAACGCGCCCTGCCCCGTTTTGCGCGACGCATCGGCGTGATCACGTCACCGACCGGCGCGGCGATTCGCGACGTATTGAGCGTGCTGGCGCGTCGCTGGCCGTTGGTGGAAGTGGACGTACTACCCGTGCCGGTACAAGGTCGCGAAGCACCGCCCGCAATCGTTTCGATGCTGCGCAAAGCCTCGGCCAGCGGTCGTTACGACGTATTGCTGCTTACGCGCGGCGGCGGCTCGCTGGAAGATCTTTGGGCCTTTAACGACGAGCAGGTCGCGCGCGCCATTCACGCCAGCAAAGTGCCTGTGGTAAGCGCCGTAGGGCACGAAATCGACTTCAGCATTTCGGATTTCGTCGCCGATTTGCGCGCGCCCACACCGTCGGCAGCGGCAGAATTGCTGGTGCCCGATATCCTGGCGCAGCGGCGACATCTCGATCAGTGGCGTCAACGCATCACGGCGATCCAAGAGCGTCGGCTGCACGCGAACGTGCAGCGCATCGATCACCTGCTTGCGCGCTTGCAAGCGCAGCGACCGCAAGCGCGACTGGCTCGCGATCGCGAACGCTTGATGCAATTGCGCCGCCGCCTGCTCGCCGCGCGCACCGCACAACTTACGCAAAAAGCAGTACGCCTGGATCGCTTGCAAGCACGCTTGCTTGCGCAGCATCCGCGCCAGCGACTTGTCATGATGCGGCAACAACTGGAGCAGCATGCTCTGCATATGCGGCGCATCATCGAACACAAACTCGAACGCGAACGCCTGACCTTGCAGCAGACCGCGCGCGCGCTGCACGCGGTCAGTCCGCTGGCGACGCTGGAACGCGGCTACGCCATTCTGTTCGACGCCGACGGCAAAGTACTGCGTTCGGCCCAAAACCTTGCCGTCGATACCGCTTTGCGCGCCCGCCTTGCCGATGGCGAAATTCCGCTGCGCGTCGCCAAAAAATAGGCATTCATTCCTTACACGAATTAAACATTTTTCCGCACGAATCGAACATTGCGGTACATATAGCATCTGTCATCTGGCTGGAGACGGTGCATGAAGGCGGCCAAGCTTTTTGTGAAAGCCCTGGAAGCGGAAGGTGTGAATCGCATCTTTGGCGTACCCGGCGAGGAAAACCTCGACCTTGTCGACGCGTTGCGCGAATCCTCGATTCGCCTGATTGTGACGCGTCATGAGCAGGCCGCTGGCTTTATGGCGGCGACGTGGGGGCGATTGACCGGCGAATGCGGCGTCGCGCTATCCACACTCGGCCCCGGCGCCACTAACCTGGTCACCGCCGCCGCGTATGCCCAGCTCGGCGCCATGCCGATGCTGATGATCACCGGCCAAAAGCCCATCCGCACCCACAAGCAAGGTTTGTTTCAGCTGGTGGATGTGGTGGACATGATGCAGCCGCTGACCAAATACACGCGGCAGATCGTGTCCGGCATGACGATTCCAGCGCGCATCCGCGAAGCGTTTCGTCGCGCGGAAGAAGAACGTCCCGGCGCCGTGCACCTGGAGTTGCCCGAAGATATTGCGCGCGACACGGTCGAAGGCGCGATCCTGTTGCCCACGGAATACGCACGCCGTCCGTCGCCTGACGATGCGGCCATCGTGCAAGCCGCGGAAGCCATCAGCAGCGCCAAGCGCCCCATCCTGATGATCGGCGCAGCCGCCAATCGCCAGCGCACCGCCGTCGCATTGCGCGCTTTTATCGACAAGCTCGGCATCCCTTTCTTCACCACGCAGATGGGCAAGGGCGTGGTCGACGAAGATCATCCTCTGTGGCTGGGCAACGCGGCGCTATCCGACGGCGACTTCGTGCATCGCGCCATCGATGCGGCCGACGTGATCATCAACGTGGGTCACGATGTCGTGGAGAAACCGCCTTTCTTTATGCAACGTGGACGGCGCACAGTCATTCACATCAACTTCTCGTCGGCAGAAGTGGACACCGTCTATTTTCCGCAGATCGAAGTGGTCGGCGACATCGCGCATACGGTGGAACGACTGACCGACGCGTTGACGCCGCAGGAGCACTGGGATTTCCGCTACTTCGACAAAGTGCGCGAAGCATTCCAACAACAGCTCAGCGAATACGCCGACGAAGAACGCTTTCCCATGCATCCCGTTCGCATCGTGCACGACACGCGCGAATACATGCCCGACGACGCCATACTTTGCCTCGACAACGGCATGTATAAACTTTGGTACGCGCGCTATTACAAAGCACGCCAGCCCAATACCGTACTGCTCGACAACGCGCTCGCCACCATGGGCGCAGGGCTGCCGTCGGCGATGGCAGCCAAGATGGTCTATCCAGATCGCAAAGTGTTGGCGATTTGCGGCGACGGCGGCTTCATGATGAATGCGCAGGAGCTAGAAACCGCCGTGCGCTTGAAGCAAGACCTGGTGATCTTGCTGGTGCGCGACGACGCGTACGGCATGATCCGCTGGAAGCAGGCGGATATGGGTTTTGCCGACTTCGGCATGCAATTCAATAATCCGGATTTTGTGAAGTTCGCCGAAGCACACGGCGCACACGGTCATCGCCCCGAACGCGCCGCCGAATTTTTGCCGACGTTGAAGCGCGCGTTCGATCAAGGCGGCGTTCATCTGATCGATCTTGCCATCGACTATTCCGACAATCATCGCGTGCTCGACGAGGAAATCCGTCGCCTTAGCGCAGCGGTCCAGGAGTGATCATGCTCAACAAAACCTATCCCTATTTCCTGGCCAACGCGCCGCAAACCTCCGACACGATGATGGAGGTGTACGACAAATTCAGCGGCGAAGTCGCCACACGCGTCGCCGTGCCGGATGACGGCGCCACCGAAAAGGCCATCAACGCCGCCGTGCAAGCTTCGCTTCCCATGAAGAACTTCCGCCCGTGGGCGCGGCAGGCGGTGTTGCAGCATTGTGTGAAGCGCTTCCAGGAGCGTTACGACGAACTGGCGATGGCGTTATGCGTCGAAGCTGGCAAACCGATCAAGGACGCTGCCGGCGAAGTCACGCGATTGATCGAAACCTTCAGCATCGCCGCCGAAGAAGCCGTGCGCGTAAATGGCGAAACGCTGAATCTGGAACTCGCCTCGCGTTTGGATGGCTATCACGGTTACACCAAGCGCGTGCCGCTGGGTCCGGTGTCGTTTATTACCCCGTTCAATTTCCCGTTGAATCTCGTGGCGCATAAAGTCGCACCGGCCATTGCGGCGGGATGTCCGTTCGTATTGAAGCCATCGGAAAAAACGCCCATCGGCGCGTTGATCATCGGCGAAGTTTTGGCCGAAACCGATCTGCCCAAAGGCGCTTTTTCCATACTCACGCTGGATGGCAAGCACGCCACGCCACTGGTGGAAGATGAGCGTCTCAAACTGCTTTCGTTTACCGGTGGACAGATCGGCTGGGATCTCAAAGCGCGCGCCGGACGCAAGAAGGTGACGTTGGAACTGGGCGGCAACGCGTCGTGCATTGTGGACGGTGATCAACAGGCGCACCTGGACAAAGTGATCGAGCGGCTCGTGTTCGGCGCGTTCTATCAGTCCGGACAAAGCTGCATCAGTGTTCAGCGCATTTATGCGCATGCGTCGATTTACGATGAATTGAAAACGCGCTTTGTCGAGGCGGTGAAGAAGCTGAAAGCCGGCGATCCTAAGGACAAAACCGTGTTTCTCGGTCCGATGATCGACGAAGCGGCGGCGCAGCGACTCGAAGGCTGGATCAACGAAGCCCAACAAGCCGGCGGCAAGATCCTTTGCGGCGGCAAGCGCAAGGGCAATATGCTGGAAGCGACCTTGATGGAAAACGTTCCGGGCAATGCGAAGGTCAATCGCAACGAAGCCTTTGGGCCGTTCGCCTTGCTCGCGCCCTTTAAGAACATCGACGACGCGTTCGCGATGGTTAACGATTCCGACTACGGATTGCAGGCCGGCATTTTCACCGACAGCCTCGATCACGCGATGCGCGCGTGGAACGAATTGGAGCAAGGCGGCGTGGTGGTCAACGACGTGCCGAGTTTCCGCGTGGACAATATGCCGTACGGCGGCGTGAAGCTGTCGGGTCTTGGCCGCGAAGGCGTCCGTTACGCAATTGAGGATATGACCGAGATTCGCTTGATGGTGATGCGGGAAAAGTAAGGCGAACACGCCTCGCTTTTCTAGACAACGCCACTGACCTCGACCACCGGGCACGCGCCCACCTGACGCAAACGCGTGACATCGCGCAGCGGCGGCGCGCCGTGCTGACGGCTGTATTCGCGACTGAATTGCGAAGGGCTTTCGTAGCCCACACGGTGAGCTGCCGTCGCCACGTCGCATCCTTCCGTCAGCAGCAGGCGACGCGCCTCGTGCAAACGCAGCACCTTTTGATATTGCAGCGGACTCATCGCCGTGATTTCGCGGAAATGATGATGTAGCGATGACGAACTCATGTTCACCATGCTGGCAAGTTCGCTAATTCGCAACGGCTTGTTGAAATGCTGACGCAGCCAATGAATGGCTCGCACAATCTGCTGTCCCTGCCCGCCTACTGCCGCGATTTGCGCCAGACGCGCGCCTTGTTCGCCGGTCAGCAATCGATAAATGAGTTCGCGTTCGATCAGCGGCGCGAGCAGCGGCAGATCGTCGGGTGAATCGAGCAAACGCACCAAGCGAAGCAAAGGGTCGATCACGCTCTCGCTCACCGGACTCAAGGCGATGCCTCGCGCGGTAGCGGTGGACGGCTTGGGCATTTTCACTTCGGACAGCCATTCGCCGATGCGCACCGGATCGAGTCGCAAGGTGATGCACAGACACGGCTCCTGTGGCGAAGCACGCATCACCTGCGCAGTAACCGGCACATCGATCGAGTTGATTAAGTAATGGCCGAACTCCTGCTCGTAGCGATCCTCGCCGACCAGAATGTGCTTGTTGCCCTGGAGCAGCAGCCCCAAACAGGGTTCGTACAACGCGCAACTACGGTCGCTGGGCATGTCCGCCCGAAAGAACGACAAGGCCGGCCAATCGGTGACCGTGAAGCCTTCGGACCGGGCGTATCGTTCAACGATGGCTGTCAATTCCTCGCGATCCTGGTCCAGGCGGGAGGACATCTCTACGGGCTTTAGCTGAGTATTCATGCGGAAATGGAGTCGTCAGACGCATGTAGAGATTGCCTGTTCCTGCAGGCCTTGGCGAGCCTTTCACACGGGATTTGCAGGATCGGGCAAGCATTTCGCAGGAATCGATTACCTGCCGCTTGTTTCCAATGCGCATACTTTTGCTTTCGCCCACGTCATTTCCCTTGGAGAACACTATGGCTAGCAGCATTCGCGGATATGCCGCGCAATCCGCCACCGCGCCTCTCGCGCCGCATCGGATCGAACGACGCGATCCACGCGCGGACGACGTGGTCATCGACATTCTGTATTGCGGCGTTTGCCACTCCGACATCCACGTTGCACGCAACGAATGGGGCGGCGCGCGCTATCCGGTGGTGCCGGGTCACGAAATCGTCGGGCGCGTCATTTCCGTTGGCGACAAAGTTACGCGCTTCAAAGCCGGCGATATGGTGGGCGTGGGTTGCTTGGTCGATTCGTGTCAGCACTGCGAACCCTGTGCGCAGGGTTTAGAGCAGTACTGCAAAGAATCCCCCACGTTCACCTACAACGCGATCGATCGTCACGACGGCACGGTGACCTACGGCGGCTATTCCGAGCGCATCGTGGTGTCCGACAAATTCGTGTTGCGCGTGCCCGAAGGCGTCGACCCCAAGTCCGCCGCGCCGCTGTTGTGCGCAGGCATCACGACGTGGTCGCCGTTGCGTCACTGGAAAATCGGCAAAGGCCATAAAGTCGCCGTGGTGGGTTTGGGCGGCCTCGGTCATATGGGCCTGAAGTTCGCCAAGGCGATGGGCGCGGATGTCACGCTGTTTACGCGCTCGCCTGGCAAGGAAGCGGAAGCGCGTCGCCTCGGCGCCGATCACGTGGTGCTGTCCACCGATCCGAAGCAGATGGAAGCGGCGGCTGGCCAATTCGATTTCATTCTCGACACGGTGCCGCATCAGCACGATTTGAATCCGTACCTAGCCACGCTGAAGATCGATGGCGTGCATGTGCTGGTCGGTTTGGTCGAGCCGGTGGATCCGCCCGTGCATGCCGGCAGCCTTATCTTCGCGCGGCGCACGCTGGCGGGTTCGCTGATCGGCGGTCTTCCCGAAACGCAGGAGATGCTGGATTTCTGCGCCAAGCATGGCATTAGCGCGGATATCGAAATGATCGATATGAAGGACATCAACAAAGCCTACGAGCGCATGCTCAAGAGCGATGTGCGCTATCGCTTCGTGATCGATATGGCGTCGCTGAAAAACGGGGCTTAAGGCGATTTATTCCCTCCTCGATGGCGAGGAGGGAATTCTCATAAGAACGAATCAAGGCGCGCCGTATCGGCTGGGCGGCGCGTTCCATCCCATGACGTTGTAGACGTGAAATGTGAGTATGCCGAGGTATTCGTGCAAGGCGAATTCGGTAAGCGAGACGTTCCAGCCGTTCGGGAACCACGAAATTCGCGCATCGGCGTAATCGCCGCGCACGGGCAGCGCATCGACGCCGAAGTGTTCGAAATACATTTGCGCGCGACGCAAATGCACCGCCGACGACACCAGCACCACACGCTGCGGCGCATATGCCTTAAGCATCGGCTGCACAAATTGTGCGTTTTGCCAGGTGTTGAAACTGCGTGTTTCCAGTTGCAGATCGGAACGGTCCACGCCCATGCCGAGCAAGAGTTCGCCGTAGGCCGTCGCTTCCGGAACGCCGTTACGGAACGGATCGCCGCCGCTGACGATCACCTTGCAATCGTTGCCGCTCTGCTTGCATTGGCGATACAGCGTGTAGCCCTCGACCAGCCGATTGCCCGCGAACACCGTGGGGCCGACTTGGTTGGTGCCGATCACGCGCGACGTGCCGACGCCCAGGATCACGATCGCATTGCGAGGCGCCCAGGTCACCGTGGGCCGCGTCGCATACGGTGCTTGCAAATGGACGAGCAACCACGCCGGCAAAGGTCCGCACCCGCTCGCAAGCATCAGCACAAATGCCAAGCCGAACATCAGCCATCCGCTACGGGTTCGACGTTTGCGGACCAGTACGTAACCGAGCACACAAAGCAGTAGCAACAAAATCAGCATGCACGCATGTCCCGATCAAAAACAGGAAGGTTAGCGCAAGTCGCAGTCGGCACCCGATTCGCCTACCCTGCTCGCTATGACCGCCACGCTTCACACCCTTCTCGCCCCTTGCCGCTATAGCGAGGACATTCGCAAGAGCCGCTTTCTCGCCCAAGCATCGCCCGTCGACACGCCACAACAAGCCTTGGCCTATGTGCAGAACGCTGGCGACGCCTCCGCCACGCATAATTGCTGGGCCTATCGCATCGGCAAGGATTACCGCTTCAACGACGACGGCGAACCCGGCGGCACCGCGGGCCGCCCGATCCTGCAAGCCATCGAAGGCCAGGGCATGGACCGTGTGGTCGTGGTGGTCACGCGCTGGTACGGCGGGATCAAACTCGGCGCCGGCGGTCTGGCGCGCGCCTACGGCGGCACGGCGGCGGAATGCCTGCGTATCGCCGAACGCACGCCGATCGTGGCGATGGGCCGACTGGGCATGCATTGCGAGTTTGCCGACCTGGCCCTGATCAAAGCGCGGCTCAAGGAACTGGGCGCGGAGATCGAGCAGGAAAACTTTGAAGCCACCGGCGTCACCATGCACTGGCGCCTACCGGCGGACCGACTGGCTGACGCCAAGGCCAGGGTCGTCGACATCAGCCGAGGCCGTAGCGAGGCTTACGTGCTCGACTAGCGCCAACAATTGAATCGCCCCGCGCCAGCCCCATGTGAAACCGATCAGGACTGCGACGAGACCCCATGAGCACCACACCTGCGAACGATCCCAAGCCGCGTCGACGCATCGGGTCTTTACGGCTGTTGTGGCCGTTCGTTAAACCGCATCGCATGTTGGCGGTGGGCTGGTTGCTGTTTCTGGCGATTTCTTCGAGCGCCACGCTGGTCTTACCGATCGCCGTACGGCACATGATCGATCACGGGTTTCGCAACTCCAACGCGACCGCCATCAACGCCAGCTTTCTCGGTTTGTTCGCCGTCGCAGTAGTGATGGCGTTCGCCACCGCCGCACGGTTTTATTGCATCTCGCTGCTGGGCGAACGGACGTTGGCGGCTCTGCGTTCCAAGCTGTATGCGCATGTGATTCGCTTGGACGTCAGCTTTTTCGAACGCAATCGCGTGGGCGAACTGATTTCCCGCCTCGGCACCGACACGGAAGTCGTGCAAGCGTTAGTCGGCTCCGGTATTTCCGTCGCGCTGCGCAGTGCGGTGATGTTGATTGGCGCGACGGCGGCGATGATCTGGACCAGCCCACGTTTGGCCGGACTCACTGCATTGGTGATTCCCGCCGTGGTGCTGCCGATACTGATTTTCGGACGTCGCGTGCAGAAGCTATCGCGCGCCAGCCAGGATCGCCTCGCCGACGCCGCGGCCATCGCCAATGAAACGCTCAACGCCGCGCCGGCCGTCAAAGCGTATGCGCGCGAAGGCATCGAAAGCGATCGCTACGGCGGCGCCATTGCGCGCGCCTTGGCCACGGCGCGTCGTCGCATCGGTACGCGCACAGGGCTCACGGCGGCGGTGATTGTGCTGTTTTTCGGCGCGATCACGCTGGTGTTGTGGGTGGGCGCGCGCGATGTGCTTGCAGGCACGTTGGATGCCGGCGTGTTGGCGCAGTTCGTGGTGTACGCCTTTTTGTCGGGCGGTTCGATGATGGGCCTTTCCGATGTGTGGGGCGACGTGCTGCGTGCGGCGGGCGCGATGGAACGCATCAGCGAATTGTTTACCGAAGAAGCGACCATTGCCGATCCACCGCAGCCGCTCGCCCTGCCCCGACCGATTCGTGGTGCACTGCGCTTCGAGAATGTGGCGTTCCACTACCCCACTCGTCCCGACGCGCCTGCTCTGCATGATTTCAATCTCGATATTCGACCAGGCGAAACAGTGGCCTTGGTCGGCCCGTCGGGCGCCGGCAAAAGTACAGTTTTTGCGTTGCTGTTGCGCTTCTACGATCCACAGCGCGGCCGTATTTCGTTCGACGGTGTCGACCTGCGCGCGATGACGCTTCCCGAGCTGCGCGGCGCGATTGCGCTGGTGCCGCAAGAAACCGTGATCTTCGGGGGCACCGCGGCCGACAATATCCGCTTCGGTCGGCAAGACGCCAGCGACGACGAAGTACGCGCCGCCGCGCACGCCGCGGAGGCGCACGATTTCATCCAGATGCTGCAAAACGGCTACGACTCGGAACTGGGCGAACGCGGCGTGCGCCTTTCCGGCGGTCAACGTCAACGCATCGCCATCGCACGCGCCATCCTGCGCAACGCACCGCTGCTGTTGCTGGATGAAGCCACCTCATCGCTGGATGCACAATCGGAAGCGGCGATCCAGCAGGCCCTAGAACGACTGGAAAAAGGCCGCACCACTCTGGTCATCGCGCACCGCTTGGCGACCGTGCAACGCGCGGATCGCATCGTGGTGATGGATGGCGGAAGAATCGTGGCGCAAGGCACGCACGAAAGTCTGTTGGCCGAAGGCGGCCTTTACGCCGAACTGGCTCGATTGCAGTTCGTCGCCTGAGTTTTCATTCGCACGGCGAAAGGCAATGCGCCGACATCGCTTTGTATCGATCCAAAGAAATCATCCGATCGAACTCGCAGACCGTATTCCACATACGCCGAAAAGAAGAAAGCCTTGCGTCATGCAAGGCTTTCTTTTGGAACTGCATGGAAACAACGAGGGCATTATCAGCTCGCGAGTTCGACCCCGGAAGCCTGGGCGCCTTTCGGACCTTGGGTTACTTCAAACTTCACGCGCTGGCCTTCTTGCAGGCTGCGGAAGCCTTTGGCATTGATCGCCGAGAAGTGGACAAACACGTCCTCCCCACCATCCTCAGGTGCGATAAAGCCGAAACCCTTGGCATCGTTGAACCACTTGACCGTACCGAAACGCATTGCGTGAACCTCTGAATCTAAGGACTGGATGCACCAAGTCTCTGCGAGAACCACCTCTACCCCTAGGTCCGCCGCCCCTGGCACAGAGAAAGTATCTGCATGTTTTCACATAAAGCGCAATATGCGCCTGCGTCAGGGGTGACCCAGGAGGCGGTTCGACTGCTTAGGCTTTGAGCACTTCGGCAAGGATCGGAGGCACTGCAGCGGTGGCCGCCGCGAGGTGGGCAAAGATCTCTTCGATGCTGATTTCAGCCTCGTCGCCGCAACCGGCGGCAAAGTTGGCCACCAGCGCCAGGCAGGCGTAATCGATTTCGAGTTCGCGCGCCAAGGTGGCTTCCGGCATGCCGGTCATGCCGACCAGGTCGCAGCCGTCGCGCTTCATGCGCGCGATTTCCGCACGGGTTTCCAGGCGCGGCCCTTGGGTCGCTCCGTAGCAACCGCCGTCGATAACGTCGATACCCGCCCGCTCGGCCGCATCGATCAACGCGGTGCGCAGGGATGCGGTATAGGGTTCGCTGAAATCGATGTGCTTGACCTGAGCGCCCTCGACATCGCAGAAGCTGGTGTAGCGCCCGTGCGTGTAGTCGATGATCTGGTCCGGCACCACGATCACCCGCGGTCCCATGTCGTGGCGAATGCCGCCCACCGCATTGACGCCTACCACCTTGCGCGCGCCCAGATGATGCAAGGCCCACAGATTCGCGCGGTAGTTCACGCGATGCGGCGGCAAGGTGTGGCTTTCGCCGTGCCGTGCCAGGAAGGCGATTTTGCGACCGACGAAATCGCCGATGACGACATCGCCCGACGCAGGCCCGTAAGGCGTATCGACGCTTTGCCGCGTCGCGTTCTCCAAACCGGGGAATTGATACAACCCGCTACCGCCGATTACGGCGAGGTCGATGGCGTGACTCATGATGCGTGGTCCCAAAGCGTGAATTTGAAAACGGTAAAAGAAGCACCGCAACAATCAAAAGATAGCGTTACCAATGCGCCGGCACTCATACACAGTAAAGCGATTTTCTGACAGATCATCGCTCGCCCAGCGTCGACCTTTGCAAGACGATCAACGCAAAGCATAGATCGCGGGAAGATTGCGCCCTTGCTCGTAGTAATCCATGCCGTAGCCGAAGACATAGCGATCCGGCACTTCTACGCCGTTGAAATCGCAGTGAATACCTTCGACACAACGATCGTGCAGCTTGCGGCAAAGGGTCGCCACCAGCACGCGTTTTGCGCCGCGACGCAAGCAATCGTCGCGCACGGCTTTGAGGGTGTACCCCTCGTCGAGGATGTCATCCACCAGCAACACCGTGCGCCCCTGCAGCGAGACCATCGGCTCGCGCAACCAATGCAATTCGTTGCCGGTGGTCGCACCGCGGTAACGGGTGGCGTGGATGTAGTCGAACTCCAGATCGGTGCGGATGGCTAGCGCCAGCTGCCCGGCGAACATCAGCGCGCCATTCATGACCGTGAGAAACACCGCGCGCTCGCCATCCAGCGCAGCGTCGACGGCGCGCCCGATATCGGCGATGGCGGCTTCCAGTTCGCCCTGCTTGAACAGCACGTCGGCGTGGGTGAGCGCTTCGGCCAGGGACGGCGCGGCCTTTGAGGAGGGGGAAGAACTCATCGGAATGCCTCAATGATCGAGTGCGGTGACACGCGCGACAAAACGGTCGCGCTGCGGATTGTCGAGCAAACCATCCCAGGTAGCGCCGATCGCGCCGCGCAACGCGGCAAGACGCTGCAAGGTGGCGTCCGACGGCGACGGCACGGCGGCAATCGCTTCTTCGACCACATCGGGAAAACATGCCAGTACCAGATCGCAACCTGCCTGCAGGTGCGCACGCACGCGCTCGGCGACGCCGCCTGCAACGCCGGCCGCAGCCATGCTGATGTCGTCGCTGATCACCGCGCCCTGAAAACCAAGCTGCTTGCGCAGCACGTCGTGGATCCAGCGATGCGAATAGCCTGCGGGCTGATCGTCCACGGCCGGATACACCACGTGCGCCATCATTACGGCTTCGGCGTGGGCGGAAAATCCTTCCAGAAACGGGCGCATGTCGTTCCGGCGGATGTCGTCGAGCGAGCGCGGGTCGATCGCCTGCGCCTTGTGCGTATCGACCGCCACCGATCCGTGACCAGGGAAATGCTTGAGCACCGCCGCCATGCCGCCGAGGTGAATGCCACGCACGTAGGCATGGATCAATTCGCCGGTGATTTCCGGATCGGCGTGAAACGCGCGCGTGCCGATCGCCGCATTGCCGCGCGCCAAATCGGCGACCGGTGCAAAGCTGAAATCGATACCACTCGCGCGTAGCTCGCTGGCCATTACCCAAGCGTGTTCTTCAGCCAACCGGATCGCTTCGCCAGGATCGCGATCGTAGATTTCGCCGATTTTCGACAGCGCGGGCAAACGCGTGAAGTCGTTGCGGAAACGTTGTACAGGGCCACCCTCTTGATCGACCGCGAGCAAAAACTCCTCGCCCGCGACGACGCGAATGGATTCGACCAAGGCCAGCAACTGTTCGCGGTCCTTGTAATTGCGCGAAAACAAAATCACGCCCGCGACGCCCGGCGCCGCGAGCCATGCTTGCTCGTGCGGCAGCAATTCGTTGCCGGCGATACCCACCAACAACATCAGGCGCTCTCCCCTTGCGTTGTTCCGGCGTCAATCGCGTTGCGCTCGTCGGCGCTCCATGCGGAATAAGGATGCTCGATTAAGTTGACGTTGTAATAACGCGCCAGACTGCTGACTTCGCGCCCCAGCCACGTCGGGCGCGGAAACGAAGCATTCGGATCGGGCAATTCGATCTCCGCGACCCACAAGCCTGCGTTGCTGCCGAGGAATTCATCGATCTCGAACAGCCAGCCGTCGATCTCGACGTGATGGCGAATCTTTTCGAGCACGCCGTCGCACAAACCGTCGAGCATCGATTGCGCATCGACAAGCGGCATCGGCAATTCATATTCGGTACGCGAAACGCCTAGCTCCACCGACTTGATATTGAGCCACGCGTTATCGCCGCTGATCCGCACACGCACCGACGCGCGCGCCATGCCTTCGCGCAATGCACGCACATCCACCAGATAACCTTGGGCGATGTGTTTGCTGGATGCGACTTCAGCGCGCCATGCATCGTTGGCGAGCAGAAATTTGCGTTCGATTTCGATGCCCATCGGGGAATATTACCTGCGTTCGAATAGCGCAATCGATTCGACATGCGCGGTATGCGGAAACATGTCCATCACGCCCGCCGATTTCAAACGAAAGCCGTGCTGATTGACCAAGATGCCGGCATCGCGCGCCAACGACGCGGGATGACAGGAAACATAAACGATGCGGCTCGTTTCCTTATGCGGCAGATAGTCCAACACCTTGTCCGCGCCGGCGCGCGGCGGGTCGAGCAACAGTTTGTCCCAGGGTTTGCGCGCCCAGTCCGTGCCGCGCTGATCTTCGAAGAGATTCGCCACTTGGAACTGCGCGTTGGTAATTCCATTGCGCGCCGCATTTTCAGCCGCGCGCATCACTAGACCGTGCTCGCCTTCCACGCCGGTCACTTCGGCCACGCGCCGCGACAGCGGCAGCGTGAAATTTCCCAAACCGCAAAACAGATCCAACACGCGATCTTGCGGCTGCGGATCGAGCAGTTCCAACGTGCGCATCATCATGCGGCGATTCATGCCGGCATTGACCTGCACGAAATCGAGCGGCTGGAATTCGAGTTCCACATCCTGCACACCTTCGCCGGCCGGAACGCGGAAAGCGAGACGCGGATGTTCGGGCCACAGCGGATGCACGGTGCTGATGCCGCCCGGTTGCAGATAGATGGCGAAACCATGCTCTTGGCCAAAAGCCACGAGCTTTGCCCGGTCGCCGTCGCTGAGCGGCTTGAGGTGGCGAAACACCAATGCGATGGTGTCGTCACCTGCTGCAAATTCGATCTGTGCAATCTCCGCGGCGGCGTCCATGCTGCCTACCAATTCGCCTAGCAGCCCGATCTTCGGACCGAGCGCGGGATGCACGACATCGCAATGCAAAATGTCGGCGACGAAGCGCGGATTGCTTTCTTCGCGAAAGCCCACCAGCACGCGCCCCTTTTTGGCGACGGCGCGCACCGAGAGACGTCCCTTGCGGCGATAGCCCCACGCCTCATCGGTGAGCGGCGGCAACCAGGTTTCCGGCTCCACTTTGCCTATGCGCGCGAAGTTGTCGACCAGCACGCGTTGTTTGGCTTCGATCTGCGCAGTTGCATCCAGATGCTGCAACGAACAGCCGCCGCACTGGCCAAAGTGACTGCAGCGCGGCTCGACCCGGTGCGGCGAACGCGTGAGAACTTCCACGGTTTCCGCTTCGTCGAAATTGCGGTGGCGTTTGCGGATGCGCATGCGCACTTGTTCGCCAAGCAATGCGCCGCTCACAAACACCGTTTTGCCGTCGATGCGCGCGACACCCCGGCCGTCGTGACTGAGATCGGTAATGGCGGCTTCGAATTCGTTCATCGGCACTCTTGAGAAAATAGGACACCCGGATCGCGCGCGACCCGGGCAATAACGCGAAAGGAGGACTCGGGCCTGTCGGCCCCGGCGATCGGCCCATGATACCAGCCACCCTGCCCGTTCCGGCTTACGGCCGTCAGCGGTCCGCCACGGTGCTCTGGGAGGCGGCTTTGAGCCGGTGAACCAGCACGGGCCAATCGACCCGGGTCTGCGCGCCGACCACATGCAAGTACGGCAGACCGCTGCCTTCCACGATGGAGTAGCCGCTGACGTCGCCGTCCAGCCCAGCTAACGTGCAGACGCCGTTTTGCAAATCTGCGCGTATGCCCATGCGCTTATAGTTCATCGTCTTGAACAACTTCATCACGGCGCCTTGCAAACCGTTGGCCGCCGTTCCGCCGGTGACGATGGACAAGTTGTTGGCGGCGCGCAAGCTGATGCGTCCACCGTTCTGCGCCAGCAACGATGCTTTGAATCCGACGGGGTTGCCGCCCACCAACTGGAGATTGTCGATCGTTCCATCCAATCGGCCGGACATGGGACCGAAGTTGAAGGTATCGGCCAATGGCGCGAGATCGATTTGTTCAAGCGTTACGTTCCCGCTGAAAGCTGGGCTGCTGCTCAACGGTTGTTGCACGGCGATGTGATCGATCAACGCTGTGCCGTCGAAAGCTTTTAGCGTGAGCGCACCGCCCAATGCAAAACCATCGCCCGTCCAGTGCATGGAAGTTATGGCGCCGTTCAACGTCCCGGCGAACGACGTCCAACCCATCACCTGATTGAGCGCGACAGTGTCGATGCCTTGCACATCTGCCGCAAGGTCGAGACGTTCCGCCTTTGGCGCGGCAGGGCGCCACTCAAGCTTGGTGATGCGCGTGCGCCCTTTCAGCGTCGGCAGCTCCAGCGGCGATTGCAGATTGAGCGCGCCGTCGCGGCTGCGCCAACGCGATTGCTCGGCGCCGAATGCGAATTGACGCAAAACCAGTTGGTTCCACGCCAACGTCGTAGAAGTTTTTTCGCCCTGCACCGACCAATCGAGATCGCCACGCAATCCGTTGGCTTGCAGTTGACCTGAGCTGTCGGCGATATCGAGCTTTTCAGTATGAAACGCAAAGTCGCGCAAGGCGTCGGCGGCATAATCGACATGCCCGCTGAGCTGTCCTGCAATTTGCAAATGCGGGCCGGCGAGATTGTCCAACCACGGTTGGCCATAGCGCTCGTAAGCGGCAGGGAAATGCGCGTCGAAGCGATCCAGATGCAATTTCTGCACGGTCCCTTTGGCATCGATCGTCATGCCGCCTTCGAGCTGAAGGGCATCGGCGTCGTCCATGCGCAAATGGCTGACGGTAAGCACGCTGTGTTCGGTGCTGGCCCCGACATCCATCACCACGTCATGCGTGGGGAGTCTTGCCACGATGGGGCCCAACTGGAGCTCGCCGCCGCGCACGCTTCCGTTGAGCTCGAGCTTCGCCGGTCGCGCGGTGGCGTCCAGCGAGAAACGCGCATGTCCACCCAATCCTTGGCCGGAAACATCGCCGGCGGGCGTCGCGTATTTGAGATCGGCGAAGGTAGCATCGCCGGACGATTGGAAGCCTTCGTCTCGCACATCCAAGGCAAGGTCCGCGTCGACTTTGCCGCCCGTAACGCGGCCAGGCGTCACCGTTGCGAGCAAGCCCTGCAGCCAGCTTGCGGGGAGGTTGCGCACGTTGATCTGCGCATGCGTCGGCTGATCCAGCGGAAATGCTGCACCGATGTGCGTGGCGTCCTGGTCGGCATTGACTTCCAGCGTATTGGCCGACGGATCGACGGCGACGGTGACCGTGGCATTACCGAGCGCCGCGCCAGGGACTCCGTTGAGTTGGACGGTGCCGTCGAACATCCAGCGCAATTGAAGATCGCGGTGCAAATTGCCAGCCAGCGTGATGCCGACTTTGCGCCAGCCCAGCCCTGGCACGTCGGCTTTGCCGGCACGCAAGGTCACTTGCACCGTGTCCGGCACCGGGCCCGGCGTCAATTGCGCGCGCACATCCTGCAGGCTCACGCCCGGCATATCGATCCGCTTGGCCACGACCACGGTGTCGGCCCACGCGGGGGCCACCCACAGCAGGGTCAGGAACACACAGGCAGCAAAGGGGCGGCTAAATGAAAACATCGGGCGACCATTCTGCCAAACTAAGCTGAACGATGTGGACACAGAACCATGCCGTATCCGTCAACAGCCCCCGCCACCACAGACGCGCCCTATGTATTGGTCGCCGACGACGATGCGCCGACCCGCTGGTTTCTCGGCGATGCGTTTCGCCAGTTCGGCGCGCGCGTCGCGCTTGCCTCCGATGGCGGCGAGGCGCAAACGCTGGCGCGCGACGAGATGTTCGACCTGCTGGTGCTGGATTGCCGGATGCCCAATACGGGCGCGGTGGATATCTTGAACAACCTTCGCCACGATTCAGATTCGCAATCCGTCTGCAGCCCCGCTGTCGCCACCAGCGCCGAGTTGGATACCAACGAGCAACAGGCATTGCTGGCACGAGGGTTCCACGCGGTATTGCTCAAACCGTGCACGCTTCAGGATCTGCAGACCATTCTGACCCTTGCCAATACCAGCCAACGCTGCCTTCCCCTTCTCGACGATGGCATGGCGTTGACCACCAGCGGCACGCCTGCGGTGGTTCAAGCGCTTCGTGGTTTGCTGCGGCAGGAACTGGTTACGGTGTCTGCAGAATTGGATGACTTGAGCGCCGATTCGGAGGCATTGGAAGCGCGTCTGCACAAACTTCGCTCATCGTGCGGTTTCTGCGGGGCCGCTTCGTTGTCGGAGCACATCGTTTCGTTGCAGCGGCACCTGAAGCTGGCGCATCGTGGCGTGATGTTGCCATTGACGGATTTTCGCCGGTCGTTGCTGCAAACCATCGACGCTTTGGAACCGCGATAGCATCCGCCGCGTTTTTTGATTAACGACGCGCGAGCGCCCCGCGTAATACGCGCCATGCGCGCAACTCGATGCCGCCAAGATGAAAGCGGATCAATTCGCGCATCATGCCGCGCAAGGCATGCAAAGCTTGCGCATCCGGCTGGCGATCTTCGAGCAAGGCCGACAGATCGCCGCCGCGCACGGCAAAAGGTTCATTCGCGCGGCACCGCACCGGTCCATGTTCGGGCCGGTAGACGTAGAGCACATCGCTCATCAAAGGCTGGCCGCTATCCGCGTCGATATCCAGTTGCAAGGCGTAACCCAACGCAGCGAGCAGATCGCGTTCGAATCGTCGCAAATGCCAAGCCAGCGCTTGGCTGCCAGCAAGGCGTTCTAGCGTCTGCGCGTAGGCGAGATAAAGCGTTGGATGCGGGTCCTGGCGTTCGGTCAGCCGTACCACCAGTTCGTTGACGTACAGGCCGGCCAGTCCGGCATCGCCCGTCAAGCGCAAGGGCAATGCCGTCGAATCGACACCACGCAATGTCGCCAGCTCGCCACGCATTTGCAGATTTACCGCCAGCGCCTGGAAAGGTTCCAATTGCGATCGCTGCGTGCGCCCGCGTTCACTGCGCACGCCGCGCGCAACGATCCCGAGACGCCCGTAATCGCGCGTCAGGCATTCGATCAACAGCGACGTTTCCCGATAGGGACGCGTGTGCAAGACATACGCAGGCTGTTGCTCGATGAGCATGTCGGTTGTCCGGCAACGCGCAACTAATCGGTGTAGCCGAATTGTTTGAGCAGTGCTTCGTCGTCAGCCCAGCCTTCGCGCACTTTCACCCAAAGCCGCAGGAATACCTTGCGATCGAACATGCGCTCCATATGACGACGCGCGGCGCTGCCGATGACTTTTAGCTGCGCGCCGCCCTGACCGATCACGATAGCCTTCTGTCCATCGCGTTCTACCCAGATTACCGCGTGAATTTCCGCGACACCGTCAGGACGGTCTTTGAACTGTTCGATCTCGACCGTGGTGGCGTAAGGAAGCTCTTGATCGAGCCGCAACATCAGCTGCTCACGCACCATTTCTGCAGCGAGAAAGCGTTCGCTGCGATCGGTGATTTCGTCTTCGCCGAAGATCGGGGCGCGCACTGGCAAGCGCTTAAGAATGTCTTGCGAAAGCGAATCCAGTCCCTTTCGCTTCAAGGCACTGACGTAATGCACGGCATCGAAGCTGTGTTTGTCGCAAAGGTCGGCCACAAAAGGTAATAACGTGGATTTGTCCTTGCTGAGGTCGACCTTGTTGATGACCAGCAAGCGCGGAATATTTTGTTCCGCTAGCGCTTCGTAAAGCGCTTCGTCCTCGTCCGTCCAACGTCCCGCTTCGATTACCTGCGCAGCCAGCTCCACTTCGCCAATCACCGAACGCACGGCGCGATTGAGGCTGCGATTCATCGCGCGCTTGGCGCCACGATGAAGGCCAGGCGTATCGACATACAGAATCTGCCCCGCTTCGCTGCTGGCAATGCCCAGAATGCGGTGGCGGGTGGTTTGCGGCCTTGGGCTGACGATCGACAGACGAAAGCCGATCAGCGCATTGAGCAGCGTCGATTTGCCGACATTCGGTCGACCGGCAAGCGCCACGAATCCGCAACGGTAATCCGGATGCGGCAGTTCGTTTTCGACGATGTCGTCGTTTTCGTCGTTCATGATACGCAGATACTCTTCGTAGACGGGTATAAGCATGGCGCTGCGCGCTCGCGAACGCCACTGGACATGGCGATATGACACGCCACGCGGGAAAATCAGGGTTGAATAAAGGCGGTTTACAGCGCAGATGGGTGGATCAAGACCCTTCCTGAACACCTGCGAGGCGGGTCAGCACTACCTCGGCGGCATCCTGTTCGGCGAGCCGCCGGCTGCTGCCACGTCCGGGCGCCACCACCGCGACCGGTTCGGTTACCACGCAGTTCACTTCAAAGACCCGCGCGTGCTCCTCACCTTCAGTCGCTACTAGTTCGTATTGAGGCAAAGGCCAGCCTTGCCCCTGTAGCCACTCCTGGAGCCGGGTCTTGGCATCCTTGGAGGAACGAGGCAACGCGGCGACGCGATCGACAAAGAGCGCGCGCACCGTTTCCCGGCACGCCTCGAATCCGCCGTCCAGATAAACCGCCGCGACCAGCGCTTCGAAGGCGTCGGCGAGGATCGAGTCGCGCCGGAAACCGCCGCTTTTAAGCTCGCCGGAACCAAGCTTGAGTTGATCTCCCAATTCCAGCTCGCGCGCTAACGACGCAAGCGCTTGGCCGTTCACGAGCTGAGCGCGCAGGCGAGACATTTCGCCTTCGGCCGCCTTGGGATGGGTTTCGTACAACATCTCGGCGACGATCGCGCCAAGCAGCGCGTCGCCGAGAAACTCCATGCGCTCATTATTGGGCCTGCCCGCGCTGCGATGGGTCAGCGCAAGCGCGGCAAGCGCAGGGTCTCGAAAAGGATAATCCAGTGCCACGATTATTGCGGTGGAGCGACGTTACCTGACACCGGCACGCTCTTGTCGAAATGAACCAGGAAATCGATGTTGTAGATAAACGGAATTTGTTTGTCGTAGCTCACGTGCAGCTGATTGCCGCTGGCGCCCTGTTCGAACGTAATGTCGCTGGGATGAATCGTCGCGTCATCGACGTATTGAAAGTCGAGCTTGCGCACGAGATCGCGACGAACCTGATCCAGCGTCTTGCCTTCAACGCCCTCGGTGGAAACCTGATTCATGGCTTTTACTACGCCTGCGAACTCCGTATATGCGGGTACCAACTTCATCGCCATGTAGGCGAAAAAGACAGCCACGATCAAGACCACCAGGAACCCGATGAGCGTGATGCCCGTTTGCTTCGATTTCATAGTCCCCTCGCTATGCCGCTGACGCGGCCACCCTGTTTTTTGCCAGACACCGAATACGCGTACTTTGCCCGGTCCACGCAGGTATCGCCAGCGACACGTTCACGATTCCGCCGCGAACCGGACAAGCCATTCAATGGATGACCTTGCCAATGCGGTGGAAATCTACCATCCCGGTGCCCCAACCCTTCCAGCTGAGCCAGATCATGAAGGCCTTGCCGACCAGGTTTTCCTCCGGCATACAACCCCACCAGCGGCTGTCTTCGCTGTTCTCGCGATCGTCGCCCATCACCAGATAGCAGTTCGGAGGAACTACCGACGGCACGTGCGCGTTGGGAATGGCTGGCGTCGGGCCGCGCGACGGCATGCGTGCGATCAGGTGATTGACGGGACCGAGTTGCTCACGCCAGATGGTGGCGTTGTAGTACAGAAGTTCGTTGTCTTCAGGGCGGGCCGGATTGCCTTGGAAGGAACCGATCTGCGTATCGACCACCGGCTTACCGTTGATCACGATCTGGCTGTCGTGCACTTCAATCGTGTCGCCTGGCAGACCGACGACGCGTTTGATCCAGTTCTGGCTCGCGACGGGCGCGCGCGGATCGGAGCAGGTCACGTCGCCGCTGCGCACGGTGTTGCCATTGTCGTCCTGGCAGATGTAACCGGGGAATCGGAAAACGACTACATCGCCGCGCTTGGGCTCGCCCAGGCTAATGACTTTGTTGTTGAACGCCGGCAGACGCAGGCCGTAAGCGAACTTGTTGACGAGAATGAAATCGCCCACGTCCAACGTCGGCATCATCGAGCCCGAAGGAATGCGAAACGGCTCGGCCACGAAGGAACGCAGAATCAACACGACAAAGATCACCGGAAACAGCGAGCGCGCCCAATCCACTGGCGCCGGATCGCGGTATTCCTCGCGGGCCGCTTTGAAACGCGCTTGCCGCTTCTTATAGAAAAACAGGCGATCCAAGCCCCACACCACACCGAACAACACGGTGAGGGCGAGCAAAATGGCCGAAAAATCAAAATCCATGCGATGACTCCATAGCCCGCTGCTATTTGTCGACTTTAAGCACGGCGAGGAAGGCTTCCTGAGGAATCTCAACCCGACCGACCTGCTTCATTCGCTTCTTGCCTTCTTTTTGTTTCTCTAGAAGCTTCTTTTTGCGGCTGACGTCACCACCGTAACACTTCGCCAGCACGTTTTTGCGCAAGGCCTTTACGGTCGAACGTGCGATGACCTGCGCCCCGATGGCGGCCTGGATGGCCACATCGAACTGCTGACGCGGAATCAGATCTTTCATGCGCTCGACCAATTCGCGCCCGCGGCGGTCGGCGTGACTGCGGTGGACGATCAGGCTGAGCGCGTCCACGCGTTCGCCGTTGATAAGAATATCGACGCGCACGAACGGGCCGGCATCGAACCGTTCCATGTGATAGTCCATCGACGCGTAACCGCGCGATACCGACTTCAACTTATCGAAGAAATCTAACACCACTTCGGCAAGCGGCAGCTCGTAGCTGATCTGCACCTGCGTGGCGAGATATTGGATCGAGCGCTGCACGCCGCGCTTTTCTTCGCACAAGGTGATGATGTTGCCGATGTAATCCGGCGGCGTAAGGATGTTCGCGACGATGATGGGCTCACGAATCTCTTCGATCTGCGGCAACGCCGGGAGACGCGCGGGATTGTCCAGCTGCATCAACGAACCGTCGGTCTTGAGCACTTCATAGACCACCGTTGGCGCGGTGGTGATGAGGTTCAGATCGTATTCGCGCTCTAAGCGTTCCTGCACGATTTCCATGTGCAACATGCCGAGGAAGCCGCAGCGAAAACCGAAGCCCATCGCTTCTGAACTTTCCGGTTCGAAGAACAACGCGGCGTCGTTGAGTCGCAACTTGTCCAACGCTTCGCGCAGCGCCGGGTAGTCGTCGGCGGACACCGGAAACAAACCGGCGAAAACGCGCGGTTGCATCGTTTGGAAACCGGGCAGCGGATGCGGCGCGGGCTTGCCAGCCGACGTCAACGTATCGCCGACCGGCGCGCCGTGCACGTCTTTGATGGACGCGGTAATCCAACCCACCTCACCCGCGGCGAGCTTTTCCAGTTTCTTGCGCTTGGGCGTAAAGACGCCGACTTCGCTCACTTCGTGCGTGCGGCCCGTCGACATCACCAGCAGCTTCTCGCCGGGTTTGATTTCGCCCTGCATGACACGCACCAGCGACACCACACCGAGGTAATTGTCGAACCAGGAATCGATGATCAACGCTTGCAAGCGATCGGTATCGCGCGGCTTCGGTGGCGGAATGCGCGCGACGATGGCTTCCAGCACCTCGACCACGTTCTGACCCGTCTTGGCGCTGACCGATACGGCATCTTCGGCATGGATGCCGATGACGGCCTCGATCTCGCCTTTCACCTTTTCCGGATCGGCGGTCGGCAGGTCGATCTTGTTGAGCACGGGCACCACTTCCAGCCCCTGCTCCACCGCCGTGTAACAGTTGGCGACGGACTGCGCCTCCACACCCTGGGCCGCGTCCACGACCAGCAACGCGCCCTCGCACGCCGCGAGCGAACGGCTCACTTCATACGAGAAATCAACGTGCCCGGGCGTATCGATAAAATTGAGCTGATAGGTTTTGCCGTCGCGCGCCTTGTAAGGCAGCGACACCGACTGCGCCTTGATGGTGATGCCCCGCTCGCGTTCGATCGGGTTGCTATCGAGCACCTGGGCTTCCATCTCGCGCTCGGCGAGACCGCCGCAAATCTGAATGATGCGGTCGGCAAGCGTTGATTTGCCGTGATCGATGTGGGCGATGATGGAGAAATTGCGGATCAGTTCCATGGGCACGCTATCAGCTTCACCGCCTCGCGCGATGCACAGGCAGCCTATCACCGGGATGGCGATATTAGCCGCGCATTATCGCATGGTTTGAGAGGATGAACCGCAATGCGGGGGCCCCGCGTTGTGTGCCCGCTCCAGCGGGAGGCCTGCCGGGCAAGCAGGCCTCCAGGCGTCCGTTACTCGTCCTTGCCGTTCGGTACCGTCAGACCGATAAAGTTGGTGGTGTCGCCGCGACGCACCAGCAACAGCACGGTATCGCCGGGCTTCACATTCGCCGTCGCGGCGCGGAAGGCTTCGACCGTGCCGACTTTCTTCTGATTGACCATCAGGATGACATCGCCCTGCTGCAGACCTGCTTGCGCCGCAACGGGGCCTGTCACATCGGAAATCCCGACCCCCTCGCCTGCCTTAAGGCCGAGCTGACTGCGCGTGGCCGAATCCAGGTTTTCGACGCTCAGGCCTAGAGCGCTCGATCCGCCACTCGGCGCGACCTTGCCAAGCGCAGACTGTTCATTCTGGTTGCGCGGCATCGCGCCGATCGTCGCGTTGATGGTTTTTTCGCTGCCGTCGCGCAAGATCTTGATCGGCACCGAGGTACCCGGCTTGGTCAGGGAAACCAACGGCGGCAGATCCGTACCCTGCACGATATCGTGGCCGTTGAACGCAAGGATGACGTCGCCCGATTGCAAGCCGGCTTTCTGCGCGGCGCTATCGGGCGTCACGTTGACGACGATGGCGCCTTTCGCGCTATCGAGTTTCAGCGCTTTCACGACATCTTCGTCGACCGGCTTGATCTCGACGCCCAGCATGCCGCGCGTGACAAAGCCCTTAGCTTTGAGCTGATCGACTGCGTTCATCGCCAGATCGATTGGGATCGAAAACGCTACGCCCTGATAACCGCCAGTGTCGGAATAGATCTGCGAGTTGATACCTACCACCTGGCCTTGCAGATTGAACAGCGGGCCGCCGGAATTTCCACGGTTGATCGGCACGTCGGTCTGGATAAACGACGTGCTGGGTTGATCGCCCCCGCCCAAGCTACGCCCCACGGCGCTGACGATGCCTTGGGTCACGGTGTAATCGAAGCCGAACGGCGAACCGATCGCCAACACCCATTGGCCCGGCTTCAGCGTGCGCGAATCGCCAATGCTTACCGTCGGCAAGCTGCCGGTCGCATCGACTTTCAACAAAGCGATGTCATAAGTCGCATCGGTGCCCACCACTTTGGCGGTCAATGTTCGGCGATCTTGCAAACGCACGGTCACAACGTCCGCGTGATCGACGACGTGATTATTGGTAAGGATGTAGCCGTCACCGGAAATGATGAAACCCGAACCCAACGACGTGTGCGCCTGTTCTTCCGGCGAGGGCATCATCGGCATGCCGAAGAAGCGCCGAAAGATTTCCGCCTGCCCCGGATCCATGCCCTGCATCGGCTGACCACCCGCGCTGTTTTTCGGGCGGCGACCGGAATACTTCGCCTCCACGTGCACGACGGCAGGCGCATTCTTTTGGACGATGCCCGTGAAATCAGGCAGTGCGGCAGCCGGGGCGACTTGCGCCATCGTGATGCCTGGCATGGTGATGCCCATGACCAACGCACAACCCATCAAGCCATGACACAAGCGGCTGCTGACGAAACGGGGAAAACTCATGACGCCTCCTCGGGTTCTGGACACCCCACTTCCGCTCCATGGCTCGTAGGGTGGAACGGGAGAAAGGGCAACATTGGAGAGCGGGTGCTTCGGTCACCCGTACGGAAGCCTGAGGGTTAGACCCCAGACTTCCGTTAAACCATTGGCTTACTGATGCGCTGCTTGCGCCGGCGCGGAGCGGGCCTGCGGCGTATCGATCAGCAGCAGATAGCTACCATCCTGATTGTTCACCGCTTTGTAGCCATGGATGGAATACGTCTGGCTGGCATAGCGTTGAAACAGCGGATTGTCGGACGAGTCGCCCAACGTCACGGAGGCGCGCTGGCTCAGCCCGGAAGCCGAATAAGGACTCAACGACGGCGGCACGGCGCCCAATACGTCGTTGCTGGCGCGTGCGGCAGCGGCCGGGGAAATCGAAGCCACCGACCGCGCGCCGGAAGATATCGCTGCGTTGCCATTGGCCGCCAATCGCGCTGGACGTTCCGAATCGGGTGAGGTCGGTTGCGAAACCATCAACGCCGCCACCGCGACGCTGGCGGCGATGGCGCCACCGAGCGACAGCCGCAGCCAGTCGCGCTTGGGTGCAACATTGGAAGAGATTTGTTCGCCTTCGATCGCCACCATCACGCGTGAAGCGAACCCGACGCTGGCCACAGTGGGCAGCTGGCGGCGCAAGCCGTCGCCGGCGACGTGATAGTGCGTCCATGCTTGCAGCAGCGACGTGTCGTGGTCGAGCCTGCGCAATAAAAAGCGCAACTCTTCCCTGGACAATTCGCCGTCCATGGCCGCGGAAAGATTTTCCATGTTGGCTTCACTCATGACATTCGGTCCTCGCGGTCTGAAAGCAGTGGCCGCAACTTCTCATCGATCGCCTCGCGTGCCCGGAAGATGCGCGAACGCACCGTACCGATCGGGCAGCCCATGGCATCGGCAATCTCTTCGTAGCTGAGGCCTTCCACTTCACGCAATGTGATGGCTGTCCGCAGCTCCTCGGGCAAAGCTTGGACAGTGGCAAACACCGTTTGTTCAATTTCCTGTCGCATTAATTCGCGTTCAGGAGTGGCCCCTTCGTGCATGCGATCGGCGCCGGGCACGAAAACGGCGTCCTCGATGGCGATATCGTCGGTCGGCGGTCGACGCCCCATCGCCACGAGGTGATTCTTGGCCGTGTTCACGGCAATTTTGTACATCCAAGTATAGAAAGCGCTTTCGCCACGAAACGAGCCAATGGCTCGCCACGCTCGGACGAAAGCTTCCTGAGCCACATCTTCACATTCGGCTGCGTTGTGCACGTAGCGGGAAATCAGGGCGATGACCTTGTTCTGATATTTGCGCACCAGCAGGTCGAAAGCGCGTTTGTCCCCGTTTTGTACTCGCTCAACCAGCGCACTATCGAGTTCGTTTTCGCCCATCCGGGCCGTCTCCTTCGTCTCGAGGGATGGGTTGAGCTGCTCTGACCCGTAATGCGCCAGCAAGTTCAGCAGCAAGTGCCGAGCCCCTGCATTCTAAGATAGGGGCTACCCGATGAGGCTCAAGCCGGCAGTTTGTCCTGAATCTCGGACAACAGCCGTTCGCGCTCGCTCAATAGCCGCTCGAAACTACCCTGAGGCAAGGGTCGGCAGAACAGATATCCCTGCAATTCGTCGCATTGGTTGGCGCGCAGGAACTGCAGATGCTGTTCAATTTCCACCCCTTCGGCCACCACGCCGCGCTTGAGGCGATGGGCCATTTCGATGGTGGCGCGCACGATGGCTTCGTCGTCGGGATCAACGCCGATATTGCGTACAAAGCTTTGATCGATCTTGATGCGATCGGCCGGCAACTTGCGCAGGTAATCCAGCGACGCCGCACCGGTACCGAAATCGTCGATGGCGATATGGCACCCGAGGCGATGCAGTTTCTGCATGTTATCCATCAGATTGGGCGCGGCCTTGATGCTGATGCTTTCGGTGACTTCCAGCTCCAGCAGGCCGGGATCGAGGCCGGTCTCCTCGAGCACTTTCGCCACGACATCGGAGATATCCGGCTGCATCAACTGCACGGCCGAAAGATTCACGCCCAAACGCAAACGCATGCCGAACCGGTCGTCCCACGCCTTGGCTTGCTTGCACGCCGTGCGTAGCACCCACTCACCGATGGAAACGATCAGACCCGTTTCCTCCGCCAGCGGAATAAAGAAGCCAGGACCGATATTGCCCAGTTCTGGATGCTCCCACCGCAACAGCGCTTCCATGCCGACGATGTCTTCCGACTCGGCGTTGATCTGCGGCTGATAGAACACGCGAAGCTCGCCGTTGCCTTCCGCGTGGCGCAATCGAGCCTTCAACGCAGCGTTCTGCTGTTCCTGCGCGGGGCTTACGTCGTAAACACGGTAGTTGTTGCGCCCCAGACTCTTGGCCGCATACATCGCTTCATCGGCATGCTTGAGCAGCGTTTCGGCGTCGGGCGCATCTTCCGGGAAGAAGCTGATACCGATGGACGCGGTCACTTGCAGCTCTGGACCATCGTCCAGATGCAACGGCGCTTCCATCAATTGCACGATTTTTTCCGCAACGCGCAGCACGTCGTCGGTTTTTACGATGTGACGCAAGACGATCGTGAACTCGTCGCCCGCATAGCGCGCGACCGTGTCGGATGCACGAACGCTGCTGCGCAACCGTTGCGTGACTGCCACCAGCACCTGGTCGCCGACGGCATGACCCAAGGTGTCGTTGATGAATTTGAAGCGATCCAGATCCACGAACAGCACGGCAAAGGTTTCGCCGGTGCGGTTCGCTTCGCGGATGATGGTATCGAGTCGATCATTGAATAGCAGCCGGTTCGGCAAACCCGTGAGCGCGTCCAACAGGCCTTCGGCGCGCCCTTGTTCTCGCGTGCGCCGCAGTTCGAGCATGTGCGCAAAATACGCGGCCACGCCGTGCATGACGGGCTCGACGATATCCGGCTCGCTAAAGGGATGACGGCTGCCCGCCAGCAACGCGCCGATCACGTTGCGCCGCTCGTCCAGCAAAGGCAAGCCGACGAATCCACGCAGCCCCAAGGTTCCGATCAGCGGATCCACATCGGCCAAACGGCGCGCATCGCTGGGATGCATCAACGTGCGTCCGCTGAGCACCAAGCGCAGCGAACTCTGCAATTGCGGCCCGGGCAACGCCTGCTCATCGCCACGCCAACGCTGCACGACTTGCACCGGAACGCTGCTTTCTTCCGGACGCGCCGACCATACCGCGACGTAATCCAGATCCATGTTATCCAACAGAAGCTGGACCGTTTCCGGCACGCTGGCGTCGTCGTGACTGCTGGTAAACACGCGCGCCAATACCGACAACGCCGCTGTCGGACGCACGCTGGCGCTGGCGTTTCTAAATTGCACCGCCACCATGTCGCGCGCGTTATGAAGCACGCGGCGCATGCTCGCCTCGCCGAGGTCGTAACCGCGAATGGATTTACGCTTGCATGCCAGCCAGCGCCGATCGGCGTCGCTGCACGCCTTGTCCAAACCGCCAGATTCGAAGATCAACACGTCTTGCCATGGCAACCCAAGCAGCACGCTGTTGGCCAATCCGCAGTGCCGCATATAGGACGGATTGGCTTCGACAATGCATTCGGCTAGCGGATCGATAATCAGCCAATCGCTATCGACATCTTCGAATACAAAGCGATAGTCGTTACCGGACTGCGCAAACACGAGTGGCGCAGCGGGTTTTCCTGCTTGCTCGACAACGGTCGCTTGCCGTCCGCTATGCAGTTGCTGCCATCGAGGAATCAGTTCGGTACCGATCTGCGACGCGTAAAGCCAACCCGCAATCGCCGAGGGCAGCTGCGTGGGTTTGATCGACGCGTCGTCGTGCAGCACCGCAATGATGGGCGCACTGACGCACGGCGGCAGCAGTCGAAGTTGTTCGCAAAGCGTTGCGCTGGTGCGTCCGTCGCCTTCGAATACCACGACGATCAACGCAAGCGGATCGCGCCCTTCCAGCAAAATAGCCGCGTGCGTCGTGTCGCGCGCGGAATGGATCATCGGGTGACCTTCCGCATCCAGCACGTCGAACAGCTCGCGACGAAGCTCGCGCTGCGCGGCGACCAACAAGATGCCCGCTTTCAGAGTAACTGTCGTCACAGCAGCCAGCGTCCATCACGCAATCGTGGACGCTGTATCAGATGCGCCGTGCTGCCGAGGCGCACAGCGACATCGTCGACGCTGGAGACCAATGCCGGCAATGCATCAAGCAGCACGACCCGACGAACGTGCCCGGCCGGCGCGCGCGCAAGCTGACGCAGTAGCGTATTTTCCGCCGGCACTAACGGCAACGGAAACGGTGAGAGCAGATAGATGCCGAAGTGAATGCTCTGCTGGATATATCGCAATACATTGCCGATACGTTGCGACCCGGGAATGACCGCATGCGCCTCGCGCAAATTTTCCATTCCAATTTCCGAGCGCCAGACATACACCGACTGACCGTTATTGCGTGCGATGGCGCGAAACTGATCGATCAACGCGTTGCTGTCCACATGATCGAGCACGACCAACCCACCGGGCGCAGTCAGGATGCGCTCGTAGATGTCGCTACCGGCAAGCGGTGCAGGGGCCATCAGGGAAGTCATAACGCCCAAAAAAAGAAGTCGCGGCATCCCGTACGTTACGCGGTCGCACGCCAAGCGCAATACCCCGTTTGCCGAGGCGTGATCTGGGCGGCATACCCGGCGCTCCGCCGATGTCTCGCATTCATCGCGGCGGGACGGTATGGTGAGGGCCCCTCGGCCATACCCTCATCCCCATGTTCGAAGGACTGCGTTTCAATCACTGGAAGACGAGCCTGGACGACAGCGGCATCGTCACCCTGACCCTGGACCGCGCCCAAAGCAGCGTCAACGCCATTTCCCGGGAAGTACTGGATGAGCTGGGGCAGATCGTGGAGCGACTGGCCATCGAAAAGCCGGCCGGGGTGATCATCCACTCGGCTAAGGCGAACGGTTTTGCGGTCGGCGCCGATATCAAAGAATTCGTGGAATACGCCAAGCACGGCACGGTGTTGGAAAACATCGAGAACGGCCAGCGCGTGTATGAATCGCTGGCGCGTCTGCCCTGCCCGACTGTGGCGGTTGTGCATGGCGCATGCATGGGTGGCGGTACCGAGTTGATCCTGGCCTGCCGCCAACGCATCGCGGCCGATGACGACAAGACCCGGATCGGGCTGCCCGAGGTAATGCTAGGCATCCACCCGGGCTGGGGCGGGTCCGCTCGCCTGCCGCGCCTTATCGGCGCGACGGAAGCCCTGCCCGTCATGTTGACCGGCAAGGCCTTGTCTGCGCGACGGGCCAAGGCCCTGGGCGTCGTCGATCGCTTGGCCTGTCCGGAGGAGCTGATGGCCGAGGCGCGTGCCCTTCTTCGCAACCCCCACACCCCGCCGTTCGCCCAACGGGCAAACGCCTGGCTCACCAACACGTGGCTGGCGCGGCAGATACTCGCCCCGATGGTGGTCAAGCAAACGGCGGCAAAGGTCCGCAAAGATCATTACCCTGCGCCCTTCGCGTTGATTGATGTGTGGAAACGCGGCGGCGGCAACATCCAGCAACGTTTGAAGCTGGAAGCGCGCTCGGTGGCGAAACTCGCGCAAACGCCCACCGCTCAAAACCTCATCCGCATTTTCTTTTTGCAGGAACGCCTCAAAGGGCAAGGTGGCGGTATCGATGCAGGCATTCGTCATATCCACGTGGTCGGCGCCGGGGTGATGGGAGGCGACATCGCAGCGTGGGCGGCATTCAAAGGTTTCGACGTTACGCTGCAAGATCGCGAGATGCAGTACATCCAACCCGCGTTGGATCGCGCGCAAGCGCTGTACGAAAAGAAATTGAAAACACCGGAAAAGGTTGAAGAAACGCGTCGCCGTCTGCGCGCGGATGTGGAAGGCGCCGGCATCGCGCAAGCCGATCTCGCCATCGAAGCAATTTTCGAAAACCCGGACGCGAAAGAAGCGCTGTACGCGACGATCGAACCGCAGCTCGGCGCAAGCGGCATCCTCGCTACCAATACCTCGTCCATTCCGCTGGACGAACTGCGCAAGCGACTGACGGCGCCGCAGCGTTTTCTCGGCTTGCACTTCTTCAATCCCGTCGCGCAAATGCCGCTGGTGGAAGTGGTGCGTCATGATCGACTTGATCCCGCCATCGAAAAACGCGCAATGGCGTTCTGCAAGGCGATCGGCAAGCTGCCGGTGGCGGTCAAGGGCACGCCGGGTTTCCTTGTGAATCGCATCCTGATGCCCTACTTGCTGGAAGCCCTGCGCCTTTACAGCGAAGGCGTGCCGGGCCCGATCCTCGACAAAACCGCCAAAGCCTTCGGCATGCCGATGGGACCGATCGAGCTGGCCGACACCGTCGGCCTCGACGTGTGCGCGTCGGTCGGCAAAGAGCTTGCGCCGTTCCTGGGACTGGAGCTTCCGCCGGGCCTGGAAGACAAACTCCAAGCCGGCAAGCGCGGCAAGAAGGATGGCCAAGGCTTGTACACCTGGCAGGACGGCAAACCGCAAAAACCCGAAGTCGATGCCGACTACACGCCGCCACCGGATCTGCAAGATCGCATGATTCTCGCCATGGTGAACGAGGCCGTCGCATGCCTGGGCGACAACATCGTGGACGATGCCGACCTGCTCGACGCCGGCGTTATTTTCGGCACCGGTTTTGCGCCATTCCGCGGCGGCCCGATCCAATTCGTACGCAGCGAAGGCGCGGGGAAAATCCAACAAAAACTCGAAGCGCTGTCGAAGCGCTACGGCGAACGTTTCACGCCGAAAAACGGATGGGATCACCCGGCGCTGAAACAAAGCGGCTTTGAATTCCCCTCAGCAAGCTAGACGCTTCTTCGGGAAAAAAGCCGGGCAAAACCCGGCTTTTTTTCACCACATCAGATCAGTAGGCACGCCGTCTTCATCCACGCCGGCCGCCGCGGGGTCGACCAAGAGCGCGACCAAATGCGCATCGACATCGCGCACTTGTTCGGCCACTGCTTGGGTGACCAACACATAGCGCCCGCCATTCTGGATGACACCGAGCTTGCCGGCGTTGAGATCGGCAAGCTGCAAAGCATCCACATACACGCGACGAATCTTGCCGCCGTATTCGAAATGACGCACTTGATCGGCATCGGCCTTGTTGAGTGCAGCGCCGTCAAGCAGCTTGTGCACTTTCGCCTTGCGTTCGCGCTTCACACGCGCCAATTCGGCCGCTTCCTGTTCGGCGCGCTTGCGTTCGGCCGCCTCGGTCTGCGCACGCACGGCATAGGCTTTGGCCAGATCGATCTCTGCATCGCTGCGGGGAGGCCTTGGCTTGTGCGGCGGCTTGCCCTTGGCGAACGATGTGTTCGGTTTTGGCGCGGGTGCTGACTTACGTTGTTCCTCTTTGAGCTGCTTGACGATGCCGCTCTTGAGGAGTTGATCTCGCAATGAATCGACCATGATCGAAATCCGGTTCTACCTGTTACGTTTTTCAATAGTGCGGCGGCGGCGGTTCGCTATGCGGGTCGTGCGCCTGCCCCGCCCGCACCGTTTCCAGTTCGTTGCGAAGTTCGCGCACCATCCGTTCCAGCGCGACAAGACGTAGCGACTGATCCGCATCAGCCGCCACCAATGCCTGGACGGCATCATCGATAAAAGCGAGCCGAACTTCCAGCTCCGTGAGACGTTGCTCGGTGTTGCTCATGGTTAACCTGGCTGCGCCACGCTGCGCCCGCGACCGATGCCGTAATAAGCCAAACCGGCTTCTTCGACAACTGCAGGCTCATACATGTTCCGCCCGTCGAAGATGGCCGGCTCTTTGAGCGTCGCGCGAATCCGCACGAAATCCGGACTGCGGAACGCCTTCCATTCGGTCACGATCGCCAACACGTCCGCACCGTCGAGGGTTTGATAGGCGCTGTCGCACAACACCAGATCCTCGCGCTCGCCATACAGACGACGCGTTTCGTCGCGCGCTTCCGGGTCGTAAGCACGAACCTTGGCGCCGGCTTCCCACAACGACTCCATCAGTCGACGACTCGACGCTTCGCGCATGTCGTCCGTGTTGGGTTTGAAAGCCAATCCCCAAAGCGCGATGGTGCGCCCACGCACATTCCCGTTGAAATGACGCGAGATGAAATCGAAAAGCTTCACTTTCTGATCGTGATTGACCGATTCGACCGCTTCAAGCAAGCGCGCGCTGTAGCCCACCCCGCGCGCCGTACGCTCCAACGCTTGCACATCTTTCGGAAAACACGAACCGCCATAACCGGCGCCGGGATAAATAAAGTGATACCCGATACGCGGATCCGAACCGATACCTTGGCGTACCTGCTCGATGTCGGCACCCACACGCTCGGCAATATTGGCGATCTCGTTCATAAAGCTGATCTTGGTCGCCAACATCGCATTGGCCGCATATTTGGTGAGCTCGGCCGAGCGCACATCCATGACGACAGCGCGATCGTGATTGCGATTAAAGGGCGCGTAAAGTTTGCGCAGCATGCTGATGGCGCGCGCGCTCGAGCTGCCGATCACGATGCGATCGGGGCGCAAGCAATCTTCCACCGCATCGCCTTCTTTCAAAAACTCCGGATTGGACGCCACATCGAACTCGACATCGGCGCCACGCGCGGAGAGTTCCGCCGCGACCGCTTCACGTACGCGATCCGCCGTACCGACAGGCACCGTGGATTTATTGACGATCACCGCATAACGATCCAAATGCCGACCGACGGATTTGGCGACGCTCAATACATATTGCAGATCGGCGCTGCCGTCTTCATCCGGCGGTGTTCCCACCGCGATAAAAATGATTTGCGCATGCGCCGTCGCGGTAGCCGCATCGGTGGTGAACTCGAGTTGTCCGTTAGCGTGGTTGCGTCGAACGATAGGTTCGAGGCCGGGCTCAAAAATAGGTATTTCGCCGCGACGAAGACGCGCGACTTTGTTTTCATCGATATCTACACAAACGACATGGTTACCCATCTCGGCCAGGCAGGCTCCGGTAACGAGGCCCACGTAGCCGGTACCAAATATGGTGACTTTCATCGTGTCGAATCAGCCTTCTTCGGGGGGAGCGCGATTTTAACAGCCTCAAAAGAAACGCTTATGTCAACGTCGGCCGCTTAAAGGGGCCAAAAAACAAACGGGGCGCGATTCGTTCGCGCCCCGTTCAAGTTCGAGCTTTATGCGGCAGCTATTACTGACCGCCACCGGCGGGTTCGCCACCCTGCGGTGCTTGCTGCGCACTGGCCGGCGTCGGACCGGTGCTCACCAAGGTCACGTCGAAGATCAACGTGGCATTCGGCGGGAACGGACGGTTCGGCTCCGAACCATAAGCCAGGTTCGGCGGGATGAAGAACTTGTAGTGACCGCCAACCTGCATCAACTGCAGACCTTCGCGGAAACCGGGGATCACGCGAGCGAGCGGAATCGCGGTCGGTCCCGGCGGATTGTTCTTCGACGAGCTGTCGAACACTTCGCCATTCACGAACGTGCCCGTGTAGTTCACCTTCACGGTGTCGTTCGGACCTGGACGTGCGCCGGTACCCTGCGAGAGCACCTGGTACTGCAGGCCCGAAGCGGTGGTCTTCACGCCGGCAGCGGACTTGTTCTTGGCGAGATAAGCATCGCCTTCGGTCTTGTTCTTGGCCGAAGCGGCGTCGAATTCCGTCTTAGCCTTGGCGCGCAGCTGCGCTTCGAAAGCCTGAGCGGTGGAATTGAATTCCTGCTCGGACATCGGCGGCTTTTTGCCGGAGAGCGCGTCTTGGACGGCCTTCGCGACAGTCGCCGGATCCACGGCTTCACGCATGATCGGGGGAACGGAACCGGCCAGTTCATAGCCGACCACGGTGCTGGCCTTGATCTTGTCAACCGTACCGGTCGCGCCGGTGCTGCTGGACGTCTGGGCCTGCGCGCCAGCGGTCATGCCCAGCGCAACAGCCAGGGCGGCCGCCGTCAGCGTGGGTCGCAGAAATTGCTTCATTTGGAACTCCCTAGATTATGGAATAAGCCGGCGTACCGGCCGGACCTCCCCCCAAATGGAGGCTGGCCCCGCATTGTGCGGTGTCCAGTCCGGTCTTGGCAACGACGATTCGAACTAGACCGTTCATGCTGGGAAAAGTTCATGCGAATAAGCGTGCGTGAGGCCTCATTCAGCTGGGTTCGTTAGGGGAAGATGAAGGCTTTTCCAGCGTTTCTCGCAATGCTGCCTGCAATCTCGCATGGACTTTGACTAACCCACGCCAGAGCACGATTGCGAGAATTACGCACACCGCAATGAGCGAAAGCGCTACACCACGCGGCGGCAAAATCGTCGATCCAAGTACGCCGACGAGAAGTGCCAGCGCCAATAGCGTCGCCAGCGGAATCAATTTCGCAAGAACCTGCCGAATGGCGCGCGTGTAGGAGCCGGCCAGGCGCTCGCTGATTCCCAATTCCGCAAGCAGCATGCCCAAGGCTTCCGCTTTGCGATACACCGCAATCAACAACGGCAGCGATACAAACAGCGCGCACGCCCAGATCAGCGAATGACGCATGTCGCGGCTTAGTCCCCATTGTTCGAACCAGGCGGCGTTATGCGCGTTGACGTAAGCGCCAATCACGAACAACGTCACGACGAGCGCGATGTTCACCGCGATATGCCAGAGCAAACGGCGAAACATGCGCGCCACCATCGCGTTCTCGTCGACGGGACGCAGATTCTCCAACCAGCCGCTGTAGCTGGTGATCAACAAACGCAAAGGACGGGGAATAATGCGCCGCCCCCCATTGGCGATGAGATCGGCGCCGCGCAGCAAATAAGGCGACACCACCATGCAGATCAGCGCCGTAGCCACCGCCGTCGGATAAATAAAATCGTCGACCGCACGCAACGTAAGGCCGAGCGCCGCGATGACGAACGAGAACTCGCCGATCTGCGCCATGCAGAGTCCCGCGCGCAACGACGTACGCAAGTCGTGACCGATAAAGAACATGCCGACGCTGCAGACAATGCTTTTGCCAAGCATCACCGTCACCGCGATTAGCACGGCAGGAAGCGCGTAATGCACCAACTGAGATGGATCGATCTTGAGGCCGATCGCCACGAAAAACAGCGCCGCAAACATGTCGCGCAACGGCTCCACCAAATGCACGATGCGC
Organism: Dyella sp. 2HG41-7; assembly: GCF_021390675.1. Taxonomy (NCBI): domain Bacteria; kingdom Pseudomonadati; phylum Pseudomonadota; class Gammaproteobacteria; order Lysobacterales; family Rhodanobacteraceae; genus Dyella; species Dyella sp. 2HG41-7. The sequence continues at coordinate 2,943,450 of NZ_JAJEJV010000004.1, forward strand.
GGCGCGCTACGCGCTTCGGCGACCACGGCGCCAGCGAGAAACGCGCCCAACGCAACGCTGAAACCCAACCATGCGGCCAACAAGCTGGTGCCGAAGCAGATGCCAAGAACACTGACCAAAAGGGTTTCATCGCGATCAAATCGTGCGACGTAATCCACCAACCGCGGCAGCAACAACAGGCCAACGATCATCCCGGCCACGACAAACAAACCCAAATGCCCGACCACCGTAAAAGCCGCTTCGGTTTCCACCGTTCCGCTGATGGCGATGGCAGTGAGCAATGTCAGCAGCACGATGGCCAGCATATCTTCGGCGACCAACATGCCGATCACCAAACGCGCGAACGGCCACTGACTGAAGCCGTTTTCCATCAACGCGCGCGTCGCCACCATGGTGGACGACAACGCCATGATCGCGCCGAGAAACAACGCGCTTCGTCCGCCCCACCCGAACAGCAGGCCTAGCTGATAGCCCACCCACAACATGAATCCCACTTCGATCACGGTGACCAGCAACAACGTGCCGCCCACTTGGCGCAACTTGCGCACACTGAACTCAAGTCCGAGCGTGAACATCAACAAAACCACGCCCAAATTGGAGATATCGGAAATCGCGCGCGGATCGTTGACCAACACGCCTGGCGTATGCGGACCGATCACCATGCCGGCCAAAATGTATCCGGGAAGCACAGGCAGGCGCAGCCGTTGAAATAGGATTGTCGTGGCGCCAGCCACGAGCATCACTAGCGCAAGGTCGCGAATAAAACCGATGTCGTGCATGCCGCTCTCATCACGATGTTTCGCTCACAGCTTAAACCGAAGCAACGCGCTTGCCGCCCGTCTGAATGGGTTCATGCAACGTGATTTTTCTTGTAAAAAAAGCTTGACGGAAATCCGAACCCACCCTATTCTTTCTTGCTTCCAGCGGCGGGGCCATAGCTCAGCTGGGAGAGCGCTTGCATGGCATGCAAGAGGTCGCCGGTTCGATCCCGGCTGGCTCCACCAACACATACGTCCCCATCGTCTAGAGGCCTAGGACATCACCCTTTCACGGTGGCGACCGGGGTTCGAATCCCCGTGGGGACGCCACTTCAAACCGGAAACGGCACGAAGTGGAAATGGACTTAGTGTGTTGGAAAGTTGGAAAGAAGCAGTACAACGCGGAGCGGTAGTTCAGTCGGTTAGAATGCTGGCCTGTCACGCCGGAGGTCGCGGGTTCGAGTCCCGTCCGCTCCGCCACTGTCTTGAAGAAGCTCGCGCAAGCGGGCTTTTTTGTTGCCTGCGATTCGGCGCGTTTCGCGCTATTTGGTCACGCGTTCCAGCGTGCCGGCCGAATGCCCCTGCTCCACCAGATATTCGAGCCAGCGGGTGAGAAAGCTGTTCATCTGCAGCCGATGTTGGAACACGGTGTGTGCCGGCGGAAACGGTCCTAACACTTGCCACAAGTGGCGGCCGGGATGGCAATGCAAGGCTTCCGCCACATGCGCATCGCTATACATGCGCAACTGCGCGGATGGCGCGCGACGACCGGTCTGCGTATCGACGAACCCGTACGTGAGCTCAAGCTCAAGCGTGTAGGGATGACGTTCTTGCAGCACCAGGTGCACGGGAAGTCCGTCGTCGATATCCGACACGTAGTCGCCCACCTCCAGCTTCTGCGGCTCGAACAAACGCGTTAGCCGATGATAATTTTCGGCATAGAGCCCCATCAGGAACTCAAAACGTCCTGGCAGCAAAGCGGTACGGCGGTCGAGTACGGCACTCATAAGGTGGGAACAGTCTCCATCAAAACATGGTTTTGTCGATGCCAAATTGATCGAGGATTTTGCTCGCAATCTCCTCGATCGACACGTGCGTTGTGTTGAGGTACTGGATGCCGGCTTGGCGCATCAGCCTTTCCGCCTGCTCCAGCTCCCAGCGGCATTGCTTCAACTCCGCGTATCGGCTGCCTGGGCGGCGTTCCTGGCGAATCTGCGCCAAGCGCGTGGGTTCGATCGTGAGGCCGAACAGGCGATGTTTGTGATTGCGCAAGCGGGAGGGCAGTTCCAGCTTGTCCAGGTCGTCGTCGGTCAGAGGGTAATTGGCGGCGCTGATGCCGTAATGCAAGGCCATGTACAGACAGGTCGGCGTTTTGCCGGAGCGGGATACGCCGACCAGAATCAGATCCGCCTGCGCGTAATCCACCGAAATACCGTCGTCATGGCTCAACGCATAGTTGGTCGCGTTGATGCGCGCCTCGTACTTGGCGAAATCCACCAGACCGTGGGAGCGATTTACCGCGCCCGAATGTCGCGTGCCCAGTTCGTCCTCCAACGGGCCGATAAACGGCGCGAACACATCCAGCATCAGCGCGCCGCTGGACGCCACGATCTCACACAACGCCGGATCGGCCATGGTGTTAACCACGATCGGCCGCTGACCGCTCTGCGCATACCGGGTCTTGATGCGCAACGCGGCATTCTCCGCCTTATGCGGATCGTCGATAAACGGCAGGCGATGCCTTTCGAACTGCACCCCCTCAAATTGCGCAAGGATGCTGTTGCCAATGGTTTCGGCCGTAATACCAGTGGAATCGGAGATGAAAAAAACCGAGCGTTGCATGCGTTTTCCATGGGATATGGTGATCCTTGCCTTGCACCATAACCCAAGCAAGAACCCCTGTCTTTGATTGACTTTCACCTGACTGGTATGCAGCTGGCGTGCCGAAGAACGGCAATGGTCTTCTTGTGCCGCGCACCATCGACAGCGGACAATACCAATCTTATGCGACCGCTATGACTGCGCGCCCGCTCCCCGCTTTTCTATTCTTTTATAAGCTCTTGAGGAGACGCCCTTGAACGACCTGGTGCTTTGGCTCGACCAACTGCGCATGACCGACCTTGCCAAGGTCGGCGGCAAAAATGCGTCGCTCGGCGAGATGATCGGCAACCTGGCCCAGCTCGGGGTGTCCGTACCCGGCGGATTTGCGACCACCGCCGACGCCTTCCAGGAGTACCTGGAAAAAAGCGGCTTGGCCAAGCGGATCGCCGATCGCCTATCCACGCTGGACGTCGACGACGTCGATGCACTGGTCGCCGGCGGCAAGGAAATTCGCGGCTGGATTGTCGACACCGCCCTGCCCGCCGAACTCGAAAACGCGATTCGCGACGCATACGCCAAATTGTGCAAAGACGCGGGCGCCGACAATATCGCAGTGGCTGTGCGCTCGTCCGCCACCGCGGAAGATTTGCCGGACGCATCCTTCGCCGGCCAGCAGGAAACCTTCCTCAACGTCGTCGGTATCGACGATGTGTTGCATAAGGTGAAAGAAGTTTTTGCGTCGCTTTATAACGACCGCGCGATTGCGTATCGCGTGCACCACGGCTTCAAGCACGAAGACGTATTCCTTTCGGCCGGCGTGCAGTTGATGGTGCGCTCGGATATCGGCGCATCCGGCGTGCTGTTTACGCTCGACACCGAATCGGGTTTCCGCGACGTGGTGTTCGTCACCGGCAGCTACGGCCTGGGCGAAATGGTGGTGCAAGGCGCGGTGAATCCCGATGAGTTCTACGTCTTCAAACCCACACTGAAAGACGGCAAGCCCGCCGTACTGCGCCGCAGCCTTGGCGCCAAGCAACAGCGCATGGTGTATTCCACCAAACCCGGCGAGCGCGTTCGCGTCGAAGAAACGCCGGCCTCCGACCGCAACCGCTTCTGCATCACCGACGAAGACGTGCAGGAATTGGCGAAGCAGTCTCTGGTGATCGAGCAACACTACAAGCGCCCCATGGATATCGAATGGGCGAAGGACGGCAACACCGGCAAGCTGTACATCGTGCAAGCGCGTCCCGAAACCGTGAAATCCCGCGCGCACGCCACGCAGCTGGAACGCTTTCATCTGGCCGAAAAAGGCAAAGTACTGGCGGAAGGTCGCGCCATCGGCCAGAAGATCGGCTCCGGCAAAGCGCGCGTGATTCGTTCCCTTGCCGATATGAATAAAGTGCAGCCCGGCGACGTGCTGATTGCCGACATGACCGATCCCGATTGGGAGCCGGTGATGAAGCGCGCGTCGGCGATTGTGACCAATCGCGGCGGACGCACGTGTCACGCCGCGATCATTGCGCGCGAGCTGGGCGTGCCCGCCGTGGTTGGCACCGGCAACGCGCTCGATACCATTCCGGACGATCATGAAGTGACGGTTTCTTGCGCCGAAGGCGATACCGGCACGATCTACGAAGGCCTGTTGAAATTCGACCGCGTCACCGCCGATCTCGGCGCGATGCCCGAAGCGCCGCTCAAGATCATGATGAACGTCGCCAACCCCGAGCGCGCGTTCGACTTCGGCATGCTGCCGAACGCCGGCATCGGTCTTGCGCGTTTGGAAATGATCATCGCCAGCCACATCGGCGTACATCCGAAAGCGCTGCTCGAATACAACAAGCAGGACGCCGAAACCAAGGCAAAAATCGACGCGCGCATTGCCGGATACAAAGACCCGGTGAGCTTCTATGTCGATCGCCTCGCCGAAGGTATCGCCACGATTGCTGCGTCGGTGTACCCCAAGCCGGTGATCGTGCGTCTGTCGGATTTCAAATCCAACGAATACGCCAACCTGCTCGGCGGCCAACGCTACGAGCCGCACGAAGAGAATCCGATGATCGGCTATCGCGGCGCCAGCCGTTATGTCGACGCCGGATTCGCCGAATCGTTCAGCCTGGAATGCAAGGCCGTAAAGCGCGTGCGCGAAGTGATGGGACTCACCAACGTTTGGGTGATGATTCCGTTCGTGCGCACGCTTGGCGAAGGTCGCAAAGTGGTCGAGGTGCTCGACAAAAACGGGCTCAAGCAAGGCGAGCACGATCTGAAGATCATCATGATGTGCGAACTGCCGTCCAACGCGCTGCTCGCCGATGAGTTCCTCGATATCTTCGACGGCTTCTCGATCGGCTCGAACGATCTCACCCAACTCACGCTTGGTTTGGATCGCGATTCAAGTGTCGTCGCTCACCTCTTCGACGAGCGCGATGCGGCGGTGAAAAAACTGCTCTCGATGGCGATCAAGACGGCGCGCGCGCGCGGCAAATACGTCGGCATTTGCGGCCAGGGTCCTTCCGATCATCCGGATCTGGCCGAATGGTTGATGGATCAGGGCATCGAATCGGTGTCGCTGAATCCCGATACCGTGGTCGACACCTGGCTGCGACTGGCGAAGAAAAAGGCCGGCTAAGCGGCGCAAGATCGAACGGGGCGATGGCGACATCGCCCCGTTTCTTTTTGGGCGCCGAGAAACTACGCCACGTTTGCGATGTCCTTTTTATCAAGGAACGCCGTCCTCGCCGCCAAGGGGTTTGTCATGCGCAAGCTGTGGTCTTTCCTCGCCAGCAACAAAGGATTTATCGCCTTCATGCTGGGCATGCTGATGTTTCGCAGCGCCTTCGCGGATTGGAGCGTGGTGCCCACGGGCTCGATGCAACCGACCATACAAATCGGGGATCGCATCTTCGTCGACAAAGCCGCCTACGACATCCGCGTGCCATTCACGCACCTGTCGTTGATCCATCTCGCCGACCCCAAGCGCGGCGACATCGTCGTGCTCGATTCGCACGCCGCGAAGGAACGACTGGTGAAACGCGTTATCGGCGTCCCCGGCGACCAGATCGCACTGCGCGGCAACGTGCTCTATGTGAACGGCACGGCCGCCCGCTACGCCCCTGCCGCCGTGGCAGGCATTCACGACGATCTGCGAGACCCCGCGCGTTACGAAGTCGAGCGATGGGGCGCCATGCAGCACCTGATCCGTCTTTCGCTCTACTTTCCCAGTGAGATGCGCGATTTTGGCCCCGTCACCGTCCCCGCCGGCCAATACCTCTTGATGGGAGACAACCGCGACAACAGCGAGGACTCGCGCTACTTCGGCTTTTTCCCGCGCAACGAAATCGTCGGCCGCTCCCGCTACGTAGCCTTGTCGTTCGATCCCGATCACCACTTCCTGCCCCGAACGCATCGCCTCACAGCTGCGCTAGACCAAGCTCCTGCCCCGCCAAGCAAATCCGGCGCGGAATAACCCCTCCAGCCAGTTGTCACAACCCAGCCCACCACGTATCATGTTCGGCTCGCGCTGACCAACGCGCACCTTTTCGGAGAGGTGGCAGAGTGGTCGAATGTACCTGACTCGAAATCAGGCGTGCGTGTAAGCGCACCGTGGGTTCGAATCCCACCCTCTCCGCCACATAAAAAAACGCCCCTAGAGGGCGTTTTTTTATGTGGCGGAGAGGGTGGCCCGATGAGAACCCATACGGTTCGACACAAATTTGCCTGGAGCAAATTTGGACAACCGAAGGTTGGCCCCGTAGCGCATAGCGCGAAGGGGCGAGGCCCATGGATGGACCGAGCACAATTTGTCAGGAACAAATTTGGACAGCCGAAGGCTGGCCCCGGAGCGCATAGCGCGGAGGGGTGAGGCCCAGGGAAGGGCCGAACAATCCCACCCAACGCACGAGAAGTATGGCCTCGCGATAAAAAGTACGAAGTAGCTCAACCATGGCGCATACACAATTCATGATGCCCCAAATCTTTTGCGCCACACCCCCACATCCGTCATGCTGCGCCCATCCACCCGGCGGACACCCATGATCGAATTTGGACACGGAACCCATGTCGGATTGCGCCGCACGCGCAACGAAGACACCTACTACGCCGACGCATCGCTCGGCTTGTTTTTAGTTGCCGACGGCATGGGCGGACACCAGCATGGCGAAGTAGCTTCGGCGTTGGCGCGCGACACCATCGTTGGAGCCATCCGCAACGGAAAGTCGCTCGCGGAAGCCGTGCACGTCGCGGCTGCGCGCTTGTTGGAACATGCGCAACGCTATGACGATGCGCTGCCGATGGGCACTACCGTCGCGGCGATCCGTTTTTCCGAACAAGGCTACGAGGTAGCGTGGGTGGGCGACAGCCGCATCTATCAATGGAAAAACGGTTTGCACCAGATCAGCCACGATCATTCGTTGGTGCAGCAACTCGTTGAAGCCGGCGCGATCGACGAAGCGCAAGCCAAACGCCATCCACAGCGCAATATTCTCACCCAGGCGCTAGGCATCACCGCGCTCGACCAATTGCATATCAGCATGGCAAAAGGCCAGCTTGAAGTCGGCATAAGTTTCTTGTTGTGCAGCGATGGACTCACCGAAGAAGTGGACGATGCCGGCATTGCGCGGATCATCGGTCGCACCGATTTGGCCGCGCAGGAGTGCCTGGATCATTTACTGCTGGCCGCGCTTGAGGGCGGCGGCAGCGACAATATCACCGCGATCTTGGCGCGCATCCACTAGCGAATTCGCGACTCAGGATTCCGACTCCTGCTTTCGCCACACGGATTGACCGCCGGCGCTTTTGTCCAGCGCATCGAGGCGTTGCAAGTGCGCGCCGGTTTCTTGCTCATTCGCGCGCAGCACGCGAGGACGACGCGCCAATACCACCGGCGCGATCACGGCGCGCACGCCGCTATCGGCTTTGCCTTCGAAGCCCAAATCCAGCACGACTTGACCGGACGTCATCGCCAGATAGACGTCCGCGAGCAACTGCGCGTCGATCAGGCCGCCGTGTAGATCGCGCGCTGAGTTGTCGACACCGAGACGCTTGCACAGCGCATCCAAGCTATTGCGCTGGCCTGGGTAGCGCTCGCGCGCCATCGCCAGCGTGTCCAATACGGAATTGCGATCGCGAAGCCGCCCGAACTGCTCACCGGCGCGCGCAAGTTCCGCGTCGATAAATCCGACGTCGAACGCCGCGTTGTGAATGATCAGTTCGGCGCCATCGATGAACGCGAGAAATTCATCCACGATCTCGTGAAAGCGTGGCTTGTCGAGCAGGAATTCATCCGCGATACCGGTGACTTCGCGCGCGCCTTCGTCGATCGCGCGATCGGGATTAAGGTACGTTTGATAGTGACGTCCGGTCAGCCGGCGCTCCACCATCTCGACACACGCGATTTCGATCAGGCGATGCCCCTGACGAACCTCCAGACCCGTGGTTTCCGTATCGAGAACGATTTGTCTCATGGCGTCATCCGAAATTGCTCTGCTTGCTCGCGCGCAGCCTGATCCACGCGTTCGTTTTCATCGTGACCGCTGTGGCCGCGCACCCATTTCCATGTCACCTGATGACGCGCGGCGGCTGCGGCCAAGCGTTCCCAAAGATCCTGATTCTTCACCGGCTTTTTGTCGGCCGTGCGCCAGCCATTTTTGATCCAGCGCGGCACCCATTCTTCGATGCCTTGCATGACATAGCGAGAATCCGTGGTCACCACGACTTGGCAAGGCCGCTTGAGTGCTTCCAGTGCGCTGATGGCAGCGAGCAGCTCCATGCGGTTGTTGGTGGTTTGCGCTTCGCCGCCGCTCAATAACCGTTCGGTGCCCTTCGCTCTCAGCAAAGCAGCCCATCCTCCCGGGCCAGGATTGCCGAGGCACGCGCCGTCGGTAAACGCTTCCACATCCGCCACTCGTTCCGCTCCGTTTTCCTGATGGTGTTGTTGTCGACGATCTTCAGCTGACCGAGCTGCGCCGCGCGCCCGGCGCAAGGCCAGCGCCCACGCGCGCGGTCATCGGTTTAGGCCGCAGACGCGTCGGGACGCTTGCAGGGCCCTTCTTGCGCGCGACCAGCACGTAGCCGCCGCCCAGCCAGCCCGGTGAGCCGTCCAGCGCGGCCGAGGACAAGGGCAGCAACTTGCCGACCCGCTGCACCCGCTCTATCTGCACTTCGGTGCGACGAAGGCGCGCGGCGACCTCAATGGGCGATCTGGCGTGCGTCGCACTGCCCCGCGTGCGCCACAGCCACCATGGCGTCCACCCGCTCAACGGACTGACGCCCGTAAGCACGAGCACGCCGCCGGGAGCGAGCACGCGCACGATATCGGCCAGCAATCGCGGCGCCAGCTCCAGCGCGTGCCGCAGCAGGATCAGGTCGAACGTTTCGTCCAGGAACGGCAGCGGCTCATCGGCGCTGGCAGAAAGGTCACCAGCCAGTCGTCCTTCGGCGAGCCGCAGCGTCACCCACTGGCCCAAATAGGGGGGATTCGGTGGCTCGTCGTGCGCGGCGGCCGACAACAGCAAGGCGCGGGAGCCTGAACAACGGCGCACATCGGGCATATACGCGACCGTTTCATCGGCCAGCAGATGACGCATGGGCGCACTGGCATAGATATCGTGGGCGCGCTGTCGCATCAACCAAGGCCTGTTAAAAACGTACAGCCAGAGTTTAGCGGTTGGCCCGACAAAGACGAACCATTGCATAACAGCGTTCGCACAATATTTCGTTTAACGCAGAACTAACGATCATGGCTGCCGTGAGCCTTATAGTCGGCGGCCACGCGCAAGCAGGACGCCTGCGTCAGTCGATACGAAAACAGAGCGGAGTTCGCCTTGCACGTCGTACCGTTACCGGCGCTTGCCGACAATTACATCTGGCTTCTGCACGATGACCACGGTCAGGCCATCGTCGTCGATCCCGGCGAATCCGCGCCGGTCGACGCAGCGATGCGCGCACGCGGCTTGAAGCTGTGCGCGATCCTGCTCACGCATCACCACAACGATCACATCGGCGGTGCGGGCGAGTTGGCTGAAACGCACGGCGTACCGGTGTACGCACCCGACGACGCGCGAATCGCCGTCGCGACGCATCGCGTCCATGATGGCGACACCGTTACCTTGCAACACCCCGCTGCACGATTTCGTGTAATGGCTGTACCTGGGCATACGCTGAGCCACATCGTGTATGCAGGCGAAAGCGTATTGCTTTGTGGCGACACGCTTTTCAGCCTCGGCTGCGGGCGCTTGTTCGAAGGCACGCCCGCACAGATGCTGTCCTCGCTGCAGCGACTCGCATCGCTGCCGGGCGACACGTTGGTGTGTTGCGGTCACGAATACACGGCGGCGAACGGGCGCTTCGCGCTAACCGTGGAGCCCGATAACGTCGAGCTGAAGCGGCGTTTGGACGACGTAGCGAAACTCCGCGCAGCACAACAACCCAGCGTGCCAGCGACCCTGGCGAGCGAACTTGCCTGCAATCCTTTCTTGCGCGTAGACAGCGACAGCGTAATTCGCTGGTGTGGCGAGCACGGCGCTCAAAACGATCCGGTCGCGCGCTTTGCAGCCTTGCGCGCCGCCAAGGATGACTTTCGCGCATGAAACATAGGCGTCGACTTCTTCCTATTGCGCTTGCATCGCTGCTGACCGCATGCGCAACGCCACCGATCAACAATCCGTCGAAGCCGCCCAAAGTCGCTGCGCCATCTGGCGGGTTGGAAGTTGCTCCCGCAGCTACGCCATCCGTTGTGCCTGTGCAAACGACTTCGCCGAGCGAAGCGTCGGCGCCGGTTTGGGACAAGCTGCGCGGTAGCTTTGCCATGTCCGACTGCGATGCGGATCCGCAGATCATGACGTGGGCGCGTCGCTACACGCAAAACCCCCAGCGCTTCGAAGCTCAGATGAAAGAAGCGCTGCCGCAATTGGTGTACGTGCAACAATCCGCCGAAAAATTCGGCGTCGCGGGCGAATTCGTGTTATTGCCGTGGGTGGAAAGCCAATATCGGCCCGTACCCGGGCATCGCAATTCACCGGCGGGCATGTGGCAGCTTGTGCAAAGCACGGCGCACGTGATGGGCTTGCATGTCGATCATCGCTACGACGGCCGTCTGGACACATCCGCCTCGACGGACGGTGTCATGCGCATGCTGCGCGATTATCACAACGAGTTGCATGATTGGCGCTTGGTCGACTACGCCTACAATCGCGGCGAGTTCGGCATCCAGCGACTCGTGCAGCAACATGGCATGCCGCCGGATGAGCCGGCTATTCCAAAGCTGCCGGTTCCCCGCATCACGCGTGAACACCTCACCAAGTTACTGGCCATTTCGTGCGTGGTGCGCGAACCGTCGCGCTTCCATGTCGAGCTACCGAGCCTTCCCAGCGATCAGCATTTGGAAACCGTGGAAGTCAGCCACGGCATGACGCTATCGACCGCCGCCGGTCACGCCGGCATGCAGACGGACACGCTCAAGCGTTTGAACCCGGCGCTGCAAGGCGATTTCCTCACGACCGATACGAGCACGCATCTACTGCTACCGCATCGCAATGCGGAGCTTTTTCGCAGCGCCATGCAAACATCGGACGATCAGAGCATGACGGCGAGCGAGTCGTCGGATGCGCCGTTGCCGAGCGTGTATGCGGACGATTCGGCCGATCCGCAAAACGACAACACGGCGCAGGCGAAACCGTCCCAGCATGCGCGTACGCACGTTGTTCGCTCCGGCGAGAGTCTTTGGCAGATCGCGCATCACTATTCCGTGAGTGTCAGCACGCTGGAACGTTTGAACAATCTACGCGGCAAATCGTTGAAGCCGGGTCAAGTATTGAAGATCGATCCACCGGGCAAGTCGCGCTAACGTTCGCATTGTCCGCGCAGGTCATCACCCATAAAAAAAGCGGCTCTTAGAGCCGCTTTTTTTGAGTCAAAGATCGCCGCGATTACATACGATCCTTGGCGATTTCAACCTTGGTTCCGGCCTTCAGCATGTCGATGAAACCCTGGGTTTCCACGCCGCCGTAGGCTTGCATCATCTGGCGATAGAGCTGCTGACGATCATCCGCCGTCATCTTGGAAAGATCGCCGCCCTGGACCTTGTCGACCGCCAGCACGGCGTAGGTGCCATGGTCCAACTCCACGTCGGCAAACTGCGACTTTCCATCCGCAGCCGGATGCGGCGTCTTGAACGCTTGCATCAACACGGGTTGCGGCACGTTCTGCTGAACGCGCTGTACCTGATTCACCGTCTGCAAATCGGCGTGTTCCGCTTTGGCGACCTCAACGAGGTCTTCGCCCTTGCTCAAACGCTGCACCAGCACATCGGCCTTCTGATGCGCCGCTTCGGCGATACGCTCGTCGAGCAGCTTCTGCACGATCGCGTCATGCACTTCCGCAATCGGCTTAGGTGACGCCGGCACGTGCTTGTCCACGCGCGCGATGATCGAATCGGTCTTGCCCAGATTGATCAAGGCGGAATTGTTGCCTGCCGTCAGCACGTCATTGGAGAACGCGGCGGCGATGACTTTGGGGTTGGCAAGGATGGGATTTGCAGCAGCGTCTTGCGCGCCTGCACGGCTAAATAGCGGCGTTTCTTTAACCTGCAGCTTCAATGCTTGCGCAGCCGGATCAAGCGAGCCCGGATTCTGCGACGTGAGATCGGTCATCTTGCCAGCCGCTTCGTTGTACACACGGTCGCTGTCGGAAGACGTCGCTTCCTTTAGAAGCTGATCGCGCACTTCGGCGAACGACTTGGTCTGGCCGCTGCGCACGTCGCGCAGGAAGATGATGTGATAGCCCTCATCGGACAACACCGGCTTGGAGATCTGCCCTTTCTGCATGGAGAACATGGCCGAATCGAACGCCGCGTTCGTCACGCCCTTCTGCAGCCAGCCCAGATCGCCGCCTTGCAGCTTCGAACCCAAGTCGTCCGAATCCTGCTGCGCCAGCTTGGCGAAGTTGGCCGCGTTTGCTTCGGAGGCGATCTTGTCTGCCTTGTCCAGCGCTGCTTTCTGCTGCGCCGGCGTGGCGTTCTTGGGCACATTCACCAGGATGTGCGAAACCTCGCGCTCTTCCGGCATGCCGAAGCGCGAGAGCTCGGACTGGTAGCGCTTCTGCAGATCTTCATCGGTCGGCTGCGCTTCCGGTTTCAGGTCCGCGCCGTTCACTTCGATGTATTTCAGCGACACCTGCTCCGCATTCATGAAATCGGACTGGTGCGCTTTGTAGTAATCCTGCACCTGTGCATCCGTAACCTGACTGTCCGAGGGGGTCGGGCGCGGCAGCACGAAATAGCGGATATCACGACGCTGAAGCTTGACGTCCAAATAGCGATCAATCTCGACGGGCGTCACGATGGTGCTGCCGCTGATAGCGTCGGGCAGCAATTGGCTTTCCAGCGACGTGCCCACACTTTGCTGGTACATGTCCGGCGTCATGCCGGAGGATGCCAACTGCGCACGGTACATGTCCGCGTTGAATTTGCCGTCGACCTGGAACATGGGATTTGAGGCGATGGCGTCGCGCAATGCCTGATTCGAAACGCGCATGCCGAGGTCTTCGTTAGCTTGCAGCAACAGTTGCTGACCGATCAGCTCGTCGAGGATCTGCTGCTTGAATTCTGGTTTTTCGAACACGCTCGGATCGAATTGATCGCCCAGCTGCGCACGCTGCTGCTGACGAATGCGATTGATGGTGTCCTGAAATTTCTGTTGATCGACTTCGCGCTTGCCGACCTTCGCGACGAAGGTTTCGATGTGCGAGCTGAAGTAGCCTTCAATGCCGAAGAAAGACATCGCAAAAACGGCTACGCCCAGCACCACAATGGCTGGCCATCCATGCATTTTGTCGCGTAGTGACTGCAACATTGGCTTTTCTCGCGATGTCGTTGGCGCGTTACCGCGCGTTACCTAAACAACAAGGGCGCCACGCGGGCGCCCTTGCAAACCGTGGCGGAGCGGACGGGACTCGAACCCGCGACCTCCGGCGTGACAGGCCAGCATTCTAACCGACTGAACTACCGCTCCACATTCTGGTGGGTGCTGTAGGGATCGAACCTACGACCCTCGCCTTGTAAGGGCGACGCTCTACCGCTGAGCTAAGCACCCAGACCCTAGCGGGCCGCTTAGTTTAGGGCGTCCTTGAGCGTCTTACCAGCCTTGAAGGCCGGGACCTTGGAGGCCGCGATCTTGATCTCTTCGTTCGTACGGGGATTGCGGCCGGTACGGGCGGCGCGGCTGCGCACGGTGAAGGTACCAAAGCCGACGACCGACACGTCGTCGCCGTTTTTCAGCGCTTTTTGCACGGTTTCGAAGAACGCCTCAAGCGCACGGCCTGCATCTGCCTTGGTGAGTTCGGCTTGTTCGGCGACGGCATTGATCAGATCGGTTTTATTCATTGAGTTACTCCCTTAAACAGATATTCGGCCCGCGGATAGGTTGGGGACGGGACAACGCGAGAAAGGATCATGGATGGATGAGAGGCGTCGGCACGCGATCCCGCATCGCTGTGCATCGGCTGAGGCCTCAGGATGACGGTGAGCCTTTATACCAGCGCCCCCCGGGGTCCGCAATACAAGTGATACCAACGCATTGCGGAAGTTCAACCGCGCATTTTGCATACCGTTAGATACGTCCTGTAACAACGATTTGGTTATGCGTGGCCTACATGAAATAGGCGACACGTCAAACGTGTCGCCTATCGCAAACCACCGATGTAACGATGCAGTTAGTGCGTGCGTGTCGGTGTTTCGGCACTGTCGTCGTGCGGACCGCCCTCGCTCGCACTACCCGATGCCGCGGCGCCCTCGCCTGCTTCCTTTGCCGGCAGCGGTTGCAGCGGACGTTCCAATGCGATGTCGAGCACTTCGTCGATCCAACGCACCGGATGGATGTCGAGCGAACCGGTGATGTTTTCCGGAATGTCCGCAAGATCCTTGCGGTTCTCATCCGGAATGATCACGGTGGTGATACCGCCGCGATGCGCCGCGAGCAGTTTCTCTTTCAATCCGCCGATCGGAAGCACGCGGCCACGCAGCGTAATTTCGCCGGTCATCGCCACTTCGGAACGCACCGGCACCTTCGTCAAGGCCGACACCAACGCCGTGCACATCGCAATACCCGCGCTCGGGCCGTCCTTCGGCGTAGCGCCTTCCGGTACGTGGATATGCAAGTCGTATTTCTCGTGGAAATCCGGATCGATACCGAGTTGGCTGGCACGCGCACGCACCACCGACAACGCAGCTTGGATCGATTCCTTCATCACGTCGCCGAGTTGTCCGGTATGCACCTGACGTCCCTTACCGGGAACGATCGAGGCTTCGATGCTGAGCAAATCGCCACCGACCTGCGTCCACGCAAGACCCGTCACCAGGCCGACTTCGTTCTGCAGTTCTTTGCGACCGAAATCGAAGCGGCGCACGCCAAGGAATTTCTCGAGATTCTCGGACGTGACACGCACCATATCCGGTGCCGCCGGCTTCGACTTTTTCTTCGTCTCTGCTTTGGCGGCTTGCGCGTTCTTCTTGCTCTCGCCCAGCGTCAACTGCTTGACCACTTTGCGGCAGATCTTGGAAATCTCGCGCTCCAGATTACGCACGCCCGATTCGCGCGTGTAGTAACGCACGATGTCGCGTACAGCTTCTTCATCGACCGACACTTCTTCGGACTTCAAACCGTTTGCCTTGATTTGCTTCGGCAGCAGGTACTTTTGCGCAATCGCGAGCTTCTCATCCTCGGTGTAACCGGGGATGCGAATAACTTCCATACGATCCAGCAACGGACCCGGAATATTCAGCGAGTTCGCCGTCGCGATCCACATCACTTCGGAAAGATCGAGATCGACTTCCAGATAGTGATCGTTGAACGTGTGGTTCTGTTCCGGATCGAGCACTTCCAACAACGCGGACGACGGATCGCCGCGGAAGTCCATCGACATTTTGTCGATTTCGTCCAGCACGAACAGCGGATTCTTCGATCCGACCTTATTCATGTTCTGCACGATGCGACCCGGCATCGAACCGATGTAGGTACGACGATGACCGCGAATTTCCGCTTCGTCGCGCACGCCGCCTAGGCTCATGCGAACGAATTTGCGGTTGGTCGCCTTGGCGATCGATTGACCGAGCGACGTCTTGCCCACACCAGGCGGACCCACTAGGCACAGGATGGGGCCTTTCATGGTGCTCACGCGCTGCTGCACGGCCAAGTATTCGAGGATGCGCTCTTTGACTTTCTCCAGACCGAAGTGATCGGCATCGAGCACTTCTTGGGCGAGCGCGAGATCCTTGCGGACCTTGCTGCGCTTTTTCCACGGCACGCCGATCAGCCAGTCGAGATAGTTGCGCACGACCGTCGCTTCCGCGGACATCGGCGACATCTGACGGAGCTTGCCGAATTCCTGGCGCGCCTTGGCGAGCACCGGCTTGGGCATGCCCGAATCTTCGATTTTCTTCTGCAGCTCTTCGAGCTCGTTCGGGTTGTCTTCGCCCTCGCCCAGTTCCTTCTGGATCGCCTTCATCTGCTCGTTGAGGTAGTACTCGCGCTGGCTCTTTTCCATCTGCGACTTCACGCGGCCGCGGATGCGCTTTTCCACCTGCTGCAAATCGATCTCGCCATCAACGAGCCCGATGAGCAATTCGAGACGCTGCGCGACGTCGGCGGTTTCGAGCACTTTCTGTTTATCGGCCATGCGCACGGAAAGGTGCGCAGCGATGGAGTCCGCAAGACGCGACGGATCGTCGATGCCCGACAACGTCGCCAACACCTCCGGCGGCAGCTTGCGGCTCTGCTTCACCAATTGTTCGAACAACGAAACGAGCGTGCGCGACACCACATCGAGCTCGCGCTCTTTGACGTTGTACACGGGCTCGATGACGCGCGAGCGCGCCGTGAGCATGCCTGCGTCATCGTTGTATTCCTCGATCGAGACGCGCGATTGACCTTCGACGAGCACTTTCACCGTGCCGTCCGGCAACTTCAACAATTGCAGCACACCGGCAAGCGTGCCGATTTCATGAAGGTCTTTGATTTCCGGATCGTCGATATCCGGACTCTTTTGCGCGACCAGTAGAATTTGCCGTTCGCCTTCCATCGCACGCTCGAGCGCGCGCATGGATTTGTCGCGCCCGACGAACAACGGAATCACCATGTGCGGGTACACGACTACATCACGCAGCGGAAGCACCGGTAGTGCGTCCAGCGTGGCACCAGAAGCGATAGGAGTTGCGGCACTTTTTGCCATCGCAGGGAGTCTCTCGCGGAAAAGAATGAAAACCCTCGAACCGTCGTCCTGACTGTTCTTCGGAGTCAGCGTGCCTGGTACACACACCCAGGCGCGCGGCGCTTCCTAGTACCGCTACCGCTGACGACCCCGACACTGCGCCGTGGCCATTAAGTCGTCAAGTGGAGGCGATGTGAGCCGCACACAAGTACCGGCCCGGGAACACAAAATAATACGGCCCCGGTGGAGTCCACCGAGGCCGTATGAACAGCGTCAAAACAATCAGGCTGCCGCGTCGCCGCTTTCGCTGCTGATTCGCGGTTGTTGCTGCAAGTTCCCGCGATAGATGAGATAAGGCTCCGCCTGACCTTCGATGACAGCGTCGTCGACCACGACTTTGCTGACATGCTCCAGCGAGGGAAGCTCGTACATCGTATCCAGCAGCACTTGCTCAAGAATGGTGCGCAAACCGCGCGCGCCCGTCTTGCGCTTGAGCGCTTTGCGTGCAATCGCCTGCAGCGCTTCCGGACGGAATTCCAATTCGACGCCTTCCATCTCGAACAACTTGCGGAACTGCTTCGTGACGGCGTTGCGCGGCTCGGTGAGAATTTTCACCAACGCGTCTTCGTCCAGTTCGTCCAGCGTCGCCACAACCGGCAGACGACCGACGAATTCCGGAATCAGACCAAAGCGCACGAGATCCGACGGTTCGACTTCAGCCAAAACCTTGCCGAGATTTTCCGTACGTTCCTTCGAACGCACTTCGGCAGAGAAGCCGATGCCGGTCGTTTCGGAACGCTGCTGGATCACTTTTTCCAGACCCGCGAACGCGCCGCCGCAAATGAACAAGATGTTCTTGGTGTCGACTTGCAGGAATTCCTGCTGCGGATGCTTGCGACCGCCCTGCGGCGGTACGGAAGCGAGCGTGCCTTCGATCAACTTCAGCAACGCTTGCTGCACGCCTTCGCCGGATACGTCGCGCGTGATCGACGGGTTTTCGCTCTTGCGCGAGATCTTGTCGATCTCGTCGATGTACACGATGCCCGACTGCGCTTTCTCGACGTCGTAGTCGCACTTCTGCAACAGCTTTTGAATAATATTTTCGACGTCCTCGCCCACATAGCCGGCTTCGGTCAGCGTGGTGGCGTCGGCGATGGTGAACGGTACGTTGAGCAGGCGCGCCAGCGTTTCGGCTAGTAGCGTCTTGCCCGAACCGGTCGGACCGATAAGCAGGATGTTGGATTTGCCAAGCTCGACATCGTCGCTGCGTTGGCGTGATTCCATCCGCTTGTAATGGTTGTAGACCGCGACGGCGAGCGCTTTCTTGGCGCGCGTCTGCCCGACCACGTATTGGTCGAGGGTCTCCATGATTTCCTTGGGCTTGGGCAGCTGGCTACGCCCGGAGGCGGCCTTCTCTTCAAGCTCTTCACGGATGATGTCGTTGCACAGCTCCACGCACTCGTCGCAGATGAATACGGACGGACCCGCGATCAGCTTGCGCACTTCATGCTGGCTCTTACCGCAGAAGGAGCAGTAGAGAATCTTGCCGCTGTCGTTGGAACGGCCTTGCCGCTCGTCGCTCATTCGTTTGATCCTGCTGGAAAAACCCGGTTACGGGTCGAGAATAGCACAGGGTCCCGAGTCCGCACCCGGACGCGGGACCCCATTTATGCGTAAGAAATCGGCTGAAATCAGGCCGACTTAACCGTTTCTACCGCGCGGCGGTCGAGAACGGCATCGATCAGGCCGTATTCTTTGGCCTGATCCGCGCTCATGAAGCGGTCGCGCTCCATATCGCGCTCGATCTTATCCAGGGGCTGGCCGGTGTGCTGAACGTAAATGTCGTTCAGGCGGCGGCGCAGGTACAGGATTTCCTGGGCCTGGATTTCGATATCGGTGGCCTGCCCGCGAGCGCCACCCGAAGGCTGGTGGATCATGACGCGCGAATTGGGTAGCGAGTAACGCTTGCCTTTCGCGCCAGCCATCAGCAGCAGCGACGCGGCGCTGCAAGCCTGACCCACGCACATGGTGCTGATGTCGGGCTTCACGAATTGCATGGTGTCGTAGATGGCCAAACCGGCCGTCACGGCGCCGCCGGGACTGTTGATGTAGAGATGGATGTCCTTGTCGGGATTTTCCGACTCGAGAAACAGCATCTGCGCAACCAGCAGATTGGCGACCTGATCGTTCACTTCACCGACCAGAAAGATCACGCGCTCTTTGAGCAGGCGTGAATAGATGTCATACGAACGCTCGCCGCGAGCGGTCTGCTCGACAACGATCGGCACCAGGTTGAGGTTCTGGATCGGGTCCATGGCCATGCGTGCAACTCTCCGGGTGTGGGGACTGAAAATCGATTCGTATGAGCAGGGTCAGACTAGCAGGTTGAGAAAACGCCTCGCTAGCGCAAGCCGACCATGGCCTGCCGCGAACTCTTCACAATGCGTGCGAATTCGCTAAACCCAAGTTCGAACGAATGTCGAACTTAGCGCATCGAGGAAATGTGTAAACACATTCCCTCGATATCCATGCTGACGGTGCCTGATCGAATCGTCTCAGGCGCCGACCGGGCGCATGACTTCGTCGAAGCTCAGGTTTTGGACGGTGGTGTTGGCGTTGTCGGCCACCCATTCGGCCACCTGATCTTCCATAACGCGGTTCTGCAACCCGGACATGAGTTGGGGATCGCCATTGTAGAGTTCAATGACCTTTTCCGGCTCTTCGTAGGTCGAGGCGATCGCCGCGAGCTGCTCGGCCAAAAGCGTGCGATCCAGCTTCAGCTCCTGCTTGCGGGCGATTTCGCCCATCAGCAGGCCGGCGATGACGCGCAAACGCGCTGCAGGCATGGCCGCATCGACCAACTGCGGCGGCGGCTGCTGACCGCGCGGCACGCTGCCGGCGGCGAGATTGCGGGCCTCGGACTGCACCATCAGATTGGGCACGTCCAGTTCGCTGTGCTTCTGAGCGAGCTTTTCAGCCACTTGAGACTTCAGACGGCCCATCAGCGCAGCCTTCAGTTCGCGCTCCAGGTTGGAACGCACTTCTTTGCGGAAGTGTTCCAGATCGCCGTCTTCGATGCCGAAGAGTTTGATGAACTCGGCGTCCACTTCCGGCAGCTTCGGCTCTTGCACCTTCACAATCTTGAAGTTGACCTTGGCGGTCTTGCCGGAAAGCTGCTCATTGCGGAAATCGGCCGGGAATTCGATATCGGATTCGAAGGACTCGTCACCCTTGCGACCGGTCAACGCGCTATCCAGCGCCTTGAACAACGTGCCGGAGCCGATCACGCTGCCGGCGCGTTCCTGACCTTCGGTCGGAAAGCGGTAATCGCCGGCGGTGGCGTCGTATTCGAACATCACGAAATCGCCTTCGGCCGACGCGCGCTCGACTTCGTCGAAGCTGCGGCGCTGTTGACGCAGCGTGCCGATCATCTTCTCCACGTCGGCGTCGGTGACTTCGGCGGCAGGGCGGCTGATTTCAAGCGCAGCAACGTCGATTTCCGGGAATTCCGGCATCACTTCAAAGGTGGCCGTGTAGGCGATTTCACCATTTTCCGGTTGGCCGGTGGTGTCGATCGCCGGGTTGGCGACGGGACGCAGATTTTCCTTTTCGAACGCTTCGCGCAGCGTGCTGCCGATCAGGTCCGAAAGCACTTCACCGCGCACCTGCGCACCAAAACGCTGCTGGATCACGTTGGCAGGCACCTTGCCCGGGCGGAAGCCCTTGAGGCGAACGGTGCGGCTCATTTCCGCAATGCGCGCATTGACCTGTGTCTCGAAGCGCTCTGCCGGAAATTTAACCGTGAGCTTGCGCTCGAGCTTGCCGACGTTTTCAACCGAAAACTGCATGACGTCTCCTGGAATTACCTGTAATGGCCCATACCGGCGCCGCGGCGGCCCTTGCCGCCCGCAAAATCAAGCTTAAGGTCCGATGGTGCGAAAGAAGGGACTCGAACCCTTACGGGGTTACCCGCTGGAACCTAAATCCAGTGCGTCTACCAATTCCGCCACTTTCGCATTGTTCGCCCCAAGGCAAACTGCAGATTTTCCACGATTTTTCGGGGTTTATTCCGAAATCGTCGAAAGGCTGCCGAACCACGACCCTAAGTCGATGATTACCTTATGCCAAGCCAGCCATTCTACGGTTCGGCAATACGCCAGCACAAGCGCTCCATGCCTTGTCCGGCATAGGCCGAACGCCCTTTCGGAACCCAAAGAAAAAGGCACCTAGACGGGGGTCTAGGTGCCTTCGTTTAGCTGGTGGGCCGTGTAGGATTCGAACCTACGACCAATTGATTAAGAGTCAACTGCTCTACCAGCTGAGCTAACGGCCCAGAACTGCTTGAAAATGGGGTGGACGATGGGACTCGAACCCACGACAACCGGAATCACAATCCGGTACTCTAACCAACTGAGCTACGCCCACCGTAAACCACGAATCTGGCGCGCCCGACAGGAATCGAACCTGCAACCGTCGGCTTAGAAGGCCGATGCTCTATCCGGTTGAGCTACAGGCGCTTTGACTAAAAGCAGAACACCTGCTGGTCGGGGCAGAGGGATTCGAACCCACGACATCCAGCTCCCAAAGCTGGCGCTCTACCAGGCTGAGCTATACCCCGTTTTTCGAAACCCGGTGAGCTTTCGCTACCGAAGTCAAGAAATGCTACGGGTGACACTCTGGCCCGTCAATCCGTATCGAACACGCCGGACTTCAACCTTGTCCGGTTTTGCAAGCGATATTCCGCCAGCAAAGCAGACACGACTTAAATCAACATCGTGTCCAATGTAAATGGCGCGCCCGGAGAGATTCGAACTCCCGACCACCAAGTTCGTAGCCTGGTACTCTATCCAACTGAGCTACGGGCGCGTGGTTAAACCTAGTTTCGCCGTGGCGGCCGCCACTGAAGTGGAAGGCGCCGAAGCAAGAAGCGGAATTATTCAGGTACTTGGGGTGATCGTCAATACTCTTTGTGAAGTTTTTTTGAAGGGTTAGTTCATCATCGAGTTGGTTTGAGCGTCTGTTTCGCGCACATCGGCGCTCATGTCATGTTGATCGTGAAGTCGTCTGCATCCATCCATGCGGGAAAACGCTCGCGATGTTGCAGCAGCGGCGCGGGATCGATCGACACCGTCACGATTTGCTCTTGCGATCCGAGTTCGACGAGCGGCTCGCCGACCGGATCGATCACCGCGCTATCGCCCGCGTACGGCAAATCGTTGCCGTCCACGCCAACGCGATTCACGCCGATCACGTAAGCAAGATTTTCGATCGCACGCGCACGCAACAGCGTGCGCCAAGGTTGCCTGCGCGGCGCAGGCCAATTGGCGACAAAAAACGCCAGGTCGTAATCCATGCCACCCGTTGCCGACTCCAAACGACGATTGCGCAACCACACGGGAAAGCGCAGGTCGTAGCAAACTTGCGGCAGGATGCGCCAGCCTTTCAACTCAACGATCAAGCGTTCCGAACCGCCGCCATATCGCGTGTGCTCGCCCGCCATGCGAAACAGATGGCGCTTGTCGTATTGCGCATACGTGCCGTCGGGTCGCGCCCAGATCAATCGGTTGTAGACCTTCTCACCTTCGCGGATTGCAACGCTGCCAGTAACGACGGCATCAACTTCGGAAGCCAGCGCGCGCATCCAGGCGATGCCCTCGCCGTCCATACCTTCGGCGCTGGCGCGCGTGTCATTGCTGAAGCCGGAAAGAAATGTTTCCGGCAACACGATCAGATCGGTCTGCTTGGCGACGCTTCGCGCCAATGCGCCGTAATACTCGCGATTGGCCGGTGCGTCATGCCATCGCGTTGCGCCTTGCACCAGCGACACCGTCAGAGTTTGCATAGGCGCTCCGCTGCCGCTTCCATCGTCGCATCGCTCTTGGCGAAACACAGACGCGCGAGACGCGTACCGGGGGCCTTATCGTAGAACGGTGTCAACGGAATCGCCGCGACACCGCCCTCTTTCACCAGCCACTCGCAGAATGCGAGATCGTCTTCGTCGCGAATCGTCGAATAATCGACCAGCTGGAAGTAACCGCCGGGCACATCCAGCAATTTCAAGCGCGAGGGCGCGAGCAATTTGCGGAAGCGATCGCGTTTGGTTTGATAGAACGCCGGAAGTTCCAGGTAATGCTCCGGCGTACTCGCGAGAAATTCCGCAAACGCAACCTGTGCCGGATGAAACGTGCAGAACGTGAGGTACTGATGCACCTTGCGGAACTCCGCGGAGAGCTTCGGCGGCGCCACGGCGTAACCGACTTTCCAACCGGTGCAGTGATAGGTTTTGCCGAAACTCGACACCACGATGCTACGCGCAGCGAGCTCCGGATGACGCAGCACGCTCTGATGCTCGGCGCCATCGTAAACGATGTGTTCGTACACTTCGTCGGACAGCACCACGATCGGCGTATCGCGCACGATTTGCGCAAGCTCGTCCAGATCTGCCGACGACAGCACCGCGCCCGACGGATTGTGCGGACTATTGATAAGGATCATGCGCGTGCGCGGCGTAATCGCATCGCGCACACGCTGCCAATCGATGGAAAAGCTCGGCACGGTAAGCGGAATATGGATCGCACGCGCGCCTTGCAGATCGATCGCCGGCTCGTAGGAATCGTAGGCGGGATCGAACACGATAACTTCGTCGCCCGCGCGCACCACGGCCGCGATCGCGGCAAACAATGCCTCCGTTGCACCGGACGTCACCGTAACGTCGGTATCTGCGCTGACTTTGTGCTTGTAAAGTCGCTCAGTCTTTTGCGCGATCTGCTCGCGCAACGCCGCCGTACCGATACCGGGCGCGTATTGATTGAGCCCGTTTGCCATCGCGCGAGTCACGGCGTCGCGAAGCGCTTGCGGCGGCTCGAAGTCCGGAAAGCCCTGACCGAGATTGACAGCCTTGTGCTGTACGGCCAAATGACTCATCACGCTGAAAATCGTGGTGCCTACTTTGGGAAGCTTGGTTTCGATGGTCATGGCCGGCCGTATGGATGTCCAAATGCAAAGACTAACATGGCTTAAGGCGCCGGCTGTCCGGGCGCCTCAATTCCTTCGAGCGGACGCTTCATGCATTGCTCGTGATTCACGCGCGTGGCTTCGGGCAAGCGCTCGGCGAGAAAATCCACCAACGCACGGACGCCTGGCAACATGCCGCGACGACTGGGATAAACAAAATGCATCATGCCTTCTGGCGCGCTCCATTCCGGCAGCACTACTTCCAGTTCGCCACTGTCGATGGCCGGCGCGCAAACAAACTCAGGCAGCAATGTGACACCAATGCCTCGTCGAGCCGCTTGCAAAAGCATGGCGAAATCGCCGGTGATGAGTTGCGCCTGCACTTCCACGCTGACACGCTCGCCTTTGGCGTCGATCAGCTCCCAAATTTGCGCGCCTTCATGCTCCTGCATGGACAAGGCCGGCAGCCGCGCCAAATCCTCTGGATGCTTTGGGCGACCGTAGGTGTCGAGCAGCGACGGGCTCGCCACGGGCAATACGCGCGATTGACCGAAGCTGCGCACGATCATGTTGGCGTCGGTATCGAGTTTGGCCCGCACGCGAATCGCAAGATCGAAACCTTCGCTGATCAGATCCACGCGGCGGTTATTCGAAAGCACGCGCACCTGAAGCTTGGGATACATCGCCATGAACTCCGGCAGGATGTACGCCAACACGGTTTGCACAATCGAAACCGGACAACTCACGCGCACGATCCCGCGCGGCTCGGCGCGCAGTTCATCGACCGCTTCCTGCGCAGCCCTCGCCTCCTCAAGAACAGCCCGGCAGTGGCCGTAGAAGCGCTCGCCGACTTCCGTCACGACAAAACGCCGCGTCGTGCGTTGCAGGAGGCGAACGCCCAATCGGTCTTCCAGTTGAGCAATCCGCTTGCTCAATCGGGACTTGGGTACGCCCAGCGCCCGCCCCGCCGACGAGAAGCCGCCGTGTTCAACCACGGACGCGAAGAAGTACAGGTCGTTCAGGTCCTGCATGGCGCCAGGCAACGTGCTCATCGTCGTTTCCCTTTTGGAACGATAAGTTCCGATCAGCCTATCTTATCGCGGCTTTGTTCGGAATATATCTTTAATCCCAACGTCGGCTCGCCCGACTTGGACCGAGATATCACCATGAAACTTTTGCATCTTGACGCAAGCTCGCTGGGTCAGCACTCCGTATCGCGCGAATTGACCGCCGCGATCGTCGCTCAGCTCGCCCAGGAACACACCGCACTGGACGTTACCTACCGCGACCTGACTGCGAACCCGCTTCCGCACTGGGCTCCGGTCGTCGATGCCGAAAGCGACGCCGCGAAGCTGGGCGAGGCCGTGATGGACGAATTTCAGGCGGCCGACATCGTTGTGATCGGCGCCCCGATGTACAACTTCTCGATTCCCAGCCAGCTCAAGGCCTGGATCGATCGCATCGCGGTGGCCGGCAAAACCTTCAGCTACACCGAGAATGGCCCGAAAGGCCTCGTTGAAGGCAAGCGCGTGATCATCGCCTCCAGCCGCGGCGGCATCTATTCCGCCGGTCCGGCTGCCGGCCTGGATTTCCAAGAAACCTATCTGCGCACCGTGCTGGGCTTTCTCGGCGTCACGAACATCGAGTTCATCCGCGCCGAAGGCGTCAACATGGGCGCCGAGCACAAGGTGAAGGCGATCGCCACCGCGCGCGACGTCATCACGACGCTGGCTGCCAAAGCCGCCTAATCAGAGCGGCATCCCCCTTCCCCTCTTAAAAGAGCGTCCCTTGCGGACGCTCTCTTTTTTTCAGCGATCAACGACCGAAGCGAATCTCGCCGCCATCGTGCTCGCGGTCCCACCCGCGCAGCTCATCGCGGATATGCGCGATACGCTGACGGCCGAGCGCATTGCGCTCTTCGTCCAGCACCTGACCATCGAGCAATTCGGCCATGCGTTGCGCTGTCGGCAACATCGCATCCCACGCATCAAGTGCAGACACCACGCCCGGCAGCGCCATGAAGAAGCTCAATCCCGGCGTGCGCAGCGCATCGAGTCGGGTCAAATCGAAACTGCCTGGCTTGAGCATATTGGCGACGCTGAAGATCGGTCCCGCTTCGCGGCGACCATCCACCAAGCGGTGATAGATGCCCATATCGCCGTATTCCAAGCCCGCTTTCTCGGCGGCGACGATCAAATCCGCACCGTTGAAGTGATGCCCTTCGCGAGCGATCACGAACAGGCTCACGATGCGCTCGACCGGCATTTGCGCGGGACGCTTGCCCAAATCGGAACGCGGCGGAATGCGAGGCGCAGGAGCCGCTGCTGGAGCTGGTGCATGGACGGGTTCGACCGCCGCAGTTGGCGTTGGAGAAACGAACGATGTCGATTCAAACGACGCCGCTTTCGGAGTCGCCGATTGCGAAGGCGCACGCAGCGCTTCGACGATGGATGCCGCATGCCCAGTCGGCTTCGGCATATGCATGGGTTCATGCCGTTGATCGGCCAACGTAGCGCCAAGTTTCTCCAGTTCCGCACGCAAACCGACATCAAGCTCGCCCTGCTGCGGCGGCGTGGGCTCGTTGAAGAACGAGTCCATGCGATCGCGCGTGCCTTCGGCGAATGCTTCGTTGTCGGCAAGGGATTCACTCAAGGTGGGCTCGCGACGTTCCGCACCCGGCTCTGGAGCGAGGCGGCGCTTGCCCTGCTCTTTCTTCGGCTCGCCGAACAACCACACCAGCGCCAACACGAGCACGCCCACGACCGCCAGCGGAATGCCCACCCAGGGATTCCATGCAAAAGCCAATTCGGATCCAAGCATCATGATCTAAGTCCTCACGCAGCTCCGGCCAACTTAGCCGCTTCAGCCAGATCGACCTGCACCAGACGGGAAACACCCGGCTCGCGCATGGTAACGCCGCAAAGCTGGCTGGCCGCTTCCATGGTGGCCTTGTTATGGCTGACAAAGATGAACTGCACCTTTTCGCTCATCTCGCGCACCATGTTGGAGAAGCGGCCCACGTTCGCTTCGTCGAGCGGCGCGTCCACCTCGTCCAGCAAGCAGAACGGTGCAGGATTCAACGCGAAAATCGCAAACACGAGCGACACGGCGGTCAACGCCTTTTCGCCACCGGACAACAACGTAATGTTCGATACGCGCTTGCCCGGCGGGCGCGCCATGATCGACACGCCGGTGCTGAGCAGATCGTCGCCGGTCAGCTCCAAATACGCGTGACCGCCGCCGAACAGGCGCGGGAACAACTCCTGCACGCCGGCATTGACGCGATCGAAGGTTTCCTTAAAGCGCTGACGCGTTTCGCGGTCGATCTTCTTGATCGCGTTTTCCAGCGTTTCCATCGCGCTGGTCAAATCAGTGAGCTGATTGTCGAGATACGTCTTGCGCTCGCTTTGTTCGGCGTGCTCCTGAATCGCCGCAAGGTTGACCGGCTCCAGACGCGCGATCTTCTGCGCGAGATCGGCGAGCTGTTGACGCCATTGCGACGCGTCCACCTCTTCGGCCAATTCGGAGAGCAGCGTTTCCAGATCCAGACCAGAGGCGGCAATCGCTTCGGCGAGCTGGTCCGCGCGCATCTGCAATGCCTGCGCCGCAAGTTTCTGCTCGGACATTTTCTCGCGCAGGCCCGCGAGCTCCTGCTCCAGATTGTGCCGTTGCTGTTCCAGCTTGCGGAATTCGATATCGCAATCTTCCAGCGCGCGACGTGCGTCGACGAGCTGACGATCCACCAACAAGCGTTGATCCAGATAGGTCTGACGCTCCGCTTCCAATTCGGCGATAGGATCGGAACCAGCCGCCAGCTGCTCGGTAATTTCGCTGCGGCGTGCTTCGATCAAACGAATCTGGCTATCCATGCGCGCGAGCGCCTGCTCCAGCGACGTCAACGAAGAACGCTTCGACTCCAAACTCAACGCCAAGGCGTGTGCCTGATCGGCGGCTTCGCGCGCGTTCATGCGCGCTTCTTCGCGCGCTTCGAGCAATGCGCGGCGTTCGTTCTCGAGTTCGCGGCGCTGATCTTCCAGATCGCCCATGTTGTTGACCGATTCGTCCAGACGCGCACGCGCATCGCGCGTTTGCGCCTGCAATTCGTCGATCTGTTCGATCAGGGCCGACAATTCGCCCGAGACTTTTTCGGCGCGCGCACGCGCGGTTTCGACCTTGCCGCGATGACTTTGCAGCTGCCCCGCCAGTTCGGATTGGCGGCGATGCGCGTTGTACAACTCGCGCTGCGCATCGTCGCGCGCGCGTTCGGCTTCGAATTTGTTGGTGCGCAGATCGTCGAGTCGCGCACCGGCTTCTTCGATGCGCGCTTCGAGCGATTCGACTTGTTCGTTCAATGTGCGAATCTCGCGCTCGCGCGCCAGCACGCCCAATTGATTGCCTTGCGCACGACGCACGCTAGCCCAGCCTGGCCCGAGCCATTCACCGGTGCGCGTGATGACCGATTGATAAGGCGCCAGCGCCGACAAACCCGACACGCGACGATGCGCGTCGTCGATATCTTCAGCGGTGAGCACGTGGCCCAGCATGGCGATGGCGGACGCCGGGCCGCGCACATGCGCCGCCAACGTACCCGCCGTGGCGGCGCCGCCTTCCGCGCCGTCAAGCAACGCCACATCGGCATTGGTCAGCGCCGAAAATTCCTTAGCCAAATCGTGCGCGCCATCCACCAGCACGCTGTCGATAAAACCGGAGAGCACCGTTTCGACCGCCGTTTCCCAGCCGGCTTCAACTTGCAGCACTTCGCCCAGGCGACGGTTTTTGTCGAGCCCGAATTGCGACAACCATCCGCTCGCGGCGCTCTCATCCTGACCTAGCGCAGCGTGCTGCAACGCTTCGAGCGATGCGAGGCGACCGCGCGCCGTCTGCAATTGCTGACGCGCATCGTTGAGCGTACTTTGAACCTGACGCTCTTCGTCGAGCACTTTCTCGTACGACATCTTGTGCTGATCGAGCATGCCACCGAGCGATTCCACGCGCTCGCGCTGCGTGTCGTGTTCGGTGTGCAACTGATCGGCGGCAGCATCGAGCGCTGCGACATCGGTGGCTTTCTGCTCGGTATCCAACGCTTCTTTGCGTTTGGACAAATCCATCGACTGACGATCGAGATACGCCAGCTTGGTGCGCTCCACTTCCGCCGCGCGACTCGCCTCGCCGGCGGTGCGCGTGTACGTATCCCAACGCTGCTGCCAGTCAGCGAGCTTGGTTTCGGTTACGCGCTGCGAATCGGCGGTTTCGTCCTGCATCTGTTGCAGGGATTCCAGTTTCGGCTCGCCTTCCGACAACGCCATGCGCAGCGTTTCCACTTGCTCGCGGTCGGTGGCGATATGTGTGGCCAGTTCGCTGTGTTCGCGCTCGGTATCGAGTTGCGCGCGCTGCAAGCGTTCGGCAGTTTCTTTGTTATAGCGAACCTGTTGCTCGACGCGCGCGATTTCGGCGCCGACTTTGTAGACCTCGGCCTGCACCGAATTCAGATGCTCGCTTGCTTCGGTGTGACGTTCGCGTCCGCTTTCGATCTGCGCTTCAATCTGGCGCTGATCGGCTAGTCGCTTTTCGATTTCAATTTCGGCTGCGGAAAGACCCTGGCCTTGACCGTCGTGCTGACTCTTGAGCCCGCGATATTCCAGCGCGCGAAGCTCGGCTTCTTTGCGGGTTTGCTCTTCCTTGTAGCCTTTCCAGCGCTCGGCGGCGCGCGCCTGGCGATTCAGGTGCTCGAGCTGCTTGTCCACTTCATCGCGCACGTCGCGCACGCGATCGAGGTTTTCACGCGTGGCCTTGATGCGGCTTTCGGTTTCCTTGCGGCGCTCTTTGTATTTGGAGATGCCGGCGGCCTCTTCCAGATGCATGCGAAGCTCTTCGGGGTGCGCTTCGATGATCTGGCTGATCATGCCCTGCTCGATGATCGAGTAGCTGCGCGCACCCAAGCCCGTGCCGAGGAACAAATCCGTGATATCGCGACGACGGCAACGCGCGCCGTTGAGGAAATACGAAGACTGACCGTCGCGCGTCACCTGACGCTTCACCGAAATTTCGGCGTATTGGCCGTATTCGCCCTGGATGGCGCCGTCTGCATTGTCAAAGATCAGCTCGACCGTGGCCTGTCCGACCGGCTTGCGAGAGCTGGAGCCTGAAAAGATCACGTCGGTCAGCGAATCGCCACGCAAACGGCTGGCGGCGCTTTCGCCCATCACCCAGCGGATGGCGTCGATGATGTTGGACTTGCCGCAACCGTTAGGCCCCACCACACCGGTCATATTGGTGGGCAAATGCAGAGTGGTCGGGTCGACGAAGGACTTGAATCCGGCGAGTTTGATCGTGGTTAGGCGCATGCAGATTCAGATGCTCAAAAGGTGATAGCCCGCGATCGCGGGCGACAGGTCACTGTGCCAAACGTAGGACAGCGCCGCAATGCATGGAGAACGATCAGTGTTCAGAGGAATGCGGCGCAAACGATTGATTCGGCTCAATCGGGCGCTTTCGCATCGATCGAAAGCGCATGAATACCCTGATCCATCAGGTCGCCGAGCGCGGCGTACACCAATCGGTGCCGCTTGATCGGCAGCTGGCCTGCGAATGCGGCGCTTACGATGCGCACGTAGAAATGCCCCTTCCCTTCGTTGGCGTGGCCGACGTGCTTGTAGCCCTCGTCCACCACATCCAGTTCGACGGGTTGAAGTGCCGCCGTCAGACGTTGGCGGATTTCCTCGGCGACCGCTGCCGTCATGCCGGCAGCACCTTGCGGAAGGGCTTCACGCTTACGTGGGCATAGACGCCGGCATCGATATAAGGATCGGCCTTGGCCCATTGCTCGGCGGCGCTCAGTGAATCGAATTCGGCCACGATCAGGCTGCCGCTAAAGCCCGCCGGGCCCGGTTGCTCCGCGTCAATGGCGGGAAATGGGCCGGCAAGAAGCAGACGACCTTCCTGTTGCAGGGCCTCCAGCCGCGCT
The DNA here is from genome assembly GCF_021390675.1 of Dyella sp. 2HG41-7. NCBI lineage: Bacteria > Pseudomonadati > Pseudomonadota > Gammaproteobacteria > Lysobacterales > Rhodanobacteraceae > Dyella > Dyella sp. 2HG41-7. Next base: position 2,974,143 of record NZ_JAJEJV010000004.1, read on the forward strand.
AAATGCGCGCCACGCGCTGCGAGCCGGCGTTCAAGCGAATCGGGGTGATCCGTGCCCGTAATGGCATACCACATGGATGTTTCTCCTTCGGTCGATCCGCGATTTTATCCGACCGTGACGCGGAACACCGCCCTTCGTCTTCCGCCCATGTGATACCTGTCAGAAGCGATCCCTGACAACGGTCGCTGCCCCGCAGGGCGGCTTGCGCGCACCCTTTCCCTGCCTCGCAAAAGGACCGATCTGATCGTTCCAGATCGACCCAAGCCCAGGCGCCAAGCCATTTTCAGCCCGTCACAACGCACTAGGCCATCAGTCATAGCACGCGGTCGTTGACAGTTTCGAAGATGGTGTTATAGTTCACTACAACACCGGTCCACGAGATCACTAAGGAGAGCCGTCATGAAAGCACCGAACCCCATCGCCATCACCGCCGCGGTTCTGTTCACCACGGTAAGCCTGATTGCTTTGAGCCCGAACACCCCCAAAGCACCCGCCACCGAAATCAACGGCATGAAGGTCATCGACCTGGCGCCGGTCGTGGTTCGCCCCACTGCCGACGATCAACGCGCCGCCGCCATGCTGACCGAAGCCAGCCTGACAATCGCCAACTCGCCGATCGCCAGCAAAGCCGAAAGCGGCGCAAGCCTGCTCGGCGCGCAATTGAGCATGCCCTACTATTCGTTTGGTTCTACCAAGTTCGCCGGCATCAGCAAGGAATAAATCCATGTCCATTACCTGGAACGACAGCGTCCCGATCTATCGCCAGTTACGCGAACGCGTGGTGGCGATGATCCTGGACGGCGCCTTGAACGAGGGCGACCCGCTGCCGTCAGTACGCCAGGTTGCAGCGGATTTTCAGATCAATCCGCTGACGGTTTCGAAGGCGTACCAGGAACTGGTCGACGATCAACTTGTAGAAAAAAGGAGGGGGCTGGGCATGTTCGTTACCGACGGAGCACGCGACGCGTTGCTCAAATCCGAACGCGAGCGCTTTTTGCGCGAAGAATGGCCAGCCCTTTATGCGCGCCTGCAGCGCTTGGGGCTAGACCTTAAAGCCCTGATGCGCGAAGCGCCCAAGGACGACACGGAGAATCAACCATGAACGCGGTCGTTACCGCCAATGGCCTGAGCAAGCGTTACAAAGATACGCTCGCACTGGATAACGTGAATTTTCAGATTCCTTCCGGGCGTATTGTGGGCTTGATCGGTCCGAACGGCGCCGGAAAAACCACGGCGCTCAAGGCCATTCTGGGCCTCACCAACTTCCAGGGCCAATTGAACGTTTTGGGCCTGGACCCGCGCACACAGCGCGACAAGTTGATGGAACAAGTGTGCTTTATCGCCGACGTCGCCGTGCTGCCGCGCTGGATTCGCGTGAGCGAAGCGATCGATTTCGTCGCAAACGTGCATCCGCGCTTCAACCGCGCCAAATGCGAGGCCTTCTTGGCGCGCACCAAGCTCACGCCCAATCAACGCGTGCGGCAAATGTCCAAAGGCATGATCGTGCAGCTGCATCTCGCACTCGTCATGGCCATCGACGCCAAGCTGCTGATCCTGGACGAACCCACGCTCGGCCTGGACATTCTCTACCGCAAGCAGTTCTACCAGAACCTGCTGGAAGATTATTTCGACGAGAACAAGACGATCATCGTCACCACGCATCAAGTGGAAGAGATCGAACACATTCTCACCGACCTGATGTTTATCCGCGACGGCAAAATCGTGCTCAACACCGATATGGATGCGATGAGCGAACGTTTCGCCGAAGTCATGGTGAACGCCGATATGGCCGCCACCGCACGCCAGCTCAAACCGCTGGACGAGCGCCAAGTGTTCGGCAAGAGCATTTTCCTGTTCGACGGCGTCGATCGCACGCAACTGCAGGCACTCGGCGAAATTCGCCGTCCCTCGGTCAGCGATCTGTTCGTCGCCACCATGAAGGGGACCTACGCATGAAAACCCTATATTGGCTCGTCAAACGCGAATTCTGGGAACATCGCGGCGGCTTTATCTGGGCGCCGGTGATCACTGGCATCGTGTTTCTGGTGTTGAATCTGATGGGCATCGTGAGCGGCGAAGTATTCGGCTCACGCCACGGCCTGCACATCGGCCCGTTGGATGGTCAAGATATCGCTGCGAAGCTTCAATCGCTGGATGCGCATCAAATGCAGGAAGTGGGCTCCGCTCTGGACCTTGCGATGCTTTCGTCCAGCGGACTAATTAGCGTGGTCTTCGCCTTCGTCGTCTTTTTCTACTGCCTTGGCTCGCTCTACGACGACCGTCGCGACCGCAGCTTCCTGTTCTGGAAATCGCTGCCGATTTCCGACACCAATACCGTGCTGTCCAAAGTCATTGCGGGTGCGCTGATCGCGCCGATCGCGGTGGTGGTTTGCGGTGTTTTGACGGGTATTGCGATGCTGCTGCTGTTCGCTATCACACTGTCGTTCCATGGTGTCAGCGTGTGGTCGCTGCTGGTGCTGGCGCATCCGTTCCAGATGGTCGGTTTCTTGATCGGTAGCATTCCGCTCTACCTGCTGTGGGCGTTGCCGACCGTGGGCTGGCTGATGCTCTGCTCGTCCTGGGCTCGCACCAAACCGTTCTTGTGGGCCGTGGTGATTCCGGTTGCGCTGGGCGTCATCATCAGCTGGTTCAACCTGCTTGGCTCGGAAGATTTCAAGAGTAATTGGTACTGGCGCGATATCGTGGCCCGCGTATTGTTCAGCGTATTTCCCGGTGGCTGGTTGCACGACAGCGCCGCGCATCAACTGAGCAAAGATCCGGAAAGCATCGGCCAAGTCTTCAGCCTGTCGAACTCCTACGCCGTGCTGGCCTCGCCGAATATCTGGATTGGCGCCGCAGCCGGTATCGCGATGCTCGGCGGCGCAGTATGGTTCCGCCGCTGGCGCGACGACAGCTGAGAACGCCGATCCAATCATTCACGACGCGATCAATTCAAGGGGAACCATCATGAAATACGCAAGGACGGTAACGCTGTTTGCACTTTGCGCCGCACTCAGCGCCTGCGATGTTCCTGACACTTCCATGATGAACGGCGCTGTCACGCTCAAGGACAACGTGCTGACCTTGCATGCCAAAGACGCTCCCGACGCGCTGATAAGTTCGGACGGAGCGTTGCAGATCGACGGCAAGGACGTACCAGTTACGCCCGCGCAACGCGGCCTTCTGATGCTCTATTTCCAGAACGTTATGGACGTGCATCAGACCGGCGCGGAGATGGGTAAAATCGGCGCAAACATCGGCGCCAATGCGTTGAAGGACACCATCGACGGCAAGTCGAAAACCGAAAAGGACAACGACGCAAAAGCCGGTGGCGGCCAATTGAAAACGCTTGGGCTGAAGATTTGCCAGGACCAAGTCAACATCAAAAACGTGCAGGACCAGATCGCCGCATCGTTGCCTGCCTTCAAGCCGTACAGCCATATCGCGGATGACCACGACGGCGATAAGTGCACGAAGGACGACGATTAAGTCGATTTGCGGAGCAAGCGCCTAGGCGCTGCGGGTGTCGTATCGCAAGTTTGCCGTCGCCAAGGAATTCCACCGCCGGCACGAAGCACCCGACATCTTGTCGAACCGAATTGGGGAACACATCCATGAAAACCAACGTAGTCGCATTCGCCATACTTGCCGCGCTGCTGTTGCCGCCGCTGACCGCCTGCAGTCAATCGTCCGATGACGACGCTCATAGCGCCACGGCGCAGGCGATGAAGGAGGTGCAACAGCAGACGTCTTCGTCGGCCATCGCCGCGGAAGTTCGCAAGGGCATCGACAAGGCCAAGCAAGAGCTGCTTACGCAAGACATCGACGTGAGCAGCGTGCATATCAACAACTCCGGCATGCACGACAGCGACGATAACAAACTCCCGAAGGCCGTGATCACGCCGCAAGGCAACTTGGTGATCGCCGGCAAGCCGGTCGACGCCACCGCTGAGCAGCACGCCATGCTGGTGGATTACCGCCAGCAAATCATCGGCATCGCCGAAGCGGGCATGGACATCGGCGCCAGCGGCGCGGACGTCGGCGTCGCCGCCGCGAAACAGGCGATCGTGGGCGCACTCACCGGCAAGAGCGACAAAGAAATTGAGGCGAGCATCAAACCGCAGACCGATCAGATTGAGGCCGACGCCAAGCGCCTATGTGGTCGAATGCCCGACATGCTCGCTTCGCAACAGAAGCTGGCCGCCGCCATGCCCGCGTTCAAACCCTACGCCACGATGACGCAGAAGGACGTCGACGACTGCGGCAAGGAAATGACCGATCAGAACGGCAAAAAGGGTTCCGCCGTTTTTTCCAACTAAGTTCGAGCTGACGAGGAACGACGCCAACCGGCGTCATTCCTCGTGAATACCGCCCTTGGTCAATGCCAACGGATCGAGCAGCTTTTGCAGCCGCGCTTTCGAAAGTCCCGATTGCTCCAGCGCCACATCCATGATGGGGCGCTTTTCTTTGTACGCTTGTTTGGCGATCGCCGCGCCTTTTTCGTAACCGATCACCGGATTCAACGCGGTGACCAGAATCGGATTCATCGCGAGCGCTTGATTCACGCGCTCCTTGTTGATACGGAATCCGGCGATCGCTTTATCGGCGAGCAGGCGAGATACGTTGGCGAGGATGTGTATCGACTGCAGCAGGTTGTAGGCGATCAACGGCAGCATCACGTTGAGCTGAAAATTGCCGGATTGTCCGGCCACGGTAATCGCCGCATCGTTGCCGATGACTTGCGCCGCTACCATCGCCGTCGCTTCCGGAATCACCGGGTTCACTTTGCCCGGCATGATCGACGAGCCCGGCTGCAACGCAGGCAATTCGATTTCACCCAAGCCCGCCAGCGGCCCGGAATTCATCCAGCGCAAATCGTTGGCGATCTTCATCAACGTCACCGCCAGCGTTTTTAGCTGACCGGAAAGCTCAACTGCCGCGTCTTGCGACGCCATGCCTTCGAAAAAATTGCTCGCCGATTCGAAACGAACATCCGTGAGTTTTTTCAACGCGCGCGCGACGGCGGGGCCGAACTTCGGATCGGCGTTGATTCCCGTACCCACGGCGGTGCCACCTAACGGCAATTGCCGCATGCGCTTGAGGCTGTCGTCGATGCGATCTTGCGCCGACGCGACTTGCGCCGACCAACCCGACAATTCCTGCCCGAAGGTAACTGGCATCGCGTCCATCAAATGCGTACGCCCCGTTTTGGGAACGTTGCGCAATTCGCGCGCGCGGCGATCGATCGTGTGTCTGAGGTGCTTCAGCGCCGGCAGCAATGCTTCGTACGCCGTCAACGTGGCGCTGACGTGAATCGCAGTGGGAATCACATCGTTGGAGCTTTGTCCGTAGTTGACGTGATCATTGGGGTGGATCTTGGTCCCAGCCTTGGTGGCGAGATGCGCGATCACCTCGTTGGCATTCATGTTGGTGCTGGTGCCCGAACCCGTCTGGAGCACGTCGATCAGAAACTGATCGTCGTACTGCCCTTCCGCCACCGCCAATGCGGCTTTGCGAATCGCCGCCGCCTGCCCCTTCTTCACATGGCCCAATGCCAGGTTGGCGTCGGCCGCCGCGGCCTTGATCAGGCCCAGCGCGCGGATAAAGGCGCGCGGCAAATGCAGGCCGGAAATCGGAAAGTTGTCGATGGCGCGTTGGGTCTGCGCGCCGTATAGCGCCTTCGCGGGCACCTTCAATTCGCCCATGCTGTCGTGTTCCATGCGGAAGCCGCTCATGGTCGCGCCTCGTGCGTTTTAGGGACCCCACAACTATAAGCCTGCAAACGTTAGGTGCGGAGCAATGTAAAATGCCGGGTTCTGATCCCCCGGAAGCCTCCCATGTCCACCCACGCCCTCACCGCCCTTTCCCCGCTGGACGGCCGCTACGCCGGCAAGACTGAAGCGTTGCGCCCGATCTTCAGCGAGTTCGGCCTGATGCACCGTCGCGTGCATGTGGAGATCGAGTGGTTGCTGGCGTTGGCCGCCGAGAAGGCCATCGTGGAACTTCCCGCGTTCACCGCGGAACAGATCGCCAAGCTGAAAGCCATCGCGACCGACTTCAGCGTCGAAGACGGTGCGCGCATCAAGGCGATCGAAGCGACCACGAATCACGACGTGAAGGCGGTCGAATACTTCATCAAAGAACGCATCGGCCACGACGACACCTTGGCGCAGGCGAAGGAATTCGTGCATTTCGCCTGCACGAGCGAAGACATCAACAATCTTTCCTATGCCTTGATGCTGCGCGATGCGCGCAAAGACGTGCTGCTGCCGTGGTTCGACAAGATCATCGCCACGCTGCGCGACCTTGCGCATACAAACGCCAACTTGCCAATGCTTTCGCGCACGCACGGACAAACGGCGTCGCCGAGCACGCTGGGCAAGGAAATCGCCAACGTGGTGGCTCGACTGGAGCGCCAGCGCAAGCAGCTGGCCGCCGTGGAAGTCCCCGGCAAGATCAACGGCGCCGTGGGCAACTACAACGCGCACGCCATCGCTTATCCTGAAGTCGACTGGCGCGCGTTTTCGCAGCGCTTCGTCACCAGCCTCGGTCTGGATTACAACCCGTACACCACACAGATCGAACCGCACGATGGCGTGGCCGAATATTGCGATGTCGTCCGTCGCGCCAACATCATCATGATCGACTTGGCGCGCGACGTGTGGGGCTATATCTCGCTGGGTTATTTCAAGCAGGCGTTGAAGGCGGGTGAAGTCGGCTCGTCCACGATGCCGCACAAGGTCAATCCTATCGATTTCGAAAATGCGGAAGGCAATTTCGGTCTCGCCAATGCGCTGCTCGGTCACTTCGCTGAGAAGCTGCCAATCAGCCGCTGGCAGCGCGACCTCACCGATTCCACTGTGCTGCGCGCGCTCGGCACTGCCTTTGGTCACACCCTAGTCGCGCTGGAATCGCTGCAGAAGGGACTGGGCAAGCTCAACGTAAATGCCGATCGCCTTGTCGGCGATCTGGACGCCAGCTGGGAAGTGCTGGCAGAAGCCGTGCAGACGGTAATGCGCCGCTACGGTTTGCCGGAGCCGTACGAGCAGCTTAAGGCGCTGACCCGCGGCCAAGGCATTACGCGCGATTCCATGCGTCAGTTCATTGCAACCTTGGCGCTGCCCGAAGATGCAAAGCAGCGCCTGCTTGAGCTTACGCCGGGCACCTACATCGGTCTTGCCGTCGATCTGGCAAAAACCATCTAATTCGACAGACCGGACAAACCAGGGAGCATTTGTCATGATGCTTGGGATGCTCTGATTCATTCCACATAGGTGGCATGATGTCCAGAAGGCCCGCAGGGTGTGTTGCGCGGCGCAGGGCAGACTGGCCGTCTGCTCAAGCCGCGCGACGCAGCATGCGGGCCTTCTGGACATCACCCTCCGGGCCGATTCTGTGTGTCCGCATGCCTTCGGTCCATCGACTCGAAAGACGGCCAGTCTGTCTTCGCCGATGGCCCTGTGGCCTGCAGACACACAGTACCGGTGACACCTGTGTGGAATGAATCAGAGCATCCCTTGTCGGCCTGAACGAGAGTCATGGCGCCCTTTTCCGAATTCCTGATATTCGCCGGTATCGGTGCGCTCGCCCAACTTGTGGACGGCGCGCTGGGCATGGCCTATGGCGTCACGTCGGCGGGGATGCTGCTGGGCATCGGCATGCCGCCGGCACTCGCGAGCGCCAGTGTGCATTACGCGGAAACTTTTACGTGCGGCGCGTCGGGCCTCAGCCACTGGTGGGCCGGCAATGTGCAACGCAATTTGTTTTGGGCGCTGGTGATTCCAGGCGTGATCGGCGCGGTGATCGGTGCGACTGCGCTCGCGCATATGCCGCCGATATGGATACGGTATTTCCTTACGCCGTATCTGCTCGCCATGGGCTTGTTTCTGGTCTTTCGCACTACGCGCCGCAAAGATCGCCGCACCGATGTGCCGCACGGCACGCGCGTATTGGGCTTTATCGCCGGCTTGCTCGATGCTGCCGGCGGCGGCGGGTGGAGCGCACTCACAGTGACGACGATGGTTGCGCGCGGACAAGAGCCGCGCACCGTCATTGGCAGCGTGCATTTGGCCAAATGCATCGTGAGCCTCGCTGCGAGCATCACGTTTTTGCTCAGCATTGGTCAAAGCAAGTTGCATGTGGTGCTGGGCCTGATTTTCGGCGGTGTAGCCGCAGCGCCGTTCGGCGCATGGCTGGTGCGCCGATTGCCGCCGCGCGTGTCCACGCTCATGGCCGGCCTGACCGTGCTGGCCCTAGGCATCTACAACTTCTATCACCTGATGCATCGGTGAGTTGGGCCCGAAAGCGCTAACGCGACAAATCGCAGATCCAGTTCACCTCCCAATTTTTGCCGTCCGGCGAAAACGATTGCTCCATATGCGCTGCGTGCGGCGACACGTTGAGCCACATCCAACGCACCAGCACCACGCGACCGTTCCATGTAACGCGGTTGTAAAACTCACCGCGATTCCCGTGGAATTCGCCAACGACAGGCGCCGCCGGATCGAGTTCGGCGTTGTCCAGATCGAGCCCGTAGATGATCCACTGACGGGTTTTCGGGTTGTACATACGCAAGGTCTGCGCTTTGAGATGCTCTTTCCCGTCCGTACTGGTGACTTCGAATTGCTCGAAATTCGCATTGGTGTCGAGCAGTTTGTGATGATTGGAAATACCGTCGTATTCGACCCAGACGTGAGAGCCGTTGAGTCGATCCGGCAGCCTGCGCACATGCGCTTTCCAATCGCCGATAAGGAAGTCGAAATCGTGAGAGCCGTCGTGCTGCGGTCCGGCGAATATCGCCGTGGGATTGGACGCTGTGTCGTCCGCGGCGACGGGAACGGCAATCCCCATCAACAACGCCGCGCTCATCATTAGCGATACGAGGGCTTTCGGTTTAGTCAGTTTCCGTACGACCATGCTCTGCTCCCGCGAGTTGACGCGATAGGAAGGGGGTTGCCGCCGGTTACCGCCCCCGGCGCAGTGCTAGGTCATGCGCCTGGGTGGGGTGTGGCGGCGGGGCCTACGCTTATCGATAGTCGGATTCCATACAATGACCACCTATGACTCTTTCTAACGCATCCCGTAAACCACTACCCATCGAAGTAAGCGGTTCGTCGAAACTGCCGCTGGGCATGACTGACGCGCAGTTTCTGCGCGATTACTGGCAGAAGCGACCGTTGCTGATTCGCAACGCCTTCCCCGATTTCCACTTGCCGATCCAACCGGAAGATCTGGCCGGACTGGCGTGCGAAGAAAGCGCGCTGTCGCGTCTAATCCAACACGATGAAGATCGCGAACGCTGGCGGGTAAAAACCGGTCCGCTAAGCGAAGACGATTTCAGCAAAACCGGCGACGCCAATTGGACGCTGCTGGTGCAAGACGTCGACAAGTGGGATATGGACGTCGCCGCGCTGCTGGTGCATTTCAGCTTTCTGCCCAGCTGGCGCGTGGACGATGTGATGATTTCCTACGCCGAGCCTGGTGGCGGCGTCGGCGCGCATGTCGATCAATACGATGTGTTTTTGCTACAGGGTCTCGGGCAACGTCATTGGGCGATCAGCACCGATCCGCATGCGCCGAAAGATTTTCGTCTCGACGTCGAGCTCAAGCAGTTGCAGCATTTTGCACCCACGCACGAGTGGCTGCTCGATCCGGGCGACATGTTGTATTTGCCGCCAGGTATCCCACACGACGGCGTGGCGTTCGGTGGCCCGTGCATGACGTTCTCCATCGGCATGCGCGCGCCGTCGCAAGCCGAACTGGTGGGCGATCTCGCCGATTACCTCGCCGAGCGCTTGTCGGAGGAGCAGCGTTACGCCGATCCGGATCTTGCGCCGGTCAAACGCACGGGTGAAATCGATAAGGCCGCGCTCAATCGCGTGCGCGTCGCAGTGCCGTTTGCCGCATCGCTGGATGACGCCGCGTTGGTCGACTGGTTCGGCTGCTTTATCACGCGTTATCGCAGCGCGCAGACGCCGTTGGCGCCGAGCAAACCGGTCAGCGAAGCGGCTTTGATGAAGCAACTGTCGAACGGCGCGTCGCTGTTGCGCCATCCATGGTCGCGTATGGCATGGGCGCAGGTCGGCTCGCGTTGCTGGTTGTACGTCAATGGCCATGCTTATCCGGCGTCGGTGCGTCGCGCCACACAGCTTTGCGCGGAGCGTACGCTGTCGCCGCCATTCGAATTGTCCGCCAACGATCTCGCCCTGTTGCTGGCGCTGGTCAATGATGGACATCTGATTCCCCGCCGGCTTCGAGGGCACCGCGCATGAATACCCCATCGCTCACCCCGGACGATGGCGCCCGGGCCGTTACCGGGCTCGATGCCATTGCGGCGATGCGCCTGGAATTGCTGACCGCGACGCGCTTCAAGCTGCACATCCACCTGCCCACCCTTCCGGCGTCGGTGCTGAGCAGCGAGGCCGAGCTGGCCGAGCTGCGTCGCATCGCCATCTCCGGCCGCGGGGCAGAGATTCGCGTCTTGCTGGGAAATCCCTCGGCGGCGTTGCGCACGGGGCACCGCCTGATCGATCTGGCGCAACGACTCCCCAGCGTCCTGCAAATTCGCAGCCCCGCCCACGACGAAGACGAAAACGGCATCAAAAACGCCAGCAGCTGGCTGCTCAACGACGCCAGCGGCTATCTGTTCCAGCCCGATGCCGATCGCTGGGAAGGCCGGGCAGCCCTGCGAGACGGCCCCGGACAAGCGCCTTTGTTGCTGCAGTTCGAACAAATCTGGGAGCGCGCGGCGCCCGCCAGCCAACTGCAGGCGCTCGGCTTGTAAACCATTGGCTGAATACCCATGCAGGCATCGCCAATGGCGACTGTCGGCTTATTCGGCGACCGGACGCGCTAAAGCATTGTCAGGCCTACATTCGCGTAGGCAGATACCGACACCGGCATCCATGGCCGGCAGCGCTTATCAGCTTGCCGCATTGCGGAAAGCGCAGGCTATAATTAACAGGATTTTTCGCCGGCGAACCCCTGGCATGACCAAAGTGGTTCGCTGAGGCTTCCCTTCCCTGCCGGTGGTGACGTGAGCACAAACCTGATCCGCGAGTTTTTTGAATCCTCGCAACTCGCAGGCGGCAACGCCGACTATGTCGAATCGTTGTATGACGCCTGGCTAGCCGACCCCGCGTCGGTGCCTGCCGAGTGGAATACCTACTTCAAAGCATTCAAAGGCCGCGAGTCGGGAGACGTCTCCCATACCGCGGCCATTGCGCGTATAGAGGCGGCGCAAAAGCAGCGCCCCGGCTTCGTCGCAGCGGGCCCCGTCAGCGACGAACATGCGCGCAAACAGGCCGGTGTGTTGCGCCTGCTCACGGCCTACCGTTCTCGCGGCCACCTCGCCGCCGATCTCGATCCGCTGGGCCTGACGTCCAAGACGCACGCTCCCGATCTGGACCTTGCCTTCCACGGCCTGTCCGACGCGGACCTCGATACCGAATTCGATTGCGGCAACTTCGCCGGCGGCGGTCAGCGCATGAAGCTGCGCGAGCTGTTCGCGCGCCTCAAGCGCGTGTACACCGGCACGATCGGTACGGAGTTCATGCACATCTCCGACCACGCGCAGCGCAATTGGCTCTACACACGCCTGGAACAGGCCAACGGCAGCGCCGGACTGGATAAAGCCGGCAAGCAGCACCTGCTTGGAAGCCTGACGGCCGCCGAGGGTCTGGAGCGCTACCTGCACACGAAGTACGTCGGCCAGAAGCGCTTCTCGTTGGAAGGCGGCGACAGCTTGATTCCGATGGTCGACGACGTCGTGCGCGCCGCGGGCGACAACGGTATCAAGGACCTGGTTATCGGCATGGCCCACCGCGGCCGTTTGAACGTGCTGGTGAACATTCTCGGCAAGCCGCCGAAGACCCTGTTCAACGAATTCGAAGGCATCTTCGAGCACCACGAAGACGACCCCGCACACTCCGGCGACGTGAAGTACCACATGGGCTTCTCCGCCGACGTGCGTACGCCCAAGGGCGGCGTGCACGTGGCGCTGGCGTTCAATCCGTCGCATTTGGAAATCGTCAACCCGGTGGTCGCCGGTTCCGTGCACGCGCGCCAAGTTCGCCGTCGCGACAACGACCGCACCAAGTCGTTTGCTGTGCTGATTCACGGCGACGCCGCGCTCGCCGGCCAGGGCGTGAACATGGAATTGTTCAACATGTCGCAGGCGCGCGGCTTCAAGATCGGCGGCACGCTGCATATCGTGGTGAACAACCAAGTGGGCTTCACCACGTCCAACCCGCAAGACGCGCGCTCCACGCTGTATTGCACCGACATCGCCAAGATGGTCAACGCGCCGGTGTTCCATGTGAACGGCGACGATCCGGAAGCGGTGATTCAAATCACGCGACTCGCGTATGAATTCCGCAAAGAATTCCGCAAGGACGTGGTGATCGATCTGGTCTGCTATCGCCGTCACGGCCACAACGAAGCCGACGAACCGGCCGCCACGCAGCCGGTGATGTATCAAATCATCCGCAAGCGCCCCACCACGCGCGAACTCTACGCGCAGCAACTGACGAAGGAAGGCGCGCTGGCCGATGGCGATGCGCAGAAGCTCGTCGACGATTACCGCAATCGCCTCGAAGCGGGCGCTGCGATGACCGATCTGCATCCGTCGCTGACCAAGGACGTGGAAGTGGATTGGAGCAAGTTCATCGGCGGCAAGCTTTCCACGCCGACCGACACCACCATCGCCAAGAAAAAACTGGTCGAACTCGCTACGCGCATTCTTGATCTACCGAAGGACGTGACGCTGCAATCGCGCGTCGCCAAGATCTACGACGATCGCCGCAAAATGGCGAGCGGCGAACAATCGGCCGACTGGGGCTTCGCCGAAAACCTCGCCTACGCCACGCTGATCGACGAAGGTCACAACCTGCGTCTGGTCGGCCAGGATGCGGGTCGCGGTACGTTCTTCCATCGTCATGCCGTGCTGCATGATCAGAAAGACGGCCATACGTACATGCCGCTCGCGTCGCTGCGTCCGGATGCCGACGTCGAAGTGATCGATTCGCTGCTCAGCGAAGAAGCCGTGATGGCGTTCGAATACGGTCACGCCACCACCGATCCTTACACGCTCAACATCTGGGAAGGTCAGTTCGGCGATTTCGCCAACGGCGCGCAGGTGGTGATCGATCAGTTCATCAGCTCCGGTGAAGCGAAGTGGGATCGACTGTGCGGTCTGGCGCTGTTCCTGCCGCACGGTTACGAAGGCCAGGGTCCGGAGCATTCCTCCGCGCGTCTGGAACGCTTCCTGCAATTGTGCGCGCTGGAAAACATGCAGGTGTGCGTGCCGACCACGCCGGCGCAGGATTTCCACATGATCCGCCGCCAGATGCTGCGCCCGGTGCGCAAGCCGCTGATCGTGATGACGCCCAAGTCGCTGCTGCGCCACAAGCTGGCCGTCTCCACGCTGGACGAACTGGCCAACGGCAGCTTCCAGCTGGTGATCGGCGAACATCGCGATCTGCAAGCGAAGAAAGTCAAGCGCGTGGTGCTGTGTTCGGGCAAGGTTTATTACGACTTGCTGGAAGACGCCGAAAAGCGCGGCGTCAACGATGTCGCCATCGTGCGCGTCGAGCAGCTCTATCCGTTCCCGCGCCCGGAAGTGACGGCCGAACTGGAAAAGTATCCTTCCGCCAAGGAAGTGATCTGGTGCCAGGAAGAGCCGATGAACCAGGGCGCATGGTTCCAGATCCGTCATCACTTGCAGGCTTGCGTCAACAACAAGCAGAGCCTCTCGTACGCCGGTCGCGCGCGTTCGCCCGCTCCGGCTGCCGGTCATCTCAACGATCACGTTGCCGAACAAGCGTCGCTGGTTGAACAAGCGCTGGTTGCACCGGTCGGTCCCGATCACTCAGCAGAATAAATTTTCAAGGATTCCTCATGTCTACCGAAGTCAAAGTCCCCGTTCTGCCCGAGTCCGTCTCCGACGCCACCATCGCGACCTGGCACAAGAAAGCCGGCGACGCTGTGAAGCGCGACGAGAACCTGGTCGATCTGGAAACCGACAAAGTCGTGCTGGAGGTGCCGGCGCCGGTCGATGGCGTGCTGAAGGAACTCAAGTTCCAGGAAGGCGCTACGGTTAACAGCCAGCAAGTGATCGCGATCATCGAGGAAGGCGCAGCTGCTGCCGCGCCGGCTCCCGCGGCCGCTGCACCCGCTCCGGCCCCGGCGGCCGCCGCGCCGGCTCCGGCCGCTCCGAAGGCTCCCGCTGCGGGCGCCGCCGATCTGTCTCCGGCCGGCCTGCGTGTCGCCACCGAACAGAACATCGACCCGTCCAAGGTCGCTGGCACCGGCCGCGATGGCCGCGTGACCAAAGAAGACCTGGTCAATTACGGCAAGGGTGGCGCTCCCGCTGCTGCCGCGCCGGCCGTGGCGCCGACGCCGGGTTCGCGTCCGGAAGAACGCGTGCCGATGACGCGCATCCGCACACGCATCGCCGAGCGTTTGATGCAGTCGAAGAACTCCATCGCGATGCTCACCTCGTTCAACGAAGTGAACCTCGCCGAAGTGTCCAAGATGCGCAAGACGCTGGGCGAGCAGTTCGAAAAAGCCAATGGCGTGAAGCTCGGCTTTATGAGCTTCTTCGTGAAGGCCGCGACCGAAGCGCTGAAGCGTCATCCGATCATCAACGCCTCGGTCGACGGCAACGACATCATCTATCACGGCTATCAGGACATCTCCATCGCCGTGGCCACCGACAAGGGCTTGGTGACGCCGGTGCTGCGCGATGCGCAGAACATGAGCTTCGCCGACGTCGAAAAGGGCATCGCCAACTACGCGAAGAAAGCGCGCGAAGGCAAGCTCGGTCTTGACGATCTGCAAGGCGGCACGTTCACCATCACCAACGGCGGCACCTTCGGTTCGCTGTTGTCGACGCCGATTGTCAATCCGCCGCAGAGCGCGATCCTCGGCATGCACACCATCAAGGAGCGTGCGATCGTCGAGAACGGCCAGGTGATCGCCGCGCCGATGATGTACCTAGCGATCTCCTACGATCATCGCATCATCGATGGCAAGGACGCGGTGCTGTTCCTGGTCGATATCAAGAACCAGCTGGAAAATCCGCAGCGCATGCTGCTCGGCATGTAATCGCACGGGCTGGCGAGGGCGCGCTCGACGCTGCCCTCGCCACGCCGCTCGCGTGACACCCCTTTCGAAATCCCTACCGCGCCGCCATATACGGCACGATCCGCTCCCCAGGAACCTCGAATCATGAGCGAAAAATTCGACGTCATCGTCATCGGCGCCGGCCCTGCCGGTTATGTGGCCGCCATTCGCGCCGCGCAGCTGGGCCTCAAGACCGCCTGCGTGGATGCCTTCGTCGGCAAAGACGGCAAGCAAGCGCTCGGCGGCACCTGCCTCAACGTGGGTTGCATTCCGTCCAAGGCGCTGCTGGACTCGTCCAAGCAGTACTACAACCTGTCGCACAACCTGCCGGCGCACGGCATCAGCGTCGAAAACGCAAAGGTCGACCTCGGCACGTTCATCGGCCGCAAGGACAAGATCGTCAAGCAGTTCACCGGCGGCATCGGTCAATTGTTCAAGGCGAACAAAGTCACCGCGTTCTTCGGCAAGGGCAAGCTGCTGAAGGGCAACGACGTCGAAATCACCGGCAACGACGGCAGCAAGCAAACGATCAGCGCCACCAACGTGATCCTCGCTTCCGGTTCGGTGCCGATCGAACTGCCGTTCGCGAAGTTCGACAACAAGTTCATCCTCGACAACGCCGGTGCGCTCGACATCAACGAAGTGCCCAAGCGCCTGGGCGTGATCGGCGCTGGCGTCATCGGTCTGGAGCTGGGCAGCGTGTGGCGCCGTCTGGGTTCGGAAGTCACCGTGCTCGAAGCGCTGCCGGATTTCCTCGGCGCCGCCGACGCCGACATCGCGAAGATCGCACTGAAGGAATTCGGCAAACTGGGCCTCGACATCAAGCTCGGCGCCAAGCTCAGCAAGGCGGAAATCAAGAAGAACGCCGTCGAACTCACCTATGAAGACAAAGACGGCAAGCACGAGCTCACCGTCGACAAGCTGCTCGTCGCGGTGGGTCGTCGCGCGTACACCGACGGCCTGCTGGCCGGCGATACCGGCGTGAAGATCGATGAGCGCGGCCGCATCGTGGTCGACGAACACAACCACACCGGCGTCGATGGCGTGTGGGCGATCGGCGACGCCGTCCGCGGCCCGATGCTTGCGCACAAGGGCTCCGAGGAAGGCGTGGCCGTGGCCGAGTGGATCGCCGGCAAGGCGGGCCACATCAATTACGACACCATTCCGTGGGTGATCTACACCGAGCCAGAAATCGCCTGGGCCGGTAAGACCGAAAAGCAGCTCAAGGAAGAAGGCGTCCCGTACAAAGTCGGCACCTTCCCGTTTGCCGCCATCGGCCGCGCCGTCGCCATGAACGAGGCCATCGGCCAGGTGAAGGTGATCGCCCATGCCGACACCGACCGCCTGCTAGGCGTTCATATGGTCGGTCCGGGCGTGTCGGAACTGATCGCCGAAGCCGTGGTAGCGATGGAGTTCAAGGGCTCGGCCGAAGACCTGGCTCGCATCGTTCACGCGCATCCGACGCTTTCGGAAGCCGTGCACGAAGCCGCCCTTTCCGTCGACAAGCGCGCCATTCACAAAGGCAACTGATCGACCTCGACATGATTCACGGCCCGCCCATGGCAACATGCGCGGGCCGTTTTATTTCCGCATCTGCGTCACGATCCATCACCCGAAAGCCGAGCCCACCGACATGCCCCAACCCACCGCCCTTTGCGTCTACTGCGGCTCCCAAGGCGGCAACCGCCCTCTCTACACCGAAACGGCGCAGGCCTTCGGCGCCGAGTTGGCGCGGCGGAATATCACCCTGGTATATGGCGGCGGCAAAGTGGGATTGATGGGCTCGGTGGCCAATGCGACTTTGAACGCGGGCGGCAAAGTTATCGGCGTTATTCCACGCCAGCTGGTTGAGCGCGAAGTCGCGCACACGGGACTGAGCGAGCTTGTGGTGGTCGACACCATGCATCAACGCAAGACGCGCATGTACGAACTCTCCGATGCGTTTGTCGCGCTGCCCGGCGGCTTCGGCACCATGGATGAGATGTTCGAAATGCTGACGTGGGCGCAACTGGGATTGCACAGCTATCCGTGCGGATTTCTGAACACGCTCGGTTATTACGAACACTTGCGCGGCATGATGGATCACATGGTGTCGCAAGGTTTTGTTTCGCAGAGCCGTCGCGACGCCGTGTGGTTCGGCGACTCCACCGACGCGTTGTTCGATTGGATAAGCCGCTACCAAGCAGCCGCAACGTCGTTCGGCATCGACACCTCCAGCATCAAGGCATAAGGCGCACGGCTATGACCGCATTTCAGGCATTTCGCATTCACAACGACGCCAATGGCTATCGCGGCGGCATAGAAACACTGCAAGCCGACGCGCTGAGCCCTGGCGAGGTGTTAGTGAAAGTCGCCTACTCGTCGGTGAATTACAAAGATGCGCTCGCGGGCACGGGCAAAGGCAAAATCCTTCGCCAATATCCGCTCAACGGGGGCATCGACGCGGCAGGTGTCGTGGTGGCGTCCACCAGCACCGCCTTCAAAGAAGGCGACCAGGTGCTATGCACCGGCAGCGGCCTCTCCGAAACGCGCGACGGCGGCTATGGCGAATACATTCGCTTGCCTTCGTCGTGGACGATTCCGTTGCCGCAAGGGCTCAGCCTGCGCGAGAGCATGATTCTCGGAACAGCCGGCTTTACGGCTGCGCTGGCGCTGGTGCGGATGGAAGACAACCGCCAATCGCCCGCGCTCGGCCCACTTGCCGTGAGCGGCGCCAGCGGCGGCGTCGGCATGCTCGCCATCGACATCTTCACGCGCGCCGGTTACCAGGTGCATGCGATCAGCGGAAAATCGGCGCACTTCGATTTCTTGCGCAGCCTCGGCGCGACGGAATGCATCGATCGTCACCAACTCCAATTCAGTGGCAAACCGATGGATTCGGCCCGCTTCGGCGGCGCGCTGGACAACGTGGGCGGCGCAATGATCGCCGGCCTGCTCCCGCTGATCGTGCCGTACGGCAACGTCGCCATTTGCGGCAACGCCGGCGGTATCGAGCTGGACAGTACCGTGATGCCGTTCATTATTCGCGGCGTCAGCCTGCTCGGCGTCGCCTCGGCCGGCACCGCCCGCGATCTGCGCGATCAGGTGTGGCAACATCTCGCCAGCGACTGGAAACCGCGCCATCTCGATCGTATCGCCACCCAAGAAGTGAGCCTGGAGCAGCTCCCGCAGGTATTCGACCGCATGCTGGGGGGTGAATCGTTTGGACGTACAATTGTGAGAGTCGGCAACATCTAGTGCTTGGAAGCATCGCCGCCACGACTTAGAATTAACGAAACGACAAGGGGATTTCCACCTTATGGCACGCATTCTTATCGTCGACGATTCTCCGTCGCAGCTTCTCGGTATCAAGCGCATCGTCGAGAAGCTCGGCCATGAAACGCTGACCGCCGAAGACGGTGCCGCGGGTGTCGCTGTGGCGAAGCAGGAAAAACCTGCGCTGATCTTGATGGACGTGGTGATGCCGAACCTCAACGGCTTCCAGGCAACCCGCACCATCAGCAAGGATCCGGAAACCGCGCATATTCCGATTGTGCTGGTCACCACCAAGGATCAGGAAACCGACAAAGTCTGGGGCATGCGCCAAGGCGCAAAGGCCTACGTCACCAAACCGATCAAAGAAGAAGAGCTGGTGGCCGTGTTGAAAGAGCTGCTGCCGGCTTAAATAAAAGCTCAACCTCAAAAGCAAACGGCGCCTTCAAGGCGCCGTTTGTTTTTCTGCGATCGGAAAACCCGATCATTGTCGCGGATCGTAATGGGCGAATTGCGTGCGCAATGCTTCATAGGCTTGGCGTTGCGTATCGTTTTCCGCAAGGGGTACTCGGATCGACACTTCCACCAACTGATCGCCGGCCATCTTTCCCGGCAACCCTCGTCCTTTCAAACGCAATTTCCGTCCCGATTGCGTACCTGCGGGGATGCGCAAATCCACCGTGCCGGCGAGCGTCGGCACAGGCACCGTTGCACCCAGCGCCGCTTCCCACGGGCTGACGGGCAACACATGCAGCACGTTTAGACCGTCCAGCTTGAAGCGCGCATCGTCGCGTATGCCCACCTCCAGCAACAGATCGCCATTGGGACCGCCACCTGCGCCAGGATGGCCCTGGCCGCCGAGTCGAATGACCTGAGCGGGCTGAATGCCAGCCGGAATCTTCACTTCAAGCACGCGCTCGACACCGCTGCCGTCGTCGAGACTCAAGCGCGTCTTGCCGCCATTGAACGCGGTTTGCAAATCGATCTGAACCTTGGCGTGCGCATCGCGTCCGCGGCGCGCACGCGGTGCATGGCGCGCACCGCCGCCCGCGCGTCCAAACAAGCTCTCGAAGAAATCGCTGAAATCGCCTTCGCCCGATTCATTGAAATCGAAGCCTTGTCCCTGCCCCCAATTCGGCGGCGGGCGGAACTGCTCACCGGAACGATAACCGCCCGCACGCAACTGATCGTAAGCGCGACGCTTTTCGGTATCGCGCAAAACTTCATTGGCCTCGTTGACGGCCTTGAACTTCTCTTCCGCGCCCGCGTCTTTGTTCTTGTCAGGATGATATTTGCGCGCGAGCTTGCGAAAAGCCGCCTTGATATCGGCTTCGCTGGCGTCGGGTTTGACGCCCAGCGTGTCGTAATAGTCTTTGAATTCCACTGTCGCTCCCCAGAGCAGGCACTACACCAACAGAGACAGCCCGCCACGGATCATGGTCCGTGGCGAGCGATCTGCGCAACATCAAGCAATATACGGTTACTGCGCCGTGTGAATGGTAATGCGGCGCGGCGCCGTATCGGCTTTCTTGGGAATCACGATTTCCAGCACGCCAAGCTTGCCGGATGCGCTGATCGCATCGGCATCGGCGCTATCGGGCAAGGCAAAGCGGCGATGGAAGCTGCCGTGCGCACGTTCCACGCGTGTAAAACGGCCTTGCTCATCGTCCTTCTCCGCCGTGCGTTCGCCTTTGATGGTGAGAACGCCTTTGGCCATGCTCACTTCGATATTTGCCGGATCCACACCGGGCACGTCGACGTAAATCACAAAGCGCTGCGCTTCTTCGAGGATATCCGCACGCGGCGCCCACTGGCCCACTGCGGCATTGGTGCTATCGTTTTGGGCATGATGAAAGACGCGATCAAAGGCGTGACGGACATCGGCAGGAAGCGCGCTGGGAGCGCCCCAGATGGCGCTGCGAACTGAAATCATGGGTAGTTCCTCAATAAAGGTGCGGCATGTTTTCCGCTTGAGAACCACATAAGTTCCGATGTCGCCCGTTTCAAGGCGACAAGCCGCCAAACCCGGCAGTACCATGGTGGACGTTGCCAACGCTTCAGCGATAACCCCATGACCATACAAATCGAACAAACCCTTCCCGATGTCGAAATCGCCGTTGTCGATGACGGCGCAGAAGTACAACGCGTCACGACATCCACGCTGTTCGCCGACCGGAACGTCGTGCTGTTTGCCGTGCCCGGCGCGTTCACGCCGACGTGCTCGAATCGCCATTTGCCGGGTTACGTCAAACACTTCGACGCATTCAAAGCGCGCGGCGTCGAGGTGTATTGCATGGCCGTCAACGATGCGCACGTCATGAAGGCGTGGGCCATCTCGCAGCAGGTTCCGGCAGGGCTCAAGCTGCTCGCGGACGGCAATGGTTCGTTCACCAAAGCCCTCGGCTTGGAAATGGATGGCAGCGCATACGGGATGGGCATGCGATCGCGCCGCTTCGCCCTCTATGCAGAGAATGGCGTGGTGAAATTGCTCAATATCGAAAGTCCAGGCGAGTTGCGCGTGACGACCGCCGAAGCGATGCTGGATGCGCTTGTGCGCCAGTAACGTCGACAACAAAAAAGCCCCGGAAAACCGGGGCTTTTTTTTCATACTGCCATCAACTTCACTCGACGGGTTGCGTCGTATCTGCCGAACCGTCTTGATCGGGCGGCAGGCCTTCACCGTTTTCCGTTTCGTCGCCATTGCTTTCGTCCGCGTCCAAGCGCACGACGCTGACGAGTGACTCTTCTGCCGGCAAGCGAATCAACGTAACGCCCTGCGTGTTGCGGCCGAGCTGAGAGATTTCCATCGCGCGCGTGCGCACCAGGGTGCCCTGGTTGGAGATCAGCATCAGTTCGTGGGCATCGGTGACTTGCGCCGCGGCGACCAACGCACCGTTGCGCTCGGAGCATTGAATGCCGATGACGCCTTGCGTGCCGCGCCCTTTCTTGGGGAATTCGTCGAGCTGCGTGCGCTTGCCGTAACCGCGTTCGGTTGCGGTAAGAATGTCGCCCTCTTCCGCCACGATCAGCGATACGACCTTGGCCTCGTCGGTGAGCTTCATGCCGCGTACGCCCGTGGCCGTGCGGCCCATCGGGCGCACTTCGCTTTCGTCGAAGCGGACGACCTTGCCGTTGGATGCGAACAGCAGCACGTCGCTGTTACCGTCCGTCAGCATCACGCCGACCAGCGCATCGCCTTCGTCCAGATTGATGGCGATCTTGCCTTTCTGCAGCTGGTATTCGAATTCGGTCAGCGAGGTTTTCTTCACCGTGCCTTGCGACGTAGCGAAGAACACATAGCGATCAGCGCTGTATTCATGCACCGGCAACACGGCCTGTACCTTCTCGCCTTCGGCGAGCGGAAGCAGATTCACCATCGGCTTGCCGCGCGCATTCGGACCGGCTTCCGGCATCTGATACACCTTCAGCCAGTAAACGCGACCCGTGCTAGTGAATGTGAGCAGCGTGTCGTGTGTATTCACCACCCACAACTGTTCGACGAAATCCTCTTCCTTCAACGCCGACGCCGAGCGACCTTTGCCACCGCGACGTTGCGCGCGATAGATGCTGGTCGACTGACGCTTTACGTAACCGGCATGCGACAGCGTCACGACCACGTCTTCCGGCGCGATCAAATCGAGAACGTTGAGATCTTCCTGCGAATGCTGAATTTCGGTGCGGCGCGCGTCGCCGAATTCGGCCTTGATCGCTTCGAGCTCGTCGCGAATCACCGACAGCAGACGCGCGGGATCTTCCAGAATTTCGATCAAGCCGCGGATGACTTCGAGAATTTCGCGATATTCGTCGGACAGTTTTTCCTGCTCAAGACCCGTGAGGCGATGCAGGCGCATGGCGAGGATTTCCTGCGCCTGCGTCTCGGAAAGCTGATAGCCGTCCGCCTTTAAACCATCGCGCGGGTCCATGTCTTCCGGTCGCGACGATTCCGCGCCGGCCGCAGCCAGCAGCGACGAGACCATGCCCGGCTGCCACTTACGCGCCAGCATGCGTTCGCGCGCTTCCTGCGGCGAGGCGGAGGTCTTGATCAGCTCGATCATCTCGTCGATGTTGGCGAGCGCAACCGTGAGGCCTTCCAGAATGTGCGCGCGTGCGCGTGCTTTGCGCAGTTCGAAAATCGTGCGGCGCGTGACCACTTCGCGGCGATGGCGAATGAACGCCTCAAGGATTTCCTTCAAATTGAGCGTGCGCGGCTGACCGTCGAGCAGCGCCACCATGTTGATGCCGAAGGTAACCTGCAGCTGCGTTTGCTGGAACAGGTTGTTGAGCACCACATCGCCCATCGCGTCGCGGCGGATCTCGATAACGATGCGCATGCCGTCCTTGTCGGACTCGTCGCGCAGTTCGGAGATGCCCTCGACTTTCTTTTCCTTGACCAGCTCGGCGATCTTTTCGATCAGACGCGCCTTGTTCACCTGATACGGCAGCTCGTGAACGAGGATCGTCTCGCGACCGTTGGATTCGGTTTCGATCTCAGTGCGCGCGCGCACCAAAATGCGGCCGCGACCGGTGCGATACGCTTCGATGATGCCGGCGGCGCCATTGATGATGCCGGCGGTCGGGAAATCCGGACCGGGCACGTGCTGCATCAATTCGTCGACGGTGAGCGACGGGTTGTCGATCAACGCGATGGTCGCGGAAATCACCTCAGTGAGGTTGTGCGGCGGCACGTTGGTGGCCATGCCCACCGCGATACCTGCCGAACCGTTCACCAGCAGATTCGGTACGCGCGTCGGCAGAACCAGCGGTTCCTGCTCGCTTTCGTCGTAGTTAGGTCCGAAGTCGACGGTTTCCTTGTCGATATCGGCTAGCAACTCGTGCGTGAGGCGCGACATGCGCACTTCGGTGTAACGCATCGCCGCCGCATTGTCGCCGTCGACCGAACCGAAGTTGCCTTGGCCGTCCACCAGCATGTAGCGCAGCGAGAACGGCTGGGCCATGCGCACGATGGCGTCGTAAACCGATGCATCGCCGTGCGGATGGTATTTACCGATCACGTCACCGACGACGCGGGCGGATTTTTTGTACGGCTTGTTCCAAGCGTTGCCGAGCTCGTTCATTGCGAACAACACACGACGATGCACGGGCTTCAAACCATCGCGAACGTCCGGGAGGGCGCGTCCCACGATCACGCTCATGGCGTAATCGAGATAGCTCTGGCGCATTTCGTCTTCGATATTGACGCGGATGACTTCTTTGGCGAGCTCTGCCATCAATCAGCTTCCCTGGTAACAAATAGGAGCCCCGAGACAGGCGCTCCGAGCGCGTGTCTGCGAGGGTCAGACGGTAGGTTGAAAGTGTAACACAGTGGCGCGTGAAGAGGCCTAATTTTAGCCTTTTCAATCAATGAGTTAGGAGCCTGTTTTGGCGCGACGAAAAAGCAGCGTCCGTGCGCTCACGAAATTGACGAACGCGGCAAAAAAAGAGCCCACGCCAACGGCCAGCGCCGGCCACCGATGCCAGCTCGGAAAGGCCATCAAACACGCCACATAAGCGCCGTAATTGATCGCCGCGCCACCGCTCATCAAGGCCATCCAGTGCAGCCATTCCACCGTGAGCGATCGCCCGCTCTGGCGCGCCGCAAACGTTTGGCTGCGGTTCCACCACCACGTCACCGTCGCGGCCAACAGAAAAGAAATTACGCGCCCGATGTATGGATTGACGTGCGCAAAAGTGACCAGCGTCTGCACGACACCTGCGTCGACCACGAAGCCGAGCAGGCCGCCAATGGCGAACAGCATCACTTCGCGGCGCAGCTTCATGCGATGAAAACGGCTCGCATGCGTTCAAGCGTCGGCTGCTCGATCACGCCGCGCTCGGTGACGATGGCGTCGATCAACGAGGCTGGCGTGACGTCGAACACGGGGTTCCATGCTTGCGCGCCGTCGACCACTGTGCGGCGTCCCGCCACGCTGAGCAATTCCGCCGGATCGCGCAATTCGATGTCGATGTCATCGCCCGACGCGGTCGCCATATCCACCGTGGAAGACGGTGCAACCACCATGAACTTCACGCCGTGATAGCGCGCCGCGATGGCAAGTTGGTACGTGCCGATCTTGTTGGCGGTATCGCCGTTGGCGGCGATGCGATCCGCACCCACCATCACCCATTTCACCGCGCCGGATTTCATCAGGTGCGATGCGGCGGAATCGGCGATGAGCTGCGCGGGAATGCCGTCGCGAACCAACTCCCACATGGTGAGACGCGCGCCCTGCTGCCACGGCCGCGTTTCGCCGGCGTAAACCTGGTTGATGCGCCCCGCCGCAACGCCTGCGCGAATCACGCCCAGCGCCGTGCCGTAGCCGGATGTGGCGAGCGAGCCGGTGTTGCAATGAGTCATCACGCCAGAGCCCGGCGCGATCAGCGCCGCGCCCAACTCGCCCATATGGCGATTAGCGGCGAGGTCTTCGTCCTGAATGGCCTGCGCCTCGCGCTCCAGCGCGGCGGTGTCGGCACCGGCGACAATGCGCGCCTTCATACGATCGAGCGCCCACATCAGATTGACCGCCGTGGGCCGCGCCGCGCGCAATTGCGCCAGCGCCTGATCGAGCTCGGCGCCTTGCTGCGCGGCAAGCACCACGCCCCAAGCCGCAGCAATGCCGATGGCGGGCGCACCGCGCACCACCAGATCCTTGATGGCTTGGGTTACGTCCGCGGAACTGCGGCATTCGAGCCAGCGTTCTTCGGCCGGCAACAGTCGCTGGTCCAGCAAGCTGAGATGGTCGCCGCGCCATTGCACGGCGCGGATGGTGTCGTGGGCAGATGCGAGATTTGTCATCGCCCTAGTTTATCAGCAATGGCAGCACTGCCCTCGGCGGAAAACGTGTCGCGAAAAGGACAGTTTTACGCGCTGCGCTCGCGCAACCACTGGTGAATCGCAGGCGCCACTTCGCGTTGCGCGCGGCCGGACACGTAAATGCCGATATGGCCGCCCTTGAAGGCCACCTCGGTGTAATCGGTGGTGCCGACATGTTTCTGCAATGCGCGCGAGGCATCCGGCGGCACGAGGTGATCTTGCGTCGCGAAAATGTTGAGCACGGGCTGAGTCACCATCCCGAGATCGACCGGATGTTTGCCGATTTGCAAATCGCCTTTGATCAATTTGTTCTGCTGGAAGAATTCCTTGATGAACTCGCGAAACGCTTCGCCGGCCTGATCGGGCGAATCGAAAATCCAGCGCTCCATGCGAAGGAAATTTTTCAGCTCGGCGGGATTGTCGAGAATGTCGACCAGACTCACGTATTTCTGCTGATTCAAGCGCAACGGCTTGAGCATCAGGTACACCCAGTTCATCAACTCCGCCGGCACATTGCCGAGCGTGTCTACGAACAGATCGATGTCCATGTTCTGCACCCAGTGCGACAGCATGTTGTCGGGCGTGCGGAAATCCACCGGCGTCACCATGGTGACGAGATTCTTGACCTTCTCCGGGTGCATCGCGGTGTAGCACAGCGAGAACGTGCCACCCTGGCAAATGCCAAGCAGATTGATCGCGTCCAGGCCATGACGTTTGCAAATCGCATCGACGCAGCGGTCGAGATAACCGTTGAGATAATCGTCCAACGTCAGCCAGCGATCGGCGCCGTCGGGATAACCCCAGTCGATAAGATAAACATCCTCGCCCTGCGCGAGCAGGTTGCGCACGAGCGAGCGATCGTCCTGCAGATCGGTCATCCACACGGTGTTGACCAAGGCGTAGACGATAAGCGTCGGCACGCGCGCCGTCGGCTTGTTGGCGCCTTTCATATGCCATACGGTGAGCTTGTCTTCGCGATAGATCGCTTCGCGCGGCGTATCGGCATACGCCTGTTCGCCCAACCCCTGAAGATTTTTCATGCCTGCAGCGAGCTTGCGCTGAAACTCGGCCATTTCGCCGAAGGCTTGCTGCGGGTCGATATGAAACGGATTTTGCATGCGCATTCCTTACTTGCGTTTGCCGGTGGCGGAGCGTGTCGCCTTCGCGCGTCGCGAAGGGCTTGCCGTTTTACCGTTCTCGCCTGACTTGCGTTCGATGGAATGAACTTTGGTCGCCTTGCTCTCGGCCAATTCGCGCTTGAGCGAGGCGATCTCTGCTTGCAACGTATCGACCAGCGACACGTCGACGGCAGACGCGCCTTGGTTTTGCGCTTTCAATTCGCGCCGCATTTCCTGCAGGCGCTTGCCGAGGCTATTCACTTCGCTGCGCGTGGGAATGCCGAGCTCGCGGCACATATGTTCCGTTTGCTCTTGTTGCAATTTGCGCACATGCATTTGCGCGTTGGCCAATGCGCCGAACACCTCGCGGTATTCATCGGACATCGCCATCGTGGCGTATGCCTCTTCCATAGCGTCCACCCACAAGTCGTACAACGCTTTCAGGGACTCGACCTGTTTTCCAGTCTCTGCTTGTTGCGACAGCATTTGCTGTAAGCGCGCGATGCCTTGGGTGTTTACTTTCTGCAGCAAGCCTTGATAACGCGCATTGATCTGCGCGTACTGTTGCATGGCGGCCGCGAGCGCTTGCTGATCGAGCTGCACTTCGCGCGTGATGCCGAAGGCGGCCATCTGGCTGGGCATCGCAAACGTGCCCGCGTTTTGCTGCATGGCTTGCAGCCACGACTGCCATTGATGTTCCAAACCAAATGCTGACGAACTGTCGATGCCCGCTACGGTCTGCGCGAACGGCTGATTGAACGCCGCCAGGAACGATTGCATCGCGCTCGGCTGCTGCCAGTTGCCCATCGACATCGGGCCCATGCCGGCTCCAGCGGCTTGCTGCAGCCAACTGCCGTAGGCCTTGAGGCTGGACAGGCTACGCGTCAGCAAATCGTTCTGCGGTACAGCGGTGGCGGCCATGCCAAAGGGCGAAAAGGGAGCGGGCTGCCCTTGCTGCTGCATGTATCGCATCCAGGCATCCCAGGATTGCTGCGCGAAAGCCTGGTAGTCCTTCAGAAAATCATTCGCCTGGTCTGGCATGCCTGCATCCTCAAGGAGAGGCGTGATCGTACCAAATACAAGGTTTCAGAAACGAAAACGCCCGGCTGCGAGAGCCGGGCGTTTTGTTGAATCGGCGTGTAGGAAAAGCGCTCAGACGCTGGCGCTTTCGTCCTCAGTGACCGCTTTCATGGACAGGCGGATACGGCCCTGCTTGTCCACTTCCAGCACCTTCACCTTCACGATGTCGCCTTCCTTGAGCTTGTCGGAAACCTTTTCCACGCGCTCGTTGGAGATCTGCGAGACGTGAACGAGGCCGTCTTTGCCCGGCAGAATGGTCACGAACGCGCCGAAATCCATCAGCTTGGCGACCTTGCCTTCGTAGATGCGACCCGGCTCGACGTCGGAGACGATCTGATCGATGCGCTTGCGCGCTTCTTCCGCCGCCATGCGATTGACCGAGGCGATGACCACGGTGCCGTCGTCGCTGATGTCGATGGTGGTGCCGGTTTCTTCGGTGATCGAGCGGATGGTGGCGCCGCCCTTGCCGATGACTTCGCGGATCTTGTCCGGATGGATCTTGATGGTGAGCAGACGCGGCGCGTATTCGCTCATCTCCGCACGCGCCGTGCTGATCACCTTGGCCATTTCGCCGAGGATGTGCAGACGACCACGCTTGGCCTGCTCCAGCGCCAGCTTCATGATCTCTTCGGTGATGCCTTCGATCTTGATGTCCATCTGCAGCGCGGACACGCCATCGGCGCTACCGGCCACTTTGAAGTCCATGTCGCCGAGATGATCTTCGTCGCCCAGGATGTCGGAGAGCACGACGTAGTCGTTGCCTTCCTTCACCAGGCCCATGGCGATACCGGCCACCGGCGCCTTGAGCGGCACACCGGCATCCATCATGGCGAGCGAGGAACCGCACACCGAGGCCATCGAGGACGAACCGTTCGACTCGGTGATTTCCGACACCACGCGCACGACGTACGGGAACGATTCCAGCGACGGCTTCACCGCCTGCACGCCGCGCTTGGCGAGACGGCCGTGGCCGATTTCGCGACGCTTGGGCGCACCGAAACGACCGGCTTCACCGACCGAGAACGGCGGGAAGTTGTAGTGGAACAGGAACGGATCTTTCGATTCGCCTTCCGGTGCGTCGATGATCTGCGCATCGCGGGCGGTGCCGAGCGTGGCTACGACCAGCGCCTGCGTTTCGCCGCGCGTGAAAAGCGCCGAACCGTGCGTGCGAGGCAATACGCCAACGCGCACGCTGATCGGACGGATATCGTCCAGCTTGCGGCCGTCGATGCGGATCTTGGTCTTCAGCACGCCGTCGCGCATCGTGCGGTATTCGATGTCCGCAAACGCATTGCTGA
This sequence comes from Dyella sp. 2HG41-7, assembly GCF_021390675.1. Taxonomy (NCBI): domain Bacteria; kingdom Pseudomonadati; phylum Pseudomonadota; class Gammaproteobacteria; order Lysobacterales; family Rhodanobacteraceae; genus Dyella; species Dyella sp. 2HG41-7. The sequence continues at coordinate 3,002,825 of NZ_JAJEJV010000004.1, forward strand.
TGTCCAGATCGGACCAGCCGTGCGACGCGGCGGTTTCAGCGATACCGGCCTTGATGTCGGCCTTCAGCGCGGCGATGGCGTCGCGGCGTTCCAGCTTGTCGCGGATGGCGAAAGCCTTTTCCATGCGATCGCCGAGGATGCCGTTGATGTCGTTGTACAGCGCGTCGTTGCGGGCCGGAGCGGACCACGAAAATGCCTTGCGACCGGCTTCAGCGACGAAGTCGTTGATGGCCGAGATCGCGGCCTGCATCTGCTTGTGGCCGAACACCACGGCGCCGAGCATCACTTCTTCGCTGAGCAGCTTCGCTTCGGATTCCACCATCAACACGGCGTTGGACGTACCGGCGACCACCAGATCCAGGTCCGAGGTCTTCAGCTCGGTCACGGTCGGGTTCAGCAGGTAGTTGCCGTTGGCGTAGCCCACGCGCGCAGCGCCGATCGGCCCCTTGAACGGGATGCCGGCCAGGCTCAGCGCAGCGGAAGCGCCGATCATCGAAACGATGTCGCCGTCGATTTCCGGATTGAGCGAGACCACCTGGGCGATGATCTGCACTTCGTTCTTGAACTCTTCCGGGAAGAGCGGGCGCACCGGACGATCGATCAGACGCGAAGTGAGCGTCTCTTTTTCAGTCGGGCGACCTTCGCGCTTGAAGAAACCGCCGGGAATGCGGCCGGCGGAGTAGAACTTCTCGACGTAGTCGACAGTGAGCGGGAAGAAGTCTTGACCTTCTTTCGCTTTCGATGCGGCCACCACGGTGACGAGCACCACGGTACCGCCCATGCTGACCATGACAGCGCCCGAAGCCTGGCGGGCGATTTCGCCCGTCTCCAGAGTGACTTCGTGGTTACCGTACTGGAATGACTTGGTTACTTTCGCCACTTTGGATGTCCTGATTTAAAAGGTGCGGCCATGGATGACCGCTTTTTGACCTTTGCGTGCACGGATGCGCGCAAAAAATCAGCGACGCAAGCCGAGGCGTTCGATCAGGCTCTGATAACGACCCAGATCACGATCCTTGAGGTAGCCGAGCAGGCGCTTGCGCTGGTTCACCAGCTTAAGCAAACCACGACGCGAGTGATGATCCTGCTTATGCGCCTTGAAGTGATCGGTGAGGTGATCGATACGCGCAGAGAGCAGCGCAACCTGCACTTCGGTGGAGCCGGTATCGTTCGGCGCGTGGCCGAAGTCAGCAATGATCTTGCTGGACTGTTCAACGGTGAGAGACATGTGTGTTTCCTTAAAAAAACGGGTGCGGAACTTGCGCAACGTCACCGCCCGATGACGTTGCGCAAGCTCCGACAGTTGAGTGAACGTACTGAATCAAGAGGGTTATTGTACCGAGCCCAGGCGTATTGCAACAAGACCATAGCGTGAAACGTTAAGCCGGCACGGGCAAATTGAAGCCCCTAAGGATGCGTATCCGGTTCTGTTCGTCGCGATCGACCAGGGCCAGCAGGCGTCCATCGGCGGCAAAAACCGCGGATCGCTCGTCCGGATGCCCTGCGGGCCATTCAATCTGGCGCCCCCGTGAGACGGCCAGGCTCATCGCCTCGTCGAGGTGCATCGCCGGCCAATCGGCCACGCCGGCGGACAGCGGAAGCATCACCTGATCGAGCGCGTGATCGCCCTGCTCGGCCGCTTCCCGCAGGGCGTCCATGGTGATCATGACCGGGGCGCGGAACGGATCCACCCATAACCGCCGCAACCCGCTCAGATGTGCGCCGCAGCCGAGCTTTTCGCCCAGATCGACCGCCAGGCTGCGGATGTACGTGCCCGAGCCGCATTCCACATGCAGGGTCAGCGTATCGTCCGTGCGGGCCAGCAAATCCAGGGCGTAGATATCCACTTGGCGCGGCGGCGCCATCACGTCTTCGCCGCGGCGCGCTTTGAGATAGAGCGGCTCTCCACCCTGCTTGAGCGCCGAATACACCGGCGGCACCTGCACGATGCGTCCGCGAAACGACGCAAGCGCCGCCTCGATCGCCGCATCGTCCAACACCGGGACCGGGCGTCGATTCACTTCTTCACCTTCAAGATCGGCGGTGGTCGTGGTGACGCCGAGCCGGCATTCGGCCACATAGGCCTTGCGCGAACCCAGCAAGTTGCCGGCGATCTTGGTGGCTTCGCCGAAACACAACGGCAACAAACCCGTCGCCAGCGGATCGAGCGCGCCCGTGTGCCCACCTTTCGCCGCGCGCAGGATGGCCAAAGCCACCTGCAGCGCTTTGTTAGAACTCATATGCAGCGGTTTGTCGAGCAGCAGGATGCCGTGCAGATCACGGGCATGCGGGCGGTGTCGGCGACGGCTCATCGGTTACGCGGAAAGATTTGTTCGAAATACGTGGTTATCGCCCATCGCAGCGACGCATCAATCTTCATCGTGATCCGACGACGGCGGAGTGTCTTGGTTATCGCGTAACAGCTGCTCGATGCGTTCGCCCTTGTCCACCGAATCGTCGTACTTGAAGCGCAGCTCCGGCACGCGACGCAGGCGCATGCTGCGCGACAACGAACGGCGAAATTCGCCGCCCAGTTCGTTGAGCGCTTTCACCGCTTCTTTCGACTGCGCCGGCAACAACGCCGTCACCCACACGGTGGCCCAATCCAGATCGCGCGTAACTTCCACGTCCGACACGCTGCACGACGGCAGGCCGTGATCGCGCACGGCGGCGTGGACCAAGGTGCCGAGTTCGCGACGAAGCTCGGCGCCAACGCGATCGGTTCGCTTGAAGTCACGTGATGGCATGGGGGAACTCCTTCAAAACACCGCCCGGCTATCGCGGGGCGAAGTGCGCGCGGCAACAGCGTCGCGCGCCAAACAAGTGAAGAAGCCCGGACAAAGCGTTTTGCCCGGGCCTCCGATTTTCTTGACGCCGAATTTTCGCGATCTCGCTACTTATCCGACGCCCGATGCGCTTACAGCGTACGAGCGACTTCGATACGTTCGAAGCACTCAATCTGATCGCCCACCTTCACATCGTTGTACTGCTTCACCGCGATACCGCATTCCATGCCGGAGCGCACTTCGTCGACGAGGTCTTTGAAGCGGCGCAGCGATTCCAATTCGCCTTGGAAGATCACGGTGTTGTTGCGCAGCACGCGAATCGGCTTGCTGCGTTTGACCATGCCTTCCACCACCATGCAACCGGCGACCGCGCCGAACTTGGAACTGCGGAACACATCGCGCACCTGAGCGGTACCGATGATTTCTTCGCGCACTTCCACGCCGAGCAAACCCGATGCCGCCTGTTTCACCTGATCGATCACGTCATAGATGATCGAGAAGTAGCGAACATCCAAACCGGCCGTATCGATGACCTTGCGTGCGGATGCATCCGCGCGCACGTTGAAGCCGATGATCAGCGCCTTCGATGCCGCCGCCAACGTCGCATCGGATTCGGTGATGCCGCCGACGCCGGCTGCGATCACGTTGACCTTTACGTTCTCGTTGCCGATCTGGCTGAGCGAATCGCGCAAGGCCTGCACCGAACCCTGTACGTCGGCTTTGACCAGGATATTGAGCGTCTGCTGCTCGGTCGCCTGGCCCATCTGCGCCATGATGTCTTCGAGACGATTAGCCTTGCTGACCATGCGCGTCTCGCGACGCTTCAGCTGACGCTCTGCCGCCACTTCGCGCGCAAGGCGTTCGTCGGCCACGGCCACGAAGTCGTCACCCGCTTCCGGCACGCCGGACAAGCCGAGCACCTGCACCGGAATCGAAGGACCCGCTTCCTGCACGGTTTTGCCGGTCTCGTCGATCAGTGCACGCATGCGGCCGTATTCGATGCCGCACACCACGAAGTCGCCGCGCTTCAACGTACCCTGCTGCACCAGCACGGTCGCCACCGGACCGCGACCGCGATCGAGGCTCGATTCGATGACCACGCCCGAAGCGGGGCCGTCCTTGACCGCGGTGAGCTCCATGACTTCGGCCTGCACGGAAATCGCGTCGAGCAAAGCATCAACACCCATGCCGGTCTTGGCCGACACCGGCACGAACGGCGTATCGCCGCCCCACTCTTCCGGAATCACTTCGAGATTGCCCAGACCCTGCTTGACGTGGTCCGGGTTCGCGTCGGATTTGTCCATTTTGTTGATCGCGACGATCAACGGCACCTTGGCGGCGCGAGCGTGTTGCACGGCTTCCTGCGTTTGCGGCATGACACCGTCATCGGCCGCCACCACCAGCACCACGATATCCGTCGACTGCGCACCACGCGCACGCATCGCGGTAAACGCGGCGTGGCCTGGCGTATCGAGGAAGGTGATGACGCCCTTCGGCGTGGAGACGTGATACGCGCCAATGTGCTGCGTGATGCCGCCCGCTTCGCCCGACGCCACTTTGGTGCGACGGATGTAATCGAGCAGCGACGTTTTACCGTGGTCGACGTGGCCCATGATGGTGACCACCGGCGGACGCGGCTCGCGCTCGCCATCCAGCTCGGCGTTTTGCGTGTGCGCAGCCAGTGCGGCTTCCGCACCTTGATCGCTCGCTTCCACCGGCTTATGACCCAGCTCTTCCACGACCAGCGCTGCGGTGTCGTGATCGATGGTCTGATTGATGGTGGCCATCACGCCCATCTTGAACAGCGCTTTGACCACTTCGGAGCCTTTGACGGCCATTTTCTGCGCAAGCTCGGCAACCACGTTCGCATCGCCGATCACGACTTCGCGCACCACCGGTGCGGTCGGACGCGAGAAACCGTGCGCACCGCCGCTAGCGGGCGCACCGCCGCGCACGGCTTCGCGCACAGCGCCCTTGCCGGGCTTGCCGCGCTTGCTGGAACGACGCGCGCGATCGGCTTCAGACAAATGCAATTCGCCCGCCGCAAAACGCTTGCCGCCGGCGACATCGTCGCGCTCGCGGAAACCGTGCTGCTTTGCTTTGCCACGCGCGTCGCCAGCGGCCGCGGCCGGCGCAGGCGCCGGAGCGGGTGCGGGCGCAGGTGCTGCAACGGGCTTCTTTTCGCGCTTACGAGGTTCGTGAATGCGCGGCAGGATCATGCCCAGTGAATGCTGATCGATACGCTTGACCGACGCGGATTCTTCAGGCGACGCAGCCTTCTCGGCCGATTCGACGACTTCAGGCGCAGGCGTCTGCGGCGCGACGGGCGCCGATGCGACCTGCTCGCGAGCATGCTGAGCCTGTTCTTTTTCTTTGGCAGCCTGCGCTTCGGCGGCGGCTTGCGCTTCTTCGCGCACACGCTCGGCTTCCGCTTCGCGACGCGATTGTTCTTCATCGGCGCGTTGCTGCGCTTCTTCCTGGCGACGACGTTCCGCTTCGACGCGCTCGGTTTCTTCGTGCTCGCGCAGCTGCTGCGATTCGTGCAGCCGGCGCAAAGCCTCTTCGCGTTCCGAATCCGTGCTTGCTTCTTCGGCGATCACGCTGCGCTTGACGTAGGTGCGCTTGGCGCGCACTTCCACGTTCACCGTTTTGGCGCTGCTGGCAGCACCGCGGCCGCTCGGCGTGGAGACCTTGAGCTCGCTGATCTTGCGACGCTTCAAGGTGATTTGCCTTGGCGCGGAATCCTCGGTTTCCACCGTCGCATCGGCCTTGCCGTGCGTGCGGCGCAGGAAGCCCAGCAGTTTCACCTTTTCGGTGCTGCTGATGACTTGCTCCGGATCGGAGAATTTCATGCCCGCTTCGCCAAGCTGCCCAAGCAGCTTGTCGACTGGCATACCCAGAACCTGGGCGAGTTGTTTGATTGTGACGTCCGACATCGTGATTCTTTCTCCGCCGTTCCCGCGCTTATCGTCCGTACAAAAGCAGTTCTCTAAAAACATGTTCTTGCACGGCTGCCTTCCATCCCTGGTGGAGACGTTTCAGTCTCCCGGCGCGCCCATCCGGGACGCTGCCGCCCGCGGTTAGCCGCCCTTCTCCAGCCGCGCAATCATCGGCGCACGAGCCGCCATGATGAGTGCCGCAGCACGATCTTCGTCCATGCCTTCGATGTCGATCAGGTCGTCGATCGCCAGATCGCCCAGATCGTCCATCGTCACCACGCCACGCTCGGCGAGCGCATACGCGGTGGATTCGTCCATGCCTTCCATGTCGAGCAATTCCTGCGAGGGCTGGTGCTCCTCGAGGTTCTCTTCGACCGCCAGTGCTTCCGTGAGCAACGAATCGCGAGCGCGGGCGCGAAGTTCTTCGACGATGTCTTCGTCGAAGCCTTCGATAGCCAGCAGCTCGGCGCTCGGCACGTAAGCAATTTCCTCGACGCTGGAGAAACCCTCCTGCACGAGGATGTTGGCGATTTCCTGGTCCACTTCCAGCTTGTCCATAAACAACTGACGAGCGGATTCCTGCTCGGCTTCGCTCTTGGCGGCGACCTGATCCTGCGTCATCACGTTGAGCTGCCAGCCGGTGAGCTTGCTGGCGAGGCGCACGTTCTGGCCGCCGCGACCGATGGCTTGCGAGAGCTTGTCTTCCGCGACCGCGATATCCATCGAGTGCTTGTCTTCGTCCATGATGATGGACTGCACTTCGGCCGGCGCCATGGCGTTGATCACGTACTGCGCCTGATTTTCGTGCCACAGGATGATGTCGACGCGCTCGCCATTGAGCTCATTCGACACAGCCTGCACGCGCGAACCGCGCATGCCGATGCACGCGCCGATAGGATCGGTGCGGCTGTCGTGCGCGACCACGGCGATCTTGGCGCGGTCGCCCGGATCGCGGGCGCAGCCCTTGATTTCCACCAAGCCCTGGCCGACTTCCGGCACTTCGAGCTTGAACAGTTCGATCATGAATTCCGGTGCGGCGCGCGACACGAACAGCTGCGGACCGCGCGCTTCGGAACGTACTTCTTGCAGGTAACCGCGTACGCGGTCGCCGACGCGATGCGATTCGCGCGGAATGGTCTTATCGCGCGGAATGAACGCCTCGGCGTTGCCGCCCAGATCGAGGTAGACATTGCCGCGCTCGACGCGCTTCACGATGCCGGTGACCAACTCGCCCACGCGATCGTTGAACGCATCAACGACCTGCTGGCGTTCGGCTTCGCGCACGCGCTGCACGATCACCTGCTTGGCCGCCTGCGCTGCAATGCGGCCGAATTCGGCGTTTTCAATCTGCTGTTCAACGAATTCGCCAACCTGCGCGCCGGGACGCTCGTCCTCGGCATCCATCAAGCGCAGCTGATGGAACGGCGATTCCATCTCGCCATCGTCCGCAATCACTTCCCAGCGGCGGAAGGTTTCGTAATCGCCAGAGTTGCGATCGATAGAAACGCGAATATCCGGATCTTCGTCCGGATAACGCTTTTTCGCGGCCGACGCTAACGCAGCTTCCATGGCTTGGAAGATAACGTCGCGCGACACGCCTTTTTCGTTGGCAACTGCATCAACGACCAGCAAAAGCTCTTTGCTCATTGCAACCACTCCGTGAACGCCTAGCTAGCGTTCCATCGACAGATTGACCTAATTCGACTCTTTCTTTTTGCCCGGCTTGCGACCGCCGGGTTTGGGCTGCGGCATATAACCCAGCGCTGCCCAGTTCGGCACGATGCGTGCGCTTTCCACGGCATCGTGACCGAATTGAAATGTTTTGCCTTCGGCTTCCAGCACGATCTGATCGCCGTCCACCGACACCACTTTGCCGCGCAAACGACGGCGGCCTTCCAGCGGCGCTTTCAACAACAGTTTTGCTTCTTGGCCGATCACCTTGGCGAACTGCTCGGCGGTGAACAACGGCCGGTCGATGCCGGGCGAAGACACTTCCAGCAGGTAATGACCGGGAATCGGGTCTTCGACGTCGAGCAGCGCCGAAAGCTCGCGGCTCGCCGCTTCGCAATCGTCGAGATTGACCTCGCGACCTTCGGCATCCAAATACACGCGCAACGTGCTTTGCCCCTGCGACGGGGAAAATTCCACGCCAATGCATTCCAGCTGAAGATCAGCCAGAACCTCGGTGAAGCGGCGTGCAAGCGCTTGTGTGTCCAATCTCTCGTCTACCGTTGCCAGAAACAAAAAATGGGCTCAGACGGCCCATTCCCTTACCTTGCCGATGTCCCGACTCGTCCAAATCCTTCCTCGCAATCGCCGTGGCTCGAAAGAACCCGGTACCTTTGCGCTCGCATCCGTGCGGCCAACAAAAAAGCCTCGCGAGGAGGCTTTCTTGTGCAAGAAAGATCTGGCAGCGCGGGCGCGATCGAGGCCAGTCACAAAGGCCTTGCCGCGTTCCTCTCCCTCGCTCAGAGTTTGAAAAGTATACGGTGCACGCCCATTTGGCGCAATAACGAGGGCGTCAAAACGGGGTTTACCGCTGGATTTCGACGATTTTCCCGCCGCCACGCGATTTGTCGTCATCATGACTCCCCATTGAAAGGATGTGACCGCCGTCCTGGCATGCGGCTTGCTGAATGGCGGCGAGTTCCGCAATCTCGGGGCCTGTCCGGAAACCAGGACGTCCACAAGGGTTACCCGAAGACAAGCGACATGGTGATACCGGCTTCCTTCCGTTTTGCGCCTGTGATCGGCTGCCTTCTCGCCTGTTGCTCGACAGCAGAGGCGCAACAGTCCTCCTCTCAACCCGAGGTCGCGCCTGCGCTGCCCGTTCTTAAAGTAAACGCGACACGCCTGGACGTGCCCGCATTCGACGTCCCTGCCGCAGTTAGCGTGGTCAAGATTTCGCCGAACAGCACGGGAACACCCGGCGTGAATCTGTCCGAGTCGCTGGTCGGCGTTCCCAGCATCCTGGCGCGCGACCGGCAGAACTACGCCCAAGACGAGCAGATTTCCATACGCGGATTCGGTGCTCGCGCCACCTTCGGGGTGCGCAGCATTCGCCTATACGTGGATGGCATCCCGGCCACGCTGCCGGATGGCCAAGGTCAGGTCTCCCACTTCAACTTCGACTCTGCGGATCGTGTGGAAATTCTGCGTGGCCCCTTTTCCGTGCTGTACGGCAATGCGGCCGGCGGCGTGGTGCAAGTATGGAGCGCCGACGGCACACCGCAGCCGCAAACCACGCTTGGCGTAAATGCCGGCAGCAACGATTCGTTTCGTTACAGCGCCGATACGCGCGGCACGATAGGTCCGGTCGATTACAACGTTGCCGGGTCCGAATTTCTTTCCGGCGGATATCGCGAACACAGTCGCGTGCATCGCGAATCGGATAACGCGAAGTTCGGCATCGATTTGGCCGATGGCAAAAAAATCACGCTAGTTTTCAATAGGCTTTATCAACCGATATCGCAAGACGAATTGGGGCTGACGCGCCCGCAACTCGATGCCGATCCGCGACAAGCGAATCCTGCGGCAATCCAGTTCAACACACGCAAAAGTATCGAACAGAATCAAGGCGGCGCGATCTACGAGCAATCGCTCGGCGAAGACGACCACGTTCGCGTAATGCTGTACGACGGTCAGCGCAGCATCCTGCAATTCCAGGCGATTCCGGTTGCCGTGCAACGCAATCCATTGCAATCGGGCGCCGTGGTCGATCTCGATACGCAATTCGGCGGCGCCGACGCGCGATGGACGCACGATGGCGAGTTGTTCGCCGGGCGCTATGAATTCGTGCTCGGCGCCAGCGGCGATTACCAACGCCAACATCGTCTCGGTTACACCAATTTCGCGGGCGACGTGCTGGGCATTATCGGCGCACTGCGTCGCAACGAAAACGACAATGTCACGAGTGCCGATCAATACGCACAGTGGTATTGGCATTTCGCCGATGCGTGGGTATTGCTGTTTGGCGCTCGGCACGACGACGTTCGATTTGCGGAACACGATTTCTATATCACGCCGCAAAATCCCAACGACAGCGGCGGCGTGAATTACACCGCCACTACGCCTGTGCTTGGCCTGCAATTCAGGCCAAACAGCACGACACGTGTTTATGTCAGCGCAGGCAAAGGATTTGAAACGCCCAGCTATAACGAACTCGGTTATCGCAGCGACGGGCTTCCAGGTCTTGCGTTCAATCTACGCCCGGCCTTGAGCAGAAACTACGAGGTCGGCTTCAAGTGGCAGATAACGCCTGCGCTCGAATGGGACACCGACGTGTTCCGTTCGGACACGCACAACGAGCTCGCCATCGACACAAATGAAAACGGCCGCTCGACGTATCAGAACGTTGGCGATACGCGACGGCAAGGATTGGAATCGTCGCTTACCGGCGCACTGGCCGACGAGTGGCACATAACGGCCGGCTTCACGCATATGCAAGCGCGTTTTCGCAGCGCGTTTCTCACGTGCTTCAGCACGCCCTGCCCGATTCCGAACATCCGAATTCCGGCGGGAACGCGCATTCCAGGCGTGCCCGACGATTTCGGATCGCTTCGTCTGCAACACGGCAAAGATCTCGGTTGGCGCGAAGGGATCGATTTCACCGGCATCGGCTCCGTCACCGTCAACGATAACGCCACACAACAAGCCGCCGGTTATAGCTTGATCGGGCTCGATGCCGGGTACGCGTTTCGTATAACCGGACGCACGCTGCTGGATCTCAGCGCGCGCATCGACAACGTCGCCAATCGTCGCTACATCGGGTCCGTTATCGTCAACGACAGCAATGGGCGCTATTTCGAACCAGGTCCTGATCGCACGTACATGTTCGGCGCGCGTCTGGTGTTTTGATGCCCAACCAGAACCTTGCGCGCATTTTCAGCGCAAAAGAAAACGGCGTATTCCGTGAGGAATACGCCGTTTCGTTCGAATCGTGGTAGCGGGGGTAGGATTCGAACCTACGACCTTCGGGTTATGAGCCCGACGAGCTGCCAGACTGCTCCACCCCGCATCAGAGTCCGAGAATTCTAGCGATATGGCAGATTTCTTGCAAGCCTTAAATCGCTTTCTTTCTCGTTGCGGGAATGGAAATCGCGCTCCTCAACCCACGAATGCCTGCTTGCACCAGCTAAGCAAGGGACCCCAATACAGGCCCAATGCGAGCAACGCCAACGCATTCAACGACAACGTAAGGCGCAGCGTGAAATCAGGCTGAATACGCACTTCGGTGCCGGGTTCCGGCTTGTCGAAGTACATTACCTTGACCACGCGCAAGTAGTAGTACAGACCGATGATGGCGAACACCGCGCCCACGATCGCCAACCACATCATGCCGGCGTGGATCGCAGCCTGCAGCACCAACAGCTTGGCGAAGAAACCAAACAGCGGCGGCACGCCCGCCAACGAGAACAGCGAGAGCATCATCAGGAACGCCATCCACGGCGCGCGCTGATTCAGGCCCTTGAAGTCGTCGATGTTTTCGCATTCAAAGCCCGCACGGCTCAGCGCCAGAATCACGCCAAAGGCTGCGGTGGACATCAGCGCATAACTCACTGCGTAGAACATCGCAGCGGAATAACCTTCCGGACCTGCATTGACCAGACCCAGCAGCAGATAGCCCATGTGCGAGATGGTCGAATACGCGAGCAGACGCTTGAGGTTGCTCTGCACGATCGCCACCACATTGCCGATGGCCAGCGACAACACCGCCAGCGCCGCAAGCATCAACTGCCAATGCTGCGAGAAATCGCCCATGCCGGTCGCCAGCAGACGGAACGCCATGCCGAACGCAGCCAGCTTGGAGGCCGAACCGATAAACGCCGTCACCGCCGTGGGCGAGCCTTCGTAAACGTCCGGAATCCACATATGGAACGGTGCGGCGCCGAGTTTGAACGCAACGCCGATCACCAGGAAGATCAGACCGAACACCAGCAGATGCGGCATGGCGCTATGCGTGACCGCCGTATGCAACTGCACCAGATCCAACGTACCCGTCGCGCCGTAAATCATCGACATGCCATACAGCAGCATGCCCGAGGACAACGCACCCAGCACGAAGTACTTGATGGCCGCTTCCGACGACAGCTTGGAATCGCGGTTCAACGCGACCAGCGCATACGACGACAGCGTCAGCAGTTCCAGGCCCAGGTAGATCATCACCAGGTTGCCGGCGGACACCAGCAACATCACGCCGATCACCGCAAACAGCATAAGCGTGTAGAACTCGCCCACGAACAGCTTACGATCCGTCAAATACGGACGACCGTAGATAAACACCAGGATGGTGGAGAGCAGCGCGAAGACCTTGATGATCTCGGCGACGCCGTCGCGGATAAACATGCCGTTGAACGCCGTGACCGCACCAGCAGGCTGATGCACGACAAAGTAGCCGGTCAGGATCAGCACGCAGATCGAAGCCCAGTGCAGAAACGCGCGCTGAGACGGTTTGATGAAGGCGTCGGCCAACAAAAGAATGCACGCCGCCGTTACCAAGAAAAACTCCGGCAGCATGATAAGGATGTCGTTGATATTCGGCATGGTCGTTCTCGATCAGACCTTGTGAACGGCGAGCACTTGCACAAGCTGCGCCACGGAGCTGTCCATTAAATGGGTGAGCGGCTGCGGCCAGATACCCACGGCCAGAACCAGCGCTGCAAACGAGCCCAGCACAATGAGTTCGCGTCCGTTGATATCTTTCATTTCGGCCACATGCGGATTGGTGATGTCGCCCCACAACACGCGCTTGACCAGCCACAACGTATAAGCCGCGCCGATGATCAGCGTGAAGGCAGCGAACAACGCGATCCACGGATTGGCGCTGAAGCTGGCCAGGATCACCATGAACTCGCCCACGAAACCGCTGGTGCCCGGCAGGCCGCAGTTGGCCATCGCGAACAACACGTAGAAGAAGCCGAACCACGGCATGACGTTGATCACGCCGCCGTAATCCTTGATCAAGCGCGTATGCAGACGGTCGTACAGTACGCCGATGCACGAGAACATCGCGCCCGAGACGAAGCCGTGGGAAATCATCTGCACCATGGCGCCCTGCATGCCCAGGCGTGCGGCGTCGGTATTGCCCTGCTCACGCACCAGCATAAAGGCGATAAAGATGCCCAGCGTCACGAAGCCCATGTGCGCAACAGACGAATACGCCACCAGCTTCTTCATGTCTTCCTGCACCAGCGCGACGTAGCCGATATAGACCACCGCGATCAGGCTAAGCAGAATCACGAGCCACGCGAAGTGCATCGACGCATCCGGCACGATCGGCAGACTGAAACGCAGGAAACCGTATCCGCCAATCTTCAGCATCACCGCCGCCAGCACCACCGAACCACCGGTCGGCGCTTCCACGTGCGCATCCGGCAACCATGTATGCACCGGCACCATCGGCACCTTTACGGCAAAGGCGATCAGGAAGGCGAAGAACAGCCAGCTCTGCTCCTTCATCGTCAGCGGCAGCGTCGCCAGCGTGTGCAGATCGAACGTGCCAGCCTTGAGATACAGATAGATCAGGCCGATCAGCATGAAGATCGAGCCGAGGAACGTATAAATAAAGAACTTCAAGGTGGCGTACACGCGACGCGGACCACCCCAGATACCGATGAGGATAAACATCGGGATCAGCATCGCTTCGAAGAACACGTAGAACAGCAAGGCGTCGGTGGCGCAGAACACACCGATCATCAGGCCTTCAAGCACCAGCATGGCGGCCATGTACTGATGCGGCTTGTCCTGGATGACATCCCAGGCGCCGATGATGACCAGGATGCCGACGAACGTCGTCAACAGAATCAGCGCGACGGAAATGCCGTCGACGCCGAGGCTGTAATGAACGTTGAGCGCCTCGATCCACATGTGGCTTTCGACCAGCTGCATGCCGGACACATCCGCGTTGTATTGCGGAATGAGGAACAGGCTGATGGCGAAGGTGAGGATGGCCATCAACAACGCGAGCCAGCGGGCCGTGTTGGGACGACCGGATCCGGCCAGCAGAACAGGCACCGCGCCTGCGATGGGCAGCCAGATCAGCAGGCTGAGCAGATGATTAAACATGGAGCTCGCTTCCCTTATTGCCCGACCAACATGTACCCGCCCAAGAGCAGGATCAGACCGAGGATCATCGCAAACGCGTAGTGATACAGATAACCGGATTGCAGGCGGCGCACGCCCGACGCAATGCGCTGGATCGTGCTGGCCGAACCGTCGATCAGCACGCCGTCGATCACGGCGGCGTCGCCACCCTTCCAGAACATGCGACCCAACGCGACGCCGCCACGGGCAAAGATCGCGAAGTAGATGTCGTCCACAAAGTACTTGCGATCGAGGATCGTCCAGAACGGCTTGAGGGCGCTCTTGATCTTGTCGGCAAGCCGAAGGTTAAAGAGATAGATGTAGGTAGTGAGTGCGAAAGCAGCCAGCACCAACCAGAACGGCGGTTGAGCAAAACCTTCAAGACCCGCCTGCCACCACGAATGGAAGTCTTTGCCAATCTCTTCCAGCACGTTGTTGGCCTGATTCACATGAATCGCACCGCCGAACCAATCGCCATACAGCATCGGCTTTACGGTAAACCAACCCACGAACAGTGACGGAATAGCCAGCAAGATCAGCGGCAACGTCACAACCCACGGCGACTCCTTCGGCGGATGATGAAGTACGCCGGACTCGTGGTGATCGTGGTCGTCGTGATGATCGTCGTGACCGTGCGCATCGTGATGGTCGTGACCATGATGGTCGTGACCATGATGCTCGACGACCTTGAAGCGCTCTTTGCCATGGAAGGTCATATACATCTGGCGGAACGTATACGTCGCCGTTACGAATGCACCAATCAGCACGCAAAAGTACGCATAGCCCGAACCCCAGCGATGCGACTCGTGTACGGCTTCAATGATGGCGTCCTTCGAGTAAAAACCCGAAAAGAACGGCACGCCGCACAGCGCCAGCGCGCCGATCCACATAGTGATCCAGGTGATCGGCATGTACTTGCGCAGGCCGCCCATGTAGCGCATGTCCTGCTCATGGTGCATGGCGATGATCACCGAACCTGCGCCCAGGAACAGTAGCGCCTTGAAGAACGCGTGCGTCATCAAGTGATACACCGCGCCGGCATAGGCCGACACGCCGAGTGCGACCGTCATATAACCCAGCTGCGACAGCGTCGAATAGGCCACCACGCGCTTGATGTCGTTCTGCACGATACCGATCAGGCCGGTGAACAATGCGCCGGTGGCGCCGATCACCATCACGAAGCTCAACGCCGTATCCGACAGCTCATAGAACGGCGACATGCGCGCGACCATGAAGATGCCGGCGGTCACCATCGTTGCGGCATGGATCAGCGCGGAGATAGGGGTCGGGCCTTCCATCGAGTCGGGCAGCCACACATGCAGCGGCACCTGCGCCGACTTACCCATGGCGCCGATAAACAACAGAATGCAGATCACCGTGGCCGCATCCCACTGCGTGTTCTGGGTAATCGCGAGCGTCTTGCCGACCAGCGTCGGAGCGGCCGCAAACGCAGTGGCGTAATCCAACGTGCCGAGGAAGTAGAGAATCGCGGCGATGCCGAGCAGGAAGCCGAAGTCGCCCACGCGGTTGACCAGGAACGCCTTGAGGTTCGCGAAAATCGCCGTCGGACGCTTGAACCAGAAACCGATCAGCAGGTACGACACCAAGCCCACCGCTTCCCAGCCGAAGAACAGCTGCAGGAAGTTGTTGCTCATCACGAGCATCAACATCGAGAAGGTGAACAGCGAGATATAGCTGAAGAAGCGCTGATAGCCGTCGTCGTCGGCCATATAGCCGATGGTGTACACGTGCACCAGCAACGACACGAAAGTCACCACCACCATCATCATCGCGGTCAGGCGATCAATGAGGAAACCGACGGTCGCGGTGTATTTGCCGATCTCGAACCACGTGTAGATGTTGTGGTTGTAGACCGGCGCGCCGCCCATCGTGATCTGGTAGAGCACGTAGAACGACAATCCGCAAGAAATCAGCAGACCGAGAATCGTGATGCTGTGCGCCCCGACGCGACCGATCTGCTTGCCGAGAAACCCGGCGAACAGACAGCCGACGAGCGGCGCCAGCGCGATGGTCAACAGAATGGAGGAGGAAAGTTCCATGATGCTCAGCCCTTCATGCTGTCGATTTCGGCGACGTTGACCGTGCTGCGGTTACGGAACAGCAACACCAGAATCGCCAGGCCGATCGCGGATTCCGCGGCAGCCACAGTGAGAATGAAGAAGACGAAGACCTGACCCGCGACATCGTGATTGAAACGCGAGAAGGCGACGAAATTGATATTGACCGCGAGCAGCATCAACTCGATGGCCATCAGCAGCACGATGACGTTCTTGCGGTTGATGAACAACCCGGCCACCGAGATGCAGAACAGAATCGCGCCAAGCACGATGTAATGCGAAAGCGTAATCATGGCTTGGTCTCCTGCGCCGGCGCCGGCTGGCTATCGGCCGGGCGCTCCGCCGCCATCTTGATGATGCGCACGCGATCGCTCGCCTTGACGGCCACCTGTTCGCTGGCCTGCTGATGACGCGCACCGGTGCGCTGACGCAGCGTCAGAGCGACGGCGGCGATCACGCCCACGGTAAGAATCAGCGCGGCGATTTCGAACGGCAGCAGGTACTGCGTATAGAGCGCCATACCGAGCCATGCGGTATTGGACATACCCGCGACCGTCGCCGGGTTATCGCCCATCGTCTGCGCATGCATCACGCGCACGCCGATCAGGCCGAGCATTTCCACCAGCATCACCACCGCCACGATCAAACCGACGGGCAGAAACTTGACGAAGCCCTCGCGCAGCTTTTCCTGATCGATGTCGAGCATCATCACCACGAACAGGAACAGCACCATCACCGCGCCGACGTAAACCACGATCAGCGCAATGGCGAGGAATTCGGCTTCCGCGAGCATCCAGATGCACGCGGTGCTGAAGAAGGTGAGCACGAGAGCCAACACGGCATGCACCGAGTTGCGCAAGGTCACCACCGACAGCGCCGCGATCACCGTAACGATGGAGAACGCGTAGAAGCAGACGAGTTGGAACACAGACGGATCGATCATCGATAGTGTCCTCAGCGGTAGGCCGCGTCTTGGGCGCGGGCCGCCGCGATTTCCGCCTCGAAGCGGTCGCCAATGGCCAGCAATTGCGGCTTGGTCACCACGTTCTCGCCGCGATGCTCAAAGTGATATTCGTGCACGTGCGTTTCGACGATCGAGTCCACCGGGCAGCTCTCTTCGCAGAAACCGCAGAAGATGCACTTGAACAAGTCGATGTCGTAACGCGTGGTGCGACGTTGACCGTCGCTCGGACGCGGCGCCGAATCGATCGTAATCGCAAGCGCCGGGCACACCGCTTCGCACAGCTTGCACGCGATGCAACGCTCTTCGCCATTGGCGTAGCGACGCAACGCATGCAGACCACGAAAGCGGTTCGACTTGGGGATGTGCTCCATCGGATAGCGCATGGTGTACTTGGGGCTGAACATGTACTTCCAGGTCAGCGCCATACCTTTGAGCAATTCGATCAGCAGCAGGCTTTTGAAATAGTTGGTAATGCGAGACATGGCTTTCTTTAGCCCCCCGTGCCGATGTGAACCCAGCCGTAGTACTTCATGCAGCCGGCGACGAACACCCACACGATGGCGATGGGAATGAAGACCTTCCAGCCCAGGCGCATGATCTGGTCATAGCGATAGCGCGGGAACGTTGCACGG
Source organism: Dyella sp. 2HG41-7 (assembly GCF_021390675.1). Lineage (NCBI taxonomy): Bacteria > Pseudomonadati > Pseudomonadota > Gammaproteobacteria > Lysobacterales > Rhodanobacteraceae > Dyella > Dyella sp. 2HG41-7. The sequence continues at coordinate 3,020,306 of NZ_JAJEJV010000004.1, forward strand.
AACCACAGGAACAGGAACGCGAAGAAGAAAGCCTTCGCCAGCAGCCAGAGGAAACTGGAATGCCCAAGCACCGGCACGCTTTCCGGGAGCGGGCTCAACCAGCCGCCCATAAACAGGATCGAAGCGAGGAACGCGACCAGGATCATGTTGGCGTATTCGGCCAAGAAGAACAGCGCGAACGCGGAGCCCGAATATTCCACGTGGAAACCGGCCACGATTTCCGATTCGCCTTCCGCCACGTCGAACGGCGCGCGATTGGTTTCCGCCACGCCCGACACGAAATAGACCACGAACACCGGGAACAGCGGCCACATAAACCAGTGCGCGATGCTGCCGTTCTGCGCCATCACGATATCGGTGAGGTTGAGGCTACCCGCCAACACCAGCACGCACACCAGGCACAGGCCCATCGCCAGTTCGTACGAGATCACCTGCGCGGCCGAACGCATCGCGCCAAGCAACGCATAGCGTGAGTTAGACGCCCAACCGGCGAGGATGATGCCGTACACGCCCAGCGAGGTCATCGCGAGCAGATAAAGCAGACCCGCGTTCGCGTTCGACAGCGCAAACTTCGCGCCGAACGGGATCACCGCCCATGCGGCCAACGCCGGAATCAACGCCAGCAGCGGCGCCGTGTAATACAGGAACCGGTTGGCACTGGTGGGTAGCACCACTTCTTTGCAGATCAGCTTCACCACGTCGGCGAAGGCCTGCAGCAAACCCAGCGGACCCACCTGGTTGGGTCCCATGCGCACGTGCATCCAGCCCAGCACCTTGCGTTCCCAGTACACGTACAGGGCTACCGTAATGGTGAGCGGCAGCACGACCGCCAGAACCAGCAGTATCGGAATAAGCAGCTGATGGAGAAGTTGGTCGGCCATGGATTACGCCTTGCTCAAGGTGATGGCCGCGCCATACGGCGGCAGCGTCGCGGTCGAGTCGTGCGTGGCTTCGATCCACACGGCGCCGTCGGGCACCGTCGCATCGATCACCAGCGGCAGAACGGCATTCGCCACCTTGACCTGGTTGCCTTCGGCCAAACCGTGACGCTGCGCTTCCTCTGCATTCACGCGCACGGCGGCAGCGCGATTGAGCGGATGCGCCTGCAACGAGTTGGCGCGGCGAACCACCGCATCGCTGCGATAGATCGGCCAGGTGGCAAGACGGGTGAGGCCCTGCACGGATTTGCGCTCGGCGAGTCCTTGCTTGGTCGTGGCGCCGTGTTCGGCGATGCCGTCACGCAGACCGGCGATATCGTCAAACTCGAAACCCGGCAGCTTCATTTGGCCGCCGAGTGCGCGCAGCACCTTCCAGCCGGCGCGCACGTCGTGACCCGGCGCTTTCGCACCCGCTTCCACGCGCTGCGACACGCCATCGACATTCACCAGCGTGCCTTCGATTTCCGGCAGCAGACCGATTGGGAGAATCACATCGGCGACGTCACGCAATTCCGGCGTTGCGAACGCGGCGAAAGCGACGATGTGCTGCGTGCCGTGCAATGCATTGGTTACCGCCGAACCGTCGGCGAAGTCGTGCGGCAATTCCAAGCCATACAGAACATACGCCTTGCGCGGCTGCGTCAGCATAGCTTGCGCATTGAGACCGCCGTTACCCGGCAGCACGCCGACCTTGGTCAAGCCAACCGCATTGGCGCCAGCGGGCAGTTCGTTGTAAGCGGCGCCCGTGGCCTCCGCGATAAAGCCAGCGACGGCGCGCAGCCACGAAGCCTGCGGATGCGTGATCGCGGCTTCGCCGAGAATCACCACGGCCTGCCCCGACTTCAACGCCGCAATCGCGTTACTGTCTTCTTGATTGCTCGATGCACCGTTGATCGCATCGGCCAGATGCGCAGGCGCCGTCGCGCCACCGGCAACCGCCGCCTTGGCGACCGACAGCAACGCATCGACCAGCGCTTGCGGCGCGGCGATGGCTTCGCCGGCGAGCTTGTAGTTGAAATGGAATTCCGCCGGATTCACGGCGTATACCTTCGCGCCCTTCTTCACCGCCTGATGGATGCGGTGATTGAGCAACGGCATTTCATAGCGCAGATTGGAACCCACCAACAGCGCCGCCTTGACCTTATCGACTTCCGCGACCGGCATGCCGAACGGCTTCGCGACGGCATCGTCGGCGAAATCGAGCTGACGCAGACGATGATCGATATGCGCGCTGCCGAGGCCGCGTGCCAGGCGAACCAGCAAGTCGCCTTCTTCGTTCGTCGTCGACGGATGCACGAGCACGCCCAGGTCGTTGCCCGATACGTCCTTCAATGCTTCAGCCGCCACCGCGAGCGCGTCGTCCCACGTGGTGCCCTGCCAACGACCGTTGCGCTTCACTTCCGGCGTGCGCACGCGATCGGCCGCGTACAAACCTTCGTAGCTATAACGGTCGCGATCGGACAACCAGCATTCGTTGATCGATTCGTTATCGCGCGGCACCGTGCGCAGCACTTCGCCACGGCGCGTGTGCAGCCACACGTTGGAGCCCAGCGCATCGTGATAACCGATCGACGGCTTGGCGATCAGTTCCCAGGCACGCGCTTTGAACTGGAACGGCTTGTTGGTCAGCGCGCCGACCGGACACACGTCGATAATGTTGCCCGACAGTTCCGTCTCCAGCGTCTTGCCGATGTACGTGCCGATCTGCAGATTTTCGCCGCGGCTCATGCCGCCGAGTTCATACGTACCGGCGATTTCGCTGGTGAAGCGCACGCAGCGCGTGCACTGAATGCAGCGCGTCATTTCGGTGGCGACCAGCGAGCCGAGATTTTCGTCGGCGATGGTGCGCTTGCGCTCGGTGTAGCGCGACACGCTGCGGCCGTAACCCAGCGCCACGTCCTGCAGTTCGCACTCGCCGCCCTGATCGCAGATCGGGCAGTCGAGCGGATGGTTAATCAGCAGGAATTCCATCACGTCGCGCTGGAATTTCAGCGCTTTCTCGGTGCGCGTGGTGACCTTCATGCCATCGGCCACGGGCGTGGCGCACGCCGGCTGCGGCTTGGGCATCGGGCGGCCGCCCATTTCCACATCGACCAAGCACATGCGGCAGTTGGCGGCGATGGGAAGTTTGCGGTGATAGCAGAAGCGCGGGATAGCGATGCCGATGTTGTCGGCCGCTTCGATGATCATCGCGCCTTTGCGGATCTGCGTCGGCTTGCCATCGATTTCGATGTTGACGAGATCCGGCGCGGTATTGGCTGGCTGCGCACTCATGCAGCAACTCCACGTTTTTCGGCGAGCTTGTCTTCGGCCATCGACCGACCATGCTGCACGTAATATTCGAATTCATCCCAGAAACGGGCGAGGAAACCTTGCACCGGCCACGCGGCGGCTTCGCCGAACGCGCAGATGGTGTGGCCTTCGATCTGTCCCGCGACGGCTTTCAAGCGATGCAGGTCGTCCTGCGTGCCCTTGCCTTCCACGATGCGCGTCAGCACGCGGTACATCCAACCGGTACCTTCGCGGCACGGCGTGCACTGACCGCAGGATTCTTTGAAATAGAAACGCGAGATGCGATGGCAGGCCTTCACCATGCAGGTGGTGTCGTCCATCACGATCACGGCGCCCGAACCCAGACCCGAACCTGCCTTTTGCAGGCTGTCGTAGTCCATCGTGCATTCCATCATCACGTCGGCAGGCAGCACCTTCATCGACGAACCGCCGGGAATCACGGCCTTGAGCTTGTTGCCGTTGCGCACGCCCCCGGCCATTTCAAGCAGATCCTTGAAGGATGTGCCGAGACGGATTTCGAAGTTGCCCGGATTGTTGACGTGACCGGAGACTGAGAAGATCTTCGGACCGCCATTGTTCGGCTTGCCGAGATTGAGGAACCAGTCGGCGCCGTTGCGCAGGATCGCCGGCACCGACGCATACGTTTCGGTGTTGTTGATCGTGGTGGGTTTGCCGTACAAACCGAAGTTTGCCGGGAACGGCGGCTTGAAGCGCGGCTGGCCTTTCTTGCCTTCCAGCGATTCCATCAGAGCGGTTTCTTCGCCGCAGATGTACGCGCCGGCGCCGAGCGCGCCATAGATATCGACGTCGATGCCGGTGCCCTGGATGTTCTTGCCGAGCAGGCCGGCGGCGTACGCTTCCTTCAGCGCCTCTTCGAAATGCTCGAAAGGTTCATGATGGAATTCGCCGCGCAGATAGTTGTACGCCACGGTGGAACCGGTGGCGTAGCACGCAATGGCCAAGCCTTCGATCACCGAATGCGGATTGAAGCGCAGAATGTCGCGATCTTTCGCGGTGCCCGGTTCCGATTCGTCGGAGTTGCAGAGAATGTACTTCTGCATGGCGCCCTTGGGCATGAAGGACCACTTCAAACCCGTGGGAAAGCCTGCACCGCCGCGGCCGCGCAAGTTGCTGTTCTTGACGATATCGACGATCGATGCGGGATCGGGTTTTTCGGCGAGGATTTTTTTCCACGCCTTATAACCGTCCATCTGCTCGTAGCTGTCCATCGCCCACGGCTTATCCAAATGCAGCGTGGTGTAGACGACCTGATGTTCCTGGGGTGCGGGTCCGACTGACATGCCCTGCCCTCTCACTTCAAACCGTCGAGAATCTCGTCGACCTTTTCGATCGTGAGACGCTCGTGGTAGTGACCATTGACCGTCATCGCCGGCGCGTACACGCACGCAGCGATGCATTCTTCTTCCTGCTTGAGATACACGCGACCGTCCGCCGTGCTCTCGCCAAGCTTGATGCCGAGTTTCTTTTCGCAATGACGCACGATGTCTTCAGCGCCGTTGAGCCAGCACGAGATGTTGGTGCAGATCGCAACGTTGTTGCGCCCGACCGGCTTGGTTTCCAGCATCGAATAGAAGCTGGCCACTTCGTACGCCCACACCGCCGGAAGGTCGATGTATTTGGCGACGGCCGTGATCAGCTCGTCCGTCAGGAAGCCATCGTTCTGCTCTTGCGCGGCGAACAATGCCTGGATCAGCGCCGAGCGCTTGCGATCCGGCGGAAACTTGCCCAACCAATGATCGATGTGATGACGCGTATGCTCGGTAAGCACGACGAGCGGATCGATGTGCTTGACCTGCTCGTAATTTCCGGTGGCTTTCATGTGTTCGTATCCTCCGGGCTCAGCGATCGACTTCGCCGAACACGAGGTCATAAGTGCCGATGACGGCGACCGCGTCGGCCAGCATGTGGCCACGCACGACAGCATCCATCGACGAGAGATGCGCAAAACCAGGCGCGCGCAGATGCACGCGGAACGGCTTGTTCGCACCGTCGGAAACGAGGTAGCAACCGAATTCGCCCTTCGGCGCTTCGACCGCGGCGTAGGTTTCGCCGGCCGGCACGCCGTAACCTTCGGTGAAGAGTTTGAAGTGATGAATCAGCGCTTCCATGTCTTCCTTCATGGCTTCGCGCTTGGGCGGCGCAACCTTGAAGTTTTCCACCATCACCGGGCCGGGGTTGGCGCGCAGCCATGCCACGCACTGCTTGATGATGCGATTGGACTGGCGCATTTCTTCGACGCGCACCAGGTAACGGTCGTAGCAGTCGCCGTTGACGCCGACCGGGATGTCGAAATCCATCTCGGCGTACTTCGCGTACGGCTGCTTCTTGCGCAGATCCCACGCAATGCCCGAACCGCGCAACATCGCACCCGTCATGCCCCACTGCTGGGCCATTTCCGGCGACACGATGCCGATTCCGACGGTGCGTTGCTTCCAGATGCGGTTGTTGGTAAGCAGTTCTTCGTACTCGTCGACCTTGGTCGAGAAGTCGGTGGTGAACGCGTCGAGGTAATCGAGCATGGAACCTTCGCGCCAGCTGTTGAGGCGCTTCAGATCCTTGCCCTTGTGCCACGGCGATTCGCGGTACTGGGACATTTTGCCCGGCAGATCGCGATACACGCCGCCCGGGCGATAGTACGTGGCGTGCATGCGCGCGCCGGAGACCGCTTCGTAGCAGTCCATCAATTCTTCGCGTTCCCGGAAGGCGTACAGAAACACCGCCATCGCGCCGAGATCGAGCGCGTTCGAACCCACCCACATCAAATGATTGAGGATGCGCGTGATCTCGTCGAACATCGTACGGATGTACTGCGCACGCACGGGCGCTTCGATGTTCAGCAGCTTTTCGATCGCAAGCACGTAGGCGTGCTCGTTGCACATCATCGACACGTAATCGAGGCGATCCATGTAACCGATCGACTGATTGAACGGCTTGGATTCGGCCAGCTTTTCGGTACCACGATGCAGCAGACCGATATGCGGATCGGCACGGACGACGGTCTCGCCGTCCATCTCCAGCACCAGGCGCAACACGCCGTGCGCAGCAGGGTGCTGCGGGCCGAAGTTCATCGTGTAATTGCGAATTTCTTGTGCGGACATGCTCAATTCTCCCGCCAGTGGTCGGCGGCTTCCGCCTGGGCCTGAATCAGGTCGGCGTCGTCGCGGATCACGCGCGGGACCAGCACGCGCGGTTCGATCGAAACAGGTTCATAGATCACACGCTTCTGCTCGGGGTCGTAGCGCACTTCGACGTTGCCGATCAGCGGGAAATCTTTGCGGAACGGATGGCCGACGAAACCGTAGTCGGTCAGGATGCGGCGCAGATCCGGGTGACCGTCGTAGATGATGCCGAACAAGTCGAACGACTCGCGTTCGAACCAGTTCAGACCCGGCCAGATATGCACGAGCGACGGCACCATCGGAAGACTGTCGTCTTCGCAGAACACGCGCACGCGCACGCGCTGGTTGAGTTCGATCGAAAGCAGATGGACGACGGACGCGAAGCGACGCGGAATCGACACCAGACGCGGACGATCCGCCCACGTGAAACGACCTTGCGCTTCGCCTTCCACGCCACGCGAGAAACCGGTGCCGGACACGTCGGTGGTGTCCCATTCGGTCTGGCCGTAGCCGAGATAGTCGACGCCGCACAGGTCGACCGCTTCGGAGAAGCGGAATCCGGCTTCGTCGCGCAACGCGGTGGCGACGGACAACAAGTTGGAAGCGGCGACTTCCGCCGTGGTCTGACCATGCGAAACGGTGATTTTCACCATATCGCCAAATCGCGCGGAGAGGCGCTCGGCCAGCGAGTTCAATTGTGTATCGCTCATGACGACGCCTTTCAGGAACGCGCGATGGTGCTGGTACGACGGATCTTCTTTTGCAACTGCAAAATGCCGTGAATCAACGCCTCGGCCGTGGGCGGGCAGCCCGGCACGTAGATGTCTACCGGAACGACACGATCGCAACCGCGCACCACGGAATAGGAGTAGTGGTAGTAACCACCACCGTTAGCGCAGCTGCCCATCGAGATCACCCATTTCGGGTCGGGCATCTGGTCGTAAACTTTGCGCAGCGCGGGGGCCATTTTGTTGACCAGCGTGCCGGCGACGATCATCACGTCGGACTGGCGCGGGCTGGGACGGAACACCACGCCGTAGCGATCCAGATCCAGGCGTGCGGCGCCCGCATGCATCATCTCGACGGCGCAGCAAGCGAGACCGAAGGTCATCGGCCACATCGAACCGGTGCGCGCCCAGTTCATCAGAGCGTCCACGCTGGTCGTCACGACACCGCGCTGAATAACGGGATTGTCGCCAGCCGGACGCAGGATGTCGTCCACCAGGTTCAACGGCTGCGGGTTGTGCATCACCCGATCTAAGGCGGAGATCACTCCCATTCCAGCGCTCCCTTCTTCCACACGTAAGCGAAACCGACCACCAGCAGCAGCAGGAACAGGCCCATTTCAATGAGCGCCACGATGCCGATGTGCTGGAACACCACCGCCCACGGAAAGAGGAAGGCAATTTCCAGATCGAAAATGATGAAGAGGATGGCGAGGAGGTAATAGCGCACGTCGAACTGCATGCGCGCATCCTCGAAGGCCTCAAAGCCGCATTCGTACGGCGAGTACTTCTCTGAGCTGGGACGACGGGGTCCGACCAGCAGGCCGAGCACCACGAGGACAATTCCCATTCCGGCGGCAACGGCTAGGAACAGGAGAACGGGCCAATATTCGGCGAGCACGGTTTAACTTACCTCCGCACTACATGAGTGCATCAGTGACCGTCGGGGCAAACGGTCCGGAAGTTCAAATCAGCGGGCTGCCAGCATGTGGATGCGGGCGCTCGACAATCCACGGGACGAGCCCGGGGATCACGATATTGTATCAGCGGGTACGGGTAGCCCTACAAGCCTTGTGTGGCGCACCATGGGGCATTTCTTGCAATAAATTTGCAGCGATCGATGCCTTTGGCACGATCCTTCGATGCAGCCACCGTCTTGACGCAGCGATTTTAGAAAAGCCAAGTCGAGCGATATCGACTTACATGGTCTGCGTGGCGCGCTCGGAGCCAAGTGCCCCCGCGAGCAGCGATTCAATTCGGCCGCGTGCGGCTTCACCATCGCTCGAATCGTTGAATTGCACGCCGATGCCGGCCGTACGGTTACCTTGCGCGCCGATCGGGGTGATCCACACCACCTTGCCGGCCACCGAGAGCCGCTCGCTTTCGTCGATCAAACTGATCAGCAGAACCACCTCGTCGCCCAGCGAGTAGCGCTGCGCGGTGGGGGCAAACAGGCCGCCATGCTTGAGGAACGGCATGTACGAGTTGTACAGCGACGCCGTGTCCTTGAACTTCAGCGAGATGATGCCCTGGCGGGCGGCGACCGGGTTCATGCCTACTCCTGTCGTGCGGCGCTGTCGGCGAATGACGAGGGTACATCGTAACCACCCCACCCTGCCCACGCAAAGGTTTGCGCGACAAAGCGCGAGCCAATCCTCACACGGCCTGCCAGCCCCAATGGTCGAAGATCCAGGGGGAAGGCCAATCCAGATGGAGCTTCACAAAGACAGGCCCTTCGCTCACGCCTCGCAGTCGATAGGCGCCGTCCGCATCCCGATCCAAGGGCGCATCCCCCCAGGACCCATCGCGAACACCCGATGGCGTGGCGACCAGCAAGCGCAACCAGCGCCGCAAGGACATGGGCGGACGCCAAGGCAACTTTCCACTGCCAACCGCACCATCGACCACGGCATAACACTCGGCACCGCTCGCCAAGCGATGCATGCGTTTCCCGCTGAGCGCCATTTGCGTCCGGTGTTCGGCCAAGGCCTGCAGCTTGCGCTCTTGCTGTTCCGGTATGGGATCGATCGATAGCGGATAGGCCGACGTATCCGCCGCGCCATGCACGGGGTAAGCCCATAGCGTGGGCGCGGGATGCATACCCGCCAGCGCCAGGCGACACAATACGTGCGCTGCGCCGTGATCCGGGTGACTGTCCCGCAACGCGGGGCAACAGATCAGGTTCGGTTGAAAGGTCTGCACGGCGGCGCGCAATGCCGCAACGGATCCAACGAAGTCGTCGCCAAGGCGCGCCGTTATTTCCATGTCCTGCCAACCCAATGGGTGCAGCGCGGACGCAGCGGCGCCTAATTGCGCCAACGCGCGCATTACTTCGTCGCGTCGCCGAATGCCCCACCGTTTGCGTGCGGCAGCATCGATGATAAATCGGCGCTCCATGTAACGCTGCGGCCAAGGATTATTGTCGCCGTCCGTCATCAACAGAACGCAGACCGCTCCGCCCGCGGCCAAAACCTGTTGCAGCAAGAGACCGCAACCGATCGTTTCGTCATCCGGATGCGGCGCGACAACCAGCAGACGGGTTTGCGCCGACACGGACGACGATGGCATCAACGCCAGCGCCCCAGCAATTCCAGCAACATCAGATCGCCACGCAACGGACCGCGCAATGCTTCGCGCGTGCGATTGGCTGCGTCGTACCACGCCGCCAACTCTTCGCCGCTGAGCACGCTGGACAGTGGCGCGGATTGCGTGGTCGTACGCGCGCGAATTTCATCGGCAACGGCTTGCGCTGCAAACCATAGGCGTTGTTCTGGCGCGTCATCGAGCCAGCGCTTGCTCATGGTCATGGCATCGCCACGACCGGACGCGAGCGCGGCGAGATCTTTGCGAACGTCTTGGCGCTGCGTCAGCGCCCCCTCTTCCGCCCACTTACGCGCAAGACCGGGATTGCCGCCCGCCGCGTCCAGCGCAACTTGCGCATCTTTCACGCCGAGGCTCTTTAGCCACGCCAACGATGCCTCTTTCGAGGGCAATTGGAAATCGATGCGCTGGCAACGGCTGCGAATCGTCGCCGGCATACGCCATGGCGCATCGGCCACCAGAATCAGCATCGTTTGCGTGGCTGGCTCTTCCAACGTCTTGAGCAAGGCGTTCGCCGCAGCGTTGTTCATGGCGTCGGCGGGATCGATGCTGGCGATTTGCCAACCACCGAACTGACTGGCCGTCGCCAGGCGCGCCGAGAGCTCGCGTATTTGATCGACCACGATGTCCGAACGCTGCACGCCGTCTTTGCGCAAACCGAAGCTCAGCGAAACGTAATCGGGATGCGTGCCGGCGTCGAGCAGCAAGCAACTGCGGCACGTGCCGCAGGCATCGCCATCGTTAGGATGTTGGCAAAGCAGCCCGCGCACAAAACGGCGGAGAAAATCGCGCTTGCCCAAGCCCTGCGGTCCGCACAACAACAACGCATGCGGCAACGCATCGCGTTGGCGGCGTGCTTGCAGACGCGTCCAAAGCTCGGCGTGCCACGAAGGAATGCTCATGCTGCGGCCTCGAACAAATGTTCCGTCGCGGCGATCGCGGCTTGCAAAACTTTGTCGGGAGATGCGCTCGCGTCGATGACGCGGAAACGCTGCGGTTCGTTTTGCGCACGCGCACGATAGGTTTCGCGTACACGTTCGAAAAATGCGTCCGCTTCCGTTTCGATCCGATCCGCCGCGCCACGACCCGCGGCACGCGCGCGCCCCGTCGACACAGGCAGATCGAGCAGCAAGGTCATATCCGGCTTCAAACCGGCGCACGCCCAACGCTCCAGTTCGGCAATGCGTTCCATCGGTTGCCCGCGCCCACCGCCTTGATACGCGTAGCTTGCATCGACGTAGCGATCGCACAACACCCATTGCCCCGCGTCCAGCGCCGGTGCGATGCGTTCGCGCACCAATTGCGCGCGCGCCGCAAACATCAGCAGCAGTTCGCTCTCTGCGCTGATCGACGAATGCGCCGGATCTAGCACGATCGCGCGAATCGATTCGCCCAATGGCGTGCCACCGGGTTCGCGAACTTGCAACAGCGTTACGCCTCGCGCCACCAAATGGTCGCGCAATCCGGCGAGCAAGGTGCTCTTGCCCGCGCCTTCGCCGCCTTCCAGTGAAATGAAACGTCCGCGTTGCGTCATTTGCAGTGCTTCAGTTGATAGCAGGCGACATTGCGATTTTGTTCGTCCAACGTGCTGGCGAAAATGTGTGTACCGTCGCCGCGCGCTACGAAATAAAGCGCATCGCCCGGCGCGGGATGCAACGCCGCTTCGATCGCAGGCTTACCAGGCATGGCGATCGGCGTCGGCGGAAGGCCGGGACGCGTATAGGTGTTGTACGGCGTATCGGTCGTCAGATCGCTTTTGTGGATATTGCCGGTGTAACTCGACCCCATGCCGTAGATTACGGTCGGATCCGTCTGCAGCAACATGTTCTTTTGCAGACGACGAACAAAGACGCCAGCGACCCGCGAACGCTCGTCGGCGCGACCGGTTTCTTTTTCGATAATCGACGCAAGGATTAACGCGTCGTAAGGCGAATGGAGCGGCACATTAGGATCGCGTTGCGCCCATAGCGAAGCTAGCGTTTTCGTCATGGCCTCGTGCGCGCGACGAAGTACGTCCAGATCGCTGTCGCCTTTTACGTACGCATACGTTTCCGGCAAAAAACGGCCTTCGGGTTTCTCGCCCGGCGCACCGAGTTTTTGCATGATCGCTGCGTCGTCCAGACCATCCGTATCGTGTTTCAGCTTGTCAGCTTTCGACAGCGATTGCAGCACGTCGCGAAATGTCCAACCGTCGACAATGGTGACATTGCGCTGCATCACTTTGCCTTGCGCCATGTTATCGAGCAGCTGCTCCGGCGTAATGCTGGGCGTGACGGCGTATTCGCCAGCATGCAGTCGACCGGCGACGTGCATGCGCTCGGCCAACAGCCGCCAATAGAACGGCGCGGAGGTGGTCAATCCTTCGGCGCGCAATTGGTGCACGATGTCCTTGAAACTGGTGCCGCGCCCGATATCGATGCTCTCGCCCGTCGCGCTAACGCGCAGCGGCGTCACGGCAAACCGGTTGAAGTCGCGCCAGAACCAACCCGCAGCGGCGACGAACGCCACTAACAGGACGAACAGCACGAACCGCCCAAACGCGCGACCGTGTTGATTACCGCTACGATTCATGCCTGCTCCATCGGGAAACCCAGTTCACGCCAATGCCGCTGCACCGCGCGGACGACTGGGCCGGGAGCGTACACGGTATCGCCCACGGCCTGAACCGGCAGAATGCCGCGAACGCTGGAACTGAGAAAGAGCTCGGAGGCGCCCAGCGCTTCGTCGATCGGTAGATCCCGCACCCGGCAACCCGGAAACGCGCCCAATATCGCCGCGCGGGCTACGCCGGCCACACCGCAGCGATCCACCGATGGCGTGGTCAGTTCGCCGTCGATCATGGCGAAAAGATTGGCCGACGTCGCCGACACGACGTGCCGACGGCTATCGCAAACGAGCCCCTCGGCAAACGACGGATCGGTCCATTCCACGCGAGCTAGTACCTGCTCCAGCCGATTGAGATGTTTGATGCCGGCCAGCAGCGGTTGATCCGCCAGCGTCGTTTCGCAGCGATACAATCGTATGCCGTCGATATAAAGATTTGCCGATATCGCCGGCATCGGAAACGCCGCAACAATGCGGGTAGGCAAGGTTTCATCGGGCAACGCATAACCCCGCTGACCCACGCCGCGAGTCAGGGTAAGTCGCAGCACGCAACGCTGCAGATTCCCGACAACCGTTTGCGCCTCTTGCCATAGCAACGCGCTATCCGGAGGCGGCATGCGCAAGCGCTCGCAACCGATCGCCAGGCGCTGCATATGCCTCGCCCACAAAGGTGCGACTTTGCCTTCGAAGCGAATCGTCTCGAAAAGACCATCGCCGTAGCTCAGCCCACGATCGAGCGCTGAGACGCTCTCGCGCAGCTGGCCGTCGATCAGCATCATTAGCCGGCCGCTCCCAGAGCGCGCAACATGCCACGCGCCTTCGCACGCGTCTCGTCCAATTCTTTGACGGGATCGGAATCGGCCACGATGCCGGCGCCGGCGCGCAAACTCACGTCATGGTCGTGCAAGGTGAGTGTGCGAATGAGGATGTTCAAATCCAGATCGCCGTTGCGATCCAGGTAACCCAAGGCGCCGGTGTAAGCGCCGCGTGGCGCATCCTCGAGCGATGCGATGATTTCCATGCAACGCACTTTGGGACAACCCGTGATCGTGCCGCCCGGAAACGTCGCTGCAATCACCTGCCCCGGCGTCACGCCATCGCGTAATTTTCCGCGCACGTTGGAAACGATGTGATGCACATGCGCGTAACTTTCCACGACCATCAGTTCGTTCACTTCGACCGTGCCCGGTTTGCAGACGCGGCCGAGATCGTTGCGCTCCAGATCGATCAGCATGACGTGCTCGGCGCGCTCTTTCGGATGCGCCGTTAGTTCACGAATACGCGCCAGCTCATCGTCGCCGGCCACGCGTGGCCGCGTACCCGCAATCGGACGCGTTTGCGCCACGCCGCGCCGCACTTCGATCAAGCGCTCCGGCGAGGAACTGACCACGGCCCAATCTTTTTGCTGCAGCAATCCTGCGAAGGGCGCGGGATTGGCGCGACGAAGCGCGGCGTAAAGACTGGCGGCCGTTGGCGCTTTGGCAAATTTCGCACGCCAAGCACGCGACAGATTGGCCTGAAACAAATCCCCCGCATGCAAATGCTCGTGAATGCGCGCTACGCCATCGAGAAACAGCGATGGCGTGTCTTCGTCGATGGCCGATGGGGTCGCTAACGATGGAATCGTCGGCGACTGTGCAAGGTCCGCCTCCATCGTATCGAGCCATGCATCGTGCCCTGCCTCCGCCACCAACACGGTACGCTCGCGCAAGTGATCGACGATGATGGCGGCCGGACAGCGGATCGCCAACGCAACGGGCAGAATCTCCGAATGATGCAGGTGCAACGTCGGCTCGATTTCCGCAGCAAGCTCGTAAGCAAGCAACGTCACCCAGCCGCCGTGAAACGGAAGTCCATCGTCGGCGCCGTAGGGTAAACGCTCGGCATGCCACGCAGCGTCCAGCGCATCGAGAAATCGGCCAGAGTGCACACGTCCATCGGGTTCGTGGACAAGGCCGTCGGACGTCAACGTGAGCGTTGACTGCGGAAACGCAAACAAAATGTCGTAACGCGCGTGCGCGCTACTGCGCGTAACGCTTTCCAACAATGCGGGATAGCGCTCCGGACATGCAGCGGCCGGCGCGAGGAGATCGCGCCGGCCGGCAAGAGTACGAGTTGCGCAGGTCACTAGGGATGCTCTGACAATGCTACGCAGGCGTCACCGGCTTTGTTCGTTCGCAGGCCACAGGACCATCGGCGAAGGCAGACTGGCTGTCTGTCGAGACGATGGGCCGAAGGCACGCGGACGGACAAAGCCGGCCCGTAGGGTGATGTCCAGAAGGCTCGCAGGCTGCGCCGCGCGGCTTGAACAGACGGCCAGTCTGCCCTGCGCCGCGCAACACACCCTGCGAGCCTTCTGGACATCATGCCGCCTACGTAGCATTGATCAGAGCATCCCTAGATGCGACGGAATGCGATCGTACCGTTGGTACCGCCAAAGCCGAACGAGTTGGAGATGGCGATATCGATCTTCGCCTCGCGCGCCGTGTTCGCCACGAAATCAAGATCGCAGCCTTCACCCGGTTCATCGAGATTGATCGTCGGCGGCAACACCTGATCGCGCATCGCGAGGATGGTGAAGATGGCTTCCACGCCGCCCGCCGCACCCAGCAGGTGTCCGGTGGTGGATTTGGTGGAGCTCATCGCCAACTTGTACGCGTGATCGCCGAACACGCGCTTGGCTGCCAGCACTTCGCCGAGATCGCCCAACGGTGTGGAGGTGCCGTGCGCGTTGATGTATTGCACGTCGGACGGATTGATCTGACCGTCGCGCAGCGCCGAGTCCATGCAGCGTCCCGCACCTTCGCCGCCCTCGCTGGGCGCGGTGATGTGGAAAGCGTCGCCGCTCATGCCGAAGCCGACCAGCTCGGCGTAGATTTTCGCGCCGCGCGCTTTGGCGTGTTCGTATTCTTCGAGCACCAGCACGCCGGCGCCGTCGGACAACACGAAACCGTCGCGATCCTTATCCCAGGGACGGCTCGCCTTGGTGGGTTCGTCGTTGCGCGTGGACATCGCCTTGGCCGAGCAGAAGCCCGCCATCGCCGTGCCCGTGGTCGCGAATTCGGAACCGCCGGCCACCATCACGTCCGCGTCGCCGTACTGAATCATGCGCATCGCCAGACCGATGTTGTGCGTGGCGGTGGTGCATGCAGTGACGCACGCGATGTTCGGACCTTTGAGACCGAACATGATCGACAGATTGCCCGACACCATGTTGATGATCGAGCTGGGCACGAAGAACGGCGACACGCGTCGCGGACCTTTTTCGTGCAAATCGATGGAGGTGTCTTCGATGGTATTGAGGCCACCGATGCCGGCGCCCACCGCCACGCCAATGCGCGGCGCGTTGGCTTCCGTAATTTCCAATCCGGAATCGCGCAGGGCTTGCGTACCCGCGGCGATGCCGTAGTGGATGAACGGGTCCATTTTTTTGACATCTTTCGGGGCGATCCACTGCACCGGATCGAAATCGCGCACCTGACCGGCGATGCGCGTGGCATACGTCGATGCATCGAAGTGCGTAACGTTGCCAATACCACTGACGCCCTTGAGGATGTTGTTCCAGGCGGTGGCGATGTCGTTGCCGACCGGCGAGATGATGCCCATGCCGGTCACTACCACACGTCGTTTGCTCATGGATCGAATTCCTTGCTGGTTCGGGAAAGATCAGCCCTCAGGCATCACCTTCCGCAAATCGCGATGCGCGCCGATCACGCAAACCATACGGGATCGGACGTTGCAAATTGCAGAAACGAAAACTGCGCCGAGATGGCGCAGCTTCCGATATCGCTACGTGGTGCAGGGGACGCGATGTGACTCGCCCCGCCACGAGGATTACTCCTTGGTGTGAGCCTTGATGTAATCGACGGCCTGCTGCACGGTGGTGATCTTTTCGGCTTCCTCGTCGGGAATTTCGGTTTCGAATTCCTCTTCGAGCGCCATCACCAATTCAACCGTGTCCAGCGAATCCGCGCCGAGGTCGTCAACGAACGAAGAGTTCGGTTGAACCTCGTCTTCCTTCACGCCAAGTTGCTCGACGACGATTTTCTTGACGCGTTCTTCGATGGTGCTCATGTTGCGTGTGCCTCCCAAGGGATATGTTCGTCTTGCCGATTTTTCCACCGGCAAAGTCTGCGGCATTGTAGTGGCTAAGCCGCGAAGCCGCCAATTATATGCCAGAAATACAAACCGCCACGGGTGTTGCGCGGCGTGAAAGCGCCGATTGTCGCCCAAAACGGGCTCCGTGACGACTTTTTTTCGGTTTAACCAACTTCTAGCAAATCGCCGGGTTTCAAACGAAACGGCGAATCTTCCGGCTGGAACTTGTGCCCGCCCGGTCCTTTTCAAGCATGCCTGCTTGAGAAAGCCCGATCTCAGGGCATATACATGCCGCCGTTGACGTGCAAAGTCTCGCCGGTGATATAGCCCGCCGCCGACGAGGCCAGGAAGCCAACGGCCTTGGCGATATCGCCGGGCTCGCCCAGACGACCCAGAGCAATCTGACCCAGTAGCGCCTGCTTGGATTCTTCCGGCAAGCCGCGCGTCATGTCGGTGTCGATAAAGCCCGGCGCCACCACATTGACCGTGATGCCGCGCGAGCCGATTTCGCGCGCCAGCGATTTGGAGAACGCGATGATGCCCGCTTTCGCCGCGGCGTAATTGGCCTGCCCCGGATTGCCGGTAAGTCCGATGACCGATGCGATGGAAATGATGCGGCCCTTGCGCGCTTTCATCATGCCGCGCATCACCGCCTTGGACATGCGATAGACCGACGTAAGGTTGGTATCGAGGATGGCCTGCCAGTCTTCGTCGCGCATGCGCAACAACAGTTGGTCGCGCGTGATGCCGGCGTTGTTAACCAGAATCGACACTGCGCCGAATTGCTTGGCGATATCGTCGATCAAGGCTTCGGACGATGACGCGTCCGTCACATTGAGTACACGTCCATGACCGCCGTGAGGAGCGAGCCGCGCCTCGATCGCCGCCGCGCCCGATTCACTGGTCGCCGTACCGATAACGGTAGCGCCCATGGCCGCCAGTTCGTCGGCGATGGCTGCGCCGATACCGCGGCTGGCGCCGGTGACCAGTGCGATTTCACCTTGCAGTGTGCTCATTCTTCGATGTCCTTGGGTGAAGCGAGATTCGATGATGAAAGAAGCTTCAAGTCCACTCGTTGCGCGCGGCTTCGAGTTCGACAGGCGTACCGATCGCGCGCGCTTCAACGCTCTTGTCGATGCGCTTGATCAGACCCGCCAACACTTTGCCCGGACCGCATTCGGCAATGCACGTCGCGCCGCCGGCCACCAGCGCTTGCACGCACTCGGTCCAACGCACGGGCAAATAGAGCTGACGCTGCAGCGCGCCGCGAATGTCTTCCAGCAATGCGTAACTGCGCGCTTCGGCGTTTTGCACGACAGGAATCGTCGGCAACTGCCACGCGATAGACGCCATGCGCTCGCCCAACTTGTCCGACGCTTCGCGCATCAACGCGGTGTGCGACGGAACGGAAACGGCTAATTTCACCGCCTTCTTGATACCTTGCTCGGCGAGCTTCGCCAACGCGCGATCGACCGCTTCCGCGTTGCCGGCAATCACAAGCTGTCCGGGTGAGTTGTAGTTCGCGGGTGCAACAACTTGCCCTTGCGCAACTTCTTCGCACACCGCAGCGATCTGCTGATCGTCGCCGCCCAAGATCGCCGCCATCGCGCCGACGCCGGGGGGCACAGCGGCCTGCATCAAGCGTCCGCGCTCGGCCACCAGGGCCGCCGCATCGTGTAGCGACAACGCGCCTGCACAAACCAGCGCGCTGTATTCGCCCAAGCTGTGCCCGGACAATTGCGCAGGTTGCGCGCCGCCAAGTTTCTGCCATACGCGCCACACCGCCACGCTCGCGGCAAGCAAGGCCGGCTGCGTATTTTCGGTGCGATTGAGTTGATCTTCCGGACCCTGCTGGCTAAGCGCCCACAGATCGACGCCTGCGCCTTGCGAGGCTTCGTCGAACGTGGCTTTCACGTCGCTGTGAGCGGCCGCCAAATCGGCAAGCATGCCGACCGATTGCGAACCTTGGCCGGGAAAAACGAAAGCGAGCGATGCGGACGATTGAGTCATGAACGGGCGCAGTCCACCGATAAAAACGAAATGGTGCCATCAAAGCGCGACGTACGCAGCCGTATTCGGCTGCGCGCGACGTGGGGCAAGAACGTTTTGGATCAGTAACGCAGCAGCGCCGACGCCCAGGTAAACCCGCCGCCGAAGGCTTCCAGCAGCAAATTCTGACCGCGCTTGACCTTGCCCGAACGGACGGCCGCATCGAGCGCCAACGGCACCGAACCTGCGGACGTATTGGCATGTTGATCGACGGTGACGATCACCTGATCCATCGACATGTTCAAGCGCTTGGCTGTGGCTTCGATGATGCGCAAGTTGGCCTGATGCGGAATCAGCCAATCCAGTTGCGACGCGTCCATGCCGGCCGCGCCGAGCGTTTCTTCGACCAGCGAATCGAGCGTCTTGACCGCTACCTTGAACACTTCGCGACCGGACATGCGAATGCGCACGCCGTGATTGGGCTCGTCCTTGAAGCCCACCGATACACCGACCGGGTTGTACAGCAATTCTTTGTGACCGCCGTCCGCGTGCAAGCACGTGGCGTAGATGCCAGGCTCGCTGGAGGCTTCCAGCACGACCGCGCCCGCACCGTCGCCGAAGAGCACGCAGGTTTCGCGCTCATTCCAGTCGATCATGCGCGTGAGCGTTTCCGCACCGATCACCAGCACTTTCTTCGATTGGCCGCTGCGAATGAATTTGTCCGCAATGCCCAGGGCGTAAACAAAGCCGGAGCACGCCGCGTTGACGTCGAACGCCGCGCAGCCGTTGGCGCCCAGACGGTGCTGAACCAGACACGCGGTGGAGGGAAAAATGATATCGGGCGTGGTCGTGCCCAGGACGATCAGATCGAGTTCCGACGCCTTGACGCCAGCCGCTTCCAACGCGCGCTGCGCGGCAAGCGTGGAAAGATCTCCCGTGGTCTCTCCTTCCGCCGCGATATGACGCTGACGAATGCCGGTGCGTTCGCGAATCCACTCATCGCTGGTGTCGACGAATTTTTCGAGATCGGCGTTGGTGAGAACGCGTTCCGGCAGCGCGCTGCCAGTGGCGAGGATGCGGGAGTAGATCTGAGCCATTGAATATCCATCAGCGGGCGGAGGTGCTTCGGACATCCGTCATGACGGTAGGCCGAATACCAAGATCGCAACGTTACGTTGCCGAGACAGCCCGTTCAATAGGTTCTGCAGCAGGTTTCACAGAACGCAAAGCGGCGCGTTGCCGCGCCGCTTTGTTCGAACCGGCTTCCTGGAGCGTGGACCGCTCCGGGCGTGCTCAGTCTTCGTCGACCACTGCGACGTTGGTGTCGACCACTTTCTTGCCGCGGTAGTAACCGTCGGCCGTCACGTGGTGGCGGCGATGCACTTCGCCGCTGGTCGGATCGGTGGCCAACTGGACAGTGCTCAACTTGTCGTGCGAGCGACGCATGCCGCGGGTGGACGGGGTCTTGCGGCTCTTTTGAACGGCCATGATGGTTTCTCCAGCTAAATCATTTGTTCTTGAGTTCGCGCAGTACCGCGAACGGGTTATCGGGACGCTCTTCGGCGGAAAGGGCTTCCTCCGACGGGCGGATTACTTCTTCGGGCAGCACGCCGTCCGGGTTGACCGGCACCAGCGGCAGCGCCAACAACAATTCGTCCTCGATCACATCGACCGGGTTCAGCTTGTCGTCCTCGGCGATCAGCAGCGGCTCGCATCCCGGCGGAAGCGCGGCTTCCTCACGTTCGGAACGAATCAGGCCCAGACGGCTATCCACCGTCACGGGCATGACAAACGGCTCGAGCGTGCGCTGACAAATCAACCACAAGGGCGCTTGAACGCGAACATCAACGTAGGCGGTACCGTACTCGTCTCGACCGAAATCGAGCTCGTACTGGGCCGAACCTGCATCATCCGCCAGCGCCTCGCATAAGCGAGACATTGCGGCGATGGGCAGTGACCCCTGGAACGAACGCCGCGCGGAAACCATGCGCCAAGCGTCCACGGACTCTGGCAGTGTCGCGGACATAACCGGGAAATAGTAAGTTTCTCGCGACGTTAAGTCAACCGCACGCGCCTCCCACAATGGGGGCGCAAACCACATCACACACCCTTGCCTACAGCTTTGCCTGAATGAGGCGCATGCGGCAGACTGCCGCCAACCACCGCCTGAGCCGACAATCCCTTGGACACTTACCTGACGCTCGGCCTGGCTGTCCTGCTGATTTTACTGGCAGTCGCCCTGGCTGGCACCTTCTTGTTGCGACGCTTGAACCGGCGCAACGCCAGCCTCCGGCGCCTGCTTGAGCTGGCCGACCGGGTGGAAGCCGATCTGAAGGCCTGCCGCTCCCGCCTGATGCAGGCGCACGCCGTAATGTCCATGAACCCGGACCTACCCGCCGCCAGCGAGCAAGAGGCCGCCGACGCCGTCGACGCCGGCCTGCGCGCCTTGCTGCAGAAGCGCATCTGGATCCGGGATAAGGCGCCCACCGCAACCCAGGGCGAGCTGGACGCCGCAGCTGAGGACATGGATCAGACTCGCGAACGCCTGCTCCCCTTGCTCCAGGCCCTAGGCCAAGCCCAGAACGAGCTGGATACCGCCATGCGCGAACATATCCGGCAGGACTCGCGCCCGTGACGGCTCCGCCGCGGGTGGTGCTCGGCTCCACGTCCCGCTACCGCGCCGAGCTGCTCAGTCGGCTGGGCCTGCATTTCGAGCTGAAAGCGCCGGGCACGATCGAAACTGAACTGCCAGGCGAAGACCCCGCCATCCGCGCCATGCGTCTGGCCACCACCAAGGCGACCGATGCGGGGGCAGATTTGGCCGATGCCTTGGTGATCGGTTCCGATCAGGTGGCCGAACTCCACGGCGCCTTGCTGGAAAAACCGGGCACGACCGAGCGTGCCTTTGCGCAGTTGAGCGCCTGCTCCGGACACGTGGTGAATTTTCATACGGCGCTATGCGTGCTCGATACGCGCAGCGGCGCGCGTTACACGCATCTGGATCTCACGCGCGTCCACTTTCGCCAGCTTCAGCCGGACGAAATCGAACGCTATATCGAACGCGAGCAACCATTGGATTGCGCCGGCAGTTTCAAATGCGAAGGGTTGGGCATCAGTTTGTTTCAGCGCATTGAAAACAGCGATCCAACGGCGTTGATTGGTTTGCCGCTTATCGCACTGGCGCAACTACTGCGTGAAGCAGGACTTAGCGTGCCTTGAGCGATTCCACATACGCCAGGTAATTTTTCCACGCCACGCAGTCGTTCGCGTTGGCCGCATTATCTGCAGGCGGCGTATTTCCGATTTTCCCCCGATAAAACGCCTCGCTCTTGCGCCCCTCCAACAAGCTCAGCCGCTGCACCGGCTGCAAGTCTTCCACGCGCATACATAGCGATTTCAACCACGCTTCACGCTCACGTTCGCGCACCATGTATTCATCCACGACAAGCAGCACCGATTCGCCTGGATGCGAACGACGCAACGCCCTTTCATCCGTGCCCCACAAAGCCACTTGCGGTGCGCGTCCGTATTTCGCGTTGAGCGGGTTATTGAGCGTGTAAATCTGGCGCTGGCCGTCGAATTGAAAATCGAGTTCGGCGGCCATCATGAAGTTGTCCGCCACCAACAGTGCTGGCTGCGCGGCGAGTTGCGTCTTGGCGATATCGGCGCTCTCCCGCCAGCCGACAAACGCCGTGGGGATGGCGCGCGCAGCGCCAAGCCAACGCGCCGTAGCGGGAGAGGCAACCAAGCCGAGGTACGCGAGCCCTGCAACCAGCACGAGCATGCCCAGCCCTGCTCCGACAACGACCATCGGTCGCCAAACGCGCGTACGCAACTTGTCTTGCAGCAACGCCGGTAACGCCGCCAACAACGGCAAATAACCCGGCAGCGGCCAGTGCACGCGAAAGCGTTGATCGTCGGCAAACAAGCCCGCGACGAAATACACGACCAAAAACGTGATCGACACGGCGGCAATCACATCCCACGGGCCGCTTTCATCACGTCGCCGCCAGCAATGCCACGCCGCCCATAAAAGACATGCGTACAGAATCGGCGTGCAAGTAACGGCTTGCTCCAACGGCTGTATCAACGTGTCGGCGTGAAAGCGCCACGGATTGCGTTCGATCAATTGAAACGCGACGCCCGCACCGTGCAGCTGCCAGTTCGAAATAATCAGCGGCAGAAGTCCCAAGGCGGCGACGAACATCGCCAGCCAAAATCCCGAGCGCCTCCACTGCGCACGACCACGCGGCGCCAAGGCCAGCAAAAACACACCGGCGAGCATGAACATCGCGGCGCGGTAGTGACTCATCCAACACACAGCGAGCGCGATGCCGAGCAGCAACCAATCGCGCCTGCGGTTTATATCCATGGCGCGGAGCAACGCGAACGCCGCGATCATGCCGGCGACGGTCAACGGCACGTCAGGCATCGCCATCACACCCAGACTTCCGGCCAGTGGCAGGCAAAGACAAAGCAGCCCGGCCTGCCATCCGGATCGCTCGTCGAAAGCGTATCGACCGAACCACACCAGCAGCCAGGGCAAGCTACTGCCGAGCACTAGAAACGGCCAACGCATGCCCAGCAATCCATGTCCAGCCACGTCTTCGCCCAGCCGGATCAGCCAGGCCGTCATCGGCGGCAGGTCGCTATAGCCCCATGCCAGATGGCGGCTTTCCTGCCAGTAGAACGCTTCATCGCCGAAAGGCTGCACGGTCGCCGCAAGTACCAGCTTCACCAGAAACAGACACAGGAACACTGTGACGAAAGCCGCTCGCCAGCGCGCAATGCTCGCGACTACACTGGGATCGCCTCCCCTATCTGTCCTCGGCATCCGTAAATCCATGTCAGCCATCACTCCGCTTCGTGATGAAAATCTGCAAAAGCGTCTGCATGCCGCTATCGCGCAGGTGAACAAAGTTCTGCTCGGCAAGGCGCGTCAGGTCAAGCTGGCGTTTACCTGCCTGGTCGCCGGCGGGCATCTGCTGCTGGAAGACGTGCCCGGCGTCGGCAAAACCACGCTGGCCCATGCGCTGGCGGCAAGCTTTGCGCTGGATTTTCAACGCGTGCAATTCACCAGCGACTTGCTGCCGTCCGACATTATCGGGGTCAGCATGTACGAGCGCGAGACCGGTCAGTTCCGTTTTCATCCAGGCCCCGTCTTCGCCGGCTTGTTGCTGGCCGACGAAATCAATCGCGCCACGCCGAAAACGCAGAGCGCTTTGCTGGAAGCGATGGCCGAACGCCAGGTGACGGTGGACGGACAAACGCATGCCCTGCCCGATCCGTTCTTCGTGGTCGCCACGCAGAATCCGCTGGATCTCGCCGGCACCTTCCCGTTACCCGATTCGCAGCTCGATCGTTTCATGCTGCGCGTATCGCTCGATTACCCCGACGCCAGCGCCGAGCGCGAATTGCTGACCGGCAGCGATCGGCGTGACCTGCTTACGAATCTCATACCGCAACTCGATGCGCCCAGTCTCGCCACCTTGCATCGGCAAGCGCAAACCATCACGGCGAGCCCGGCGTTGCTCGATTATCTGCAGGCGCTCTTGGCAGCCAGTCGCCGGCATCCTGATGTGCGCGTGGGTCTCTCGCCACGCGCCGGACTTTCCTTGCTGGCGGCGGCGCGTGGATGGGCGATGCTCAGCGATCGTGGGCATGTGTTACCCGAAGATCTGCAAGCGTTGTTCGTCCCGCTCGCCGCACATCGATTGGTCGCCACACGTGGCGCCAGCGGCGAAACACTGGCGCGTACGCTCTTGAACGAAGTCGCGGTTGACTAAGGAAAGACCGTGATACCCGCGCAGCTTCAGCGCCTGCAGCAATGGGCCGAACGCCGGCTGCCCGCGTTGACGCGTCACCGCAGGCAAGAAGAGCTGCCGATCGAACTGCATCGTCGCCGCATCTACATCGTGCCGACCGGATTCGGCATGGCCTTCACCTTATTGTTGCTGGTGATGTTCGTTGGCAGTCTCAACTATTCCAACAACGCCGCCCTGCTGCTGACATGCTTGCTCGGCGCTGCAACCTCGATCAGCATGTTGATCGCGTTCCGCACATTGAATGGTTTGCGCATCCGAGGTGTGCGCGCGGGGCACGCCATCGCGGGACAACCGATCGATATCACGTTCGATGTCGAAGCATCCAGTCTGCGACAAGCCGTTCGACTCGATGTCGCCGACGCTACGCAGGCGTTTGACGTCAATCGTCGCTCCGATGTCACGGTAAGCATCCCCACGGAGTTTCGCGGCTGGTTATCCGTGCCGCGTTTTCGCATCTGGACCACGTGGCCGCTCGGTTTGTTTCGTGCGTGGAGTTGGGTGAATCCACACTACGCCGTCTTGGTGTGGCCGCGCCCAGAATTGTTCGGACCGAGTCCTACCGTTCCACTCGACGACCATCGCAAGCAACGACTGCATCGTGGCGAAGACCTCGCATCGTTACGCGATTACCGTAGCGGCGATTCCATCCGGCATATCGCCTGGAAAGCGAGCGCGCGTCACGAGAACCTGCTGGTCAAAGATTACGAACAACCCGAAGCCAAAGAGGAATGGCGGCTCGATTGGCGACATCTGCGCGGCCTGGACAACGAAGCCCGCATTTCGCGTCTCGCTCGCTGGTTGGACGAAGCGCAAGCCCAAGGCCGTCAATGGAGCTTGTGGCTGCCCAGCGACGTCATCGACATCGGCAGCGGACCTTCTCACTATGCGCGCTGCATGAGCGCCTTGGCGCTGCTGCCGTGATCGGTCTTTGGAAATCCAAACCTGCGCATCCTCCGGTGCGAATCGCCGATCGCACGTTTGATCTGCTCTGCCTTACCACAGCGTTTGTTCTTGCCGTTCACGCGCCGCATCTTCCGGTTTGGCTGACGGGCGCATTGGTCGGCGCCCTCGGCTTGCGATGGTGGCAGCGACGATATCGGCCTGGTCGTGTGCCGGCATGGCTGAAAGTACCGATGCTGGTGATTCTGGTGGGCGCGGTGATTCTCAATTACGGCAACGTGTTCGGTCGCGAACCGGGATCGGCGCTCGCATCCGGCTTGCTGGTGTTGAAACTTACGGAAAGCGAAGCGCCTCGCGATGCGCGTGTCGGGGCCGCCTTCGCATGCTTCTTGTTGATGGCCGCGTTGCTCTTCGATCAAAGCATGGTGGCGACGTTTGTGGTGGCGATCGGCTTATTGCCGGCGTTGACGACGTGGCGCTCGCTCGAACCGACGCAAACGACGACGCCACTTGCGCGTCAATTGCTACCCTCGCTTGCCTTATTGGTCGCCTCGCTGCCGCTAGCGCTTTTCGCTTTCATGCTGCTGCCGCGACTGAGTTCGCCGATCTGGGGCACATCCAATCAACAAGCCGCGCGCACGGGCTTAAGCGATCACATGTCGCCCGGCGACTTCTCCGAATTGCTGACCGACGACACCGCTGCGATGCGCGTCAGTTTCGACGGTCCGCCTCCGCCATCGAGCCTGCGCTATTTCCGTACCTTTGTGCTGTGGGATTACGACGGCAGGGATTGGACACGGCTCGAACATCCCAGCGATGTTCCGATTCCCGTCGACGCTGGCGCTTCCATCCGTTATCGAATTAGCTTGGAACCGTCGCATCAACGCGTGCTGCCGATGCTCGATGTGCCGGTGCAAACGCCTGCCGATGCGCACACCCATGCGGATGGCGAGGTCTTTTCGGACAAGCCGGTCGACGATGCGCGAGATTACACGGCCCGCTCCGCGCTGCGTTATCAGCTGCAACCGAACTTGGATGTCGCCAGCCGCATGCGCGCGCTGCAGCTTCCCGCCGGCTTCGATCCGCGCGCCCGTGCACTCGCCGGGCAATGGCGCCAACGCTTCGGTCGCGACAACGGAGCGATCATCCGAGCGGCCCTGACGATGTTCCACAACGACGGCTTCAGTTACACGCTGCTGCCCGCGCCGTTGGGGCACGATTCCGTCGACGATTTTCTGTTCAACACGCACGAAGGTTTTTGCGAACACTACGCCTCTGCATTCACCGTCCTGATGCGCGCTGCCGGCATTCCTGCGCGCGTGGTGACCGGCTATCAGGGCGGCTACTGGAACAACATCGCGCAATATCTGCTTGTACGTAACGCGGATGCGCATGCTTGGAGCGAAGTGTGGCTGGAAGGACGCGGCTGGGTGCGCGTCGATCCCACGGCGGCAGTGCGACCGACGCGCATCTCGCAAGGCGCCTCAAGCGCCGCCGGCAGCCAGCTGCCTTGGTACGAATCGGGCATGCTGCAATCGGCGCGAAATCAGTGGGACATCGTCAACCGATGGTGGAGCCAAAGCGTTATCGGTTTCGACGCACTGCGCCAGCGTGGACTGCTGACTCCGTTCGGCATTCGCGAGACAGACACCGACATGCTGTTAAAGCTGCTGGTTATCTGCACGGCGGTGTTTGGTGCAGCCGGGTTGTCGTGGGCGTTATGGCGTCGGCCGGAAGGCGACCCCGCCCTCGCGGCCCTGCGCGCGTTGGAGCGAAAGCTTACGCGCGCGGGCATCTTCCGCGGGCGCGGCGAGGGACCGCAGCATTTCCTTCGTCGCGCGATGCGCGCACTGCCTGGCCAACGTGCGGAATTGGATTTTTTGATGAGGTGCTATATCGAACTGCGCTACGCGACCCTTGAACCCACCACTGAATCACTGCGCACCTTTCGACAGGCGGTACGGAATTTCCAACCGCGCCGCGTGGTCTAAGCAGGGCGCAACGATGTAGCATGCATCCGCCCACGATGGAGAAAAACACCATGTCTCCCCTCTTTCGATTTCTAAGCCTCGCAGCAGCCACCGCGCTGTTGGCCGCGTGCGCCACGGTGCCGCAGCCGCTGCAGGGCAACTTCGCCCCCGTCACGTCCACAGGCGCGCAGCAAGGTGGCGCCAATGGCACGCAAGTGCGCTGGGGCGGCGACATCATCAGCACCGAACCTGGTCAGCAATCGACCTGCTTCTACGTACTGGGCCGTCAGCTCGACGATCAAGCGCGCCCGATTCGCGACAACACCAACACGCAGGGACGTTTTGTCGCCTGTCGCGCGGGCTTCTACGATCCGGAAGTGTTCAAGCCCGGTCGCGAGATCACGGTCACCGGCACGCTGCAGGGCGTGGTGTCGCGCAAAGTTGGCGATTACGACTACGCCTATCCGCGCGTCGAAGCCAATGTCGTTTATCTGTGGCCGAAGCGTCCGATGGTCGTCGGCTATCCGTATGGCCCGGGCTGGTACGACCCGTTCTGGGGCCCGTATTGGGGGCCTTATTGGGGTTGGGGCGGCCCGTATTGGGGCGCCTGGGGCGGTTGGTATGCGCCGCCTGCGGTGATCGTGGTGCGTCGTCACCGCTGATTACCTAAAGCTTCGACAAAAAACGCCGGCATCTGCCGGCGTTTTTTTTATGTAGCGATAGCGTCGAAAATTAACCCGGCGGCCAGTGCATGCGTCGTCCGGCCAACAAGTGCACGTGCAGATGAAACACAGTCTGTCCTCCGTGCTCGTTGCAGTTGATCACCACGCGATAACCGTCTTGGCTGAGACCTTCGCGTTTGGCGTAATCGGCGGCGGCGAGCACCAGCTTGCCGAGCAACTCCGCATCCGCAGGCGTCGCGTCGTTCAACGTCGCGATGGCGCGCTTGGGCACGAACAACACATGCGTGGGAGCCTGCGGATTGAGATCGCGAAACGCGAGCACGTCGTCGGTTTCGTAGACGATATCGGCAGGAATCTCGCGACGTACGATTTTGCCAAAGATGGTGTCGCCCATATTCGTTTCTCCGTTTCAGGCTATTTAGTCAACGGATTGCCGGCTGCCGAACGCATGCGCCAGCGTGCCACGATCCACATATTCCAACTCGCCGCCCAACGGCACGCCATGCGCGAGTCGCGTCGGGCGAATGCCTGCGGCGCGCGCAAGCTGCGCCAGATAGTGCGCGGTGGCTTCGCCTTCCACCGTCGGGTTGGTTGCAAGAATCAGTTCTTCGACCTCACCTTCGGCCAAACGCTCGCTCAGGATGCCGAATCCGAGTTCTTCAGGGCCCAAACCATCCAGCGGCGACAACCGTCCCATCAACACAAAGTACTGACCGCGATAGCCCGTTGCTTGCTCGATGGCGGCGAGATCCGTGGGCGATTCCACGATACACAGCACATGGCGGTCGCGACTGGTGCTGGCGCAGATGGCGCACTCGGATGTCTCGCTGAAATTGCGGCAGCGCGTGCAATGGCCGATCTTCTGCATCGCTTGCTGCAACACGGTCGCGAGTTTCAATCCGCGCTCGCGTTCGCGCTCAAGCAAATGGAACGCCATGCGTTGCGCGCTTTTGCCGCCCACGCCGGGCAGGCAACGCAGGGCTTCGATGAGTTCGTTGAGAAGTGGGGAGCCGCTCATGATGTCTATTTAGTCCCGCTGCCCAAGAGGCAGCGGAACATCATTGTCAAAACGGCATCTTGAAGCCGGCGGGCAGATTCATGCCTGCAGTGAGTCCGCCCATTTTGTCCTTGC
This sequence comes from Dyella sp. 2HG41-7, assembly GCF_021390675.1. NCBI lineage: Bacteria > Pseudomonadati > Pseudomonadota > Gammaproteobacteria > Lysobacterales > Rhodanobacteraceae > Dyella > Dyella sp. 2HG41-7. The sequence continues at coordinate 3,049,203 of NZ_JAJEJV010000004.1, forward strand.
TCGCCTGCGCCACTTTGTTCACGGCGTCGTTGATCGCCGCGGCGACCAAGTCTTCGGCCATTTCCGGATCGTCCGCAAACAGTTTGCGATCGATCTGCACACGACGCACTTCGTGCGCGCCACTCATCACCACGGTGACCAAGCCGCCGCCGGAGCTGCCGGTGACTTCGAGTTTGGCGATTTCTTCCTGCGCGCGCTTCATGTCTTCTTGCATGCGCTGCGCTTGCTGCATGAGTTGACCGAGTTGTCCTCGCATAACACTTAACTCCGAAATCAGGATTCAATAGGTTTGATGGATTGCGGCACCACGCGCGCGCCGAACTCGCGCTTCAGGGCCTGCACCAGCGGATCGCCTTCGATGGATTCTTCGGCCGCCGATTGCGCCACGCTGCGCGCCTCTGCGGCGCGTGCCGCCGGTGTATGCACGGCGCCCTGGCTGTCGCCGATAAATCGCAGCCGAATCGCTTCGCCCATCACCTCGCTCAAGCGATCGGCCATCTGACTGACCATCGGCTCCACTGCCAGATGCATATGCGTCGGCTGCAATGCGAGCACCAGCGTGTGACCCTCCCGCGAACGCAACGCGGAATTCTGCGCAAGCTGGCCGAGCGGACCACGCAGATCGGCGCGTTGGATCAGAGCCTCCCAATCAGGGAGACCGCCCACGGTGGCGACTCGTTGAACCGGCACGGCCGCAGGCGCCGCAGTTTCGCGCGCTGGCGCAGGCGATACGGCTGACGGCGCAGGCGCGGGCCTCGCGTTTTGCACGGGCGCCGAAGCAGGCACCGGCGAAGCGACTGGCGCGCGAGGCGGTGCAGGCGGCGCGACCGAACGCTGCCCGCCCGACGGCGCTACCGGCGCGGCATCGTCGGACGGACGAAACGCCAGCATGCGCAACAGGGCCATCTCGAAACCCGTGCGCATGTCCGGCGCCATCGCCAGATCGCGGCGGCCGGTGGTGGCGATTTGATAGTAGAGCTGCACGTCTTCGGCGCCGATGCGCTCGGCAAGTTGCAACAACGCCGGGTCGTCGCCGTCGTTGTTGTCCGGTCGATAGCCGGGTACAAGCTGGATCAGCTGGATGCGATGCAGCGCGGCGGCGAGATCATCCAGCACGCTGGCGAAGTCCGGCGAGAACGACGCGATGCGCGCGCATTCAGCCATCAGCGCCTGCCCGTCGCCCGCCGCGAGCGCATCAAGCAAACCGAGCACTTGTCCACGCTCGACGCTACCGAGCATGGCGCGTACGTCGTCGGCCTTCAGCGACCCGCCGCCGTAGGCAATGGCTTGATCGAGCAACGACAAACCGTCGCGCAGCGAACCGTCCGCGGCGCGCGAGAGTTCCGCGATGGCCGGATCGTCGTATTCGATATGTTCGGCGCCGAGGATATGGCGCATCTGGCCGGCGATTTGATCGGGCAACAAGCGCTTGAGGTTGAAGCGCAAGCAACGCGACAACACCGTCACCGGCAGTTTTTGCGGATCGGTCGTGGCGAGCAGGAATTTCACGTGCGGCGGCGGCTCTTCCAGTGTCTTCAACAAGGCGTTGAAGGCGGGCTTGGAGAGCATGTGCACTTCGTCCACCAGGTAGACTTTGAAGCGACCGCGCGCCGGCGCGTATTGCGCGTTCTCGATCACCTCGCGCACATCGTCCACGCCAGTGTTGCTGGCGGCGTCGATTTCAAGCAGATCCACGAAGCGGCCGGCATCGACCGCCGTGCACACGGCGCATTCGCCGCAGGGATCGGCCGATTCGCCGCGTTCGCAGTTCAGCGATTTGGCGAAGATGCGCGCAATCGTGGTTTTACCGACACCGCGCGTGCCGGTGAACAGATACGCATGATGCATGCGCCCGCTGTCCAGCGCGTTGGTGAGCGCGCGAACGACGTGTTCCTGTCCGACGAGTTCGGCGAACTTGCGGGGACGCCATTTGCGCGCGAGTACTTGATAAGACATACCGGCTACCTTGGGGCCAACCCCGATTGTGCCAAGTCACTCGTGGCAAGTCATGCCGCAAAAAGGCGGCGGCCCCGCCAGCCACACCCCGGCACCCGAATCATCCGCTACCGTTGCTTCCTTCCGGACCTGGCGGGGTTTGCGAACTATCGTCGCGGGGGGACCGACGGGGCCACCATAGGTGGGCATCGAAGCCCGGTTTGGAGCCTGATCAAACGTTGGCGCCAAACTCGCTGTAACTGGCGGAGAGGGCGGGATTCGAACCCGCGATACGGGGATAAGCCGTATACACACTTTCCAGGCGTGCTCCTTCAACCACTCGGACACCTCTCCGCACGCAAAACCGTTTTGCCGCAACTGCACCGGCAAAGAAGCGGAAGCATAGCGGCTGGGCCTCAGTCAGACAAGAGAGCCATTCACCCAGCGTGCGCGTCAAGGGGCGCCGGCGGGGCTAAATCCACGCGCTCGCCCGTGCCTGCAACGCGATAGCCACGCTCCTTCAATGCCGCGCCATCACGGGCGCTCCCGTAGTGATACAACGCGAGGCGCGCGCGAAGCGCTTCGTCGTATTCGCGTTCGATATCGTCGATACCGGTATGCGATGGATTGCCGACCAAACCGCAATCGTGAGCGATCAATGTCGGCCCGTTCGCATACTGCGCTAACACTTCGGGAATCGGGCGTGTATCGCCAGTGAAAACGACGCTGCCCTGCAACGCCAAACCGAACGATGTGTTGGGTCGATGGTGTCGCGTCGCAAACACGTCGAACCAGAAACCGTCGAGCCAGAATCCACGCGAACACGGCACCAGCCGGAACGCTTCCCAATAGTTCACGCCACCTTCGGCGAGCACGCCGGGATAATCGGCCACGCGCGTCTGCAGCCATGGCACCAGCGCCGCATGCGTGAACACACGTGTTTTTCCGCGCAACCTATCGTCGAACCACAAGCGCGTAAACAAACGCTCCAAGCCACCCACATGATCCATGTGCGTGTGCGTGATGTAGATGTTTTGCGGTAACTCGCCATAGGCCGCGAGGTAGCGATCCAGCGTGTCGGGCCCGCAATCGATCAGCAGCAACGGTTTGCCGTCCCGTTCGATCACGGCGGACGACGAACCCAACTCGACCGCGTTCGCGGCGCCGGTTCCAAGAAAGTGCAAATGCCAGCTCATGCGCTTAGGGTACGCTCGTAGCCATAGGTAAGCGGCGTCCAGATCGCTTCGTCGAACGCGGCCTCGCCCTGAGCCGCTGCGCCGAGCTTCAGCAACGATCGCCGCAATCGTTGCAGGTTGGCGATGCGCCAGCTCTCTTCCGGCGTGCGCATGCGGCCACGGTCGAAGTCCACCAGATAAAGACCCGACGATGCGACCAAGATGTTGTGTGCGTTGAGATCGGCGTGCCACACGCCGGCCCGATGGAATCGCGCCACCAAGGCGCCGACTTCCTGCGCGAGTTCGGCGTCCAATCGACCTTGTGCCAAACAATCCGTCAGCGTTTGCGTGTCGGCAAGACGCAGCATCATCAAGTCGGCATGGTAATAGAGCCCCGCGCGAACGTACCGGGCGGCCACCGCTTTCGGCACCGGCAATTGCAACCGCGCCATCGTTTGCAGCAAGCGGAATTCGCAAAAGCTGCGCGTGCGGTCGGCTCCCGTCCACAGGTAACGATCGCCCATCAAGGCCGCCACCATGCCGCCCCGCCGATAGTGGCGCAACACGCACTCCCCGGCCGGCGAGCGAATGATGAATACGCCGCCGCGACCGCCTGATTGGCTGTTCAAGCCCCCTTGCTCCCGCCAGTAGTCGGCATCGAACCATTGACGGTCGACTTGTGGGGACCCGGCTGGGTCGAACAGAATCGCACCCTCAGCGTCTTGGCGCAGTTGCTCGTGCATCGATGCGGCGGCGGCCTGGTCTCGGTTCATTGCCCGGCGATTCTACATGTCCGATCCTGCTTCCATATGCTTGTTACGTACCTCCGCCATTGGCGACGTCACCCACGTCGTGCCGCTGGTGCGTACGCTGCAGCAAGCCTGGCCGCAGACGTCCCTGACTTGGGTCGTGGGCAAGCTGGAGCGCAAGTTGGTGGGCGATCTGCCGGGGGTGGAGTTTGTCACCTTCGATAAAGGCGCCGGCTGGGCAGGCATGCGCGAGGTGCACGCGGCATTGCGCGGACGGCGCTTCGATGCGTTGCTGCACATGCAGGTGGCGCTGCGCTCCAACCTGCTGAGCTTGGGCATCAAAGCGCAACGCCGGATCGGTTACGACAGCGCGCGTTCCAAAGACTTGCACGGATTGGTTATCAACGAGCGCATCCCCGTGCGCACCGGCGAGCACGTGCTGCAAGCCATCGGGAGTTTTTGCGAACCGCTCGGCTTAAAGCAAACCGGCATCCGCTGGGACATTCCGATCCCTGGTGAAGCACACGCGTGGGCTGCCGAACAATGGCCCGATGACAAACCGGTGTTGCTGGTGAGCCCTACTTCCAGCCACGCGCTGCGCAATTGGCGCCCCGACCGATACGCGGCCGTTATGGATCACGCGGCCACGCGCGATTGGCGCGTCGTGCTGATCGGCGGCCCGTCATCCGCGGAACGCGAGATGGCGGATGCGATTCTCGCCCACTGCCGCCGCGCGCCGCTCGATCTGACGGGTAAAGACACGCTCAAAAAAATGATGGCGATGTGCCGCCGCGCCCAGCTTCTGCTAACGCCCGATTCTGGCCCGATGCATATGGCCAACGCCGTCGGGCTGAAAGTGCTGGGATTGCACGCCGCCAGCAACCCCGCACGCTCCGGTCCGTATTCCGACCGTCGCTGGTGCGTCGACAAATACGATGCCGCGTCTCGCCTCTATCTGGGCAAACCAGCAAGCGAGATTCCATGGGGCACGAAAATCGAAAAACCGGGCGTGATGGATTTGATTGCCGTCGACGATGTGATCGAGCGCTTCGAAGCAGCATCGGCGCTTAACCTCTGATCGATCGTTTATCGCCCGCGCGATGGCCGAACGGCAATCGCTTTCGAACCTGCGATCAGCGCGCTGCGCTGTAATCCTGATACGACTTCTCTTCCACCAACTGCGAACCCAGCTTCAGATTGATTTCGCGTTTGACGGCTGCGCGCTCATCGTTCTTGAAATACACCGAACGCGCCAGCTCGATAAATTCCGCGTCGAATGCCTGCACCTTTTCTTTAACGCGAATGTGATCTTCGATATCCCATAAGGCTTCGTTCACGGCAAGCAGGCGCGCGCGCTCCTTGCTGATATCCGTTTGCGACGCGTGATGATTGGCCCAGGTGGCATTGAGCAGATTGAGCTCGTTGTGCACATTGGCCAATTTGGCCGGATCGGAAATCTGGCGCGCTTTGATCTCGAGTATCGTGATTTTGTCGATCAGCTCGCCAAAGGATACCGGTACTTGGATCAGGCTCATGAAAACCTCGCAATCGGGGATGCCGGACGGGCCGGTAAACGACGCCTATGATAACGCCAATGACGGCGATTGCGCTTTGTCTTCCAGTCGCGCAAACAGCGCGTCGTAAAAATCGCTCGGTAATTCAGCCCTTATCGGCGCACTCCACCAATGCGGCTGAGCAAAGGCGCGGCACTTGACCGCGTCCTTGTCCGTCATCAGCACGGGCAGATCGTCGCCGAAAACAAGGTCGTCGGGCGCAAAAGCGTGATGATCGGGAAAGGGGTGTGGAATCACGTCGAGACCTTGATCCACCAGGCTCGAAAAAAAGCGCTGTGGATTGCCGATAGCCGCGACCGCATGCACGCGCGTGCCGGCGAACGACGCAATCGATTGTTCGTGTCCGTCGGACAGCGCTTGCACCGTGCCACCTTGCAAGCGCATCGGTATCTCGGCATCGCGCGGAACGCCACCATTGCAAACGAGAAAATGCACTTTTTCCAAACGATCCAACGGTTCGCGCAAAGGCCCTGCCGGCAACAAGCGTGCATTGCCGAATCGACGTTCGCCGTCGATCACGCAAATCTCCACCGTTCGCGCGAGGCGGTAATGCTGCAGGCCGTCATCCGCGATCACGACATTGCATCCCGCGTCCAGCAACAACTGCGCAGCAGCGGGACGGTCGCGCCCGACCGCTACCGGAACGCCACTCGCGCGAATCAGACACGGTTCGTCGCCGACTTGCGTCGGACTCGGCGACTCGCCAAGCAACATCGGTTCGCGCTGGCTGCCGCCATAGCCGCGACTCACGACGCCGGGCCGATAACCCTGTTTGCGCAGCGCATCCACTAACGCCAATGTCAGAGGTGTTTTTCCCGTACCGCCCGCCGTGATGTTGCCGACCACGACGACGGGAGAAGGCAATCGCACTGCGCGCAAATATCCGCCTCGATACAGCTCGCGACGAAACGCGATGGCGTATCCATAAAGCGCGGAGACCGGATAGCACCACCACGGTAGCCGTTTATCGCCATACCAACCAGCTTGGAGCGTGTCGGCCAAGCGCATCGCGTCAATCGACGACAATGGCGGCGGGACGTTCGTTGAACTGCATTCGATGCAAAACAGCGTAGTGACCGCCGAGGGCGATCAGTTCGGCATGCGTACCGTGCTCGACGATCTTGCCTTGATCCATCACCGCAATCTGGTCGGCGTGTTCAATGGTGGACAGACGATGCGCGATCACCAACGTCGTGCGATCGCGCATCAGACGCAACAGCGCTTGTTGGATCAGGCGCTCGGATTCGGTGTCGAGCGCGCTCGTCGCTTCATCCAACACGAGAATCGGCGCGTTCTTGAGAATGGCGCGCGCGATGGCAATACGCTGGCGCTGACCGCCGGACAACATGTTGCCGCCCTCACCGATCGGGCTGTGAATACCATTGGGCAGACGCTCAATAAATTCCATCGCATTGGCAGCCTCGGCGGCAGCGACGATTTGCTGTTCGCTTGACCCGGCCAATTCGCCATAGGCGATGTTTTCCGCCACCGTGCCATCGAACAACACCACGCTCTGCCCCACCCACGCGATCTGCCGGCGCAGCGACGACAACGTATAGGTTTCGTAGTCGGCGCCGTCGAGCAAGATGCGACCGCTGCTCGGTTCATTGAATCGCGGCAGCAAACTGACCAGGCTGCTTTTGCCGCTGCCGGAGCGCCCCACCAGCGCGGTGACGGTGCCGGCTGCGCAATGCAGATTCACGCCGGCCAACGCCTGAAAATCGTTCCGTGGATACACCAGGTGGACGTCTTCGAAACGCAAATCGCCGCGGGTGCGCGTGAGCTCTTTGGTGCCGTGATCCACTTCGGGCGGCATATCGATCACTTCAAACAGGTTTTCCGCCGCCGAAATACCCGTCTGGATAATGGACTGCACATTCGTCAGCCGCTTGAGCGACGACAACATGCCGCCCATGGCGCCGATCACCGCAATGAACACGCCCGGCGAAATGCTGTCGATCACCGACGGACGCGACGCCAGAAACACCACGCCGGCGAGTGCGAACGACGCGACGCTCTGCACCGTCGAGCCGGAGATGGCGCTCGTCACGACAATCTTGAGATTGAGCGAACGGGCACGCCCCGATACTTCCCGGAAACGCTCGCTGGCTTGCTTCTGGCCCGCGTAGATGCGCACCTCGCGGTGCCCCGACAACATTTCCTCTACCGTGCCGGTGATCGATCCCATCATGCCCTGGATGCGCTGACTGATGACGCGATAGCGGCGACTCACCGCTGTGGCGATCAACACAATCGCTGGCACCAGCACCAGCAGCGCCGTCGTGAGATAAAGGCTTTGATACAGCATCACCAGAAACATAAAGACAACGGTCATGCCCTCCGTCACCGCCACCTTCAAGGCATCGGTCGAAGCGCCCGCGATCTGCTCGCTGGTGTAGGTAATGCGCGAAATCTGATGGCCCGAATGCTCTCGGCCGAAAAACGACGCCGGAAGACGAAGGTACGCGGCGAACACATCACGCTGCATGGTTTGCACGACATTGCGCGCGACATAACCCATACCGTAGTTGCTGACGAAGATCGCCACGCCGCGCAACAGAAAAATGCCGATGATCCAAATCGGCATCCAGTGAATGAGATAGGGATCCTTCTTCGTCAGAAGGTTGTCCATGATCGGCTGCAGCTCGCGCGTAAACAGCGCGATACCGCCGGCATCGACCGCGAAACCGATGATGGCGACCAGCAATACCGGCCAGTAACGCGCCGAGTAACCCAGCAGCCGCTTATAAAGCTTGCGGCTTTCCGCGTCCCACAGCGACACCTTCTTTTTGCCGCCGCTCATTTGCCGGCTTCCGCCTGCGTCGGCGTCGTAGCGATGGACAAATGGGTAAAGCCGAGCTGGCCCAGCGCGTCCATGGCCATCACCACATTTTGGTGAGCGGTCATGGCGTCGGCGCGAATGGTGACGGTTTGATTGCGATCGTCGCCGGCAACGCGCGCAATCGCGTCTTTCAACGACGCCACGCCCGTGCCGAGCACTTCATCGCTGCCGACATAGAAATGACCGTCGCGGTCCACCATCACGGTGATGGCGGGTTGCTGCATATCCCGATCTTCCGCGCTGGCTTGCGGAAGATTCACCTTCAAACGCGAGTGCTGCACGAACGTGGTGGTGAGCACGAAGAACATCAGCAAGGTCAGCAGCACGTCGATCAACGACACCACGTTGATTTCGAAATCGTCGCTACGGCGGTCGTTACCGATACGCATGATTTAAATCGATGCCTTGTCGCTGGTGGCGCTGGCCGCCGCGCGACGCGGACGCGGCGTCGCCGCCGGGGCGGACAGCGTGAGATCGTCGAGCAGCAGCGTCGCCTGCTTTTCCATCTCCACGCAATAACCTTCCACCTTCGAACGGAAATAGCGATGCAGCACGTACGCAGGGATAGCCACGGTCAAACCGGCCGCGGTGCAGATCAGCGCTTCGCCGATACCGCCCGCCATTTTGGTGGGATCGGCCATGCCGCCCACCATTACCTGCATAAACATGCGGATCAAACCGATCACGGTACCGAACAAGCCGAGCAACGGACCGATCAATGCAATGGTGCCGAGCGTATTGAGATAACGCTCCATGCGATGCACGACGTGACGCCCGGTATCTTCGATGCGCTCCTTGATGAGTTCGCGCGAGTGCTTACGCACCGCCAGCGCGGCCGCCAGCAATTCGCCCAAGGGCGAACCGTTGGAAAGTTTTTCCAGATGCTCCGGATCGAGTTGATCGGAACGCGCCCATTCGCGCACTTCCTGCGCCAATCCGGGCGGCAATACGGAACGGCGTCGCAAGGTCCACCAGCGTTCCAACACGATCGCCAGAGCTACCGCCGAGCAGATTAGGATGGGCGCCATCGCCCAACCACCAGCCATCAGAATCTGACCCAAATCACCCACGAAAAACTCCCGGCCTTACCGACTGCGGAAGCAGCCATCATAGCAGCGTCGCCAGGGCGTACCGTGCTGGCAGTGGCAATTCACTCCCGCCAGTAACGCCGCTCCAGCAGGCGCCAACGCGCCGCCACATAGGTGGGAGCGTCGGCCGGGAATTCAATCTGAACGGCGCCATCGACGGCGGTGTTGAATACCATGACGCCCGCAGCGGCATAACGCGCCATAACCTCCGGCCGAGGGTGGCCGAAACGATTTCGCCAGCCCGCCGACACTACGGCGAAAGCCGGTTTCACGGCTGCAATAAAATCCGCACTCGACGAACTCGCGCTGCCGTGATGAGGCACTTGCAGCACCGGCCGTGGCCCCGATCCCAACGCCGCGGAGACAACCGGTTCGGTATCCATGGCGATGTCACCCGTCAGCAACAGTCGGCCTGCAAGCCCTTCGATCAGCAGAACGCAGGAATGATCGTTCGCCGATGCATGCGAGACCGTCGCGGCAGGATTCAACACGCGAAAACGTACGCCATCCCATTCCCACTACTGCCCCGCGACGCACGGCTTCATCGCAATCGGCATGCGATCGGGCTCGCCCGCGTAGCGAAGCGCTGCTGGAAATGCCGTAGCAACAGCGGGCGCGCCGCCGGCGTGATCGTTGTCGGCATGACTGATCATCAACGTATCCAGCCGTTCGATCCCCAGCGCATGCAGCGAAGGCACGACAACCGCCGATCCCAAATCGAAGTCGGAGGGATAGCGCGCACCTGCGTCGTAAACCAACGCATGGTCGCGCGTGCGCACGACGATCGAAAGTCCCTGCCCCACATCGAGCACCCACGCCTGAAAAGCGCCCTGCGCAGGTTGCTGGCGCACTGGATATAACAGCGGAAAAAACAACAACGCGCCGAGCGCTCGCAATGGCACGCCGCGCGGCATAAACAACCACAGCGCGCCAAGCAAGGCCAGCAGCAGCGCCCATGGTTTTATCGCGGGCAAAAACCAATGTGCGCCCGGCCACGTGGCCGTCTGTTCAAGCAACCACCACTGCGCGTGCGTCAGACGCGCTGCAAGCCACAAAGGCGGCGTCGCGAACGGAGGGCACACCATCAGCAAAAGCATGCCGAACAGTGCACAAGGCACGATGATGAAACTGATCACGGGAACGGCAACCAGATTGGACAACGCGCCTACTAACGACGCCTCGCCAAAAAACCAAAGCGTTAGCGGCAGCAATGAAACCGTCATCACCAATTGCCCTAACGTTAGCTCGCGCATAAACGCTCGAAAACCGTGTCCTTTCGCATCTATGCATAGAATTAAAAAAGAAACACCGACAAACGACAGCCAAAACCCGGCTTCCAGTACCGCTACGGGATCCACTGCTAGGATCGTCAAGAGCGCGACGGCGAGCATATGACCGGAACTAATCGCACGCCGACCGCCACGTCCCCACGCAACAACGGCGATCATCAATACCGAGCGCACCGTCGGCATGGCGAAACCGGCGAGCGCGGCGTAGAGGAATGCCGCGACCAGCGCGGACACCGCTTGCGCTTGCGCGCGCGGACAACGCATCGCCAACGTCGGCCAAAACCAAAACGCGGCGTAACAAAACCACACGCCGAAGATTGCTGCTACACCGACATGAAAACCGGAAATGGCGATCAGATGCGAAATACCATTTGCGCGCGCGACGTCCCAGTCATGCGCATCCAACTCGCGCGTATCGCCAACGGTAAAAGCACGCAACAACGCAGCATCGTGCGGATCGTGAACGCGCGTCTGAATACCTTCGGCGAGCGACGCGCGAAATCGATCCAGGCACCACGCTGCCGTACTTTGGCGCTGATTGGACGGATCGTCGCGCACGTAACCCACTGCGTCGATGCCGCGCGCGAGCGCACTGCGTTCGCCGTCCGCGCCGCCAGGATTTACGGCTCCGCGAGGCCTGCGCAAACGCAACACCAGTTGCCAACGCGAACAAGGTTCAGGCTCCGCAATAGGCTTGCCGTACCAACTGATGCGCGCCGTTCCTTGCCAGGGTGTCGCCTGACCATCGCGCGCCAATCGCTCGATGCGAAACAACACGCTGGTCGCATCGGCCTTGGTCTGTGCAAGACCCACGATTCGACCGACGACTTGAAAATCCTCGCCCTCCCAGGCTTTCGGTAAACGCGACTCCATCGCCACGTCACCTCGAATCGCCGCCCAGGCGACGCCGATCAACAGCAGCGCTACCCAACGCGCACACGGCACATACCACGCAAGTAACAACGCAAACGCGGCCAACGTCGCCATCGCGATGGGTGTAGGCAGCACAGGAAGCCATTGCACCGCCGATACGCCAGCCAGCAACGCCAACGCCATAGCCGTGAGGCTCGGCCATTTCGATACGCGTCGTGCATTCCGCTCGATTCCGTTCGTCATCAAGCGAAACTAACGCAGGCGGCTCGCCAAGCTTGTAGGGACCAAGCTTGGCGCTTTGCGGGAAACGCGCCGGGAAAACGAACGGGTTCGGCGAATCAGGTTTTTTCGCGCAACTCGCCGTTGTGCAGTTCCAGCGTGCGATCCATACGCGCCGCAAGACGAGTGTCGTGCGTGACCAGGATGAAGCTCGTGCCGATCTCGCGATTCAGCTCTAGCATCAACGCGTAGACCTGCGCCGCATTGTCTTCATCCAGATTGCCGGTCGGTTCGTCGCCCAACACACAGGAAGGCCGCGTCACCAACGCACGCGCTACGGCGCAGCGCTGCCGTTCGCCACCGGAAAGCTCGGCGGGCTTGTGCTCAAGGCGCTGGCCAAGGCCCACGCGCTCCAACAACGCCTTTGCCTGCTTCTGCGCCTCGGGAATGGCCGTGCCGCGAATCAGCAAGGGCATGCACACGTTTTCGAGCGCCGTGAATTCCGGCAGCAAATGGTGGAATTGATAGATGAAACCCAACGAACGGTTGCGCACCCGGCCACGTTGGGCATCGGGCAGCTTGGAAAGCATTTGACCTTCCACTTCTACCTCGCCACTGGTGAGCGTGTCGAGACCGCCGATGATATGCAGCAACGTGCTTTTGCCGGAACCGGACGCGCCGACGATGGACATCGTTTCGCCGCGCTTGAGGGTAAAGCTCACATCCGACAGCACCTTGGTGCGCAGATCGCCTTCCTCGTAAGTCTTGGCGATATGGCTTGCGCGCAGCACGACATCGGATTGCGGTTTCGTCATCGGCTTATTCATAGCGCAGCGCCTGTGCGGGTTGAGTACGCGAGGCGCGCCATGCGGGATAGAGCGTCGCAAGCAAGGAGAACAGGAAGGTGGTCAACGACACCCACATCACGTCGTGCCAATCGAGCCTGCTGGGCACTTCGCTGATGTAATAAACGTCCGGCGACAGGAACGTAATGCCGGTGATGTGCTCGATCCATTTGACGATGACCGGCAGCTGCCACGACAGCAGCGAACCCAGGCCCACGCCAAAACCGATGCCGACAAAACCCACCAATACGCCTTGCACCATAAACATGCCCATGATGCTGCGTGGCGTCGAACCCAAAGTGCGCAAAATCGCGATATCGGCTTGTTTGTCGGTGACCAGCATCATCAGCATCGACACCAGATTGATTACCGCCACCAGGATGATCAACGAGAGAATGATGAACATCACATGCTTCTCCATCGAAATCGCGGAGAAGAAGTTGGCATGACTGTCCATCCAGGTCGTCACTTCGTAAATCTGACCCAACGTATTGGCCAGGTCTTTCGCGACCGGTCTGGCGTTGTACAAATCGTCCAACTTTAATCGTATGCCTGTCGGACCGTCGATGCTTTTCAGCTTTTCGGCATCGGCGATGTTGATCAGACCAAGGCCGGAGTCGAATTCCTCCATGCCCATTTCGAAGATGCCGCTGACGCGAAAACCGCGAAGGCGCGGCACCGATCCCATCGGCGTGGCACGCAGTTCGGGCACGATCACCGTCACTTTGTCGCCGACATTTACGCCAAGCTGCAGCGCGAGATCTTTACCGAGAACGATGTTCCAACTGTCGGGCGTCAGCGAATCGAACGACCCTGCAATCATGTGCTTGTTGATGTCCGAAACGTTCGGTTCCTGCGCCGTGTCGATGCCACGCACCATCGCGCCGCTTGATCGCTGCCCTTGCATAAAGGACTGAATCTCCACGTACGGCGCAGCGCCTTTCACGTGCGGATTCGCCTTGACCTGCTGCATGGCGAACTGCCAGTTCTGCACCGACTCGCCCGAAATGGCTGAAACAGTGGAGTCGGAAATCGCGCCCAGAATGCGTGAACGGAGCTGATAGTCGAAACCGTTCATCACCGACATCACCGTGATCAATGCCATCACGCTGATGGTGATGCACACAATGGACACGGTCGAAATAAAGGAGATGAACTGGTTGCGCCGTTTGGCGCGCGTATAGCGCAGGCCTACGTAAAGCTCAAGCGGTCGGAACATGGAGGATTCGCTAATGGATTCGGGTGACAGGCCGCCCGGATGCCCGATGATCGCCGATCATCACGGCCTGATTGGACCACGCTGCGCGCGCAGAGTGCCCGAAGCCGGGCATGGGGGCAACCCGCGCCTAACTGTCGCCGCCCTCGGCAGCCCTTAGAACGGCCAGACGCATGCGCAGGCGCCGGCGGGTATCCGGATCGGCGTTATCGGGCATCAGCCAAAGTGTGAGCTTGCCGTAACGGCTGCTGATCAAGCGAAGCAGCGCCACCTGACGGAAGATCCGAAACGATTTCAATACGGCCGCATCATCGGCGCCATCCAGTCCGCGTACCGACCAGCCGGATTGACTCGCCCAGCCGACGGCGTAAATGGGAATCCGCAGGCGGCGAATGGCATGCGCGCACGCAAGAAAAGTTGCTGCGATAGCGATTGCGCGCAGCAAAATCGGAATGCCTGATACGGCTACCGCCAATGCCGCGATGCAAGCGACGAACACGAACAGGCAGGCGGCCCAGCGCGAAGGCCGATATTCAAAGCCGATGGCGGGCGCGGATGTCATCGATGATCGCCTGCCAATCGGCGCGCGGTGGCTTGGCGTGGCCCATCACCCAATCCCACAGGTCCGGGTCCTGCACATCGAGCAGTTCGTCGAAGGCCTGTTGTTGGGCTTCGTTCGCCGAGGGAAAAGAGGTTTCCAGCCAGCCGCCGAACAACGCATCCAGCTCGCGGGTACCGCGGCGCGTGCGCCATTGAAGGCGTTTGATGCGAGAAGCGTCCATTGAATAAAACGCGCGAAGCGCCTCCTTTGCTTCCTCTCCCCTCCGGGGAGAGGATTGAGGTGAGGGGTTGGAGCTTGCCTTGAGATTGAATCGAAGCGCGCTTCGAATCATCAACGACGCTAGGTTGGCCCCTCACCCTGCCCTCTCCCCGGAGGGGAGAGGGAAACGTGGGAATGTTCTCCCCGGAAGGGAGAGGGAAAACGGGTTACGCCGAACGACGCTCCACCATCAGTTTCTTGATCTCCGCAATCGCCTTGGCCGGATTCAAACCCTTCGGGCAGGTGCGCGCGCAGTTCATGATGGTGTGGCAGCGATACAGCTTGAACGGGTCTTCCAGATCGTCCAGGCGCGCTCCGGTGTCTTCGTCGCGCGAATCGACAATCCAACGATACGCCTGCAGCAGAATCGCCGGACCGAGGTAACGGTCGCCGTTCCACCAGTAGCTCGGGCAGCTGGTCGAGCAGCACGCACACAGAATGCACTCGTACAAACCGTCGAGCTTTTTGCGATCTTCCGGCGACTGCAGACGCTCGCGATCGGGCGTCGCACTTTGCGTGCGCAGCCACGGACGGATCGAGGCGAACTGCGCGTAGAAATGCGTGAGATCCGGCACGAGATCCTTCACCACCGGCATATGCGGCAGCGGGTAGATCTTCACGTCGCCCGACGCGCACTCTTCGATGGAGCGCGTGCACGCCAGCGTGTTGGTGCCGTCGATATTCATCGCGCACGAACCGCAGATGCCTTCGCGGCACGAACGGCGCAGCGTGAGCGTGGGATCGATTTCGTTCTTGATCTTCAGCAGGGCGTCCAGAACCATCGGGCCGCAGGCGGCCAGATCGACTTCATACGTGTCGATGCGCGGATTCTGGCCGTCGTCCGGCGACCAGCGATAGACGCGGAACGTACGCGGTTTCTTCGCGTCTTTCGCCGGAAAGTGCTTGCCCGGCTGGATCTTGGAATTTTTGGGTAGCGTGAACTCGGCCACGATTGCCTCTCCAGTCGGTACTTAGTAAACGCGCTTCTTCGGGGGCACAACCTCGACGTCGCCGGTCAAGGTGTACATATGCACCGGACGGAAGTCGAAGCTGGTCTTGCCGCTTTCGTCGACCTTGACCAGCGTGTGCTTCATCCAGTCATGGTCGTCGCGCTCAGGGAAATCTTCGCGGGCATGGGCGCCGCGACTTTCGGGACGCTGCTCGGCCGAATGCATGGTGGCGACGGCCTGGCCCAGCAGGTTGGAGAGTTCCAGCGTTTCGATAAGGTCGGAATTCCACACCATCGAACGATCGGAGACGCGCACGTCCTTGAACGAATCGAAGACCTCGGAGATCTTCTTCGAACCGGCCTTCAGCGTTTCGCCGGTGCGGAACACGGCGGCGTCTTCCTGCATCGTGCGCTGCATGTTCAGGCGAATCTTCGCCGTGGACGTGCCGCCATTGGCGTTGCGCAAACCGTCGAAGCGCGAGAGCGCTTTGTCCAGCGCGCTGGCCGGAAGATCTTTGTGCGCAGAACCCGGCTTGACGATCTCGGCGCAGCGATGCGACACCGCGCGACCGAACACCACCAGATCGAGCAACGAGTTGGAACCCAGGCGATTGGCGCCATGCACCGACACGCAAGCCGCTTCGCCGATGGCGAACAGACCCGGCACGACCGAATCCACGTCGTCGCCTTTCTTCTGCACGACTTCGCCGTGGTAGTTGGTGGGAATGCCGCCCATGTTGTAGTGCACGGTGGGCAAGACGGGGATCGGTTCCTTGGTCACGTCGACGCCAGCGAAAATGCGCGCGGATTCGGCGATGCCCGGCAGTCGCTCGTGAATCACTTCGGGACCCAGATGCATCAAATTCAAATGCACGTGATCTTTGTGCTCGCCGACGCCGCGACCTTCACGGATTTCGACGGTCATCGCACGGCTCACTACGTCGCGCGATGCAAGGTCCTTCGCGCTGGGCGCATAGCGCTCCATAAAGCGCTCGCCCTTCGAGTTGGTGAGGTAACCGCCTTCGCCGCGAACACCTTCGGTAATCAGACAACCCGCGCCGTAAATGCCGGTGGGATGGAACTGCACGAATTCCATATCCTGCAACGCCAGCCCGGCGCGCAGCACCATGCCGCCGCCGTCGCCCGTGCAGGTATGCGCGGAGGTGGCGCTGAAATACGCGCGACCGTAACCGCCGGTGGCAAGCACCACGGCCTGACCACGGAACAGATGCAACGTACCCTCGTTCATATTGAGGGCCAGCACGCCGCGGCACGCGCCTTCGTCGTCGAAGATCAGATCGATGGCGAAGTATTCGATAAAGAACTCCGCATCGTGCGCCAGCGCTTGCTGATACAACGTGTGCAGAATCGCATGGCCGGTACGGTCAGCGGCGGCGCAAGTACGCTGCGCGGTGCCCTTGCCGTAATGCGTGGTCATGCCGCCGAACGGGCGCTGATAGATTCGGCCATCGTCCGTGCGCGAGAACGGCACACCGTAATGTTCCAGTTCCAGGATCGACGGGATGGCCTCGCGGCACATGTACTCGATCGCATCCTGGTCGCCCAGCCAATCCGACCCTTTGATGGTGTCGTAAAAGTGGAAGCGCCAATCGTCTTCGCCCATGTTGCCGAGCGCCGCGGCGATACCGCCCTGCGCCGCCACCGTATGCGAGCGGGTGGGAAACACTTTAGTGATGCACGCGGCCTTCAGGCCCTTTTCGGCCAGACCGAAAGTCGCGCGCAAACCGGCGCCGCCGGCGCCGACGACGATCGCGTCGTATTTGTGCTGCTGAATTTTATAGGCTTCCATCGACCTCAGGCTCCCAGTGCGATGCGCAGCACAGCCAGCGCGCAGAACAACACGCTCAGCACCGCGAGGAACTTAATTGCTACGAGAAGGAAAATTTCCTTCCAGCGCGTATGTACGTAGTCTTCGATCACAACCTGCAAGCCAAGCACCGCGTGCCAGAACATGCAGATCACGAACGCGATCAGCAGCACGGCGTTCCACGGTTTCGCCACGGCGGCCCGCGCCGTCGCGAAATCGGAATGCGCCAGGCCGAGCACCAGGATCGCAAACCACAAACCCAAAACGACCAAGCCCACCGCGGTGACGCGCTGCGTCCACCAGTGGCTGACGCCGAACTGCGCAGAACCCAAGCCGCGCGCACGCTTGAGCGGGTTGCGCAAATCTTTCGACTTCGCGCTCATGCGGCACCTCCGGCAGAAAGCACGCAGCCCCAGACGATCAAGGTAAGAAGGATGCTGACGATGATCGACGCCCAGCTCGAACGTACGAATTGAGCGATGCCGTAACCGGCGCCCGCGTCCTGTACGAGGTGACGGATACCGTTGCACAGGTGAAAGAAGAACGCCCAGGTCCAACCGATCATCAGGATCATGCCGAGCGGGCTGCCCATGCAGATCTTGAATTGATTGAATGCGTCCTCGCCGGACGCCAGGGCGACCAGTCCCCACAGGACGATCAAGGTGCCCACGGCCAGGGCAATGCCGGTGGCGCGATGCAGGATGGACGTCACCATCTGCACTTGCCACTTATATATCTGTAGATGGGGTGAAAGCGGTCGCGTATCTGCCATGGCGGCTATCCTGGGGTGGAATCGCTAATGCCCACACCGCCTCATCCGTTTCTTCCCCAACCGCAGCGCAAGCTGCACGCCGGATCAGAAGTCGATGCAGCGACCGTTCTTTTCCCAATCGCCGTAACGCGTCGGGTCCGGTGCCGGCCGCGCGTCCTGCTCCTTCCCTTGCGCAGGTAAAACGGGCGTTACGACACGCTCCGTTTTTGCGGGCTCAGGACTGTTCGCGGGTTTGGAGGAAGTGTCGGGCATATTCGTATCTCCAAAAGCGTAATACTTGCGGCATAGCAGCACAACCAGTTGACGCGGAGCTCCGAAGGTTGCAAGTACCCTTGCACCACGCCCCCGGCGCCCCCACACCTGCGCGCATGCCGACATCCCAGAACGCTCAAGCCATAACCCTCGACGGCCCGGACGCCATCGCGTTTGCGCACAACCAATTCACTAGCCCGGTTACCGCATTAGCGGTCGGCCGCTGGCAATTCAGCAGCTGGCTCGATGCGCAGGGTCGCGTGCGTCAACTGTTTCATCTTGCGCGTATCGGCGAAGAACGATTGTTGCTGATTTTGCGCGGCGGCGATGCGGCCGAATTCGTTGAAGCGTTGCGCCGCTTTGTGTTTCGTTCGCGCGTCACATTATCCGTCGCCGAAGGATCGCTGACCGATGCATCGGTCCTTCCCTTGCATCATGTCAAAGCGCACGACGACGTTATCGTCTTAGGTTGCGGATCGCATGCGATGCAATTCGGAAACAACGTCGACAAGACGCATGGATGGAGACTTGAACAACTGCACGCAGGATGGCCATGGCTTCCCGACGCAGCCTTGAACGAGTTGCTGCCGCCTGCACTATCGCTGCATCGGTTAGGCGCTATCGCGCTCGATAAAGGTTGTTATCCGGGACAAGAAATCGTTGCGCGTTTGCACTATCGCGGCGGGAACAAAAAACATCTGCATCGTGTCGAACTCTCTCAACGCGTTGAAGAAGGTTCGTTGCTTCAACACAACGATCGTGAGTTCATTCGATTACTACAAGTGATGCCGCACGCAGATCGCATCGAAGCACTTGCCGTTATGACCGACGACGTTGCAAACGACATCGTTCAACACTCGAAAAATGCGAATCATGAACATAGTGATCTACGAATCGTAAGCACTTGGTCCGACTGACATTTACATCACGCGTGTCGTGCCATGATCGTGAGCGAAATGTGAATCGAACAGGTCAGGCACTTGCAATCACAGTCGGGCCCCACTAGATTCCGCCAAACTTTTTGCGGCGCCCACCAGCCCACAGGGCGCCGAAGTACGCGACGAACCGGAGGGGTCCGGATCGGCGCGACCCGGCAGAAACATCGCCGGAGGACAACTCGCCGTATGCGCGACACGCTGCACGATGGGCCCATTTGCCCGCAGCGTCATAGCCAGCAAAAAACCCGGTCGACATCGGACGTGTCGATCGAATCCGCCACGTTGTCGTGGCTAACCGACTTGCGCCACAAGTTTCGGCGCAAGCGATATATCCAGGTGGAACGGCCTGCCCGCCCGTCCATCGCAACGGCGTCTATGCATGCATGTCATGCCTTGGCGTACAGCAAATTGGAGGCAGAAATGAAACTTTCTATGTTGTTGTGGCTTATGTCCGTTCTGCCCCAACCGCTCGCAGACCAGACTTGCCTGGCAACTACCGTGTATTTGGAAGCGCGTAGCCAGTCGACGATCGGGCAAATGGCCGTGGCGGAAGTCGCCATGCGTCGACGCGAACGCGGCCAGTGGGGCGGCACGGTATGCGATGTGGTCAAATCACCGCATCAATTTGCGCTATCCACGTCGTCGCCGAATCAGGATATCGACAACCTCGTGGCATTCCAGAAAGCGTGGGATATCGCAGGCAAATCCATCGTCAATTGGGATCTTCCCGTCGACGAACGCCATATGTTCGTTCCGCACGCAGATCACTTCGCCACCGCGGCGGTTGCGCCGGCATGGTCGCGAAATCGCAGCGCCATCACGATCGGCGATCACAAGTTCTATTCGATCAATTGATACGCACTTACCGCTCATAAAAAAGGCCCTCGCAAGAGGGCCTTTTATTTTGGACGTCTAGACGTCTATTTAAATATCATCAGCGCGGATAAACCAGATTGTTGTTTATGATGACGTAATCGCCCGGGCGCACGCGCGGATCGGGAACCTGCGTAACCGTCGCGTACTGGCCGTTGTCGAGGCGAATTACGATTTGCCACGCCGGCGTGGTGCCACCCGGCTGACTGTTGTTCTGACCGACCTTATTGCCAACCACGCCGCCGACGACCGCACCGCCGACGATGGCCGCCGTATTGCCGCGACCGTGACCGATCGTACTGCCTAATAGGCCGCCAGCCACCGCGCCGATCACCGTGCCGATACCGCTGTTATTGGTGCCCTGCTGCTGGATATAAATCTGCTGGACCTGCTGCACCACGCCGCAGCTTTGGCAACCCTGGTAACCGTAGGTTGTCTGCCCCTGATAGGGCGGCTGCGTCTGGCAGCCCGAAAGCGCCGCGATAGCCACCAGCAACGCCGCCATCGTCCCGAATTTGACTGATTTGCTTTTCACGACAACCTCCTGAAAGTGATCATTGCGCGCCAGACATGGCAATAGCGTTGATTCCACTCGAACGCGATTGCGACGTCCATCGTTATTTTAGACTTCGCCGTTTGCACAACCGTTCCTTACGCGGCGCATTGAAACGCTTTTACGCTGAACGTTGCTAGACCCGTTTCACACCATCTTTTAACAACGCGCGCCCGGAAACCATAGCTACCCGAACAACGCCCGATGACGCATCATGACAATCATGCTGCAACTTGCCGATAGCCACGTACATCTGGACGACGCCTCGTTCGACGCCGACCGCGACGCGGTGATCGAACGGGCGCGCGCGGCAGGCATCGGGCTGCAAATCGTTCCTGGCGTCGACGCCGCAAGTTGGCCGCGCATCCGCGCGCTTTGCGCGCCGGGAAGCGGGCTTTATCCGGCCTACGGCATGCACCCCATGTTTATGCATAGCCACCGCCCGGACGACCTCGCCACGCTATCGCATTGGCTAAAAGAACATCGCCCGGTCGCCGTGGGCGAAATCGGCCTGGACTTCTACGAAGAACCTTACGATGCGCAAGAACAACGCGAGTACTTCAAGCAACAACTTGCGTTGGCGCGGGAATTCGACCTTCCGGTGATTCTGCACGCGCGCGGCGCACTGGACGAAGTGACGGCGACCCTGCGCCGCATTGGCGGATTGCGCGGCGTCGTGCATAGCTTTTCGGGAAGCCAGCAACAAGCTGAGCAACTGTGGAAGCTCGGCTTTCATCTGGGCATTGGCGGCCCTGTCACCTACGAGCGCGCTCAGCGCCTTCGCCGCATCGTCGCCACCATGCCGATCGAATTCCTACTGCTCGAAAGCGACGCACCCGATCAGCCTGGCTCCGGTCATCGCGGCGAACGCAATGAACCCGCGCATGTTGCAGAAGTGCTTCAATGCGTGGCGAATCTGCGCGGTGAAAATCCTGTGACCGTCGCGACTGCAACGACCTCCAACGCGCGACGTCTCTTCGGCGTCTAAGCCGTCCTCACACAACCACCCGCCGCCCTGGCACTTGCAAGCGACACGGTTTCGCGTGCACTATTTATTTCATCAGTGAAATATGCACTAGTGAAATGTCCCTGAACGACCAAATCAAGATGCTGGACCAGGGCATCGCGGGCGTGCGCAAGATCATTCCCGACATGCCTGCGGACGCCGGCTTATGCCGGGTGCTGCTGTTGATCAGCGAAACGATGCAATCGGAGTTCGAGCATAAACTGCGACCGCACAAGCTCAACGACAGCGAATTTCGCACGCTGATCACGCTGTTTTCGCGACCGGACGGCACTTCCACGCCCGGCGAGCTCTGCGTTTTCACCTCGCTCGGCGTCACCAACATGACGCGCATCGCGGACGCGCTCGTCAAACGCGGGCTAATTACGCGCGGCGCCAGCGCCGAGGACCGTCGCCGCGTTGTCATGCAAATCACTTCGGCTGGCAGACGCTTCGTGCAGAAGATGCTGCCGACCATGTTTCCGCGCCTGAAGATCATCTTCGACGGGTTCACCGATGCGGACCGCCGCAACTTGAACCGCCTCTTGCGCAAGCTAGCCAACAACCTCAGTCAACTCGAACACGAAGCGGGTGATCCGCCATGAACGTCGTTTCGTCCCCCTCCCTTATCAAGCTTCGCCCGCTCGCTCTGGTCGCCGCGCTGAGTCTTGCCGGCTGCATGGTGCCGGCGAAAGTGCAGCACCCGGCGTTACGCGACGATGTGCCGCTGGCGGGTTTGCCAACCACGGCGAACGCCAGCTGGCCGGCTGCCGACTGGTGGCGCGTTTATAACGATCCGCAATTGGACCAGCTCATCGCGTTGTCGATGAAACAATCGCCCGACCTCGCGCAAGCGCATGCGCGCGTGCAGACGGCCGAACAATCGGTGCGCGTCGCCGCGGCGCAGGCCGGCTTGTCGATCAACGGCAACGCGCAGCTCACGCGACAGCGCATCAGCGACCACGGATTGATGCCGCCTTCCCTGCTCGGCTTCAACTGGTATAACCAGGCGGACCTGGGCATCCAGCTCGAATACGATTTCGATTTCTGGGGCAAGAAGCGCGCATCGATCGAATCCGCGCTGGATCAGGCGCATGCCGCCGAAGCGCAACGCAGCGCGGCGGCGCTGTCGATTCAAAATGCCGTGGCGGATACGTATTTCGGTTGGCTGGCGGACGAAAATCGGTTGATGCTTGCGAAACAATCCGTCGCAACGCAACAGCGTCTGCTGCATATTGCCGAACTGCGCGTGCGCCAGGGCGTCGATCTCCCCGATACCGTGCAGCAAGCGCGTGCGCAGCTTGCGAACGTGCAGCAGATGCAAGTCACGCTGGAAGGATCGATCGAACTTCGCAAAGTCGTACTCGCTGCACTGGCCAATGTTTCGCCTGCCGACTTGCCGCCATTGCAACCGCACGCCTTGCCGGATGTCGAAAGCGGCATGCCCGATAGCGCGCGATTGGACTTGATTGCGCGCCGCCCCGATATCGCGGCAAGTCAGTGGCAAGTCGAAGCGGCGTTGAAAGAAACCGACGTCGCTCGCGCCGACTATTTCCCTGATATCAGCATCAATGCCATGGCGGGCCTTTCCAGCACCGATCAAGGTGGCCCTCATATCCCCGGATTTTCGACCGTCGGCAAGGGCGATCTCGGCAATTTGTTCACCTGGGGCAGTCGCGTGTTCGGGATTACGCCCGCCGTGCATTTGCCGATCTTCGAAGGTGGACGGCTTAAAGCAGGTTACGGCGCGAGCCGCGCGGAGCTTGACGCCGCGATCGCGCAATACAACGTCGCCGTCACCAACGCGGCGCGCGATGTCGCCACGCAAGCCGTTACCGCACAACAAATCGCCGCGCGTCGCGTCAAGCAAGACGCACAAGTCAAAGCGAACGAAACGCTTCTGACCGCCGCGCAAGCGCGCGCGACGCACGGCACGAAAGACGCGCGCGAAAGCCTTACCAACGAACTGCAGTTGCTGCAGCAGCGCGATCAGGCCATCAACCTTCAAGCCCAAGCCCTCAGCACCGATCTGGCGCTGATCAAGGCGCTGGGCGGCGGTTATCGATCGGATGTCGGTAACACGGCGCAACACGACAACGCCTCCTCCCCCACTTCGAATCCTGCTGGAGCTCCGTAATCATGAGTGCTTCCGAGTCCGCCACCTCCAAGGATGGCAACGACAGCGGTCTTGCCGCGAAGAATCCTGCGAAGCGCAGCCGAGCGCTGTTTATCGTCGCGGCGATCTTCTTGCTCGCCGGGCTGATTTGGTTTTTGCTGTGGTTCTTTGTGCTCTCCACGCGCGAAAACACCGACAACGCCTATATCGGCGGCAATCAGGTCGCGCTTTCCTCGCAAGTGCCCGGCACGGTCGTCGCCATCCTTACCGACGACACGCAACACGTGAAAGCGGGACAAGTGCTGGTGAAACTGGACGGCACCGACGCGGACGTCCGCCTGCGCCAAGCCAGCAGTGCGCTCGCGCAAGCCGTGCGGCAAGTTCGCCAGCAGAACGCATCGGTCACCGGTGCGGACGCCACCGTCGCCGCGCGCGAAGTGGATCTGCGCAAAGCCGAAGCCGATCTCAAGCGACACTTGCCGCTGGTCGCCGCGCAGGCCGAATCGCCCGAGATCGTGCAGCATATGCGCGACAGCGTGGCGCAGGCGCAAGCTTCGTTGAACGAAGCGAAAGCGCAGGCTAAATCGTCGCGCGCCGCCGTGGAAGGCACCGACGTGGCGAACAATCCGTCGGTGCTGCAAGCCCGCGCGAATTTCCGTGCCGCATGGGTGGCTGCGCAGCGCAATACCATCGTCGCGCCGGTCGACGGTTATGTCGCGCAGCGCAGTGTGCAACTAGGCTCCAGCATTTCGCCGGGCCAGCAGCTGATGACCATCGTGCCGTTGCACGATTTGTGGATCGACGCAAACTTTAAGGAAAACCAGCTGCGTCACGTTCGCATCGGTCAGCCGGTGAAAATCTCCACCGATCTATATGGCGGCGGCGTGGAATACCACGGCAAGGTAATCGGCCTCGGCGCTGGCACGGGCAGCGTGTTCTCGCTGTTGCCCGCGCAAAACGCTACCGGCAACTGGATCAAAGTCGTGCAACGCGTGCCGGTGCGCGTCGCGCTCAACAACGATGAGCTGGATAAACATCCGCTGCGCGTCGGCCTGTCTGCGGATGTAACGGTGGACATCACCAACGACAAGGGCCCTGAACTTGCCTCGGCGCCGGAACAACCGCCCGCCGAAACCGCGGTGTACGACCAAGTTGCCGCGCAGGCCGATGCCGAAGCCGAGAAAATCATCCGCAGCAATCTTGGCGTTTCCGCCGATTCGTCGAACTGATAGTCGCCAAGCGAGCCCCACATGGCTGCCACCTCCGAAAACGCGGCACCGCTGAAACCCCTGCATGGGTTGCCGCTGGTTCTGCTGACCATCGCGGTCGCGTTCAGCACCTTTATGGAGGTGCTGGACATGACCATCGTCAACGTCGCGGTGCCGCACATCGCCGGCAGTCTCGCGGTGAGTCCCAACGAAGGCACGTGGACGATCAGTTCCTACTCGCTGGCCAGCGCGATCATGCAGCCGCTGACGGGTTGGATCGCGCGCCGTTTCGGCGAAGTGCGCACCTTCGTCGTGTCCGTATTGCTGTTTGTAATTTTCTCGATGTTCTGCGGCATGGCGACCAGCATGCCGATGCTGGTGTTAGGCCGTTTGTTGCAAGGCGCCGGCTCCGGCCCGATGGTGGCGCTCTCGCTAACGTTGTTGCTTTCCAGCTATCCGAAAGAACGGCAAGGCATCGCGCTGGCGATGTGGGCGATGACAGTCGTGGTCGCGCCGATTTTCGGGCCCATTCTGGGCGGCTGGTTGACCGACAATTTCTCGTGGCCGTGGATTTTCTACATCAATCTGCCGGTCGGCATTCTCGCGGCCATCATCACGTGGACGCTCTTGCATAAGCGCGAGACGAAAACAGCGAAGTCTCCTATCGATGTGGTGGGCCTGGTGCTGCTAGTGGGCGGCGTGGGCTGCCTGCAATTTATGCTCGATAACGGTAACGATCACGATTGGTTCGCTTCGCCGCTGATCCTCTCGCTGGGACTAATCGCGGTGGTCTGTCTCACCTTTTTGGTGGTGTGGGAAATTCACGCCAAGCATCCCGTCGTGGACCTCACGTTGTTCAAACAACGCAACTTCACCGTGGGCGTGATCAGTCTGTCGCTGGGCATGTTCGCGTTCTTCGGCATCAATGTGGTGTTCCCGTTGTGGCTGCAAACGACGCTGGGTTACACGGCGACGTGGGCGGGGCTGGCGAGCGCGCCGGTGGGCATCCTGGCCTTTCTGCTTTCGCCCGTCATCGGCCGCAACATGGACAAGCTCGATTTGCGCATGCTGGTGAGCTTTGCGTTCATCGTGTTCGCGATCACGTCGTATTGGTTCTCCACTTTCGACAGTGCGGCGTCGTTCGGCGCGCTGGTGGTGCCGCGCTTCGTGATGGGCCTGGCGATTCCCTGCTTCTTTATCCCGCTGAACCAGATCTACCTATCCGGCCTGCCCGCGTCGGAGATCGCCAGCGCGTCAGGGCTTTCCAATTTCTTCCGTACGCTGGGTTCCAGCGTTTCCACGGCAGTAACGGTCACCCTGTGGCAGCACCGCAGCATTTATCACCATGCCACTCTGACCGAGTACGTAAATCCGGCCCAGCCCGGCGCCACGCAATACCTCCAGCAGCTGTCTCATATGCATCTGGGAAACGCGCAGCAACTAGGGTTTATCGACCAGATCATCACCCGGGAAGGGTTCACCCTGGCGGTCAACGACGTCTTCTATTTGTGCGCCATTTTGTTCGTGATGCTGATCCCGGTGCTCTGGTTCTCCCGACCGCCGTTTGGCAGCACCGGCGGGGGCGCCATGGGGCACTAAGGGTGGCGGCGGCCTTCAGGATTGCTGCACCCCCGAGTGCAGCATAAAAAGCTGAACGCCGACTGGTGCGGCGCAATACCTTCTGCTAGTTTGTGTGCATGGCACAAACTAATCGCATCATCAAGAAGTATCCGAACCGTCGGCTCTACGACACGGAAATCTCCAGCTACATCACGCTGGAAGAAGTCCGTCAGCTGGTTTTGGATGGCGAACACTTCGAGGTCCGCGACGCCAAGTCCGGCGAGGACCTGACCCGCTCCGTGCTCCTGCAAATCATCTCCGAGCACGAAGAAAAAGGGCAGCCGATGTTGTCGCCCCAGCTCTTGAGTCAGATCATCCGTTTCTACGGCGATTCCCTGCAAGGATTCATGGGGCCGTACCTGGAACGCAGTCTGCAAGTGTTCCTCGACCAGCAGCAGCAGTTCCGCAGCCAGCTCAACAGCCTGATGGGGCAAACCCCATGGTCGCTGTTGAACGAGCTGACGGAGCGCAATCTGGACGCCTGGAAATCCATGCAGCGCGGCTTTCTGGATACCGCCTCGCAGGCGGGCAACACACCCGGCCAGCCGGGTCAGCCCGGCCGCACCGCCAAGAAACCCTGATCTTTTCGGGTATGTCGCCGCTGCAGCACAACACGTGCTGCCGCGCGGCATGCACTGAGGGAATGTTGTCATGACGCTGTCAAAGTCCGGTTCGCGCATGGCGTTGGTGACCGGCGGCATCGGCGGTATCGGCACCGAAATCTGCATGCAGCTGGCCCACGCCGGGCGCACGGTGATCGCTGTTGATTTGGCGACGCAAAGCGACCGCATCGAAACGTTTCGCGAGCGCGTCGCCGGCTATAACGGCGCCATCCGCTTCGAACCCTGCGACGTCAGCGATTTCAAAGCATGCGGCGCATTGATCGCGCACATCGAGCGCAACATCGGCCACGTCGATATTCTGGTGAACGCCGCCGGCATCACACGCGATACCAGCTTGCGCAAGATGGACCCGCAGCAATGGCATGAGCTGATGCGCGTCAATCTCGACGGCGTCTTCAACACCTGTCGGCAAGTGGTCGACGGCATGATGACGCGCAGCTTTGGCCGCATCGTCAATCTCAGCTCGGTCAACGGCCAAACGGGGCAATTCGGGCAGACCAACTATTCCGCGTCGAAAGCCGGCGTGCACGGTTTCAGTATGGCGCTGGCGCGCGAAACGGCGCGCAAGGGCGTCACGGTAAACACTGTTTCGCCCGGTTATTGCGATACCCCGATGGTGGCGGCTGTACCGCACGAGATCCGCCAGCAGATCATCGCCGATATACCGGTGGGTCGTTTGGGTACGCCGGGCGACATCGCCCGCGCGGTGACCTTTCTCACGGCCGACGAAGCCGACTACATCACCGGCGCGAATCTGCCGGTGAACGGCGGCTATTTCATGAGCTTCTGATCGCAACGCGACGACGCGTACTTGCGGTAATCGCGCGGTTGCGGAACAGTGATGCGCTCACCTCCACGGGACGCAGCATGGCTCGGCAAACAATCACCCTGATCGGCGGCGGTTTGGTTGGTGCGTTGCTCGCCCAACTACTCGCCAAGCGCGGGTTTGCGGTCGATGTTTTCGAAAAGCGTCCCGATCCGCGACGCTCTGGCTTTGTCGGCGGCCGCTCGATCAACCTCGCGCTGGCCGAGCGCGGATTGCAGGCGCTGCGTACCGCAGGCTTGGAAAACGATGTGATGGAACGCGCCGTGATGATGCGCGGTCGCATGGTGCATCCGCGCGAAGGCAGTTCCGGCTTGCAACGTTATGGCGTGGACGACAGCGAAGTGATCTGGTCCGTTTCGCGCGGTGGGCTCAATATGCTATTGCTCGATGCGGCGGAAGCGGCGGGAGTGACCATGCACTTCGGTCAAGGCCTGGCGGCTGCGGATATCGATGCGCGCCGCATCACGTTGGCCGACGACAGCGGCGTGCAACGCGATTGGGATGCGCCCGTTCTCATTGGCGCCGACGGTGCGGGCTCCGCGTTGCGCGCAGCGATGGACGACTATTCGCCGTTAGGCATCCGCGTCGAATCGCTAGGTCACAGCTACAAGGAATTGGAAATCCCGCCGGGCCACGGCGCGAATCGTTTCGCGATCGAACCGCATGCCCTGCATATCTGGCCGCGCGGCGGCTACATGTGCATCGCGCTGCCGAATACCGAAGGCAGCTTTACGGTCACGCTGTTCCTCCCTGCTCATGGGCCACATCCGAGTTTCGATACGTTGCCCGACGCTGCCGCCGCCAGTGCATTTTTCCGCAGCGATTTTCCCGATCTGTTGCCGCTGATTCCGGATTTTGCCGAAGACTACGACAGTCACCCGGTCGGCACGTTGTCCACGCTTTATCTCGATCGCTGGCATATCGACGGTCGCGCGTTGCTGATCGGCGATGCGGCGCACGCCATCGTGCCGTTCCACGGTCAGGGCATGAACTGCGGATTCGAGGACACCGTCGTGCTGGCTAATCTTCTCGCCGAATCGCCGAACGACACGGCCGACGCATTCGCCGAGTTCCAGCGCATCCGCAAACCGAATGCCGATGCGATTGCGGCGATGGCGTTGGAGAATTACATCGAGATGCGTGATTCGGTCGCCGACCCGTATTACCTCGCCAAACGCGAACTCGGCGCACGATTGGCCGAACGCGCGCCGCAGCATTTTATGGCGCGCTATCGCATGGTCACGTTCACGCATCTGCCCTATGCCTACGCGTTCGAGCGCGGGCGAGCGCAAGACGTGCTGCTCGAACAATTGCTGCGCGGGTCCACCAACGCGGGTGACGTGCCGATGGATGCGGCGGTCGCCGCGCTGCAGGCCACGCTGCCGCCGCTTCCGCCGCTGCGTCATGGATGACAGCGCGCTCATCGCCGCCTATCGGGCCACGGATTACCGCGTCCGGCTGGCGCGTGGCGGCTGGGCTTGCATTCGTGTCGATGCGCCGCTTCCCTCATCGTTGCTCACCATGATCGGCATGAACAGCTGGGCATTCATCACGGCCTGGAATCCCTTTTCGCAAATCCTGCAACGCGCGCAGAACCATGCTGCGCAACATGCGTTGCTTGCCGCCTTGCGCAAGCTATCGGGACTGATCTCGATTCGGCCAGCCGTCGGTGTCGGGGAAGGTTGGCGCGAACCCAGCCTTTTTGTCGTCGGGCCGACGCTCGCCGACACGGACGCGTTGGCGCAGCAATTCCGGCAAAACGCCTATGTCCACGGCCTTGGGGACGGCTACGCGCGCCTGCGTTTGTCCAGCGATAGTCCGCCGCATGGACAAGCCGGATAGCCATTACCCACAATGCCAAGGATGACCGCCACCCCGCCGACTGCCACCTTGCTCGAAGCCCGCGCCCTGGGCTTTCACCGCCAGGATGAACCCGTATTCGGCCCCCTGGATTTTCGCCTCGGCGCCGGCGAATTGATGCTGATCGAAGGCGACAACGGCAGCGGCAAAACGACCTTGATGCGCATCCTCACCGGATTGCTGCGCCCGGAAGAAGGCGAACTCTTGTGGCGCGGCGAGCCGCTGACCTGGGACCGCTGCAGCGGCGAGGTGGTCTTTCTCGGTCATCAACTTGGCTTGAAAGCTGAATTGAGCCCGCGCGAGAACCTGCGCTTCACCATCGGCTTGCACGGTCATCGCAACCACAGCCATATCGGCGAGGCACTCACACGGGTCGGTTTGACCGGATACGAAGATGAGCCCGTACGCAAACTTTCCGCAGGCCAAAAGAAACGCGTCGCGCTGGCGCGATTGCTGTTGATTCCCGCGACGTTGTGGCTGCTGGATGAACCCTACGCCAATCTGGATCGCTCCGGCATCGAACTGGTCGATGCCCTGCTGGAAGCCCATATCGCGCACGGCGGCGCCGCGCTGGTCACCAGCCACGGCGCCGTGCAATTTCATGGCGGCGAGCCGCAGCGGATTCGCTTGCATGACTGATCTGCAACGCCCCGGTTTGATGCACGCGTGCGCTGCGGTCTTGCATCGCGATCTCACGCTGGCGTGGCGCCAGCGTGGCGACATGGTCCTACCGGTGTTGTATGCGCTCATCGTCACGTCGCTGTTTCCGTTCGCGCTCGGACCGGAGAGCGCCTTGCTGCGGCGAATCGCCGCTGGCGTGGTGCTGGTCACCGTATTGCTGGCGATGTTGTTGGCGTTGGACGCCATGTTCCGGAGCGATATCGAAGACGGCTCGCTGGAGCAATTGATGCTCGCCCCGCAACCGCTGGCGCTGATGTTGGGCATGAAGGTTTTGGCGCACTGGCTGGCGACGGCCGTGCCTCTGATCGTGGTAGCGCCGTTGCTCGCCGGCATGCTCCATTTGCCTGCCACGGTCATGCCCGTTCTGCTGCTGGCGCTGCTGCTCGCCACGCCGCTTCTAAGCCTGCTGGGCGGCATCCTGGTGGCGCTGACGGCGGGCACGCGGCGCTCTGGTATGCTCCTGGCACTGATGCTGCTGCCGCTATGCGTGCCGGTGGTGATCTTCGCCGCCGGGGCCTTGGCAGCCGCCCAGGAGGGGCTGCCGTGGATCGCCCCCATTGCATGGTTAGGTGCGGCGCTCGTCCTCGCCGTGGTGCTGGCTCCGCTGGCTTGCGCGGCGGCACTTCGCATTGCGCTGGATTCGTAGCATGGCCAACTGGATTCCTTTGTGGATGCACAAGCTCAGCTCACCGCCGGTGTTCTACCGGTTCGCGGGCGCCGTGCGGCCGTGGGCGATCGCGCTGGCCTTGGTGCTCGGCATCGTCGCGCTGTACGGCGGGCTGGTTTTGGCGCCGCCGGATTATCAGCAAGGCGATGACTACCGCATCATCTTTATCCACGTGCCGTGCGCCTGGATGGGGCTTTTCATCTATGCGGTGATGGGCGTTTCGGCCTTTATCGCGCTGGTGTGGCGCATCAAGTTGGCGGAACTCATCGCGATGGCGTCCGCGCCCATCGGCGCAGCATTTACATTCATCACGCTCGTCACCGGTTCGCTATGGGGCGAACGCATGTGGGGCACGTGGTGGACGTGGGATGCGCGCCTTACGTCCGAACTCGTGCTGCTGTTTTTGTACCTGGGCGTGATCGCGCTGTATCACTCGTTCGAAGATCGCCGCCAAGGCGCGCGCACCGCCGGATTTCTCGCGTTGATCGGCATCGTGAATGTGCCCATCGTGCATTTCTCGGTGGTGTGGTGGAACACCTTGCACCAAGGTTCCACCATCAAACTGCTTGGCCCATCCACCATGGCGCCATCGATGATCTGGCCGCTGCTTACGATGATGGCGGCGACCAAGCTTTATTACATCGCCAGTCTTTGCGGCCGTACACGCGCCGATCTCTTGATGCTGGAAAGCGGCAAAGACTGGGTGCGTCAGATTGCCGAGCGCGAGGCGCAAGCATGAATGCATCGTCGCTCCAGACCTTTCTCGCCATGGGCGGTTACGCCGCCTACGTATGGCCTGCGTATGGCGTGTTCTTTGTGGTGCTTCTGATCGATTGGCTGGCGCCGCAATTCCGTCGTCGTCGTTTGCTGCGCGAATTGCGTGCGCGTATGGCTCGGCAGGATGCGCGCAAAGAACGCACTTCATCTCCCTCTCCCCTCCGGGGAGAGGGTTGGGGTGAGGGGCCGCGCTTGCCATGATGCCCGTGTCGATTTCAAAGCAACGACGCAGTGTTTCGACGCAACAAAATGACCTGCGTCGCGAGATTGCCCCCTCACCCCAGCCCTCTCCCCATAGGGGAGAGGGAGCTAAATGCACGTCTCTATGAATCCAACTCGCCAACGTCGCCTCACCATCGTCATTGCCGTACTCGTCGCCGTGATCGTCGCGTCGGCCCTGGTGGTGTACGCGCTGCAGCAGAATATGAATTACCTGTTTACGCCGAGCCAAGTGCAAGCCGGCGATGCGACTCACTACAAAACGTTTCGCCTCGGCGGCATGGTGAAGGCCGGTTCGATCCAGCGCAGCAACGATTCGCTGAAAGTCACCTTCACCGTGGTCGACGCCAGCGGCGTCATGCCGGTGGAATACAACGGCATCCTTCCGGATTTGTTCCGCGAGAACCAATCGGTGATCGCGACGGGCCATATGGATGGCGCGCGCTTCGTCGCCACCGAGGTGCTCGCCAAGCACGACGAAACCTATATGCCGAAAGAACTGAAAGACGCGATGGCCAAGGCGCACGCCGGCAAGCGCATCGATGAAACGGCCAATCAGGACAAACAGCAGCTATGACTCCCGAACTCGGCCAACTCGCGCTAATCCTCGCGTTGATGCTTGCGGTTGCGCAAAGCGTGCTGCCGCTGATCGGCGCATGGCGCGGCAATCGCGCATTGATGGCCGTTGCGCGTCCCGCCGCGACTGGACAAGCGGTGTTCGTGGCGCTCGCGTTTGCGATTCTTGTTTGGGCGTTTCTGCAGTTCGATTTTTCGGTGCAATACGTCGCGGCCAATTCCAATCTGCAGTTGCCGTGGTACTACCGCATCGCCGCGGTATGGGGCGCGCACGAAGGTTCGATGCTGTTGTGGGTGCTGATCCTCAACGTGTGGACGGTGGCGCTCGCATTGTTCAGCCGTCAATTGCCCGACGTATTTCTCTCGCGCGTGATTGCCGTGCTCGGCATTATCTCGGTGGGATTTCTTTGCTTCATCCTCTTCACGTCCGACCCGTTCGGCCGTTTGCTGCCGATGCCGCCGGACGGCGCGGACCTCAATCCGGTGCTGCAGGATCCGGGCATGACCTTCCATCCGCCCGTGTTGTACATGGGCTACGTGGGATTCTCCGTGGCGTTCGCATTTTCCATCGCCGCCTTGCTCGGTGGCTCGATGGAGCAAGCATGGGTGCGCTGGGCGCGGCCGTGGACGAATGCGGCGTGGGGATTTCTCTCCTGCGGCATCGTCGCCGGTAGCTGGTGGGCGTATGCGGAACTCGGCTGGGGCGGCTGGTGGTTTTGGGATCCGGTGGAGAACGCGAGCTTTATGCCGTGGCTGGTCGGCGTGGCGTTGATCCACGCGCAAGCCGTGACGGAGAAGCGCGGATCGTTGCGTGCTTGGACGATCCTGCTGTCGCTCTTCGCGTTCTCGCTGTCATTGCTCGGTACGTTTTTAGTGCGCTCGGGCATCCTCACGTCGGTGCATGCATTTGCATCCGATCCGCGCCGCGGCACGTTTATCTTGTGCTTCCTCGCCTTCGTTGTCGGCGGATCGTTGCTGCTCTATGCGTTGCGCGCGCCGAAGGTGGCTGGCGGCAAAGCGTTTGCGCTGATCTCGCGTGAAAGCGCGATTCTTATCGGCAATCTGATGTTTACCGTCGCGGCGGCGATGGTGCTGCTCGGCACATTGTTTCCGTTGCTGGGCGATGCGTTGAACTTGGGCAAGATCTCCGTGGGGCCGCCGTATTTCGGCTTGCTCTTTCCGCTGTTGATGTTGCCAGTAGTGCTGCTGCTTCCGTTTGGACCGTATTTGCGCTGGGGCAAAAGCGACACGCCGATGCTCAAGCAAGTGATGGCGCGTGCCGGCATCGCGGCGCTCGCTTGCGCTGTTGTATCGATGGTTTTCGTGCAAGGCCAGCTCAAAGCGATCGCAGGTGTCGCCTGCGCCGTGTGGGTCGGCGTCGGCGTGGCTTTGTATATCGTCAAACGCTGGCGCGAGATGCCGAGCGGTCGGCGTTATCCCGCCGAGATGGCCGGCATGTTGCTCGCGCATGCGGGCGTGGCGACTTTCCTGATCGGCGTGTTGCTTTCGGAATCGCTGAGCGTCACGCGCGATGTGCGCCTGTCGCCGGGACAGGTCGCCACCGTGGGCGGCTATGAATTTCGCTTCGACGGCGTGACACAGGCGCAAGGCCCCAACTGGATCGCCGAGCAAGGCGTGGTGACGGTGACGCGCCACGGCGCGCCGGTAGCTGTGATGCATCCGCAGAAGCGCACGTATTCGCACGAGCAGGTGCAAACGCAATCGTCGATCGATCCGGGCGTCACGCGCGATCTGTATGTCGCCTTGGGCGAGCCCATGGATCCGCAGCATGTGGAAGGCGCCTGGGCGTTGCGCCTTTACACCAAACCCTTCGTGCGTTGGATCTGGGGCGGCGGACTTTTCATGATGCTTGGCGGATTTGTCAGCGCGGCCGACCGCCGCTTCCGCGTCAAGCGCGAGGTGGAACAAACGCAAACGATTTCCACGTCGTTGCAGGAATCGCAAGCATGACCAGGCTGGTGCCCTTCTTCGCATTCGTGCTGTTGGCGGCGCTGCTTGGCTTTGGCATCTGGTGGAACAGCGCGCATGATCCGACCGCCGTACCGTCGCCCTTGATCAACAAGCCGGCGCCGGCATTCGTGCTGCCAAAACTCGACGATCCCGGTCGCATGGTGAGCAAGGCATCGATGCTCGGTAAACCTTATCTGGTGAACGTGTTCGCGAGCTGGTGCTTTGCTTGCGGCATCGAACATCCCGTGCTGATGGCCGAATCCAAAAACCTCGGCGTTCCGGTGATCGGCTACGACTACAAAGACGATCCCAACGACGCGAAAAACTGGCTCAGCCAACACGGTAATCCCTACGACACCGTGATCGCCGACCCATCGGGTCACACCGCCATCGATTTTGGCGTTTATGGCGCGCCCGAAACGTTTCTGATCGACGGCAAAGGCGTGATTCGCTACAAGCGCATTGGTCCGTTGACACCGGACGTGATCGAACAACAACTCAAGCCCGCGATCGCAGCGCTGCAAAAGGAGGCGCCATGACGGGCCGGTTCGCGCGCATCGCCGTGCTCGTTGCGCTGCTCGTGCTGGGCAGCACCGCGTTCGCGCAGGCCATCGATCCGCTGCCGTTTCGCGATCACGCCGAAGAACTGCGCTTCCAGCATCTGACAAGCGAATTGCGTTGTCTGGTTTGCCAGGACGAAGACCTTGCCGATTCCAACGCCGACTTTGCGCGCGACCTGCGGCACAAAGTGTTCGAGCTGATGCAGCAAGGAAAAACCGACGCGCAGATCAAGCAATATCTGGCGGATCGCTATTCCGACTTCGTGCTCTACGATCCGCCCGTCAACGGTCGCACCTGGTTGCTGTGGTTCGGCCCGTTGCTGATTCTTATCGCCGGTGGACTCGTCGTAGTGAACACCATACGCAAACGCAGCCGCGCCGGCACGCCCGCCGCACCGACCGACAATGGGGACGATTGGTGAAACCGCTTTTTTATATTGCCGCCGCAGCGATGGTGGCTGTGGCGCTGGCTTTGCTGCTGCTTCCGCTGTTGCGACACGGTCGCCAGGACGGACGGTCGCGCGGCGTGTTCGCGCTGATGCTCGCCATTGCCTTGGTTGTTCCGCTCGGCACGGTGTTTCTGTATGGGAAGATCGGCACGCCGTCCACGTTGAACGGCGTACCGCAACAGGCGCAAACCATTACCGACGTCAATCAGGCGCTGGACGAATTGCGCGCGCATTTGGCCGCGCAGCCGAATGACGCGCAAGGCTGGCTGTTGCTCGCGCAAGCCGATATGGAAATGCATCAGCCGGATCAAGCCCGCGATGCCTTCGAACACGTTCTGAAAATTCGCCCGAACGATACTACCGCGATGGTGGGTTGGGCCGAAGCCGACTCGACGGCGCGTCCGGATCACCTTATCGACGGCCGTGCGCGCGATTTACTGGAGCAGTCGGTCAAGCTGGAGCCCAACAATCAGCGCGGCTTGTGGCTGCTCGGCATCAGCGATTTTCAACAAGGCCGTTATGCCGATGCCGCATCCACGTGGCGCATTTTGCAACCGCAGCTGCAACCGGGCTCCAGCGTTGCGCAGGCTGTCGCGCAGCAGATCGCCCTGGCCGATTCACGTGCGGCGTCTACAAGTCCAGGCGGTACGGCGCCCGATCAACCGGCGCAAGAATCTGGCTTGCAAGTCGACATAAGCTTGGCGCCTGCACTGCAAACCAAACTCGCCACCGGCGACACGCTGTTCGTGTACGCGCGCGCGGAAAACGGGCCGCCTATGCCGCTCGCAGTCACACGGCTCGATGCGAGCAAACTTCCGACGACCGTTACGTTGACCGATGCGATGAGCATGACGCCGTCGATGAAACTGTCTTCCGCGTCGCGCGTGATCGTTGGCGCACGCGTCAGCCATAGCGGCAACGCGATGCCTCAACCCGGCGATTTGGAAGGCGATGTCGGCGCCGTCGATGTTCACAGCGCATCGCCGATTCATATCGTCATCGACAAAGTCCATAAGTAATTTTGCGGTAACGCTTCACTTTTCGCCGGCTTTCCAGTTACGGTGAGGCGCTCCGTCAGCACGAAGGAACGGCCATGAGCGATGCGCGTCGATATTTCCAATTGCCCTCCCCGTTCGCAATGAAGCGCGGCGGTGCATTGCATGGCGCGCACGTGGCGTATGAAACCTGGGGCACGTTGAACGCCGCGCGCGATAACGCGGTGCTGATTCTTACCGGCCTTTCTCCCAGCGCGCACGCCGCCTCCAATGCAGAAGATCCTTCACCCGGTTGGTGGGAAGGCATGTTGGGGCCGGACAAAGCCATCGATACCACGCGCTGGTTTGTGATCTGCATGAACTCGCTGGGCAGCGACAAAGGCTCTACCTGCCCCGCATCGATCGATCCGGCCACCGGCGAACCGTATCGGCTCAACTTTCCGGATCTGTCGCTCGAAGATGTCGCCCACGCCGCGCATGCGTTGGTCGCGCATCTGGGCATCGACAAGCTGGGATGTTTGATCGGTTGCTCGATGGGCGGCATGAGCGCGCTGGCTTACATGGTGCTGCACCCCGGCAGCGTGCGCACGCACATCAGCGTGGATACGGCGCCGCAAGCGCAACCGTTCGCCATCGCCATCCGCTCGCTGCAACGCGAAGCGATCCGGCTCGATCCGCAGTGGAACGAAGGCCTGTATGACGACTCGCGATATCCCGACATCGGCATGAGCATCGCGCGCAAGCTTGGTGTGATTACGTATCGCTCCGCCATGGAATGGAACGGTCGCTTTGCGCGCATTCGGCTCGATCCGGAGCAACGCGAAGATCAACCGTTCGGCTTCGAGTTTCAGGTCGAGTCGTATCTCGAAGGTCACGCGCGCCGCTTTGTCCGCACCTTCGATCCCAACAGCTATCTCTACCTTTCTCGCGCCAGCGACTGGTTCGATATTTCCGAATACGGCGACGGCCATGTGATGGAAGGCTTGAAGCGCATCCATATCGAGCACGCGTTGGTGATCGGCGTCAGCACGGACATTCTGTTTCCGCTGGAGCAGCAGGAACAAATTGCCGAAGGCCTGGAAGCCGCCGGCGCGAACGTCGAATTCGTCGCGTTGGATTCACCGCAGGGTCACGACGCATTTCTGGTCGACATCGAAAACTACAGTCGCGCCATCGGCGGATTTTTGCAGCGGCTTTGAGGCGCGCATAAGTCGATGCAGCGGGGTCGGACTAGGCTCGGCCCGGTCTGACGGGGCCGCCCAAGCCGTTGAATCATCTGCTAAAATCGCACAGATACAGGCAGGGATCAGAGTGCCCCCTTCGCCACTGCTACACTGTCACACGAATTCCGATTTTCGAGATACCCATGCTGACCATGGACTTCCCCGGTTGCGACAAGTTGATCAACGCCATTGATATGGCCGTCGCCAAGGGCGCTACGCCCGCGATTACCGACAGTTTGCGCAACAGCTTGTGCAAATTGATCCAGAGCAAGGAAATCGCCTTGCCGTCTTGCGTGTTCGAAACCGCCGAGGATCGCTACGCCCGTCGCGAGCTGTACCACAGCGACGAATACGGCTATTGCGTGGTCGCCATGACCTGGGGGCCCGGTCAAGGCACGCCTATTCACGACCACTGCGGTATGTGGTGTGTGGAAGGCGTCTGGAGCGGTGCGCTGGAAGTAGTGCAATACGAGCGCCTGCCCGACGGCAGCGACGGCCTGTGGTGCTTCCAGCCCGTGGGTTCGATTCAGGCCGGCCCGGGTTCCGCCGGCAGCCTGATTCCGCCGCACGAGTACCACACTATCCGCAACCCCAGCGACGACACCGTCGCGGTGAGCCTGCATGTCTACTCCGGCAACATGACCCATTGCGCCGTATTCCAGCCCAAGGGCGATCAGCACCACTACGAACGCCTGGATCGCAAATTAAGTCTCGACCCGGTCAATTGAACCCGGCATAATAGGCGTTCGTTCTTTGCCGGTGTGGCGGAATGGTAGACGCGGTGGACTCAAAATCCACTGGCAGCGATGTCGTGTAGGTTCGAGTCCTATCACCGGTACCAAAGAATGAGCAGTACAAAAAAAGCCCCTCAAAGGGGCTTTTTTTATGGCTGTGTCTCGCGGATGCGCGTCAGCTTTCTTCGTGCCCGTCTTTGACGAACATCTGCCCATCCTGCGCGAAATGGATCACCGACCGCCGCTTGGCGCGAAGATGGCGCGCCGTCTCTACCGACGTGGCGAGCGCGGGCGCCATTTCCGCGATATCCAGCGTGCGATTGCCGCGACGACGCTGCTTGCCCGAGAAACGGATGCGGTTGTATTGCGACCACGATCCGATCGACAGCGCGCATATCACCGCTACGGTCACGATCATGCTGAGATTGTTCGCCGCGTGCAGCGGATGGATCAATCCCAGCTGCTTGTACATATCGCCTAGGCCAAGCAGCCAGGCGATCAAGGTCAGCACCGGCAACCACAACGACACCCACATCGTCCACGCCACGATGGTGATGATGGCGAAAAACGTGCGATGCAGCGTGGGCTGTCGCTCGGGTCGATTGATAACGAGTTCGGCTTTCATCGTATCCCCCTGTCAGGACTGGTCCAAACCGCCAACGTGCCTTTGCGTTTGAGAAGAGCCTTGGGCAGCGCGACGATCGACGTCACCGTGGTCAACATCCAATAAGCCAACGGATACCAAATCATCCAGTAGTAGTTGCGACCGACGCCCGCTTCGTAACGTCGGTCGATCAGCAAACTCACAAGGAATTGCAGCAAACAGATCATGCCGAGCACGACGCCGTTCCATCCCGGAAACAGCGCCGGAACCTGCAACGACGGCGGTAGTGAGATCACGTGACCGAGCACCCACAGCACGGCGATGGTGGCGAGATCGAATGACCACGTCACGCTCACGAGGTATTCGAGCGCAACCATCCACATGCGGCGTTGCTTCCAACGCAGCAGCTTCAGGCCGTAGCGCAGCAACACTTCCGAACCGCCTTGCGCCCAGCGCAAACGTTGCTTCCACAAGCCGACCAAGGTTTCCGGCATCAAAATCCAGCACAGCGCATTGGGCTCGTAACGAATTTCCCAATGACGCATCTGCAAGCGCCAGCTCACATCGATGTCTTCGGTCACCATATCGGTGTTCCAGTAACCGACATCGTGCAACGCAACCTTGCGGAACGCGGCAATCACGCCGGAGACGGTAAAAATGCGGCCGTAGACGCGTTGCGCGCGCTTGATCAAACCGATGATCGACGAGAACTCGCCCACCTGCAGCTTGCCCAGCAAGGTGGAACGATTGCGGATACGCGGATTGCCGGTCACCGCGCCAACGCGCGGGCTATCGAGCAAATGCATCATCAGCCAATGCGTGGCATACGGATCGAGCAGCGCATCGCCGTCGATGCATACGAGGTATTCGCCTTTCGAGGCGAGCGCCGCCGCACGCAAACCCATCGCTTTGCCGCGATTGCTCGCAAGGTGCACCACGCGGAGTTCGGGATACTCCTTCATCAACTCGTCGAGCTTTTCCGCGGTGTCGTCGGTCGAACCGTCGTTGACGGCGATGATCTCGAAACACGGATACGTTTGCTTCGCCAGATACGCAATCGTTTCGCGAACCTGCGCGCCTTCGTTGTGGCAAGGAACGACCAGCGACACCAGCGGATACGACGACAGCTTCGGCGGCTTGACGCGCGAGGGTTCCTTCCGTTCCCAGCGGAAGAAATATATCAGGCCACCGCTCATCCAAATCAGCGACATCACCAACGGATAGAAGAAGGCGAACCCGAGTAGCGTTTGGAGCGTATGCGCGAACATGGTCATCGCTCCGGATAGGGATAATCGGCGTTGGAAATCGCCGGCCGCACCGCTTCCAGATGGGGCTGGTCGCGGATGAAATCGTCCGGGTAATAACCCAGATTGCGTGCGCCGCTTACTTGAAGCAGACGCATGCGCGCGTCGATGTCCTGGTCCGAAATCGGTTGATCGGTACGCCAGTCGCGCGTCGCCACTTCGAACAGCGCGCCGTCCAAAGCATGCGGTCCTGCCTCCGAAACGCGCGCAACCAACTGCCGATACCAGCTCGCCGTATCGGCCTGCTTATCCAATTGCGGCATCGCCATAATGGCGGTGATGTTGTAGTTCGCCAGGAACAACGGCAGGCTCTGCGCAAACCACGCTTCCGACTTGGGATCGAAAATCGGCCGCGTGTAGATATTGCGCGCCGTTTTTACTTCCGGGCGCCAGCGGCGCACGCGATCCGTGAGCATCTTGGTGAAATCGATCAAGGCGGCCGTGCGTTGCTCGGGCGTCTTGTTCGCCCAAGGGCCAAGTTGATCGGTGTCGCGCAGATACGCGTCGTCTGAGAACAACAATCCGGCTTCGTCAGCATGCATCGCTAAGTCTTCGTAGACGTCGCCGACCCACTGGCGCACGCGCGGATCCCATGGCGCAAGACGATAGTGATCGCCGCCGGGCTTCGGTTCGCCGGCCAGCGAAGGCAAGTTCGGCGCGTCCGCAAAACGGAACGCCAGTACCGGCATCCATGCATAGACGCGAACGTGAGCGCGCGTACGCAACTGCCACGCGACGCGCGAGAACAGATCCGCGCGCATCGGCAGATGGCGCGACGGAAAATACACTGCTTCCGCGACACCGTTACCCTTCGGATCGGCATACGCCTGCAGCCAAACCTGACTGGGCTGCATGCGTTTGATGCGATCCAGAAGACGCGAAAGGTTGCGCTCCTGCTGTGCTGGATCCGGGTCGTAGACGTAATCCAGATCCACTTGCACGGCGCGCACGGGAT
This sequence comes from Dyella sp. 2HG41-7, assembly GCF_021390675.1. Taxonomy (NCBI): domain Bacteria; kingdom Pseudomonadati; phylum Pseudomonadota; class Gammaproteobacteria; order Lysobacterales; family Rhodanobacteraceae; genus Dyella; species Dyella sp. 2HG41-7. The sequence goes on from NZ_JAJEJV010000004.1 coordinate 3,090,964, forward strand.
CCGGGCGCGAGTGATGACGGATCAACCAGCCAAGGCGATTGGCGCTGATATTGCCGCTGACCAGCAAACGCGGAATCGTATGGTCGTCGGGCGATACCGGTATGGCGTCGTCCAGACTGAAAGACACGGGCATGCCGACGCTCGCAGCGATCTGTGTAGCGACCATGTTGTAAGCGCCATATGGCCACACGATCGCGCGCGGCCGCTGACCCGTCGCCTGCGCGATCTCATCCGAGCTGTGCTGCAGATCTTTGCGCAGTCGCTCGCTGTAGGTCGCTTCGCTTTCATACTGCGCAGAGTGTGCATCGTATTGGAGGCTGACTACAGCCGGCAGCTGATTGCCCTGCGGATTGGCGGTAATGCCCTCGTGCAGATCCCACGTATGCGAGGCGAACTCCACCAAATCGGAGCGCTGCATCGCGCGCACGTCGTCCCATGTCAAAAAACATTCGCGCGTGCAGGTGCTGCCGTTGTAAGGCATCTTTTCGCCGGCTGGCATATCCATCCACGAACCGACCAGCGCAGCGACGGCCGGATAGTCGTAGGCGCGCAGCAAGGGATAGACACGCGTGTAGAAGCTTTTCAGACCGTCGTCAAAGACCAGCAATACCGAATGCGGCGGCAAACGCGTTCCGGCTTGCTTCGCCTTGATCACCTCATCAAGGCTTACGACATGATAGCCGTTGGCTTTCAACCAATCGAAATGAGCGATCAAATGATCTGTGCTGGTGGCGTCCGGATCGTGATCGCCGCTTTGCGCGACATCGTCGCGCACGTCGTGATAAGCAAGTACGATCAAGCCGGATTGCTCAGGCACGAAGTCGGCGGCGTATGCCACGTTTGCGATCACGAAGAGCAACAGAGCGAGCAAGAGGAAGCGCATTGTCACTCTCCCCAATGCACGTTCAAATCGAGCACGACACGCGATTCGTGCCGACCGTCGTAAGGTTGCCAATGCCAACTCACGCCCCAGCCGAACTTCAAGCCCGCGTGCGGTTGGAAAATCTGGCCGTAGCGCGCGCTGGCCATCCAGCCGGTGGCGAAGTTGCGTTCGCCGTAACGGCCGGCGCTGAAATCGAAGCGCTGATTCCAGACGCGATCGCTGTATTGATTGAGCACGTTTTGCAACACACCGGTCAGCGCGTAGGAGCGATCCCACGACGGATTGAAGTACGGCCGGTCGATTTCGCTGTTGGTCGATCCGCCGATTTCCACGCCGCCGTCAAACGTCACGTTCGGCCCGGTGTGCAGACGCTGCACCACATCGCCAAGCCAGCCTTTGCGCACGTTGCCGTCGGTAAAACGATCGCGATATACATCCAAGCGCGCGGACGTCAGTTCGCTCGCACGCCACTGCACGGCGGTGCTGAAAGTTTTGCCGGTGATACCGTAGTACTGCGCACGCAGCGGAATATCAGCGCCCGCGCTGCTCCAATCGGAGGTCCACGACCAGCGGTCGCTGATGGCCCAGTTGAAGCCGGCTTCGAAGTCCGTGCGGCGCACGTAATGATCGGCGGAAGGCAAGGCCTGCACGTAGTACTCAACGTTCGGCACAAAGCCCTGAATGCCCAGGCCGGCACGATCTCTCGATGCTTGCCCTTCGGGCAACGCGGCAGACGAGGCGCGCGCCAGTGCGAGCACGCGCCAATGATCGCCGATCAGCGGACTCGCCAGCGTCGCCTGCGTTTCCTGATCGCGGTCGCCGTAATCGGGGCTGTTGCCCCAGCCGTTGTCGTGCGTGATATCCAGCTGCCAACCGCGCTGGCGATCCCATGCCTCCAACGCATTCTGCACGCGGCCGCTGCGTCCGGCTTGCGTTTGGGCTTGGTCGATCGACGCTTGCGCGCCGGCATAGTCGTAAACCGCGCGCTGCGCTTCGGCTTCATCCAAGTCGGCGGAGGCGTCGTGCTCGTCTTCGATGGATGCGGCGATCTTCAAGGTTTCCGCGGCACGGCGCGGCCACCCGCGCGCAAGTTCGGCCATCGCCAACTGACGGCGCAGATCCACATTACCCGGCGCTTCGGCGCACATGGCGGCGAGTCGTGTGTAGCTTTCCTGCAGTTGGCCCGCGTCTTCATGCAATTGCACGGAAACGCTATCGGCGTCAACTTTGCGCGAATTCTGCGTGTTGCCTCGCCCGCTCGATGCACGCCGCCAACGAGGCTCGTCTTTCGCCAACTTGTCGATGGTGGAAAGCGCGTCGTGGATGCGGCCGGCATCGAAGTACGCGTAAGCGAGACCGATGCGGGGATCCGAATCGCTAGCATCGTACGGACCGGGATCTCGCCTCATGCCGTCTTCATACAAGGCCACCGCTTCGCGCGGCTGATGTTTTTGCGAGAAGGCGTCGGCCACCGCCCATTCCGCATACGGCGGCAGCGCGATGTTTTGTTGTTTCAACGACGCATAGACGGAGAGCACTTCATCGGCCCGATCCGCTTGATCCAGCGCGACCAGCAAATCGAGTTGCGCGCGTCTGCGCACGTCTGCGGGCGCGGATGTGTCGTTGGCCAAACGTTGAATATCGTCGATGGCTTTATCCGCTTCGGCGTACGGATGCGTCGCATCGGCGGGCACGCCTTTCGCCCAACGCACTTCGTGGGACGCGTAATCGGCCCTGAGCTGCACGCGCTCGGCATCGCTGAGCGCGGGCGAGATCTTCGCAGCCAGCTCGTTAGCGCGCGCGGACGCACCCAATTCCGAAAGCAGCTGGACGCACAACAACTGCGCACTGCGATCGTTCGGCCAACTTGCCAACACATCCTCACAATGGGCAAGTGCTTCCACTCGGTGACCCGCGCTACGCTCGGAGCGCGCCAGCGACAGCAGCGCGTCGTGATCCGACGCGCTCTTCGCGGCGCCCGCTTCGCACGTTCCGCACAACGCGAGCGCGACAAAAGCCGCCAGCGCCGCGCGCCGAAACTCCGCCGCGTTCGCTGTTGATTTCCCTATTTTTTGACCGCACTTCTGCATCGCAAGAGTCGCCCAATGCGCCTAAGGTGAAAACCGAAAGCCCGGTGAAGTCGCTTTCCACTGCTTCCTCGAACTCATCGCTTGTTGGATAGTTCGCAAGAATCGGGCCATCTTGGATGGCTGTGAATTTCAGACGTGCGCGCGCGGTCTTTCGTTTTTGACATACGTGAAGGCCGTCTTTGCGAAAACCCGGAAGCAATCACAAGTCATTGATTTATATTGACAAAAAGACACGCAAGATCAGCTTCGCTACGCCTTGTGAAGACGGTGCGCAAAAGCGCGTTATTTGCGCGAGGTATGTCGTAATTGGTCAGCCGACTGTTTTAGGTCACTTTCGTCCCAACGCGTGGGCGCAACGCCGGAAGCTCTTCATCATTTCGAAAAAACAAAAGGCCTGCACGCAGGCAGGCCTCTTTCGGTTTTCAAAGCCGCTTCACTTCCCTGATGCGGGTCGCAAACCGAACAGGATCAATAGCACGGCGCCGACGCAGATGCCGCAGTCAGCCACATTGAACGTGGGGTAATACCAGTCGCGGTAATACACCTGGATGAAATCGGTGACCTGCGATGCGTGCAAACGATCGATCACGTTGCCAAGCGCGCCGCCGATCACCAACGACAGCGGCAGCGCTGTGCGCCATTCGCGCCGTGCAGTGCGCGCCAGCCAAATCACCAGCGCCACAGTGATGACCGCCGCGAGCAACACGAAAAACCAGCGCTGCCAGCCGCTGCTTTGCGCGAGAAAACTGAAAGCCGCGCCGGTGTTGAACGCCAGTGTCCAATTGAGCAAGCCAGGTATCACCGCGTGCGGCGATCCAGGAGGCTGCAATGCGGTCACTGCCCACCATTTGGTGAGCTGATCGAGAAGGATCACCAACAAGGAAAACGACAGCCAGGGGAGAGCGTTGGGTTTGGGATGCATGGTCTTCTCATTAATGACAGTGCAATGCCGAATGGCTCCCCTCCCCTGCATGCAGGGGAGGGATGGGGTGGGGTTGCATGAGCTTGCGTCACTTTTGAAGTTCAACGCGAGAATGCTTCACCCCACCCCAACCCTCCCCTACTACACGTAGGGGAGGGAGCAGGTTTGCAACAGCGTTAGAACCAGCGGCGCTCTTCGCCCGGTCCTTCCACGTTGCTCACGCAACGGCTGCAGATTTCCGGATGATTCGGATTGCTGCCGACGTCGTCGCGGCGATGCCAGCAACGAATGCATTTGGCCGCATCACTGACGCTGGCCGCTACGTACACCTCGCCACCTTCGAGCTGCACGGCGGCGGCATCGTCGGGTCGCGGCTGCAACGGCGCAAAGCTCAATTCGGAGGTGATGAAGAAGAAGCGCAATTCGTCTGCGGTGGCTGCGTAGCGCTCCGTCGTCGCAGGATCGGCGTGCAGCACGAGCTTCGCTTCCAGCGCCGCGCCGATGCGTTCGCCTTTGCGCATTTCTTCCAGCACGCGCGACGCCGTGTCGCGCATCGCCAAAAGATCGGCCCAATAACGGCGCTGTTCCGACGAGCTTTGCGTGTTGGTCAATCCGTCGTACCAAGTTTCGAACAGCACGCTTTCGCCGCGTTCGCTCGGCATGTGCTGCCAGATTTCTTCGGCGGTGAACGACAGCACCGGCGCCAGCCAACGCACCATCGCTTCCAGGATGCGATACATCGCGCTCTGCGCGCTGCGCCGGCCGAGGCTTTCGGTCGGCATGGTGTAGAGGCGATCCTTGGTGATATCCAAATACAGCGCGCCCATTTCGTTGGTGCAGAAGTTCTGCACGCGTTGCACGATCTCCGGGAAATCGTGGCGGTCGTACGCGGCGATCACCGCTTGCTGCACATCGTAAGCCTGCGCGACGGCCCACTGATCGAGCAGCAGACTGTTCTCCGTCGGCACCAGATGCTTGGCCGGATCGAAACCGTCGAGATTGCCGAGCAGGAAGCGCGCAGTATTGCGAATGCGGCGATACGCGTCCGCCACGCGCTTCAGAATTTCGTCGGACACCGACATCTCGTTGCGATAGTCGGCCGACGCCACCCACAAACGCAGAATGTCGGCGCCGAGCGTGTCCATCACCTTCTGCGGCGCCACCACGTTGCCCTGCGATTTGGACATCTTGCGGCCCTGCCCGTCCACGGTGAAGCCGTGCGTCAGCAGCGCCTTGTACGGCGGTTGGCCGTCCAACATCGACGAGGTGAGCAGCGAGGAATGGAACCAGCCACGATGCTGATCGGAGCCTTCCAGATACAAATCGGCAGGGAACGCGGAGATATCCACGTGCGAACCGCGCAGGACATGCCAATGCGTGGTGCCGGAATCGAACCACACGTCCAAGGTGTCGCGGTTTTTCTCATACAACGGCGCTTCTTCCGCGCTGAGAAAATCGCTGGGTTCGATGCTTTGCCACGCCTCGATGCCATCTTGCTCGATGCGCTTGGCGACTTCTTCCAGCAACTCTGGCGTACGCGGATGCAGCGCACCGGTTTCGCGATGCACGAAAAACGCCATCGGCACGCCCCACTGACGCTGGCGCGACAAAGTCCAGTCCGGACGATTGGCGATCATCGCGTGCAGACGCTGCTTGCCCCACGCCGGATAGAACTTGGTGGCTTCGATGCCTTCCAGCGCGGTTTCGCGCAGCGTTTTACCGCCTTCTTTCGGCACGACATCCATGCCCGCGAACCACTGCGAGGTGGCGCGATAAATCACCGGCGTTTTGTGGCGCCAGCAATGCATGTAGCTGTGCGTGTATTTCTGCTGATGCAGCAGCGAACCGGCTTGATCCAACGCTTCGACGATCTTCTGATTGGCCTTCCAAATAAACAGACCGCCGAACAGCGGCAGCGTCGACGCGTAGTGACCATCGCCCATCACCGGATTGATGATGTCGGCATCCAGCATGCCGTGCGCTTTGCACGACAAAAAGTCTTCCACGCCGTAGGCCGGCGACGAATGCACGATGCCCGTGCCGGTATCCAACGTAACGTAGTCGCCGAAATACACCGGCGACAAACGCGCATAGCCCGGATCGACCGCATACAGCGGATGACGGAAACGCAATTCGCCCAGCGCGCTACCCGGCACGGAGGCCACGATTTGGCCTTCCAAACCGTATGTCTTTAAACACTCTTCCACGCGCTCAGTCGCGAGAATCAGCATACCCTTGGGCGTATCGACCAGGCTGTAGCTGAATTCCGGATGCAGATTGAGCGCCTGATTGGCGGGAATCGTCCACGGCGTAGTGGTCCAGATCACGATCTGGCCGTTGGGCTTGGGCAGCGTTTGCAGACCGAACGCTTTCGCGACGGCGGCGGGATCGTCGAACGCAAAACCGACGTCGATGGCGATATCGGTCTTGTCGTCGTACTCCACTTCCGCTTCGGCCAGCGCCGAACCGCAATCGAAGCACCAATTCACCGGCTTCAGGCCGCGATAGATATAACCCTTGCGCAGCATCTCCGAGAGCGCGCGGATTTCCGACGCTTCGTTGAAATGATCCATCGTGAGATACGGGCGATCCCACTCGCCCAGCACGCCGAGGCGCTTGAAGTCGGCCTTCTGCGCTTCGATCTGCTCGGCGGCATAGGCGCGCGCTTTGCGCTGCACTTCAGCTGCCGGCAGGTTTTTGCCGAATTTCTTTTCGATCTGGATTTCGATCGGCATGCCGTGGCAATCCCAGCCGGGCACATAAGGCGCCTGGAAACCGGCCAGCACCTTCGACTTGACGACGATGTCCTTCAGAATCTTGTTGACCGCGTGACCGATATGGATCGCGCCGTTCGCATACGGCGGCCCGTCGTGCAGCACAAACAGCGGACGGCCGACCGTCTTGGCCTGGATCTGGTGATAACGGTCCGCTTTTTCCCATTCGGCCAGCCAACCCGGTTCGCGCTTGGGCAGATCGCCGCGCATCGGGAAGGTGGTTTGCGGCAGGTTGATGGTGCTCTTGTAGTCCTGGGTCATCGCTCGGGCGCCGTGTTTTACGGTGATTCCGCTTCGATGCCTGCAGGGGAACCGAAGCCGTGCTGGGTTGCTCGCCGCGCGCGGCGGTCAAGGGTGACCTGCGCACGCATTCGTAGTCGGCACCGGCTCTGTTTGCTCGCAGCTCACAGGGGCATCGGTGAAAGCAGACTGGCTGTCTGTTGAACCGATGCCCCGAAGAGATGCGGGCAAACAGAGCCGGCCCTTCGGGTGACTTATGAGAGCGCCGCGGGCTGCGCCCCACGGCTTGGAAAGACAGCCAGTCTTCCCTGCGCCGCGCGACACACCCCGCGGCGCTCTCATAAGTCATGACGACTACGAATGCGTGCGCAGGTCACCCTTAACGCACGCGCTTCGGCGAGTGCTCGTCAAATAATAATGATCGCCGCCACCGTGACGGTGGACAGAATGTGCAAGCGGGTCATGGTGTTGCTCATGATGTGGCCTGGGTCGCATCGATCAATGCCGGGTTCATCCCTAAGATTTCCCGGGCGGAACGTGCATCATGCCGCATTTGGGCGGTTAATGCGTCTAAACCGTCGAATTTCATCTCGTCGCGCAGCTTGGCCACGAACTCCACCGCCATGCGCTGCCCGTAGAGATCGCCCTCGAAATCGAACAGATGCACTTCCAGCAGGGGCTCGGCCACTTCGTTGACCGTGGGCCGCTTGCCCAGGCTCGCCACGCCCGGCCAGCTGCATTCGCTTTCGCCCAGGCCGACGCGCACCGCGAAAATGCCGTGGACCGGGGTGACCCGTTCGCGCAGATGAATGTTGGCCGTGGGAAACCCCAGCGTGCGCCCGAGCTGGTTGCCGTATTCCACCTTGCCTTCGATCACGAAGGGGCGACCCAGCAATGGCGCTACCGCACCGAAATTGCCCGCGCCGAGCAACGCCCTCACGCGACTGGCGGACACGCGTTCGCCGTCCAGCAAAACGGCGGGCATGGTGTGCGCGCCGAACCCGCGCTCTGCGCCAAGGCGCTCCAGCAACGCAACGTCGCCGGCACGCTTATGTCCAAAACGAAAATCCGCGCCGACCCACACTTCGCGCACGCCGAGCCGGTCGATCAACACACGTTGCACGAACTCTTCGGGCGACATGGCCGTCAACGCCTGGTTGAATCGCAACAGCAATGTGTGCTCCATGCCCGACGCGGCGAAGCCAAGCAGCTTTTCGCGCACGCTGGAAAGGCGCGGCACCGGCTCCTTGGAGAAATATGCACGCGGCAACGGCTCGAAACTCACCACGATGGGCGAACAGCCGAGCGCCTGCGCGCGCTGGCGCACTTCGCTGAGCAGAGCTTGATGGCCACGATGCAAGCCGTCGAACGCACCGACCGCAACCACGCTGCCGCCGGGCGCCAAACACGGCCCCGCGACGTCCCGGGACAGTTTCATCATCCGACCAGTATAACGGTCATGCATGCTGCAAATCGCGTAGCCGGAAGCCCGTCGCGAAAAGCACCGCTACATACGTCGCGCCACCGGCGCCGACCAGCACAGCGAGCCGCCATACACGTTCCATCGCGTGCATCTGCGTCCAATCGAGCCACTGCCAGCGCCCGAGCAGCAGCACTGCCGTCATCGCCGCACAAGCCAGCGCCAAACGCGCCAGATGGCGTCCCCATCCCGGCTGAGGCTGATAGATATCGGCCTTTTTCAGCCAGCGCCACAACAGCAGCAAGTTGATATAGCTGGCGATCGCGCTGGCCATGCCCAGCGCAAGGTGCAAGCCGGGGACCTTGGACAAGCCTTCCAGCAAAGGTCCCGCCTTCAGCGCGGACGGCGCCCATAACGCATAGAGCGCAAGTAAAAAAACGCCATTGAGCAGCATGTTGGATACGAGCGCCGCCACGCCGGCCCTGACCGGCGTGCGCGTGTCTTTGCGCGCATAAAACGCCGGCAGCAACACTTTCACTTGCGCATAGGCCGGCACGCCGAAACTCAACGCTGTCACCGACAACGTCGCCATGCGCGTGTCGAACGGATGAAACTGTCCATTCTGAAACAGCGTGGCGACCAACGGTTGCGCCAGCAGCATCAAACCGAACATCGCGGGCACCGCAATCAGCAGCGTGGTGCGCAATCCCCAGTCCAAAGCTTTCGAGAATCCATCGTGATCGGTGGCGATGTGATGCCGCGAAAGCGAAGGCAGGATGACCGTGCCGAGCGCCACGCCAAACACACCTAGCGGCAATTCCAGAAAGCGATCCGCTTGCGACAACCACGTTTGCGAACCGGCGATCAGCAGCGACGCAATCACCGTGTCGAACAGCAAGTTGATTTGCGAGACCGACGAACCGAACAGCGTCGGCACCATCTGACTCATGATTCGGCGCACCTGCGGATGGTTCCATCCCCAGCGCGGCCACACCAACAAGTCCAACGTGCGCAACGCGGGCAGCTGAAACAACACCTGCAGAATGCCCGCGGCCAACACTGCCCATCCCAACGCCAGAATCGGCGTATGCAAATAGCGCGAGAGCCACCACGCGCCGGCGATCATGCAGAGATTAAGAATCACCGGCGTCAACGCCGGCAAGCCGAAGCGATGGAAACTGTTGAGCGCGCCGCCCGAAAGCGCGGTCAGCGACACGAACAGCAAGAACGGAAACGTGAGGCGCAACAGGTCGACGGTCAGCGAGAATTTCTCCGGCTCGTCCACCGCACCCGGCGTAAACAACATCGCCACTTGCGGCGCGAACAACACGCACAACGCCGCGACCACCAGCAGCACGCCACTCAAGGTGCCGGCGACGCGCGACATCAGATCCTTCAGATCGTCGTGACTGCCGGTCTCTTTGACTTCGGTAAAAACCGGTACGAAGGCGGTGGAAAACGCCCCCTCCGCAAACATGCGGCGCATGAAATTGGGAATCCGGAAGGCCACCCAGAACGCATCGGTGGCCACGTTGGCGCCGAAGACGTGGCTGATGGAAATATCCCTCAGCAGCCCGAGCACGCGCGAAACCATGGTCATGCTGCTGAAGGAAAGCAGCCCGCGTAACATGCTGGGGGACTTCATGCGTTGTCGGTGCCCGGCCTGATCTGAAAAGCGGCGCTTAGTGTGCCAGCTTTTAGTCTCCCCCCCTTCGCAGAGAGGGTTGAGGTGAGGGGCGAATCTTGCGTGTTGAGCTCATGATGAGCATCAAGAGCCGCTTCGATGTGAACCTCGGCTAGAATGTCCCCTCATCCGGCCCTTCGGGCCACCTTCTCCCCGAAAGGGAGAAGTTAAGCAGGGTCCCTGGCGGGACGGTTGCTTAACCACTTGACCTAACGGCAAATTAGCCGCATAATTGCCGCCTTTTTCCAACCCCAGTATTCATTCCGGAGTTCTACCTTGGCTAACATCAAGTCCGCGAAGAAGCGCGCGCGCCAGTCCGAGCAGCGCCGCCTGCGCAACGTCAGCGCCCGTTCCATGGTCCGTAGCGCCCTGCGCAAGGTCGTCAAAGCCATTGAGGCCAAGGACAAGACTGCCGCCGTGGCCGCTTTCGAAGCCGCCCAGCCGGTGATGGATCGTTACGCCGCTCGCGGCCTGATCCACAAGAACAAGGCCGCTCGTCATAAGAGCCGCCTGAACTCGAAGATTCGCGAACTGGCCTAAGGCCAGATCGACATTATTTGGGTTGGTGTCGAGGCCGGCGGAAACGCCGGCTTTTTCACGTCCGAATTCGCCGGTCAGCGGACAAGCTTCGCCAACTGTTCCTTCATGGCCCGCACTTCCGTCACGCTCGATCGATCGAAATCCGGCGGCAGATCCAGCAACTTGGGATTCAGATAACGCATCCCCGACCGCTGGACGGCCCGCGCGGAACCATGAAATTCATGGGCCTTCGAAAGCCCTGCGATCTCGACCAGATTCGTCGAGCGAATGCCCGCCCCGGCCATGATGCTGATGCGGTCTCCCGCCTGCTCTACGAGCCTGGCGATAACCTGCGCACCAGCAAGCGCATTCGCGTGGCCGCCTGAGGTCAGCACACGCTCGCATCCCAAGCCGATGATGCTCTCAAGCGAACGGCTCAGGTCCGCGCTCGCATCGATGGCGCGATGGAACGTCACACCCAACTTGCCTGCGGTGCGCACCAACTCACTGCAACGCGGATCGATCTGACCATCGGCATCTAGCGCGCCGATCACCACGCCATCCAAACCCACGCGTGCGCAGGTCTCCACGTCGCGACACATGATGTCGAACTCGGCATCGTCGAAAAGAAAATCGCCGCCGCGCGGGCGAATCAGTACATACACCGGAATACGTACACGCTCACGCACCATCGCCAGCGTGCCGTAGGACGGCGTAATACCGCCTTCGGCCAGGCTGCCGCAAAGCTCCACGCGATCGGCGCCACCTTCCTGCGCCGCCAGCGCGGACGCGAATGAACCAGCCGCGATCTCAAGCGAAATGCTTCGTGTCATTAGGTGAACGTCGTCTGGTAAAGGCTGGGCGAAGCCAGCAGTCGATCTTGCTGGTGCGCATCGCACACCGCATAGGTGAAACCTTTCTGTATCGCGTAGGCGCCGCACTCGCCATCGCGACGCAACGCAAGAAAGCCCACCTGCATTTCCTTGGTGGCCTCAGGGCGCTTTTTGACGATGCGACGCACGGCCTCTTCGCACGCTTCCTGCGGACTGCGGCCCTGACGCATCAGCTCCACCACCAAAAAGCTGCCCGCATTGCGAATCACTTCTTCGCCGACACCTGTAGATGTCGCGGCGCCCACTTCATTGTCGACGTACAGGCCCGCACCAATGAGAGGACTGTCGCCAACGCGACCGTGCAGCTTCCACGCCATGCCGCTCGTGGTACATGCGCCGGCCAGATGGCCATTCGCATCGACCGCCAACATGCCGATGGTGTCGTGATTGTTTTTGCCGCCGGGCATGCCGAGGTTTTGCAGGCTGCGGTGGTAATCGATGTTTTCGCTGTTGGCGACCGGCGTATATTTGGCCTGCTTCAACCATTCGTGCCACGCCTTTTCCGATTCCGGCGTCAGCAGCCTTTCCTTCTTGAAACCTTCCTGCAACGCAAACTCGAGCGCGCCGTCGCCAACCAGCAGCACATGCGGCGTGTCTTCCATCACCTTGCGCGCCACATTGATGGGATGCGCGATATGCTCAATTGCAGCCACCGCGCCGCAGCGACCGTCGCCGTCCATGATGCTGGCATCGAGCGTCACGCGGCCGTCGCGATCGGGATAACCGGCGCGACCCACGCTGTGATTGTGCAGATCCGACTCCGGCACCATCACGCCCTTCTCCACCGCATCCAGCGGCTTGCCGCCTTTGCCCAGCACCGCCCATGCCGCAAGGTTCGCCGGCACACCGAAATCCCAGGTGGACACGACGCGCGCGCCCACGCCACCGGGCACGGAGCCGGCCAGCGATGCGGCGCTGCGAGCGAATCGCGGCAGCGCCAGCGCCGACGTCGCCAGCATGGTGGTTTTCAGGAAATCACGACGATTGCTCATTCGAACCCTCCGAGTACGGACTGCTTTGCAAGACCGACATCATGCTGGATTCGCCGCGATCACGCGAGTTCCGCTTGACGCGCCTTCTCCGGCAGAGCCAGACGTCTATTTGCGGTGTCGTATTCGATCAGCAACACGCCCGAGTCATGACGACCGGTGATATCGACAAAGCACGCGCCGCCGATAAACGGCTCCAGTGTCATCACCGATTTGAGCGGTGTCGCGACCACCATTTGAAAACCGAAATTCTCGAAAATATTCATCGCCAGCGCGGTGAATTCGTTGTCGGCCTTATCGAATGCTTCGTCGAGCACCACCGGCGCGTAGCGCGGCAAGTGACCGTCGTCGCCGCCCAGCTGATAACGCAACGCGGCGGCGAGGCACGTCGTTGCAAGTTTTTGACGTTGCCCGCCGGACTTGCCCGCACCACTGCGGTAAACCTCCACCTGACGCCCGGTCGCGACTTCTTTTTCCACGCCGATAAATTCGACATGTAAACGTACATCGAGCACCTGCTCGCGCCAGCGCTTGTGTTCCGGATCGTCGGCGGCCAACCGCGCGACCAACTGGCGCAACACGCTGAATTGCGTTTCGGCCAACTCGCGATTTTCCGTTTGATGATGAGAAAGCACATCGCGCAGCTGTTGCTGGAAATCGCGAACTTCTTGCAGCCCGCGGTCGGTCACTTCGATTTGTAGCAAGGTGCCGCGATTGAAGGGCACGCGCTCCAGGCTTTCGTTCACTTCTTCCATGCGCAGGCCGATCGCCTTGCGCGCTTCGATCATATGCTTTTGCAGAACCAGCAGATTTTGCTTGCTTTGGCTCTGCAGCAACTCGAAGAAACGCGCCTCGTGTTTGGGCAAGCCATCCAGTTCCAAACGGCGCAAGCGCGCCAGAAAGCCTTCCGCCGATTCAAGGCCAGGCGTGAAGTCGGCGCTGTCTTGCGGCCAACGCCGGCAGAAGCTGCGGAAGGATTCTTCGACCTGCTGAACCAGCCGATTGTCTTCATCCGATTGCTGACCGAGCGCCTCGTTGAGGCCTCGTTCGAGCGTACGGAAGTGATCGGCGAGATTGTCGAGCGACAACGCCGGCTGCGCAGGCAATCGCTCCGGCAAGCCGCGCGCCTGCAGCGGCGTCAACGAAGCCTGTTTCGCTCGCTGCTCGCACACCTCGCGCTTTTCTTGCAAACCGTTACGTTCGCGCTGAAGCGCATTGCGCTCGCCTGCGGCATCTTCATAGGAACTTTGCACGCGACGACGCAGCTCGCGCTCCATATCCAAGCGCTGCGTAATTTCCTGCAGCGTCGCATCGCCTTCGCGCAGATGTTTCAACTGCTGCTCGATATCGCCAAGGCGCTGCAGCTTTGGCGCGACATCGATCTCCTCCCATTCGGCATTCGCCAAGGTCGCGGCAAGAAGGCGACGATCGCCCTCGCGCGCATTGTCATCGCGAAGCGTTTTCAGCGATTCGTCTGCCTTTGCGATGGCTTGAGCCAACTGCTGCCCTTCCTTCTCGAACAAGGCGAGCTTGTCGCGGTTGTCGAAGCCGAGCACCCAGTGCTTGCGATCATCAATCGCACGACGGTCGTCCTTCTCGTAGCGATCACCCGGATGTTTGACCTGACCTTCGCGCGTGATGGCGCGGTCGGCATGACGCAACGCCGCGGCGGAATCCACGCAGCTGTAGTCGAAGCGACGCGCCAGCTCCGCCGATAGCCAATCGTGATGCGCGTGATCGCGTACGTCGAGGCGATGCAACATCGAGCGCGATTCGAGTTGGCGCCCGGAGAATGCATCGTTGCGACCGACGCGGTAATACACCAGCTTGCTGCCGAGATGCGTCTTGTTGATCCAACTCGACACTTCGCCGTAATGCTGTTCGTCCACCAACAAGGCCAGCGCAAATCCATGCAACACGCGCTCGATAGCGCCACGCCACGCAGCATGCTCGGCTTTTACCTGCAAAAGCTCGCCGACAAACGGCAAGGCATTCTCGGACAGCCCAAGCTCCTGACAAAGGCGTGTGCGTATCGCTTGCGTGTGCGCAGGGATGCTCGAAGGATGACGCTTCAGCGCATCGATCTCCGCACGCACGCCGCTGAAGCGTCCGGCTGATTGATCACGCTCGCGCTTGAGGGTATCCATGCGCTCTTCCACGACCACCGCGCGATCGCGCGCGCCGTCCAGCAATTCGCGCGCCTGCCCCGCCATATCAGCAAAACCGTGCGCCGTGCTCGGCATATTCCAGGTGAGTTCGCGGCAGGCTTGCTCGATCTTGTTGCGCCGGCGCAGACGTTCGTCGCGTTCGCGGCCAACCTGTTCATGCTCACGTTCGAGCTGATCGATGGCGTCGCCGCCTTGCTCGCGGCGTTGACGCTCCAGATCGGCGATGCGTTGTTCGTGATTATCGAGCGACTGTCGCCGTTGTGCGAGTTCGCCCGCCAAGGCCTGATCGTGCACCTGCAATTCCGCTAGGCGCGTATCGAGCAGAAGCAAGCGGCGCTGCTCACGGTAAAGGTCCACGCCCTGCTGCAGCTCTTTCAATTCGCTGGTCGTGCGACGCAATTGCAACAACGCGTCGTACGCCGTTCGGGCGGGCGAAAGCGTATCCACCTGCTCGCGCGCGATCACCACGGCTTTATGCGCGGCATCCAGCTCGCCGAAGTCGGCGATCAAGCGATCGGCCGCTCCGAACGTTTCCGGCTCATCGAGCATGAATCCGCGCAGAAACTGGTTCAGATCGCCCAGGTTCTTGGCCGACTGCGTTTTGTGCAGCAGCTTCAGCGCCATCTCGTTCTGAATGCCGAGCAGTCGGCGGAAACGTTCCGCGTACGCAGCAAACGTATCGAAATGATGCACATCGTCGCCAAGACGCGCCTTGAGGCGTCGACGATCCAGATCGAAACCTTGCAGCTCCGTGGCGACATCAAACGCGCGCTCGGTGACGAGATAGTGCTTTTGCACATCGGCGGCGGAAGAGCTGTTGCCGCTGATCCAAAACAAACGAATCAGACTGACCGTGGCGCCTTGCGCATTGCGATATTCGAGCACCAGCGCCGACCACGTTGCGCCTTTGCGCAGATATTGCGTGGCGATCTCGCCGGAATCGCTATCTTGCTGATCGGCCCATGCGCCTCGCACGTAGGACACCAGATTCCGATCGCGACCGCTTCGCTCCGCCTCGCGAGCCGCGGCGTTGAAGTCCACCAAATTGGGTGGCACCAGCAACGCCGACATCGCATCGAGCAAGGTGGATTTGCCCGAACCCGATCGACCAACGAACAAAAACCCCTGCTCCGCAATCGGCACATCGACCAGGCCGCTGAACGTGCCCCAGTTGAACACCTGCAGGCGGCGCATGCGGAATTGCTCATCGCGCGGATCGGGCAGATCGGAGAGAAATAGCGAGGGTGCGACCGTGCGGGCGGGCTTGGCTGCTTTCTTGCGCGACTTCGTCGCTGCGCCTTTATCACTCGCCATCCGTACTCTCCTCGCCATCGTCCGCCTCGCGCAGATCGCGATACGCCTGCGCCAAGGCCTGCACGTCTTCGGCGGAGAACAGCAGTTTGAGCGCGGGCGACACTTCGTAGCGGTTGTCGCTATTGCGCAATTTGTTCAGCACGTGGCTGTCTTTCATCTTACCAACCGCAGCGGTGACGCGTTTTGCAAAACCGGCGCGGTCGGTGGATACGCTCTTTTCATACACCGAAAGTGCATCGACCAGTGCCGTCTCTTCCACCACGGCGCGATGGCCATGCGCTTCCGCTTCGGCCAATTGTTGGCGAAGATGCAGCAACAGCACCGATTCGATAAACGTAAGCGGCGAGGTGCGCAACAGTACCGGCGTTTCCAGTTCGCCAGCATCGATCTGCCGCGTAAACGCGACGCCGGCTTCGCGGTCGATCACCAGTTCCAAAAACAGATCGCACAGGCGCGAACGCAGCAGGTTTTCGTAGCGCAACGCCGCGGGCCAAAGCGGACCGTGCCTGCTTGCGTCGAGACTCGGCCCCGCCAGCAGTTGGCAAAGCGCTTTACGCGCCTCGAACGGCAAGCTTCCGCTATCGCCTTCGAACAGGCCGGCGCCGTTCTGTTTCTCCACCACAGACTCGACGACAGGGGCGTCGTCCTCACGCAAATTCATGGCGCTTCTCTTTCAGGAACCAGACTAGAGGAATACGGGCGCGACGTTCGCTGCCGTCGCTGCCCTGCCAAATAACGGTTTCTTGTTCATCGCCCGCGATTACGCCGTGGCGCGTCGCCAACGACAGATATCCAATAATGCTTCCGAGCCCCTGTTCAGCGGGACGATGCGTCAACACGCTGGCGATGGACAGCTGATCGTGCTCGGTAAGCAGCTCATGCAGGTCGCGACGCAGACCGCGATAGTTGATTTCCGACTGCGCCACCAGATCGCCGACGCTGTCCAACGATATCGCCGCGCCGTCGCTGCGCGCGATGCTGCCGTCGACGCGCGCGCGGCGCGGATCGTGCAGACGCCATTGCGACAGCGAACGCAGCCGGCTGGTGGTGAGTTGCAAGGTATAGGGCGTGCGCTGGCGTGCGCGCACCGAATCGCGCAATTGCAACGCCTCGGCTTGCGCTTGCTTGAGCAGTTGGTTCAAGCGACGCTGCTCTAAGTAACCACGGCTCTGCACAAAGCCGCGCAGACTGCGCGCGAAGTTTTGCAGCACGTCATGCACATTGCCGCCACGTTCGAGCATCACGCCCGTGAAACCACGCAGAAACTGCCGCTCCTCGCGCTGAAGCTTGCGCGCAAATCCACGCGATAACACCGCCTCCAGCGCAATATCGAGCTGCGCGCTTTGCTCGACGTCGTTGAGCAAGCTCCAGAACGCGTTGAAGCTGCGCCCTGCTTCGCTGTCGCCGATCAGGTCTACGCCTTCGAATAGTTTGTCGAGAATGTCGCCGCGCTCGCCCTCATCGTCGATGATGCGCTCGCGGAATTCGCGGTTGAGTTGCTCGAAACCGTCACGCACGCGACGGAAGTCTTCGGCCAGGTCGTCGGCAAGCTCGATAATCTGACGCGTGCGTTCGAGTGCGCGCTTGCCGTCCAATGCGGCAACTTTGCCAGTGGATGCGCGCGCAATTTCTGCGTCGATACGGTCGCGCTCTGCGTAGAGCGAGCTCAAACGTGCGGCCGGATCCGTTTCGGTTTGCTCGGCCAATTGCACGAGCTGCTGAATCACCAGCGAGAGACGGCTTTCGGTCGCCGCGCTGCGCGGCGTATCCAGGCCGCCGATAAAACGGATCGCCTGCGCCGCCTGTGCGGACAACTCGTATTCTTCTTCGCTTGCGCCATCCGGAAGGCGACGCTCCAGATACCCTTGCGCGAGCCAATGCGCGACATAAGCCTGCGCGGTGCGCGGCAATTCGCGCGGCAGATCGGAGGCATTGATCGCATCGAGGTGTTGCTGCAAACGCTCATGCAGCACCGAACCCGGCAAACGCCGGTCGCCATCCTGCAGCAAGGTTTGCAGCAGACCGATCAATTCGGGAGCGTGATCGGCGGCGAGCAGCCGCCACAATGCTTGTTCGCGCAGTCGCCGGTAGCCGGCAATGCGTGCTTGCAACTTCATCGGCGCATGCGCTCCTGGTGCAAATGCATGTCTTCCCTTGGTCGATCAGTCCTTCGTTGCGTCGTCGCGCAGGCGAACGTCGCCCGGCAGCATATCGGTGCGACCTTCGCGCGCTTGGCGCTGCGCTTCGAAGAAACGCTGCACGTGCTGACACACGTTCATGGTGTTGTCGCGCGCAATCGCGGAGACCAGGAACCACGGCTGCGTCCAACCCAGGCGCTTGACGACATCTTCCGCCACGGCCTGACGCTCGTCCGGCGGCAAGACGTCGGCTTTGTTGAGCACCAGCCAGCGCGGACGTTGCAGCAATTCGGCGTCGAACTTCTGCAGCTCGTGCTCGATCGCGTGCACCTGCTCGACCACGTTGCTGCCGTCGATCGGCGCGATATCCACGATATGCAGCAGTAGGCGCGTGCGCGACACATGGCGCAGGAACTGGATGCCCAGGCCCGCGCCTTCCGCAGCGCCTTCGATCAAGCCGGGGATATCGGCAATCACGAAACTTTGGTCCGTGCCCAGACTGACCACGCCAAGATTCGGGTGCAACGTGGTGAACGGATAATCCGCCACGCGCGGCGTCGCGGCTGAAACGGCGCGGATAAAGGTCGATTTGCCGGCGTTCGGAAAACCCAGCAAACCGACGTCCGCCAGCAGTTTCAGTTCAAGCTTGAGCTCGCGCACTTCGCCTGGCGTACCCGGCGTGGATTTGCGCGGCGCGCGATTCACCGAACTCTTGAAATGGATATTGCCTAGGCCGCCCTTGCCACCCTGAGCAACCAGCAGACGCTGACCGTGCGAGGTGAGATCACCGATGGTTTCATCGGTGTCGACGTTGGTCACGACGGTGCCTACGGGCACGCGGATGGTCGTGTCCTCGCCGCCCTTGCCGTACATATCGCTGCCCATGCCGTTCTGGCCGCGCTGCGCCTTGAAGCTGCGTTGATGGCGGAAATCGATCAGCGTATTCAAGCCTTCGTCGGCGATCAGCCAGACGGAACCGCCCGTGCCGCCGTCGCCGCCGTCCGGGCCGCCGAACGGAATGAATTTTTCGCGGCGAAAACTGATGCAGCCGTTGCCGCCATCACCGGCGTGAACTTTGATGATCGCTTCGTCGACGAATTTCATGGGATCAAAACCGTAGATAAGGGATCGCGGCGAAAGGGCGATCTTGCCATATCGTCAACCCGGCGAATGCAGGGAGGATGGCAAGAATCGTCGCGCACGATCCGGACAACCAATAAAACAAAAGCCCCGCCTGGGCGGGGCCTTCGTTGGCGCGCTAGGGCCGAATTAGCCTTTGACGACGCTGACGTACCGGCGGTTCTTCTCGCCGCGGACCTTGAACTCGACCTTGCCGTCGACCAGCGCGAACAGCGTGTGATCGCGACCCAGGCCAACGCCGGTACCGGCATGGAACTGGGTGCCGCGCTGACGCACGATGATGTTGCCGGCTTCGATGGCCTGGCCACCGTAGACCTTGACGCCGAGGTATTTCGGGTTCGAATCGCGACCGTTGCGGGATGAACCTACGCCTTTTTTATGTGCCATGACTGTTTACTCCGGCTGTATCAGGCGTTGATGCCCGTGATCTCGACTTCGGTGAAATGCTGACGATGTCCCTGCTGACGCTTGTAGTGCTTGCGGCGGCGGAACTTGACGATGCGGACCTTATCGGCGCGACCGTGCATGCGAATGGTGGCGCTGACCGTGGCGCCGGCCACGACCGGGGTGCCAACGGTGATGGACTCACCGGAACCGACCAGCAGCACCTGGTCGAACTTCACGCTGGCGCCCTCTTCGGCGTTCAGCAACTCCACGCGCAGGACGTCGCCCTGCTGGACGCGGTATTGCTTGCCACCGGTCTTGATGACTGCATAACTCATGGGAATAGCCCTTCTGTCGTTATTCTCTTGGGTTCGCCGCGACCCATTCGGGCGCAGCGAACTGAGGATTATAGCGACGCGGCGCTATTTTGGTCAATCCGTGACCAGTCGAACCGAACGCGCCTCAAGCCCTTACTGCGCCTGGGCCCCGGTGGTACCCGGGCAACGGCCCTGGGCGTCCAGTTTTCCCTGCTTTTGCAGGTCCGAGAACATATCCGAGGTGCGCTGGCGACCCCATTCCTGACCGCTCTGGGCGGCCTCGGCCATCGTGGCCGGCATCTGCGCCACCAGCTTCTGGCCCAGCGGCGATTTGTAGAACTTGATCAGCCCTTCTACCTCTTCGGCGGTGAAATGGTGCTGGTAGGCGGGAATCATCGCGGTAAGCAGCTGCTCCTGCCCCGCCTTGTCGATGTAATTCGCCCAATAGGCGTTCGGCACGCAGGGAAGCTGCTGGCTCATCATGGAGGCCATCTGGCTGTTCATGACGGCGAATTGGCCCGGCACGTTCATCACTTGCATCAGCGCGCGCACCTGCGCCTCGGTGGGTTGCGCCGCGAGGGCCGGACCGGCCGCCAGCAGCGCGCATAACCCCATGCCCAACATCCGTTTGCCAGCCATATATCACCCTCCGCAGCGCGGATCGTCGGGACTGTAGCGGGCGAGCATAGTCGTGCGTCTGTCCGCTGCCTAGTCGCCGCTCCGGCATGCCTGCTGACACCATGCTGTCAGCAGGCCGCTGCGCCTGCGGTGCAGCCTTTAAGCGGTCACTTGCTATAGTGCGCGATCCCCCAAATATCTCGGCGTAATGGACACCATACGCATCCGCGGCGCGCGCACGCACAATCTCAAGAACATCGACCTGGACCTTCCTCGCGATCAGCTGATCGTCATCACGGGCCTGTCCGGTTCAGGCAAGTCTTCGCTGGCGTTCGACACCATCTACGCAGAGGGTCAACGTCGCTACGTCGAATCGCTGTCGGCCTATGCCCGCCAGTTCTTGTCGATGATGGAGAAGCCGGACGTCGACCATATCGAAGGTCTGTCGCCGGCGATCTCGATCGAGCAGAAATCCACCTCCCACAACCCGCGCTCGACCGTAGGCACCATTACCGAGGTGTACGACTACCTGCGCCTGCTCTACGCGCGCGTCGGCACGCCGCGCTGCCCCGATCACAATATTCCGCTGGAAGCGCAGACCGTCAGCCAGATGGTGGACACCACGCTGGCGATGGATCCCGAAAAGCGCTTCATGTTGCTTGCGCCGGTGATTCGCGAACGCAAAGGCGAACACGTGCAAGTGTTCGAACAGCTGCGCGCGCAAGGTTTCGTGCGCGCCCGTGTGGACGGCAACGTGTTTGATCTCGATGCCGTGCCGCCGCTTACGCTGCGTCAGAAACACACCATCGAAGCGGTGATCGACCGCTTCCGTCCGCGCGACGACATCAAGCAACGCTTGGCCGAATCGTTCGAAACCGCGCTGCGTTTAGGTGACGGCCTTGCCATCGTGGTGGATATGGACGATGCGAAGGCGAAAGAGCAATTGTTCTCCTCGCGCTATTCCTGCCCGGTGTGCGATTACTCGCTGCCGGAATTGGAACCGCGTCTATTCTCCTTCAACTCGCCGGTGGGCGCGTGTCCAACCTGCGACGGCCTTGGCGTGACGCAGGTGTTTTCGCCGGAACGCGTGGTCGGTCATCCCGAACTGTCGCTGGCGAACGGCGCAGTGCGCGGCTGGGATCGCCGCAATGCGCACTACTTCCAACTGATCATGTCATTGGGCAAGCACTACGGCTTCGATGTCGAGACGCCGTGGCAGAAGCTTTCCAAAACCGTGCAGCAAGCTGTTCTCTACGGTAGCGGCAAGGAAAAGATCGCCTTTCGTTATCTCACCGAGCGCGGCGGCAAGGTCACGCGCGAACATGCGTTCGAAGGCATCCTGCCGAATCTGGAACGCCGGTATAAAGAGACCGAGTCGCCGGCCGTGCGCGAAGAGTTGGCGAAATACATCAGCGACCATCCGTGCAGCGATTGCGGCGGCCAACGCTTGAATCGTTCGGCGCGCAATGTGTTCGTGGCCGATCACTCGCTGCCCACGCTAACGGCGCGTTCCATCGACGACTCCTTGGCCTTCTTCGAAACGCTCACGCTCGCCGGTTGGCGCGGCGAGATCGCGGTGAAGATCGTCAAGGAAATTCGCGAACGCTTGAGCTTCCTCAACGACGTCGGCTTGAATTACCTCACGCTCGATCGTCAAGCCGACACGTTGTCCGGCGGCGAAGCGCAACGCATTCGTCTCGCCTCGCAAATCGGCGCGGGTCTGGTCGGTGTGATGTACGTATTGGACGAACCGTCTATCGGCTTGCATCAACGCGACAACGAACGCCTGCTCGGCACGCTTACGCGCTTGCGCGATCTGGGCAACACCGTGATTGTGGTGGAACACGACGAAGATGCGATTCGTGCGGCCGATCATGTGCTGGATATCGGCCCCGGCGCTGGCGTGCATGGCGGCGAGATCGTCGCACAAGGCACACTGAAGGATGTCCTGGCATCGCCGCGCTCGGTCACCGGCCAATACTTGTCCGGTAAGCGCGAAATTAAGGTTCCGACCGAACGCCGCGAGCAACTCGACAAAGATTCGTGGCTGCATCTGCGCGGCGCGAACGGCAACAACCTCAAACAGGTGGATCTCGCGATTCCGGCCGGTTTGTTTACCTGCGTGACGGGCGTATCGGGTTCGGGCAAATCGACGCTGATCAACGATACGTTGTTCGCACTCGCTGCCGCCGAGTTGAACGGTTCGAGCGTGCAGCCGGCGCCGTACAAATCGGTGGAAGGGTTGGAACTGTTCGACAAAGTGGTCGATATCGATCAGTCGCCGATAGGCCGCACACCGCGCTCGAATCCTGCAACGTACACAGGCTTGTTCACGCCGCTGCGCGAACTGTTCGCGCAGGTGCCCGAGGCGCGTTCGCGCGGCTACACGCCGGGACGCTTCAGCTTCAACGTGCGTGGCGGCCGCTGCGAAGCCTGCGAAGGCGACGGCATGATCAAGGTGGAAATGCACTTTCTGCCAGACGTGTACGTACCGTGCGACGTATGCCACGGCAAACGTTACAACCGCGAAACGCTGGAGATTTTGTACAAAGGCCACACAATCGCCGACGTGCTCGACATGACGGTGGAAGACGCCGCTAAATTGTTCGAGAACGTGCCGGTGATCGCACGCAAGCTTGATACGTTGCGCGCGGTGGGCCTGGATTACATCAAGCTCGGCCAGAGCGCGACAACGCTGTCCGGCGGCGAGGCACAGCGCGTCAAACTGTCCAAGGAACTGTCGAAGCGCGATACAGGACGTACGCTGTACATCCTGGACGAGCCCACCACGGGCCTGCATTTCCACGATATCGAACAGCTGCTCGATGTGCTGCATCAGCTCGTCGATCAGGGCAATACCGTCGTGGTGATCGAGCACAATCTGGACGTGATCAAGACGGCGGACTGGATTGTCGATCTGGGACCGGAAGGCGGCGGCGGTGGTGGCCGCATCCTGGTCGCAGGCACGCCGGAGAAAGTTGCGGAAACGGCGGCATCGCACACCGGACGTTTTCTCGCATCCCATTTGAAGCCCGCCAAAAGCGCGCGCCCCAAGGTCGAAAACGGAAACGCGAAAGCCAAACCCAAACGCAAGGTCGCCTCATGAATACAGCCGCCGACTCGAGTTCCGCGCAAGCACCGCTACTTTTCACTGCTGCGATCAGCGTGCGATGGCGCGATCTGGACGCGTTTAATCACGTCAACAATTCAACGTATCTGACCTACCTGGAAGAATCGCGCCTGCAGTGGCTGCAGAACGTGCCTGGTCCGTGGCTCAACGAACATGCGATGCCCGTGATGGCTGCCAGCGAACTCCGCTACCGCTTGCCGATCGAATGGCCGGGGCAGTTGCATATCCAATTGTTGCTCGAGCGACTGGGCAACAGCTCCATGACCATCGCGCATCGCATCGTCGACGCCGCCGATCCCGACAAGCTTTATTGCGACGGCAACGTGGTGATGGTGTGGATCGATCCGGCAACGGGCAAATCCACGCCGCTGCCGCCGGCGATCAAAGCGGCGATTGCGATCTGATTCAAACCCCGCGTTCTTTGCAGGAACGCCCTTTTCATCACGCAAGGAGTGACCCATATGGAAATTCAGCCGTATCTCTTTTTCGACGGCCGCTGCGAAGAAGCCATTGCGTTTTATCGCGACGCGCTCGGTGCGCAGGAACTGATGAAAATGCGCTTCAAGGATGCGCCGCCCAGCGACGGATATCAGATTGCGCCCGAGTCCGCCGATAAGATCATGCACGCCGCGCTGTTGATTGGCCGCACGCATCTGCTGCTGTCCGACGGCTCGGACAGCCAGAACAAAACGTCGCATTCCGGCTTTAGCCTGTCGGTCACGGCGAATGATGTCGCGTCGGGCGAAAAGTACTTCAACGCGCTCGCCCAAGGTGGCCAGATCACCATGCCGTTCCAGAAGATGTTCTGGACCGACGGTTTCGGCATGCTGGTGGACAAGTTCGGCGTGCCGTGGATGGTTAACGTGACGCACGAAGGCGACAAGTAAGTCGAGCGGTCCTGAAGCAAGCAGGAACGGCGCGATGCGGGGCACATACGCCCCCGCATCGTGCTCGCTATGATCGAGCACGTTATCCGCCAAGGGAGTGCTCCATGACGATCAGGCATCGAACCGTTCTGGCTTTCACCCTCGCCACGTTGTGTGGCGCACCAGGTGCGTGGGCAGCCGACGGCGCGTCGATCACGCTGTATCGCAGCGACAACCCTGCCCTGTATGCAAGCAGCAGCGATGGCGGCGTCAATGACGGTTACGCCATCGTCCGCGAGCAGCGCAGCATCGCGCTCCAAGCCGGCGTGCACGATCTCGTGTTGGGCGATTTGCCGAATTATCTGGATGGCGAAGCGATGGCGCTGGGCTTTCCCGGCGGCGAAGCCAAAGTCGTTTCGCAGCGGTTGTTGCTTGGCCAAGGGCCTAACGCCGCGCTGACGGGCTTGACCGGCAGCACGATCAGCGTGCTGGGCGACAACGGTCAAACGCTCGCCAACGGAACGCTGTTGCGCGCCGGAGACGATGGATTGGTGGTGCGCAGCGGTAATGGCACCACGCTGATTCGCCAATATGCGGCGGTCAATACCAGCGGCGGCAACTTTCCGACCGGTTCCAGTTTGCGCTTACGCGTAGACGCCGCGCGCGGCGGTCAAGCCGACGCGGTACTGAGTTATCCCACGTCCGGTATCGGTTGGCGTGCCGCGTATGTCGGTACGTTGCAATCGGGCAACGCGTGCAGCATGCAATTCGAATCGCGCGCCAGCATCGCCAACCGCAGCGGTCGCGACTGGCGCTATACGAATCTCACCTTGATTGCCGGCGAACCGAATTTCGCGAAAACCACGGCGCCGCACCCGATGATGGCGATGCGCGTGGCTGCGGCACCGGCGGCGATGCCCGAACAATCGACGCTCGCCGACTACCGCAGCTACACCCTGTCCGCTCCGGTCGATCTGCCGGATGGAAGCATCAGCCAGGTGCCTCTGTACGCCACGCGTGCGGTGAATTGCGAACGTACATCGCTGTATGAGAACGGCGGCAATTGGATGCCGCCACAGCCGATGTTGAACAGCGAATTCAATTCCGACAGCAACACCGGCATCGTCAGCACGCTGCGTTTTACGGCCTTCGACAGCCTGCCCGCCGGCTATCTACGCGTACTCACCGCCGACCGTCGCGGCGTTCCGCAATTTATCGGCGAAGGTCGTATCAACGATACCCCCAAAGGCGGCGATGCAATGATTACGCTGGGCACGGCGTTCGACTTGCGCGGTCAGCGCGAACGCACCAGCTTCCACGTCGATCAAAACGGCCGCACGATGGATGAGGCGTTCCGCATCACGCTTACCAACGCGGGCGACACGCCACGCACCATCACCGTGCGCGAACATCCCAACCGCTGGCGCGAATGGACGGTCACCTCGTCCAGCGTAAAACCGAGCAAGCAAACCACCGACACCTTGGAATTCAAAGTCGACGTACCGGCTAACGGTAAAGCCGTGCTCGACTATGCGGTGCGTTATACCTGGACCGCCGACGACCACCCACAATCCTGATCACCGCCCGGGAATCTCTTATGCTCCATATCACTCAGCACGACGCCATCACCGAAATTCAAATGGCGCGCCCACCGGTCAATGCGCTCAATCTGGAATTGCTGAGCGCCTTGCAGGAAGCCTTCTCGCAGGCGGTGCAAGACGGTGCGCGCGGCATCGTTCTATCCGGCACGCAAGGTATGTTTTCGGCTGGCGTGGACATACCCGCACTGCTGACGCGCGATCGCGCCGAAGTGCGTAAATATTGGCGCGAATTCTTCGTCACCTGCGGCGCGCTCGCGCATCTGCCGATTCCCATTGCAGCGGCCATCACCGGTCACAGCCCAGCCGGGGGCGCGGTGCTGTCTTTGTTCTGCGATTACCGCGTGATGGCGCAAGGCCCCTATCGCATCGGTCTGAACGAAGTACAGGTGGGATTGATTGCGCCCGACTGCATCCAGATGGCGTTGCGCCGCGTGGTGGGCGCGTATCGCGCAGAGCGATTGCTGGTATCTGGCGCGCTGATAGATGCCGAAAACGCATTGGCCTGCGGCTTTGTCGACGAATTGGTGGCGATCGATCAAGTCACGACGCGCGCACTGCATTGGCTTGGCGAAACGGTCGCGCTGCCGTCGCACGCCATGCTGGGTACGCGCCTTATCGCGCGCGCGGATCTCAAAACCACATTTGCGGACATCGATGCGCTGCCCATCGATACATTCGTCGATGCATTCTTCCATCCGCAAACGCAAGCGTCGTTGCAAGCGTTGGTGGATCGACTGAAGAACAAAGCGAAATAACGGAACAGTCAGGAGTGAGCGCGCAGCTCACTCCTGATTTCAGGCATCGCCTGTGGCGATCGGGCGCTCTGCATCGCTGATCCAACCACTCCATGACGGCGCATAGAGGCGAGAGCCTGCGAGTCCGGCGTGCTCCATCGCCAGCAAGTTGTGGCACGCGGTAACGCCGGAACCGCACATATGCACGACGTGCTCCGGCGTGTACTTGCCCAACACAGCGAGAAACTGCTGCCGCAATGCGTCGGGTGATTTGAATCGGCCGTCGGACTCAAGATTGTCGGAGAACGGACGATTCACCGCACCCGGCACATGCCCTGCGACGCGATCGACCGGCTCGACCTCGCCGCGATAACGCGGCGTGGCGCGCGCATCGAGCAGCAAATCGTTCGGCATATGCGCAACGCTCGCGTGATCGAGCAACACCTGACTGCTGTCGAAGTGAAGGCTGACGTGCGTCGGCTCGCGCTGAGGAATGTCCTGCGATACGGGCAACGCCGCTGCGGTCCACGCCGCCAAACCGCCGTCCAGCACAGCCACCTCGCGCACGCCGCAAAAACGCAGCAACCACCACAAACGCACGGCAGCGAGTGCGCCGTTGTTCGCGTCATAACACACGACCTGCAATCCCGGCCGCCAGCCTATGCGCGAGAGAAACGCAGAAAACGCTTCTTCGAACGGCAGCGGATGACGCCCAAGACCGAGCTTGGAGCGGCTCAAGTCGGAGAGATCATGATCGAGATCCGCAAACACGGCGCCAGGAATATGCCCGGCGCGATAGTCACGCGCACCCTTTGCGGGATCGGTCAATTCGTGGCGGCAATCGACAATCAGCACTTCGTCCGGCGGCCATACCGCGAGTTCTTCGACGCTGATCAAGGTGCTTTTCATGATGGCTCCATCCTTTGCAAAAGATTGTGCAGCATGGCCGCCGTGGCGCCCCAGATGCGGTGACCGTTGTAGTCGAACTCCACCATTTCGCGCCGATGTCCGCGGTAATCCATCATGTAGCGTTTCAAATTCGCCGGCTCGAGAAAGAATGTCATCGGCACTTCGAACACTTCCGCCACTTCCAGCGGCGCCATTTGAAATTCCGCTTCGGCCGCGATGCTCGCCACCACCGGCGTGATGCAAAAACCACTGATGGTTTCAAAGCAATCCAGAAAACCCAGCGGAGTGACCAAGGTGCGATCGAGACCGATTTCTTCTTCCGTTTCGCGCAACGCCGTGGCCACGGCATCGGCGTCCGACGGATCGGTGCTGCCACCGGGAAACGCCACCTGCCCCGCGTGCGAACTCAAATGATCCGTGCGGACGGTAAACACCATGTGAGGCTCGTCGGCGTCGCGCAGGCCGATCAGCACCGCGGCCGGCCGGCGTGCGACCGGGCCGATCAGTTCGGCGATCTGGGCATGATTCCATCCGGGCGCTGAGGGCGGTTGCGACAACGGGCGCAAAGCCCGCAGCAACGACGCCATCATGCGAGTTCGCGCTCCGGTAGCACGACGTCCATGAAATGGGAGCGCTCGGTGTCGCTCATGCTGCGCCAACGCGCGATTTCATCGCCCGTGCGAAAACAGCCAAGGCAAAAGCCGCGCGGATCGAGGCGACAGACGCCGACGCACGGGCTCAAAACAGCTGGAGGGGGAAGCGGGGAAATGTTCGACATGCACCCACCATCGTAGCGCAGCCGACCCTTTCGCGTCAGGGGCTGGGCGCCTGCGGATTCGGCGGCTTGATATCCAGCAGCTCGATATCGAACACCAGCGCCTGGTTGGGACCGATGCGCGGGAGCGCGCCATGCTCGCCGTAGGCCAGCGTGGCGGGAATCACCACCTTCCAATGATCGCCTACGTGCATGCGCGGTATCACGTATTGCCAGCCGCGAATCACCTTGTCCACGGTGAAGGTGACGGGCGCACCGTGCGCCCAGGTGCTGTCGAATTCGGTGCCGTCGATCAGCATGCCGCGATAGTTCACGGTGACTTGGCTGTCGATGCCCGGACTGGTGGCGCCATCGCCCTTTTTGATCACCGAGTACTGAATGCCGGAGGGCAGCTGCACAACGCCGGGCAAGCCGGCGTTGTGCGCCAAGAAATCGGCGCTCTTTTTAGCGTTGTCGACCGCAATTTTGTTGTACTCGGTCAGCGCCTGCTCGTGCATGCGCTCGCCCAGGCTCACCAGCTGCTGGATCATTTCTTCTTTCGGCACGGACGGCGCGCGCTTGGCGTACGCGTCTTCGATCGCTTTTTGCAGTACGGCCATATCCACCGGGATGTCGCCGTCGGAAAACTGGGTGCCGATGCGGTAGCCGATCGCGTACGAAAGCTTGTGCTTGTCGAGCTTCACCACCGGTGGCTGCGAAGGTTTGGAGGCGCTCGTTCCCTGTGCCTGAACCGCGAACGCGGCAAGCAAGGAAAGAACTGGAACCCACCAACGCGTATAAGCCATCACTTTCTCCATGAGCAAAACTCGCCCAACTCCTCCGTGCGGCCCGCTCTTTTCGCAAGCGGCCGCGGTGCGATCAAGCAGAACCGGCGCAAGGGACTTGGAAACATGGGGGGCGGCTCTAAGCATACGGCGAAAGACGCCATCCTAAGCGCTTCGGCGGTTCAATGCAGCTAGGCCGGGCGTTCAGTGCAGCGGGGCGACGACGCAATCTCTTCAGGCGGCAATCACTTAACGGCACTATCGGATAACCACGCGCAGATATCGAACAGGGATGAGAAAGCGGCGAGGCCTCAAAGGTTCCCGCTGCTAAAATCAGGTCTTTATGTTCATAACGGAGTTCGCCGTGGCTTACCGCAACCTCGAGATCGGCAATCGCGATGCCGTGCGCATCATCACCGTCAACCGCCCGGACAAGCTCAACGCGCTCAATCGCGAGACCTTGAACGAACTGACCTTGGCATTCAGCCAAGCCGCGCAGGACGACGCCGTACGCGCCATCGTACTGACCGGCGCCGGCGAGAAAGCCTTCGTCGCCGGTGCGGACATCAGCGAGATGAACGGCTACACGCCGATCCAAGCACAAAGCTTCTCGCGCACCGGTCAACGGCTGATGAGCAGCATCGAGCGGCTCGGCAAGCCGGTGATTGCGCGCATTCAAGGCTTTGCCCTGGGCGGCGGCATGGAGCTGGCGATGGCTTGCCATCTGCGCATCGCCAGTGAGAAAGCCAAATTCGGCCAGCCGGAGATCAACCTGGGATTGATCCCGGGCTTTGGCGGTACCCAGCGCCTGCTGCGTCTGGCGGGCCGCGGCGCGGCGCTCGAACTGTGTCTGACCGGCGGCACGATTACCGCGCAACGCGCTTACGAACTGGGCGTGGTCACGCGCGTCGTCGCGCCGGAAGCGCTCGACGATACCGTTAACGCCTTGGCTGACCAACTGGCCGCTGCCGCACCGCTTGCCGCGGCGAGCATTCTCGACACCGTGCTGCAAGGCGGCGAAACCTCGATCGATCAGGGTCTGGAATTCGAAACGCAGGCATTCGCTTTGGCCTTCGCGACCGACGATATGAAGGAAGGCACCACGGCCTTTCTGGAGAAGCGAAAGGCCGTCTTCAAAGGGCAATAAGCAAACCAGGAAATCGGGACGAGAACACCAACGCTACGTTGCGCTCGTCCCGATGCTTCGCAGATCAATGTGCGCCGCGGTATTTCTTTTCGCCGGCCGTAATCCTCAGATCCAACCGGTTTTCCGGCGGCGCCAGTGGACAGGTGGCGAACGAGGTAAATGCGCAAGGCGGGTTGTAGGCTTTGTTGAAATCCAACACCACCTTTCCGTTTTGCGGTAGCGCCGCATAAAGGAAGCGTGCCGCGCCGTACGTCTCGTGACCCGACGTGCGATCGGCAAGCACGAAGAACAACTCACCGCCCGGTTCTTCCTGGTAAGGAAGCAACTCGTACGTGTGCCCATCGTGCTGGAATACGGCTTTGCCCGGCACTTTCACGGTATCGATGGTGCCGATTACCGAACCCATTTGCAGATCGTGCGGCGGATCGAAGGGCACCCAGTCGGCGACGATGCGCCAGGATGGATCGATCGGAAAATAATCGATGCCAAGGAAATCTTTGCGCGTCGAGGCGTCGGCATCTTTCACGCGCAATGCTTTGCGGCCTTCGCGATCGATCACGTAGAAGTTCGCAGGGCCGAATTCGACTTTCGTCGGCGCTGCGTTGCCGGTGACGTGCATATCATCGATCAGCGTGGCTTCTTGTACGGCCTTGCCGTCGATGGTTGCGCCGCTGCCGTCCGCCAGCTTGATGTGTACCTGCCCCGCCTTGTCCAGCGTCACAACACCCAAATGTGCAGGGCCGGCCAGCAACGTAATGTCGTTGCCGGACGCGCTGCCGACTTTGTTCGCGCCTTCCTGCAACCATTCCAGACCGATCAGGCTGAGCCAGCCATCTGGCGCGGTAAGTCGCGCCACGCGTTCGGCGCGCCACTTTTCGATGCTCTGCTGATAGGCGTCGGACGTCGAAACGTGTTGGGGTGTATCGGCATGCACGAGGGCTACTCCAGTACTCAAGATCAATCCAGCCAGCACATGACGCCACATGGGGTTTGCTCCGCGCGATGCAAGGAGCCTCAGTATGGGCGTCTATTTATGAGCGAGACAAGCGCTCGCTAACGACCGCGCAGAAAAAGCTTATCCAGTTCGGTCATGCTCAACTGCACCCAGGTTGGGCGTCCGTGATTGCATTGGCCGGATCGTTCCGTCGCTTCCATTTCACGCAGAAGAGCGTTCATTTCAGGAATGGTGAGACGCCGCCCCGCGCGCACCGAACCGTGGCACGCCATGGTGGACAACAATTCGTTTTCCAGTTCCTGCAATTGACGCGAGCTGCCGTGCTGCGCCAGTTCGCTAAGCACGTTGCGCGTGAGTTCCGCGACATCCGCGCCTTCCAGCAACGCTGGGATCCGTCGCACCACGACGGCGGAAGGACCGCTGCGCGAAAGCTCCAATCCCCAGTCGGCCAATGCCTCGCCATGTTCTTCGGCGGCGGCGGCTTCTTTCGCGCTCACCGGAACCGACAACGGCACCAGCAAGATCTGCGAACGCAGGTTGCTGCAGACTCGGCCTGATTTCAGCTTTTCGTAGGTGATGCGCTCATGCGCGGCGTGCATGTCCACCAACACCAGGCCGTGCGTGTTTTCGGCAAGGATATAAATCGTTTTGAGCTGCGCGACCGCGTAACCCAACGGCGGCACTTCGTCGTCGTTCGACGACGGCAGCGGCTGCGGCACGAAGGAAGGTTGCGGCGTCGCGTCATCGCCAAGCAGTGCGGCGTAACCTGCGAGCGGTTCCTCACGCACGCCAAGATGGAGCCGACTCTGCGCGGCGTGCGCCGGCCATTGACTCGCCTGACGACTGACGCCTTGCACAACCGTCGATGTTACGTCGGCGGCGCCAGCCCAATCGGAATCCTCCGCCTGCACATGCTGACCGGCACGCGTTTGCGCCAACGCTTCGTGCAAGGTGCGAAAGAGGAAATCGTGCACCAACCGCTGTTCGCGGAACCGCACTTCGCTCTTGGCGGGATGGACGTTTACGTCTACACCTGCCGGATCCAGTTCCAGATAAAGCACGAACGTCGGATGACGTCCATGAAACAGCACGTCGGCATACGCTTGCCGCACGGCGTGAGCGACGACGCGATCGCGCACCAATCGACCATTTACATAGAAATACTGCGCATCAGCTTGCGACCGCGATGCCGTTGGCAATCCGACCCATCCCGACAAACGCATGCCCGCCGCTGCGTGATCGATGCGCAGGCTCTGTTGAGGAAACGTTTCGCCCAACACTTCGGCCACGCGCGTCAGCATGGCGTTTTCGTCGCGCGCGGCTTTCCACACGCGCACCGATTTGCCGTTGTGGCTCAAACGAAATTCGACACCGCCACGTGCGAGCGCCAGCGACTTGAGCAAGTCGTCGATATGCGCGAATTCGGTGCGCTCGGCGCGAAGAAATTTGCGCCGAGCCGGCACGTTGTAGAACAGATCGCGCACTTCCACACTGGTGCCTTGCGGATGTTGCGCGGGACGCGCCTCCTGCATGCGACCGCTGTCGACTTCGATGCGAAACGCATTGTCCATGCCTCGCAAGCGCGAGGTGATCGCGAAGCGCGCGACCGACGCCATCGACGCCAGCGCTTCGCCGCGAAAACCCATGCTAGCCACGTGCTCGAGATCGTCGAAGCTGCCGATTTTGCTGGTGGCATGGGAGGCCACGGCCAGCGATAAATCATCGGGAGCGATACCGTCGCCGTCGTCGCGTACGCGAATCAGGCGCGCGCCGCCCAGTTCCACGTCCACTTCGATACGCGTGGCGCCTGCATCGAGGCTGTTTTCGACCAGCTCTTTGACGACCGAAGACGGGCGCTCGATCACCTCGCCAGCGGCGATCTGATTGATGAGCTCAGGGGGAAGTGGGCGAATTCTGGACATAGGGCGCAAGCTTAACAGTGAGCTGCGCCCTCAACTATCCGAATGACTCAGCCACTGGGAATCACCAGCATCGTGCCGGTGCGCACGCTATTGTTGTTGATGCCGTTGACGCTCTTAAGCGAGTCCACACTTACGCCGTATTGCTTGGCGATGCTGCGCAAGGTTTCGCCGGTTTCCACGCGATGCATATCGCGCACGTCAGCGTCGGCGGGCTCGGACGCGCTTGCGACCGTGTCGGACATCTTGCCGGTGGTGTCTTTGTCGGCAACCAGCAAACCTTTTTGGCGCGCGGCCTCCATGGCGAACCACGTACCGGGCGGCGGATTGTTCGTGAAATATCCCTTCACGCCGGACATGACGGCGGTCGCAAGCTCTTCCTGGTGCGCCGGGTCGCGCAACCTGCGCTCCTCCGACGGATTGCTGATAAACGCCGTTTCGACCAAGATCGAAGGCACATCCGGCGAGCGCAGCACCACGAAGTTGGCGTGCTCGACGTAACCGCGATGCGTGGGGCCCAAGGCGGACAGCGCGTTCAAGACATTTTGCGCAACCGTGTCGCTCGCCTGCACCGCCCAGCCCTGCTGCATATCGAGCAGCACGGACGCCAGGCTGTCGTTTTCCGACGCCAGCGAAACGCCGCCGATCAAGTCCGAGCTGTTTTCACGATCCGCCAGCATCTGCGCCGCCACCGAGCTTTTGCCACGCGGCGAGAGCACCCACACGGACGAACCTTTGGCGTCGCTGCTGGTGTACGAATCGGCGTGGATCGACACGAACAGATCGGCCTGATTTTGCCGGGCGATCTCGTAGCGCTGCTTCAACGGAATGAAATAGTCGCCATCGCGCGTCAACACCGCCTTCATGCCGGGCTGGCGATTGATCTGCGCGGCCAGATTGCGGGCCACCGCGAGCGTGACGTCCTTTTCCAGCACGCCGTTGGGGCCGTGCGCGCCTTGGTCCTTGCCGCCATGACCGGCATCCACCGCGACGACCACCGTGCGCTGGCTATTCAACAGCACGGCCGCCTGGCGGGTGGTGACGCCCTTGCGGGAAGTCAGTTTGCTGCTGGCGTTGACCACGACCGGCGCGGGCGCGTTGTCGCTCTCATCGTCGCCGTCGGTCGCTGCCGTTTTGTTTGCGACATCGGGCGCCGGCTTAGTGGACGCAACCGCCTTGCCGCTACCCGGAAAGAGATCCAGCACCAGGCGATAGCCCGCCGGGCCAGAAGGTCCGAGGACAAACGTCTTCGGCTGCGTGTTCGGTGCCACCAACGCGGAAAGTCGCAGGGCATTGCCTTGCGTTCCGCTGGTCAGACTTTTGAAGAGACCCTGCGCCGAAGGCGCCAGTCGTCCGGCGATCGTGCTGTCGGCCAGCTCCAGAACGATCTGGTCCCCTTGCTGGCTGAGTTTGTATTGGGTCGGACCGGAAAGGTCGAACACCACGCGGGTGTAGTCGTGGCCTGCCCAGACGCGTGCACCCTTTACGTCGGACGCATGCAGGGCGGCACCGGGCGCTGCGACGAGGATCGCAGTGCCAACCAAGTAACAAATGCGTGTGAGATAGCCCCTCATGGTGCCGCATTGAAGCGCAGCAGTTTCCTGAATGCAAGAGGTTTTTCTTTGAAATTCCATAACCTGCGTAGCATTTATCAGGTCAGCTTAAGCAATCGGCCCTAAGCCACGCATTTTGCGGACAGGAGGTAAGCAGGCTCGCCCGTTCAGATTTCCCTGACGGCACTGGCACTTACGTGGATCAACGCCTTAATCGAGACGGGCCAACGCCTGCTCACCCCGTGGCGTCTTCGCTTGCAAGCGCGCATGCCTTCCACCGCCGCTGTAGCTCAGATGCGCCTCCACATCCGGCGTCGGCAACGCGCCCTTTCCGCGTTCGGGCCACTCCACCAGGACCACCGCCTCGGGATCGGACAGTGCGTCCAATCCAAGCCATTCCAGTTCGCCGGGATCGGCGATGCGGTAAAGATCGAGATGCCAGGCTGGCCGACCGTCTTTGGACTGATAGCCCTCAACCAGGCTGTACGTTGGACTTTTGATGCGCTCGCCCACGCCCAGTGCGGTGAGCAACGCGCGGGCAAAGCTCGTTTTGCCCGCGCCGAGCTCTCCACGCAGGTAGATGACCAGACCGCTGTTCAGCGCATGCGCGAACTGCGCGCCGAACGCACGGGTCGCGTCCTCGTCGGCCAGCTCCCAATGTTGCTCAGTCATGCTCGATTCCATTGCCGAGGGCGCGAAGGGGTTCCAGCAGATCGCTCGCAATCAATCCGCGTTCGCCCTTAAGGGCCGCCACATCGCCTGCCCGCGCATGCAACCCGACACCCATGCGCGCGGCGTCCCAAGCGTTGCAGCCCTGGGCCATCAGCGCGGCGATGACGCCGGTCAACAAATCGCCCATGCCGCCGCTACCCATGCCTGGATTGCCCCACGTACAGACGTCTAAACGTCCATTCGGATTGGCGATCAAACTTCCGGCGCCTTTCAGCACAACGACGGCGCCGTAACGTTGTGCGATTTCGCGCACCGCGTCGAAGCGATTCGCCTGCACGTCGGCCGTGGTTGTGTCGAGCAACCGAGCCGCCTCGCCGGGATGTGGCGTCAACACCACCGGCGTCGAAAAATAACGATGTTCGCGCGCAAGCAAATTAAGACCGTCGGCATCCAATACAAGCGGTTTGCCGCTATCGAGCGCCGTCAGCCAAAGCGCGTGTCCCCACGCACCCTGCCCCAATCCGGGCCCTACGGCCAGCACGGTGGCGCGCTCAAGTAGCATTTGGAGTTCTTGCGGACCGTGCGTGCCGTGCGCCATTAGCTCGGGGCGCGCGCTGTTGAGCGCGGCGAGATTTTCGGCGCGCGTGGCGATACTGACGAGTCCAGCGCCGCTACGCAGCGCCGCGTCGCCGCACAAGCGAATCGCGCCCGCCGTACCGAAGTCGCCGCCAATCGCCAACACGTGCCCGCTATCGCCTTTGTGGGCGTCGCGAGCGCGCGGCGCCAAATGCATCGCGTCGAGTAGCGATGCATCCTTCGGCATGCCTTGCCAGAGTATGTCTGGCAAGCCGAGCGTATCGAGATGCAGGGCTCCGGTTTTCGAAGGCGCCTGGCCGGTGTACATGCCGCGCTTGGGCGCGATAAAACTTATCGTGACGTGCGCTTGAATCACGACGCCTGGGCAATAGCCGGTGTCCGCATTCAACCCCGACGGAACGTCCACCGCCAACACCGGTATGCCCGATGCATTGATGTGTTCGATCAGCGCGCTCGACGCCGCATCGAGACTGCGATTCAAGCCGGTGCCATAGAGCGCGTCGATATACACATCCGCGTGCGGCAACGACGACTCCTTTTGCCAACGAAGCGTCATGCCGCCACCGCTTTGCCACGCATCGCGCGCAAGCGCGGCATCGCCGCGCGGCGTGTCGCTCAGTTCGATCACGTCGACAACCAGACCCGAGCTGTGCGCAAGGCTGGCGATCAAATAGCCATCGCCACCGTTGTTGCCAGGTCCGCAGAACACCGCGATGCGCCGCGCGTGCGGCCAGTGACGGCACAAGCAGGCAAAGGCCGCCGTGGCCGCCCGGCTCATCAGCTCGAAACCGCTGACGCCCAAGTCGTCGATGGCGCGCCGATCAAGCGCGCGAACCTGCTCGACGGTGTAGAGATCGCGATGATGCGTGGCTGCGTGCATCGGCTGATTATAGGGATGCGACTACAATACGCACATGTCCACGTATGCCGCCCCGGATTACGCCTCGCTCGCCCGCGACATCAAGCGCTGGGCGAAAGAGCTTGGCTTTGCCGACGCCGGCATCAGCGGCGTGACGCTGGAGCAGGACGAAGCGCATCTCAATCAGTGGCTCGAAGACGGCTACCACGGCGACATGGAATACATGGCGCGCCATGGCAGCAAGCGCAGCCGGCCGGACGAACTCGAACCCGGCACGCAACGCGTGATTTCACTGCGCATGGATTATTTGCCGCCAGGGACGCAATACGCGTGGGACGTCATTCACGACGCCGAAGCGGGCTATGTGTCGCGTTACGCCTTGGGCCGCGATTACCACAAGCTGATGCGCAACCGTTTGCAAAAACTGGCCGAGCGCATTCGCGAATCGATTGGCGATTTCGGTTATCGCGCGTATGTCGATTCCGCGCCGGTGCTGGAAAAAGCGCTGGCGCGCAATGCGGGACTTGGCTGGATTGGGAAGCACACGGTGCTGATCCACCGTCAGGCAGGTTCGTATTTCTTTCTCGGCGAGCTCTACACCAATCTGCCATTGCCGATCGATGCGCCAGCCTCGGCGCATTGCGGCACCTGCAGGAAATGCATCGATATCTGCCCCACGCAGGCGATTGTCGCGCCGTATCGTCTGGACGCGCGTCGCTGTATTTCCTATCTCACGATCGAGATGAAAGGCTCGATTCCCGAAGAATTGCGTGCGCCGATGGGCAATCGCATTTTCGGATGCGACGACTGCCAATTGATTTGCCCATGGAACAAATTCGCGCAGGACGCAACCGAACCGGATTTCGCGCCGCGTCATCAATTGGACGGCGCAAAGCTGGTGGATTTGTTCGGCTGGAGCGAGGACGAGTTTCTACAACGCACGGAAGGCATGGCGATCCGCCGCGCCGGCTACGAAAGCTGGTTGCGCAACATTGCGGTGGCGCTAGGCAACGCGCCACCTTCAAGTGCGATTTACAACGCGCTGCAAGCGCGTAGCCAGCATCCTTCAGCGATTGTGCGCGAACACGTGGCGTGGGCGCTGGCTCGACAGCAGGCGGCCACTTCGACCGCCTGAAAATCGCTTTAGGCGGCAGCCATCTGCTTGGGAATCGAGCGATTGGTGTGGCTGATGCGGTTGTCTTTGTCGACGTAGACCAGCATCGGCTGGAATTTTTCCAGCTCCGCTTCGTTGAGATGCACGAAGGCGGCGATGATGACCAAGTCGCCCGGTTGCGCGCGGTGCGCGGCGCTGCCGTTCACCGAAATGATGCCGGAGCCTTCTTCGGCGCGCAGCGCATACGTGACGAAGCGCTTGCCGTTGTTGATGTTCCAGGCATGGATCTGCTCGTACTCGCGAATGCCCGACGCGTCGAGCAGCAAGCCGTCGATGGCGATGGAACCCTCGTAGTGCAGCTCCGCGTGGGTCACGGTGGCACGGTGGATCTTCGCCTTCAGCATGTTCAGTTGCATGACTTCATTCCAGCAGGAACTGCCTGCGTAGTTCGATATTATCGAGGCGCCACCGTTGCACTGCAACAGCGCCCGCATGGCCGGTACATAGGGGCGGCCGGAGGTCGTTCAATGCCCCCGACACCCCGTCTCAATCGAACAGCAAATTGTCGATCAGGCGGGTGGAGCCCAGACGGGCGGCAATGAGGGCGACCAGCCCCTCGGTCTCGCCATCGGCAGGTTCGGCCAGATCCTCGGCCCGCCGGATCGCGGCGTAATCCGGCACAAAGCCGGCACGTTCCAGCTTGGATGCCGCCGCCAGCTCCACCACCGTGCGGGCGTGGCCTTTGGCGATCAGGTCGCGCATCTGCTGCAGGGTTTGGTAAATCTGCGCCGCCTCGGCGCGCTCGCCGTCCGACAGGTATTGATTGCGGGAGCTCAGGGCCAGCCCGTCGTCGGCGCGCTGGGTGGGGCCGCCCATCACCTTCACGGGCAGGGAAAGGTCGCGCACCATGCGCTCGATAACCTTGAGCTGCTGGAAATCTTTCTGTCCGAATATCGCGATATCCGGCTGCACCAGGTTGAACAGCTTGCAGACTACGGTCGCTACGCCATCGAAATGGCCAGGACGATGCGCCCCTTCCAGGGTGTCGGTGAGCTCTGGCACGTGCAGGCTCACGCTTTGCGCGGCGCCGTAGGGATAGATCGTCGAAACGTCCGGCGCGAACAGCACGTCGCAACCCGATTCGGCCAAACCGGCCTGATCCTGCGTCAGCGTGCGCGGATAGCGCTCGAAATCTTCGTTGGGCCCGAACTGCGTGGGATTGACGAAAACGCTCGCCACCACGCGATCGGCGCGCGCACGCGCCAGCTTCACCAACGAATGATGCCCCTCGTGCAGGTTACCCATGGTCGGCACAAAGCCGATCATGTGACCTTGCGCGCGCCAGCCGCGAATCGTGGCGCGCAATCCGGCTGCATCTTGAATCGTCTGCATGAAAAGAAAAATCCGCCTTAGTTATAACTGTGTTCGGCCGCGGGAAACGCACCGCTGCGTACATCGGAAACGTAGGCGGCAATCGCCTCGCTGACCGAACCGCGACCGGCAAGAAAATCTTTGCTGAATTTGGGACGCTTGCCGGGCGTGATGCCCAGCATGTCGTAAACCACCAGCACCTGACCGTCGCAATGCGGGCCTGCGCCAATGCCGATAACGGGAATGTCGAGCGCCTTGGTCACGCGCTCGCCCAACGGTGTCGGCACACCCTCCAACACGAGAATGCTCGCGCCGGCCTGCTGCACCGCCAATGCCTCGTTCACCACGCGCTCGGCGGCGTCTTGCGCACGGCCTTGCACTTTGTAGCCACCGAATTTGTGCACCGATTGCGGCGTGAGACCCAGATGCGCGCACACGGGGATTACGCGCTCGGTGAGCGCATGAATCGCTTCGAGCACATGCGGCGCTGCGCCTTCCAGCTTCACCATCGCCGCACCCGCTTCACCCACCAATCGCGCGCCGGCTTCCAGCGCGTAGGAAACGTTGCGATCGGCCATGAACGGCATATCCGCAGCGAGCAGCGTCGCCGATAAACCGCGCGCAACGAGACTGGTGTGGTACACCATGTGATCGAGCGTCACCGGCAACGTGCTGCGTTGACCTTGCACGACCATGCCCAACGAATCGCCGACCAGCGCGATATCGACACCCGCCTGCTCCACTTGCGCCGCGAAACTTGCGTCGTAAGCGGTGAGCATCACGATCTTGCGCCCTTCCGTCTTCATGGCGTGCAGCCCCGGCACGGTGACGGGCTTGCGAACGGGAGCGGTGGCGTTTTCCACGTACACGGGAAATCCTTCAATGCTGCGATGAACAATTATCCGGCGCGGAACGGGTGGCGCTCAAGTTAGGGGTGTACAGCCTTGCGTATCAACGGTTCGTAGAAGGTCCAAGACCTTGCCCTGCCCCGGAATGTTCAGATCGGGCGCGACATCGTTCAGCGGCAACAGCACGAAGGCGCGGTCGGCGATATGCGGATGCGGCAGCGTGAGACGTTCGCTGTTGACGGTGACGCTGGCCATGTGAAGCACGTCGAGATCGAGAATGCGCGGCCCCCAACGCTCGCCGTTGCGCAGTCGGCCTGCGTTGCGCTCGATCTCCAGCAATGCGTCGAGCAAAGCATGCGGCTCCAGTTCGGTTTCAAGCGCGACAACCGCGTTGAGAAAATCGGGTTGATCGAGAACGCCCCACGGCGGCGTGCGATAGAGCTTCGAGCGCGCGACGACCTGCGTATGCGGCAAAGCGGCCAGCGCCGTCATGGCATCCAGCAGGTGTTGTCGCGAATCGCCAAGATTGCTGCCCAGCGCAACGTACGCGCGCATCAAGCGGCCCCGGATTTCCCGGCGGAGGACTTGCGTCGACGTTTGCGCTTGCGCGTCGCGCCGCTGCGCACGGGCTCGATGTCTCCAGGGCCGCCCGCCTGATGCTGCGGCAACGCGGAAGCCAGCGTTTCGTGCGGCAACTGTTGCGCATGCGCCCACCAGCGTCCCAGTTCGCCGATCGCAGGCGATTCCGCTTCGCGCAACAGAAGAAAATCGAACGCGGCGCGGAAGCGCGGATGCGCCAGCAACCGGAATACTTTTTTGCGCTGAACATGCTCGAAGCGCGGCTGCAGCGACCAGATCTCTTCCATCGTGATCGTGAAGCGACGCGGGATGGCGACGCGTTGACACTGTTCGGCCACCACGTGCATCGCGGCGCGCGACCACGCCTCGTTGGCGTCTTTGCCGTGCGATATCCACGTATGCGCAAGATCGCGCACCTCGCCCCACAGCAGCACCGCGAACAAAAATGCCGGCGTGACCGATTTGCCGTCGGCGACGCGATCGTCCGTATTAGCCAAACCCTGCTCGATCAACGAGCGCAGCGCTTCATCACCGCGCTTGAGCGCACGCGCAGTGGCCGGGAACATAAATTTCAGCAACCCGGATTGTTCAAGCATCCGGAAGCTCTTCAACCCATGCCCGGACAAAAACATCTTCAGCGATTCGTCGAACAAGCGCGCCGGCGCGACGCCGCTCAACAGCGGGCCGAGTTCGGCGAACGGTGTGGACGCGGACGCATCGATCCGAAAATCGAGCTTGGCCGCCAAACGCACGGCGCGCAGCATGCGCACGGGATCTTCGCGATAGCGCGTGGCCGGATCGCCGATCAGGTGCAAGGCGCGATCCTGCAGATCCTTGATGCCACCGACGTAATCGCGCACCGAAAAATCGCTGATGTCGTAGTACATCGCATTGACGCGGAAGTCGCGGCGCAGCGCGTCCTCTTCGATCGTGCCCCACACGTTGTCGCGCACGATGCGGCCGTCGACGATATGGCGATCGCCTTCGTCCTCGCTGGCGCCGCGGAACGTCGCGACCTCGATGATCTCTGAGCCATAAACGACATGCGCCAGACGAAAGCGGCGGCCGATCAGGCGGCAATTGCGAAAGAGCTTTTTGACT
This sequence comes from Dyella sp. 2HG41-7, assembly GCF_021390675.1. Lineage (NCBI taxonomy): Bacteria > Pseudomonadati > Pseudomonadota > Gammaproteobacteria > Lysobacterales > Rhodanobacteraceae > Dyella > Dyella sp. 2HG41-7. The sequence goes on from NZ_JAJEJV010000004.1 coordinate 3,132,951, forward strand.
TCGTCGGGCGTGGCGTCGGTGGCCACGTCGAAATCCTTGGGATGTCCGCCGAGCAGCAAATCGCGCACCGCGCCACCGACCAGGTACGCGTTGTAACCGGCTTCATTCAAGCGATACAGCACGCGCAAGGCAGCCTTGCTGATGTTCTTGCGAGAGATCGTGTGCTGCTCGCGCGGAATGATGCGCAGAGCGAGTTTGGCGTCGTTCCTGGCTGTGGAATTCAAGCGATCGAAATCCTTGGGGGTATCCAACTTCCGGGTCGCAGGGCTGAGTACGCCTGGCATGCGCTAGCCCTGAAAAAGCAGCCAAAAGCATTGTTCTGCAAGCGTTTCAGCTCGTGCGAGCTAGCGTCCGCGGGCGTTGCCGGACGCATCAATTCAGCTATACTACCGCGCCTCGCAACAATACGCTCCCATCGTCTAGTGGCCTAGGACACCGCCCTCTCAAGGCGGGAACACGAGTTCGAACCTCGTTGGGAGCGCCACCATCCCATTATGATCGGCTTTCCGATCCTTTAGCAGGGCACACGGCAGCATGACCTTCGTCGTCACCGACAATTGCATCAAATGCAAATTCACCGATTGCGTCGAGGTTTGTCCTGTCGACGCCTTTCACGAAGGCCCAAACTTTTTGGCGATCGATCCGGACGAGTGCATCGACTGCACCTTGTGCGAACCGGAATGCCCGATCAACGCCATTTATCCGGAAGACGACGTTCCCGCTGGGCAGGAAGGCTTCACCGCCCTGAACAAGGAACTCGCCAAGGCGTGGCCGGTCATCACCGTGCGTAAGGACGCGCTGCCCGATGCCAAGGAATGGGAAAACAAGCCCGATAAGCTGAAGCTGCTGGAGCGCTGAGCGCATCGCAGCTATCAACAAAAACGCCGCTCGATGAGCGGCGTTTTTTTATGCGGCGCTTGAGGCTGAGCGTAACGTCAGCCCTTGCCGCCCAGGCGGGATTTCAGGCTGTCGACCACTTTCGCAACCGCGGCCGCTTCGCCTTGCGCGCGCACTTCGCTCGAGCCTTGGCCGCTGGCATCCACGGTCACGACCACCGAACGCGGGGCCACATTCGGACCACCGGAACCGCTGCCGCCACGACCGAACATGCGGCCCAAGAAACCGGTTTTTTCCGCGGGCTGATCGGAAGCCATCACGCTGAGGCTGTAGGTATGCGCCGCGTCGTCGTGCCCTTGCATCTGGCCGATTTCGCCATTGCTCAACGCCTCGCCGACACGGCGATAGGTGTTGTCCACGTTGTCGGCCAGGATGAACCCGTCGGTGATCGTACCCGGGTTATTGCCCACGCGTGCGGTGGCCCCGTTCGGCGACGGCTGATTGCTGCCCTGGGGCGGAATCACCAGCGCGGCGCTGGCATTGGGTGTATCCATGCCCGGAGGAATTTCCAGCGGAGACTGTTGCTTGGCGTTTTGCCATGCGCGTTCGGAACGGAACATGCCGCAGCCCGAAAGCAGCAGGCCAGTGAGAGCCAGGGCCGGCAGGGCAACGGCGAGGGAAAATTTCTTCATGTAATGGATTCCGTTTTATTCCGAAGTTGTAAGTCGAGCAGCCGACCGGTCACGCGGCATCCGCCAAGGATGCCAGAGTCGACAAGGCCTTGCGTAGCTGCTCGCGCGCCGGCCCCTGTTCCAGTTCCACCAGCGGCAACCGCGGCTGCGCCGTTCCCAGGCCCAAATCCGGCAGACCCGCTTTCACCGCAATCGGGTTGGGCGCGCAATTGAGCGCCTGCACCAGCGGATCGAGCGCCGCATGGCAGCGTGCCACCGCATCGCGATCCCCGGCCGTGGCCGCATCGCAGAGTGCGCGAAACGCCTTGGGAACCAAATTGGCCACCACCGAGATCACGCCCGCCGCGCCAGCCAGCATCGCTTCCGCGCCGCTCGCATCGTCGCCGGACAGATAGACGAAATCCGAGCGCACAAGTTCCGCGGTGCGTTGAATGCGCTCCGCATCGCCGCGCGCTTCCTTGATGCCGATAATGGCGGGATGGTCGCGCAGGATCGCCGTCGTCTCCGGCGCCAGGTCGCAGCCGGTGCGGCCCGGCACGTTGTAGAGAATCACCGGCAATCCGCCGCGATCGGCCACTTCAACGAAATGGCGGCGCAACCCTTCCTGCGTGGGCCGCACGTAATACGGCGTCACCACCAGGGCGGCATCCGCGCCTAGCGCACGGGCGTGCTGCGTGGCGGCCACCGTTTTGGCGGTGCCGGCCTCGCCGGTGCCGGCGATCACGGGAATGCGACCGGCGACATGCTTCACTGCAAAGCTGAGCAGGCGGTCGTATTCGTCTTGTTCGAGCATATGAGCTTCGCCGGTGGAACCGGCGACGACTACCGCTTGGGTGCCGCCCGCGATCTGGAAGTCGAGCAAACGGCCGTATGCCGCCATGTCGAGCGCTCCATCCGAGGCGAATGGAGTAACCAGCGCGCAGACGCTTCCGTGAATCTTCATGGCGCAATCCGCACAAAAAACCTAATAGGCCATATTACTTGCGGCCTCGCGGGAGGGGCAAGTAAGCTGGTGTATCGTTCGTCGTCATCCCGCACGACGCGGGTCGCCAACATCCATGTCCACCAACCCTTTTTCCGCGCGATCCAGTAACGACCATCAATTGCTGATCCAGACGCTGACGCCGGCGACGCGCACGCCGCTGCTTGCGCTGGCCCGACGTATTGCCGACGCTGGCTGCAATCTTTCCGATGCCCGTGTCTCCACCATCGGCGCGGACACCTCGCTCACGCTGCTGGCCAGCGGCGCCTGGGATGCGGTCGCCAAGCTCGAAACGGCCTTGACCAAGCTCGCACGCGAAGAAGAACTGCGCCTCACGCATTACCGCACCACCCCGCGCGAACCCAGCGGCCATTTGCTGCCGTACCTGGTGGAAGTGGTGTCGTCCGATCGCCCGGGCATTCTGGTGAAGATCGTCGATTTCTTCAGCCGTCACGACATCAGCGTGGAGCAACTGAGCTCCATGCGCTATCAAGCCATGCAGACTGGCGCGGCGATGTTCCAGGCGCAGTTCACGATCGGGGTGCCGGATAAGTTGCATATCGCCGCATTGCGCGACGATTTTCTGGAATTCTGCGATGGCTTAAATCTGGACGCCATCATGGATCCGGTGAAGTTTTAGGGACGCGCTAACCCATTTTCGTGGGCGGCATGATGTCCAAAAGGCGTGCAGGTTGTGTTGCGCGGCGCAGGGAAGACTGGTGGTCTTTTCAAGCTGCGCGACGCAGCCTGCGCGCCTTTTGGACATCACCCTTCGGGCCGGCGCTATCCGTCCGCATCCCTTCGGCCCATCGTCTCGACAGACAGCCAGTCTGCCTTCGCCGATGGTCCTGTGGTCTGCGGACGGATAGCGCCGGTGACGCCCACGAAAATGGGTTAGCGCGTCCCTCAGGATGCTCCGCCTTTGATCATCTGACAAGGCTGTTTCCGTCACGATTCACGCGCTAGTCTCCGTCCCAGCAGTCGCACTAAGTAAGTCTGGCTACCGGAGAGCCCATGCCCGATCTAGGCAAGAAAGTACCAAAGCTGCAAGGCGTCACCGGCGACGGAAGCACGCTCAAGCTCGACTCACTGAAAGGCCAATGGGTAGTGCTCTACTTCTACCCCAAGGACAGCACGCCAGGTTGCACGAACGAAGCCAAAGATTTTCGCGACCTCTATCCGAAGTTCAAAAAGCGCCATGCCGAAATCGTCGGCGTCTCGCGCGACTCCGCCAAATCCCACGCCAATTTCGCCAGCAAGCAGGAACTGCCCTTCCCGCTGGTATCCGATCCCGATGAAACCTGGTGCAACGCCTTCGACGTGATCCACGAAAAGGTGTTGTACGGAAAACGTCACATGGGCGTGGTACGCAGTACTTTTTTGATCGATCCCGACGGCAAGCTCGCCGCGGAATGGCGGGGCGTGAAAGTGCCCGGCCATGCGCTGGCGGTGCTCGACGACCTATCTGCTCGGTGATTTTTACGTACGTCCACATCGCCATCGTTCACTTGAAGCGATCCACTTTCCTCCCGCCTCACGAGGTCTCTTCCGCATGACCGGAAGCAAGCGCATTTACGCTCTCGATACCAACGTGTTGTTGCACGACCCGACGTCGCTGTTTCGTTTCGAGGAGCACGACGTCTTCATACCGATGACAGTTTTGGAGGAACTGGACGAGAAGAAAAAAGGCGCCTCGGAAGTTTCACGCAACGGACGCCAGGTCAGCCGCTTCCTCAACGAACTGATCGAACGCGGCAACGGACACGGCATCAGCAACGGCCTGGAATTGGCGAACCCTGACGGCGTATCGCTCAAGCGCGGTCTTGCCGTGGGTCGCCTGTATTTCCAGCAGCGCACCAGCAACGGGCACGGCAAGGCGGACAATCAAATTCTCTCCGCCGTGATCGAATTGAAGGAACAGAATCCGGATCGTTCGGTCATTCTGGTCACCAAAGACATCAACCTGCGCATCAAAGCCAAGATCTACGGCATCGATGCGGAGGACTACGAGAACGATCGCGCGCTGGACGATTTCGCGCTGTTGTTCACCGGTTCGTCCGAACTGCCGGAAGATTTCTGGAACCTCCATCCGGAAGTGCAATCGTGGAACGAGCGCGGCCGCACGTACTACAAACTCGATCGCCGCGACGATGAGGATTGGTATCCCAATCAATGTCTGTTCTTGCCGGGCGACGATAACGTCGAATTGCGCGTGCTGCATATCGACGAAGTGCGCGCCACGCTGGTGCTGCTCGACGATCACAGCCACAGCAATCATGCCGTATGGGGCATCGCCGCGCGCAACCGCGAGCAGAACTTCGCGCTCAATGTGTTGATGGACCCGGACATCGATTTCGTCACCTTACTCGGCACTGCGGGCACCGGCAAAACGTTGCTCGCGCTGGCGGCGGGTTTGGCGCAAGTGATGGATCAACAGCGTTACCGCGAAATCATCATGACGCGCGCCACGGTGTCGGTCGGCGAAGATATCGGCTTTCTGCCCGGCACCGAAGAAGAAAAGATGACGCCGTGGATGGGCGCGCTCACGGATAACCTCGAAGTGCTCGCCAATCCGGAAGAAGGCGGCAGTTGGGGACGTCAGGCCACCAACGATCTGCTCGCATCGCGCATCAAGATCCGCTCGCTGAATTTCATGCGTGGCCGTACCTTCCTGTCGCGCTATCTGATCATCGACGAAGCGCAAAACCTCACGCCAAAGCAGATGAAAACACTGATCACCCGCGCAGGCCCGGGCACCAAGATCGTGTGCCTTGGCAACGTGGAGCAGATCGATACACCCTACCTGACCGAAACAACATCCGGTCTCACGTACGCGGTCGATCGCTTCAAGCACTGGGCGCATTCGGCGCACATCACGCTGCGGCGTGGCGAGCGTTCGCGACTGGCGGACTTCGCGTCGGAAGCCTTGTAGTTCATCGCGTGACACGATCCATCGCACCACCCATCGCCCTCACCATCGCCGGATCGGATTCCGGCGGTGGCGCCGGCATTCAAGCCGATTTGAAAACCTTCCGTGCGCAGGGGGTGCATGGACTGTCGGTGATCGCCGCCATCACCTCGCAAAACACGCGCGAGGTTACGGCGGTGCATCCGGTTCCGCTTGCGCATATTCGCAACCAGATCGATGCACTGTTCGACGACTTTCCCGTTGCTGCCGTAAAGACCGGCATGTTGGGCAACGCCGCCACGGTGCGCTTGGTCGCAAAGGCGTTGCGCAAGCGCAAACCGGCTTGGCTCGTGGTCGATCCGGTGATGATTTCGACCAGCGGCTCGCGATTGCTCGACGAAGACGCCATCGACGCGATGATCAACGAGCTGATTCCGTTGGCCGATATCGTGACGCCGAATTTGCCGGAAGCGGAAGCGCTGCTCGGCAGTCCCCTGAATACGCCAAAACAACTTCACGATGCCGGCGAAGCGTTGCTCGCGCTCGGTGCATCCGGCGTGCTTTTGAAAGGCGGCCATGGGCGCGGCCGCGAGGTTGTCGATCGGTATTTCGACGCACGCGGATCGATGGACATTCGCCACACACGCCTGCCCCGCGAAGGCCACGGCACCGGCTGCACGCTCGCCTCGGCCATCGCTGCGGCGCTGGCGAAGGGCGCGACGCCACGTCAGGCCGTGCGCCAGGCGGTCGCTTACGTGCAACGCGCGCTGAAAAACGGCTACCGCCCGGGCGGCGGTGCGGCATTCGTGCTCCGTCACTGAACGGGATTTGACGTAAAATCGGGCAACGGCCATCCGGCCACCTTTGTCAGGCGCAGCCCGAGCCGCTTTCACGATGGATTTCCTCAGTCCCCGTTTCATCATTCTCTACGTGCTGCTGGCCTTCGTGCTGTGCGTGCTGCTGGTGCATCTGCGCGGACGCGCGCGACTGCGCTTCGACCGCCAGCTGGTGGATCACTCCGCTGTCTTCGCGCCGTACAACTTGCTGATGTACGCCTTCTCGGCCGTACCTGCGCGGCCGATCCTCGATCGCGGCGGTTTTCCCCAACTGAATCTGCTGCAGGAAAACTGGCAAGCCATTCGCGACGAAGCGTTGCAGTTGTTCGACGACGGTCATATCCGCGCCGCCGAAAAACACAACGACGCTAGCTTCAACAGTTTCTTCAAGCAAGGTTGGAAGCGCTTTTATTTGAAGTGGTACGGCGAACCGTTAGCGTCCGCCGAAGCGCTGTGCCCGAAAACCGTGGCGCTACTCAACACCATTCCCAGCGTCAAAGCGGCGATGTTCGCGACGCTTGCGCCGAACAGCAAACTCAATCCACACCGCGATCCGTTCGCCGGCTCGCTGCGTTACCACCTCGGCCTGATCACGCCCAATTCGCGCGATTGCCGTATTTTCGTCGACGGCGAAGAACACGCCTGGGGCGACGGCAAAGATATCGTCTTCGACGAAACCTACGTGCACTGGGTGGAAAACAAAACCGATCAGACGCGCGTGATTCTCTTCGCCGACGTCGAGCGACCGCTGCGCACGCGCATCATGAGCGCCATCAACCACCGGGTGGGTGCCTTTATGGGCAAGATCACTGCGTCGCCGAATACGGAATCGCCGGAAGAAAAGACCGGCTTCGTCAATCGCATGTTCGCGCTCAACCAGCGCGGACGCGAGCGCAGCCGCGCGTTCAAGAAGCGGTTTCCCAAGATTTTCCGCACTGTGAAATACATCGGCATGCTGATCTTTATCTGGCTGGTATTTCTCGCGCCCTGGCCGTTCGTGCGCTGAGCTGTCACGTTTTCACTAGCCCGCGCGTCCTGGCCATAGGCCCTTACCGGGAACGACCATGGACTCGCACACCGTTTTGTTCCAAAAACACCGCCCCCGCCTGATGGGGCTCGCTTATCGCATGCTCGGCACCCAGGCCGATGCCGAAGACGTGCTGCACGACGCATGGCTTCGCTGGCACTCGCAAGATAAAGACAGCCTCGACGATGCCGAAGCCTGGCTGGTAACGGTCACCACCCGTCTCGCGCTGGATCGGCTGCGCCGCGCCAAGGTCGAACGCGAGCACTACACCGGCCCGTGGTTGCCGGAACCGCTCATCGAGCCGGAGCAGCAACCCGATACGCAAGCGGAACACGCCGAAACGCTGACGCTGTCGTTTCTGCTGATGCTCGAACGCCTCAGCGCAGAAGAACGCGCCGCGTTTTTGCTGCGCGAAGTGTTCGACTACAGTCACGCGGAAGCCGCGACCATTCTTGGCATTACCGAAGAAGCCTGCCGCCAGCGCGCGCATCGCGCCAAACAAAGATTGCGTGAAGAACGCACGCGCTTCACCGCCAACGCGCAAACGCAACGGCGTCTGCTCGAACGTTTTGCGGATGCGTTGCAGCACCCTACGGAAGAGAATTTGCGCACGTTGCTCGCCGAAGACGCCATGCATGTCGCCGACGGTGGCGGCTTGGTCACCGCCACGTTGCGACCGCTACTGGGCAGCGAGCGTATCGCGCGCCTATATGTGCAAATCGGCAAGCTCGAGCAGGGTCACGATATCCGTCGCGATCTGCGCTTGCTGAACGGCACGCCGGCGCTGCTGACATGGGTGGACGGCAAGTTGGTCACGGTGATCTGGATCGAGTGCGACGGCGACCGCATCGTCGCCCTGCACGCCCTGCGCAACCCCGAAAAACTGGCCCGCCTGGCGGCTGTCACGGAATGGCCGTCTGGCACGTCCTTACATTGAAACGGCCACTTTCGGTCGCTTATGCGAGGACTCCCCCATGTCACGTTTCTCCTACTACAGCTACCCCGAAGCCCTGAAGCCGCTGTTTGCGATGAAGGCGCACATCGATAAATCGGGACTCGAAAAAAGTCTCACGCACCTGGTGATGTTGCGCGCTTCGCAGCTCAACGGCTGCGCGTATTGCATGGACATGCACAGCAAGGAAGCGCGCGCCGAAGGTGAAACCGAGCAACGGCTCTATGTGCTGCAAGCCTGGCGCGAAGCGCCGTTCTACACCGATCGCGAACGCGCTGCGCTGGCCTGGTGCGAAGCGGTGACGCGGCTAGACCCCATTCACGGTGTGCCGGACGACGTCTACGCGCAAGCCAGCGCGCAATTCAGCGAACGCGAACTGATGGATCTCAATCTGCTGGTGATCATGATCAACGCGTGGAATCGCATCGCCATTCCGTCGAAAACGGAACCCGGAAGTTTTCAGCCCGCCGAACGCAAAGTAGCGTAACGCTCATAAAAAAAGCCCCTCTCCCTTTCAGGAGAGGGGCTTTTTAGTTCTATTCTCAGGCCTTCACACGCTTGGCGATGGCGTCGCCAAAACTCTGCGTGGAGCCTTTGCCGCCCAGGTCCGGCGTCACGTGATCGCGATCGTTCGCCATCGTGTCGCGAATGGCCTGACGCAGCTTGGTGCCTTTGTCGACCATGCCCAAGTGATCGAGCATATCGGCCGCCGCCAGCAACAGCGCGCACGGATTGGCGATACCCTTGCCTGCGATATCCGGCGCGGAACCATGCACCGCTTCGAAAATCGCTGCGTGCTCGCTGATGTTGTCGCCCGGCGCCAAACCGAGGCCGCCGACGAGGCCCGCGCAAAGATCGGAAAGAATGTCGCCGAACAGATTGGTGGTGACGATCACGTCGAACTGCTCGGGGCGCATCACCAGCTGCATGCAGGCGTTGTCCACGATCATTTCGTTAAATTCGATCTGCGGGTATTCCTTGGCGATTTCACGCGCCACATTCAGAAACAAACCCGACGCCGTCTTGATGATGTTCGCCTTATGCACGGCGGTGACTTTCTTGCGTCCTTTCTTTACTGCCATTTCGAACGCATAACGCACGATACGCGCGCAGCCTTTGCGGGTAACGCGAATCACGGAGTTGGCGACTTCGCCGTCTTCCGAGATGGTCTGCCCTTCCGACAAATACGCGCCTTCGGTGTTTTCGCGCACCGTAATGATGTCGATATTTTCGTAGCGCGCCTTGGTGCCGGGGAAGCTGATCGCCGGGCGCACGTTGGCGTAAAGATCGAAATGACGGCGCAGCGTCACGTTGATCGACGTGAAGCCACCGCCCACCGGCGTGGTCAAAGGACCTTTCAGCGCGATCCCATGCTTGGCGATGGCCTCGAGCGTCGCCTTGGGCAGTAGGTCGCCCTGGCTCTCAAGCGCGATCATGCCGGCCTCGACGGTGTCGTAGGTCAAGCCGCAGTCCAGCGCGTCGAGCACGCGCAGCGTGGCGGTCATGATCTCCGGGCCGATACCGTCGCCCGGGATCACCGCAATGGTCTTGCTCATGGGGGAACTCCTTGAAGAAAAAGCGGGTAGCCGGCGCACGGGGAAGGCGCCTGGCTGAAATCCGCTCAATTATCCCCGATGGGCCTGTCTGGGAACAGTCCGAAGGGGCTTCAGGGCGTTGAAAATGCTCGCACGGAGCGATGCTTCGATTCGAATGATGGCCACGCGCGCGACCGCCCTCTCCCTACGAAGAGAGGGCACACATGGGCGTTTACGCGTGCTCGCCGCAGTTTTCCGCTTGTCCGGCTGCGTTGCCCGCTTCGAGCTGATCGAGAAAATCGACTGCGCGGCGCAAGTGCGGAATCACGATCGATCCGCCCACCACCAAGCCGACGCTGAAGACTTCGAAGAATTCATCGCGCGTCACGCCGACATCCTTGCATTGCGCGACGTGGTAGCTGATGCAATCGTCGCAACGCAGCACCATCGAAGCGACCAAACCGAGCATTTCCTTGGTTTTCACATCCAGCACGCCGGCTTTGTAGGTCTGCGTGTCCAGCGCGAAGAAACGTCGAACCACTTGGTTGTCTTCGGCCAAGATGCGCTCGTTCATCCGGTGACGAAACGCGGTGAATTCGGCCAGGCGATCTTTTTCGGCGCTCATGCGGCGGCTCCCAACAACTGGGCGAGTTTGCCGCTGCGATCGGCGGCGACCAGGTCGTCGTAACCACCCACCAGCTGATCGTTGATAAAGATCTGCGGCACCGTGCGACGGCCGCCGCTGCGTGTGAGCATCGTTTCGCGCTGGGTTGGATCGGTGTCCACCCGCACCTCTTCCCACGCCAGGCCCTTGGCCTTCAGCAGGTTTTTGGCGGCCACGCAGTAAGGGCATACCGCGGTGGAATAGACTTCGATCTTGGGCATTGCGAAACTCCGAAATTACTTGCGCAGGTAAGTGGCGATGAAGGATTCCAATTCAACGGCTCATTGCTGAACTGTCGCACCGTAGAACGGTCTCAGTGATATTGTCGTTCATCTATGATCATGGCGCATCGATACTTTCATAAACGCCTGTTGACCGCGCTGGCGGCCGCCACCGTGGCCGTCGCCGCGGGCGCTCAGGATCGTTCGGACGACGTCCGCCTGCCCGACCTCGGTAGCTCGGCCAACGCGCTCATTTCGCCACAGGAAGCCAATGACTACGGCGCGATGATGCTGCAGCAGATGCGCGCGCTGGACATGGTGGTGAACGATCCATTGTTGGATGATTACATCAACAACCTCGGCTTCCGCCTCGTTGCGAATTCGGCCAAGCCCAAAGACCATTTCGCGTTCTTCATCGCTAAAGATCCGGTCGTCAACGCGTTCTCCGCGCCGGGCGGCTACATCGGCATCGATTCGGGCTTAATCATCATCACGCGCAACGAAGACGAACTCGCCGCGGTGATGGCGCACGAAATCGGGCACATCACGCAAAACCATCTGCAACGCGCCTACGAATCGGCGAAAAAAGACACGCCGTTGATGGCCCTGGTGGCGCTGGGCGCCATTGCCGCCGGCGGTGCGGCAGGCGGACAAGCGGCGGCGGCGGCGCTGCTTGGCGGTCAGGGCGTGCTGATGCAGAAAGAAATCAATTTCACGCGCAAGGACGAAGCCGAAGCCGATCGCACCGGCATCGAAACGCTGGCCAAATCGGGCTTCGATCCGAACGCCATGGCCGGATTTTTCCAACGCATGGAAGACGACATGAGCGCCGATTCCGGCGGCATCGACGTGCCTTCCCTGTTGTTGGATCACCCGGTGACGGCGCAACGCATCAGCGACGCGAAATCGCGCGCAGGCGCGTTGATCGCGCAACAGAAGATGCAGCCGAGCGGCAATTTGCTCGACAAAAACAGCTGGTCGCAGCAGACCGCGCCGATTGCCTACGTCAAAGATCCCACGGTGCTGCTTGGCGCTCGCCACACCGATCAGGAAGCCACCACGTATTTGCTGATGCGCGAACGCGTGCGCGTGCTTTCCGACGATCCGTACCGCATGGTCAATTTCTACAGCGGTCTGCTCGGTCGAAAAGACGGCCGCTACGACACGCCGGAAAACCGCTACGGTTACGCGCTCGCGTTGACGCGTAGCGGCCAGGGCGCCAAAGCAATCGCTCAGTTGCAACCGGTGCTGGACAAAGACCCAAGCAATCTCGTGCTCCGTCTGGCAATGGCGGACGCGCGCCTGCAAGCCGGCGAACGCGCCGCGGCGCTGGATATATACGCAGCGCTCAATACCCAATCCCCGCGCAACAAAGCCATTGGCGTGGCTTACGCCAATGCACTGGATCAAGGTGGCACCAAGGCCCAGGCTTCGCAGGCAGCTCAAATGCTGCGTCCGATGCTGGAAGACACCGACGAGCCCGATCTGTTCACCGCCTATGCCCGCGCCAGCGAGCGTGCCGGCGACAGCGTGCGCGCCGGCGAAGCCTACGCACAGGCGAGCTACCTCTCCGGGCGCCCCTTCGACGCGATGGAACAGCTCAAATCCCTGCTTAAACGCAACGATTTGGACTACTACGCCAGGGCCCGCATCCAGGCCCACATCGCCGAACTCACCCCGCTGACGATGGAATTGCGCAAACGGCGTGTGTCGACGGACGACAACCCGGACGGCACCAGCCAAACGCCGCAGCAGTTCGGCAACAACTGTAGCGGCCGGCTCTGTTTCGGGGTCGGCAGCAACACGCTTAACTGAGGCCCGGGCCGCCCCCGGCCTTGATCGCACCGCAGCATGGCGCCCACATCCGTCGTCCTTTAAGGTGCGCAAAGGGTCGCCAGAGCGACATTTTCACGCACTGTCATAGGCGCGTAACATTGCGCCGCTGCAATATTTGCGTCACAGGCCACCTAATCGGACCTTAGCGTGCACAAACGCATCCTTATTGTTGAAGACGAAGCCTCCATCCGCGACATGGTCGCCTTCGCCCTGCGCAAAGCCGGCATGGATACCGCGCAAGCCGCCGATGCACGCACGGCGCAAATGTCCATCGCCGAACAGGTGCCGGACCTAATCCTGCTCGACTGGATGCTTCCGGGCACCAGCGGCCTGGACCTGGCCCGCCGCCTGCGCAAGGAAGAACTCAGCCGCGAAGTGCCGATCATCATGCTCACCGCGCGCGGCGAGGAAATGGATCGCGTCAACGGCCTGGAAGCCGGCGTCGACGACTACGTCGTCAAGCCCTTCTCCACGCGCGAGTTGATTGCCCGCATCAAGGCCGTGCTCCGCCGCAGTCAGGGCGACGACGGCTCGGGCATGGTGGAACTGGGTCGACTGCGCATCGATGGTCCGGCGCACCGCGTGTTCGCGGGCGACGAACCGGTGCCGATCGGTCCCACCGAATACCGTCTGCTGTATTTCTTCATGACCCATCCGGAACGCGTCTACTCGCGCGCGCAGTTGCTCGACCATGTGTGGGGCGGCAGCGTGTACGTGGAAGAGCGCACGGTGGACGTGCATATCCGTCGCCTGCGCAAAACGCTCGAACCTTGGAAGCTTGAGGATATGGTGCAAACGGTGAGAGGCGCGGGTTATCGATTCTCAGCCAGCCCTTGAAGCGAACGCCGCGATGACACCTTCGGTCAATAGCGCCTGGAAACGTCCTCTCGCGCTGACCGGAGGTTTGATCGTGGGCGCACTGCTTGGATGGCTCGCCGGCGGTCACGTCGCCACCGGCGTAGCCTTAGTCGCTCTAGCAGAGATTGTCTTGCTACTGACGCACTTGCGTCACATTGCTCAGCCAATCATGACATCGCAAATTTCCCCGTCTAATAACGACCCCTATCAACCCCGGCATGACCGATTCATGATGCGTTCCCGTCGCCTAGCCGCCAACCTGCATGATCTACGCCGTGCCGCAGGCAGCCTGCCGGACGCCATTGTGCTGCTCGATCAAGAACAACACGTACGCTGGTTCAATCACGCTGCAGAGAGCCTCTTGGGTCTGCGTCGTCCGCAAGATCGCGGCGTGGTGTTGAAAGAGAAATTGCACAATTCCGAATTGGCCGGCTGGCTGGAAGAATCCTCGCCCGAACCGCTGAACGATGTCAGCGCGCCCGGCGCACCCAGCCGCCATATCAACGTGACCTTGCTGCCGTTCGGGCAACGCCAACGCTTGCTGTTGGCGCGCGATATCAGCCATATGTCGCGGCTGGAACAAATTCGTCGCGACTTCGTCGCCAACGTCTCGCACGAATTGCGCACGCCGCTCACCGTCATTCACGGCTATCTCGAATTGCTCGATCCGGAAGATGTGCCGCATCTTGCGCCGGTGCTTAGCGAGATGCGCGCACAATCCAAGCGCATGGGGCAGATCGTGGAAGATCTGCTGACGCTGTCGCGACTGGAAACGCAAGACCAAGTCAGCGAAGAGCGCGTGCCGATGGCGCCGCTGTTGGCGACCTTGCGCAAGGAAGCGGAAGCCTTGAGTCAGGGACGCCACAGCATCACGCTGGAAAACACCGCCAACCTCGATCTGCTCGGCTCGCCGAAAGATCTGCACAGCGCGCTCTCGAATTTGGTGAGCAACGCCGTGCGCTACACGCCGACCGGCGGACGCATCACCATTCGCTGGGAGCGCGTCGGCGACGGCGCCAATTACTCAGTGATCGACACCGGCTACGGCATTCCCGCCGATCATTTGGCGCGCCTCACCGAGCGTTTCTACCGCGTGTCGTCCAGTCGCTCGCGCGACAGCGGCGGCACCGGCCTCGGGCTTTCCATCGTCAAGCACGTGCTGGGCCTGCATCAGGCGCGGCTCGATATTCGCAGCACGCCCGGCCAAGGCTCGACCTTCACCTGCGGCTTCGGTCGCGAACGCTTGCTCGCGCCGGAAACGCACGACACTCACGCCGCCGGTTAAGGCGGCGTGGGCTGATTTCAAAACGCGGCCTGTGACCTGGCTCTCGTGACGCTACGGCGTCCGCACGAATCCATTCACGTTCCCCGTGGAGTCGACGTAGAGCCCCACGATGACACCGCTCGGGTTGATCCCTGTCGCCTCCGTGAACGAGGCTCCCGGGTAGTCGAACGACGTGTAAGCGCCATTAAACAGAAAACCGTGGCTGACGGCCGAAGCATCGGTGTAGACACCCACGACATCACTCGAAGCGTTGGCGCCGCCAGCAAACGTGAACGCGGCGCCTGGATAGCTGATGGTGGCATACGATCCGTGGAACAGCAGATAGCCTTGGCATTGCGTGGAACATGTCGTTCCAGCGAGCTTTGTGTAAGCGCCAACGACTGCGCCAGATGGGATCACCACGCTGGCGGTACTACTGGCCGCACCGGGTGGGTCGAAGGTCGCCGAGAAGACGCCCTTCTTGGACAACAGGAAACTGTGAGTAACATTGGCATTGCCGGTGGCGCCGCAGGCAGCGTCGGTACAGGTAGCGCCCGACAATTCACCTGAAGGGTTAATGCTACTCAGCTCGGTACCCGTCGCACCCGGGTAGTCAACCGTTGTGTAAGCCCCATCGCGTAAAATGAAACCGTGACTGACGCCCGCCACGTCGACGTAGGCGCCCACAATAACGCCCTCAGGATTGATAAAGTTGGCAATCGTAAACGTGGAGCCTGGGGGGTCGAACGCCGTGAAGTCCCCTCCCGTTAACGTAAAACCGTGCAAGGCTCCACCCGGCGTGAGGGTGTAACCGCCGACGCTCGTACCCTGAGGATTAGGGCCGCCAACAAGTTCGGTGAGTACTGAGCCCGGATAATGGACCGACGTATAGGTCTGCGCCCAAGCGAACGACGGCACTGCAACGGCCGCACCGATCGTACACATTGCGATGAACCGAGATACCTTAGTCATAGGACTTTCTCCTGATTCTCGTGTGAAGTTGCGGGCCAACTGAGGAGCCAGGGGCTCCATCCACGAATTTCAAGGGAGATTGCGCCTTGAACGATTCCTTACGACCGCATAGGCGTAACGGTCGCTTATGAGTAAAAATGAACGGATGCCTCGCCAAGTTACCAAATCCGCTGTTAACGAAACGTCCCAGCCCGAGCTGTTCCTGAGCCGCGAGCTGGCAACCCTCGAATTCAATTTCCGCGTGTTGGCGCAAGCGCGCGACACCCGCATTCCGCTGCTCGAACGCCTGCGTTATCTGAGCATCGTCGCCAATAACCTCGACGAATTCTTCGAGGTACGTGTGGCGATGCTTAAGCATCATCACCAGTTCGGCTCCGCCGCGCCTGGCCCTGACGGTATTCCGTCCGGCGAACTACTGGCGCGCATCCGAGAGCGCGTGCTCGATCTGGTAAGCGCCCAATACACCACGTGGCAGGACGAACTCGGCCCGGCCCTCGTCGCCGAAGACATCCACTTCCTTACGCGCAAGCAATGGACGCCGCGTCAGCGTCGATGGTTGCACGGTTATTTCGAGAATGAAGTGCTGCCGGTGTTGTCGCCGCTGGGATTGGATCCGGCGCATCCGTTTCCGCGCATTCTCAACAAGACGTTGAACATCGCGGTGGTGCTGCAGGGCCGCGACGCGTTCGGCCATGAAGGCCATATGGCGCTGGTGCGCGCGCCGCGTTCGTTGCCGCGCATCATCCGCATTCCGAACGAAGTGTGCGGCGCCGGCGATCATTACGTGTTTTTGGCGGAGCTATTGCAAGCGTTCGTCGACATGATGTTTCCCGGCTTCAAAGTCGTTGGCTCGTATCAGTTTCGCGTCACGCGCAATAGCGAGTTGATCGTCGAGGAAGAAGAAGTCGAAAACCTCGCGCGCGCGCTGGCGGAAGAACTGCATGGCCGCGGTTATGCGCGGCCGGTGCGCTTGGAGATCGGCGCCGATTGCCCGCAATCCATCGTGTCGATGTTGATCAGCAATTTCGAACTGGAAGAAACCGACGTCTACCGCTGCGACGGACCGGTCAACATCATCCGCGCCGGGCTCGTGTACGACGAACTCGAGCGCCCTACGCTGAAATTTCCACGCTTCGTGCCTACCCTGCCCGCTGCGCTCGGCAACGGCCGCAAGATGTTCGAGACGCTCAGTCAGCGCGACATCCTGCTGCATCATCCTTACGAATCGTTCGGCGCCGTGGTCGATCTTTTGCGCGAAGCCGTACAAGACCCGGAAGTGCTGGCGATCAAGCAGACGCTGTACCGCGCAGGTAAGGACACGCCGCTGGTGGATCTGCTGGTGGAAGCGGCGCGCAACGGCAAAGACGTCACCGTGGTGATCGAACTGCGCGCTCGTTTCGACGAGGAAGCGAATATCCGCCTCGCCACGCGTCTGCAAGAAGCGGGTGTACAAGTGGTTTACGGCGTAGTGGGATTCAAGACGCACGCCAAGATGATGCTGATCGTGCGACGCGAAAACGGTCATCTACGCCGCTACGTGCATTTGTCGACCGGCAACTATCACCAGACCAACAGCCGCCTCTACACCGATATCGGCCTGATGACGGCCAATCCGGAAATCGGCGAAGACCTGCACAAGATTTTCCAGCAGCTCTCGGGCCTCGGACCGGTGATCAATCTCAAGCGCCTGCTGCATTCGCCCTTCACGCTGTACAAGAGCGTGGTAGCGAAAATCGAGCGCGAAACCGCGCATGCGCGAAATGGTCGCCCCGCGCGTATCGTCGCTAAACTCAATGCGCTGAACGAAGCGCACGTCATCGAGGCGCTTTACACCGCGGCGCAAGCGGGCGTGGAGATCGATCTGATCGTGCGCGGCGCGTGCACGCTGCGGCCGGGATTGCCGGGCATCTCCGAACGCATACGCGTGCGGTCCATCGTGGGACGATTCCTCGAACACAGTCGCGTGTACTGGTTTGCGAACGACGGCGAACCGGAAATTTATTGCGCCAGTGCTGATTGGATGGAACGCAATCTGATGCGACGCATTGAAGTGGCGGTTCCGATTCTCGATCCGCAACTCGCTGCGCGCGTCTACGACGAAACGCTCGCTAATTACCTCGCGGACAATACGCTCGCCTGGATACTTCAAAGCGACGGTCAATACGTCCGTGCGACACCGGGTTCGGAAACGCCGCATTCGGCGCAGGACACGTTGCTCGCCAAGCTTTGCGACGTGCCGTTGACCAGCGTGACGTCCAAATAGCATGTCGTCGCTGCATCGATACATGCGAGAATCATCGTTAGTCCGAATCGGGAGTGCTGCGTGAGCCTCGGCGACCAGATGCAGATCAAGGATGGCGAGCTTATGGCCGCCGTCGACATCGGCTCAAACAGCTTTCACATGGTCGTCGCGCGCATGGAACACGGCGAACCCCGCGTTATCGATCGACTGCGCGAAACCGTGCGCATGGCGGCCGGCTTGCGCGCAGACGGTACGCTGGATGCAGAGCATCGTGCGCGCGCCTTGAATTGCCTGGCCCGTTTCGGTCAACGCATCGCCGGCATTCCGACCGCACGCGTGCGCGCGGTCGCCACCAATACCGTGCGCCGACTTGCGTCGCCGCAAGCCTTTCTGACAACCGCGGAAGCCGCGCTCGGCCATCCAGTGGAAGTGGTGTCGGGCCGCGAGGAAGGTCGCCTGATCTTTTTGGGCGTCTCGCACGATCTGCCGACGTCGCGCGAACCGCGCCTGGTGATCGATATCGGCGGCGGCAGTACCGAATTCATTATCGGCCGAGGCCTTGCGCCGTTGCATACGGAAAGCGTGCAGGTCGGTTGTATCGCGACCACGCAGCGTTTCTTCCCCGGCGGCAAGCTCACGCGCAAACGCTGGCAGCGCGCACGCGGCGAAATCGGCGTGCTGCTGCAGCAGTTCTCCGAGGAATATCTGGAAGCCGGCTGGACCGATGCCTTCGGATCGTCCGGCAGCGCCAAGGCGATTGGCGCCGTGGTGCAGGCGATGAAGTTTTCCGACCACGGCGTAACGCCCGCATCGCTGGCGTCCCTGCGCGACGCAGTGCTTGAGCAAGGCCAGATCGGCACGTTGAAACTGCCTGGACTGGGCGAAGAACGCGCGCCCGTATTCGCGGGCGCGGTCGTAATCTTCGAGGCGGCCTTCGCCGCGCTGGGCATCCAGCGCCTGCAAGTCTGCGAAAGTTCGATGCGCGAAGGCCTGCTTTGGGATCTGATCGGTCGCGCGGGTGGTACCGATCCGCGTACCGCGAGCATCGATGCGCTGGCCAATCGCTACGGCGTCGATCGCGCCCAGGCGCGCCGCGTGGAATCCACGGCGTTGATGCTGTTCGATCAGGTCGCTGGCAGCTGGAAGCTGGATGCGGAAGCGCGCGAATGGCTGTCGTGGTCGGCGCGCGTGCATGAGATCGGCTTGGCCATCGCGCATAGCCAATATCACCATCATGGCGCCTATATCCTGCGCAATGCGGACCTCGCCGGCTTTTCGAAGCAGGAGCAACACCTGCTTGCGTCCATCGTCCAGGCCCATCGCCGCAAGCCGGACAAAGCCATTTTCTCCGCGCTGCCGCAGCGTTATCGCCAGCTCGCCAAATACATCACCGCCCTGCTGCGCCTAGCCGTGCTGTTCCGACGCGCGCGCCGGCCGGAATCGCTTCCGCCCATGCGACTGATCGCTACCGCGCAACGCCCAAGCTTGCATTTGCCGACCCTCTGGCTGGAGCAGCACCCGCTCAGCCAGGCGGACCTTGAGCAAGAAATCACGCCGATGGCGGAACTTGGCCTGGGGCTCTCCATCGTCGCCGACTGAGCGCGGCCTTGCCGCCTGCCCGTCGTATCCGAAACCAATTCAGCAACGCTTGGCCATAAAGGGCTGCGGCCGCGTATCATGGGCGGATGTTTATGTCATGCCGCCCCTACGTCATGCCCAAGTCCTTGCTGACCGCCCTCTTTCTGCTCGTCGCGCCGCTCGCTGTCGCGCAGACGTCCAAGCCGTCCGCGCCTGCAGCCGCGCCGGCCGCAGCCAATCCGACGGTGATCGTGCATACCTCGCAAGGCGACATCACGCTGGAACTCTACGCGGACAAATCGCCCAAGAGCGTCGCGAATTTTCTGCGCTATGTGCACGAGGGTTTTTACGCGGGCACGGTTTTTCATCGCGTGATTCCGGGCTACCTCGTCCAAGGCGGCCTCTACACCAACGAATTGCAGCCGCGTCGCACGCACTCGCCCGTCGCCAGCGAAGCCGATAACGGTCTTTCCAACTTGCGCGGCACCGTCGCCGTTGCGCGCGGCGCCGATCCGAATTCGGGCACGTCGCAATTCTTTATCAATCTGGTGGACGACCGCCGTCTTGACTACGCCGGCAACCAAAGCGGCCTGACGTGGGGCTACACCGTCTTCGCCAAAGTCGTAAAAGGCATGGATGTGGTCGACAAGATCGCCGGCCTGCCCACGCACGCCCAAGGTCCTTTCGCCGCCGACGTGCCCAATCCGCTGGTGGTGATCGAAAGCGTGAACGTCGAAGGCGAAGCGGCGCCCGCCGCACCCAGCTCCACCGCAAAGCCAACCGCCTCGCACAAGTCGACATGAGCACCCTGCTCATTTCCGACCTGCATCTGGACGACAGCCGCCCGCATATCACTTCCTTGTTCGAGCAATACCTTGCCGGCGACGAAGTGCGGCATGCGGATGCGCTCTACATTCTTGGCGACTTGGTTGAAGCGTGGGTCGGCGACGACGACGATGCGGAACTCCCGCAACGCATCGCGCATGCCACGCGCGCCGTGCGCGAAGCCGGCGTGCCGGTGTATTTCATGGCCGGCAATCGCGACTTTCTGTTGGGCGAAGCCTTCGCAGAGCGTGCAGGTTTGGCGCTATTGGATGACGGCGTTGTGCACGACTTTTACAGCACGCCCACCTTGTTGATGCACGGCGACGTGCTTTGCACCGACGACGTGGCGTATCAAGCCGTGCGCCGCAGCGTTCGCACGCCGGAATGGAAGGCGCAAGTTCTGGCCATGCCGCTGGAAGCGCGCCGCGCGCTTGCCGCCAAGGCGCGCGCAGAAAGCCGTGCGCATACCAGCAGCACGCAAGAAACGATCATGGACGTCAATGCAGATGCGGTGAGCCAAGCCATGCGCGACGCCGGCGTGACGCATTTGATTCACGGACATACGCATCGACCCGCCGTCCACGCCTTTGAGCTGGACGGACGAAATGCCAAACGCATCGTGTTAGGTGATTGGTACGAACAGGGATCGGTCTTACGCGTGACGCCCGAAGCGCATCAATTGCGCATCCTGCAAAAATAGACGCGTCGTCGTTCGACTAGCTTCGTCGTGAGACGTAGCGATCGGCATTCTTTCGACAACCCCTTCAATGTCCTGCGCGCACGAGCGATGCGACGATGCGTAAATCCGACCGCAGCGCCTCCTAACCGACTGTACGAATAAGACGTCCCGCCAGAAGGCCAATTCGCCGCTTATTTCAGGCCTGTCCGATAGACCCGCATTTATCCGCGTATTTAGCATGTTGGTTAATTAACTGCATGCTAAACGCGCCGACGACCGGCCACGCGGCCATCTCATGGACGAGCTCTCCAGCATTTTTTCAGCACTCGCAGATCCGACGCGACGCACGATTCTCGCGCGCCTTGCGCACGGCGAAGCGACGGTCGGCGAGTTAGCCAGTCCTTTCGATATGTCGCTGCCGGCGGTCTCGCGTCATCTGCGCGTATTGCGCAAGGCGCGACTTATTCAACATCGCATCGATGCACAGCGTCGTGTTTGTCGTATCAACACCGAACCGCTGTTGCGGGCGGCGACGTGGATCGATGCGCACCGCCAATTCTGGGAAGGCGGTTTCGACCGCCTCGCCGAGTTTCTATCGCGAAACGACCTGTCTCAACGAAACCACCCATCATCCACGACCGATCCATCGAATTTATGACGACACATTCGCTAACACTCAACTGCATTTTCGATGCGCCAACGGAAAAACTGTATAGCGCCTTCACCAGCAAGCACGCGATCCAAAGTTGGTTCGGTCCTGAGGGCTTTACGATTCCGCATGCGGAAGTCGAGGCATGGCCGGGCGGGAACTATCGCTACGAAATGCATTCGCCGACCGGTTCGGTACATATCGTTGTCGGCAAATTTCGCGAACTCGTGCCTTACGAAAAAATTAGCTTTACGTGGTGCTGGCTGACGAACGACGTACGTGGCCAGGAATCGTTGGTCACCGTGCATTTGTCCGACCGCGCCGGACGTACAGCATTGACGCTCGGACATACCGGCTTTGCCTCCGATGAGGAGCGCAATTCGCATCAAGGCGGTTGGACATCCACGTTCGAGAGCCTTTCGCAGATGTTGGCCGGCCATCCGCAACCGGTCGAAAGTCGCATCACCGTCGTGGGCAATCCGCTCAGCACGTATGTGCGCTGGGTGCGCATGGCGTTGATCGAAAAGGGCATCTCCTATGCGCTCGACCCGCAAGAGCCGCACTCCAAAGCGGTCAAGGCGCTTAATCCGCTCGGCAAAATTCCAGCCTTCCGCGCAGGCGATTTTGTATTGGTCGAATCGTCGGCCATCCTTCGCTACATTGACGAAGCATTCCCCGGTCCGAATCTGATGCCGGATACGGCCGCCGAGCGCGCTAAGGTCGAACAATGGATCAGCAGTATCAACTGCTATTGCTACGACCCGATGATCCGCAGGTTCTTGTTGCAATTTATTTTCCCGCAGGGTCCCGAAGGTACGCCGGACCGCGAGGTCATCGACGTCGCCATCGACGAGATGAAGAAATTGCTCGCGATGATCGACAGCGCGTATGGCGCCCGCGATTTTCTTGTCGGCGACCAACTGAGTCTTGCCGATCTTGAGCTAGCGCCGCTTATCGCGTACCTCGCCGGCCATCCCGAAGGCAAAGACGTGCTCGCTCCGTTCGCCAACGTAATGCGTGGCCACGCAACGATCTCGCGCCGCGCGAGCTTCGCGCAAACCATTCCGCCCGCGTTTTGATGCGCGCGTTGGATTCGGCGAAATCCGTCGCCGTCCACTTCCCTTAAGTCTGTTATCCCAGAGAAGACATTATGAAACTCTATTGCGTTGCCGCTTCTCCCAATGCCCGCAAAGCCATCGCCGTCGCGAAAGAACTCGGCGTGCCAATGGAAATTGTTCCATTGAACGTGCCCGCCGGCCAAACCAAGACGCCCGAATACTTGGCGATCAATCCGAATGGCAAATTTCCCGCGCTCACTGATGGCGATTTCGCGCTGTGGGAATCCAACGCGATCATGAAGTATGTCGCCTCCAAAAAGCCCAATAACCTATGGCCCAGCGATGCGCGTGCGCAAGCGGATGTCGATCGCTGGCTGTTTTGGGAGTCGGCGCATCTTACGCCGGCATGCAATCCGCTGATCTTCGAGAACTTCGTCAAGTCCGCCATTTTCAATCGCGGTCCGGCCGATCTGGATGTACTGGCGAAAGCCGAGCCTGTCTTCCATCAATTTGTGCAGGTGCTCGAACAGCACTTCGGCAAACACGCTTACCTCGTGGGCGATAGCCTCACGCTCGCGGACCTCGCGGTGTTTCCTGTGATGGACTATGCGGAGATGTGCAAGTACCCAATGGCCAACTATCCGAACACGATGC
This sequence comes from Dyella sp. 2HG41-7, assembly GCF_021390675.1. Lineage (NCBI taxonomy): Bacteria > Pseudomonadati > Pseudomonadota > Gammaproteobacteria > Lysobacterales > Rhodanobacteraceae > Dyella > Dyella sp. 2HG41-7. The sequence continues at coordinate 3,156,220 of NZ_JAJEJV010000004.1, forward strand.
GGTGGTTGAACGGCGTGCGGCAGACTTCGCTTTATGCGAACAGCAAGGCCGCGTAACTCGGCAAGCACAAAAAAAGGCCATCCGTCATGGATGGCCTTTTTCAATTGCAAAAGCGAAGAATTACTTCTTCGCGAACAGGTGCTCAACGCCCGCGCGCTCTTCGCGCAGTTCCTTCTCCGTGGCATCCATACGGCCACGCGAGAAATCGTTGATGTCCAGACCTTGCACGATTTCGTACTTGCCGCCCTTCACCGTAACCGGGTAGCCGTAGATCACGCCGGGCTTGATGCCGTAGGAACCGTCGGATGGAATACCCATCGACACCCAGTCGCCTTCCGTCGTACCCAGCGCCCACGTGCGCATATGATCGATCGCCGCAGACGCTGCGGAAGCAGCGGATGAAGCACCGCGCGCCTTAATGATGGCGGCGCCGCGCTGCTGCACGGTGGGGATGAAATCCTTCTCGTACCACGTCTGGTCGACCAGGCTGAGCGCCGGCTTGCCGCCCACCGTGGCGTGATGCAGATCCGGGTACTGCGTGGAGCTGTGATTGCCCCAGATGGTGACCTTCTTGATGTCGGTGGTGTGCTTGCCGGTTTTTTCGGCGAGCTGCGACAAAGCACGGTTGTGATCCAGACGCACCATCGCGGTGAAGCACTTCGGATCGAGATCCGGTGCGTTCTGCTGCGCGATCAGCGCATTGGTGTTGGCCGGGTTGCCCACCACCAGCACCTTCACGTCGCGCTTGGCGTGATCGTTCAGCGCCTTGCCTTGCGGTGCGAAGATCGCGCCGTTCGCTTCGAGCAGATCCTTGCGCTCCATGCCCGGGCCGCGCGGACGCGCGCCGACCAGCAGTGCGTAATCGACATCCTTGAAGGCGACGTTGACGTCGTCCGTCGCGACCACACCGGCCAGCGTCGGGAACGCGCAGTCGTTGAGTTCCATCACTACGCCTTGCAGCGCGGGCAGCGCAGGCGTGATTTCGAGCAGATGCAGAATCACCGGCTGATCCGGACCGAGCATGTCGCCGGCGGCAATACGGAACAACAGGGCGTAACCGATCTGGCCGGCTGCGCCGGTCACGGCAACACGAACGGGGGCTTTCATCGTGGCAACTCCTTCAGGTGCATAAAACGAGGCCCGCATCGTACGACACGGGCCGGTAAAGGGATCAGCTTAGTTCAGCAAAGAATTCGGTAATGCGGGCAAGACCGGGTTCCAGCTGAGCCGTGGGACAGGTATAGGAAATGCGCATGGCGCGCGGTTCGCCGAATGCCGAACCAGGCACGCAGGCGACGCCTTTCGCATTCAACAAAGCGGCGCAAAAATCGACGTCGTTTTCGATTTTCGTGCCGTTGTGACTTTTGCCGAACGCCACCGAGATATCGGGGAACGCATAGAACGCCCCCTGCGGACGCGGGCACACCACGCCGGGGATTTTGGTCAGCGCAGCGACCACGATATCGCGCTTCTGCGCAAACTCCTTGCACTTGGCCTGCGGCACATCTTGCGGACCGCTGAACGCAGCGATGGCCGCTGCCGCGACCACTTCGGGCACGCTGGTAATGTGATTGGAGTTGAGCGTGGTAACGGCTTTGGCGACCGATTCCGGCGCTGCGATCAAACCCACGCGCCAGCCCGGCATGCCGTACGTTTTCGAAATCGAATCGACGAAGATCAACCGATCGCGCAATTCCGGCCGCGCAAACACGAAGTTGTGATAACCGATACCGTCGAACACCATCGAGTTGTAGATGTCGTCGGTCACGATCCACGTATCGGGATACTTCGCCAGCACATCGCCCAACGCGGCGATTTCTTCGCGCGTATAGACCATGCCGGTGGGATTGGACGGATTGTTGAAAAGGAACACTTTCGGCTTGCGCGCGAGCGCCGTTTCCAGCTGCTGCGGCGTGAGCTTGTAGTTCTGCGCGGGGCCGCAATGCAGAACGTTGATCTTGGCGCCGACGATATCGGCGATATCGTGGTAAGTGGTCCAATACGGCGCGGCGAAACAAATCTCATCGCCGTCGTTGAGCAGCGCTTCGGCCAAGTTGTACAGCACCTGCTTTGCGCCAATACCGACGGAAAGATTCATCCGGGTGTACCCGGTAAATCCAAGCGCCTCGATATGTTTGAGAAACGCATCCAGCAGCGCCTCGGAACCGCGATTGCTGCCGTACTGGCCGCTGTCGTGCGAGAGCGATTCGCGGGCCGCGGCGTAAACATGCTCGCCAGGCAGAAAATTCGGTACGCCGATCGAGAAACTGATGATGTCGCGGCCGGCAGCCTTGAGCTGCTTGGCCTTCTCGGCAATGACCATGATCGCGCTGGGTTTGGCGCGGCCGACACGCTGGGCAAGCTGGGGCATGGCTTCCTCGGTTGGGGAACGGAGACAGCAAACTCCGCAATTTTAGCATGTGGCGGTGCGGCAACCGCGAACCCCGGCCCCTGAACGAAAAACTCCTATTGCTCCGTCACCGTCCGCTGGCATGATGCGGATGCCGCCAAAGTACTGGGCGGGGGGAAGGTCATCCGGTCAGCAGTCAAGCCACAGACGCAAGGAGTAGATGCCTATGTTCCATATCCTCTGGTCCATCATCGTGGGTTTTATCGTCGGCCTTATCGCACGCTGGATCGTGCCGGGCGCCGATCATTACGGCTTCATCATGACCACCGTGGTGGGTATCGTCGGTTCCATCATCGGCGGTTTTATCGGAACGCTGTTCAAGAAGCCCGACCCTGGCCAGAAATTCCATACGGCGGGTTTCCTGATGTCAATCGTCGGCGCGATCATCCTGTTGTACTTGCTGCGTTTTGTCGTTCATTGAGACCCGTTTTCTTTACACACAAAAAAGCACGGCAGGTCGCCCCGCCGTGCTTTTTTCATGCCTGACCTAAGCGATTAGGCGCTTCGCGCGGCAAGCAGCTTTTCAGCCAGCCCGCCCAACATGGACAGGTCGAACCCGCCACCACCGCCCGAAGGCGCTTGGCCGTCCGGCGTGAGGTGATCGACCGCATGCGGCAGCACCTGCGCGAGCTGGCCCACCAGCTGACCCGGGTCCACGCCCAGCTTGCCGGCGGCATTGTTCACCACCGAATCCAGGCCCGACTTCTGCAGCACCTGATTGAGCTGGTCGCCCGAAATCGCCTGGTTGGCGCCATTGCCAATCCAGGACTGAACTGCATCGCCCAGGCCATGCTGCTGCAAGGTGCTCGCCAATCCCTGTACGCCGCCCGCCTGCTGAATCAATTGCCCGGCCACGGACACCAGCGACGATGCGCCGCCCGCGTCGCCCTGACCGCCGCTCAACATACTGGTCAAATTGCCGAGTAAGGACATCACTGCACTCCTTTGAAGTAGGGAAGCCGAACCCCGCGATTCTATGTCCGGATTGGCTACAGGGTGGTAACAAACTCGTGAAAAAAAACCGCCATGGCGAACCATGGCGGCCTTAGGTGGAAATGTTCTAAAACGCGAATCAGCCGCGTTGGTCGAGCACCGTGTTCCATTCCTTGACGCGATCGGCCTGCGCGGCGAGCAATGCGTCCACGTCGCCTTCCAGGGTCACCTTCTCGATGGTGTCGCCTTGCTTGATCGCATTGACCACCGCCTGGTCGTCGGCGCCGACAATTTCGCCGAACACGCTGTGCTTGCCGTCCAGCCACGGCGTCGCGCCGTGCGTGATGAAGAACTGACTGCCGTTGGTGCGCGGACCGGCATTGGCCATCGACAGAATGCCGGGCTTGTCATGGCGCAGCGACGCATGGAATTCGTCTTCGAAACGATAACCTGGACCGCCGCGACCACTGCCCTCGGGGCAGCCGCCCTGGATCATGAAGTCGGCGATCACGCGATGAAACGACAAACCATCGTAATAACCGCGACGCGCCAGATTGACAAAACTCGCCACCGTCACCGGTGTTTTGTCTTCGTGCAAACGCAGATGGATCGGGCCGCGATTGGTAGTGATCGTAACTTGAATGGCCATGGATGTTCCTCGTAAAAGTTGAGCGATAACACCCGAAGCGAAGCCGAGTGCTAAGCCCATAAGGATACCCTTTAGGGCCGCTTACAGGTGAACCAAAACAGACCCTATAGCCCCCAGCATGCTCGCCTGCAGCAGCCCGGCGCCACGCGCCGTTCCTTGAGGCGTCGGCACATCCGCAGGCCAGGGCTGCCCTTCGAAAAGATGGGCCCAGAGGCGATCCAGCGCTGCGTAACCGTAGGGCAACAGCGGCAGATGGTTATTGCCAAAACCCGGCAACGCAAGGAACGCGTCGAAATGCTGGGCATACGGCACTTTCCAATACAGCGGCTGCCGACCTTCGGCGCGCAGCCAGGCAACGTAAGGCTCTGACGTGAAGACAGTAGGAAGCAGGCCGTCGTCGGCACCGTGCACCACCCACAGAGGCAGCTCTTTGCTCGGCAGCTGCGCAGCGAGCGTTCGAACCGAAGCATGCAGCGCACGCGCATCCGCGTCGTCGCCCGTCCACAACTGGCGAAGGCCTGCAATGCCTCTCCATGTCGGATCGGCGCTTTCGTCGACGCCACCGAACAAACCGATGCCGTTTCCCGGAGGAATCCCCGCCGCATCGGCCCACCAACTCGCGCGTGTCGCCTCGTCCGCGACGCCGGGTCGGCCGTTGACCATCGCGGCGTAGCGAAAACCGCAAGGCATGTCGTTCGCATCGCGACGCAAATAGGCCGATGCATACGCCACATCGATCACGCGCCACAAATCCAACGCGGTGGAAGACGCCGCCGTTGCCATCACGCGATCCGTCCAACCGGTGCTGCGCAAATGCGTGTGCGCCTCCACCGCTTTTTCTTCGACCGTCGACGATTTCAACCAACCTTGCGCGTGCAGCCTGGCGCAACGCGCCGTCCACGCCGCATGCTGCGCACCGTTCGCATCGCGTGCGAACGGCGTCGATGCGTAGCGTTGATCCATCAACGCGCACGGCAGCCACATGGCCGCCTCCGTCATGTAATCGAATGCAGCGCGTCCGTGTTGCGGCGTATGTACGTTCGGTTCGAGCGCGACGACACCGGCCAGCATGCCGCCATCGTCGAATCCCGCCGCCTGCAACACCGCACCACCGCCATTGGAAAGACCTGTCGCGATGATCTTCGTGTTTCGTGGCGTAAACGGCGCTTCGCCCGGAAACGCACGATCCAACATCGCCAAACCGAACTGCACCGCCTGCAATACATGGCGTCCCCAATCGGCCTCCGGGTTGTCGCCCGAATGCGCATGCTTGAACGCGATGCCTTCGCCTTTCGTTTCGCGCGGTTCGAATTCCAACATCGCCGTCCCGCGCTTGGCGCGTTCGCCATTCAACGCAGCGCCGCTGTCGTCGGAAAAATCGAAATAGCCGGAACCCGTTCCCTTATCCGTATACGTCACCGCGCAACCACGCGGCAAACCCCATGCACCGGCAAGCGCAATCGCGCCGTAAATACCGCGCGAACCCGACGATGCCGTCACTACCAGACAACGATGCGCATGGTCGAAATCATCCGGCACCTGCACCAACACGCGATGCGGCGCACGCGCGCTGGGAATCGTTGCAAACGCCTGATACTCCCTGCCCGGCACATCCGGCGCTGCGCCGTAGACCGTGCCGTATCCACCGAGCGGACCGAGATCGGCAATCCCTTTCCAACTCATCTGAATCGCCCGCCGACGCAATGTCTGTGCGTCCGGGTGCGCGGCGTCCGCAAATGCGACCGGCATGCCCTTCAAACCATCGAGCCCGAGTCCTGCACTAAGCAGATCGTCGCCATCGCGATGCGTGGTGACTAACACCTCGCTCTGCATGAATTCGAGTGCTTGCATGGAAACCTCTTTCGCCGTTGCTTGCGACAACAGGATGGACGCATCGCCCATCCTATCGAGATATTTCTGCGGCGACGACGTCGAGGTTGCAAAGTAAGCTCGCTTACACACTTCGCGCTTGCGATCGTCATGCACGCCGGGCAAGCTTGCGCGTTTTCATCACGCGGAGCCGTCATGTCCAAGCAAACGAACATCCTGCAACTTCTTCCCGCCACGGGCTGGGTCGCCGTCTACGACGAAAGCGGCGAAGAAAGCGCATCCACTCTGATCTGCTTCGCGCTCGTAGAAACCATCGACAACGGCAACAAGACGCAGACCGTGCGCCCGATGCACGCCGACGGCAAACACATCGCCTTCGCCGACGACGCCGCCAACTTCGTGCGTGTTGAAGAGCTCGCCGAATTTGAGGAAGACGAAGAAGAGGACGAGGAAGAGGAAGACGCCGAGGCGTGATACCGGCGCAAAGCGCCGGCACAAAGTGCGCGCCAGGAAGGCGCGCCGCTCTTCCCGGGGTCCCTTGGGTGTGGTGAAGGGCTGGCGGATCAGGCCTCGTAGGGGGCATGGGCATGGATGCCCATGCCTTTTCGTCAGCACAGGATGTGCTGTCGAAAAGCCCCGCCAGTCCTTCACGGACTTGGCGGGCAGGACGCCCGCCAAGCGCACCCTCGGGGGTGCCCTTCTCTTTGGTTACTTTCTCTTGGGCAAGCAAGAGAAAGTGACTCGGTCCTTCAGGACCGAAAGCGCCGCAGGCAATGCTCACAGGCGCGGCAAATTCAAAAAGCACAGTGAAAAGTCATCCGGCGAGGTTGCCCCTCACCCCAGCCCTCTCCCCGACGGGGAGAGGGCGCAAAAAGGCCAGCAAGCAACCTGTCACATAACCCTGTATAATCCGCAAGTTAACCCTACCGAAACCAGCGCGGCAGCCTTATGGCGCGCCCGAGCCCTTTATCCATGTCCATCGAAAACCTGCGCAATATCGCCATCGTCGCCCACGTCGACCACGGCAAAACCACCCTCGTCGACCAGCTGCTGAAGCAGTCGGGCACCCTGTCCGAACGCACCGTGCTGGCCGAACGCGTGATGGACAGCAACGACCAGGAAAAGGAACGCGGCATCACCATCCTGGCCAAGAACACCGCTATCACCTGGCGCGAAAACCGCATCAACATCGTCGACACCCCAGGCCACGCCGACTTTGGCGGCGAAGTGGAACGCGTGTTGTCGATGGTGGACACCGTGCTGATCCTGGTCGACGCGATGGACGGCCCGATGCCGCAGACGCGCTTCGTCACGCAAAAGGCATTCGCCATGGGCTTCAAGCCCATCGTCGTGGTGAACAAGATCGACCGCCCCGGCTCGCGCCCGGACTGGGTGGTGGAGCAAGTGTGGGATCTGTTCGACCGTCTCGGCGCCACGCCGGAGCAGATGGATTTCCCGATCGTCTACGCGTCCGCACTGAACGGTTACGCCTCGCTCGATCACGACGCCCGCGAAGGCGACATGACCCCGCTTTACCAGGCGATCATGGACCACGCGCCGAAGCCGGACGTGGACCCCACCGGTCCGTTCCAGATGCGCATCAGCCAGCTCGACTACAACAACTTCGTCGGCGTGATCGGCATCGGCCGCATCCAGCGCGGCACGTTGAAGAAGAACATGCCGGTCGCGGTGATCGATCGCCACGGCAAAAAGCGCCAAGGCAAGGTGCTGCAGGTGCTCGGCTTCCTCGGTCTTGAGCGCATCGAGCAGGACACCGCCGAAGCCGGCGACATCGTCGCCATCTCCGGCATTCAAGAGCTGACCATTTCCGACACGGTCTGCGCGCTCGACGCACCCGAAGCGCTGCCCGCGCTCACCGTCGACGAACCGACCATCAGCATGACTTTCCAGGTGAACAACTCGCCGTTCGCCGGCAACAAAGATCTCTCCGGCGGCAAGTTCCTCACCAGCCGCCAGCTGAAGGATCGCCTGGATCGCGAGCAGGTCCACAACGTGGCGCTGAAGGTCGAGCAAGGTTCCGATGCCGACAAGTTCCTCGTCTCCGGCCGCGGTGAATTGCATCTATCGGTACTGATTGAAAACATGCGCCGCGAAGGTTATGAGCTGGCCGTGTCGCGTCCGGAAGTGATCATCAAGGAAATCGACGGCCAGAAGATGGAGCCGATCGAACAGCTGGTGGTGGACGTGGAAGAAAATCACCAGGGTCCGGTGATGGAACGCCTGGGCGTGCGCAAAGGCCAGCTCAAGAACATGGAGCCGGATGGCAAAGGCCGCGTTCGCCTGGAATACATGATTCCTGCGCGCGGACTGATCGGCTTCCAGAACCAGTTCAAGACCCTCACCCAGGGTTCGGGCCTGCTGTTCCACGTGTTCGATCATTACGGTCCGAAGGAAGAAGGCCAGATCGCCAAGCGCCTCAACGGCGTGATGATCGCCAACGCCGCCGGCAACACGCCCGCTTATTCGCTCGGGCCGCTGCAAGATCGCGGCAAGCTGTTCGCCGCGGAAGGCGACTCGGTGTATGAAGGTCAGCTGGTGGGCATCCACGCCAAGGACAATGACCTCACTGTCAACGCCATCAAGCCCAAGCCGCTGACCAATATGCGCGCATCGGGCAAAGATGACGCAATCCAGTTGACGCCGGCGACCAAGTTCTCGCTCGAACAGGCGCTGGACTTTATCGACGACGACGAGTTGGTCGAAGTCACGCCGAAGGAAATCCGTCTGCGCAAAAAGCATCTGACGGAAAACGATCGCAAGAAGGCGTCGCGCAGCGCGTAATCGTTGTGTCACGTAACTCGCAAAAGGCCACCGCAAGGTGGCTTTTTGTTTTTTCTCCTTCTCCCCTTTGGGGAGAAGGTTGGGATGAGGGGCCAATCTTGCGAAGATGTCTCACGCAGTGCGTTGACAGCTCCTCCCAGGCCCTGCAGCATCATCGGCGCACTGTTATCGGGCGCCTTCTCCTCGCTCTCATGATCAAAACGCAAAACCGCCGCGCCCTACGCACGCTTTTATCGTTCGCGCTGATCGCCGGCGCGCCGCTGATCGCGCATGCCGACGACGCGCCGCTGTTCGTGCCGCAATGGCTCGGCGCGCAATATACGTTTGTGGATCAGAATCAGTCGCGTGTGCATTCGCCTTATCAAGGTCCGCTGAGCCTCGATCCGAACGGATCGACCGCGCGTTCGCACACCTTTGGCGTGTACTTCGGCGTCGCCCTGCCCTGGCATTTTCAGTATTACTTCGACGTAGAGATGTTCAAAGGCGAAGGCGTCAGCAACGCCACCGGTTTGGGCGGCCTCACCAACGGCGACATCATTCGTTCGGGCGTGGCCAGTCTAGGCAAGCGGCCTTACGTGGCGCGCGACTATCTGCGTTGGGTGTTGCCGCTGAGCGATGAAACAACGGCCGTCGAACGCGGACAGGATCAATTGCCCGATCACGAAGCCACCAAACATATCGAAGTAAAAATCGGCTTTATGGCCGTCAACGACGACTTCGATAAAAACCGCTACGCCAACGCCACGCGCACGCAGTTTATGAATTGGTCGCTGTGGAACAACACCACCTGGGATTTTGCTTCCGATACGCGCGGCTATACCGATGGTTTAGTGATCGGATGGATCATGCCAACCTGGAGTTTGCGCTACGGCATCTACCGCATGCCGGTCGAAGCGAACGGACAAGCGTTGCTGAAATCGTTGAGCGCGTCCAACGGACAGCAACTCGAATTGACCTTGCAGCCGAAACAGGATGGTTGGGCGCTGCGTTTCCTCGGTTACTACAACCGGGGAAACATGGGCCTTTATCAGCAAGCCATCGAGATCGCCGAACAGACGGGACAAACACCAGACATCCACGCCGACGACGCACCTGGCCGTCATAAATTCGGTTTCGGCATCAACGGCGAGCTTCCGATTGCCGACAACGGCGACACCGGCTTCTTTATGCGCGCAGGCTGGAACAATGGAAAGGCCGAATCGTTTATCTTCACCGAAGTCGATCGTTTGCTGAGCGGCGGCTTTCAGTTATCCGGCGTGCATTGGGGACGATCCGACGATCATCTCGGCGTCGGCGTCGCCATCAACGGGCTTTCGCACGAACACGCGCAGTATTTGTCGTTAGGTGGCGAAGGCTTTTTGCTAGGCGATGGCGCGCTGCGCTACGGACCGGAACAGATTGCTGAGGTGTACTACAACATCGCAGTGATCGATCACCTCACCATCAGCCCCGATCTGCAGTTCATTCGCAATCCCGGCTACAACCGCGATCGCGGACCTGCGCGATTTGCAGGATTGCGCGCACACGTGCAGTTCTGACGCATCTGCTCTCCCCTACTACACGTACGGGAGGGAGTGACATCAGGCAAGCAGATAGATCATCCATTCAATCGATCGCTGCACCGAATCGTCGTCGGCGCAACAAGATGCATATCGAACACCAGCAACTCGTTGTGTCCACGCGAAAGCCATGACGCCGGGCAATACAACCGCTGTTGCGGACCGATACGCCAATAGCGCCCGAGCAACTTGCCGTTGACCCACAGATAGCCTTTGTTCCACTCGCTCATATCGATGTAGCAATCGCCCGTATTGTCCAACTTGACGATAGCTTTAAAGAACATGCCGGGTCGTTGCTTGGACGGCGAATCGGCGCGCATCGGCGGAAGGCCGGCGACGTACGCCTCATCGATCGGCAAGCTGTGCGCCTGCCAGTTGTGCAGTTCTTCGCCGTCCAGCGTGACCGCGCCGACGATGCCTTTGAAGTCGTACATCGCCTGGCCATAACCCACATGGCCGAAACTGTCGACCAGAATATCCACGATCACGCCCGCGCCATTCGCGGGCGGCGGAATATCCACGTAGTTCTTCACGTGCAAACCAGGTTTATTTACGCGCGACACGTAATCTAGATACTTGCCGTCGCTGAACACTGTGCCGTAGTCGCGCAAGCCCTCCATATCGAGCATGCCGCCGCTCAACAACGTTTTGCGGTACACCACCATGCCTTGATTCTGCGCAAACAAAATCTCGTTCGGATCGGCCTTCTTCACCATCCGCGACGGCAACGGCAAGTTGTCCCAGATCGACGCGTAGGGATGCGCTATCACATCCGGGAAATGCATGGTCGGCGGCGGCGCCGGCGGCTCGGGAACCGTGTGCGAAACATGCTCGGCAATCAGTTTGCGAAACGCGTGATAGTTCGGCGTGGATTCGCCGCGCTCATTGATCGGCGCGCCGTAGTCGTAACTCGTGATAACGGGTTCGAAGTTGGCGTAGTCGTCACGTGCATTCGCGCCCGCCGTAAAACCGAAATTGGTGCCGCCATGCACCACGTACAAATTGAACGAGCGGCCTTCCGCCATCAGCTTCCGTAAGGTGGGAAGGTAATTGCCGGTTTGAAAATCCGGATCGCCCCAGTGCGTAAGCCAGCCAGGATAACCTTCGCTCATCCACACTGGCATTTCGCCGGCAAGCGCTTGCGCGGCCGCAAAATCTGTATCGCCATCCAAGCCGAGCGCTGCGCCTGGCACATACGTGCCTGTCTTCTGGATTTGACCCAGTCCATCGGCCACGGAGAACGGGCCTTCGATACCGTGCGCCTGCCACATCGATTTCAGGCGCTGCAGATAGGCGAGATCGTGACCGAACGACGCGTATTCGTTTTCGATCTGCATCATCAGAATCGGGCCGCCGCGACTTGCCATCAACGGCGCAATCTTTGGCGCGACCGCATCCATATAACGCTGTACGGCTTGCATATAGCGTGCGTCGTCTTTGGTGCGCACGCGAATCGATGGATCACGCAACAGATAAGCGGGAAGCCCACCTAAATCCCATTCGGCGCATACATACGGGCCTGGGCGTAAATACACCCACATCCCTTCCTGCTGACATAAGTTTATAAAGCGCACGAAATCGCGACGCTCGGTAGTGAAATCGAACTGGCCGGGCTCGCTCTCGAAGTAATTCCACATCAAGTAGATGGCGATGGTGTTTAGCCCCATCGCCTTGGCCATGCGAATGCGATGCAGCCAATACTCGGCCGGAATGCGCGCGGGATGCATTTCGCCACTGCGGATCTGGAACGGCGCGCCATCGAGCAGAAAATGTTGATGCGCGAGTTCGAACGTATGCGACTTTCCATCCGGCGCCGGTTCAACGCCGGAGATTTTGTTGGCCTCGCCGAACGCGACTGGGATCGCCGCGGCCAGCGGCGTCAACACCGCAAATCGTAGAAAATCGCGTCGTTGCATAAGTCCTTACCTTCCGCATGACGTAAGCCGGCGCGCGCAACGCGTACGCCGGCATCGACAAGCGATGGATGGATGCGCGCCCCATCCATCGCTCAGGAGGCCGGAGCGTACCTCAAGGCGTCAGTTCAAGGGTCAAAACTTCGAACGGCGCCAGCGTGATGGTGCTCACATGATCGGCGCTCATATGCGTGGGCACATCGCCGCCGATTTTCCAGACATTGTGCACGGTGAACTCGCGCTTCGCGTCATGCGGCAATTCGAGCTGACGCTGCAAATCGATCACCGCCGTCTGCGGATGCGAATCCGGATTGCGCAAGGTGACGATCGACTTGCTCGGCGACCACGCCGCCCAGCCGTACACATCGAGCCGGCCGGGATCGCCGCCGATCCAATGCGAATCGCGCAACACCTGGGCATTGGCGCGCGACCACTTGGCGGCGTCCGCCAGCACGTCCCAATCATCCTTCGTAAGCAAGGACGGTGTGATGTACATCTCCTGCAACTGCGTGCCCGTACCGAAGTAGGAATGCACTTCGTTGGCGAAGTCATGCCCCGGATCGGTGTTCAGGCGCTTATTTTTCTGCGCGTAAATAATCCCGTGGAGCATCAACGAATTGATCGGAAACAACGGACCTTGGATCACTATGTTTTCGTAAGTTTGCTGGTCGCGGTAGGTGATCCACTGCTCGCGCTCAGTGCCAACGCCGGTATGCCAATCGTCTTCGCCGCCGCGCCAGATGGAATCGGCGTAGCGCAACCAGAACGGCGATGCCCACGTACCCGTGGTGAGATTGATATACGTATCGGGCTTGGCCTTGCGGATGTCTTCGATCAACTGAATCGCCGCGGCAAAATCGCTGGTGAAACGACTGCCGGGAAAGACGCTGCTGACGTTGCCAGTGCCATCGAACTTGAATTGATTGATCCCGTTCTTGCTCAACAGCTCCATCACGGCATCGTGGAAGCGCTGGTAATACTTTGGTCCCGACAACGCAAAGCCGCCATCGATGATTTCATATCCCGATGCTTTGCCGTTGGTGATGCGTTCCTGCTTGGGCTCGCTGTAACCGCCCCACGGCGATAGCCAAACGCCTGGCGCGGCGCCGTATTTCGCGGCTGCGTCGCGCAAGGGCACAAATCCATGCGGAAAGTCTTTGCTGAAATGCCAACTGCCGCTGCGATCGTCCCAACCGTCGTCGAACAGGAACGAATCGAGCTTCACACCACGTTTGACCGTCAACTCCTGGCCGAACGTGTTAATGCGATCCAGCGCTTCCGCTTCGGTATAGGGCGTGAAGAAGCCGATGTCGTACCAAGAGTTATAGTGCAGAAACGGACGATACGGATGTGCGCGCTCACGCTCCACGTACGTAGCGAAATCGCGCCGCAGCTGATTGCCGTGCGTTACGCCTACCACGGCGGAATAGGTGATCGATTGCCCTTTCGGCAACGGCAGTCCTTCGTCCATCCACAGATGCACTTTGTCGCCGCGCACTTCGCTGTCCGACAACGGTTGTTCGAATCCCGCGTAATCGTTGCCTGCCACCACCGGCGAGCCTTTCACCGTGCCGACGACTTCCGCGCCATCCATCTTCAACTGCAGGAGATCGACGCGCGAAATGTCTTCGTCTTGCTTCAACGCCGTAACGGTGACGATTTCGCGCAGATAATCGCTACCTTCGCGCTGCACCCACTCCCAATCAATGCGAACGCGACCATTCGCGTCGCCGAAGCTTGCTTTGATCGCGCGCCCGGGCAAACGCTCCGCTTCGCGCGATGCGTTGGGCTGCGCCTTGAGCGCCACTTCTGTTGGCGCCGCCAGCAAGGCGAATTGCGACGCATCCAGCTTCTCGCCATGGCGGAACGTCAATGTAAACGGCGATACAACCGAGATGTCGCGCTGATTGACATGATCGGTCAGCGTCAGCGTTCCGACATGTGAATCTTTTGGTTGCCAGCTCGCCGATATCGCAGCGTTGCCAAAGGAATAGGCGTCATGCGTCGACGCCGCGAGCGCCTGCGAAGCGCTGAACATAACGACAGCAACCGCTGCAGCCGTTCCAAGCGCCAGCAGATTGCGGGGCATCTTCAAAGTTTGGGGCATATCCGTACATCCTTACGTGGTTACGCAATCCACCGATCGTCGCAGCGGTAACCCGCTGCGACGATCGGGGACAAGGCCAAGCATCGAATCAATAGTCGTAGGTCACACCGAACCGCACGTAGCGCGGCTGCTGCAACAACTCGGCGGTGCCATACAGCGGATTCGGCGTACCCGTGTCGTTGCTGTTGTATTCCCAGACGCGATTGAGTGCGACTTGGCTGTTGGTCACGTTGAACACGTCCAAACTGAAAGCGAGCTTGTGATCGGCAAAGGCCGGTCGATAACGCACGCCAAGATCGAGTTCTTTCATCCACGGCAAACGACCGTTGGTGCCCGGCGGATTGGGCTGCCCATTGCACCACGCGTACAGCGAGCCGTAGCCCACCGGGTCGCTTTGATCCGGACCGTACAAGCCGAGGCAATACTTCGGACCGCCGGAGACAAGCAGAAGGTTCGCTGACACCTGCCATTCCGGCGTCAGCTGGTAGTAACCGAACGCCTTGATCTGATGCGTGTGGTCGTTGCCCTGCGGACCGTTGGCAAAATACATCAGCTGTGGGAAATCCCAGTCGGTATTCTGTGTGCCGCCGCTGGACATGATGTCCGTTTCGCTCTGGCCTTCCGTGTTGCCGTAGCTGCGCGAGAACAGATAGTCGACCTTGCCGTACCACGTGCCGTCGAACGGATGTTCAAGGAACGATTCCAGCGAGTAGTAGCTGCGCACCATATGCGGGAAGCGCATCTGTGCGTTGCTCAGCGTGACGTTGTGGAACGCGCCGGTCGGATCTTGCACGGCAAACGTGTTCGCCTCGCCCGGATTGATGTAATAGCAAGTCGCCTGATTGGCGTCGACGATGCCTTGCTGCGCGGCCACGGCCGCAACCGTCGCGGTGTCGCAATAATCATCGATGTCATGACGCAGCAGACGGCGCGTGAACTTGGAGCCGTAGATCCACTTGTCGCCCGCAGCCTTGGTGAAACCGAGGATGTATTCGTCCTGCTCCTGCGATTTCAAACTGACCGCAGTGACCGAACGCGGATCGGGCAATTGGCCGTAAGCGCCGTCGGCCGATACCGGTGCGGAAACCTGCGTCAGTCCCGTCGGCGCACCGTTCGGCGCGATGCCACTGTAGGTGAAGTATTGCTGCGTGCTCGTGTAACCGTTGGCCGCGTTACCGGATACCAACGGCGTACCGAGGTTGTAGCGACCCGCATTGCCATACACCTTGAACGTGCCGTCGCCATTCACATCCCAGCTGAAACCGACGCGCGGCTGCCACGACGGTGTGGTCTGACGGATATACGGCGTTTGTTCCGCGTTGATCTTGTTGACGTAGGTGTCATTGCGCACGCCGATGGACACCAGCCAGCGATCGCTCACTTGCCATTGGTCTTCCAAATACTGTGCGTTTTCGTACGCCTTCAACCGATACAGATTGTTGAAGACATCCTGCTCGACGTAATAGCCGCTGGCACCGTTCGGAAAGCCGCCAATCGCCGGCACGCCGAGGCTCGGCGAGATCGGCACATTCGGCGTGTTGGTCTGGTCATAACCCCACGAATAGCCCGGGCCCGACGACGCGGAGCCTGCGTTGAAGGCACCATAGATCACATTATCGATACCGCCTGTGATCGTGTGGCTGCCCAGCGTGTACGTAAGGCTCAGACGCAGATTGCTGCTGTGGTAGTTCGGATTGCTGAGCTGGCTAATGGTTTGCGAGCCATTGTTTGGCACGCCGCCGTTGTAAGCAGGATTCTGATTGACCGCGCCGCTGATGTACGGATCATTCGCGTCGTAATCTTGCGGGATGGCATAACCGAACGTCTTCATCTTGCCGTACATAGCCGTGAAGGTGAGGCTATCGGTGATGTAACTGGTGAACTTGCCCGACCAGAATTCGCCGCCGGTCTTTGTGTTTTCCTGGAAACCGCGGAATGCGCCGTCGCTGAGGCTTGCGTAGTTGTAGTTGTAGATCGAACCGCTCTGCTCTTGCTTGCTCGATGCGGTAGTCAGTTCAAGCAGATTCTTGTCGCTGATGTTCCAGTTGATCTTGACGTAGTACTTAGGCAAGCGCGTCGTGGTGTGATCCGATGTGCCGGGAGGACCCTGATTACCAGACGTTCCCGAAGAAACCGGATTGACGCTATAGGTACCCTGCGTGCTCGATTCGGCCGACGCGAAGAAGAACAACTTGTCCTTGATAATCGGGCCGCCGACATACAGGTCGTACACGGATTGCCACTGTGTATCCTTGTTGTTGGGCTGAAACAGATTGCCCGCGACCGGCGTCGGCGGCAGACCGTTGGCGTAATACGTGTTGATCTGGCTGTCACGCAGACCAGATGGCGCGTATTCGTACTGCGCGCCAAAATGCCATTCGTTGGTGCCGCTCTTGCCGACCATGTTCAACACGCCGCCGTCGGAACGACCGTACTGCGCGCTATAGCCGCCGGTGTAAACCTCTTCCTGATCGATCGAACCGTACGGCAAGGTGATGCCGCCCGCGCCGCCATTGGGATCGGTCGTGTTGAAACCGTTGATGTAGTACGCGTTCTCCGGCGCGGCTGCGCCGCCGAAGCTGATCAGCGGATTGCCGGTCGTGCTCTTGGCGCCGGCCGCGTTGCTGACCGTGCCCGGCGCAAGCAGCGCAGCGGCTTCGGCCGAACGCGGCAGCGGCAATGCCGCCAACTGCTGCGACGTCACCACCGTGCGCGAGTCGACCGAACTGACGTCGATCGGCGGCGTTGCATTGGCCGACACCGACACGCCCGCCAACTGCTTCGCCGAGACGGCGCTGGCGAACGATACGTTTTCGCCGATGCCGACTTTCAACGTGATGTTGTCGCGCGTCTGCACCGCCGTACCGTTTTGCAGCAAGGTCACCGAATACGTGCCGATCGGCAACTGCGTCGCGTTGTAACGGCCGGCGCTATCCACGCCTACGGTGCGCGAGACGCCCGTATTGCTGCGAATTTGAATGGTCGCGCCGCTCGGTGCGGACACCTGACCGTAGATGCTACTGGTGGTCGACTGGCCGTATGCGCCCGCCGACACCAACAACGTGGCCATCACGGCGACAAGACGCTTTCGTTGCGATAGTAGGTTGCGCGTTGCAGTCGACGTGTTGGTGCTCGTCGTGCCGTGCGCTATGGCGTCGCGCTTGGATTTCTTTGCATACATCAGGAACAACCCTCCCATGTGGTAATGCCGCATCACTTGGAGACGCTCTCCCGTGTGCGCGTGTTGTGGTATCCGGCCGAAAGCTCCCCTTACGACGCGGATTTGGTTTTTTGTCTACAACTCCGTGCCACCATCACTGTGACGATCCGACTTGCGCACCCAACGCCGGACGTATGCGTTGAACGTGCACGGTCGGAAGCAGCGACTCCACGACGCTGCTTTCTGCAAAACCCGTTTCTTCCGATTGCGCGTTGGCGACACCGCACGCGACGGCCATGCGCAATGCCTGCGCCAAACTCATATGCCGCTGAAGGGCGACCGCCGTGCCAGCGAGAAAACAATCGCCCGATCCCACCGCATTGCGCACGTGCTCGGGACTGAGCTGCGCATGCCATACACCTGCGTCCCCGGCGGCGACGGCGCCCAATTCGCCCATCGTGACAACCGGCATGGCGATACCGCGCTCGCGCAGCGCTATCGCCGCCGCTTCGGCGGCTTGCATGTCGATGACTGGATTGCCGACCAGATCGCTGACTTCGTCGCGATTGGGTTTCACCAAGTACGGCTTCGCGTCGATGGCATGACGCAACGCTGCGCCGCTCGCATCGACCAAACAGCGCTTGCCGCGGCTGTTTACGTAATCGACTAGTTCGGCGTAGGTCGTATCGGGCAAACCGCGCGGCAGGCTGCCGGAGAGAATCACCAGCTCGCTGTTTTCGACGCTCTGCCGAAATGCCGCAAGCAGCGCTTCGCCTTCGGCTTCGCTCAATTGGGGCCCCTGCCCCAAGATCTCCGTCATGCGCCCACTTTTCTCTTTCAGCGCGAAGCACTGCCGCAACTCGCTGCCGACCATCACGCCCTGGAAAGCGACGCCGCGCTCGCGCATGCGACGCGCGATGAAATCCCGATGCGTCGCATCGACCAAACCGATCAGTTGAACTTTCTCGCCGAGCGCCGCAATGGTTTGCGCGACATGCACGCCTTTGCCGCCCGGATAAACCTTTTCTTCGCGCACGCGATGCACGTCGCCGGGCGTCAACGTATCGATATGGATCAAGCGATCGATAGCGGTGTTGAAGCCGGCGACGGTGATCATGGCGTCTCCGTCAGCAAAGCCGATGCTTCGCTTGCCGTCGCTTGCGCCGTCGTACCGCCGACACCGCGCGTAGAAAGACTGCCGCACGCACTGCCCCAGCGCATGCAATCGACCCAGGGCAGCTTGCGCAGCCAGGCGTGCAGAAAGCCGGCGTCGAAGGAATCGCCCGCGCCGGTGGTATCGATGGCATCGACGGGATACGCCGGCACATTGAGCCACTGCCCTTCGTACAAGCTGGTGCAGCCTTGGCGTCCGCGTTTTGCGACGGTGCGCGTGCGGCCGTTTTGCACGCTGGTCAGTGCATCGTGAAGCTCACTGCGCCCCGTAATGGCGAGCAATTCATCTTCGTTGGGCAAAAAGACGTCGACGTGCTTCAGAACGTCGAGCAGATCTTCGCCCCAGGTTTGCGTCGGGTCGAAACCCGGATCGAGCGAGGTGGTGAGCCCGGCCGCGCTCGCGCGCGCAAACAAATCGCGAATGCCCGGACGCAAGCCTTGTTGCAGGTAGTACGACGAGACGTGCAAGTGATGCGCGTTCTTCAGCCACTCGTCTTTGATGTCTTCCGCGCGCAACTCCGACATCGCGCCGGCGAACGTCACCAGCGCGCGATCCTGCGGCGTCGACAACGACGCCGTGACGCCGGTGCGCAACGCGTGATCGGGATGCAACGTCGAAACATCGATACCCGCATCGCGCAGCGCGTCCAAGCAAAACGCGCCCGACGCGTCCGCGCCAAGACACCCATGGAACGCGACGCGATTGCCCAGGCGCGCTAATCCCATCGCGCAAATCATCGAGGAGCTGCCGGGCGTCATCACAAAGTCGTCGGCCAACACTTCCTTGCCCGGCGTGGGCAAGGCGTGACAACCCTTGAAGACGAAATCAACGTTGATTTCGCCGACCACCAGAATGCGTACAGGCTGCTCGTGCGATGTCATGGCGTCGCTCCGTGCAACGCGAAATCTTCGACCACGCGCGTGAGCACGCCTTCGGAAGGCGTATCGGGCTTGCCGCCGAGTTCCAGGCAGCGGAAAAACGCCAGCAATTGCGCGGCCACAACACCGGACAACACGGCAGGCACGTCCGCGTTCGATGCGGAAAGCGTCGTATCGATGGTCACATCGCCCGGCGACAACACATCCGCCGGAATGTCGTTACCGACGATCAACTTCGCCATGCCCAACTGCTTGCGCGACAACTCACGCAGCAGATCGCACTCGAAACGACGCACCGCCGGATCGGGCGACAGTATCGCGACCGTTACCGTGTGCGGATGAATAAACGACATCGGTCCGTGGCGCAGACCGAGAAACGTTTCGGCCATGGTGACGACTTTGCCGCCCGTCATCTCCAGCATTTTCAACGCGCCTTCGCGCGCCGCGCCGAACGCTGCGCCACTACCCAGATAAACGATCGATCGCACATCGCGCTGCGCCAACGCAGCGATCGCGTCGCCGTGCTTGTCGAAGATGTGTTGCGCATTCGCCGCTGCCACGTCGATCGCGTTCGCGGTCAGCGCGGAGCGCGTGTCGTGCAGCACGCCCAGACCACCCACCAGCAAATTGGTGAAGCTGCTGGTCATCACCAGGCTGCGATCGTTGGTGCGCTCGTCCAGCACCACGGCGGTCACGCGCGGTTCGTGGCGATACTGCGTCGCGAGCTTGCCGTCGGCGTTGCAGGTGATCACCAAATGCCGCCACGCGGGCGCATCGGCCAGCAAGCTGTTGACGATCGCCGCGCTCTCGGGGCTATCGCCCGAACGCGCGATCGATATCAGCAAGCCCGGCCCTTGCGGCAATACGCTGCGCCAATGCGTCAGCAAGGTGCCTGCGGCGATGGCCTGCACGGGAATGCCCAGCCCCTGCTGCAGCAAGGGCGCCAGACATTCGCCGATATAGATGGAACTGCCCGACCCGGTGAGCACGATATGCGCAGGCCGCGGGTCCAGCGCCTTCGCCAGCCGTTGCTGCGCTACTGTGCTCTGCAGAAGATCGAACGTGTCCCGCCAGGTGGCCGGCTGCTGCAGGATCTCGCGCAGCGTGTCCGCATAGCCCGCCGCGTGCTGCTCATCGACCGGGCGGTCCCGGAGATCGCTCAGCATGTCTTTTTCTTTCGTTTTCTTATGAAGTCTTGACATTTTGCTCAATTCGCTCGAATCTGAAATCATTCGATGACGCCTCCAGAGTATTCGAAATGAAAGACTCGTTACAACACCTTTCGAAAACTTCCGAAAAGTTTTCCAAGCTTTCCCTCTCCCACGGCAAGCGAACCCGGCTGTGGCGCTTGATGTATGGGTCCGGCCCCCGCAACGGCAGCATGCTCGTGCTGCCGCTGGACCAGGGGCTAGAACACGGCCCGACCGACTTCTTCCCCCACCCGCCCGCCGTCGACCCGGAATATCAGTTCCGGCTTGCGGTGGAAGGCAATTTCTCCGCCATCGCCCTGGGTGTGGGCCTGGCCGAGAAATATATGGGCGACTGGTGCGGGCAAATTCCGCTGATCCTCAAGCTCAACGGCAAAACCAATATCCCAAGCGATGCAGAGGCCACGTCGCCGCTGTTCGCCTCGGTGGAAGACGCCGTGCGTCTTGGCGCGGATGCCGTCGGTTACACCATGTACGTCGGCACGCCGCGCCAGCATGACGAAATCCGCCAGTTCGAAAAGGTGCGACAGGACTGCGAACGCTTCGGCATGCCGCTGGTGATGTGGTCGTATCCGCGCGGCGCCGCCATCGACGCCAAAGGCGGCAAAGGCAGCTTGTTTGCGCAGGATTACGCCGCGCGCGTCGCGTTGGAGTTCGGTGCAGACATCGTGAAACTGCACGAACCCGACGACAGCACCGCCAATGCACCCAAGCCCTACAACACGCTGCAAGAAGACGCCTCCGCCCGCACGCAACGCGTCGTGCGCTCGGCGGGACGCACCATGGTGTTGTTCTCCGGCGGCGAAAAGAACGACGACGACGCAGCCGTGCTGCGCAAGGTGGAGTTCTACATGGCGTCCGGCGCAACCGGCGTGATGTTCGGCCGAAATATGTGGCTGCGTCCGCTCGATCAGGCGATCGCGCTGGTCAAGCAGGTGCATCAGATCATGGCGAAATACCCGCGCTGACGCGCGACCCGAATCCGCGCGACTGCATGGCTAACCCCTTCCCATGCAGCTTGGCGCGGCGCCTCTCCCTCCCCGGTGGGATGCTCTGCGACATCCCTCACCCGACCGGGGAGGGGGTTGAGGCGATAAGCTCTTGATATCCAGCCCATGCATCAACGAGCTTGTTCTGTTCTTCTGAAAATCAGAAAGCGATGCCACACCAAAAACGCAAACCTAGCGCGCCAGCCTGGTCCTTCCGCACGCAAACCCGCGGAGGATGCTTCTGTTGCGCACCGCCTCGTGGCGCTGGCATCGTTCAAATGGGCAACGGCAAGAATCCACTACAAACGGCGCCCGATCGCAGCAAGAGCGAGCTGCGCCTGAAGGATTTCAAACCGCGCAGCATGCTTCGCGTGGAAAAAAACCGCATCGAGCGTCCGCGCTTTCCGGTGATCGATGCGCACACGCATCTGACGTGGTCGAGCAAAGTGCGCAACGGTGTATCGGTCGGCGAAGAAATCGTCGTCTTCGCCAAACCCGAAGATCTGTTGCCGGTGATGGATCGCAAAGGCATTCGCACGCTGGTCAATCTCACCGGCGGCGTGGGCAAAGGTCTGGAACAGAGCATCGCGCTGTTCGACAAAGTGGCGCCGGGACGTTTTATCACGCTCACCGAACCTTCGTTCGAACATTTTCCCGAAGCGAATTTTCCGCAGCTGCAGGCCGACGCCATCGCGCATGCGCATCGTGTCGGCGCGCGTGGACTGAAACTGCTCAAAACGCTGGGGCTTTACTTGCGCGAACAGCTCGATAGCGGACCGCTCGTTCCGGTGGACGACCGCCGCTTCGATCCGATGTGGGAAGCCTGCGCCGCGCACAATATGCCGGTGTTTATGCACGTGTCCGATCCGGAAGCGTTTTTCCTGCCCACGGACGAACATAACGAGCGCTACGAGGAACTGAGCAATCACCCGGATTGGTCGTTCTACGGCCCCGAATTTCCCAGCAACGAAGAGTTGCTCGCCGCGCGCGATCGAGTGATTGCGCGCCATCCCAACACCACCTTCGCACTGATGCACGTGGGCAATTGGGCGGAAAATCTCGACGCCGTGGCCGATTGCCTGGACCGTTTCCCCAACACTTTGGTCGATATCAGCGCACGCATCGGCGAGCTTGGCCGACAGCCGCGTACCGCCCAGCGCTTTTTCGACCGATATCAGGACCGCATCCTGTTCGGCACCGATGCGGTGCCCTCGCCCTATGGCGACGACGTCCCGCAACAGCTGTTCGGCGACGAGCTCTACGAGATCTATTACCGCTTCCTCGAAACGGAGGACGAATACTTCGACTACGCCCCCGCCGAGGTCCCTCCGCAAGGGCGCTGGTCCATCTACGGCCTGGGTCTGACAGACACGGTTCTTCGCAAGATATACCATGACAACGCTGCCAGACTCCTAGGCCTAAGCTAGTCATGAATGAAATCCGCGCTGCCGCCCCCTCGCAACGTTTGCTGGTTGAGGAGCGCCGGCGCCTCATCGTCGAGCACATCGAATCCAACGGCCGCGCCACCGTGGAAGAGCTGGCCGCTCGCTTCGGCACCTCCACCGTCACCATCCGCAACGATCTGGAAGCGCTGGCCCGCGTCGGCGCCATCGCGCGTTCGCACGGCGGCGCCTTGCCCGCCACGCAAGCCGTCACCAACGATATTCCGCTGAATATCAAGGAGACGCGCTCGCATCCGCAGAAGCTGCGCATCGGCCAGGCCGCCGCCAAGCTCATCAACGACGGCGACACCATCATTCTCGATTCCGGTTCCACCACCGCGGAAATTGCGCGGCAGATCCGGCAGATGAAGTTCGACTCGCTCACCGTCGTCACCAACGCGTTGAATATCGCGCTGGAGCTTTCGGGCCTGCCTAATATCCGCGTGATGATGCTTGGTGGCTTGCTCCGTCAGACGTCGTATTCGCTGGTCGGACCGGATGCCGAACAGGCGCTTTCGCGTATTTCCGCCGATAAATTATTTCTAGGCGTCGACGGTCTCGACCCCGACGTCGGCGTCACCACGCCTGACCCGCTCGAAGCCTCGCTCAATGCGCTGATGATTCGCGTCTCGCGCGAAACCATCGCCGTGTTCGACGCCAGCAAGCTGGGACAGCGCAGTTTGTCCGTGATTACGCCGGTGCAGACGTTAAATACGGTGATTACCGATAGCAGCGCGGCGCCGGATATGTTGGATGCGCTGCGCAATGCGGGTGTGAAGGTGATGCAGGTTTGAGGACCCCGTCTCGCACGCCTAAACGGACGCTGCGCTCTTTTAATCGCACCATTCCCTTACAGCTCCCTACTACCGTACGTCATTCCGGCGAAGGCCGGAATCCAGTACAAACGTGCTGTGCGAAGCACACAACATAAAGAAGCTTGAATGTGCTTCGCACGGTTTATTTGGACTGGATTCCGGCCTTCGCCGGAATGACACTTCGTAACGGAGAAGCATCCCTATGGATGGGAAGCAGCCCTGTGTCTACGTACTTGCAAGCCGTAGAAATGGAACGCTGTACATTGGCGTTACAAGCAATTTGATCAAACGCATATGGCAGCACAAGAACGATTTCGTCGAAGGATTCACGAATCGACACGACGTGCATACCTTGGTTTGGTACGAGCTTCACGCGACCATGGAATCCGCCATCACACGCGAAAAACAACTCAAGGAATGGAAGCGCTTTTGGAAAATCCGCCTAATCGAAGCGGTGAATCCAGATTGGATTGATTTCTACCCTACGTTGCTATGCCAATGACTTGGCAACGTAGAAGGCAGGAAATCTCACACAAGCTGTGCCCTTTCAAGCGCAGAAATATACCGCTCCAAGCGCGGGCCCAAATAACAATGCGATCCACAAGGTAACAACCCCACTTCGCGAAACTCGCGCAAATACCAAGACGGCGCGCGCAGCTGCAGTTCGTGATGATCGCCATCCACGTCGTCGCGATTGGTAAACACTTCCAGAAACGCGACGCCCTCAAGCATCTCGCCGATGCCAACCAATCCCGCGCGAATCTCGGCAGGCTTGAGGTAATGCAAAACATCCGTGCACACGATCACATCGAAGCGCGTGTCGAATCGCAGTTCGGCCAATTGACCAAAACTTGCCAATCCGATATTGCGGCTGCGCCCGAAACGACGCACTGCGTATTCGCTGGCATCCAATCCGCGGTAATGAACATCCGGGCGCAATGCACGCAACGGCGCGCGCCAAACGCCTTCGCCGCATCCCACATCGAGCACGTTGCGGATGGGTCTGCCCAGGTAATACTCCGCCTGCGCCACGACCATCGCGACCTTGCGCTTCAACGTCGCCGCGGACCGCACGGCGTGCTTCGGATCGCGGTACCACTTGTCGAAATAGGCTTGGTCGTAAGTTTTGCGCATGCTAGAGCTCCTTGGGATCGTGCATCGTAACTCCGCTTTAACGGTTGCGCCCTGAATTTGTGAATCACCGCCGAATATTCGTCACCATTCGCAACCTTTCGGTCAGCGCATCCCGTGGCCGCACGTTGAGGGCGTAAGGTCCAACAGGGGAAGTCCCGATATGGCTATCGGCATTGCAGGGTTTCGGCGACTAAGAAGTTCAGCTTGGTTGGGGTTGCTGCTGGTCGGCGCGGCGCCGCTCGTTGCGTCTCTCCCAACACAGGCAACGCAAAGCGCGCCATTGAGCGCCGACGACATCGCATGGTTACGTCGTGACACCTTCGGACTGGACAGCGCCACGATCGAACGCTATCGAGAACTCGGGCGCACCCGCTTTCTCGATCAACAACTCGCCGGCGGCGACGATCCCCTTCCCCCCGCCGTCGCGCCGCTGATCAACAGCTACGAGGTCTACAACACCTCGCCCGCCAAGCTGGTGGCGGAATATCGCGACGAGCAGAAAAAAGTGAAGGAAGTCGACGCCGCCGACACCAACGCCAAGGACATGGCGAAGAAGGATTTTCAAAAATACCGCCGCGAGCTGTATCGCCAAAGCGCCGAAATCGAGCTGCTTCGCGCGATTTACGGCGGCAACCAATTGAAAGAGCAGATGGTGTGGTTCTGGCTCAACCACTTCAATATTTATGCGGCCAAAGGCGGTGTCGGTTTGTTCGCGGCGGACTATGAAGAAGACGTCATCCGTCCGAATGCGCTGGGTAAGTTCAAGGACTTGGTCATGGCTACGCTGGAAAGCCCGGCCATGCAGCTGTACTTGGACAATGCGCACAATATCCGCGGCAAAACCAACGAAAATTACGCGCGCGAATTGATGGAGTTGCATACGTTAGGCGTCAACGCCGGCTACACGCAACAGGATGTGCAGCAGTTGTCGCTGATCCTTACCGGCGCGGGAATCGTCCCGCAACGCGAAAGGAATGTCGTCGACGGCATCGACGGAAATTTCTTAAATCAGCGTCCCGGCATTGTACGAAACGGTTTGTTCGTATTCCTGCCCGGCAGGCACGACTTCTCCGACAAGCAGTTCCTTGGCCATACCATCAAAGGCTCTGGCTTCAACGAAATCAAACAGGCGGTCGATCTGATCGTCGCGCAACCGGCGTGTGCGCAATTCATTTCGCGTCAGCTTGCGGCTTATTTCGTTTCGGATAATCCACCGCCCGCGCTCGTGGATGCGATGGCAAAAACATTCCAAAACACTGATGGCGATATTGCCGCCGTGTTGCGCACGATGTTCCTGTCGAAGTACATCACGCAGGGCGAGGCCAAGAAGTTCAAAGACCCCACGCAATTCCTGGTGTCAGCCATGCGCTTGAGCTACGACGGCAAGCCGATTTCCAACGCGGATCCACTGGTGAACTGGCTCAATCAGATGGCCGAACCCGTGTACGGCCACATCACGCCGGACGGCTGGGCAAGCGATGATGCGAGCTGGTCCAGCTCCGGTCAGATGGCGAAGCGCTTCGACGTTGCGCGCGCCATCGGCAGCGGACGCAATCGCTTGTTCGCCAATGGCGACGGCGAGGTGGTGCACATCGATCCGCCGATGCTCAATTCCGCTTTGTTCCAACAGACGCTGCAACCGAATTTGTCCGACGCCACGCGCACTGCGCTGGCAAAAGCGACTTCGCAAGTGGAATGGAACACCTTTCTGCTGGCGTCACCCGACTTCAACTATCGCTGAGATCATAAAGAGGATCGTTATGAACCGTCGCGAATTCCTGCTTGCCGCTGCCAGCGCTACCGCCCTGCCCGCGCTATCGCTTTCCGGCAGACTTTTTGCAGCGCCGACCAACTCGCCGCGCTTTCTGTTTGTGTTTCTGCGCGGCGGTTACGACTGCAATAACTTTCTGGTGCCGTATGGCAGCGACTTCTATTACGAGTCGCGCCCGACGATCGCGATCGCTAAACCAGACGCCAACAATCCAAATACGACCATACCGCTCGACGCCAACTGGGGTCTCAACCCAGTGCTGCGCGACTCGATCTATCCGATGTGGCAAAAGAAGCAGGCGGTCTTTATTCCTTTCGCCGGCACCGACGATCTATCACGCAGCCACTTCGAGACCCAAGACAATATCGAACGCGGCGAGCCGTCGAGCGAAGGCGGCAATTTCCGCTCGGGTTTTCTGGGACGCCTCTCCAGCGTGCTGACCGACACGCCGGCGATCGCGTTCACCAATAGCCTGCCGCTCAGCTTCCAAGGCGCAGGCAAGGACATTCCGAATATCTCCTTGCGCGGCGACACGAAGGCGCATTTCGACGATCGGCAATCGGCGATTCTCGCGGGTATGTACAAAAACACGTCGCTGGCCTCCGCAGCGGCGGACGGCTTGAGTCTTCGCACCACGGTTTCGAAGGATCTGCAAAACGAAATGGCCGCAGCCAGTCGCGGTGCGCCGAACGCGAATGGATTCGCGAAAGAAACGCAGCGCATCGCTACTTTGATGCGCGATCAATATCGGCTTGGCTTTGTCGACGTCGGAGGTTGGGACACCCACGTCAACCAAGGTAATGTGACCGGCGGCTTGGCCAACAATCTGCGTAATCTCGGCGAAGGCTTGGCCGCCTATGCGGCGACGCTCGGCAGTGAGTGGGACAATACGACGGTTGTCGTGGTATCCGAATTCGGTCGTACATTCCGCGAAAACGGTGACCGTGGCACGGATCACGGCCACGGCACCGTGCACTGGGTATTAGGCGGCAAGGTCAATGGCGGACGTATCGCAGGCGAACAAGTGGCCGTAAATCAGCAGAATTTGCTGCAGAATCGGGACTATCAAGTGCTCAATAATTACCGCGATGTCTATAGCGGTTTGCTTGCGCGGGTCTGGGGTTTACGCGGCAATCAACTTCAGTCCGTTTTCCCGGGCGCGACACCGCGCGATTTGCAATTGGTCTGAGGCTCACCCCGCACGCATGCGTTGCGCGAAGCACGCCATCAAGGCGTGAACTTCGCGTAACCGTCGGTAGGTGTTCGTATGGCAGTATCCGTATCACTTAGCGCTCACGCCCATAGTCGAGATTCGCATGCGCCCGATTGCACTCGCATCCTTGTCGCTGTCGATAACCTTGCTGCTTGCATCGACATCTATCGCTGCCGTCACCAACACCAACTTCAGTTCGCAGGATATCGTCTGGTTGCGTCGCGATAGCTTTGGCTTGGATAGCGCGACGGTTACACAATATCGCGCGTTAGGCCGCAAAGCGTTTCTGCAGAAGCAACTCGACGATCGCCTTGGCGACACCCTGCCTCGACCCATCGCGGCCCAGATCGACGCCTACGAAGCCTTCCATACGCCGCTCGATCAACTGCTAGCCTCGCTTCAACAGGAACAACAGCAGGTTCGCACCATGCCTGACGGCCCCGAAAAAGTTGCCGTCAATAAAGCGATTCAGCAGCACGGCAATCAAGTCGGGCTGGAAGCGCAACAAGCCGAATTGCTGCACGCGATCTACGGGCCCAATCAGCTTAAGGAACAGATGGTGTGGTTCTGGCTGAATCATTTCAGCGTGTACGCTGCCAAAGGGCGCGTGCGCTGGGAATTGGCCGATTACGAACAGAACGCGATCCGCCCCCACGCATTGGGCAAGTTCCGCGATTTGGTGATGGCGACGTTGCAGAGCCCAGCGATGCTGGAGTTTCTCGACAACGCGCAAAACGCCAAAGGTCACGTCAACGAAAACTACGCGCGCGAGCTGATGGAGTTGCATACGCTCGGCGTCAATGCTGGATATTCCCAACAGGACGTGCAACAACTCGCATTGATACTCACCGGCGTAGGCGTTGCGCCTGTCGATGGCAAACCTCAGCAGTTCAATCCGGCGATGGCGCCGCTGGTCGTGCGCGACGGCATGTTCGAGTTCAATCCGCAACGGCACGATTTCGGCGATAAGGTATTGCTTGGAAAAGCCATCAAAGGAAGCGGTTACGACGAGGTAAAGCAGGCTGTCGATTTGATCGTAAAACAGCCCGCATGCGCACAATTCGTCTCGCGCAAACTCGCGGCTTATTTCGTCTCCGACAATCCGCCACCCGAACTTGTAGCGCGCATGGCCAGCGTCTTCCAACGCACAGATGGCGATATCGCCCAAGTCGTGCGCGTAATGTTCGAATCGAAGGACTTGCTCACCCACTCGGGCAAGAAATTCAAAGATCCCACCCAGTTCGTCGTCTCGTCCGTGCGGCTGGCGTTCGATGGAACGCCGATTGTCAACGCGCAACCGATGGTCGGCTGGCTCAATCAATTGGATCAGCCTCTATTCGGGCGCATCACTCCCGACGGCTGGCCACTCGACAACGAAGCGTGGTCCAGTTCCGGGCAAATGGCGAAGCGATTCGATATCGCCAATGCGATCGGCACCGGCAACAACCAACTATTTACGCCGATAGGAAGCAAGACGCGCGCGGCAGGCTTCCCGATGCTCACAACGCGCCTGTATTACCAGGCCATCGATCCGTACCTGTCGCAAGCGACACGCGATGCGTTGGCGAAAGCGACGTCGCAACAGGAATGGAATACGTTTCTGCTGGCGTCGCCGGATCTCAATTATCGCTGAGCGCACAAGCTAGCGATCAAAGCTGACGGCATCCAGCGTCTGGAGCCTTTCCACTCTTTTCGATCGTCGTCCCGGCGAAAGCCGGGACCCAGTGCCTTAAGCTCTAACGCAAAGACACTGGGCCCCGGCCTTCGCCGGGGCGACGACACTCTGCGGCATCTTGTATCTCGGGGCGCGCACTAAGCATCCAACCTTCGATACTCGCCTTGCATAACCGGCTCCCAATTAACGCCACCATCAAACGAACTCTCCAGCATCAAACGATAAACGCCATCCGCCACCGATTCGTAAATATGGCGCGTTTGTCCGCGCTGCGAACTGCGCAAAAACACCAGGCGCCTGCCATCGCAATGCCCCGTTGCAGGTTGCGATGGCGTAAACCCGTAACTGTCGAACCAGTACAAGGCATATTCGCCGGGCTCTTGCTTCGCCACAAACACTGCGTGCGCCTGCATCGCGAGCTTACCGTCGCGTTCTTCGCGATAGTCCAGCAACAACGCCTTGCCGCCGAGATCGAACCGCGCACTCACATTCCCGACGGCGCTACCGCCTTGCCCCCAGCGCGTGGTAGCGATGGTTTCATCGCCACGCCATTCGCCCACCAATTCCGCCAGTGCGTTCATTTCCAGAGGGGCCATGACCGCGGACTCCTAGTCGTTGCCGGCAACCAGCAAATGCTTGGCGACTTGTCCATGCAGATAGCCCATGGCGCGCACGATGTGGAGGGTCGCAAAGAACATGGCGATACCGACGATGCTGGCCAAAATCGAGCCCGGCCAACCCGACCACCAAGTCACCCAGTCGCACACCCACGACGGGCCGTCGCACTGCGAATACTGCGTCATGCCCATGGATTCGAGAACCAGCTTCACGATTGGCGCAGCGGCCAACGCGATCGACGTTGCAAGCAACGTGATGGTGATCGTGAAATAGATGATGCCGAGCGGCAGCATCAGGATCATGTAACCCAATGTGCCCCATGTGCGCGGATCGCTGAACATGGTGCCGATGCGTTTCCAGAACGACATGCCGCGCGTCGAAAACGCGGGACGTCGCGGCATGCGCACGCCGAGCATGGTTTCCACGATACGCCCCTCGACCAGCGAGAGCACGCGCACCGAACCCAGAAACAACACCACAAACGGAATACCGATGATCAACACCGACAAGCCGAACGACAAACTGATTCCGGTGACGGCCCAGGTGAAATAGAAGATGCCCGTCGCCAGCGCCAACACCATGTAGAACAACGCGCCATAGGTGTGCGGGTCCGCTGCCACACCGAAGAAATGGCCCGCCCACGAACGCTGCTTCGGCCGCGGCGGTGGACGCAAGGCGCGCTGGATCTTGATCTCTTGATCGCGATAAAGCTCCGCCACTTCTTCTGGCGCGCCGTAGCTGCCTACTACTTTGGCGAGCATGTCCGATTCACTGCGTCCCGGCTGTTCGGCCAGCTCGGCGCGCAAATGCTCTTCCGCGTCGTAAAGCGCGTCCTGGATCAATGCCGGATCCGCACCGCGCAAAGCCGTTCGCAATTGCTCCAGATATTCGGCAATTGTGGTTGGCGCCCCTGTTGCAGCCGTATTCATCGCAACTCTCCTTGCAAAACCCTGTCGACAGAATCGCGCGTGCCCTCCCACGCAGCGACCCACTCTCGCAACACTTCGCGTCCCAATTTCGTAATGCGGTAATAACGCCGCGGCGGCCCGCTAACCGAAGGCTCCACCTCGCTGCCCAGCAAACCGCTGCCTTCCAGATTGCGCAGCACCGGATAAAGCGCGCTCTGCTTTCCCGCCAGCACACCCTCGCCGAGCTCTTCCAATCGCTTGGCGATTTGATAGCCGTACAACGGCTGTCGCGACTGCCCAAGCACTGCCAACAACACAAGCGACACTGTGCCTGTCGACAGCTCTTTCTGAAATTTCTTGAGATGGGCCGCGCTATCGTCCACGACTGCCCCGCCCTTCCACTTATGTTGGAGAGCATAGTAGTGTGAAGTCAACACTAGTTCATGGGTATGAAGTCATGCTTGGCGGGAGGCCCGTAGAGCGCTGCCCTTTACGGGCCAAACTCATAGTGAGCTCGCACGTCAGAGGCCAATACGGCCCGTTGAACTTGTGCGCGGTGTAAATCGCTCAATCCTCATCGTGCAGCGCGGTGAGAAGATTCGAGCGAAGTTTCACGATGTCCTTTTGCAGCTTCGAGAACTCCGTGGACGTAAGGCCGCAGGCATCGACCACATCCGCGATGAAAGCTCTTTCGCGCAGTCGTCTACCGCTTTTCGTCAGACCCACAAACACCTGCCGCTCATCGGCAGGATTGCGTACGCGCTCCACATAGCCCATGGCTTCGAGTTTCTTGAGGATCGGGGTGAGCGTGTTCGATTCGAGAAAGAGCTTTTCGCCTAGGCTGCTAACGGTCTGCTCGCCCTCTTCCCAAAGCGCAATGATGGTTACGAATTGCGTATAGGTAAGGCCAAGCTCGTCCAAAATGGGTCGATACACCTTGCCAAAGGCCAGGTTCGTCGAATACACGGCAAAGCAGAGGTATTCGGCCAGCTTCACGTTCGTTTTCATGCGATTTCTCGGTCTGGCGGAGAAGATTCCGCAATGCCCGATTATACATCGCATGCGAGATGATCGGTATCGCTTGAATTTCCTGGCGACTTGAATCCAATCAAGGGCGGAGTCGACCGGGTTCGCGGTCCAAGGGAGGCGGCCTGAATGGCCCAGGAGCGAGCCTTTTCGGCTCTCACGGATCGCCACTTTAAAAAAACCGCTTGACACCTCGCTCCGGTCGCGAGATTATATTTACATCGCATGCGATCTAATCGCTATCGATGCATATCCCTGATGCCGGCAAAGCTCTTGACGACTCTCCGGGATCGGCCTAGCCTATATACATCGCATACGATTTAATCGTTACCGATATTACAATCAACCCACATTGAGTAATCCGTCATGACCAAGATCGAAAACGTCATCTTCTCCGGCTTTACCCACACAACGGTAAACCACGACCCCAACGCCCAACGCGGCGATCATGGCGTCGTCGATATTCAGCTGTCCGCTCCCGGTGGCGACAGTCACGAATTTATCGGCGCCGTGCCCCACCCGACGGCCGAGCAGTTTTTCGCAGGCGCCTGGTCGGCCTGCTACATCACCGCGCTTGGCCTGGCCGCTTCGCTGAAGAAGGTTACGCTTCCGGCCGATTTTGCGGTGGATATTCAAGTCGACGTCGGTCAAGCCGGTCCGGGCTGGTTTTTGGCGGCCAAATTCACTGTCCGCTTGCCGGGCTTGGATCAGGACCTGGCGGAAAAATTGGTTCACGCCGCACATGAAATCTGCCCCTATTCGAAAGCGGTGAAGGGCAATATCGAAGTCGCCGTGAACGTTATCACTGCGTGAACTGCGCTGCGGCCGATAGGTCTGAATTGACCGATCGGCCGCGCTCTCTTTCGGGAGCCGCAGAAGTGCGTTGCGTCCCACTCGCCAACGGCCAACTTGTCTTTGGCGGGGCACGCGCCAAACAAGTTCTTTCCTCATCACTAACGCTTTCGCTGGCAACGCATGGGCGTCGAAATATGGCATCGACGAACCGGAGAATTCTTCCGATCTTTTCACGTCGGCTTATTCCGGAGCGTCGTATTCCTGCAGCGATTTGATCGGCTCGGTCGCTCGTTGCCAGGACGACAGCAGTAGTGACCTACTCCCCCTCACCTACGGAAATCCATATGAAAATCAAAGACGCTGTCGTCCTTGTCACGGGAGCCAATCGCGGCCTCGGACTGGCATTTACGCGCGAGTTGCTCGCACGCGGCGCCCGCAAAATTTACGCCGGCGCGCGCGACCCTGCGACGATCGTCCAACCCGGTGTTCAGCCCTTGCGTTTGGATGTCACCAACGCCAATGATCTTGCCGCCGCTGTAGAACTGGCATCGGATGTGACGCTGGTCATCAACAACGCAGGGATCGCGCAGCTGGGCGGTTTTCTCGGTGCGGACAGCGAAGAGGTCACGCGACGCATCTTCGAAACTAATTTCTTCGCGATGTTGGGGATGAGCAAGGCGTTTGCGCCGATCCTAAAGGCCAATGGCGGCGGCGCGTTGCTCAACGTGTTATCCGTCGCGTCGTGGATCAATCGCAGCAATATGGCCGCCTATGCGGCGAGCAAGGCCGCCGCGTGGTCGCTCACCAACTCATTGCGCAACGAACTTTTGAATCAGCAGACACAAGTGATGGCATTGCATATGGGCTTTGTCGACACCGATCTCGCGCGCGATTTCGATGCGCCCAAGACCAGCGCCGAAGATATCGTCAAGCGCGCGCTCGACGGACTCGAAGCCGGCCTGGACGAGGTGCTCGCCGATGACATCACCTTGAAGGTCAAGCAAGGCATGACGGCCGCCAGGCCGAGCTACCTGCCCCAGGTCAGTTGAAATCGATACGCGGCCACCGAAGCACTCGGCGATACTCGCACAACTCGTTACATGCAGGAGACGCGCCATGCGCATACTTTCGCAATTCGATATCGACCGCACGTATCCAGGCGTGTGGACGATCACGTTCAACAACCCGCCGATCAATATGTTCACCCCCACAACGATCGACGAAATGGCTTTGTTGATCACCGAACTCGAAGCGGATCCAACCGTGAAGGCCGTGGTGTTCCAGTCGGCAAATCCCGATTTCTTTATCGCTCACCTCGATGTCGCCAAGGCCGCTGAGCGCCCGGAAGTGCTGAGCGTTTGGCGCGACGTGGTGCTGCGCCTCGCCTCCATGCCGGTCGTGAGCATCGCCAAGATTCGTGGCCGCGCGCGCGGCATCGGCAACGAGTTGGCTCTCGCTTGCGATATGCGCTTTGCGAGCCGGCAAAACACGTTGTTCGGCAATCCCGAAGTCGGCGTTGGATTGATCCCGGGCGGCGGCGCGCTGGAGTGGCTCCCGCGCTTGGTCGGCCGCTCGCGAGCGCTTGAAATCGTGCTCAGCGGCGACGATTTCGATGCCGATGTCGCGGAGCGCTACGGCTTGGTGAACCGCACGCTCGACGATAAAGACCTCGACGCGTTTGTCGACACGCTGGTACGGCGCATGGATTCGTTCGACCGCGAAACATTGGCTGCAGCGAAAGCCCAGCTCAATCGATTCGGGGTGCCGACCGCTGCCGAACTCAAGTCGAGCACCGATGCATTCTTCTCGACACTGGCCTCGCCAGGCGCGCGAGCGCGACGCGTAAAAATTCGCAACATGGAATACGGCGTTGCGAGCGACTTCGAAATGAATTTTGGAAGTTACCTTCCTTCATTCGGACCAGCGTCCAACGATGCGGCCGTTGCACAGCCGAGCTGATTACAAACGCGCAAGCCTTGGACCCAAAGCACGACAGCCTTTGGGGTCATACCCCATTTGGCGATGACACCAACGGTTGTCGGCGATGCACGTACGTTGCCGACAGACCGGATCTACTCCCGGGGACGCAATTCGCGTATTCCCTTTCCAAGCCTGCGGCGCAGCAGCGTGCGTAGCGTGACGCCGTCCGCATAACCGACTTCTCCGGCGATCTGATCGACGCTGAGCTTGCTGGTTTTCAGCAGTTGAACGGCGCGCTCGATGCGCAAGTCTTGAATGTACTCGACGGGCGTCTTGCCCACGACGGCATCGAGTCGTCGCGACAAGGTGCGCTTGCTGGTTCCCAGCGATTCGGCGATCGCATCGAGCGTGAGCGCCGAATCGAGACGCTCGCGCACCCATCGGTCGAATCGCTCGACCAGCGGATCGGAATGCGCAAGGTGATCGGAAATCACGTAGCCCGACTGCGATAGTCGTGTGTCGTAAACAAGGTATTTGGCGGCAAGCGCCGCAAGTTCGGGGCTGTTGTTGCGGATCAGCCATAGCGCAAGGTCGAGATGACTGAGCGCCGCGCCTGCCGTCACCATCGCGCCACTGGGAACGACAAGGCGATGCGCATCCAGGCACACATCGGGATAGCGCTGACGAAACACCGGTGAAAGCCACCACGTC
The DNA here is from genome assembly GCF_021390675.1 of Dyella sp. 2HG41-7. Lineage (NCBI taxonomy): Bacteria > Pseudomonadati > Pseudomonadota > Gammaproteobacteria > Lysobacterales > Rhodanobacteraceae > Dyella > Dyella sp. 2HG41-7. Next base: position 3,191,860 of record NZ_JAJEJV010000004.1, read on the forward strand.
GTGGTGGCCTCGCAGCCATTGAGCAAGCCGCTTTCCGCCAATACGAACGTGCCGGTGCACGCCGCAGCAAGACGTGCGCCAGCGCCGTGCCACCGACGTAAAACACCGAGCGCATCCACTACATCGTCGCGCCCGAGCGCTGGAAGCAATTGCTCCGCCACGATGTTGCCGAGCGCCGGCACGATCACCCATTCGGGAGTCGGCGCGTTGGCCGCATCGCGCACAGGCACCTGCAGCCCGAGCGCCGTGCGCACCTGCGGTCGTACGCCCATCACCGTCACATCAAAACCCGGCGTGGAAATACCCATCCACTGCGCGAGCGTGTTGGCCGTCGCCAATGCGTCGAGCACGGTGGTCAAGCCCGTATCGAACAAACCTTCCAGCGCAAGCACGGCAATTTTCATGGCACGATCAATACTAAAGATGTCAATCGAGCCAATATTAGCGCACCCAAGCCATTTGTAAAGTTTCGCCCACTGCGCAGCCCACCCTAAGCAATGACTGGAGAAACGACGATGGTGAAATGTGGATTGTTCGTCCGGCTCGAAGCCAAGCCGGGCAAAGAGCAGGCCGTAGCGGATTTTCTTGCCGCCGGCCTAGACATGACGAATCGGGAAGCGGCGACGCCGATCTGGTTCGCCATCCAACTGTCGCCCGCCACGTTCGGCGTCTTCGACGCTTTCGCGAACGAAGCGGGCCGCCAAGCACACCTTAACGGCGATATGGCCAAGGCGCTGATGGCGCGTGCCGGTGAGCTGCTGGCCACTCCGCCGTCGGTGGAGCCGATCGATGTGCTCGCGATGAAGAACGAATTGGGCTGAGTCGCCGCGCCCCGTATCTCGCACTACTGCAAATCGGCAAGGCCGAACGCGCGTGGATACGGGGTGCGCTCTTTATCGACTTGCGTCTTCCACCTTTGCTCAACACCGGCACGACGTTGATTGATTCACGCAAAACGTCGTGCGCCTCACAAAACTTTTGGAGATTGAAATGCACGCATTACGAAAGAAGATCGCTGTTGCCTTGCTGCTCGCCTTGGGCGGCCCGATGGCTCACGCCGCGGCAACACCTGCCGCAAAAGATATTGTCATCGTCCATGGCGCATTGGTGGACGGCTCAGGCTGGCACGCCGTGCACGATATTCTGATCAAAGACGGTTTCCATGTAACCATCGTGCAAGAGCCGCTCACCAGCCTTGCCGACGATGTCGATGCCACCAAGCGTGTTCTGGATCAACAGAACGGCCCGGTCGTGTTGGTGGGTCATAGCTATGGCGGCTCCGTGATTACGGAAGCCGGCGCCGATCCGAAAGTCAGCGCGCTTGTGTATGTGTCTGCGCTGCAGCCCGATGTCGGCGAAGCCAGCGGTCAATTGCTGTCGAAGTTCGCCGCACCCAACGATGCGATGCGGGCAACGCCGGACAAATATTTCTACCTGCCGGCGGAGAAATTCCGCGCGACTTATGCGGCGGATCTCTCACCTGCACAGGCTGCGTTCCTAGCCGATTCGCAGCAGCCGCTCGCGCAGAAAGCGATGGCTGCGCCCATCTCCGTGGCGGCATGGCACACCAAACCCAGCTATGCGGTGCTTACCACGGAAGATCGCATCGTCAGCCCAGAGCTTCAGCGCTGGATGTATCAACGCTCGAACGCCAAGGTGACGGAAATTGCCGCAAGCCACGCTTCATTTATGTCGCAACCGGTAACGGTCGCTCGCGTGATCGAGGCTGCTGCAAAGCAGACGAATTGATGGCCGACTATCTCGATGGGGGGCGCTCCCCCATCGCAGATATGCGCTTTGTGTCATCCGCGCACCCTGGTCATCGCCTCACAACCTCTCAATTTTGACGCTATGCGCACGCCCGTATGTGGGGCGTGTACGTAGTCCTTTGAATCCACCACGGGTGTGCTCGTATGTTTTTACTTATCCTTGCCTACTTCGGCGGCGTGTTGACTATCCTCAGTCCGTGCATCTTGCCGGTGCTGCCTTTTGTTTTCGCGCGCGCGGATCGTCCGTTCACACGCAATGGATTGCCGATGTTGATCGGCATGGCGCTAACGTTTGCCCTGGTGGCTAGCTTGGCCGCGGTGGGCGGCGGATGGGCCATTCGCGCCAACCAGTACGGCCGCATCGTCGCCTTGGCGGTGCTTGCCGTGCTTGGCCTCACGTTGATGTCAGAACGAATCGCCGATTGGATTAGCCGTCCATTCGTCGCGCTCGGCAACAAGCTCGCTCCGCATGGCGACAGCGAAAACGATTCAGTGCTGTCGGCAGCTGCTCTGGGCGTTGCGACCGGGTTGCTGTGGGCGCCTTGTGCGGGCCCGATCTTGGGCTTGCTGCTTACCGGCGCGGCGCTTAACGGGGCCAACGTGCAAACCACGTTGTTGCTGCTCGTGTATGCGACGGGCGCTGCAACGTCGTTGGCGTTGGCGCTGGCCATCGGCGGGCGTGTGTTCGCGCTGATGAAGCGTTCGCTGGGTGTCGGCGAGTGGGTGCGTCGCGGATTAGGTTTGCTGGTCTTGGCCGGTGTCGCCGCCATTGCGCTGGGATTGGATGCCGGATTCCTGACGCGCGTATCGCTGATCAGCATGAGTGGGATCGAACAGACGTTGATCAACGCGATACGTCCTGCGCCTGCTGAGCAAACCACGGTCAAAGCCGGCGCATCGTTACCCGTGGAAGGCGACTTCCCCTCGCTGGATGGCGCAACGCAATGGATCAACAGTCCGCCGCTTACAGCGCAATCGTTACGCGGCAAAGTGGTGCTGGTGGATTTCTGGACCTACTCCTGCATCAACTGCATTCGCGCGCTGCCCTACGTGCGCGGTTGGGCCGACAAATACAAGGATCACGGACTGGTGGTGATCGGCGTGCACTCGCCCGAGTTCGCCTTCGAGAAAGATCCGCGCAATGTCGCCGACGCCATAAAAAATTTGCATGTCGACTATCCGGTAGCGCTCGACGATCACTACGCCATCTGGAAAGGTTTCGATAACGCGTATTGGCCTGCACATTATTTCATCGACGCGCAGGGACAAATTCGCCACCACCATTTCGGCGAAGGCGATTACAAGCAGAGCGAAGACGTCATCCGTCGAATGCTCGCCGACGCCGGCCAAAAGAATCTGCCAGGCGGCTACGTACAACCGGATGCGCAAGGTGCGGAGGCCGCCGGCTCCGGCGACGCCACGCGCTCGCCGGAAACTTACTTGGGTTACGACCGTGCCGAAAATTTTGCGGGCGGCAGCGTGACGCAAGACAGGAGCTCGACATATCAAGTACCGCTCGCACTGACGGCCAACCAGTGGGCACTCGATGGTCATTGGACGATTAACAAAGAAAGCGTGCGGCTCGACAGCAACCTTGGACGCATCGTCTATCGCTTCCGCGCCCGCGACCTGCATGTGGTGTTGGGCCCTGGTCACGACGGTAAGCCCGTGCGTTTCCGCGTGCTGATCGACGGCAAAGTACCTGGCGTCGATCATGGCGCTGACATCGATGCGGATGGCAACGGCGCCGTCACCGCGCAACGCCTCTATCAGCTCGTGCGGCTCGCCAACGATCGTGGTGAGCACACTTTCGAAATTCTGTTCCTCGATCCGGGCGTGCAGGCGTATGCCTTCACGTTTGGCTGATTAGCGCTCAACCTTGGGAGGCCCCATCGCGTGGGGCCTTCCAATCCTTCCCTTACCAACCGACGGTGATAGTAGCCACCGTGGGATTGGCGCCGATCAACGACGAACTGAAACCGCCGACATCGTCATACGGGAAACCGTAAGTCAGTCCGTTGATGCTGTGCGCGTGCCAGAACGACGAGTACGAGTTGGTCGGCGTACTGTTGTAGAAATCCCCCGACGTACTCCACGCCGCCGCGTTCTCGGCGACATGGCGATTCAGCGCGGCACATAACTGCGCCTGGATTTGCAGTTGCTTAGCCGTCGCCACGCCTGCTGCGGCATTGCTGGCGTCGTTGAGCACGCCGTTGCCCAGCAGCACTTCCTGCGTCGTAGGCATGTTGTTGATGTAGTACGTGCCTTGACCATCCGTAAACTGGAATTGATTACCGACGACATTGCCGGTAAACGTGCCCTGCGCATCGGTGAACACCAGCGACTGCGTGCGGTATTGATTCCAGATGGATTGAATGTAGCTGTCCAGATACGTGGCCTGCGCGCCGCCCGCGCCAAAACTTCCATGCGCTGGCGCAACGATGCGATACGGCGCTTGCACCTGCGCCAACGACTGGAACGGTTGCGGTACTTGCGCCACAAATTCCTGGAACAGCGCCGCACGCGATTCCGTCTCGCCCACCGTGTGGTCGTAACCGCTGGGATCTTGCAGCTCTAAACGAATCGGCATGCCAAATTGATCGACGCGCGTGGTGTTGCCGTAGAAATTCGTGGCGTTGATATTCACTTCCACGAAATCGAACGTCACGTCGATATTGGGATCGCTGGGGTTATCGATATTCGGGCCGGTGTAGCCGTACACCGGGTTGCCGACAGCCTGGATATACATCGGGCTGGCGACGCTCAAATAGATGCGCGCGGAAAGAATCTGCGGCACGGTGAACGATTTGCACTGCGAGAACGGAATCGAATAGTTGGCGTAGCTCTGACCGTTCTTGCTCAACGCGCCGTTGTCCCCCGGCGCCATGGGGATAAGGTCGCCAGCGCAGTCGACATGCACAAATGTGCCGGGATGTGCCGGATCTTGTCCGACCATTGTCCAGTAGACCTGGCTGTCGGCATACGTTCCATTGGTGGCGTTAATCAGGTTGAAAGTGGTGCCAGCGGTGGGAAATACAGGACCCGATGGCGAAGGCGTCGGCGTAGGTGTTGGAGACGGTGCAGGCGCCGAATACGTCAGGGTCTGCGTCGACGTGTTGACGGCCGATCCGTCGCTCTGACCGATCGTGAACCAGTAGCTCACCTGCTCGCCGTTGGCGAGACCGGAAACCTGATACGTATTGTCGGTGCCGCTGTTGCTCATGCGCACGTTGAGCTGGCTGCCACCGGCGAGCGTGTAGTGAAGATCCGCCCATGCGCCGCCATCGGCATAGAACTGCGCCACACCGCCCGCCTCGTCGATGGCGCCATAACTCTCAGAAGGTGCGGGAGTCGGAGTTGGCGTTGGTGTCGGAGTTGGCGTTGGCGTTGGTGTCGGTGTCGGTGTCGGTGTCGGCGCGGGAGCTGGCGAACTGCCGCAACTGCCTTGCGATGTCCATGGCTGGCCGCTGCCGGCGCCGCCGTTGTTGGTGGCTGGGTCGTTGCCTTGCGTCCACCAGTTGGCCACGTAATTGATGCCGTTCTCGCTCGCGGTCTGACCTTGCGTATAGACGGCCGAAGCGCTCCAGGCCACCGCGCAGGTTGCCTGCGCATGCACAGTCTGTATCGGCGCAACGGTTAGCGCGGTTGTGGAAAGCGCCGCACAAATCGCGGTGCACAGCGAGCTCAATGCCAGTGTCGACCTGGCCTTCGAAGCATTGCTCTGTTGCATGGACTGTCTCCTTTGCTCTGGATGAAATCATTGCCAAATGAAGGAATGAGGCGATCTCACGGTGCGCATCGACGCAGCCGCGTGGGGACAGTCGCCGTCGGGAGTTTCTGGTTTTCTTGGAGCGCCAGCCGTCGAAAGTACAAGCGCTGTCAAAATGAAAATACAAGCGCTGTCATTTTTCTGTGACTACCGTCTAGCGGACGGCTTTGCTCTGGCCCGCAACAGATGACGGACGGACGAAAAATGAGCCTCATGCGGGCGCGCGCTTGTGCGGGGCCTCGAGGTGCCCTGCCCCGCGGACAAACGACTCGTCAGGATGCGAACGCCGCCCTCAGCGAACGCCGCGTACCGGCCGGATGGTCCAAGCGCTCAACGCGACGAGCACGGCAGCCACTGCGAACAGCGTCGCGAAACTGCCCCCACTCGCCCACAGAATGCCCGGAGCAATAGCCGGCATCAGCGACTGCGGCAGAACGCTCGCGATATTGAAGATGCCAAGGTTTCCCGCCGCGCAGGTTTCGCGTTCCGGCAAGACATCCGTCACCAAAGCAAGACCGGCGGCCAGATACACGCCTTGCGCCGCGCCACCGATCGCCATGCCCGCGAAAAACAATGCATACGAAGGGGCGAATGCAATCATCAGCAACGCCAAGGCATAAACCAGCGCCGCGCCGGACACGAAAACCTTGCGCCGCCCGACGGCATCAGACAAACCACCGCCCAAGGCGCTGAAGATCGCCACCGCGCACGACTGCACCAGCGTGGAGAGAAAGATCAGCCGCGGAACATCGTCCGGCGCGCATCCCAATTGACGAATCAAATAAAAACCTTGATACGTCATCAGCACCGCGATGCCAGCATAGAGCAGAAAACGACTGCTCCATGCCAAGGCGAAATCGGGAAAGCGCTGAGGATTGATCCAATAACTTCCAAAGAATTCGCGCCACCCGTAGCGCGCTTGCTGCGCTATCGCCAATCGCTGATCGGGCAACGTCGCGACCAGGATAAGTGCGCTGATTAGCGCGATGGCGGCGGGCACCAGGAACGCGGCCAGTGTGAAATGAGCAAGCGCCTGCGCCAGAAACGTGCCGCTGATCATGCCCACCGGCAAACTGATCCCCACAATGCCTGACACCGTGCCGCGCTGCGACACCGGCACCTGATCGGCAAGGATTGCCGCCAGCGCGGCCAATTCTGCGTTATAGGCAAGTTGCGTGATGCACCAGCCGAGCAAGAGGTGCGGAATCGACGCGGCAGTCGCGACGATCACAAGCCCGACTGCCCCGCCCAAGGCGCCTGCAATCAGCCACGGTCGGCGCATTCCGAAACGTGAGGTTGTGCGATCCGATAGCCGTCCAAAAAACGGATTGCCGAACAACGCCATCAACGCACCCACGCCCACCACCAACGACAAGCTGCCGGTTGCATGCACGGGAGCAAGCACGCGTACGCGCATCGCCAATCCCACCAAGATCGGTGGAAGCAACGCCATCCACAGGCCGGTATAAGCCGCGGCGTAGACCACGATAAACGGCCAACTGACGAGACGCCCACGCGAGGTTGCTTCGGCGGTCGCCCCGATCGGCGGGACCCCGGGCATCGCAGATTCGGCTACGTCGTCGATCACCGCCTTCGCATCCCCCTGAAACCGCAAGTCAGGCTCATTGCGAGCCCGACAACGGCGAAGAGCAGATCCTACGGCTTTTCGGGACCTGTCGTGGAGGCGCGTAGCTGTATTTGGTAAGGGACTCGCGCTTTGAGGTGCATGGCCGGGTCGCGGATCGACTGCAAGACGCTTTCGACCGCCATGCAAGCAATTTCGCGGCAGGGTTGGCGCACCGTCGTCAGCGCCGGTGAAATCAATTGCGATACCGGCGTGTCGTCAAAACCGCAGACCGACAAGTCCGCCGGAATGGCCAGCCCGCGTTCGCAAGCCTCGCGTATCACGCCGCACGCCATATCGTCGTTTGCCGCGAAGATCGCCGTGGGTGGGCGCCGCCGGCTGAGCAGCGCTTTACCGCCAGCCAATCCCGATGCGAACGTGAAGTCGCCTTCCACCACCAACGATTCGTCGAAGGCAATACCGGCTTTGCGCAACGCATCGCGATAGCCGCCGAGTCGCCAGGTGCGTGCGCCATGCCCCTTCAATCCGGCGACATGGGCGATGCGTCGATGTCCGAGCGAAATCAAATGCTCGACGATATCCGAGGCGGCCTTGCGCTCGTCGAAACCGATATCGAGGCGCGACTGATTCAACTTCGAAGAGATCGTCACGTAGCGAATGTCGAGCTCATCGAGGCGCTGCAAAAGCCGCGTGTTGTTCGCATGCGGCGGAACCAATACGACTGCGTCCGGACGATGCGTCGCCACGAATCCGTCGACCCTCGCGGTCAAGTCATCCCCCGCTTCGAAAGGATGCAGCACCGCGTTGTACGCCGTGCCGGTGCACGCCTGCAGCATGCCGACAATCAATTCCATGATGTAGCTGGAGCTGGCGGTCGGGTTGTCGTACAGCAGCGCGACCAGATACGAGCGATTCCCCGCCAAGCCGCGCGCCGCCGGATTGGGTACGTAATTGAGCGCGCGGATCGACGCTTCGATTCGTGTGCGCAACGTAGCGCGCACGCTCGGATTGCCGTTAAGGACGCGGGACACCGTCTTGGTGGACACACCGGCGTGCGCCGCAACGTCTTCGATTCTTGCCGGCATGTAGCGCCCTGTCTGTGTGTAACCCGCAATAACCCATGCTAACCCAAGCATAAGGCCCTCAACCATCCATTTCTCATTCTTTTCACATCAAAGTACCAGCGCTGGTATTTTCTGTTGACAGCGCTGGTACATTTGACTAGCGTGCTTGGCGGGCAAAAGCCCGCGTGCTGCGTTGTGCATTGCAAGGGGAAGCAAGGGAGGCGCCTTCACGGAGTCGCCGCAATGCGTTTTGCAGCAACCTCGCCGTCCGCGCCTGGGGAGCGTTTGAGGCACGCGTCGGCGGGTATTCACTGGACATTGGGAGGTTCCGGAATGAAGAAGCAGTCCATCCGTTCGCATGCGCGCAGCGTCAGCCAGCCGTACCGGTTGTCCATCGCCATTGCGATGACGTTGTTCGCTGCAACACAACTGCATGCGCAAACCACGCAGCCGGCGCCGCAGTCGAACGATCAAGCCACGCCCGCCGCGACGCAGGATGCAAAAACGAACAAGAAAAAAGACGCGTCCACCACGGCCGACGAAAAAGAGGCGAAGCTGCTATCCGGCCTGACCGTCAGCGGTTTCTCCAGCAGCTTGAACAGCGCGCAGGAAATCAAGCGCTACGCCGATACGGTGGTCGATGCGATTTCAGCGCAAGACGCCGGCTCCCTGCCCGATACCTCGGTCACCGAAGCGTTGAAGCGCGTGCCCGGCGTGGCGGTCAGCGCGTTCGGCGTCGCTGCCGACCCGGATCACTTCTCCATCCAAGGTTCGGATATCAGCCTGCAAGGTCTGCCTTATACCAGCACGCTATTCAATGGTCGCGAAGTGTTCTCCGCAGGCGGCGGGCAAGGCTTGAACTTCTTTACCGTGTCGCCAGAATTGATCGGTTCGGTGGTGGTGAGCAAGAACCAGACGGCGGACATGATCGAAGGCGGCATCGCCGGCACGATCGATCTGAATACGCGCAAGCCGTTCGACAGCAAAAAGGATACGCAAGCGTCCATCACGCTGGGTACGTACTGGGGCAATCTGGATAAAAAGGGCACGCCGCAAATCGCCGGCTTGTTCAGTCATAACTGGAACACCGACATCGGTCGTTTCGGCGTGTTGTTCAACATCGCCTACGACCGCATCGATCAGCAGGACAACGCCATCTCGCTGGTCGATTTTCAGCGACGCTGCGATGGCTGCTCGCTGCCAAACGGCAGAACCGACAGCTATCCCGGTCTTGCGCCGGGCCAATACGCTTATGTGCCCGTTGGTGGCGACTTGCGCGTTCAAGACGAAACCAGCACGCGCTTCGGTCACGTGCTTTCCACGCAATGGGAAAGTCCCGACAAGGCTTGGCAAGCGACCTTGGAATGGGATCGTGCCTCGGATACGGAAACCACGTACGAGCACACGCTGCAAGCATCGACCGACGGCTGCGCGTTCGGACAATCGCTCGCTGGTTGTGCCGTTCCGGTGGCGGGCACAACACCCGTCTACGATTCCAATGGCGTCTTTCAGTCGGGTGTGATCGGCGGCGCTCCGGGTTCGTCGAGCTTTCTGCCTATCACTTACGGCGGCGTGCCGACGCAGCTGGACAGCACCGCGTATCGGAATCGCTACGTCACCAACGATTACAGCTTCAATCTGAAGTGGAACGTCAACGACCGCCTCCATCTAAGTGCGGACGTGCAAGACACGAAATCCACGTTCAACAACTTCTACTACTACATCCGTCAGTTGACGCAGGCCAACTGGGCGATCACCCAACATGGCGACAACGTACCGAGCGTTGCGTTGCTTTCGCCGGATCCGAACGAAACGACGGCGCAGTATTACGCCAATCCCAACAACACCTATTGGGCGGCGGCGCAAGATCACTTCGCCAATTCCTGGGGCAATCAGCGCACGTTCCGTTTGGACGGCACGTTCGATATCGATTCGGGCTTCCTGGACAACGTGGAGTTCGGCGTTCGTCACTCCGATCAGCGCGAAACGGTGCAGAACTCGGCCTACAACTACGAAAGCATCAGCTTTCCTTACGGCCAGAACGCCGTCACCGTTGCCAATACGCCCGGTGTCACGGGGCTGTACAACCTCAACTTGCAAGGGTTTAGCGGTAGCAATTTCCCTGGCATCGTCGCACCGTATTTCACGCTCAATCCGCTGACGCAATTCCATCAGGCGGCGGCCATCATCGAGCAAATCAACCAGCAGGCTAAGAACATGAACCCGCCTGGCAGCGTGGGTCAGTACTACACGCTGTACCAGCGCCCACAGTACGTTTCCGGCGATGTATTCGTTCCGGGCACGTTTTACTTGCCGCAGGAAGTCGCCTCCAACCAAGAGAAGACGAACGCCAGCTACGTACGCCTGAACTTCGGCAACGACAACACGGAGTTTCTCAGCGGCCTGCAAATTAGTGGCAACGTGGGCATGCGCTATGTGCACACCCAGGATGACGCCGAAGGTTATCTGATCCTTCCGAACCAGGCGGCGATTCTCAACGGCGTAAGCATCGCGCAGTATTGCTTGAACCAGACCAACGGCGGCGCCACGCCCTCACCCGGCACATTCTGCGCGCTGACGCCGGCGCAGCAACAGCAGTACATGAGCTTCGCCAATGGCCAATACACGCCGATCACGGCGCGGAACTCCTACGCCGACTGGCTCCCCAGCTTCAATCTGTCGATTGGCTGGACCGACACGCTGATCACACGATTCGCGTTTTCCAAAGCGGTGTATCGACCAACGCTCAACCAGCTGCAAGCGGGTCAGTCCATTAGCGGATTGCTTCCTTATGGCACCAACGGCAGCACAGTGCCGACGGTAGGCAATGGCTATAGCGGCAGCAACCCGTACCTCGTGCCCATTTCGTCGCACAACTTCGACATTACGCAAGAGTGGTATTTCGGCAACGCCGGCTCGGTATCCGCAACGCTGTTCTACAAACAGTTGAACAACACCATCCAGACCATCACCAGCGTGGTCGATACCTCGGTCACGAACAATGGCGTGACCTACCCAGAGCAATACACCATCGGCCTAGCCAACTTGAACAAAGGCGGCAGCGTGCGCGGCGCGGAACTGGCGTATCAGCAGAAATACGATTTTCTGCCTGGCTGGTTGTCCGGCCTCGGTACGCAGATGAACTACACGTACATCAAACCGCGCAATCTGAGTTACGGTTCGACCAACTTCTGCCCCAGCGGCTACGCGCCCGCGACGCAGTGCGTCAATCAGCTCACGCTGCCGCCGTACGAACTGTCGCGCAATACCTACAACTTCACCATGTACTACGAGAAAGGCCCGCTCTCCGCGCGCCTTGCGTACAACTGGCGTTCGAAGTACCTGATCACAGGCTATGAAGCGGATTATCCGTTCCTGCCCGTCATGGCGTCGTCGCAAGGCCAATTGGATGCGTCGGTGATCTATGCGCTCACCAGTCACATAAAGCTGTCCCTGCAGGCCGCCAATATCCTGAATTCGACCTTCAGGACGCGGGAAATCGTCAATACCGATGGATTGAGCGTGCCCAAGGGCTTCTTCCGCAACGACACGCGTTACAACCTCAGCGTGCGCGCGGACTTCTGACGAGGAGTGTCCGAACTTCCGCGCGGCGTATAAGCACCGTGCGGAATGAAACAATTTTTTCCCTGCTGCCGTCACTCACGCGAACGCCTGAGTGGCGGCTTTTTCTTGGCGCGTTGGGACGCGAATCAAACTTCCAGCCGATCCCCCGTTCTCGCGACCAAGGCATACAACGCGGGCATCAGAAAAATGCTGATCAACAGACGCGTAAACAAACCACTGACGATGACGAGCGCAAATGGTCGTTGCGTGTCAGTGCCCACGCCGGTGGCGAGCGCGGCGGGGAGCAGACCGAGTGCGGCGACAAGCGCCGTCATCATGATCGGACGCAGACGCAGAATCGCGCCCTGACGAATGGCATCCGCGACGTCGACACCTGCGCGACGAAGTTCATTGACGTAGGAAATGTAGACGACGGCGGTTTGCACAGAAACGCCGAACAGTGCAAGAAAACCGATGCCGGACGATACCGAGAACGGCGTGTTGGTCAGCCACAACGCAATAATCCCTCCGACCGGCGCCGACAGCAGCACGCCGAGCACGGTAATGAACGGGAATTTGAAGTTGCTGTAAAGCGTAAATAGCAGCAGGAAAATCAGTCCCAGCGTGAGCGGCACGATGACATTCAACTGCGCGCGCGACGCCGTATATTCGGTGTACTCGCCGCCCCAGTCGAGGCGATAACCCTGCGGCAAGGGAACCTTTTTATCGACCTGGGCGATAGCGTCGCCAACAGCGCCGGCAAGATCGCGACCTTCCACCGAAAACTGCACGCCGATATAGCGCGAATTGTTTTCGCGATAGATAAACGACGCGCCGTTGGTGACTTTGATCTCGGCGAATTCTTTCAGCGGAATTTGTTGACCCCCAGGCGTCGCGACGAGGATGTTGCCGATTTCCTCGGGATTATCCCGATATCGCTGGTCGAGTCGAACGACCAGATCGAATTGCTTTTCTTGCTGCACCACTTGCGTCGCGACGTCGCCGCCGATCGCCGTCTGGATCAGCGCATTGATGTCGGCGACGTTGACACCGTAACGCGCAATAGCGTCGCGGTTGATCTTGATCGTCAGGCTGGGCTGGCCAAGTTCCTGCACCAGCGTGACGTCGGTGATGCCTCGCACTTGTTGTAACACCTTTCGGATCGCCTTGCCTTTTTCTTGCAGGGTGTTGAGGTCCGAACCGAATATCTTTACTGCGAGCGCGCTCTTCAGCCCGGTTTCCGCCTCGTCCACCGCATCCTCGGCCGGCTGCGTGTAGTTGAACATGATGCCGGGAAAAGCCTGCAGCTTCTGATTGATCGCTTCCGTAAGCGCAGCCTTGGTGCGATAGCTGCCCTTCCATTGGGAATACGGCTTCAGGCCGACGTAGAACTCGACATTGAAGAAACCGGTGGAATCCGTGCCGTCGTCGGGTCGACCCAATTCCGAGGCAACCGTTGTTACCTCGGGAAACGAACGCAGAATGTCACGAATCTTTGGCGTGATCTTGGCCGACTCATCGAACGAGATCGTATACGGCATCGTCGCTCGTACCCACAGCGCCCCCTCGTCAAGATGCGGCATAAACTCTGCGCCAATCCGCGGAATCAACAGCAACGACAACACAAGCAAGATTGTCGACGCAACCGTGGTCGTCCACGGACGCCGCAGACAGGCATCGAGGCCCTTTGCGTAAACCGATTTGATCGACTCGAAAATCCGATTGCGCCGCTCGACCACACCCCTGCGCATAAACCACGCGCACAACACCGGCAACAAGGTCAGCGTCACGATCAGCGAACCGACGAGCGCGAAAATCATCGTATCCGCCATCGGCTTGAACAGCGTGCCAGACGCGCCCGACAGCACATAGATCGGCAGAAAACTGACGACGATCACCGCCACCGCATAGAACAACGGACGATCCACTTCGGCCGCCGCCTCGCGAATAATCGCCTTGACGTCCAGTGGAGCACCTTTGCGCTCGGCGATCTGGCGGAAGATGTTTTCCACCATCACCACCGCGCCGTCGACCAGGATGCCGAAATCGATGGCGCCGATCGACAACAGATTCGCCGACGCCTTCTGCACGTCCAGGCAAATAAACGCAAACAGCAGCGCCAGCGGAATGGTCACTGCGACAATCAGACCGGCACGAATATCGTAAAGAAAGAAAATCAGCACCACCACGACCAGCAACATGCCGCGCAATAAATTGTCTTTAACGGTCGTGGTGGTCAGCGCGATCAGATCGGAGCGATCGTAAAACGGCACCACTTTGACGTCTTTCGGCAGGATCTGATCGTTGAGTTCTTTGGTCTTCGCTTCGACGCGCTTGAGCACATCCTGCGTCTTCTCGCCGGTGCGCAGCAGGATGACGCCTTCGACGGCATCGTCCTGTTTCTCATAACCGAACTCGCCCAGGCGCGGCGCGATGCCAATCACCACGCGGCCGACGTCTTTAACCAGCACCGGCGTGCCGTCGTGCACGGCGACTACTACGTTGCCGATATCCTCCAGCGTCTGCATGCGGCCCATGCCGCGCACGTAGTAGAACTGGCCGCCTTGCGAATAAAAGCCGCCGCCGGCGTTCGCGTTGTTAGCGGTCAACGACGCTTCGACTTGCGGCGCGGACAACCCGACGGAGGCGAGTTTCGCCTGATCCAGCAGCACCTGATATTGCATGGTGCCGCCGCCGAAACCCGAATCGTCGGCCACGCCGCGCACGGATTTGTATTGCGGCTCGATCGTCCAGTCTTCCAACGTCTTCAGATCCATCGGCGAGCGATCTGTGCTTTGCAGCACGTACCGATAGATCAGGCCCGATGGCGCCGACATCGGCGATACCGATGGCGTCACGCCGCTCGGCAACGTGATGTCGCCCAAGCGATTGAATACTTCCTGCCGTGCGAAGTAGCCGTCTGTGCCGTTGTCATAGGTGATGATGACGTCGGACAAGCCATACAGCGAAATCGACCGCGTGATCGCCGTTTTCGGGATGCCGTTCATCCCCAGCTCAACCGGCACCGTGATCAGTCGCTCTATTTCTTCCGCGGCGTGACCGGGCCATTGCGTAATGATCTCGACCACGGGCGGCGACAGATCCGGATACGCGTCCACAGGCAAACGCTGCAGCGAATGCAAACCCGATCCGGTCAACATCAAAGTCAGCAAGATCACCAGGAACGATTGTCCCAATGATGCGCTGACGATGCGATTCATCAACGACGCGGTGCGCGACGGCGTCTCGTTGGGGGGCAATTTTGCGCTCATTGGTTTTGCATGAATTGCACGAAGATGCCACCGTCGACGACGACCTTATCGCCTGCGCGCAAGCCGCTCGGAATCTGGAACTTATCGCCCACACGATAACCCTGCGTCACGCTACGACGCGCGAAACTGCCATCGGCCTGCGCGACATAGACGAACGGCAGGTTCTCGTCGTCGCGCAGCATCGACGACACCGGCACCAGCATGCCGCTCTCGGTTTGCCGCGATTGAATGCGCACGCTCACATACATCTGTTTGCGCAAAAGACCCTGCGCGTTATCGACGACCACGCGGGCCGCAACCAAGCGCGTATCCGAATTCACCAGCTGGGCGACGTTGTCGACCTTGCCTCGAATCGGTTTGGCATCGGTGCTGGTTATGACATCTACGCTGTCGCCGACGTGCACGTTCGCGAGATCGGAATCCGACACCTGCGCCATCACCCACACGCGCGACAGGTCGGCCACGGTAAAGCACGCGGTGGTTCCCGCTTGCAGCAGTTGCCCTGGAGAGATCAGTTTCTCGACGACGGTGCCGGCGATGGGCGAACGAATCACACCCTGAATACGCGCGATCGGCCGCCCCTGCTCGATATCCTTGATGGTTTGCGGATCGACGTTGAGCGAGACCAAGGTTTGCTGTGCGGCATAAGCGTCGGCTTCCGCACTGGCGGCATCGGTTTCGGCCTGATCGGCCTCCTTCTGCGCCACGCCCTGGTGTTGCAGCAAGTCCTTATCGAGATCGGCGAGTCGGCGCGCGGTGTGCGCGGTGACCAGCGCCTTGCGATAGGTGCTTACGGCCGTGGCGAAATCGGGGGAGTCGACGTAAGCGAGCGGATCGCCTTTCTTCACCTTGTCGCCCGGAGAGACCACCAGACGCGAAACCGGACCGGAGATCGGCGCCAGCACGCTGGTGGATTGATCGTTATCGAAATCCACCACACCTGTCGTATCGATGGTGCGATGGAATGGCTCGACCGCGACCGGGTACAGCGTGATGTGCTGCCGCTGCGCATCCGTCAACGTCACGTTGACCGGTGTCGTCGATGCGGCTTGCGTATTGCCTTCGTTGCTGGATGAGCAACCGGCGCAAAGCGTGCAGATAAGCGCCGCAAGGATGGCCGTCGCAAATCGGCTAGACGCGAGCGAGCGACGCGGCGCACCTATCAAGCCGGTTAGGGAATTAATGTTCATCATGATCCCGATTCAATTCCGAACGATGCCACCAGCCGCCACCCAACGCCTGAAAGAGCGCGGCGGTATCCGCAAATCGATTGGCCTGCGCCACGATCAGATTGATCCGCGCCTGCTGATACGCCTGCTCCGCACTCAGCAGCGACAAATAGCTGGCGTAACCGCCTTTCCATTGCCGCTGGGAAAGATCGAGCGTCACTTTGGCCGCCTCGTTCGCTGACGCGGCGGCCTTCAACGCCGCAGCGTCCTGATCAAGCGCAGTCAACGTATCGGCCACGCTCTGAAACGCCGTGAGCACGGTGCTGCGATATTGCTGGGCCGCTTCCACATAGGCCGCTTTCGCGGCGCGCTCCTGATGCAACAACGTGCCGCCCTGAAAGATGGGCGCGGTAATGTCGGCGCCGATACCCCAGAAACCGGTACCGGAATGGAACAGCTGATCCATCGCCAATGCCGTGCTGCCGGCGTTCGCGCTCAACGTGATATTCGGAAAACGATTGGCGGTCGCGACACCGATTTGCGCGCTCGCCGCGTGCATATTCGCCTGCGCTTGAAGCACGTCCGGTCGTTGCTCGACCAATGCCGACGGCAAACTGACGGGCAGATCTTGAGGCAACTGCAACTGCGCCAAATCGAAGGTGTCGCCTGGCGCATCGCTCGGAAAGCGCCCCACCAGTACCGCAAGCGCATCGCGCTGTTGCGCAAGCTGCTTCAGTAGCGGCGGCAACGTTGCGACAGTTTGCGCCAACTGCGATTTCTGCGCCGCAAGATCGAGGCCGCTTGCGTAACCTTTGTCGGTCTGGCGCTGCAGAATCGTCACCATGTTCGTGTTGATGTCGATCAGCTCGCGCGTCGCATCCACTTGCGCCTGCAACGAACCTTCCTGCACCGCCGCGACCACCACGTTGGTGCTGAGCGTGATGTGCGTGGCGATCATCTGGTAGCGCACGGCATCTTCCTGCGCCTTGAGCGATTCCATCGTCCGTCGATTCAACCCGAACACATCGGGCACATACGACACGCTAAGCTGCGGCGTAAACAGGTTATACAGAAAGCTGTTGTTGTTCGGCGTCGGCGCGAGCGTTCCGGCCTGACTTTGTCGTGTAGCGGAGAAGTTGGCGGAGACGTTCGGATAATAGGCGCCGCGCTGCGCCAGCACGTTCTCATGTGCGACCGACAATGCCGCCTGCGCGGCCTTGAGATCGGCATTGTTCTTAAGCGACTCGTCGATCAAGGCGTTCAACGCCGGGGAATGAAACAACGTCCACCAGTCGCTGCTTACATCGCTGCCCACCATAAAGCGCTGCGCCTCGCCGCCGACAACGCCGGGCGTGGCTTGGGTGGTGTTGAGCGGCGCAGCCGTATAGCCGGAGACGGCCGGCGCCGCGGGCTTCTTAAAATCGGGACCGACCGCGCAACTGGCGATCGACAACGTTGCGAGCGCGAAGCAAACCCGCACGGATCGCGCGGCAAAAACAGAGTCCCTGGCGCGTCGGGCGATCATCGCCTGCCGCCGTCAATACGTAAGCCGCCCATTGTCAAAAGCATCCAGTCGTTGTGGGCCGACGAGAATCGCCACCCTGCCTCGCATTCGATGATAGTGCCCCGGCCGCGGATGCGGGCAATGACTATCGATCTACCTAGCTCGGCAACAACCCCTACCCCCGCACGACGGTTTGCCGCAAGCTTTTGCGCTCCCGCCAGAGACATTCCGACGCGTGCGCCGCATCACTCTGCCATATTTCGCGCGCCGTTGAACGCCGCATCGCCGCGCGAATCGCAGCAGCGTCATCGTGTCGCAGATTCGCACAACATGCGGAAAGCATGAGGCGGAGCGCATCGCGCTGCCCCATGCTGCCGCGAATCACATCGATGTCATTGCGCCGAATGCGCGATATCGCGTGGAGAAAGCAAGTCGTCCAAGCCGATGCGGCGAAACAATTCCGTGCGAACACGATCCGCGACACCGTTGACGATCTCGCAACCGTCCTGCGATGGATCGATATGCGTACGGAACGGACGCTTGCCGAAAGGCGTATCCACTATGCGCACGATGGCGTCCGCCACAGCGCCGACATCTGCGTCGGCCGGCTCGAGCGAGGCCAGACCTTTGAGACTTTGCTCCGGAAGACCGGCATAAGGACCGTGATCGTATTCGGCAGCGCGGGCTTTATCGGCGGGCGAACCCGAATGCGCGAAATGATTGGTGCCTTTGGTAAACGCGCCCGGCACGATAATCGACGTCTCGATGCCCCACCGCGTGAGCTCGCTGGCATAGCTCACGGCGAGCGAATCCATCGCGGCCTTCGCGGCGAAATAAGGCGAAAGGTACGGTGGTGTGCCGCCACGCGCACTGCTGCTGGAAACCCAGATCACGAGGCCACGCCCCTGCTTGCGCAACTGCGGTAGCGCCGCGCGATTAACACGCTGTGTGCTCAGCACGTTGATGTCGTAAAGCTGCGCGAATTGCTCCGGCGTAAATGCCTCCGCAGGGCCGAACGACATATGGCCCGCATTGTGAATGACCACATCGAGACGCCCGTGCGCGGCGAGGATCGCCTGGATGCCCGATTCGCACGACGCCTCCGAAGCCACATCCAATTCGACGGCGCGCAGATCGACGCCGTGCTCGGCGGCATACTGCTTTACCGCAGCGACTTGCGGCGCGTTGCGTCCCGTGGTTTCGCGCATGCTCGCGTAAACGGTGTGGCCGGCGTGGGCAAGCGCTCTTGCTGCGAGCGCGCCGAAACCGCTGGACGCGCCGGTGATGACGATTACTTGTTTCATGATGGGATTTCCTTGCATGGAAAGTTGAAAGAAGTCGTTCGACGATTCGTACGTCTTGCGCGCGTCAGATGATTCCGCCGTTAGCGCGCAACACTTGGCCGTTGATCCACGCGCCATCCGGGCCGGCCAGGAACGCAACCGTGTTGGCGATATCGCCGGGTTCCCCCAACCGTTCGAGCGGCGCGAGTTTCGCAAGGCGATCGACCACTTCTTGCGACTTGCCCTTGAGGAACAAATCGGTCGCGGTCGGACCGGGCGCAACGGCGTTGACGGTGATGCCGCGTCCGCGCAATTCCTTCGCGAATACGCTCGTCATCGCTTCGACGCCGGCTTTGGTCGCTGCGTACACCGCATAGGTCGGCTGCAACAGCCCAACGACGCTGGAAGAAAAATTGATGATGCGACCGCCCGCGCGCAGGCGCGTCGCCGCTTCGCGCAGCGTGTTGAACGTACCTTTGAGGTTGACGGCGATCTGACGGTCGAACGACGCGTCGTCGGTGTCGGCGATGTTGGCAAGCGTCATGATGCCGGCGTTGTTGACCAATACGTCGACGCCGCCGAACGCGGTTTCTGCGGCATCGAAAAGTCGACGCACGTCTGCGGCGTCGCTGACGTCGGCCTTGGCCGCCAACGCCTTGCCGCCCGCCTGTTCGATAGCGCGCACCAAGGCTTCGGCCGGTGCGGCGCTTTCCGTGTAATTGACGATCACGACGAAACCGTCGCGCGCCAAACGCTGTGCGACCGCGGCGCCGATACCGCGCGAAGCGCCGGTCACCAGGGCGATTTTCTGAGTAGAGGTGTTCATGAGTTTCTCCAGGCGCCGACCCCGTGCCGGCTTGGAAAGAACTCTAGGCTTTCAAAATGAGTAAATAATCTGCGCTACTATGGCAACAGAATTCCATATAAGCGAACAATAAGGCCGATATATGGACCGTCTGGACGTCATGCGCCTGTTCACCCGGATCGTCGAGCGGCAGAGCTTCACGCTTGCCGCGCAGGATCTCGATTGGCCTCGCTCAACCGCCACCCAAGTCATCAAGGCGTTGGAAAAACGGCTCGGCGTGCGGTTGCTGCAGCGAACCACCCGCCATGTCAAAGCCACGCTGGATGGCGAAGCGTATTACCGCCGATGCATGGCGATTCTCGGCGATGTCGAAGATGCCGAGGCCGCGTTCAGCGACGCCAAGCCACGCGGACTGTTGCGGGTCGATGTGCATGGCACGCTGATGCGTCACTTCCTGCTGCCCGCATTGCCCGACTTTCTCGATCGGTTTCCGGACCTTCAACTGCATCTTGGCGAAGGCGATCGCCTGGTCGATCTCGTACGCGAGGGCGTCGATTGCGTATTGCGTGTCGGCGACCTGCACGACAGCGCGATGGTCGGTCGGCGCGTCGCCTTGCTGGACGAAGTGACCTGCGCCAGTCCCGCGTATGTGGCGCGTCATGGCGATCCGCAAAGCATCGACGATCTCGCCGGACATATCAGTATCGGTTTTCAATCGTCCGCCAGCGGCATGGCATTGCCGCTCGAATTTACGGTCAACGGCATGCTGCGAAACATCACACTGCCTTCGACGGTGACGGTTACCAGCGCTGAAACCTACGTCGCTGCGGCCAGACTCGGGCTGGGGCTGATCCAGGTGCCTCGCTATCACGTTGAAGCGGATCTGGCCGCAGGCACGCTGGCGACGGTGCTTGCCGACTTTCCACCCTCGCCGACGCCGGTATCGCTGCTGTATCCGCACAGCCGCCAACTCTCACCTCGCGTACGCGTTTTTATCGATTGGGTGACACAGGAACTCGCTGCTTCGCGCGATGAGATCACGCACCGGCGGGCTGAAGCGTCTTCATCACAAAATCGATAAAGGCGCGAACTTTCGCGGCGCGATGAAGCCGCGACGGGTAGATGGCGTAAAGCGGAAAACGCTCGTCCGACCACTCGGGAAACAACGACACAAGCCGCCCTTTCGCCAGCAAATCTTCGCAGCCCGTTTCAAGGATCTGAGCGATTCCGACGCCGGCCTCGCATGCTTCGAGGAGCGCGCCGGAATCGGACACCAGCAGACGACCCTTCATGCGCAATTCAATGATTTCCTTCTTGCGCCTGAGCTCGAATCCGTACGCCCTGCCGTTCGCCGGATTGTAAAAATCGATGCAATCTCGGCCCTCCAAATCCTTGGGCTTTGCAGGTTTGCCATGGGCCTTGAGGTAACGCGGGGACGCGACCGTCAGCACGCGCGTTTCCATCAATTTGCGTGCGACAAATGAGCCAGCGGGCGGCTCGCCGAAGCGAACGGCCAGATCGAAGCCATCGGCGACAAGATCGCCCACGGCATCGCGCATGATGAGCTCCACGAACAACTCCGGATGCCGATTCAAAAAACTCGCCATCTGTTTCGCAACGACGATGCGCGAAAAGTACGGATCGATATTGACGCGCAACCTGCCGCGAACGGTATCGCTTGCACCGGACGCTTCGATCGCCGCCTCTTCGATACCCGCCATATGCGGCCCCACCCGCTCGTAGAAACGCCGACCTTCATCGGTGAGCGATAGCGAGCGCGTCGTTCTTTCCAGCAACCGCACACCAACCCGCTGTTCGAGTCGCGACAGCGCGCGGCTTACCGCTGGCGGCGAGAGCCCCAACGCCTCCGCCGCTCTGGTCATGCTGCCCGACTCGACGATCGCAAAAAGGATCGACACGCCCGAAAGAAGCCGGTTATCCGAGGTCATGGACATTATTTCCCAAATTGCAAAATTGAATTGCCATCTATGCCATTGAAGCACAAATAGGCCGAGACCATAGTTCGACCCGTCGATGTGCGACGTCCCCATGTGTCGAGGAAACCAACTATGTACGCCATTACCGGAGTCACCGGAAAAGTCGGTAGCGAGGTCGCGAAAACTTTGCTCAACAACCATCAACAGGTAAGAGCGGTACTTCGCGATCAAAGCAAAGCAAACCGGTGGTCGGCGCTGGGCTGCGAGGTCGCCATCGCGAGCATGGAAGATTCCGCCGCGCTCTCCGCCGCGTTTGCGGATGCCGAAGGCGTCTTTATTCTTCCGCCGCCGGATTTCGACCCCGAAGACGGCTTTCCCGAAGCGAAGCGAGCGATTGAATCGATCCGGCTCGCCCTCGATCGGGCGCGGCCCCAACGAGTCGTTTGTCTGTCGACGATCGGAGCGCAATCCGAACGCGACAATCTGCTGTCGCAACGCACCCTGATGGAGCAAGCGCTCGCGAGTCTTTCCGTGCCCATTACGTTTCTCCGACCCGCTTGGTTTATGGAGAATTTCGCGTGGGATGTGGCATCGGCAAAACGCGATGGCGTGATAGCCAGCTTTCTTCAACCGATCGAGCGCGCCATCCCGATGATTGCGACGGCGGATGTCGGACGCGTCGCTGCGGAACTGCTGCAAGAAAGCTGGACCGGAAACCGCATCGTCGAACTTGAAGCCAGCACACGCGTCGCGCCCATCGATGCAGCGACCGTATTCTCCAATGTCCTAGGGCGCCCCGTTCGCGCCGAAGCCATTCCCCGTGACACGTGGGAGCCGATGTTCCGATCACAGGGTATGCAACATCCTATGCATCGCATTCGCATGCTGGATGGCTTTAACGAAGGTTGGATTCGGTTCGAATCCGACGATGCGAATATCCGCAAAGGCGCTTTGTCGCTGGAAGATGTTCTTCGCGAGTTGGTGCGGCATACCGACTGAACGACATCGATTCGTATCGCTAATCGCAGGGTCTCCGACACGCCACGCACTCGCATGAAGAAAATCGTTTGAAGGGATATCTGTAGCAAAGCTTTAACAGACGCGATCCGCCATCCGTGTACTGTGCATGTTCTACTTGATAGAGCCAGACGAAGATCTCAATCGGGGAGAACGACATGAGCCGTGTTTTCGATGCGATCGTCATCGGCGCCGGGCAAGCGGGGCCTTCTTTGGCAGGTCGTTTGACCGATGCGGGCATGAAGGTGGCGTTGGTGGAGCGTCACTTGTTCGGTGGCACTTGCGTCAATACCGGTTGCATGCCCACCAAGACGCTGGTGGCCAGTGCGCGCGTCGCACATCAAGTGCGGCGCGCTGCGGATTATGGCGTCGTGGTAAACGGCGGCGTGGGCATCGATTTGCCGCGCGCGATGGCGCGAGCGCACAAGGTGTCGGAAACGTCCCGAGGAAACATAGAGCGTTGGCTCGGCGGCATGAAAAACATGAACGTGTTGCGAGGACACGCTCGGTTCGAGCGCTCCGATACGTTGCGTGTCGGCGACGAGTCGATTTCAGCGCCGCGCATTTTTATCAACGTCGGCGGTCGCGCGCGCATTCCCGAGGATATGCCCGGTGTGGACAAGATCGACTATCTCACCAATACGTCGATCCTTGAGCTTACGACGCTTCCCCGACATCTTGCCGTGATCGGCGGCAGCTACATCGGCCTCGAATACGCGCAGATGTTTCGTCGTTTTGGCTGCAAGGTCACGGTGGTAGAGCGTCAGTCCCGATTGATAGCGCGTGAAGACGAGGATGTTTCCGAAACCATCCGAAACATCCTCGAAGCCGAAGGCATTACCGTGCGTACGAACGCCGAATGCATCGCGTTCGCGCGCCATGCGGAAGGCGCCATGGTGAAAGTCGACTGCAGTTCCGGCGATAGCGACATCGTCGCCAGCCATGTGCTGTTGGCCGTGGGCCGCCGCCCGAACACGGACGATCTTGGCTTGGAAAACGCCGGCATTCGCACCGACGAACATGGCTACATCGTCGTCGACGACGCGCTGGCGACCAACGTACCGGGCGTCTGGGCCATGGGCGATTGCAATGGCCGAGGCGCGTTTACGCACACCTCCTACAACGACTACGAGATCATCGCCGCGAATTTGCTCGACGGCGCGCAGCGGCGCGTTTCATCGCGAATTCTCGGCTATGCGCTGTTTACCGATCCGCCGCTAGGGCGCGTCGGCATGACAGACACGCAAGCACGCGCCAGCGGAAGACGATTACTAATCTCCAAACGTCCCATGACACGCGTTGGACGCGCGGTCGAAAGCGACGAGACGCAAGGCTTTATGAAAGTCGTCGCCGACGCCGACACCCGGCGCATTCTCGGCGCCGCCATTTTAGGAATGAGCGGCGACGAAGCCATCCATGGCGTGCTCGATCTGATGAATGCCGACGCACCTTTCGACACATTGAAGTGGGCCGTGCCGATTCATCCCACCGTATCGGAATTGCTACCCACCCTTGTGGGCGACCTCGAGCCTCTTTAGAGCGCATCAAATACATGGCATCAACCATTACCGTATTCTGCCGGAACCACGTAGTCGCCAACACTCAAACCATAAACAAGGCGGTGTTTCATCGCTTTTACGATCGGTGCTATGCCGTCGTTTTGAATACTCGCGTCACGAACGTCCCGCACCGTTAAATCGATAAGACGCGGTCCGTCGCAAAGCGCCGCAACAATACGATTTTCGTCACCCGCTTTCGTTGCTGACGGTTCTACTTGGGAAGCATTGCAATACGTTTCATTGCTCGCACCCTGTTCCGCATCGACATAAAGAACGACGCGCGGAGCGTTGGCGAGTTTTCCGTGTGCATTGGCAGTTGCCGCGTATTGATCCGGCGTCGTTCCGTTTGGAATCTGCTTTGCCAATTCTTCAGATCCAAGCCGTTGCACGCTTCCGTGCACTTCTATCGGCAACGCGTCCATCTGTGGCTTCCACCGAAAAACGGTGTCGCTCGGGTTAATCGATTGCGTTTGCAACGTGCCGTTGCATCCTGCCAAAAATAAAATCAATGGCATCAGCGCAACAAGGACACGACTTGCCTTGACGCCCCTTGCGGGACGTGTTTTTAAACTAGCTTTCATGGGGTTATCTCCAGTTACTTGGCGCAACCGGGCATTTACCAATGCCCCGTCCGCGCCATTTGTCTTTATTCGCGTATCGAGATTCCGTTACCCGAAGACGGAGAAAATGAAAATGCATGTTCCTTTACGCATGGAATGAAGCAACGCATCTCAAACGGATCTGGGGACAAATCCGGGCACACCCGTTTCCACGACGGGATTCAATCGGATAATGGTCGTAACGCGATCCTGCATTTCCTGCATCGCGTCGTCGGGCAACAAGGAAACATCGAAGTTTTCCTTAATGTGACCAGGGTTCGTCGACGTGGTCAGAAAGGCCGTACCGCGCTGCGCGGCCCACGCAAGTGCTACCTGAGCGGGTGTTTTACCGACACGCTGGGCGATGGCCGTTATGACCCGATCGTCGGTAATTTTAGGCTTCATGCCATGACCCAAGGGCGCGAATGCGAGAAATACGATGCCGTGCCGCTTGCAGAAGTCGAGCAGTTCCCACTCGGGTAAATACGGATGGCTCTCGACTTGAACGACAGCGGGCTTGATGCGCGCAACCGCGACAATCTCTTTCAGCTTCTCCAGCGTAATATCCGAAAGCCCAATCGCCCTTACCTTGCCTTCATCGACGAGACGCTCCATGGCGCGCCATGTCTCGATGAGCGTCACTTCCGTGTCGTAGAGCAGCTCGCCGCGCTCATTGGCAGGAAACATCTCGTCGCCGGGCTTGAACGCAAACGGCGTGTGCATCAAATAGCAGTCGAGGTAATCGAGTTGCAGACGACGAAGACTTGCTTCGAAGGCGAGCTTGACGCGATCAGGACGGTGGTTGTTGTTCCATAGCTTGGTGGTGATGAACAACTCCTCGCGCTTCGCCACGCCTTCGTCCAACGCCTCCTTCACCGCTGCGCCGACCGCTTCTTCTGTGCGATAGAGCTCAGCGCTGTCGATATGCCGGAATCCGACTTCCAGCGCAACTTTGATCGCCTGTTTGGCCGCGGCCAAGTCGGGAATCAACGAACCGAAACCGACGACCGGAATTGCTCCTGTTCCGTGAACCAGGGGAATTTTTTTTTGACTCAAATCGTTTGAAGTAAGCATGTCTGTATTCTCATTTCAGGGTCCGGGTTGTATCCGGGCGTTTATGGTTTCTCGCTGTATGCCAGGCGGTGTTCGAATGCACCGTTGGCGTTGCCGCCAAGTGCGATGGAAAGCTGTACGGTGTCCAGGTAACGCGCTGTCTTCGCCTGAATCTGGCCGATCAGCGCGCGTTGATAGCTCCGCTCGGCGTCCAATACCTGGAGAACGCCGGTTTCGCCCACCTGATAGCCCTGCTGGTTCAACGTCAGGCTGGTTTGCGCGGCGCTCAATGCACGTTCCTGCGCGGCATATTCGTCCGTGTCATGGTTCACCGCCTGCAGAACATCGGCCACCTGCCCCAGCGATTCGACGACCGTCTGTCGATAGTTGGCGAGGGATGCGTTGTAACCGTCGATCGAACCGCGGCGATTAGCTTTGAGCGTGCCGCCGGCGTAAATCGGACCGGCCAAGCCGGCAGCCATTCCCCATAGCGTTCCGATGCCGGGGCCTGCTTGTGTGAGCGACGCCGAGATCGTCAGATGCGGATACATATCCGCAGTCGCCACACCAACCGCTGCATTGGCTGCATGAAGCTGCGCTTCGGCGGCGAGAATGTCCGGTCTTTCACGAACAAGCTCGGATGGCAGACTGACGGGCATATTTTCCGGCGAGCTGAAATCGCTCAAATCGAAGTCCGGCGGCGTCCCATCGCCAGGGCTCTTTCCCATCAGAATGGACAGCGCATGCCGCGCCACGTCGCGCTGCTGCGCAAGTGGCGGCAGCAAGGTTTCGTCTTGCGCGAGTTGCGTGGTGGCGAGTGCGATATCGATCTGCGTGACGCTGCCGTATTGATGGGCAACGCGAACGAGTTCGAGATTCTTTTTATCGTCGGCAATCAATACTTGGACGGCGTCAATCTGAGCGCGCGCGGAGGCAAGCAGAACCGCCTCGCTGGCGACTTTGCCCGTCACGGTCAAATAAGCCGCATCGAATCGATGGCCCTGCACTTCCGCGAGGGCCGTACGCTCCTCAACGAGGCGCTTGGTGCCGCCGAATATGTCGAAATCGAAACTCACTTGCGGGCCGACCGAGTAAAAGCCGGACGTCGCTGTTCCGGCGCCTTCGTTCGCGCGTTGGCGGCCGCCTTGAGCGCCAAATCCAACTTGCGGACGCAATCCGCCCGCCGCCGAAGCAATCGCCTCGTTCGCCTGAGCGATCGTCGCATCGGCTGCTTGTAGATCGAAATTGCCGGCGATGGCTCTCTGCATCACGCCATCGAGCTTGGTCGAGCCAAGCGTCGACCACCACTCGCCTTCTATCTTTTTGCCGAGATCCATATGTGGCGCATCCGCCGCGTTGCCGGCCGATGTAAGAACGCGTTCGGCCTGCGCGTCGTAATGCTGCGCAGCAGGTGCGGCAGGCCTTTCGAAGTTGGGCCCCACCATGCAAGCGGACAACAACGCCGACATGACGGTGGGAACAAGGGCCACCCGAGCAACGCGACCCAACGGCATCGATGTGATCAGGTTCATGTTGCGACTCCCGGATAATCAGTTGGCGACACGCGGCTTGCGAAGAAACAGAACGAGCGGACTCACGATCAACATGACCATCATCAAAATCTTGAATTGATCGATGATCGCGACGATCGCCGCTTGGCCCGTCACTAAATCGTTCATCGATGCGAGGCTGTGCAGCGACAGAGAGCCGCCCGCATCGCCGGCGATGCGATACGACCGAAGATTCTTGGCAAGCGCCAAGTGCATGCTCTGTGTGTTGTTGAAGAAGAAGATCTGCACGATTGCGATACCAATCGTGCTGCCGTAGAGGCGGGCCAGATTGAACAGCCCCGTGCCTTCCGAGCGAAGATTCGGGGCCAGCGTGCTGAAGGCGCCCCTCGTGATTGCCGGCATCAGAATCCCCAGGCCCGCGCCCTGGATGACACCGGCCCAAACGACCGGCCACCAATACATCAGCGGCGAGTAATCGAGCATGCGCCAGTTGCCATAGACCACGAGGGCCAGCCCACCGATCAGAAGCACTCGGTTGTCCACGCGTGTGGGCGGACGCCACGTCAACAACACAGCGCCCACTAACGCGACGCCGCGCGGAATCGTGACGTAGCCAGCGGTATGCGCCGGGTAACCCAGCAACTCTTCGAGCATGGGCGAGGTCAACGCCAACGTCGGCAGCAATACGAAGCCGAGTGCGAAGAACATCATCGTCGAAAGACCGAAATTGCGATCCTTGAACAACGCCTTGTTGAGAAAGTGCTGGTCTTTCGTCAACACATGCACGATAAAAAAATAGAAGCCGAGCGCGGATGCCATCGCTTCCAGCCAAATCTCTGTCGAAGCAAACCAATCCATGCGCTCGCCACGGTCGAGCAACATCTGTAGTGCTGCGATTCCTACGGAGAATGTCGCCAGTCCAAAGAAGTCGAAACGCGGTGTCTTTTCCGCCTTCTTCTCCTTCAGGTAGAGACTCATCGTCAATGCGATAAACGCGGCGATCGGAAGACTGAGATAAAAGATCGAACGCCAACCGATATATTCGCTCAGCCACCCGCCGATGGCCGGCCCGCTAAGCATCCCCAGCAGCGCGGTGACGTTCCATAGCAGCCCAATATGGCCGTGACGCAGCGGCGGAAGCTCATCGAGCAAGATCGATATCGACAACGGAGCGAGCGCGCCACCCGCCGCACCTTGCAGGATGCGCGCCAATACAAACTGCAGCGGCGTCGTCGCCAGCGTGTCGAGGATCAGAGCTAGACCGAATAGTGCGATCGAAACCTGAAATACAGCCTTTCTGCCGAACTTACCCGATAGCCAATGCGTCAAAGGCATAACCATCGCGCTTGCTGCGATATAAGACGTAAAGACCCAACCGATCTCGTCGTCCGCCATCGACAATGCGCCTTGCACGTACTCGATGGCCGCATTCGGTATGGATATGTTGATCGCCTGCATAAAGGTCGCAAGCATCGCCGCCGCGATGAGATAACGATGCGAGATCGCAGCGGCGCCGGTAGCGGGTACCGCAGTCATGAACGTGCTCCGCCGCGAAGACTCGGCGCGACATCCGCCTGCTTGGTATCGACATGTGCGGTAACGCTCATGCCGGAATACAGCGGCCACTTCGGATCAACGTTATCGAACTCCAATCGCACCGGCATGCGTTGCACGACTTTCACCCAGTTGCCGGTGGCGTTCTCGGGCGGCAATACCGAGAATTCCGATCCGGTGCCGGGACTGATGCTCACCACATGCGCCTTGAAACCGTGTCCGGGATACGTGTCGACGTCGATGATCGCGGTCTGGCCTGGCTGCATATGCGTCATGCCGGTTTCGCGGAAGTTCGCTTCGACCCAGACATCCTGGCTCGACATCATCGAAAACACCGTGGCGCCGCCGTTGACGAAATCGCCCACTTGCAGATCGTCAACTTTGGTGACCACACCATCTTCCGGTGCGACAACCGTGGTGTAGGAGAGATCGAGCCGCGCGCGCCTCAGTTGCGCCTTCGCCTCGCGCACCGTCGGATGCTGATCGACATCGATATTGGGGTCGCCATTTAATTCGGCGACCGTGTTGGAAACATCCTGCTGAGCCGACGCAATATGCTGCCGTGCCACCGCGAGGTCCGTTTCGGCTTGTTCGTACGCCGAGCGCGAGGTGAAATCCGTGGCGAGCAGCGCTTTCTTGCGCGCATATTCATGCTCGTCGAACGCGGCCGAAGCCCTGGCCGATTCCACCTCGGCCAATTGCCGACGATACGTCGCCTTGAGCGCTTCGACTTGAAGGCGCGAGCTGCCCAGACGAGCCTCCGCTTGTTCCACCGCAATCCGATAAGGCTCCGGGTCAACCTGAAACAGCAGCTGGCCCGTGCGGACTCGCTGGTTGTCCTTAACCGCAATCTTCACCACCTGGCCGGCGACGCGGGCGTTGATGGAGACCTTCGCCGCCTGCACGAACGCGTCATCGGTAACGACATCGTGCGCGCCGGCCACATACTTGGCGCCCCCACTAATCGCCAGCAATAGCGGCAACCCCGCCATCAAAGGCAGGCGCAGTTTTTCCTTGATATTCCGGCGCGCCGTCTCGATGCGTTCGCCGGCGCCCTGCCCTTCGACTATTTCGTCAACTTGCTTTTGCATATCAGATTCCTCAAGGAATCGAGCGGGGATCGTCGGCCTAGCCAAACCCAATTCGCTCGCGCCCAAAGTTCGTGAAAGTTGATTTTTGTACAGCTTCGAATAATAATAAGCACCGAAATAACCCGAGGTCAAGTATTTTTATGCAATCTCGTACAAAAAAAGATTTAGCCGCAAAACGGCCCCGCGGACGGCCACGCGCCTACGACCCGGAAACCGCGCTACGAGCGGCTGCCGAGGCGTTCTGGAAGACGGGCTATTCAGGTACGTCCCTGGATGACATTTCGGCGGCTACAGGCATGAACCGGCCTAGCCTTAGCGCTGCTTTCGGCGACAAGCACGACATTTATGTCAAAGCGCTCAGCGCCTACTGGGAATGGAAGTTTGCGGCGATGCGCGAGGCGTTCGAAGGCGGCGGGACGCTGGCCGAGACGTTGATGAGGGTCTACGACGCCACGTTATCTATCTATTTCTCGGGTAACGACCATGTACTTGGATGCTTCGTGGTCGGCACGGCCATTACCGAGGCGCCCGCCGATCCGGAAATCCGGGAATGCGTTTCCAAAGGCTTTCACGCACTCGATGCCCACTTCGAAGCGCGCTTCAAACTCGCGCGCGCCGCCGGTGAATTGAAAGAGGATGCCGACCCCAAGGCGCTTGCCCAGCTCGCCTCCGCGACCATGCACAGCATGGCTGTCCGCGCACGTTCCGGCACGTCTCGGAACGAGCTGAGGCGGTTCGCGCAGAAGGCGGTGAACGTGATGTGCGGTTGATCGTTAGCCGCCAGCGCGCGGGCCGCGTTTGCGAGGGCGCGCACAAACATCGAACTCAGGCGTTTTGTGCGTCATGAACATCATTTCAGCGAGCAACGGCGCAGCCATGCGATCATGTCGCATGACTGCCTTCACCACGCTCCCCCTCAAACCCGCCTTGCTGGCCAGCATCGAAACGCTCGGCTACAGCGAGATGACGCCCATCCAGGAACAAAGCCTGCCAGCCATGCTGGAAGGGCGCGACGTGATCGCGCAGGCGCAGACGGGTAGCGGCAAAACCGCCGCCTTCGGGCTGAGTCTTCTACAATCGTTGAACGTGGAAACCATCCGTTTGCAGGCGTTGGTGTTGTGCCCGACGCGCGAGTTGGCCGATCAGGTGAGCAAAGCCATTCGCAAGCTCGCCGCGAACATTCCCAACGTCAAACTGCTGACCTTGTGCGGTGGCATGCCGCTAGGTCCGCAGTTGGCGTCGCTGACGCACGATCCACATATCGTGGTCGGTACGCCCGGTCGCGTGCAGGAGCATCTTAAGCGCGGCAGCTTGCACGGCGGCGGCATCCAGGTGCTGGTGTTGGACGAAGCGGACCGCATGCTCGATATGGGTTTCAGCGAGGCCATCGACGACATCGTCGGGCGCATCGCCAAACATCATCAAACGCTGTTGTTCTCCGCCACCTATCCCGACGATATCCGCGAGGTGAGCAAGCGCGTACAGCGCAATCCCGTCGAGATCATCGTGGAAGCGCCGCTTGAGTCGAAGCCGGCGATCGAACAGCAATTTATCGACGTGGACCCGGCGCGAAAAATCGACGCGCTAGCGCAGCTGCTGGTTGGTGAACGCGGTCAGCACGCATTGGTGTTTTGCAATATGCGACGCGATGTGGATGCCGTGGCGGAAGAACTGGATCGCCGCGGGTATTCCGCCTTGGCGTTGCACGGCGATATGGAACAACGCGATCGCGATGAAGTGCTGGTGCAATTCGCCAATCGCAGTTGCGCTGTTCTTGTGGCGACCGATGTGGCCGCACGCGGACTCGATATTACGGCGTTGCCGTTGGTGATCAGTTACGACGTTGCGCACGATCCCGATACGCACACCCATCGCATCGGCCGCACGGGACGCGCCGGGCAAACGGGCCTGGCCATCACGCTATGTACGCCGCGCGAAAAGCCCAAAGCCGAAAACATCGAGCAGATACTCGGCCGACCGTTGCCGTGGCATCCGCTGAAATTCTCGCCGCCACGCGGCAAAACGCTGAACTTAGCGCCGATGAAAACCCTGGTGATCGACGCCGGCCGCAAAGACAAGCTTCGACCGGGCGATATCTTGGGCGCGCTTACGGGCGATGCCGGACTCTCGGCGGATGCGGTCGGCAAGATCGACGTTTTCGCGACGCGCGCCTACGTTGCGGTCAACCGATCTCTTGCGAACAAAGCGCTGGAGCGTCTGCGCGCTGGAAAGATCAAGGGACGCAATCTTCGCGTCCGCACGCTGGGTTGATTTCAAGCTTTCGAACGAGTCGCTCGCGACATCGTTCGCTTATGCATTCGGCGACGCATTGCGGTTGATGTGTTGCGCCAACCATCGATCGAGTTGATTGGCAAAGGATTGCCGATCTCGCATATGAAACGCCGACGGGCCGCCCGTCTGTACGCCGGCGCCACGTAACTCTTCCATGAAATTGCGCA
Organism: Dyella sp. 2HG41-7; assembly: GCF_021390675.1. Lineage (NCBI taxonomy): Bacteria > Pseudomonadati > Pseudomonadota > Gammaproteobacteria > Lysobacterales > Rhodanobacteraceae > Dyella > Dyella sp. 2HG41-7. The sequence goes on from NZ_JAJEJV010000004.1 coordinate 3,224,424, forward strand.
TCGACAAGCGTTCGGCCATGTTCTCGGGCGTATAGCGTTCGCCACGCGGATTGATCGCGACGCCACCCTTCTCGATCACGCGCGCGGCGAGCGGAATATCCTGCGTGACCACAAGATCGCCGGCATGCATGCGCTCGACAATTTCGTTATCCGCGACGTCAAACCCGCCCTGCACCGTCACCGAACGAATAAAACGGGACGACGGTCGCGGCAATGCGTGATTGGCCACCAAAGTCACCATGATTTTTGCGCGCTCGGCAGCTCGGAACAGAATCTCTTTGATCACGGCCGGACAGGCGTCGGCATCGACCCATATTTGCGGTGAGGGGATCTCGGGCGTTTGCATAGTTTGCTGAATGAAAGAGTCTAGGCGGGCACCCGACGGTACGTATCGCGGGACACTAGAAGAAACGAATTGCTTAGAAATTCATAGTAGTACAACGCATCGCGAAGACGGACTTCATGTACTGCGAGCGCCAACCTGATACCGAAAAGGATAAACCTGCATAACGCGCGGCTTAGGAGTATGGTTGAAGGTCAATCCATCTACCGCCCGGGCACCCGAATGAACGAGACACCCAAACCTTTGTCAGCCGTGACAATTCATTCGATCTATTCAAGCAAGAAAATTGCGCCTGTCGTCGAACAGGCCAAGGACTTTAAGTCCACGAACAGTTTTGCGCGCGACGCTTCGCATTCGGGCCAGGCGCCCGAGAAACCCAAAGTCGAAAAGAAGCGCCCCAGCCGCTCGTAACGAAGCGAACATCGCCTTGCGAGTGAGCGACATCCGTCGCCGCTGCGCTGTCGCTCTCAGCGTACTAGCTGTTCCCGCCCGACCATCGCGCATGTCGATACGTTCTTACGTGCCTCGCATGCGCGCGCTTTTCCCGCAGAACAAACGCCACTCCCATCAGTAGTGCGCCAACGCATGCCGCGACCATCGCGTGCGATGAAAGCCCTCGCGCACTGGCCCAGACAAATCCTGCGACCACCGCGCCGACGGCTCCGCCACGGGTAAAGGCCGATTCGATTTCCCTGAAGGTCGCACCGTAGATGACGGAACCCTTACAACCCGCACATACCTGCGCGCCCCGGTGCAGCGGGGTTCTGCAAAGTCCACAAATGCGCTGCTTCATACGGCTCTCCGACCTTTTTGCACAGGTTAGGTGTACAAGGGCTATCGGCATCCGGCCTGACGTCTTGAGGCGCCCAGGTCGGCGGGGTGAGAACAATCGGTGGAAGCCTTCGAATATCGGAAGGAGATCGGAATGAGTCTTCAACGGCGCCAAGTGCTGCAACTGTTGACCAGCGCTTTCGGGGTTGGATTGACGCTGTCCCGAAATGAATCCATGGCGGCGCAGAGCCCTGCAGCGCCGGCAAGTTCTGCCCTGCCCAAAAAGGCGGCGGCCAAACATTCATCAGGAGAAACGGAAATGGAAAAAGTCGCCGGAATCGGAGGATTGTTCTTCCGGGCTCGTGACCCCGACGCGTTGGGGAAGTGGTACGCGCAACACTTGGGCATCAACCTCACGCCGACCAGCGAAGGCGGAACCGTTTGGCAGCAGGAAGCCGGGCCGACTGCGTTCACGCCTTTCTCCGAGAAAAGCACTTATTTCGGCGACCCCAACAAGATGTGGATGGTGAATTTTCGCGTGCACGACATGGACAAGATGGTGGCGCAGTTGCGAGCCGCGGGCATCGAAGTCAAAGATCCGGAAACGTATCCCAAGATCGGGCGCTTTACGCGTCTGCATGATCCTGAGGGAAATCCGATCGAGCTGTGGCAGCCCGAATAAATCGACGCGATAAAGCGAGGGCCTCGTAAGACCGAGGCCCATCGCATCTTGATGCCGGCGCGATAACCCTGCACCCTTCCCCGTCAGGTCGCGAAAAACGAAGAGGAGCGGATGAAGCGCGGGACTTTTGATCTGCTGGCGGTGATTGGCATCTTCGCGGCATATGCGATAACGCTACGGCTCGCGCTGCACAGCGATCTGCGCGGAAGTCTGCTGGGAGGTTTGGCGAATACGGTGCCGGTGGTGATCTTCGGGGCGCTGGTGCGCCGAATCATTTTTCGCAGACTCATCGGCAAACCAGCCGCCAATCAACTGGCTGCCCACGTGGTGATGTGCGCGGCATTCGCCGTGCTGTCGTACGGTTTGCTGATCGTGCTGCTGGGCTTTTTGTTCGGTGGCGGGACGCCTGGCGGTTTTTTGGTGCAACCCTTTTCAACGAGCGGTACGGCGTGGCAGTCGCTCGAGAACGTCACCACGTATGCGTTGATCGCCACCGTGTCCCATCTGCAGGCGCTGCACGCGGCAACCATTGCACCACGCGCCGAATCCAATGGAGGCGCCGATTTACGGCTCGCCTCGAAGTCCGCCGACGCTGCGCTTGCGCCCGCCGCAGCAACGGAAACCGATCCCGCGCTCTCGCGCTATTTCGTGCGCATCGGCGACGAATTGCGGCCGCTCGACATGGATACCGTCGTCAGTATCGGTGGCGCGGACGACTATGCGGAAGTCCGCACGCTGACCGGCAAGCACCTTGTTCGGGTGACGCTGGCGGAATTCAGCAAGTCGCTCGACCCCGCCGAATACGTACGCGCGCATCGCTCCTGGATCGTCAATGTGCGCCGCATCGCGCGGGCGGAGCCGGCCGGCGGCGGGCGCTTGTTGCTGCATATGGAAACCGGGCAGACCATTTCCACCAGTCGCGCGGGCGCCAAGCTATTGCGCGATCGCGTTATCTGACCGCCCGCGGCGTTCGTTCGCCGATCAAAACGGTTCATTCGCCGAATTTCTGACCCTTTTCCCTCAGTGCTCGAGATCATCGCAGCGTTCGGGCCTCGACCCTACACGCGCTATCCATCCGAGCGAATCAGAGGGAAATGATCGTATGCATGCTTTCGTTTTATCCGCCTTGCTGGCCGTGAGCCCCGCCGCCGCAGGTCATTCCGCCGTCGCCAACAAAGGGGACACGTACGCCACGATCGCCGCCAGGCTGATCGCCGCACGCGCCCCCGCGCAGACGGCAAGCGCGTTGAACGAACGGTTCCATCTCCAGCTCGCCGCCGGTCAAAACGCGGATGCGCTGGTCACGCTCGATCGCCTGGAAACCGTCTATCGCTCGAGCGAGCCTCGACTCGTTTCCAACCTGACGCCGTGGCGCATCTACATCCATTCCAAAATCTACGAGAACGCCGGCGCCGCGCCTGCCGCCGCGTTGGACCGTGCGTTTTCCGAAGGTTACGCCTCGCTTTCGGATGTTCAGGCGGCGCGCATCCTGCCTTGGTACAGCGCAGACCTCGATCGCCTGCGCGCCGACCAATCGAAACAGGAAAAAGCGTGCGCAGGTACGTCGCTGGCGCGCTGCGCGTCTGCGGCGCAACTCATTGCCGCACACGAGGCATACGTCGCGCTGTCTTACCTCATACCGGCATCGACACCGCTCTTGAATGCCGATACCGCGCGGCGGTACGTGGTCGACGACCGCGTGTTGATTCCGACGCCAGACGGTGCGCAGATCGCCGCAATCATTGTGCGTCCGCGCGCCGGTGCAACGAAAAAACTCACCGCGCTGCTGAATTTCACCATTTACGCCAAGGACGAATGGAGCATCAGCGACGCCATCACAATGGCGGCCCACGGTTATGCGGGCGTGGTCGCTTACACGCGCGGCAAAGGCCGAAGTCCCGGTCCGGTGGTTCCGTATGTGCACGACGGCGCCGATGCCGCCACTGTGATCGACTGGCTGTCTCGCCAGCCCTGGAGCGACGGTCGAGTCGGCATGTTCAGCGGCAGCTACAACGGCTTTACGCAATGGGCCGCGGCAAAACATCACCCACCCGCACTGAAAGCGATCGCCACCAACGCCACCAATGCGCCGGGCATCGATACGCCGATGCAGGGCAATGTGTTTCAGAGTTTTATCTACTACTGGCCGTTCTACACCACCGACACCAAAGACTTGGACGATGCGGTGTTCGACGATCGATCGCATTGGAATGCGCTGGAACGAAAATGGTACGCAAGTGGCAAACCGTATCGCGATCTCGACAAGATCGACGGCAAGCCCAATCCAATCTTCGACACCTGGCTGCAACACCCTTCTTACGATGCATTCTGGCAGCGCTTGATACCGTTCGGCCGCGAATTTGCGAGTATCGATATTCCCGTATTTGTCGAGACCGGCTATTACGACGGCGGCATGGTCGGCGCCCTTTACTACTTCGAACAGCATCTGAAATACCGACCATTGGCCGACGACCGCATGGTGATCGGTCCTTACCATCACGTCGCCATGCAGACGGGCGTGCTGTCGAAGGTGGATGGCTACGCGATCGATAAGGCGGCCTTGATCGATCTTCAGGATCTGCGACTGCAATGGTTCGACCATGTGTTCCGCGGCAGGCCGTTGCCGGACGTGCTCAGTGATCGCGTCAACTTCGAAGTGATGGGCGCCAATACATGGCGGCACGCATCGACGCTTGCCGACATGGCAGAGAACCGCACGCGCTTTTATCTCACGGGGCGTACTGAAGCGCATCGGCTACAACTTGCCGACACGTCGGACAACCCTCCTGCGCCCGAGTTGAACGTCAACTTCGCCGACCGCAACGATGTGGATTTCCAACCGTCTCCTGGCATGTCCGATACACGTAATGCGCTCGTCTTCGAAACCAAGCCGCTAAAAACTTCCGTGGAAATCGATGGTTTGTTTAAAGGGCAATTCCGCATCGTTGCCAACAAGCGCGATTTCGATCTGTTCGTCAACTTTTATGCCTTGGCCCCCGACGGCACGTATCTCGATCTCGCCTCGTATCTCGGTCGTGTGAGCTATATGCAGGATCGCACCCGACGCCAACTCCTGACACCGGGAAAGGCATATACCTTGAACTTCCAGAGCCAGACAGTAACGTCCCGGTTGCTGACTCCGGGAAGTCGCATCGTGGCCGTCGTCGGTGTTCCGAAAGTACCGCAGATTCAGATCAACTACGGCACCGGGCGCGATGTCAGTTCGGAGTCGATTGCCGATGCGCGAGAACCGTTGCGGGTTCGCTGGTCCGCTGACAGCTATCTAGAACTTGGCACTCGTGGTAGTTCCGAGTTCGTCCAACACTAACCTGGGCGCATCCGTCAACGCGTAAACAGCGAAAGCGGAATCGTTTCGCCCATGGCTTTGTATCCCGCGGGCGAAGGATGCAGATGATCGCCGCAATCGTACGCAGGCAAGAGACGATCCGGTTGATGCGGATCGCGCACGGTGGCATCGAAATCGATCACCGCATCGAAATGTCCAGGCTTGCGAATCCATGCGTTGATCGCCTGCCTGTCGGCTTCCGTCTGCGCACCGGGATGATAGAAGTCGGAACCGACAAACGGCGTGATCGTTCCACCAATAACGCGCAGTCCACGCGCGTGAGCGCGGTCGATGATCTGCTGATAGGCGGCGATGATTTGATGCTCCAGATCCGCATGTTTTGCCGCCGGCACGTCGCCATTGATGGTCAGGCCGCCAAGATCGTTCACGCCTTCTAGCACGATAAGCCAGTGCACGCCGGACGGCGCGAGCACGTCGCGATCGAAGCGCGCCAGCGCATTGGGACCAAGGCCGTCGCTCAAAAGATGGTTGCCGCCAATGCCTTTGTTGACGACGCCGATCATGCGGGTCGCGGACGTTGCCTGTAGACGCTTCGCCAACACATCCGGCCAGCGGTCATTGCCGTTCGGCGTGGAAGCATGTCCGTCGGTGATCGAGTCCCCCAGCGTAACGATCGATCCTGCGTCATTCGCTCCTTCGACATCGACCTCCGCAACCTGGTACCAGTGCTCCACTTTCTCGGGCGTCGCGAAGCTTGCCGCGGCAACTTGATTGCCATGCACGACATAGGAAGTCGCTCGCGACCCCGGATGCCCTGTCTCGACCTCCGGCGCTTTATCCAGATGAAACGTGACCGCGAGATTCGACAGCGCGCCAACCGGGTAGTCGATGGGATCGGACAGATAGTCTGCGCCCGCCGGGATGACTACATCGGCCGCGCCTGCAAAACTCAACGCCCGATCGCTTGCCGGATCGATGGCGGGCGAATCCGCCGCAACGGGACGCGCGATATGCGCGGCGGTGACATGCAATCTCGCGTTGCCGAACGCATTCGAAATCCGCACGCGCAGCTTCTGCCCCGCCACGGAAACGTGAAAAATCTGCCGCACGGTGGCGTCATCGAGATCCTTCGATGGCAGCGCGTTCTGAGGCTCGGGAATCTGCTGCGCGGCGCCCCATGTGCCGATCCAGACCTGGGAGTGATCGGCGGCTTGAACATGCAAGCAGGTTGCCGTTAAAGCCAGTCCTACCGACAACGCTAGATGCGCAAGATTCTTATTGATGAATTTCATAAGCCTGGACTTCAGCCTCGATCAGCAGCAAAGCGACTCGCGAACCCTACAAGAATAGCCGCTCACTCCGCCGCCACAACACCTGCAATGCGGCAATCGGCCACATATGTCTTTCTGCGAATGATCAGCGCGCAAGCAGTACACGCCGGCTTGCGGGCGCGATGGCTCGGAGGCGCTTACTCCGGCGGATCTTTGTCGTAGCGCACGATACTCTTCGGCAATTGCACCCAGGCATGTCGGCGGCATTCGTAAACGGAATCCTGCGGAGCGGGAAAGTGCGGATCGGCAAATGCGCCTACCGCCACCATGACGAATGCGTCGTTTCCTTCCATGGTGTGGAATACCGTGCTACCGCAAACAGGGCAGAATCGGAAACGAAATGCCGTGCCTTGATCGCCGGTTCGAACGAATTCCGTAGCCTTGCCGCGCACGGTAAACGGCGCGGCGTATCCCGCCAAAGCCGCGAAAACGCTGCCTGTTCGCTGCTGACACGCCAGGCAGTGGCAAACGCCTGCTCCCAGTGTTTCGCCCTGCACGTCGATTTGGAGTTGTCCGCAAACGCAAGAAGCGGTTCGTTGCACCATGAAGCCCTCAGCCAAATCAATCGCCATCGTCTTCGCTCAACACCTTCTGTTGAATTCGCGCAAGGTAATCGTCCAGTTCCTGCTCGTTCGCGAAGATCTCTTTCAGCGGCGTAGCTTTGACGATATCGAACACTTTGCGCACTTGCACCTGCGGATTGAGAATCAGCGTCTGCCCGTTTCGAGCGCGCATGACCTTTCTGATTTTCGCGATGCTCCGCAACCCGGCGCTGCTGATGTAGTTGAGCGCGGACAAGTCCAATACCACGGTGCCTCGCTCCGCCATTTGCGCCAAGACGCTTTCGGCCTTCTTGTCGAAATCGCCGAAGGTGAGCGCATCCAGACGGCCTTGCAAATGAAGCGTGGATTTCTCCGGCCGCAACGACTCGATGCGAAGTTCAAAGGTCATGATCGCTTCCCTCCATGCCAGAACAAGCAAAACGCAGTTGCAGATGATTGCCATATTCGTCGTGCGTGTAGCTCAGTTCGCTGGCCATGGCGCGCACGAGGTGAATGCCAAGACCACCCTCTCGGTCTTTGTCCGCAATGTCGCCCGTGAGATGCGGGGAGGCGAATTGCAGCGGATCGAAGGGCGCGCCATTGTGGTTCAACTCGGCCAACACAGCGCCTTCCACGACCGTGAGGCGAAGGCCGATCATGCCGTCGCCGTCGCGCATACCGCCGTGCTCGACCATATTGATCATCAGCTCCTCGAGCACCAGGCGCACATCGGTTCGCACATCGTCTCGCACGCGCGCCTGCGCCAACGTTTCGTCGCTCCGTTCCAACGCTTCAAATACGTTATCGACCGCAGCGGGAAAAACGAGGTCGAGCATGGAGGCACCTTTTTCCAACCCAACGTGATTCCAACGCAACGCAAGCAGTGCAATGTCGTCGGCCTGACCCAATGCCGCCGAGTAGGCCTCGACGTCGTCACCCAGAAACTTCACCGGATCGGCGGCGCCCGAATGACTGAACTCCTCGATCTTAGCGAGTATCCGCTCGCTGCCGTACAACCCTAAAACGTCGTTGACAGCCTCCGTTACGCCGTCGGTATACATCAACAGCGTGTCGCCCGGCTTCATGCGGATACGAAAAACCGGGTACGACGCCTCCTCGTCCAATCCTAGCGCAGGACCCGACGCAAGCTGCAACAGTTTTGGCGCGTTTTCTCCCCACAGCACCGGCGGATCGTGCCCTGCGCTGGCGAGGGCCACGCTTCCGCTCGCAGTATCCAAGAATCCGCAAAGCAGAGTGACAAACATGCAATTGTCGTTGTTCCTGCACAACTCGCTGTTGAGCAATTGAAGCAAATGCTGCGGCGACTGAGCACGGGACGCCATCGCCTTGGCGAGCGTAATGGTGCGCGCCATAAAGAGCGCCGCAGGAATACCCTTGTCGGCCACGTCGCCGATCAGCACGCAGAACCGTTGACCGGGCAGCATGAAATAGCTGTATAGATCGCCGCCCACTGTCCTGGCAGGTCTTAACGCCGCGAACAGTTCGAAGTTTTGGCAGCGCGCATCGAGATAGTGCGGGCCTGGCAGCAACGCTGTTTGAATCTGCTGGGCGATTTCCAATTCGCTGGCGAGGCGTTGTTGTTCGCGCGCAATGCGTGTGAGTTCGACCAGATGCGCCGCCAATTCCTGTCGCATCTTGTCGAACGCACCGGTAAGCCGCCCTACTTCGTCATGCTGTCGCATGGGCGGCAATGCAAAATCCAACGCACCGCGCGCGACAAACTCCGCACGTTCGGCGAGCACGCCTAGCGGCGCCAGCATGCGCCGAATGATCATCATGGTGAACAGCGCGAGCAACAGCAGCGTCAGCGCGCCGACCGCAAGCACGGCGAGAAACGCGTGCCGAACATCGGCGTAAATCAGTTCGTCGGGCACGATCAACCCTAACGTCCAATCTGTGCCCTGAATGGGCTCGTCGTAAACCCAAACGTTGTCGTCCTGCTCATTCAACGCGGCGAGCTTCGACCATTTTTCAGCGGAGTCCGTCGCATTCAATTTGTCGAGCAGCGAGGAGTCGGCTTTGTCACCGACCAGGCTCGCGGTGTCGTTCGCCAGATAGGTGCCGTCGCGATCGACCACAAACGCATGAATGCCTGCAGGCACTTTCATCGCCAGCAAAACGCCTTGCAGCCAATCCAGCGTGACGTCGGCATTGACCACGCCGACCGCGCTGCCATGGATGACAATCGCAGAGGAATAACTGACCAGCTTTTGATGTCGCGAATGCGACAGGAATGGCGGTTGCCAGCACCCGCGGTCGCAGGTAAGTCCCTTCTGGAACCAAGGCGCATTCCAATAGGGCGCAGGATCTTTAAAGAGATCCCGCGTCGCCAGAACGCCTTCGCTTGTTCGACCCACAAACGGCGATTGTCCGGCCGTTTGCGCGACCGTCGTGCCTGGCACAAACGCAACGGCCAAACCTGCCAGATCGGAGTCGCCGGCAATCGCATCGTGTATGAGAGGTTCCGCATCGAGAGGGCGCGGGCCGACGATGGTTGAAAGCACGCGCGCGGTGTCGGTGATTTTGTCCAACCGCTTCTGGATCAGGCTGCTTCCTTCGATCGCCAGCGCACCGGATTCGCGGTGCGCCTGCTCCAGAATTTGGCCGCCCACCATGCGAAACAACAGAAATCCGCTTGCGACGAACACAAGCGTCGCACCGGACAACACCCATAGAGCCAACCTTGAGGCGAGGCTGCGCACCGCTATGAATCCCCCGTGTCGCGACCGGTCGTTCCATCGAACATCGATGGTGCGGAAAACCGTAGCGCGTAACTCAAGCATGCGCCAAAAAGCCAGGGAAATCCGGGATTAGATCAACGATCCGGATATTCGCTCTCAACGTTCCGCAACGGCTCGTCCGCGTTCGCGATAAAGTTAATCAACCAATTGCTTGACAATCAACTTATATGTTGATATTAAAGCTACATGGTGAATATCCGACAGACATTGCACGTGGTGGACGGCGCCGAGACCAACCCCGATTTGGCGCAAGCGCGCCTGGATGAGGTGTTTTTCGCGCTCTCCGATCCGGTGCGGCGACAGATTCTGGAGCGACTCGACGGTCAGGCTCTGCTGGTCTCCGAGTTGGCCGCGTCCTTCGATATTTCGCTGCAGGCGGTTTCGCGTCATATCCAGGTACTGGTGCGAACCGGACTGATTCAACAGGAACGCACGGGACGCATCAGCCGTTGCAGCCTCGACGCAGGCCCCATGCTCGACGCCGCCGTGTGGATGAATCGCTACAGCAAATACTGGCAGCAACAGTTCGACCTGCTCGCCGCCACCTTGGCCGATATCGACGAACGAAAGATGGCGCAATCGGCCCAGAAATCGGCACGCAAGCAGACCAGGAAGCCTCCGCCTCGAAAGAAATAAGCGGCGCTCCGTTCGCAGCGCCGCACCGCCAAAATCACAACGTCCTATGGAGGGTGCTATGGCAAAGCATCAAGTCGTCAGTCATCAAGATTGGATTGCCGCGCGCAAACAATTTCTCGCCAAAGAGAAAGAATTTACGCATCTGCGCGATGCGTTGAGCCGGCAGCGGCGCGAGCTGCCGTGGGAACGCGTCGAAAAGAACTATGTTTTCGACACGGCACACGGCAAGGAAACGCTCGCCGATCTGTTCGGCAAGCACAGCCAGCTGATCGTTTATCACTTTATGTTCGCGCCGGATTGGGATATCGGCTGCGCCAGCTGTTCGTTCTGGGCGGACAACTTCAACGGCATCATTCCGCATCTGAATCATCGGGATGTGTCGATGGTGGCCGTATCGCGCGCGCCGCTGCCGAAGCTGCAAGAACAGGCCAGAAAATTCGGCTGGACCTTCAAGTGGGTGTCGTCGTTCGGCAACGATTTCAATACCGATTTCAACGTGTCGTTTTCAGAAGACGCCATCGCGCGCGGCGAGGCGCGTTACAACTACGACATGCAACAAGTGAAGTCTCCGGAATGGCCGGGAGTGAGCGTGTTCTTTAAAGAAGACGGGCAAATCTTCCACACGTATTCCACGTACTCGCGCGGCATCGACATGTTCAACACGGCCTATCACTACCTCGATGTAGCGCCAAAGGGACGCGACGAAGACGCGCTGTCGTTCGCCATGGCCTGGGTAAAGCATCGCATTGCCTACGATACTTAAGTCATCGTTGATGGGAGGATGTATCCATGAAATACGCAGAAGTAAGCGGAAAACTGGCGGATTATCGCCATCAGATCGCGGATATCCGAGAAAAAATGCGCGACACGCTCGCCACCGTCGAACCGCAGGAAGTGAAGGATTATGAATTCACGACCGCCGACGGCACGGTGCGGCTGTCCGAACTTTTCGGCGACCACGACGACTTGATTGTCGTCCACAACATGGGAATTTCCTGCTCGGCGTGCACCTTATGGGCCGATGGCTACAACGGGCTGCATCAGCACGTGGTGGCCCGCGCCGGCTTTGTGGTGTCGAGCCCCGATCGCCCAAACGTGCAGCAGCGATTCGCCCAAAGCCGCGGCTGGAAATTCCCGATGGTGAGCCATGCCGAGTCGAGCTTTGCAAAAGATATGGGCTTCGTGTCGGAGAAAGGTGGATGGACGCCCGGCGTATCGGTGTTCCGGCGCGAAGACGGCGCAATCACCCGCGTGTCGGACACAAGCTTCCATCCCGGCGACGACTTCTGCACGTTGTGGCATTTCTTCGACATGCTGCCGGGCGGCGTCGGCGCGGCGCCGTCGCCAAGCTCGTCGACGAAATCGTCTTGCTGCAGCACGTCCTGAGTTGGAACGCGCATCATGTGCCCGATTTGCATCGGAACCGCACTTTATCTGCTGAGCGGAGCGGGTTCGGCGGGCGGCGTTACGGCACTCACGCTGCGGTCGATTACGCGTCGCCGCAGCGACGATTCGCCGAAAGCGGCGATACGATCGTCGAACGTTTCAGTCGATGGCATGCGCGCTTGCAAACACCAAGCGCGCCTCGACCGAACCGACGGCGCCATACCGACAAAGTAGCTTTGCACGACGAGGCGACGGAAGCGCCTACAAATGCTTCCAGACGAACTCGCTCAGTTTTCGCAGTTCATCGAACTGGCTTGCCAGCTCGAAGCTCAATAGAAAAATGCCGACGTGGAACAAGGCTTCGTATTTGACGGACCAATCCAGAAAAGGCGCTGCGAGGCGTTCTCGCAGCGCTGCCTGATTGAGCACCAGGCTAATCGCCACGCCAAGCACTGCACCGGCCAGCACGTCCGTGGGGTAATGCATGCCCAAATAAATGCGTGGGAAGCAAATAAAAGCCAGGGTGTACAAAAACGCGATGATGCCCAGCCGCTTCGAATAGAGAAAAATGCCGGTCGATACCGCACACCACATCATCGCGTGATCGCTGGGAAACGAGCTCCACGTGCGAATGATGGGCACCTTGCAGGCGGATGCGTCAGCAGGGAATCGCATCATCAGATCCGGGTCGGCGAAGGGCCGAATCCGAAACGGCATGTAATGCGCAAGCAGCCTGCCGACGACTAATGCGACAAACGTGGCAATCGTTGTCGCGATCACTATCTCGCGATTGCGACGCTGGGTCGGGCCACCCGCAAACCACATCCACCACAAAATGCAGACCAGCCCGAGGCCGCGGGTGAAATAAAACTTTTCCATCGCCATGGCCATGTAATCGAACATGGGCCAGCGAAACGCGAAATGGTTAATAAACCGTAGAATGGTGAGATCGAATGTATTCACTGGGAGATGATATTCACGACACAATCGTTACATCTCACCATCTACTCAGTCTTCCGTAGTGCAGGCGTGAAAAGAGCTTAAACGCTCGGCCTCAAGTGAATAGTTAAAAGCTGCCGTAATTCGGTATTCAAACCGTAACTTACGCGCAACATCCCGACAGTTTGTATCAAGACCTATCCGCGCCGAATTTCGGTGCGTCCGCCGCCGAAAAACAGGTATCGGCATTCGCCGTCGAAAGCCAATCGATGCCAGACGCCGCACGGAATAAGTGTCGCTTCATTTTCCTGAAGCGCGATGGTTTCTTGAACGCCGCCGTGGTCGTCGAGGAGAACCACCGTGAGTTGCCCCGATATCGCGACGATCAGTTCGTCGCCTTCCAGATGACGTTCGCCGGCGTGGTCGCCGCTGAATGCCTGCACGACCAGACCGCCCAACACCCCGGCAATGGCGGGATCCCAGGTCAAAATATCGCCGCGTCGCGTCGCGGACGAGAAATCCGGCGTCAGAAAGCTCGATTCTTGTCCTCGCGTGAGATCCACACGAGATTGCAGGAAATTCACTACTTTGCTGCCTGTCATGGCTGCCCTCATCGCTTCTGTTCACCCACCGGACATCCGCAAACTAGGAAACTGCGCTGTTCCCACTCGTTTCGCAGTTCTATCAGAGAATGGCCGCGCCGCTTCGCAACATCCTTCGCCACGCACCACGCCGCACCGTATTGCGCTCCTTTCCCCTGGTTTGTGCATGGCTGCTTGTCGCGGCCTTTTGCAGTGCCGCCCACGCTGCGAAGAGCAAGCCTCGGGCAGAGCCGTCCAACCAGCTTTCCATGCAGGTCAATGATGACCGAATGACGCTGGCGATCACGAAAGTGCCGCAGATTTATCTTTACGGCACGATCGACGCCGACGCGCCCGCGCGCTTCGAATCCTTGATGAAGTCCGGCAGGATTCCGCCAGGCACTGATATTTATTTGAATTCGACCAGCGGCGATGTCAACGCCGGCATCGCGCTCGGCAGGTTGTTCCGTTCCGGCGTGATGGCGACTCACCTCGGCACGCCGCGCCCGCCGCGAAATGCGACGAACGTCAATCGGACGGCTATTTGCGAAGGTGCCTGCGCCTATGCGTATCTTGGCGGCATTTATCGCTGGGCGCCGGCCGGCAGCGACCGCATCGGCTTCTCAACGTATTCCGCGCAGCAGACGCCGCCAAATGTCGCTGCGTATCTCAAGGAAATGGATGTCGACGCAAGCGTGCTTACCGCGTCTGCGGGCACATCATCCGACCCCGTGATTCGTCCAACCGCCGATCAGATGTTGGCGAACGGCTTGGCGAACAACGGACGCCAGAATCTGGTTGCCACGTATAAATATTCTTCCGGCGCGCCGTTCCTGGAACTCAAGCAGATCGACCGCAACGGCGAGCACCGCATTACGCTGCTGTGCAAGCAAGGTGGCGCGGAACTGACCACGTACGACACGATCGGCGACATGCGTGCGCGGCAGATTCTTTCGCGCACGGCCCGTTCGTATTTCGAGATCAATCAGCAAGAAACGTTGGCGCAGGATCAAGGCGCTACGCTGCTCGATCAATCCATCGTGATTCAACGCACTTACCCGTTGGCGGATTTGTCGCGCGTCGCCTCCGCACAAGCGATGGGCGCATGGGTCGGCGATCGCAGAGGCTTGTTCCGTTACGGCTTCGCGTTCGAGGTCGGCGGTGTGCGCAAAGTGCTTACCGATTTCTATAACGCCTGCACCAGCTTTGCGCCGTGGTCGAGCAACAAACGTTCTTGAGCCTCTCCTCGTCGTTGTTCAATCCATGATCGCCAGTACGCACTCGTTAGCGCCGCAACTGCGGCAGCCGACTTCGAAAATCGACAGGTTTTTCGACGGAAGCAACGGCCCCAGCAAGCCTTCCAGGTAGCCGCTGAAGAACTTGCAGCTGGAACGCCCCTCTTCTGTGCACAACGGGCTGTGGCGGATGTACAACTGATTGCCTTTGCGATCCATCTCGACCAAGGCGCTTAAAGCGGGAACGCCAATGCGGTCCAGCGCTTCTGCCACGTTCATCGTGCCATCGTTTGCATGGTTGCGCTCAAAGGCCCAGGTGCCGATACGCTGTCCCGCCAACTGCAAGGTCGATTCGCGCGCGCCTTCGGCGACGGATCGCTCCAGCTTTTTCACATGCGGAAAGATTTGCGGATAACTGCTCGTTAGTACAGGCAGCATGTCTTCAACGGCTTGCGTATCCGCATCCAGAGGCGCCACGTCGACAAAGGGCTTCGAGGGTGCGGAGGGCGCACGCGACGGCGCGGGCGGGCGAACCAGGACGATGTCTGGCTCCTGCTTCGCAACGATCGGCGGCGGCGGTGGCGCCATTTCCGGCTCTGCCGACCGACGTTCCACCGCAGCCGGAATGGGATCTATCGCTTGCTCGCTTGTTTCCGCCGGCAACGTCGATACCTTCGGAGTCGACGCCTGCGAAACCGTCGATGGCGCTGGCGCGGGTTCGATTTTCGGCATGACCTGCGGCGGCGGCGCCGGAGGCGGAACGTATCCCGAGGACATCGAGCGCGACGCGGCGAAGTGCGGCCTGGACTGCCCTTGCACATACGGAGCGATGTCGAAGCTGACGATGCGCGGATGCGTTTCCAGCATCGCTTCCAGAGTGCGCTGCTTTTGCGCAAGGCCCCGTACCACCAAGGTCAACAGCACGCCGTTGGCGTCATCGGCTAGACGCTGTTTTACGAGAGAAAATCCAAGACCAATGATGGAACGGCCCACATCAACCAGCAGGCCTTCTCGCGAATGCGATAGCCCCTGTACTTCCAGCTCGATCATTAGGCCCCCCTGTGTTCGATGCTGGGTGATTCAATTGTCTTCAATACTGTGACCCATTTCGCAATCGAAAACCGTGACCCGCCTCAAACCGCGGTCAACGGAACCCTAGGGTCTGTTCGCACTATTTGCGTGGCCCGCGCCGGGAGCTGTTTGCGCGCCAGGCAAGGAAGAGCGAGGGAGTGTACGTCCGTACACGACTGAGCGATGACGCCGGCTGGCGCGCAAACAGACCCGGCCCTTTGGGTTGTCGATGAGTGGCCGCCATGCGGCAGCGCGCGGCTTGGCTTGACGGCCAGTCAAGCCGTCGCCACGCACTACCACCTGACGGCCACTCATCGACAACGCGGGCCACGCAAATAGTGCGAACAGACCCTAGCCCGAGACGCCAGGCGCACTTCGCACGCATGTGGGTCTTTGCTACTGTCTGAACCCGCTATCCACCTCAGGGGAATCCCATGCGTCTCGGCCAACTTCGTGCGGCACTGGTTTTGACGAGCGCGTTGCTTGCGCTACCGGCCATGGCCGATACGACCAAGGCGACGCCCACCTCGAAAGAGCTGATCGCCAAATCCAAGCCGGCCGAATGGCGCACGCCCGACCCGGAAAATCTGCTCTATATGCAGTTGCCGCAAGGCCGCGTGGTGATCGAATTGGCGCCCGACTTCACGCCATTGCACGCGCAGAACATCCGCACACTGGTGCGCGAACACTACTTCGACGGTCTGGCGATCATTCGCGTGCAGGATAATTTTGTTACGCAATGGGGCGACCCCAACGACGATGACAACGGCGACAAAAGCAAGATCAAACCGCTAGGCACCGCCAAGCCGAAACTTGCGCCCGAATACACGCGCAGCATCGATCCGAAACTGCCTTGGACCGCGCTGCCCGATGGCGATGTGTATGCACCGCAGGTCGGTTTCAGCGAAGGATTTCCGGTCGCGCGCGATCCGGCCAAGGGTCGTGAGTGGCTGGTGCATTGCTACGGCATGGTGGGCGTCGCGCGCGATGTGGCGCCTGACAGCGGCAGCGGCAGTTCGCTTTATACGGTGATCGGTCAGGCGCCGCGCCAGATCGATCGCAATCTCGCCATTGCCGGTCGCGTGATCGAAGGCATGCCTTATCTTTCCGCGTTGCCGCGCGGCACCGGACCACTGGGTTTCTACACGCAAGCGGCGCAACGTACGCCGATTCTGTCGGTCAAAGTGGCCGCCGATCTGCCCGCCTCGCAACGCGAAAATCTGCAGGTCTTGCGCACCGACAGCGCCACGTTCGCGGCGATCGTCGAGGCCAAGCGCAATCGTCGCGATGCGTTCTACACGCTGCCTGCCGGCAAGATCGGACTCTGCAGTATCGATGTTCCCGTGCGCACGGAAACATCGGCCGAAGCGAAACACTAAATTTGGGGCTTTTCCTGCGTTGAACGGCCAGCAGATGAATCCGTGCTAAGCATCGGCGCTCAATTACACAAATTCTTCGCCTTGACCATAGTTTCCTGAATAACTGCGCGAGGCAGCGCGCAAACTCATTCAGCAGCGAAGGCGGAATGTCATGAAGCGCAGCCGAAAAGTACTGATTGGCATCACTGGCGTCGTGTTGGCGCTGGTCGTTGCGTTGGTGCTGTTCATTGCGCTGTTCGATTGGAATCGGTTGCGTCCGCTGATCAACGACAAGGTCAGCGCGGCGATTGGCCGGCCCTTCGTGATCGAGGGCAATTTGACCGCGGCATGGCAGCGCGAGCCTTCCGAACCAGGATGGCGTGCCATCGTTCCGTGGCCGACGTTCACCGCCAACGACATCCATATCGACAATCCGTCGTGGACCAAGCAGCCGCAATTCGTTCGACTCGATGCGTTGCGCTTGCGAATCTCGCCGCTTCCGCTGCTGATTCATCACATCTATCTGCCTTTCGTGCAGTTGGTCGGACCGCACCTGGATCTGGAGCGCGACAACAAAGGCGAAGCCAATTGGGAGCTCACGCTTCCGCAAAGCTCGACGCCATCGCCGTGGTCGTTCACGCTGGGCACAATCCAATTCGACAAAGGCGATATCGCGCTGGACGATGCGAAGACGCGCCTGAAGTTGCACGTCGACATCACGCCGTTGCAGCAAGCCATTCCGTATGACCAGATCGTGTCGCAAGCGACCAACGACGCGCGCGCAGACGTCGGCCACGACGTAGGCAAAAGTGTGGACGCCACCAAGACCCATCCGGATGCCTCCAGCAACGCGGAGCGCACAAGCTATCAATTCTCCTGGACGACCGACGGCAGTTATCAAGGCGCAGCCGTAACCGGCACCGGCAAAACCGGCGCGGTGCTCGCGCTACAGCAGACCGATGTGCCCTTCCCCGTGCAGGCGCGCATGCATATCGGTGACAGCAAGATCGCGCTGGTCGGTACGCTTACCGACCCCACGCATCTGGGCGCTTTGAATTTGCGCGTGTGGTTCGCCGGCACGAGCATGGCGAAGCTGTATCCCATCATCGGCATTACCTTGCCCGAAACGCCGCCGTATGCGACCGAAGGTCATTTGACGGCAGAATTGCACGCACACGGCAGCCACTTCAGTTACAACGATTTCAAAGGCCGCGTCGGCGAAAGCGACGTCGGTGGCAATTTGCAGGTCATCACCGGCGGCGCGCGGCCCAAGCTCAGCGGCGACGTGCATTCGAAATTGCTGCGCTTTGTGGATCTTGCGCCGCTTATCGGCGCAGACACCAAGGCGCAAAAACAACAGCGCGGCGACACCACAGCGCAACCTACGGACAAGGCGTTGCCCGTCGAGCAATTCCGCACCGATCGCCTGCGCACGATGGATGCGGACGTGACTTTCGACGCCGCGCATATCGAGCATCCCAGCTCCATGCCGATCGATGCGCTGAGCACCCATGTGCTGCTCGACGACGGTTCGCTGAAACTCGATCCGCTGCATTTGGATGTGGCCGGCGGCACGATCAACGGACGTCTGCGCGTGGACGGCAATGCGCAACCCATGCATACCGCGATGGATTTGCGTGCGCGCCATCTGCGCCTGAAGCAGCTATTCCCTACCGTCCAAACGATGCAAAACAGCTTCGGTGAAATCAACGGCGATATTGCGTTGAACGCCACCGGCAATTCCGTGGCGGCGTTGATGGGTAGCGCGAATGGCGAATTGAAGTTGCTGATGAACGATGGCGCCATCAGCAAAACCTTACTGGAAGCAGCCGGTTTGAATGTCGCCAATGTCGTGGTCGAAAAGCTGTTCGGCGACAAGACGGTGCATATCAATTGCGCGGCCGCGGATTTGGCCGGAACGAACGGTCTGTTCAACAGCAGACTGTTCGTGCTGGATACCGCCGATGCCACCGTGGACGTCGACGGCACCATCAACTTCGCCGACGAAAAACTCGACCTCGACGTCGTACCGCATACGAAGGGTTTGCGCATCTTTTCGCTGCGCACGCCGCTGTACGTGAAAGGTACCTTCAAGAAACCCGATGTCGGCTTGCATCCGGGCCCGCTGATTTTGCGTGGCGGTGGCGCTGTGGCGCTTGCCGTTGTCGCGGCCCCGGCTGCGGCCTTGCTTGCCGTGATCGTGCCCAGTCGCGGGGATCAGACCAATACCTGTCAAACGGTGCTGACGCAGCTGCATAACGAACCTCCGCCGACAGCGCCGAAAAAACCAAGCGCAAAGACCAAATAACCGATAGCGGCTTGGGTCGCCTTTGCGTCATGGGCGCATAGCCCTACAAATCCTTCCGCTCAAAAGCAGCGCCCGCCTCGGCTAGAATGAGCGACCGTTCCCCGCACGTGCTCGCTCCCCATGCAGCCTGTCATCAAGGCCCGCCTGCAAATTCATTTCTGCGTACTGCTGTGGGGCTTTACCGCCATTCTCGGCAAGCTGATCACGCTGCCCGCCATCGCGTTGGTATGGTGGCGCATGTTGTTGGTGGCGGGCGCGTTGCTCTTGATGCCGAAAGTGTGGCGCGATTTGCGCGCCATGCCGAGAAAGCTGCTGCTCTCGTATGCCGGCATCGGCGTGCTGGTGTCCATACACTGGCTAACGTTTTATGCGTCGATCAAGCTCGCGAACGCCTCGGTAGGTGCGACATGCATTGCGCTGGGGCCGGCGTTTTTGGCGTTTGTGGAGCCGTGGGTCGCACGACGCCGTTTCGATCCGCGCGAACTGTTGATCGCCATCGCCGTGGTTCCAGGCGTGGCGATGGTTGCGGGCGGCGTGCCGGGCCATATGCGCATCGGCATTGCGGTGGGTGTGGTTTCGGCACTTTTCGTAGCGTTGTTCGGCGCGTTCAACAAACGCATGGTCGATCATGCCGATCCATTGACGGTGACCTGCATCGAACTGGGCACCGGCGCCGTGTTTCTCACCGTGATGGCGCCTTTGCTGCCGCACACCGGCCCTGCGTTTCCCATTCCGAACCTGCGCGACGCGGCCTTGCTGCTTACGTTGTCGTTCGCTTGCACATTGTTGCCGTTTTCGCTGGTGCTGGTGGCATTGAGGCACGTCAGCGCTTTCGCCATGCAGATGATCACCAATCTCGAACCCGTCTATGCGATCGTGCTGGCCATGCTGTTCCTGAGCGAACAACGCCAATTGGATGGTTGGTTTTACGCAGGCGTGGCCGTGATTCTTGCTGCGGTGTTCGCGCATCCGTTGCTGCATCGAAAGGACCGGATTTCGGTGCAGCCGGAATTGCTCGGCACCGCCGAAAGCCACAACCTCGATTGATCACGGCCAGTTATCGCTGCACACGCTGATTTGGCATATAGTCGATTGGCTGCATCGGACGCCTCGGCGGAGATCACCATGAAAATCGTGCTATTTGGTGCGACCGGCCATATCGGCGGCGCCATCCTTGACGAAGCGCTTGCGCGCGGTCATGACGTAACCGCCGTGGTACGCGACCCTTCGCGACTCACCAAACACCACGCGCATCTGCATGTCGTGACCGGCGACGTAGCGCAACCCAATACGTGGGCCGCTGCAGCCAAAGGCGCGGACGCGGTCATCGCTAGTCTTTCCGCACGCCGAAGCGGCAACCCGAATGACATCGCGGCGGCTGCGAAAACCTTGCTCGATTCGTTACCTGCCGCAAACGTGAAGCGGCTGCTGTGGGTCGGCGGCGCAGGAAGCCTGGACGTAGCGCCTGGCGTACGCGTAATCGACGACCCACACTTCCCCACCGCATGGAAGCCGGAAGCGGAGGCGCAGGCAAAGGCACTGGACGTGTTCCGCGCAAGCAAGGCCGATATCGATTGGACGTACATCAGCCCCGCCGCCCTGATCGAAGATGGCGCACGCACCGGCCAGTACCGCGTCGGCGGCGACACCCTGCTGACAGACTCCAACGGCGTCAGCCGTATCACCGTGCCCGACTATGCGGTGGCCCTGCTCGACCGCCTCGATAAGCACGACGCACTGCGCCGGCGCATCACCGTCGCGTATTGATGACGTGGCGGCGGCAGACTGGGACGTATACTGAGCCATCCCAGCCCGCCGACCGCCATGAATTATCGCCACGCCTATCACGCAGGCAATTTCGCCGACGTACTCAAACACAGCGTGCTGTTTGCGCTGATCCAGGCGCTGCAGGCGAAAGACACGCCGTTCGCCCTGATCGATACGCATGCCGGCAGCGGTTGCTACGCGCTCGACAGCGAAGAAGCTGGCAAAACCGGCGAATACCGCGACGGCATCGCGCGCCTGCTGTTTCCGGATTTGAAGCGTACGCAACAAACCACCCTGCCGCCGCTGCTGCGCCATTGGCTGGATGCGATTCTTGCCGTGCCGGGCAACGAGCATGGTTTGAAGGTGTATCCAGGTTCACCGCTGCAAGCCGCGCGCGCGATGCGCGCCACGGACAGCGCGCAATTGTGCGAATTGCATCCGGAAGAAGTCTCGCGCTTGCGGGATCTGTTCCATCACGATCACCGCGTGCATGTCCATCATCGCAATGGTTATGAAGCGCTGAAGGCTCTGCTTCCGCCGAAGGAAAAGCGTGGCCTGGTATTGATCGATCCGCCGTTCGAAGCGCAAGAAGCGGAGTTCCGTTTGATCGAATCCGCATTGAAGTCGGCGCTTCAGCGCTGGCCGACCGGCATTTACGCGATCTGGTATCCGATCAAACAGCGCAGCATGGTGCAACCGTTTTTGCGCTGGACCCAGCACTGCGGTGCGCGCCGCGTATTGCGCGCGGAATTGATGGTGTATCCGGACGACTCTCCGCTGCGCTTGAACGGCTCGGGCATGGTCGTTCTCAATGCGCCCTGGAATCTGGATCAGGTATTGCGCGAACCCTTGCAGGTCATCGCGCGCTTGCTTTCGCAAGAACGCTCGGCGGAATGGCGTCTGGATTGGTTGGTGCAGGACAACGATGCGCAAACCTCACAAACGCATCACGCAAAGCCGCTTCCGCGCTCGGGCCGCCCCCGTTAAGCTCGAACCTGACCGTCGCTCGATTCGCCGCAAGGAAATCGTCATGAACACTCGATTGTGCGTTCGCTGGTTCGCGCCGTTGTCTTTGCTGCTGTTGACCGCGTGCGCGCCCGCGCCGATCTACAAAGTCACGTCCACCACGGTGACGGCGATACCGATGCAAGTGGCGCATTCGCCCGACCAATACGCGAAGGGCGATGTGATCTGGGGCGGCAGCGTGGTCAACGTGCGCAATTTCCCCGATCACACGGAAATGGAAATTCTGGCGTATCCGCTGGATTCCTCGCAGCGCCCGCAGCCAAATGCGCAAGGTATCGGTCGTTTTATCGCGATTTTTCCGGGCTATCTCGAAGCCTTCAATTATCCGAACGGTGGATTGGTCACGGTGAGCGGACAAATCAGCGGCAATCGTACGGGTGCGGTGGATCAGGCGTCATACGTGTACCCGGAGGTCACGGTGGCGCAATCGCACCAGTGGACATCCGCCGAGCTGCGCCAAGGGCATCCCAACGTTAGCTTTGGCGTGGGTGTGGGTGTCGGGATTCATTGACCGTACTTCGCGCAGGGGGCGCTTATGTCCGGACACGGCAATTCGCTTAGAGCAATCCTGCTTGCGTTAGGCGCCAATTTCGCGATCTTCGTCGCCAAATTGATCGCCGCAGTCGTCACCGGCTCCGGCGCGATGCTTGCCGAAGCCGTGCACTCGCTGGCCGATTGCGGCAATCAAGGCTTGTTGTTGCTCGGCATACGGCAATCGAAAAGACCGCCGTCCGACGAATACCCGCTGGGCTGGGGACGCGCGCTGTATTTCTGGTCGTTCGTGGTGGCCGTGCTGTTGTTTGCGGTGGGCGGACTGTTTTCGATTTACGAAGGCACGCACAAGCTGGCGCAACCCGAGCCGCTACGCTGGCCGTGGGTGGCGCTCGGCGTGCTGTTGTTCGGCATCGTGATGGAAAGCATTTCCATGCACGGCTGCCTGCGCGAAGTGAATCAAGCGCGCGGCGAACAAAGTTTGTGGCGCTGGTTTCGCGAAACGCGTTCGAGCGAATTGCTGGTGATTTTCGGCGAAGACCTCGCTGCCCTGCTCGGCCTGTGTTTGGCCGCGCTCGCCATCGGCGCCACCATGCTTACCGGCAATCTGCTGTTCGATGCGCTAGGCACCATCGCCATCGGCGTGCTGCTGGTCGCCGTCGCCATCGCGCTGTCGATCGAAGTGAAGGCCTTGTTGATTGGCCAAGGTGTGGAGCCCCGCCGCCGCGCGGAGCTGCTGACGTTTCTGCACGGCCGCGCCGAAATTGCCGAAGTCTTGAACTTGATTACGTTACAAATGGGCCCGGACGTGATGGTGGCGATCAAGGCCCGCATGACGCCCACACCCGACAACCTCAGCCTGATCGAGGCCATCAACACGGTGGAGCAGGACATGAAGGCACAGTTCGCGGATGTGCGCTGGAGCTTTTTCGAGCCCGATGTAAGCGATTAGCCGGCCGCGCAGCCTTGTTGCGACGCGCCATATATTAGGAGCTAGATACTATTTTCTGTCACGGATGGCGTCGATTCGGCCCCAATATTTGCCGCCCATTAATGTTGCATAGCAAAAATACGCTATAGTATGGTTATGACGACGACCACCGCACGCGACTTCGACAACTACCGTTACGCCGAGCTGCCGGCTCGCACCCGCGAGCGATTCGCTCCCGCAGCGGTTTCGAGCACGCCCCGCGGCGAAGCGGTCCGCACCGCTGACGGACGCGAACTGGTCTTGCGCACGATCGAGCCCGGCGACGTCAACGCAATACAGCGCTGCTTCAAGCGGCTTTCGCCGCAGGATGTACGCCGCCGCTTTATGCATGCAATGTCCGAGTTACCAATGGCGATGGCGCAGCGCTTGTGCCGCATCGATCCTGAAGTGGAAGCCGCTTTCGTGCTGATCGATGAAAACGTGCAACCCGCCGAGCTGCGTGGCGTGGGTCGCATCTTCGTCGATATTCCCAGCAACACGGCGGAATTTTCGGTGCTGGTGGAGCTGGAATGGACCCGTATCGGTCTTGGCGCCATGCTGATGCAGCGACTGGTCGACGAATGTCGTCGCCGTGGCGTCGGCGAGCTTTGGGGCTACGTGCTGATGGAAAATCGCCCGATGCTCGACCTCTGCAAAGAGCTGGGCTTCGTCGCCAAAATGGTGCCTGGCGAAGCGTCCTTGGCGCAGATCAGCCTGAAGCTTTGACCAAAGCGAGCCGGCCCTCAGTGGCCGCCGCCTGATCGCAACGCGTTACACTTGCGCGTTCCATTGACGCGGCATACGGGTCGCGTCGCTCACGCAGCGCGCCCCATGTCGAATCCGATCAGTCACCCGCCCCTTCCAACCACCCCCAAGCAACGCCGCTTCTGGACCCCGCCACACGGGTCTGCGCGCGCCTTGCTGGTTGCCGAGGCCGCCAGGTCGCATAACGGCCTACTGGTGGTGGTGACTCGCGATACTCAGCGCGCACATGCGCTGGAAGACGAATTGCGCTTGTTCGCAGGCTCGCTTCCGGTGTTGCATTTCCCGGATTGGGAAACGCTGCCGTACGACGTTTTCAGTCCGCATCCCGACATCGTTTCGCAACGCGTCGCCACGCTGTATCAATTGCCGAGCGTCAAACGCGGCGTGTTGGTCGTGCCGGCGGCCACGCTGATGCAGCGCATTGCGCCACGTGCGCACATCACCGGCGCGGGATTGATGCTGCGCAAAGGGCAGAAACTCGATCTCGCCTCCGAGCAACGTCGCCTCGAAGCTTCTGGCTATCGACATGTGCCGCAAGTGGCAGAGCCAGGCGATTTCGCGGTGCGCGGCGCGTTGATCGATATCTTTCCGATGGGCGCGGGCGAGCCGTATCGCATCGAATTGTTCGATGACGAAGTGGAATCGATCCGCAGTTTCGATCCGGAAACGCAGCGCTCGCAGCAACAGGTCGACAACGTCGAACTGCTGCCGGCGCGCGAATTTCCCGTCACCGACGAAGCCGCCAAATCATTCCGCAGCCGTCTGCGCGAACGCTTCCCGATCGACGTACGCCGCTGCCCGGTCTATCAGGACATGAAGGAAGGCGTGACGCCCGGCGGCATCGAGTATTACCTACCGCTGTTTTTCGACCAAACCGCCACGCTGTTCGACTATCTCGCCGACGACGCACTGTTCGTACTCGGCGAAGGCACGCATGATGCGTCCGAGCAATTCTGGACGCAGACTGCCGAACGCTACGATCAGCGCGCGCACGATATCGAACGCCCCGTACTGCCTCCAGCCGAGCTTTATCTTTCGCCCGAGCAGTTGCGCGAACAACTCAACAAGCGTCTGCGCGTGGAAGTGGTCGATAGCGGTCACGAGCACGCGGTGGACGCTGGCACGCAACCGGCGCCGGATGTTCCGCTCAATCGCAAAGGCGAGGAACCGGGCACATCGTTGCGCCATTTCGTCGAAGCGTATTCCGGCCGTATTTTGATCGCCGCCGATTCGGCCGGCCGCCGCGAAGCCTTGCTCGAACAATTGGCAGCCGCTGGTCTGAATCCACCGAATGTGGATGGATGGCAAGCGTTTCTGGATGACGCCAACAAACTCACCATCGCTGTCGCTCCGCTGGAACAAGGCTTCGCGCTCAAGAAACCAGCGCTCACGGTACTCACGGAACGCGAGCTGTTCGGTGAACGCGTACGCACCGAACGGCGGCGCCGTCGCGGTGCGGCGCGCGATCCTGAAACGATCATTCGCGACCTGACGGAGCTTTCGGTCGGCGCGCCGATCGTGCACGTCGATCATGGCGTCGGCCGCTATCAAGGCTTGGTGTCGATGGAACTCGGCGGCATGGAGGGCGAGTTCCTTACCATCGAATACGCCAAGGGCGACAAGCTGTACGTACCGGTGGCGCAGCTCGGGCTGGTGAGCCGCTACTCGGGCACGGCGCCGGAACTGGCGCCGCTGCATTCACTGGGCGGCGACGCATGGGAGCGCGCGCGCAAGCGCGCGGCGGAGAAAGTTCGCGACGTCGCGGCGGAGTTGTTGGCGATCTATGCGCAACGCGAAGCGCGCGGCGGTGAATCGCTGTCGATCGATCGCCAGATGGTGGAAGAATTTGGGAGCAGTTTCCCGTTCGAGGAAACGCCCGATCAGCTGCGCGCCATCGACTCCGTGCTGGGCGATCTTGCCGCACCGCGCGCGATGGATCGCGTGATCTGCGGCGACGTGGGCTTCGGCAAAACCGAAGTCGCCTTGCGCGCCGCATTCGCGGCGGCCACCGCGGGCAAGCAAGTTGCTGTGCTCGTGCCGACGACTTTGCTCGCGCAACAGCATTACCGCAACTTCGCCGACCGCTTTGCCGATTGGCCGGTGCGCGTCGATGTGCTGTCACGCTTCCGTTCTACCAAGGACGTGAACGAAGCGCTGAAGCGCCTTGCCGAAGGCACGATCGATGTCATCGTCGGCACGCACAAGCTGCTGCAGTCGGACGTGAAGTTCAAGAACCTCGGCCTGGTCATCGTCGACGAAGAACAACGTTTCGGCGTACGCCAGAAAGAGCAATTGAAAAAGCTTCGTGCCGAAGTCGATCTGCTCACCATGACCGCTACGCCGATTCCGCGCACGCTGAACATGGCGATGAGCGGGTTGCGCGATCTCTCGCTGATCGCCACGCCGCCGGCGCATCGCATGGCAGTGCGCACCTTCGTTTCCATCTGGGAGCCGGCGCTGATTCGCGAGGCATTCCAGCGCGAACTGCAGCGCGGCGGCCAGGTGTATTTGCTGCACAACGAAGTGGAATCCATCGAACGCAAAGCCCGCGAAGTGCAGGAGTTGATTCCCGATGCGCGCATCGGCGTGGCGCACGGTCAGATGCCGGAGCGCGAGCTGGAACAGGTCATGGCCGATTTCCATCGCCAGCGCTTCAACGTGCTGGTGTGCACCACGATTATTGAAACGGGCATCGATATTCCGACCGCCAACACCATCATCATCGATCGCGCGGACCGCTTTGGCCTGGCGCAGTTGCATCAATTGCGCGGCCGCGTGGGGCGTTCGCATCATCGCGCGTATGCGTATTTGATCGTGCCGGATCGCAAGTCCATTACGGCGGATGCGGAGAAGCGCCTGGAAGCGCTCGCATCGCTGGAAGAACTCGGCGCGGGCTTTACGCTCGCCACGCACGATCTGGAAATTCGCGGCGCCGGCGAGTTGCTGGGCGACGAGCAATCGGGACAGATTCAGGAAATCGGCTTCGGCCTTTACACCGAATTGCTGGAACGCGCGGTGCGCGCATTGAAATCCGGCAAAGTACCCGACTTCGATTTAAGCAGCGAACACGAGACCGAAGTCGAGCTGCATCTGCCTGCGCTTATTCCCGATGATTACCTGCCCGACGTGCATGCGCGCCTGACGCTCTACAAACGCATCGCCAGCGCGCGCGATCATGAAAGCCTACGAGAATTGCAGGTGGAGATGATCGACCGCTTCGGCCTGCTGCCCGATGCCGTGAAGCACCTGTTCGCCATCGCAAGCTTGAAACTGATGGCGACGCCGCTCGGTATTCGCAAACTGGATTTCGGCGCCAACGGTGGACGCGTCACCTTCCGCGACAAGCCCGAAGTCGATCCGATGGCGATCATTCGTTTGATCCAAAGCCAACCGCGCGTCTACAAACTGGAAGGCCAGGACAAGTTGAAGATCAACCTGGAACTTCCCGGCTCCAGCGAGCGCCTCCGTGCGGCCGAAGACATTCTCGGCCGACTCGGTGCGCGCAAGGCGGCGTAGCACAAGGATGCTCTGCGCCACGCAACACACCCTGCGAACCCTCTGGACATCATGCCGCCTACGTAGAATGGATCAGAGCATCCCTATACGGCCCGTGCGGTGAGGTATTGCAGGCTGAACAATCCTTCGGGGTCCAGCCAAACGTGCTGCACGGCCAAGCCGGCCGTCGCCGCCAGCGCGGCGAAATCCTCCAGCGAGTATTTGCAGCTGTATTCCACCAGCATGGCTTCGTCTTCGCGAAACGGAATGTCGTAACGCCCCACCTGCACGCGCTGGTCGCGGTTGCTAAGGATATGCGTTTCGATGCGACCTGCCATCGCGTTGTAACGCGCGCGATGACGAAACCCGCCGAGGTCGAAGTTGCAACCCAGCTCGCGATTCAAACGCGTCAGCATATTGAGTGTAAACGCTGTCGTGATACCGGCGCGGTCGTTGTATGCCGCTTCGATCGTCTTACGGCTTTTCTTCAAATCCGCGCCGACCAGAATGCCGCCGTTGTCGCCCATTTCGCCGCGCATTTTGCGCAACAGCTGCGCGGCATCGCGATCTTCGAAATTGCCGATGGTAGAGCCCGGGAAATACAACACCGTACGACGCGGCGCGCGCGGCGGAACTGGCAATCGCAACGACTTGGTGAAATCGACGGCCAACGGCTGAATCGGCAGATCGGGAAAGTGCGTGGACATGCGCGCCATCGCCTGACGCAACGGCTCGGCGGAAAGCTCGATCGGCACCCATGCGACGGGATTGACGAGATGTTCCAGCAACAGACGCGTTTTGATCGCGTGCCCGCTGCCGTATTCCACCAGACGCACATCCGGGCCGAGCACGCCGGCAATATCGCCCGCGTGTTGATTCAACAACGCGATTTCCGCGCGGGTCAGGTAATACTCGGGCTGTTCGCAAATCTGTTCGAACAACGCGGAACCCTGCTCGTCGTAGAACAACCACGACGGTAAGCGCTTGGGTGTTGCGCGCAACCCACGCTGTACCACTTGGAGTAGTACATCGTCGGGTGGGCGTTGTTCGTCTCGTACTGCATAAGCTTGCACACTCATCGGTCCTGTCCCAATCGGATGCCCGCAAACTGCCAGCGGGCATGGGGCGGAAAGAAATTGCGGTAGCTGGCTCGAATGTGATCGCGCGGCGTGGCACACGAGCCGCCGCGCAAGACCCACTGACCATTCATGAATTTGCCGTTGTATTCGCCGAGTGCGCCGGGCAACGGTTTGAATCCCGGATAGCTCACATACGGCGAAGCCGTCCATTCCCAGACGTCGCCGTACATCTGAAGTAGTCCGTCGCCGGCCGGTATGGCGGTGGGATGGAAGCCAAGGTTCTCTTGGAAGTTGCCGTGGATGGGCAATGACGATGCGGCGTCTTCCCATTCGGCTTCGGTCGGCAAGCGCGCATCGGCCCAACGCGCGAACGCGTCGGCTTCGAAGTAGCTGATATGGCAGACCGGCGCGTGCGGATCCAAGGCTTGAATACCCGCAAGCGTGAACTCGCTGGACAAATCGTCCTGCCAATACAGCGGATGTTGCCAGCCTTCGCGCTGCACGATCGCCCAGCCGTCGGAAAGCCAAAGGCCTGCTTCGCGATAGCCGCCATCGCGTATGAAAGCGACGTATTCGGCGTTGGTGACCAATCGGTTTGCCAATGCGTGCGCCGACAACCACGTCGTATGCCGTGGCAATTCGTTGTCGTATGCGAAGCCCCCGTCTTCCTGGCCGATGTCCACCGGACCCTGTCGCCCAGGCAAGAAGCGCATGGACGATGTTCGGCTCTCACCACGCGCGTTCGCCTTGCGATAGATCGGTCGCAAAGGATTGCACCAAAACGCGTGCTTGATGTCGGTGAGCAACAGTTCCTGATGTTGCTGTTCGTGTTGTAAACCCAGCTCGATTCTGGCCGTTAGCGTAGCGTCCACGCCGCGCACCAGCAGCTCGCCCACGGCTTCATCGACGCGTGCGCGATAATCGCGAATCTCCTCCAGCGACGGCCTCGACAGCAGGCCGCGCTGCGGTCGCGCATGCATTGAACCGACCGATTCGTAGTAGGAATTAAGCAGGTGGTACCAATCGGCATTCGGCG
Source organism: Dyella sp. 2HG41-7 (assembly GCF_021390675.1). Classification (NCBI taxonomy): domain Bacteria; kingdom Pseudomonadati; phylum Pseudomonadota; class Gammaproteobacteria; order Lysobacterales; family Rhodanobacteraceae; genus Dyella; species Dyella sp. 2HG41-7. The sequence goes on from NZ_JAJEJV010000004.1 coordinate 3,254,306, forward strand.
AACGGTAAGCCGGGTCGTAACCCAAGACGAACTGTTCGAAAAACCAGGTGGTATGCGCCAAGTGCCACTTGCCCGGACTGGCGTCGGGCATGGATTGCACTTGCAGGTCTTCGCCGGTCAACCCAGAGCACAGTCCCAGCGTTTGTCGACGTATACGCATGAATCGCGCTACGGCATCTTCGGTGTGTATGGCGAATGCGGGGACATTCATGACGCAGGCTCGAGAAGGGCGAACGTGCTGCAATACACCTTGTGAAGCGCGAAACAGCAGACGATCATACTGCCACCATGCCGCAAAGATCGTTCATATTATGTGATGCGCGTATGGCAGAAATATGGACCAGGCCTACCGCCTTGTATTACCCCCACAGTGAGGTGATCTTTATGAAAACCATTATTTCTGCAGTACTTGCATTGGCGATGGCGGCGACCGCCGGCTCGGCTTTGGCGCAATCGGCGCCTCCTGGCAGCAGCCTGCCTTTCAAGGATTGCATCCGACTGGATCAAATCAACGAATGGCATGTCGTGGATCCGCAAACAGCCATTGTACGTACCGGCCCCTACCAACGTTACCTGGTCAAAATACATGCAGCCTGTCCGCAACTGGGGATCGGCGCCGACGGTTTGATTTTTATTCCGAGCATGGCCGATAAAGCGGTAGCGCCCATGCGCATTTGCGGCGGCATCGGCGAAAAAGTGCGCGCGCGAGGCCAACCGGCATGCGCGATCGATTCGGTCAGTCTGATCGACGAAGCCACGTTTACCGGCATGCGCGACAAAGCCAAATATCACAGCACCAGGACACAACAGCCGAGCACAAGTCCTTAAATAAATCGCTCATAAAAAAAGCCCGGCATGGCCGGGCTTTTTTTAGCGCGTATCGATTAGTAAGCCGGACCGATATACCGCGTCTGGTAAGGATCGCTGGTTACGACCGTCGTGGTGACAACCGGCGGTGGCGCCGACTGGTACACCACGGTGCCCGGTGCGTAGACGACCGCCGGCGGCGGTGCGTAATACACCGGCGGACCCGCTACGGCACCAGCGACGAGACCCGCCACGGCACCACCGACGATTGCGCCGGCGATCCAGCGGCCACCACTCCAATAACCACCGCGATAGCAGCAACCGCCACGGTAATAGCCACCGTGATAGTAGCCGCCGCCGTGCCAGCCCGGGCCACCCCATGGGTGGGCCGATGCGCCGACGGGTGCAGCCGCGGCTCCAGCAAGCGCCAGGCCGATAGCAACGAATTTGCCGACACTACGTTTGACCATGACACACCTCCGTCAGTACGAAGCGAATGGTGGTCCCGTCGCGCTTAATCTGTACTGAAGGGTTTACTTCTTGATACGCGCGCTGTCCCAAGGGTTTGCCTGACCTTCGGCTCCGCGCAATCGCAAGATCCAGCAGTCGTGAATATTTGCGCGGCGGGAAAAATCGAAGGGGATGCTGCCGGCTCCCCAGTTTTCGATTGTCATGCGCTCTTCCAACGCTTCGCGATCGAGCGTGAATCGCCGGAAATTGTTCGAAAAGACGATCACGCCGTCGTTCGTCAACCGATCCGCGCACGCCAGCAACAATTTGACGTGATCGCGCTGCACATCGAAATCTTCTGCGCGTTTGGAATTGGAAAAGGTCGGCGGATCGACATAAATCAATCCGTAACGCTCGCGCGCATGTTGCAGAAATTCGCTTGCATCCGATTGCACCAATCGATGTTTGTCGCCGGCAAATCCGTTCAACGCGAGATTGCGCGACGCCCACTCCAAATACGTACCGGACAAATCGACGCTGGTGGTGTCGCGCGCGCCGCCTGCCGCCGCATACACGCTTGCCGTCGCGGTGTAAGCAAACAAATTGAGGAATCGCTTGCCGGCGGCCAATTCGCGCACTTTTGCGCGGACCAGGCGATGATCGAGAAACAGGCCGGTGTCCAGGTAATCGAAAAGATTTACCAGAAACGCCAAACCACCCTCTTCGACTTCGATAAATTCGCCGCGCTGATCGAATTGACCGTACTTGGAACCGCCCTTGCCCCGCTCGCGCGTTTTGATCGCCATGCGTGCGCGCGGCGTATCGAACACTTCGCCGGCGACGCGCGCGATTTCGCGCATGCGCGTGCGCGCCAATTCGGCAGGCACGTCGGCGGGCGCACGGTATTCCTGGATATGCAAATGCGTGGCGCCAGCGTTATCCGTATAAACGTCGATGGCCGCCGCATATTCGGGCAGATCCTGATCGTAAGCGCGCCACGCATGCACGCCTTCGCGCTCCAGCCGCTTGCGCAAATGCTTGACGTTCTTTTCCAGACGATTCTTGAGCATCTGCGCGCCGGGCGACAACGGCGCTTTTTCGCGCGGCGTGTCGTTGCGCGGATGCAATTCAAACGTCAGCAACACGGTTTCCAGCGCGCCGTTGTAAAGCGCGTATTTCTTGTCGGCGCGCAATGTCATGGCGCGCCCCAGTTCGGCATCGCCCGCAAGCACTGCGGCGCGCCAACCAGTGAAGTGATCTCGCAGGGTTTCACCCAAGGCGCGATACAACTTCGGCATGCTTTCGCGTTCGCCCAATCGCTCGCCATAGGGCGGATTGGTGATGACGAGACCTTGCGTCATGCCCGATGGTGGCCGCACGTGCTGCATATCGTGCTTATCCAACGTGAGGAAGCCGGCGATGCCTGCCTCCTGCGCGTTGCGTTTGGCCGTCTGCACCATCCGCGCATCCGCGTCGGAGCCGAAGAAACAGCTGCGCAACACCGGCAGACCCGCTTCGGCGCGTTGATTCGCTTCCTGAAGCAAATTTCGCCACAGCGCGATGTCGTGTTGCTTCCAGCCGAGAAAACCGAAGTAGGAACGGCGCAAGCCCGGCGCAACATCGGCCACCATCAAGGCGCCTTCGATCAGCAGCGTTCCCGAGCCGCACATGGGATCGAGCAACGCACCACCTTGCGCGTAGATCGCGGGCCAATCCGCGCGCAGCAGCATCGCGGCGGCGAGGTTTTCTTTCAGCGGCGCCTCGCCTTGCATTTCGCGCCAGCCACGGCGATGCAAGGGCGCGCCCGCAAGATCGATCGATACGGTGGCGCGATCGCGACGCAAGCGCACGTTGATGCGCACATCGGGTTCTTCCGTATCGACATCGGGACGCGCGAGACCTTTTTCGCGGAATTGATCGACCACGGCGTCTTTCACGCGCTGCGCGAGAAATTGGCTGTGCGTGAGCTTGCTTTGCGCCGTATTGGCATCCACCGCCATGGTGGCGTTTTGCGCAAGATGCTCAGTCCAATCGATGGATTGCACGCCTGCGTACAGCGCATCGTCGGTCGCCGCGTCGAATTCGGCGATCGGCAACAAAATACGGCTTGCCAGACGCGACCACAGGCACGCGCGATATGCGGTTTCCAAGGTGCCGGAAAAACGTACGCCGGCAAGCGTCTCATGCACGTCTTCCGCGCCGAGCGCGATCAGCTCGTCGCGCAGCAGATATTCGAGGCCCTTGGGACAAGTTGCGAAAAATGGATTCAACGTGAGCCCGCCAACGATTGCAAAAAGTATTCGAACTGCCGGCCGATCGCGTTGACGTGATCGCCCAGACGATGATCGTCATCGACGATCAACAGCGGGAGCGATCGCCGCCCGGCGAATTCGTACATCTCGTCCAACGGGCAAACATCGTCGTGCCAGCCGTGGATAAGCAACGTGGGAACATCCAGTCGCACATCGAACGCCAGATTGTTGCCCGGAATCAATGCGGGTGTGGCGAGCAAAAACAGCCCAGCCACCGGCAATTCCAACGACGCCAACCCGGAGACGAACGCACCCATGCTGGAACCCACCAAAATCGGCGGCGCACTGCACGCGGCGATGCGCTCGTGCAGACGGGCAATGCGCGGCGCGATGGAGTCGGCGTGGCCGAGCTTGTCGTCCTCGCGATAGTCCGGGCGCTCCGTGCTCCAGCCCATCGACTCGGCGATCTTCGCCAATGCGCTGACTTTGGTGGCGTCCGGGCCGGAATCCGAGCCGTGGGAAAGAATGACGTGTCCGGGCATGGCGGGGGCTCCATGGAAGGCGCAGGGGGACGCGCATGATAGCCGCTTGGCCCGAAGCCCGACGTGTCATGGCGCGTATCTGCCTGCACGGATATGCAAAACTCACCGCCATGCCGATGCTAACCGTCCACGATCAGCCCCTTCCGTACGTCGCCAAATTGCCCGAGCGGCCGGCCGACGCCGTGACCCTGGTCGTCATCCATTGCACGGAATTGCCCGACCTGGCCACCGCGCGCGAATACGGTGAAAAAGCGCTGTACGAGAACGGTACCGGCAACAGCGGCCACTACTACATCGACCGCGACGGCGCGGTTTATCGCTACGTGCCGGGGACGCGCATCGCCAACCATGTGCGCGGCTACAACCCGCCTTCGATCGGCATCGAACTGGTCAATCGCGGGCGCTACCCGAACTGGTTCGATACCCGCCAGCAAACCATGACCGAGCCTTACACCGCCGCCCAGATTGCGGCGCTGCGCGCGCTGCTCGCGCAATTGCGCAGCGAGTTCCCTAACCTGCATGAGATCGCCGGTCACGAAGATCTGGACACCGCCCGCGTGCCCGCCAGCGACGACCCGAGCCGGGAGGTATCGCGCAAGCTCGATCCCGGCCCGCTATTCCCTTGGAACGACGTATTGCCGGGCAGCGGACTGACCCGAATTCGCGCCAATCACTGAGCGACCCGACCCGCCCCGGCTATAATTCCCGGCCATTTGAGCTTCAGGGGTTTGCGGTATGCGGGATACACACGTCAAGGAACTGGTCGAGCTGCTGCAGCTCGAACGACTGGAAGACAACCTCTTCCGTGGCCAGAGCCGCGACATCGGCACCCGCTACGTATTCGGCGGCCAAGTGCTGGGCCAGGCGCTGTCCGCCGCGCAGCAGACGGTAGATCCCAAGCGCGAGGCGCACTCGCTGCATGCCTATTTCCTGCGCGCCGGCGATATCGATGCGCCGATCGTGTACAGCGTCGAACATGCGCGCGACGGCGGCACGTTCTCGGCCCGCCGCGTGGTGGCGATCCAGCACGGCCAGCCGATCCTCAACGGCGCCATTTCGTTCCAGGTGCCTGAAAAGGGCGTCGAACACCAATCCTCGATGCCGGAGGTCCCGGCGCCGGAAGACGTGGAGCCCATGCATCGCGTGCCGCCCGACGAGCTTGCCCGTTTGCCGGTGAAGCTGCAGCGCTGGCTGGGCAGCGACGGTCCGTTCGAGTTCCGCCAGGTGTGGCCGCGCGACGAGCTGCATCCGTCCAAGCGCCCGCCGATCCAGCACATCTGGTTCCGGCTTAGCTCGCCGATCGTCGATTCGGCGGTCCTGCATCGCGCCCTGCTGGCCTACGCCTCGGACTTCCACCTGATCGGCACCGCCACCTTGCCGCACGGCATTTCCTACCTCACCCACAACGTGCAGATGGCCAGCCTGGATCACGCGCTGTGGTTCCACCGCCCATTCAAGGTGGACGAATGGCTGCTGTATTCCTGCGACAGCCCCACGGCGCAAGGTGCGCGCGGGCTCGCCCGGGGGCAGATTTTCAGCCGCGACGGCCACCTGGTGGCCTCGACCGCGCAGGAAGGGCTGATCCGGCTGCGCGGCGAGTAAACTGCCCGCATGCGCCTGCTCTATACCTCGCCCCGGCAAGAAAACATCGACCGCGTCGTCGCCTTCATGGCCGAAAACGATGTGGAGACCACCATCACCAACCGCTCCAACTGGAATCGGCCCAGCTACCAGCGTTTCAGCTACTCCCAGCGCACCGAAAATCGAGATGTCTGGCCGCAGGTCTGGGTGAGCCGCGCGGACGATTACACCAAGGCGCGTGAGCTGCTGCGCAAGCTGGGCATCGAGCCGGAAATTCGCCACGGCGTGGAACTGAAAGCGTCTCGCGATCCGGTTGCGTCGGTGTATGTGCGCCGTGAACATACCGTGGCGCGGGTACGCCGCATCGCGCTGTTGGCGATTTTGGGCGTCTTCATGGTGCTGGCGCTGCATTACCTTCACATTCTCTGAAGGCAAATCGCTCGTTTTAAAGGCAAAACGCTTGCCATATCGGTCGCGGGCAGTCATAGAATCATCCCATGCGTTCCGATCATGTCCGACTGTTCCAGACGCTGCCGCACGCCTGCGGTTATTACCCCGGGCGTACGGCACAGAATCTGGTGATCGATCCAGCCGCCCCGCAGCTGGATCGGCTTTATGGCGCGGCCTTAGACCATGGATTTCGTCGCGCGGGCGGCCATCTTTATTTTCCGCACTGCCCTAATTGCCACGCGTGCACGCCCTGCCGTATCGACGTGGCGAATTTCAAACCGGATCGTGCACAACGCCGCTGCTTGAAGCGCAACGCAGATCTCATCGTCACCGAGCACATGGCCGGCTACAACAGCGAACGTCACGCGCTGTATTCGCGCTATCTGCGCACGCGCCATCCGGGCGGCGGGATGGACGAAGCGGAAGCCAGCGATTTTCGCCGCTTCCTTACCGCGCCGTGGAGCCCCACGGTGTTCGTGGAACTGCACCAGGGCGAACGCTTGCTCGGCGTGGCAGTGACGGACGTGTGCATCACCGGCGTTTCAGCCGTCTATACGTTCTACGATCCCGACGAACAGGATCGCAGCCTGGGTACGTTCGCCATTCTGCAGCAGGTGGAATTGGCGCGCAGGCGCGGCATTCCGTGGGTCTATCTCGGTTTCTGGATCAAGGATCATCCGAAAATGGATTACAAGCGCCGCTTCAAACCGTTGCAGGTGCGTGGCGCGGACGGTTGGAAAAATCTGCCGGATCCTTGATCGCCGAAAACCTCCGTAGCGGCGGCGCGCATGCCAACGTCATGCGCTTTTTACGGTGATTTGCTCTGCGCTGATCTTCGGATACGGGAACAGTTTGATCAGCGGCACGGAAATGCCGTCGTCGCCTACGACACGACAATGCGTGCGATCGAGTTCGCGCGGATCTTCCACGCCGCAGCTGTGCGCGATGATGCCGACTTCGTGCATCACGTTGCGCGCGTAATTCGCCACGCGCTCGCTCTTGTCCGCAACCACCAATCCGCGTTGCAACCGCGGATTTTGCGTGGTGATACCCGTGGGACAGGTATTGCGATTGCACTGCAGCGACTGAATGCAACCCAATGCGAGCATGAAACCGCGTGCGGAATTGACGAAATCGGCGCCCATCGAAATCGCCCATGCGACGTCGTACGCGGTAATGCATTTACCCGAACAAATGACTTTGATGCGATCCCTCAGCCCTTTCTCGATCAGCGTATTGACCAGTGCCGGCAGCGCTTCGTGCAGCGGCAAGCCGACACCTTCCATCAAGGTTTGCGGCGCCGCGCCGGTGCCGCCTTCGGAACCGTCGATGATGATGAAATCCGGCGCGCTTTCGATGCCGCGCTTGCCAATCTCATCGCACAACTCTTCGATCCACTCCATGCCGCCGAACACGGCCTTGAAGCCGGTGGGCTTGCCGGTGAGACGACGAATGTGCGTGATCGCATCCATCAATTGCGTCACGTTGCCGATATCCAGATGGCGATTGGGACTCTGCGAATCCTGACCCACGGGAATGCCGCGAATAGCGGCAATTTCCGGCGTCACTTTCGCGGCCGGCAACAAACCGCCCATGCCAGGCTTAGCGCCCTGCCCGAGCTTGATGCTGACCATCTTCACTTGCTTGTGCGCGCAGATCGCCAGCAGTTTTTGATCGTCCAATTTGCCGTCCGGCGTGCGTACGCCGTATTTGGCGGTGCCGATTTCGAACACGATGTCGCAACCGCCTTCCAGATGATACGGCGCCAAACCGCCCTCACCTGTATCCATCCAGATGCCTGCTTTCGCCGCACCGCTGGACAGCGCACGCACCGCTGGCGCCGATAGCGCGCCGAAGCTCATCGCGGAAATATTGAAGAACGCCGCATGATCGTAAGGCTCCCGCGCAAACGGTCCGATGCGCACCGGCTTGGGCTCCACATGATGGTCGCCCAGCGCAGGAAACGGCGCATTGACGAAAAACGGAACGCCCTCGCCGCGCAAATCGCGCGTGGAACCGAACGCGTTGGTGTTTTCGGAATTCTTGGCGGCGCGATACACCCATACGCGTTGCGCGCGATTGAACGGAAATTCTTCGCGATCGCTGGAAAAAAGATATTGGCGAAAGAACTCGCCCAGATGCAGGAAGAAGTAACGGAAGTGCCCGATCACCGGGTAATTGCGCAACACCGAGTTGTGCGTCTGATTGCGGTCGACCACCCATACCACGGCCAACACCAACACGGCGGTGATCAGCAGCAGCATAAACAACGCTGCAAAGGTTTCCACCAGCACGATTAGCCAATGCGAAAAACCAGTCGATTCCATCCCTGCTCTCCGCCGTGTTTTGGGGGCCCTTTCTCAGCATAGAGAGGGCGCGCTTTGGGATTCTACAACTCTGTACGAATCGGTTTCGCGGCCCGGATGGCCTTGGCTTTGGCCGACTCGATATCACTGTCGCGCGCCAAGGTTACCGCCATGCGGCGGCGGCCTTTGACTTCGGGCTTGCCGAAAATGCGCAGCTGCGTATCGGGCTCCGCCAAGGCCTCGGCAATACCGTGGTAACGCGGCGCCGGACCATCACCCTCCACCAGCACCGCGCACGACGCGGATGGACCGTTCTGGCGGATCACCGGTATGGGTAAACCGAGAATGGCGCGCGCGTGCAAGGCGAATTCGGAGAGGTCCTGCGAAATGAGCGTCACCAACCCGGTGTCGTGCGGACGCGGGCTCACTTCTGAAAAAATGACTTGGTCGCCTTTCACGAAGAACTCGACGCCGAATACGCCCCAACCGCCGAGCGCACCGGTAATCGCCTGCGCCTGACGCTGCGCCTCAGCCAACGCGACATCGCTCATCGGTTGCGGTTGCCACGATTCGCGGTAATCACCGTCTTCCTGTCGATGCCCGATCGGCGCGCAGAAACTCGTGCCGTCTTTGTGGCGCACGGTAAGCAGGGTGATTTCGTAATCGAAGGGAACGAATCCTTCCACGATCACGCGCCCCTTGCCTGCGCGGCCGCCCGATTGCGCGTAATCCCAGGCTTTGTGCATGCCCGCGGTATCGCGCACCACGCTCTGGCCCTTGCCCGACGAACTCATCACGGGCTTGATCACGAAGGGAAATCCAATCGCTGTGGTCGCGTCGCGAAATTCGCTTTCGCTGTCGCAGAAACGATAAGGCGACGTCGGCAATCCCAATTCTTCAGCGGCCAGACGGCGAATGCCTTCACGGTCCATGGTCAGCCAGGCGGCACGCGCCGTCGGGATAACTTTCAGACCTTCTTTTTCCAATTCCACCAGCGTGGGCGTGTGGATAGCCTCGATTTCGGGCACCACCAGATCCGGCTTTTCCTGTTCGATCAGCGCGCGCAGGGCGTTGCCGTCCAACATATCGATGACATGGCTGCGGTGCGCCACTTGCATGCCGGGCGCATGCGCGTAGCGGTCTACCGCAATCACTTCCACGGCAAACCGTTGCAATTCGATCGCGACCTCCTTTCCAAGCTCGCCTGCACCGAGCAACAGCACCTTCAAGGCGTGGTTGGAATGGGGGGTGCCAAAGGGCTTCATTGCGATCTCCGGTCAAAGCGCCATTGTACGTCCTAAGCGTTGATGCACTGCAGATTGACGTCGAACAAAAGCAGGTATCCACTCATCTCAACTCCGTTCCCCACGGATCGAATATGCGCAGCGCTACTGCCCCGCTTTTGCTGGTGCTGGTGTTGTGCTTTGTCCCCACCACGGACAGAGCGGCCACGGATGCTGCCCCCGCAAATACCACCTGGATGACCGTGCTGCTCAACGGCCGCAAGATCGGCTACGAAAAAATTCACCGCGAACAGGTCGGCGACACCGTCACCACGACGGAAACGCTAGTGATGAATATCGAGCGCAATCACCGATCGGTGCCTTACACCAATATCAGTCGCAGCGTGGAAACGACGGAAGGCAAGCCCATCAGCTTCGACATGCGCACCCTGATGTCTGCCGGCGTAACGAGAGTGGAAGGCAGAATTCTGTCCGACGGCCGCCTGGAATTGATCAACACGAGCGAAGGCAATTCGCGTCAATCAATCACCGATTGGCCGTCCGACGCCGTATTGGTCGAAGGCCAACGCAAGGCCATGCAGGCGGCGATCGAACACCCCGGAGCTCATTACGACCTGCGCCTCTACAACCAGGCAGGTCAGCAGGCGATGGATCTCAACGTGGACGTTATCGGCAACGAGCAAGTGCCGTTGCAGGATCACGTCGAAACGCTGAGCCATCAACGCGAAGTCCTGCAGCAGGCGACCGGCACGCAGACCGTCGAACTCTGGGTCGATACGCATGGCGATATCCGCAAAGGTTCCATTTCGCTGCTGGGCGCGCCGATGGACATGATCGCTTGCAGCGAGACATGCGCCGAGGCGCCTGCGCAAAGCTTGAATATGATGCAGTCGGCGTTGATCGATTCGCCGCGCCCGCTCAACGCGGAAATGCTCTCCGACTTCCTCGGTTATCACGCGCATGTCACGAACAAGGCGATTACCAAACCCTTTATCGCTACCGACCAGCAATCAGTATCCGATTTGGGAAACGGCGAGTGGCTGATCAAGGTTTATCGTGGCGTATCGGACGCGCAAAGCGCACCCACGCCATCGGACACGCAACCCAATGCATGGGTTCAATCCGACGATCCGGAAATTCGCCGTCTCGCCGCGATGGCCGCTGGTGATGCGCAGACGAAGTCGCACATCATGGGCAACCTCAGCAGCTTCGTGAGCGGCTATCTCTCCAGGCGCGGGTTGGATATCGGTTACGCGTCGGCACTGGAAGTCGCCCGAGATCGTCAAGGCGACTGCGCGGAGTACGCCGTGCTACTTACAGCGCTCGCTCGCGCTGAAGGTATTCCCGCCCGTGTCGTTGTCGGCGTTCTTTATGCCGATCGATACGACAACAAGGTGCGCGTTTTCGTACCGCATGCGTGGGTTTCCGCGTGGGTCAATGGTCACTGGCGCAGTTTCGATCCGGTTACCCTGGGATTTGATAGCGGCCATATTGCGCTCGATACCGGCGATGGCAATCCTTGGCATTTCTTTAACGCCATGAATGAATTGGGCAGCATTCAAATCGACTCCGTGCAAACCTTTTCCGAGATGTACGATTTTTGGGAAAAGGGTTTGGAATTGAGTCCGGATGGCGTTCCAGGCGGATCGGCGAGATAGGTTTCAGCGGCGTCGATCCTGCGCAGCAAATCCATGCTTGGCCATCACGAGCTTGCGGATTTCGCCCGCAATCCGAAACCCAACGCAATCCATCCGACGATAAACGCGACGCCACCAATCGGTGTCGCGATGCCGATCCATCGCATCGCTCCAAGCGCGAGTGCGTACAAGCTGCCACTGAACAACACGATACCTATGCCAAACGCCAGCAGCGCGATCCCGCGCCACCGCCCCTTGACCGCAAACGCCGTAAGCGCCAAAGCCAGGGCATGCCAAAAGTGATAGTCGACAGCCGTATGCCAAAGCTCGTAGTGCGGCGCATCGAGCACGCTTCTGAGCGCATGCGCGCCGAAGGCCCCGCACAACACGGCGCTGGCGCCCGCTGCGCCGGCAAGCAGGCCGGCATGATTTTGGGCAAGTTGTCGCATCGGCGAGGTTTCCTGTCGTCAAGGCCGCGATGAATCGTCGCGCGTGGCGTATGCTGGCTGGGTTCCGCCGCATGGAATTCTTGCATGAAGCTCTTGCGATTCGCCCGCGTTGCCGTCTTTTCGATCGTACTCGGCGCTCCCCTCCTGCTCACCGCGTGTCAGCAGCAGGACAGTGCATCCCCATGGCAGCTGACGGATATCTCCGGGCATATGCCGGACTTGATGTTCCGGCTTACCGACGACCAGGGCAAAGCCGTCACAGCGGCCGATTATCGCAACAAAGTCACCCTGCTCTACTTTGGCTATACGCATTGCCCGGACGTTTGCCCGTTGACCCTCGCGCATCTGCATGTGGTTATGCAACGGCTTGGCAATCTCGCCGATGGCGCCCGTATTCTCTTTGTGAGCGTCGATCCGTCCCGCGATACGCCGGAAGTGCTGCATGCGTACGTCGCCGCGTTCGATTCGCACGCCATCGGCTTAACCGGCTCGCCCTCCGATATCGAAGCGCTGACCAAGCGTTACCGCGCGGCATTTTCCCGCGAACCGGATAAGCGCGGCGGTAGTTACGACGTCAGCCACAGCTCGGGTATTTATGTTTTCGACGCTAGCGGCAAAGCGCGCCTGCTCGCCACACCCACGGATTCGCAAGACAAGCTCGTGCACGACTTGCATTTGCTCTTGAGCCCAGGAGATGCGAAGTGATCGGCCGTACGCTGCTGTTGACGCTGGCGATCCTGCTGCCCCTCAGCAGCGAAGCCGCGCAAGCGGACCATATCAAGGCCAGCAACGCATGGATTCGCCTGCTTCCCGCGAATCTCCCGGCGGGTGGTTACGTTACGTTGCAAAACCAGGGCAGCTCCGCCGCGACACTGGTTTCAGTGCATAGCACCGCATACGCCTCGGCGATGCTTCATCAGAGCAGCGCAAGTGAAGCAGGCGGCAGCACGATGCGCATGCTCGATCGATTGGCGATCCCTGCGCAGGGCCAGGTTGCATTGGCGCCTGCTGGATACCATCTCATGCTTGAGCAAGCGACGCATCCACTAACGCCTGGCGACAAGATCGATATCACGCTGGATTTTTCGGATGGCAGTCACTTGCCCGTACAGTTCACCGTGCGACCCGCCAACGCATCCGAGTAAATAAAACCGACGTCATGCGCGTCTTCGCCATTTCAGATTTGCATCTGGACTATGCCGCCAACCACGAATGGTTGAAGCAATTGTCCCTGCACGATTACCAGCACGACGTGCTGATACTCGCCGGCGACGTCTCCGATCGCTTGGCGTTGCTCGACGATGCATTCGGCATACTGACGCGACGCTTCGCCACGGTGTTGTTTGTACCGGGCAATCACGATCTCTGGGCCCGAAGGGAGCGCCTAAACGATTCCTTCGAAAAGCTCGACGCAGTGCGCGCCGCAGCTGACCAGCATGGTGTTGGCATGGACGTTTTCCGCCAAGGCGACTTGGCGATCATTCCGCTGCTTGGGTGGTACGACTATTCGTTTGGCGCTGCCGACGATTATCTCAAGGCCGCATGGGCCGACTACCGCGCGTGCAAATGGCCCGACTTCGACGACGGAGCCTTGACGCGCCTCTTTACGGAACAAAACCCAACGCCATCGACGCTGCCCCTCGATGATGCGCAACGCATCGTAACGTTTTCGCACTTTTTGCCACGCATCGATCTAATGCCCGAACGCATTCCCGAGAAACATCGAAAGATCTACCCAGTGCTGGGCACGACGATTCTGGATGCGCAGCTTCGCGCGCTCGGTTCAACAACGCACGTTTACGGGCATAGCCACGTCAATCGACATGTCACGCTCGATGGCGTCACCTACATCAACAACGCGTTCGGCTATCCGTCGGAGTCGCATTTCACGGCACGCCAGCTCGCTCAGGTGTGCTGACCGATACCTGAGCGCGCGGCTGCGCATAGCGCGACTGGCGTCGAATGCGCCCACTGCGCGAAAGCCGCAGCCACTGCCGCATCGCGAGCAAGCCGCCTGCCGTCTCGATCATCGCCGCCGGCACCCAGATGATGATGCCGCCGATCAGCTGCCCTGTGAATACATTGAAATTGAATGCGCGCCCGCAGATTTCAAAAATCGGGTAAAGGTCCGCCTTGGAGAACGTGATGATGGCGCCCGCCAAAATTTGCGGCGTCATCGTAATGCCCGGCGACAACACGCGGATGCCTGGCGTCATGCGCCCTGGCGGCCTTGGCCGATGATCCAGCACCAGCCACCAATACACGAAACCGCTGACGATCATCGACCAGTTCATAAAGCGGTAGATGCGCCAGTCGAGCATCGCCATCGTCTGCATCGATGGGATCAGCCAGATCAGGATGAAAGCCACGAACAAGATGGTGGCGACCGCTGGATTCAGCAGCACTGCGCTCGCGAACCGCCAAACCCACGAGCGCATGGCGGGCCGCAGCACGCGTACGCGCCAGCTCAACGGCAAACCCGCACGAAAAACGGTGCCGGGATACGACGCGACGATAATCAACGGCGCGATGTGATGCAGCAGCAACTGCTGAATGCGGTGCATGAAAAACTCGTGCTCCGCATAGAAATCGAAATACGTCTGCAAACTGAGATAAACGATCGCCATGCCCGACCAGAACGCGATCTTGCGCGCGGCGCTGACCGGCAGCGTCCGGCTGCCGCGCCAATAGAGCACGCACGCCCCCAGAAAGCTCGCGAAGAATACCCACGAAAACTCCCAGGGAACGAGCCATTTGAGCAAGGTGGCGATCATCGACCCTAAAACCACTCCCAACCATCGCCGACCAGCTTAAATCAGCTGAGGTCCGGACGGCACTAGCTTGCGGCATCTTGCCGTGATCAGGCCCGCTGGCGGCGATTGCGGCGCGTACGACGCCAGCCATAAAGCAACCCTGCGACCGTAATGAACGCGGGCAGCAGCACGATATTGATCACTTTGATCCGCGTTCCCAGCGCGTCGATCTCCGCATTGAGCTGGTGCTGCACTTCGCGCAATTCCTTGCTGATCGCCAGCTCGCGTTGCAGGAATTGCTCGATCTCCTGCTTTTGCTCGGTGCTAGTCGACGCTGCGCGAGCGCCCTTGGCCGGCTGCAGTTCGTCAAGCCGCTGCTTGGTATCGGCTAATTCGTTTTGCAGTTCCTGCTTCTTTTGCAGAAATTTGCGATCGGCGGCGCGTTGCAGCGCCTGCACGCGCGTAAACGGACGCAATGAACTGGAGCGTCCGCGGATTGACAACAACGCCGACGAACCGGTCAGGTTGTCCACCATGTTGTTGATGAAGTCGCCGTTATTGGCGAACGCGCTCAACATCGGTTGATCGAGGAAGGACGTCTGCGTTTCCACCCACAGGCGATCGGTCAACAGATCGGTATCGGCCACCAGAATCACTTCGGAATTCGGCGCCGATTGCGCCAAATGCCCCGGCTTCTTGGCGAATTCCGGGAACGCGCTGACGAAGGTTCCGCGTACGCGCGCAGCAATCACGTAATTTTGGTTCTGCGGTTGATAACTGTCCAACAAGCTCGAAGGATTGCTGCTTGCCTCAATAACGCGTTGCGTCGGAACCACCTCCGCATCCGCACTGCTTTGAATCAGCGGAATCAGGCGCGTGTTCGCGTTGGGCAGCAGATCGAAATATCCGGTCGTCGAGACATTGATGCGCTGCAGACTGGCCGTAATCACATCGTCGCGATTGAGCTCGGACGCGCCCAACCCAAGCATCGCCGGGTGCGCGAGATTGACCCCAGCCAGCTCGATCTGCAAAGCGCGTGCGCGGTCGAGCAGTACTTGATCGGGATTGAATTGCACGCCCCAATCGGCGAGCAAACGCGGCAGATTGGAACTGTGATTGTTGGTGGCGCTGGTCGCATCGTCGACCAGCGGCGTGGGATCGGATTCCGAGAATGGGTCGACAAAAACCACCAGATGTCCACCGCCCAGCACATATTGGTCGAGTGCGTATTGCACGGCGGCGGGAATGCCCTTGGGATGAATCAGCAGCAACACCTGGATATTTTTATCGACATGGCTGAGCTTGTCCGTATCGATCATCTCCACATCGAACAATTGTTGCAGCTGGCGCATCACCGCCCAAGGTTGCGTACCTTGCGCAGCGTCGCCCATCACGGGCAGATCGGTGATCACGCCGATACGCGGCTTCTCCGGCTCGCTCAACTGATAGAGCAGCTTTGCCACGTCGTATTCGAGGAAGGTTTCCCGATTCGGGTCGAAGAACGGAATCGACAGCGTGCGATCGATGCCCTTTCCGTCCGTCGGTGGCGTCTGGTCCGTCGCCGCTTCGCCGACAGGCGCGGTGGTGCTGCCTACCACGCCGAAGAAAATGCGTTCGCCGTTACTACCCCCGTTGACCGCAGTAAGTCCGTTACCCTCGGCACGCGCTTCGTCGTCGGAATAAGGCACGGGATCGACGACCTGCAAGCGGATGCGACCATGCGAACGCGCCACGATTTCCTGCAACATCTCCGCGACGCGTTGCTCGTAACTACGCACTTGCGGCAAATCTTTCGTCGCATGTTGCGAGAAGTACAACGTAAGCCACAGCGGTCGGTTCACGCTGTCGATGATCTGACGCGTACCCGTCGAGAGCGTGTAGAGACGATCCGTGGTGAGGTCGAATCGTTCCGGCGCAAGCCAACGACTGGTAACAAGCGTAATGCTGCAATAACTCACGATCAGTGCAACCAGCGCGCTGATCAGTACGGTTCGTCGACGAAACGGCAGGCCGAACATGTCAGCGGCTCCGCTTCATGTCGAGCACCAACACGCCGGCGTACAACCACGCCGCGATCGTGATGACGAAATACAGCAGATCGCGCACATCCAGCACGCCGCGTGCGATCGCTTCGTAATGGCGCAGCATCGACAAGTGCGCCACGCCGTTCACCAATTTGCGAGGCAGTGCGCCCTGAAAGAAATCCAGCACTTCCGATTGCCCGGCAAGTATCAGCAGCACGCACACCACAGCGGTAAGGATAAACGCCACCACCTGGCTGTTGGTAACGGCCGAAAGACACGCACCAATCGCAAGAAAAGCGCCAGCCATCAACCAGCTGCCGATATAACCGGCAATGATGATGCCGTTGTCGGGCGAGCCGAGATAATTGACCGTGATCCAAATGGGGAAAGTAAGCAGCAACGCAAGGCCGACAAAAAACCAGGCAGCGAGAAATTTACCCAGCATCGCCTGCCACAGCTTGATCGGCAACGTAAGCAACAATTCCAGCGTGCCCGACTTGGCCTCTTCAGCCCACAAGCGCATCGACACCGCTGGCACCAGAATCAAATACAGCCACGGATGCATCACAAAGAACGGCTGCAGATCGGCGATATTGCGATCGTAAAAATCGCCGGCGTAGAACGTGAGAATGCCGGAGAGCACCAAAAAGATAACCAGGAACACATACGCGACCGGCGTGACGAAATAGCTGCGCAACTCCCGGCGCATCACGGCGATAACCGGACTCATGGCCGCGCTCCCGTTTCCGCGCCCAAGGTGATTTGACGAAACACTTCGTCGAGACGTCCGCGTTCGAGCTGTATTTCGGAGATCTCCAAACCTTGCTGGCGCAGCAACGTTTCGACTGGTTCCAGAATACGTTCGCCAGGCTTCGGGAACACAGTAATACGGCCGTCCAAAGGATCTACCTCGATACCGGCCACTTGCGGAAGACGTCCAAGCATCTCTTGCGACACGCCGCTGCCCGCCGCGCTGAATGACACGGCGCCGTGATAACGCGATCGCGCTTCCAACTCGGCCGGCGTGGCATCCGCGCGCAATTTTCCGCCGGCGATAATCACCACGCGATTGCACAAGGCATGCACTTCTTCCAGCAAATGCGTGGAAATAAGAATCGTGCGTTCGCGCGCCATGGCGTCGATCAGTTGTCGCACGGTGTGTTTTTGATTCGGATCGAGACCGTCAGTCGGTTCGTCCAGCATCAACACCGGTGGATCGTGCAGAATCGCTTGCGCCAGTCCGACGCGTCTGCGCAAACCTTTGGAGAGCGTATCTACGCTTACGTTGAGCGCGTCTTCCAGCTGCAAATAGCTGACCACTTCGTCGAAACGGCGTCGACCGACATCCGCGCGCAATCCACGCACGCGCATGATGAAGACCAAAAATTCGCGTACCGTCATTTCGCCGTAGCTAGGTGCGCCTTCCGGCAAGTAACCGAGCGCGCGCTTGGCCTTCAACGGCTCTTTGAGCACATCGTGACCGCACACGCGCGCCGTGCCTGATGTGGGCGCGAGAAACCCGGCGATCATGCGCATCGCGGTCGATTTCCCCGCGCCGTTTGGGCCCAGCAGCCCGAGCACCTGGCCTGGCTCCGCATAGATGCTCAACGCATCCACGGCGGTCAAATGGCCATAGCGCTTGGTGAGCTTATCGGTCTCGATCATGTTCGCTCGCGAAAAGAACTGCTCTGCAATGTACAGCAAGGGATGCTCTGATCCATTCTACGTAGGCGTCACCGGCTTTGTCCGTTCGCAGGCCACAGGACCATCGGCAAAGGCAGACTGGCTGTCTGTCGAGACGATGCGCCGCGCGCGGGGAGGGTACATGGATGTACCCGGATTTGAGGAGCGAGGAAGGCATGCGAACGGACAAAGCCGGCCCGGAGTTTGATGTCCAGAGAGCTCGCAGGCTGCGCCGCGTAGCTTGAACAGACGGCCAGTCTGCACTGCGCCACGCAACACACCCTGCGAGCCCTCTGGACATCATGCCGCCTACGTAGAATGGATCAGAGCACCCACGCGTGCGGCAAAGTTCGCCGAACCCTACGACACGCCAATGCGATAACGAAAAAGCCCTCCAAAAGGAGGGCTTTTTCTGCAACCGAAAGCGTAGAGCTTACTTCGCGGCGCTGCTGGCGGGCGCCGGCGCAGTGCTGGCCGGAGCCGGCGCGGTGCCGCTGGAAGCCGGCTGGCCGTTTGCGTTGATGATGCCCGGCTGCTTGATGCCGGCAGCCTGTTCCGGCGTCTGCTGCGGGAGCGCGGCGCCATCGGACGAATCCATGATCGGCAGGTACACGGCGTACTGCGCGTACGTCTGGATGTTGCCGCCGCCGTCTTTCACTTCCGGCTGCGTGAGGATGTCGTACAGACGGTTGGTCACTTCGTCGTACTTGTAGCCGTGCGTCTGCGCGTAGGCCTTCAGCATGTCGCGGGTCTGCGGCACGCCGGCAGCGGTGCCGTTCCACGGTGCTTCGAGCGCCGTGCCGCCGAAGGCGAGCGTCGCGCGCACGTTGTTGTCGATGATCAGACGGTTGTAGCGATCTTTGCCACCCGGCTGGTTGTTGTCGGCATTGGCCGGTGCAGCGGCGGTGCCGCTTGCAGCCGGAGCGGCCTGATCGTTCAACGAAGGCGGCGTCGCTGCCGTGAGCTTGGTGCTCTGGCCATTGACCGTCAGCGTGTCGCTGTCGATCGGCTGCGCCACGTCGAACGTGTAGGTCTCGTCACCGTAGTTGGTGGTGAGGATCACGCGCGGACCGGTGGTGTGCACGCCCAGCTTCTTGGCGGCGTCGCCGATCTGCTTGACGGCGGCGTCAGTGGCTTCATTCAAGCCGTCCAGACCGTCCTTGCGCTTCATCTGAGTCGAAACGATCAGCACCGGCGTCGGCTTGGTCTGCACGATGTACGGATCGAGCGCGCTGTAGTCGATGTTCGGCACAGCGGCCAGCACGTTCTGCAGGTTGTTCAAGCTGTACTGGATGAACGCGTCCGGCTGACCGTGGATGTACATGTTGGAGTAACGGTCCAGGATGTTGAAACCGTAGCTCACGTCATACGCCCACGTGATCTTGGTCAACTTACCGGTGTTGCCCTGACGCTGCAGATCCAGCGTGAAGTGCTTGTCGCTACCGCGCCACGCATTGTCCAGATTCCAAATGATCTGCGCGCTGTTGACGGTGCTATCGATCTTGCTGAAATCCGGGGTGGCGCTGGCGACAGTCAACTTGCCGGTGCCAACTTTTTCGTCCTGGCTGTTCCAGCTGACTTCGGAACCGGGGCCGTAGGCGCTGCCGGAAAGCGTGTACTGGGTACGCGGATCGTACGCGCGCAGCACGGCGTAATCAGGGAAGGGACGGAAATTTGCCATTACGTCATAGACCTGGCGCAGGTCTTTGCTGACCACCAGCGACCGTTCAACGTGGCCACTGCCGGGCATGATGATGCCCACCACCACGCCAACTACGATGACGATGATGAAGGCAACGATGAATTCCAGAACACGCGTCATTCCAGGTTTCTCCGAGACGTCTCTTTAGTGCGGTGAGAAAGCGCCGGCTGGAACGGGGACCGCCAAAAGAGCTTTTCCCACGAGGGAAACCGCATCAGGACGGGGTTCGGACAGCGCCTAAGAAGCCGATGGTACTTGCTCGCGCGCAGGAACGCTACGGGCCGGGGACGCCCGCTGCCGCGTTGCTACGCAGCATTTTTCGGCCGATTGCGCGGCTTTCTTGGCCGCGCTTAAACGATGCCCAGCTCCAACGCTTTCAACACCGCGCGCGTACGATCGCGTACGCCGAGCTTGGAAAGGATGTTGGAAACGTGATTTTTCACCGTGCCTTCCGCCACCTTCAGCGAATTGGCGATTTCCTTGTTGCTGTAACCGCCTGACAGCAAACGCAGTATCTCCGTCTCGCGTTCGGTCAACGGATCAGGTTGTTCGAGGCTGGTGAATTGATTGTGGATGCGACCCACACCGGCCAGCAGGCGCTGGGTCACCATCGGCGCGACCAGCGAACCGCCGCTGGCGACTGTGCGCACAGCCTCCACCAGCTGCTCCAAGGACACGTCTTTGAGCAGATAGCCGCGCGCGCCGGCCTTCAGGCCTTGCAGCACAAGCTGATCGTCGTCGAAGGTGGTGAGGATGATGGTCGGCGGCAATTCATTGCGCGCCGTGAGCGCCTGCAACACTTCCAGTCCGCTCATGTTGGGCATGCGCAGATCCAGCAACACCACGTCCGGCTTGATGCGTGGAATATCTTGCACGGCCTGCACGCCATCGGCGCATTCGGCCACGACGCGAATATCCTCCGCCAGATCGAGCAGGGAACGCACACCCTGGCGTACCAGGTTCTGATCGTCGACGAGACAAACGGAAATCATCGCGCATCCTCAAAGCAAAGGTGGTACCCGTAAACCACACGCGTACTTATGACATTCTGGCAATTCATTAGGTAAGGCTCAATGCGGGCGGTTCAAAACGTGAAGGCGTATGCGCCAGCACGGAGGGTTCGCCCAATGGAAGACGGATGCTGAGCGCAAAACCCTGCCCTGCTCCGCTTTCCATGGTGACGTCGCCACCGAACTCAACCAGGCGCTCGCGCATGCCGGCCAGACCGTTGCCGGGCGCGATGTCGGCCGTGCCGCGGCCATCGTCCCTTGCGCACAAACTAAGCAGCGTCTCGCCTTCGTAGGTGAAGGTCAGCCACAGATTGCGCGCTCCGGCGTGCCGGGCGGTATTGGTAATGATTTCTTGCACACAGCGCAACAGCACCTGCGCGCGCCGCGGGTCTTCCACGCTGAAGCGCGACGGTGTCGTCAGATGCACGTGCAGGCTGGGCACGCCGTCGATCAAGCTTTGCAGCGCTTGCGTGAGATCGATGGCGTCGTCCTGACGCAATTCGCTCACCGCCTCGCGCACGTCCGCCAGCAATAGGCGCGCCGTGCTTTGCGCTTTGCGCACATGCACCGAGGCGGCTTCGTTGCTGAGATGACTGGCCACTTCCAGATTGAGGCTCAACGCGGTGAGGTGATGCCCGATCAAATCGTGCAGCTCGCGGGCGATGCGCATGCGCTCGGCGATGCGCGTGGATTCGGCCAGCAGCGCACGCGTGGCGCGCAATTCGGAAATAAGGCGGCGCTGCGCTTCGCGCTCCTCCGCTTGCTGACTGGCGACGGTGGAAACCACGAACACCAGCCCCGAGAACGCCGTATAGATGCATGCCTGCAGCAGCGCCAGGGTGAAGCTGAACTTCAGCTCGGGGAAATTGGAAAACAGCACGGTGAGACAGACCGTCTGCAACACCATCCACGCCACCCCCACCCAGGCCGGCACCACCCAGGGCAGGATCACCATCATGACCACCAACAAAATCGCCGACAAACCGCTATGGCTATACCAACCCACCAGCAAGGCCGCCGCAGTCATCAAAAGCAAGCCAAACAGACGCGAACCAACGTGGGTGCGCGAACCCAGATTGTCGGTGATCAGTAGATACAAGATGCCGAACACCAGGTAGAACAGGGTCCACAGCAGCAATGCGAAATTGGGGCGATGCAGCAAATCCAGCCGCTCCATGGCCCAGTTGGTGAATAGCGGCGTGCCGACGCACAGGTAGGCGAGCAAACCCGTAATGCGCAAAAGCCGTTTATGGTCGAAATTGGTCATGGGCATGACTCGCATCATAGGGCCGCGTGGGGACCTCGCCATGCGCGGGAAGTCATGCGCCGCAGCGGAGCCGTCGCGCGGGGACACGTCCGTTTTACTCCCGCCACGCTGCCGCCTCAACACTCGGTTTTACAAAGCTTTTACATGCCGAATCTTGCCGCAGCACGGGATGTACCATGAGGTGTCACATGCCATAATGCGGCAAGGAATGCTCTGATCAATTCTACGTAGGTGGCATGATGTCCAGAAGGCTCACAGGGTGTGTTGCGCGGCGCAGGGCAGACTGGCCGTCTGTTCAAGCCGCGCGGCACAGCCTGTGAGCCTTCTGGACATCACCCTCCGGGCCGGTGCTGTCTGTCCGCACGCCTTCGGCTCATCGTCTCGACAGACGGCCAGTCTGCCTTCGCCGATGGTCCTGTGGCCTGCGAACAGACAGCACCGGTGACACCTACGTAGAATTGATCAGAGCATTCCTATAGCTAGGCCGTCACCGGTCTTAATTAGCCACCACTCACTGCGGAGCAACGAATGGCCCTTGCCATCCGCGACGTGCGCGAGCACGACTTGGATGCCGTACTGGCACTCAACAACACCGCCGGCCGGTCCATTCTGGTTTTGGATGCCGCGCAGTTGCGGTACTTCTACGACCACGCCGATTATTTCCGCGTGGCCGAAATCGACGGTGAACTTGCGGGCTTTCTGATCGCCCTGCGCAACGGCCAGGAATACGTCAGCCCCAATTACCGGTGGTTTGGCGAACACTACCCGTCGTTCGTCTACATCGACCGCATCGTGATCGCCAACGCGTACCGCCGTCACGGCCTGGGCCGCATCTTCTATTGCGACGTGAACAGCTTCGCCGAAGTGCGCGTACCGCTGCTGACGTGCGAAGTGTTTCTGGAGCCGGCCGACGATGTGGTCGTACTGTTCCACGGCACCTACGGTTTCCAAGAGGTGGGCCAGCAACGCATGGGCGAGCATGGACCGCAGGTGAGTCTGCTCGCCAAAGATTTGCCCAGCTTTACCTACGTGCGCGATACCTATCTCGAACAGGGCGGCCTGCCGGATCTGCCCTGGCTGACAAGCCGGATAACGCTTTTGAACCATCAAGAAGACCAAACTCGCCGCCTCGCCGGAGAGCGGCGTTCATGAATGCAAAAATGGATGCAACCACCGATGCGTGCGACCTGCGCTTTGGCCAGGTCGGTATTGCTTGCGTTCGTATAAAGCGGCCCGACGCGGCGGCGCTGTGCGAGGAACTCGAACGCCGCGTGCGCGCCGCGCCGCAGCTTTTTTCCCGCGCGGCGGTCGTGCTCGATCTAAGCCATTTGCTCAACCTGCCCGATGAGGGCACGGTCGACGCCTTGCTCGAAGCGGTGCGCAGCGCCGGCATGCTGCCGGTCGGCCTCGCCTACGGCACCAGCGCCACCGAAGCGTTGGCGCAACGCATGGGTCTGCCGTTGATCGCGAAGTTTCGCGCCGCGTACGAGCCCGCCGACGGCAGCAGCATCGCGCCGCCCGCGCCAAGCGCAGCGCCCACGCCTGTACCCGCCGCGCCGCCTGCGCCGGTGCGCGAACCTGTGCTGTCGCAACCGGAAGGTTCGGTCGGCGCGCAACGCCACGACGGCGCCGTGCGTTCCGGCCAGCAGGTGTATGCGCGCGATCGCGACCTCGTTGTGATCGGCGCCATCGCCAACGGCGCCGAAGTGATCGCCGACGGCAGCATCCACATCTACGGCAGCTTGAAAGGCCGTGCGATGGCCGGTGCGCAAGGCGATGCGAAGGCGCGTATTTTCATTTCGGATTTCCGCGCGGAGCTCGTCGCCATCGCCGGCCACTACCGCGTGTTCGAGCAAATACCGAAAGACCTGGAGGGCCAGACTGTGCAATGCTGGCTCGACGGCGAAAAGCTGCTGATTGCAGCGTTGAAGTAACCACTATTACAAGAACATATTTTTCGGAGATGAGCCTTGAGTGCTGAGATTATCGTTGTGACGTCCGGCAAGGGCGGCGTGGGCAAGACCACGACCAGCGCGTCGCTTGCCACCGGCCTGGCCATGCAAGGCAAAAAAGTGGCCGTGATCGACTTCGACGTTGGCTTGCGCAATCTCGATTTGATCATGGGCTGCGAGCGCCGCGTCGTATACGACTTCGTCAACGTGATTCAAGGCGAGGCCACGATCAAGCAGGCGCTGATCAAAGACAAACGCCACGAAAATCTCTACGTCCTCGCCGCCAGCCAGACGCGCGACAAAGACGCGCTGACGCAGGAAGGCGTGGAAAAAGTGCTCGACGATCTGGCCAAGGACGACTTCGACTATATCGTCTGCGACTCGCCCGCCGGCATCGAAAAAGGCGCGCATCTGGCGATGTATTTCGCCGATCACGCGGTGGTCGTGGTGAATCCCGAAGTCTCTTCGGTGCGCGACTCCGATCGCATCCTGGGCCTCTTGGCCAGCAAGACGCGACGCGCGGAAAAGGATAACGGCACCGTCACCCAGCACCTGTTATTGACGCGCTACAACCCATCGCGTGTCGAACAAGGCGAAATGCTCAGCGTCAAAGACGTAGAAGAAATTCTCGGCATCAATGTCGTCGGCGTCATCCCGGAGTCGGAAAACGTGCTTGCCGCGTCCAACTCGGGCGTGCCGGTGATCCTGGATGAAAACTCCAACGCCGGGCAGGCCTATCGCGACACCGTGGCCCGCATCCTCGGCGAAACACGCCCGATGCGCTTCCTTGATGTGCCGAAGAAGGGCTTCTTCCAGCGCGTATTCGGAGGCTGATGGCGATGGGTATCCTCGATTTTCTCAAGCGCAAACCGGAACCCACCGCCGCCGTCGCGAAGGAACGTCTGCGCATCATCGTCGCCCAGGAGCGCTCCAACCGGGGCGCGCCCGATTACCTGCCGCTGCTGCGCAATGAATTGCTCGAGGTCATCAAGAAATACGTAAACGTCGACCTCGACGCGATCAACATCAATGTCGAACGCGACAGCGGGCACGAAGTACTCGAGCTCTCGGTGGCCTTGCCGGAAGGCAAAGCCGCTGGAAACGCGGCCACCTAAGCGAAGGTTTCTCTCCTCTTAAGAGGAGAGAAGGCACGATGACCGCTTCTGTTCTGCGCGTCGCCGGCATTCGTCGCGGCGATATCGAAACACTGCTCGCGCACTATGGCCTGAGTCTGACGCTCGTCGACGATGGCGCCGCCATACCGGGAAGCTTCTGGGGCGACGACGAGGCCGGCATCATCGGCCACACCGTTTATGCGCGCGGCGATACACCCGTGCACTCGGTGCTACACGAAGCCGGGCATCTCATCGTGTTGCCGCCGGAGCGGCGCGCCGACGTCCACACGGATGCCACCGATTCCATCGAGGAAGAAGACGCCGTCTGCTATTTGCAGATCGTGCTCGGTGGCGTGCTCCAGGGCGTGGGCCGCGAACGCATCATGAAAGACATGGACGCCTGGGGGTATTCCTTTCGGCTAGGCTCGACCCGCGCCTGGTTCGAGCACGACGCGGAGAACGCCAAAGACTGGCTGATCCAGCACGGGCTGCTTACGGAGGCCGGCGAACCGGTATAGTCGCCGTCGCCCTTTTTGTTGCCGACATCCCCGTGCTGAAGAACACGCGCTACTACGATCCGATCAACGATTTCCGCCGCGGCGTCGCCCGCCGGCTCATGCGCCTATTTTTCGGCAATCACGGACAGCCGACGTCGGAACCGCTGCCGGCCAAAGGCATCTATCGCATTCTGGTTTGCCATGTCAGCCACAGCCTGGGCAACACCTTGCTGCTGACGCCGCTGCTGTCGGAGTTAGAAAAGGTCTATCCGGCGGCCGAGATCGACATTCTCACACGCAGCCCGATCGCGAACGATTTGTACGGACACTTCTTCAATGTGCTGCGTATTTTTCGTTTGCCGGCGCACGGCGTCGGACATCCGCTGCAGTTTTTCGGCACGCTGAGGCGCATGCGCAAGATGCGCTACGACCTTGCGATCGATGCCGATCCGCTGTCGCAAACTGGCCGCCTGCTGATGCTGCTGTCGAATTCGACGTACACGCTCGGTTTTAGCAGCCCCAAAAAACACGGCGAAATCACCCATCCCGTACCGCTGCCGTCGGAGTTGCTAAGCAAAGGGCGACGCCCGGTGTACCTGTTGCGCAGCGCGATGGGTCGCAACGACTCCGTCGACTACCCCGTTCCCGACATTCATTTGAGCGCCACCGAACGCGAACAAGGCAAAGCCGCGTTGACGCGATCGCTCGCAGCGAGCGGCATCACCTCGTCTGGGCGCGGCATCATCGGCATCTTCGCCAATGCGACGGGGCCAAAACAGCTGAGCGAAGCATGGTGGATGCGTTTGATCGGCGTCTTGGAAGCCGCGTTCCCCGAGCACCGCATCGTCGAGATCGTGCCTGCATCGGGCGCGTCGATGCTGAGCTCGCGCTACCCCGCGTACTTCTCCACGGATCTGCGCAAACTCGCCAGCGTGCTGTCCGGTTTGGACGTCTATATCAGCGCCGACTGCGGCATCATGCATTTGGCCTGTGCTTCGGATGTGCCGACCCTGGGCATTTTTACCGTCACCAATGCCGACGAATGGGGTCCTTATGGACCGAATCGTCATGTGATTCCCGCCCACGGCATGGAACCGGAAGACGTGGCGCGCGCGATTGCGGTTATGCCGGAATTTCATCGCGGATAACGCCTGCGACCGGCACCGCCGCTATTCAATCGCCGCTGGCATCGGCTAGCATGCCGACCATGAGGGAGATGGCATGCCTCCCGTTCCACAGGACGCGTTCCCGTGGAGCGAACCACCGAAAGGTTGATGATGCCTGCACCACCGGATCCCGGCGGCGCAGGCGTGCCTGTGTTTCCGGAATGTCGAACGACTGCTTCGAACCATTACACCCGGGAGACAACACAGCGTGAGCATGAGTGGATTCCTTGCCGTCGGATTGGGCGGCGCGTTGGGATGTTGGATGCGCTGGATACTCGGCATCCTGTTCAACCCCATTTTCCCAACCCTGCCCTTAGGCACCCTGGCCGCGAACTTGAGCGGCGGCCTGATCATGGGTTGCATGATGGGCATCTTCGAGCATTTTCAGACGCTGCCGCCGGAGCTGCGTCTCTTCGTCATGACAGGTTTTCTGGGCGGCCTGACCACCTTCTCGACATTCTCCGCCGAAGCGAACACGCTGTTGCTGCGTGGGCAGTTGTTCTGGTTTGGCGCCCATGTCGCAATCCATTTGTTCGGCAGTCTTTCGATGACCATCCTGGGCATCTTCCTGACACGCGGTCTGTTGCGCCACTGATACGGAGTCGGTAACCCATGAGCATCGACGCACCGTTCAACCATCAAGGCACCAGCGGCATTTGTTTGTGTTTCTACACGCATGTCCATGCCAGGCACGACGGTTTGTTGATTTCCGAATGGCTGCTGGAGCTCGCCAAACGTCAAAAACTAGGCGGCGGTTCCGTGTTTCGCGCCACCGCCGGATTCGGACGACACGGCGTGCTGCACCACGAAGCTTTTTTTGAGCTTGCCGACGATCTGCCTCAGAAAATCGAATTTCTGCTCAACGAAGCGAACGCGCAAACTTTGCTGCGACTGGTACGCGAAGCGGGTGTTGACCTGGTGTACGCGTGGTCGCCCGTACATTTCGGTGTCTTGGGCAAGGAAGACAACGGATGAGCCAGGATTCTTTGCGACAGCGCGCGAACGAACTGCTCGAAGCCGCAGGCGTGCATATCAATGGCGCCGGAGCCACCGACATCCGTGTGCACAACGATCAGTTCTACTCGCGCGTATTCGCGCACGGCTCGCTTGGGTTGGGCGAGTCGTACATGGATGGATGGTGGGATGCGGACGATATTCCCGGCCTTTTCACCAAGATTCTCTGCAGCCATCTGGACGAACATCTCAAAACGCTCGACACACTGCTTGCGCATCTGAAAGCGCGCTTCATCAATATGCAACGCGGTCACCACGCGTTCGAGATCGGCAAGGCGCACTACGACCGCGGCAACGACTTGTTCAAGGCCATGCTCGGCAAACGCATGGTGTATTCGTGCGGTTATTGGGCGCAGGCCACGAATCTGGACGACGCGCAGGAGGCCAAGCTCGATCTGGTCTGCCGCAAAATGCGTTTGAAACCCGGGATGCGCGTACTCGATATCGGTTGCGGCTGGGGCGAAGCGCTGAAGTTCGCGGCCGAACGCTACGGCGTGAGCGGTGTGGGCATCACCGTTTCCAACGAACAGGCGGAACTCGCCCGCGAACTGTGCCAGGGCTTGCCGATCGAGATTCGCTTGCAGGATTACCGCGAACTTCACGAGCCGTACGACGCCATCATGTCGATCGGCATGTTCGAGCACGTTGGTGGCAAGAACTATCGCGAATTCTTCGAAGTCGCGCGCCGGTGCCTGACGGACGACGGGCTGTTCCTGCTTCACAACATCGGCACGAATCAAAGTCCGGGACGGCCCGATCCCTGGATCGAAAAGTACATCTTCCCCAACTCCATGATCCCCGCCGCCAGCCAGGTTTCCGCCGCATTGGAGGGTTTGTTTGTGGTGGAGGATTGGCACAATTTCGGCGCGGATTACGATCGCACGCTTACCGCGTGGCGCAAAAATTTCGACACGGCATGGCCTGCCCTTTCCGCACGTTACGACGAACGTTTCCGTCGCATGTGGCATTACTATTTGTCGGTATCGTCCGCTGTATTCCGCAGCCGGCGCGATCAGCTCTGGCAACTTACTTTGAGTCCGTACGGCGTGCCCGGCGGATACCGCGTACCTCGCTGAGTTCTCCTATCCATGCGCAACTTTCGACGCTCAATCGCCCTGCTAACGCTGCTGTTTCTGCTGTGCGGCAACGCATTGGCGCATCCCGCCTTGTGGCAAATCAAAAGCGGCGACAGCACGGTCTATCTTTTCGGCACTGTGCATCTGCTGCCGAACGATGCAAATTGGCGCTTTCCCGCGCTGAATAAAGCGCTCGATCAAAGCGGCACGCTCTACATCGAACTTACCGACGACGACCAGTCCAGCATGACATCGCTGATCATGCAGTACGGTCTCGACACAGAGCATCCGCTCTCCACGCAATTGAGCGAAAGCGACAACGCCGCGTTGAGCAAAGCAGCGGAATTGGCCGGCTTGCCCGGCGGCGCAACAACCTTGCAGCCGATGAAGCCTTGGCTCGCGGCGCTCACGCTTTCCGTCGCGCCATTGATGAAAGCGGGCCTCGATCCAGCCGAAGGCGTGGACAAGCAACTCAAAGCACAAATGACGGAGGCCGGCAAATCGGTGTACGGCTTGGAGACCGCGGAACAGCAGATTCACTTCCTCGCCGATTTGCCCATGCCATTACAGCTCGGCTTTTTACGCGACACCTTGCGCGACGTACAAAAAAGCAAAGACGAACTGCTGTCGCTGATCGACGCATGGAAGCAAGGCGACGTCGCCGCAATCGCCAAGCTCGAAAACGACGAGCTGAAAACCAAGGAGCCCGAGCTCTATCAGGAACTGATCGTGCAGCGAAACACAGCGTGGGCAGCGAAGATCAAGGACATGTTGAAACGACCCGGCACCGTGTTTATCGCCGTTGGCGCGGCCCATCTGGCCGGCCCCGATAGCGTGCAGGCGCAACTGGCGAAGTCGGGTATCACCGCACAACAAGATTGACGCGCGTACACATTCGCCGGACTGAACGCGAATTTCAGAAGTGCGCCGTGATCGCCTTCGGCGGCAACGGGAAGCGCGGCATATGGATGGTGTAGGCATCCTGCTGACCGAGATCTTGATACGTCGCTGTCAACAACTTGCCGTCGTATGCGATATCGACGCGATACACATGCCCCGCCTGCACGTTGTCGATGGTCAGCTGCTGCCGATTGAGCACGTGCGAGTTCGACAACGTCAGCTTGATCACCTGCTTGCCGGGCAACACGCGCACCCACGGCGTCTTGCCGCCGTTGAATTTTTCCCAGGTCGCGGTTTGATTGACGCCCGTGATGCCGCACATGTACTCCGGCTGCTCGGCGCAGGCGACGATCGCCGTATCCGATTGCGGGTGCGCCTTGTCTTTGTACCCCAGCAAGGGATGCCGGCCCGCCAAATGCGAGCAGCCCGCCACCAGGATGCAGGCCATGGCGACGACGGCGTTGCGTAGATAGTGCATGACTCACCCTGGGATGCGCGGTATTCGGGCATTCTAGCCCAAGGCCCTCGGCATCTGGCACCATCTAGCGGCTAGCGCAGGGCCTGACCCGCGCTTCGAAGAATCACCCGCCGTCACCCCTGGCAGTCCCTATACCCCATGAACTTGCAAGCCAATTACGAACAGATCCCGCTGAAGGAATACGCCGAGCGGGCTTATCTCGATTACTCGATGTACGTGGTGCTCGACCGCGCCCTGCCCTTCGTCGGCGACGGTCTCAAACCCGTGCAACGACGAATCGTGTACGCGATGAGCGAACTGGGCCTGGCCGCCAGCGCCAAGCCGAAGAAATCCGCGCGTACCGTCGGCGACGTGATCGGCAAGTTCCATCCGCATGGCGACAGCGCCTGCTACGAAGCGATGGTGCTGATGGCGCAGCCGTTCTCGTATCGCTATCCGCTGATCGACGGCCAGGGCAACTTCGGCTCGCCCGACGATCCCAAGAGCTTCGCGGCGATGCGTTACACCGAGTCCAAGCTCAATCCGATCGCCGACGTGCTGCTGGGCGAACTGGGCCAGGGCACGGTCGATTGGGTACCGAACTTCGACGGCACCCTGGAAGAACCGAGCTGGCTCCCCTCGCGCCTGCCGCACGTGCTGTTGAACGGTTCGATGGGCATCGCCGTGGGCATGGCCACGGATATTCCGCCGCACAATCTGCGCGAAGTCGCCAGCGCGTGCATTCGCTTGCTGGACGATCCGGACGCGACCGTCGCCGATCTGTGCGAACACGTGCGCGGCCCGGATTATCCGACGCCGGCGGAAATCATTACGTCGCGCAATGAATTGATCGCGATGTATCAAAGCGGCAACGGCTCCATTCGCGCGCGCGCCGTCTACACGCACGAAGACAGCAATATCGTCATCACCGCGCTGCCGCATCAGGTGAGTCCGTCGAAGATCCTTGAGCAGATCGCCGCGCAAATGCGCGCGAAGAAACTGCCGATGATCGAAGACCTGCGCGACGAGTCCGATCACGAAAATCCGATCCGCCTGGTGATCGTGCCGCGCTCCAACCGCGTGGACGTGGACGAAGTGATGCAGCACTTGTTCGCCACCACGGATCTTGAAAAGAGCTTCCGCGTCAACCTCAACATGATCGGCCTGGACGGCCGTCCGCAGGTGAAGGATCTCAAGCGCATCCTTACCGAATGGCTGAGCTTCCGCGTCGATACGGTGACGCGTCGACTCAACCATCGCCTCGCCAAAGTCGAGCGCCGGCTGCATTTGCTGGAAGGTTTGCGCATCGCGTACCTCAACCTCGACGAAGTAATCCGCATCGTCCGCACCGAAGACGAACCCAAGCCGGTGCTGATGGCGCGCTTCACATTGAGCGAGGAGCAAACCGATTACATCCTCGAAACCAAGCTGCGCCAGTTGGCGCGCTTGGAGGAAATGAAGATCAACGCCGAGCGCGATCAGCTCGAAGAAGAGCGCGCCAAGATCAACGTGCTGCTGAAGTCGCCGGCCAAACTCAAAGGCCTGATCAAGGAAGAATTGCGCGCCGACGCCGCCAAGTACGGCGACGACCGCCGCTCGCCGCTGGTGCAGCGCGAAGCCGCGCAAGCGCTGGACGAAAGCGCGCTGGTCGCCAGCGAACCGGTCACCGTGGTGCTGAGCCAGAAAGGTTGGATTCGCGCGGCCAAGGGCCACGATGTCGACGGCGAAGGCTTGTCGTATCGCGAAGGCGACAGCTTGTTGGCGACGGTGAAAGCGCGCACCACGCAGCAGATCGCGGTGATCGACTCCACCGGTCGCAGTTATTCCACGCCTGCGCATACCCTGCCTTCCGCCCGCGGCAACGGCGAGCCGCTTACGGGCCGTTTCACGCCGCCAGCCGGCGCGCGTTTCGATGCCATCACCGCGGGCGACAACGATACGCGCCTCGTGCTCGCTACGGATTTCGGCTACGGCTTCGTCACGCGTTTCGAAGCGCTGACCGGCCGCAACAAGGCCGGCAAGCAAATCATCACGCTGGGCGACGGTGCACGCGTGCTTGCGCCGCAAGTTAGTGCGGACCCTGCGCGCGATCGCATCGTCGTCGTGACGACCGACGGTCATCTGCTGATGTTCTCCGTGGCGGAGCTGCCGGAACTCGACAAGGGCAAAGGCAACAAACTGATCGAGATTCCGAAAGCGAAACTGAGCAATGGCGAAGAACGCGTGGCCGGCATTGCCGTGGTGACCGAAGGCAAAGGCGAAGTCACGCTGTTCGCGGGACAACGCAAGCTCACGCTGCGCTGGTCGGATCTGGTTGAGTACGGCGGCAACCGCGCAACCCGCGGCGGCTTGTTGCCGCGCGGTCTGCGTCGCGTGGAGTCCATCGAGACAACCGGTTAACAAACCACGAACTCCACCAGTTGAAAGGAACTTCGTGCGGCCGCACGTCGTCAAAACACCATGTGCACGGCAAGGCATGGCCGTGCGTTATGTGTGTGAAGACTCATGGAGCACCCGGTAATGAAACGACGCGTCATCGCCGCCCTGACCGCGAGCCTGCTGATGACCGCGGCTTGGGCCCAGACGGGCAACCAGCCGCTGAATCTCAAGTTGCCCGGTGGCTACCAGGGATATCCCGCGTCGGCCTCTACCGCCGCGCAGCCGGCCTCGTCGAACAATGGCAAGGGCTCGGTGACGGTGAACGGCCATCCTGCCGCCATCAGCCCTGCGCCGGGCGTGTATTACGGCGATACCAGTGGCGCCCGCGGCAACGATCATGCGGGCGTCGCGCAGGCCTGCGACGACTCCACGTACAACAAAGCCCAGGTCCACGGCAGCGTCGGCATGGGCGTGGTCGGCGGCAGCCATATCGGCACCGGTAGCTATCAGTCCGGCAATGTCAGTGTCGTTCAGAACACCGGCAGCTGCGACCATCCGACGGGCTCCGTGGGCGTTTCCATCGGCGTCAGCCGGTTTGGCGGCCTCAACGGACACTAGGGTTTTTGCTCGTCGCGCGGGCGCGGGCGCCCCCGAAAGCGCATGGAAAGCCACTCCCTACAGACTGTTGGACCATCCCGCCCTTTCGTCCGCAGTCGAGACCCTTGTGATTCAAAACGTCGAATTCCGCTTTGAAGGTGGCCGTATCGGCGTGCTGCTTATTCATGGTCTCACCGGCACGCCCACCGAGATGCGTTTGGTCGGCAAGGGTTTGAACCGTGCTGGCTTCACCGTTTACGGCATGCAGTTGGCCGGCCATTGCGGCAATGTGGACGATTTGATCGCCACGAACTGGAAGGATTGGTACGCCAGCGTGGAAGCCGCCGCCGAATCGCTGCGTCACGAGGTAGATCACCTGTTCGTGGCCGGCTTGTCGATGGGCGCGATCCTCGCGCTGAAACTTGCCGCCGATCATCCCGATTGGGTGCGTGGCGTCGGCGTGTATGGCGCTACGTTCCGCTACGACGGTTGGGCGATTCCGTGGTACGGCAAGCTTTCCTTCATGCTTCCGCTGCTGAACCGCTTCGGCATCGGCAAACACCGCATGGTGCACGAAAGCGAACCCTACGGTCTGCGCGACGAACGCCTGCGCGCGCAAATCAGCGGCTTGATGTTGGGTGGCGACAGCGCCGCGGCAGGCCTGCCCGGCAATCCCTGGCCGTCGCTGGCCGAGATGTACGACATGGCGGCCGTCGTTCGACGCGAGCTGCCGAAAGTCACCGCGCCGTGCTTGGTCGCGCACGCCACCGAAGACGATGTCGCCAGTCTGGAAAATGCGTACCTGGTGGCGCGCAACGTTTCCGGTCCCGTGGAAATGCTGTTGCTGGAAGACAGCTATCACATGATCACGGTCGATCGCGAACGCCGCATCCTGATTGATCGCTCGGCGGAATTCTTCGCCAAAGTGGCCGCCAGCTGCACGCCTAGCGCGCGCGCCGCGGCCTGACGGTCGACACCGCGTGTCTCCCCTTGTCGCCACGTTGTGGCTGGTCAACGTTACGCTCGATACCGGCGGCCAGCTTGCGTTCAAAGCCGCCGCCAGCGATCCGCTCGCCGGTGACGGCATGGCGCGCTGGCGTTACATGGCCAGTCGTCCGTGGTTGTGGCTTGGGTTGTCGGCGTACGTGTTGCATCTGCTTTCGTGGATCGCGTTTCTCTCGCTGATCGATCTCTCGCAAGGCATTCTGCTGGCATCGGTCAACATCGTTGCAATCATGATCGCCGGACGCGTGTTGTTCCGGGAAAAACTGACGCCTCTGCGCGTGGCGGGCATTCTCCTGGTAAGCGCCGGCGTGGCCATCGTGGGAGCAAGCGGATGAGCGACGCACGCACATGGCGTTTTTATCTGACCGGCTTCGCCGTGTTGCTGGCGTTCGATACCGCCGTGCAACTGAGTTTCAAATTGACGGGCGCGCACGCGTTCCCGCCGGAAGCGAGTTGGGCATGGGTGCTGCGCATCGTCAGCCATCCGTGGATTTACATCGCGTTGATCGGCTATCTCGGCAACTTTTTCACTTGGATGAGCCTGCTCAAGCACGCGCCGATCGGCCCGGCGTTCGCCGCCACGCATTTGGACGTCGTCAGCGTGATGTTGGCGTCGGCGTGGTTATTTCATGAAGCGCTCACGCCGATGCGGCTGCTGGGCGCGGGCGTAATCATGCTCGGCATCGTATGCTTGGCCTTCGCCGAACGCGGCGCGCATCCGGAACACGATGCGCCCACGGAAGCGAAAGGCGCGTTGGGTGTTGCCGCCGGCGACTGAACACTATTGGCGAACTGCCAGGTTCACCTATTAGACGCGACGATTCACGTCGCGCGGTACGTGAACAAAGCATGCAAAATACCGGGATAAACGTGATGGAATCACGCTTTGGCCGGCCTCTCAAAAAATTACGCCTCCCCCTCATATGGACAATGCACGCGCTCTTCGTCACGCTTGGGGCTGGGGGATCACCGGGGAAGTTTCATGAGCAATGTGCAGCAGGAAGTTTTTGAGATCATCAGCAAGCAAGCGAAAATCGAGATCGGCACCATCAAGACCGAATCGACGCTCAAAGATCTTGGCATTGCCTCGCTCGATGCCATCGAAGTGATTTTCGATATCGAAGAGCACTTCAACATCAACTTGCCTAACGAAGACGTCGACTTCGAGAACGGCACCGTGGGTCACCTGGTCGAGGCCGTGCAGCGTCAAATCGCCGCCAAGCCCGCAGCTGGCTAAGTAGATGCGTCGTATCGTCATTACCGGCATGGGCGGCATTTGCGCGCTCGGCCACAACGCCACCGACATCTGGCAAGCCATGACCGAAGGCCGCAGCGGCATTGGTCCGGTGCGTCATATCGATCGCACGCGTATCCGCAACGACGTCATTGCGGCCGAGATCAGCGATTTCGAGCCGCTGGCGTACATCGAAGAGTCGCGTCTGCCGTTTCTCGATCCACTTAGCCAATACGCGCTGGTGGCGGCTGGCGAAGCGATCAAGCAATCGGGTCTGGATGTTCGCGGCGAGCGGTCATCGCGCACGGCGGTTGTCGTCGGCGTGGGCGCTGCCGGCGAAGAAACGCGCGAAGGGCTTTATCAGCGACTTTACGTGGAAAACGCGACGCGTTTCCATCCGCTGGGCATCGTGCGCATCATGAGCAATGCGCCGGCCAGCCAGATCAGCATGGCGCACGGCATTACCGGCCCCACCTTTACTGTGTCGAGTGCTTGCGCATCGTCCAATCACGCGTTTGCGCAAGCGGCGCTGATGGTGCGCGCAGGCCTGGTAGACGCCGCCGTCGTTGGCGGTTCGGAAGCCTGCGTGACGCTCGGTGTGCTTCGCGCGTGGGACGCCATGCGCGTGCTAGCACCCGATACGTGTCGCCCGTTCAGCGCCAATCGTCGCGGCCTCGTGCTGGGCGAAGGCTCGGCGATGTTTGTGATCGAAACGCTGGAAAGCGCACAAGCGCGAGGCGCGACGATTCTGGCGGAGTTGGCGGGTGTCGGCATGAGCGCGGATGCGGGCGATATCGCCGCACCCTCCGACATCGGCGCGGCGGCAGCGATGCGCATTGCGTTGCAAGATGCCGGTCTGCAAACCACCGATATCGACTACATCAACGCACACGGCACCGGTACGCCGGCGAACGACACCACCGAAACGCGCGCCATTCGAAACGTGTTCGAGGCATACGCCGCGAAGCTGGCCGTCACGTCCACAAAACCCATGCATGGGCACGCGTTGGGCGCCGCCGGTGCACTGGAAATGATTGCGGTGATCGGCGCGATACGACATGGCATCGTGCCACCCACCATCAATTATCTCGGCCCGGATCCGACCTGCGATCTTGACTACGTGCCGCACGAAGCGCGTGCGATGAACGTGCGCGCGGCGCTGAGCAATTCGTTTGCGTTCGGCGGACTCAACGCCGTGGTGGCTGTGCGTCAGATGTCCTGACGCGCAGTCGTTCGACATCGCCAGTTCCTGCGCCTGCCGCTCAAAGCCGCGTAAACGACCACGACTGCATGCGGCCGTCCTTGTACGGCATCACGCCGTGGAACGGCCGCGGATCGCCGTCGAAGACCAGCGGCAGAAAATGCCGGTCGCCTTCCCACATCGGTAGCTCCATGATGCGATCGACATCCACCCACTCCAACGTGCCTTCCGGATTTTGCGTATAAGGCTCGCCCGTGAAACTGTCGATGACGAAGATAAAGCCCAGCCAGTCTTCGCCCTGCTTGCCGAAGCCCGGCCAATTGAGCGTGCCACGCAAATGCATCGACACGCATTCGATGCCCGCTTCTTCGCGAATCTCGCGCTGCATGCATGCGGCGATGTCTTCGCCGGGCTCCATCTTGCCGCCTAGGCCGTTGTACTTGCCTAGGTGCTGATCGTCTTGCCGCGCATTGCGGTGGATCATCAACACCTTGCGTCGATCGGGCGAGAGCACGTAGCCGAGCGTGGCAACGATGGGAGTGTATGGCACGGAGATGCCTTTCCGATATCAAAACTGAAGTTTAAGACGTGGGTGCTCTTGCATCCATCACGGCAGGGCGGCGACCATCCATCAATGCGCTCGTCCATCTTCATGTCATGGCTTCGCCGCAGCCCGCTGCCTCGCCTTCTCGCCATGGCGGGCGCGCTGTTTTGGCTGGCCGGCTGCGATACCCAAATCCAGCCGATGGAAAGTCGTCAGGTGACTTTCCAGGGACAGGATTTCACCGTAGTGAGCCTGGACCTTCATCGCGAATCCTTGAGCCTGCATTGGAAGAACCCCGACTCCGGCGAACCCTTCGGCGATATCCAGTCGTTGCGCGAATGGGGCGCCGCCAACGGCAAGCGCCTGATGTTCGCCGCCAATGCCGGCATCTACAGCCAATCGGATGCGCCGCTCGGGCTGTATGTAGAAAACGGCAAGACGCTGGTGCCGCTGAACTTGTTCCATGGCAATCCCGCCGCCGGCAATTTTTCGATTCAACCCAATGGCGTTTTCGCCGTGTATGCGGATGGCCACGCCGCCGTGCGGACCAGTGCGGCGTTCAAGACCGACGGCAAAGCCGTGGATTGGGCGACGCAATCGGGCCCGATGCTGGTAATCGACGGGCAGATCAACAGTCAATTCGTGCACGATTCCAGCAGCACCAAATGGCGCAGCGGCGTTTGCGCGCATTCGCCCTATCAGGCCGTGTTTGTGGTGAGCGATTCGCCGGTCAACTTTCACACGTTCGCGCAATTGTTCCGTGACAAACTCGGTTGCCGCGACGCGCTGTATCTGGACGGCACCATTTCGCAGTTCTATATCGACGGCACCGGCTACACCGGCGCTCCTACCTTCATGGTCAAGCC
Source organism: Dyella sp. 2HG41-7 (assembly GCF_021390675.1). Taxonomy (NCBI): domain Bacteria; kingdom Pseudomonadati; phylum Pseudomonadota; class Gammaproteobacteria; order Lysobacterales; family Rhodanobacteraceae; genus Dyella; species Dyella sp. 2HG41-7. Next base: position 3,292,466 of record NZ_JAJEJV010000004.1, read on the forward strand.
CTACGCGGGCATCTTTGCGGTGTTCACCGATCAATGACGATGAAAACAGGTTTCCGTTGGTTCCGTGCCCTCTTTATGCTGCTGCTGATCGCGGCCATCGGCTTGTGCGCCACGGGCTGGTGGATGCTCTCCGGCAGCTTAGCGAGATTGGACGGCACGCAGCGCGTAGCCGGCGTATCCCATTCGGTGACGATTACACGCGACGCCTTGGGCACGGCGACCATAACCGGCCAATCGCGCGACGATGTGACGTACGCGCTCGGCTACGTACACGGGCAAGAGCGTTTCTTCCCGATGGATTTGATGCGTCGCGATGCGGCTGGCGAACTGTCCGAACTGGTCGGCCCTGACGCACTAAGCACGGACATCGGTCACCGTCGCCACCGTTTGCGCGCGGTTGCCGAAGCGGCTTATGCGGCGCTCTCGCCAGACCAAAAACATACGCTCGATCTGTATCGCGACGGCGTCAATGCGGGCTTGTCCAGTCAACGCAAGAATCCCTGGGAATACTTGCTGCTGCGTGCCAAACCGGAACCGTGGCGCTCGGAAGACACCATGCTGGTGATCGCCGCGATGTATCTGGATCTCAACGACGATGGACGCAACGAACGCGAACTGCACATTGCGCAGTTGCAGGCGGTCTTGCCCAAATCGCTGGTGAATTTTCTGATCTCACCGGATCCGAACTGGGAAGCGCCGCTGAAGGGCAATGTGTCGCCCTCGCCGGTCGTGCCGACGGCGGATGTCTACGATCTTCATCATGTTCAAGCGCCTAGCGCTGGCGCAAAAGTCGCAGCGATCGCGAAGTCGTCGATAGATCAACCGTATCCAGGCAGCAACAGTTTCGCGGTGGCTGGAAACGTTTCGCGCACGGGCGCGGCGATTCTCGCCAACGACATGCATTTAAGTCTGCGCGTGCCGGATATCTGGTTCCGCGCGCGCTTGCGCTATCCCGATGCCACGGCGCCGAAAGGTATGCGCGATGTCGTCGGCGTGACCTTGCCCGGCACGCCTGCAATGGTCGTGGGATCGAACGGGCAAATCGCGTGGGGTTTCACCAACAGCTACGGCGATTGGATGGATTGGGTACGCGTCCAACGCGATCCGCACGACGCCAACAAATACAAAGTGCCGGAAGGTTGGGCAGCGATCGAACAGCATGACGAAATCATCGGCGTCAAAGGCGCAGCGCCGCATACGCTGCACGTCGAAGATACGCGCTGGGGGCCGATCATCGCGGTGGACACCGACGGCACGCCGCTTGCGCTTGCATGGATCGCCGATCAGCCGCGCGCCTATAACGTCGCATTGATGCAATTGGAGAAAGCCGGCAGCGTATCTGCCGCGTTGGATCTGGGCCCCACGCTCGGCATGCCTCCGCAGAATCTCCTCGTCGCCGACAGCACCGGTCACATCGGCTGGAGCATCGCGGGCAACAGCGTTCCGCTACGCGCCGGTTTCGATCCGACGCTGCCGGCCGATTGGTCGCAACCCAACACCGGCTGGACCGGTTGGGCCGCCGCCTCGCAATACCCGCGCATCGAAGATCCCACGGACGGACGCTTGTGGACCGCCAACAACCGCACCGTCGGCAGCGACGACCTGGCATTGCTTGGCGACGGCGGACACGATATCGGCGCGCGCGCGCAACAAATTCGCGACGATTTGCATGGCCGCGCCGATTTCGGTCCCGCCAATCTGCTCGACATTCAACTCGACGATCACGCTGCGTTTCTCACGCGCTGGCAGCATTTGTTGCAGACAACGCTTGCCGATACGCACGATCCATCGCTCGTTCAAATGCGTCAGCTCACCGCCGCGTGGCGCGGCGTTGCCGAACCGGATAGCGTGGACTATCGCCTCGTGCACGACTTCCGCGAAGAAGTGCACAAGCTGGTGCTGGCGCCGTACGCGGCGCAAGTTCAACAACGTTTTGCCGACTTCGCCTGGCCGGGACCGTCCAATCAGGAAGCCGCCGTCTGGATGATGATCCAGCAACAACCTGCAAACTTGCTGGATCCGGCGTTTCACGATTGGTCTGCATTGTTGTTGCAAGCGGCGCACAACGTCGCCAACAAACTGAGCAAAGAACCAGGCGGCTTGGCCGCACGCACGTGGGGCGAACTCAATCGCGCCGATATTCGCCATCCGCTGTCGCGCGCGTTCCCTTCGTTTGTCGGGCGATGGCTCGATATGCCGAATGTGGGTTTGCCAGGCGATCACAATATGCCGCGCGTTGCCTCGCCGGGATTCGGCGCGTCAGAACGTTTCGATGTTTCGCCCGGTCACGAAGACGAAGGCATTCTGGAAATGCCCGGCGGTCAGAGCGATAACCCGCTTTCGCCGTTCTACGGCGCCGGTCACGAGGATTGGGTGTTGGGTCGCCCGACGCGTTTGATGCCGGGAAGCGACCGACATACGTTGGTGCTTGAGCCGTCTGCGCAATAGCTGTTCGATTCCCTCTCCCAAGAAAGAGGAAATCGATTAGCAAAGATTTCGCAGCAACATTCGTTCGCAGATCGTCAGATACAGATCCGGCAGTCGTTCTAGCTCCGCCACGTCGATGCATTCGTCAACTTTGTGGATCGTGGCGTTCACCGGCCCGAGCTCCACCACTTCAGCCCCCATCGGCGCGATAAATCGGCCGTCGGATGTACCGCCGCCGGTGCTTTGTTCTGGCTCGGTGCCGCACAACTCACGACACACCGCCACCACCGTGTCGCGCAAGCGACCGCCCGAGGGCGACAAAAACGGTTCGCCGGAAAGATTCCACTCGACGCTGTAATCCAAGCCGTGCTTGGCGAGAATGGCTTCTGCGCGCTGGCGCAAATCCATTGCCGTGCTGGCGGTGCTGTAACGGAAATTGATCAGCGCCGTGAGCGAACCGGGAATGACATTGGTCGCGCCGGTACCGGCATTGAGATTGGAAACCTGAAACGACGTGGGCGGAAAATCGTCGTTGCCGGTATCCCAGCGCTCGGCCGCCAGTTCGGTCAAGGCCGGCGCGAATGCATGAATAGGATTGAGCGCCTTCTCCGGATACGCCACGTGCCCCTGCACGCCTCGTACCGTCAGCGTTCCCGACAACGAGCCGCGCCGTCCAACGCGAATCAAATCGCCAAGTTTTTCCTTGGACGAGGGCTCGCCAACGACGCACCAGTCGATGTGCTCACCGATTTCGCGGAGATAAGCCGCGATGCGCCGCACCCCATCGAGATTGGTGGGGCCTTCTTCGTCGCTGGTGAGCAGCAAGCCGACGCGGCCAGGATGATCGGGATGCGTCGTAACGAAACGCTCCACCGCCACCGCCATCGCCGCGACCGAGCCCTTCATATCCGCCGCGCCACGGCCGTATAGACGGCCATCGCGCACGTCCGGCTCGAACGGCGGGCTGGTCCAGCTCTCTTCCGGCCCGCTAGGCACTACATCGGTGTGCCCAAGAAAAATCAACAGCGGCCCCTGCCCCGGCTCGTTGTTCGCACCATGCGTCGCCCAGAAATTGTCGACGTCACCATAGCGAAGATGCTCGATGCGAAAACCGAGACGCGCGAGCCGTGCGCCGATGACGGGCAAACAACCCGCGTCTTCCGGCGTGATGGAGCGGCGACTGATGAGATCAACGGTCAAATCGAATACATCGGACATATCAGCGACCGAACAGTTTCTTGAAACCATTGTCGGTGAAGCCCACGCTCACCGCGCCCGTTGCTTGCACGACCACCGGCCGACGAATTAGCGCCGGGTGTTCCTTCAACAGCAACGTCCACTCCGGATCGGTGCCGGGGTTCTTGCGTTGAGGCAACAAATTGCGCCACGTCGTGCTCGATTTATTGACCAGCTTGTCCCACCCGCCGAGTTCCTGCGCCCACGCTTTCAACGTCGCCGACGGCACCGGATTGGCGCGGTAGTCGACAAATTCGTGCGCCACGTCGAAACGGCCCAACCAGTTGCGCGCCTTTCTGCACGTATCGCAGTTGGGTAAACCGTAGAGGGTGATCGCGTTGTCGGTCATGATTACTCGCCGCTGCGCAAAAGCTCGTTGATGCCCGTCTTGCTACGCGTTTTCTCGTCCACCTGTTTGACGATAATCGCCGCGTACAAGCTGTGACTGCCGTCTTTCGCCGGCAGATTGCCAGCGACGACTACGCTGCCGGCCGGCACGCGTCCATAGCTGACTTCGCCGGTGGCGCGGTTGTAAATGCGCGTGGATTGGCCGAGAAACACGCCCATGCCGATCACGCTGCCCCGCTCCACCACCACGCCTTCGACCACTTCCGAACGCGCGCCGATAAAGCAGTTGTCTTCGATGATGGTGGGATTGGCCTGCAGCGGTTCCAACACGCCGCCGATGCCAACGCCACCGGAAAGATGCACGCCTGCGCCGATTTGCGCGCACGAGCCGACCGTCGCCCAAGTATCGACCATGGTGCCTGCACCGACGTACGCGCCGATGTTCACGTAGCTGGGCATGAGCACCGCATCTTTGGCGATATGCGCGCCGCGACGCACCAGCGCGCCGGGCACCACGCGCGCGCCGAGCGTCTCCAGCTCCACGTCGTTGCCGTGCGCGAAACGCAAGGGCACTTTGTCGAACGCCATGGCGGGGCCGCCGTCTACCACGCGATTGCCGTTGATACGGAAATACAGCAGCACCGCCTTCTTCAGCCACTGATTGACCACCCAGCCGCCTTTTCCATCCGGCGCGGCGACACGTTGCTCGCCCGACTCCAGCAGCTCCATCACCTGGCTCAGCGCCGGGCGCAGATGGGTTTCGATTTCGCTCTGGCTGATGTCGTTGCGGCGCTCAAAGGCGTCGTTGATAAGGGCTTCGATGGACTGCATGGGGATGACTCGCGTTCGGATCGACGGTGAAGATTACAACCTCTTGCCTTGCGATGATGTGGAAAGATGTCAGATCGATTTCAAATTAGCGCAAGTACGATAGGCAGCACGGCACCCACCACCAGCGTCAGAGTGATCAAACGGCGTTTGCGCGAGAAGCGATAGGCCATGTAGATGCCGATCAGCGTGGACACGAACAGTCCGAACGAGACGAAGCCGAAGAAGATCTTCAAAGGCAGCGGATGTCGCGAAGGCATCGGTGATTCATCCGGTTTGTTGGGCTGCGATGCCACGGGATTCGCGATCTGCGCGGGCGCCGCGTTGTTCGCCGCGGGCGCGTGGTTGTCACCCTCCGCCGGACGCGGCTTACGCATCGGCATAACGGTCGTCTGCTTTTTGTGTACTTGCGCCGCCATCGCCAACCACGCGGGCGGCTTGTAGTCGCTGCCGCGCGACGATTCATGCAGTCCAAAAACCTGCAGGCCGCCGGTCAGCGCGAAAAACAATAAAGCGGGCGCGATGAAAACGCCGACGTACAAATGAATCTGTCGAGAAACTTTGAGGAAGGTGTGAGACGCGGACATGGTTGCATAGCCTTCTTGGCGCGATAAGCCAAAAAAAAGAGAAAGGGATTGCCGATGAAAGGTCGCCGACGCGACCCCGCGGGAAATCATCCCCTGCGAGCTATGCAGTTAAGCTCTGTGGTCCGATCCGCTCGACCAAAGCCTGCCACAAACGCTGTTGCTGTGTCTCGCTCAAAGGCGCATTGCGGCGGTCGGTAAGTTGGAAGAAGTCTTCCACGCGCTCGCCGAAGGTCGCGATGCGGGCATCGTGCACGCGCACCTCGCAGGCCATTAACACCTGCGTCACGGCCGCGAGCAGACCTGGACGATCGCTGCAAACCAGGGCCATTTGCGTGCGGCCGCTGGATTGCTTGAAGTCGATCCGCGGTGTCATCTGAAAATGCTTCAGATGCCGCGATATGCTGCGCCGTGGCGGCATGATGGGCGCGGATTGCGACAGTGCGCGATGCAAGCGCTGCTGAAGCTCTTCCGCGCGCTCCGCGCCCGCAGGTTTTTGCGTATCGGCTTCCAGCAGCAGGAAGGTGTCCATCGCCTTGCCATCCGGCGAGCTGAGCACGCGTGCTTCCATCACCGAAAAATGCAGGCGATCGAGCATTGCGGTGACATTCGCAAAAAGACCGTCGCGATCCGGCGCATAGACAAACAACTCGGTGCTGCCGCGCACCGATAGCGGATTGACGGCGATCAGCGGCAGCTTGCCGTCCCCGCGCAAGATTTCGGAGGTTTGCCACGCCACTTGTTCGGGGCGATGACGCAGGAAACTCACCATCGGGAACGTATCCCAAACCTGCGCGACCGCCTGCGGTTCATGGCCTTCGGCGATCAGCATGGTCATCGCTTCTTCGCGACAGGTTTGCGCACGTGTGGCGGCGCCGGGCGATGGCTTGGCATCGCGGCGCAAGGCGTAGCGTGTGGCTGTGTACAGATCGGCCAGCAGGCGATCTTTCCATGCATTCCACAAACGCGGGCTGGTGCCGATGATGTCGGAGATGGTGAGCAGGTAAAGCTGACCCAAACGCTCTCGGCCGCCGACAAGTTCCGCGAATCGATGCACGACATCGGGATCGGTGATGTCTTGCCTCTGCGCCGTGGTGCTCATCAACAGATGCCAGCGCACCAGCCACGCGATGCGCTCGATGTCGTCCTCCGGCAACTTCAATTTTTTGCCGAATGCGCGCGCGTCTTCTTCGCCCAGCACGGAATGATCGCCGCCGCGACCTTTGGCGATGTCGTGAAACAGCGCCGCCAACAGCAGCACTTCGGGCTTGGGCAAGCTCGACCAGACTTCGCAGCCGAGCGGAAATTCCGCTTGCGTGGCCGGATCGTCGAAACGCGCGACATTGCGCAGCACGCGCAAAGTATGTTCGTCCACGGTGTAGACGTGGAACAGGTCGTATTGCATGCGGCCGAAAACTTTGCCGAACGCTGGCAGAATCGCAGCGAGCAAACCGTGCCGATTCATGCGCCACAACGCGTCCACCGCGGGTGCGCCACGTCGCAGCAATCGCAGAAACGAAGCGAGCACGTGCGGATCGTCCGCAAGCTGCGTACCCATCGTCGCGGTGGCTTGATGGATGCGACGCATGGTGTCGGCGGTAAATCCGATCACGCCTTTTTCGTCGAGCCGCGCCATAAAAATATCGACGAGCGCAGCGGGACGACGTGTAAACAGATTCGGATCGTTGATCGCCATGCGCGCGCCGTAGCGAACGAAATCGGCGCCTACCGATTTCGCATCGCTCGGCGGCTCGAGCATTTCTTCGAAACGTTCGGCGATTTGCATGCCCAGTCGTTCGATTTGGCTGGCGGCGCGGTAATAGCCTTGCATGAACTGTTCGACGCCGAGATTTTTTTCGTGCTCGTCTTCGAATCCGAGTCGCGACGCCATGGCACGCTGATAATCGAACAACAATCGTTCTTCCGCGCGTCCTGCTTCCAGATGCAAGGCGAAGCGATAACGACGCAACGTCGCCTCCGCTTGCAACAAGGTGTCGCATTCGGCCGGATCGAGCAGCCCTTCGGTCACCATGTCGGGAAAATCCGGCGCGTGCGCCAAGCGCATGCCGATCCAGCGCAACGAGTCGAGCGTGCGCATGCCGCCCGGGCCATCTTTCAGATTGGGCTCGAGGTTGTACGCGGTGTCGTCGAAACGCGCGTGACGCGCGTCGCGCTCGGCCAAACGCGCTTGAAGATAGGCGCGCGGCGGCCACATATCCGGCGCGTCGACGATGACGCGAAGGCTCGCATCGAGCGACGAATCGCCCGCGAGGCGCCGCGCATCCAGCAGACTGGTAAACACGCTCGCATCCGATGCGGCCAGCGTGCGGCACTGCGCCGGATCGCGCACGGCGTGGCCAACTTTGAGGCCGATATCCCACAGCGTGGCGAAACATTGTTCGAGCGCGCGCAAACGCGATGCATCGGCATGCTGCACGAGCGCGAGCAAATCGATATCCGAATAGGGAAACAGCAAGCCGCGTCCAAATCCGCCGATGGCGAATAGCGCCGCATCGTTGACCTCGCCCAGGCACGCGAACCACACATGCGCCACGATGCGCGTGACGGAATCGCTGCGTCTGCGCGCCAAATCTGTCCCGTTGGCGCCATCGCGGAACGCGGTGGCGATGCTGCGATCGAGATCGCCCAGCAGTTGGCGTAGCGCGATGCGCGCTTCGGTGGAAACGCCCGAGCGCGGTACGGCGATCGGCAGGCGCGGTAAAGGTGGGAGGGTAACGGCGGACGGCGTCATGGGAATGGATGGATATCCGCAATCGAATGGCTTGTCATATCGTCATTCCGGCGTAGGCCGAAATGACGAATATGCAAATCACGCATCCGGCCAGACTGTGAGAATCTCAAAACCATCGTCCGTCACGGCAATGGTGTGCTCCCATTGCGCCGACAGCGAGTGATCTTTGGTCACCACCGTCCAGCCATCCGGCAACTGCTTGGTTTGCGGTTTGCCGGCGTTGATCATCGGCTCGACCGTAAACGTCATGCCCTTCTGCAACACGACGCCGGTTCCCGGCTTGCCGTAGTGCAGAACTTGCGGCTCGTCGTGATAGACCTTGCCGATACCGTGACCGCAGTACTCGCGCACCACGGAAAAACCCGCGGCTTCGGCATGCTTCTGAATCGCATGCCCCACGTCGCCCAGCGTGGCGCCAGGGCGCACGGCCTGAATCCCGCGCATCATCGCGTCGTAGGTGGTATCGACCAGGCGCTTGGCCAGCACGGCCGGCGTGCCGACGAAATACATGCGGCTGGTGTCGCCGTGCCAGCCGTCTTTGATGACGGTGACGTCCAGATTGATGATGTCGCCGTCCTTCAGCACCTTGCTAGGGCTGGGGATGCCGTGGCAGATGACGTGATTGACCGAGGTGCATAAGGTCTTGGGGAACCCGTGATACCCCACGTTGGCAGGCACAGCCTTCTGTACGTTGACGATATGCTCGTACGCCAGCCGATCCAGGTCCTCGGTGGTGACGCCCGGCTTCACGTGCTCCTTGAGCATGGCCAGCACTTCGGCGGCCAGGCGGCCGGCTTCGCGCATGCCTTCAAGGTCTTGGGCGGTTTTGAGGGTAATGGCCATAAATTCCGTTGTTATATGGCGGCAAAGTTCCCAAAAACCAGCAACTTGCCGTTAAGCGGTGATCCCGGCTACAATTTCCGGGTTTTGCAGACCGCTTCCAGCCATCAGATGGCCCGCGCGGCGCAAATCGAAGCGGGATTGTAACCGTGCTGCGGTACAAGCCCAACCAATGCCACACACGTATCGGCACCGTCTTCGGGGTGCTGTAGCCGCCCTCTCTCTAGCCAATGGGCGCTACGGTCGAAGCCGGGGATACGCGGAGGTCCCAACCCCCCGGACCACTCAAAAAAGGTCCACTGCAGGAGTATCACCATGGCTCAAGTCACCATGCGCCAGATGTTGGAAGCTGGCGTGCATTTCGGTCACCAGACCCGCTACTGGAACCCGAAGATGGCACCGTACATCTTTGGCGCCCGCGGCAAAATCCACATCATCAACCTCGAAAAGACGCTGCCGCTGTTCACTGACGCGATGAACTTCCTGTCGGGTCTGGCGCAGAAGCGCGGCACCGTGCTGTTCGTGGGCACCAAGCGTTCCGCTCGCGAAGCGCTGGCTGAAGAAGCCACCCGCGCCGGCATGCCCTTCGTCACCGCCCGCTGGCTCGGCGGCATGCTCACCAACTTCCGCACGGTGAAGCAGTCGGTTGCTCGCCTGAAGGAGCTGGAAGCGGCCGAGACCGACGGTAGCTTCGACAAGTTGGTCAAGCACGAAGTGCTGGCCCGTCGTCGCGAACGCGAGAAGCTGGAAAACTCGCTGGGCGGCATCAAGAACATGAACCGTCTGCCCGACGCGCTGTTCGTGGTCGATATCGGCCATGAAAACATCGCCGTGCAGGAAGCCAAGAAGCTCGGCATTCCGGTGATCGCCGTGGTCGACACCAACTACAACCCGGAACTGGTCGATTACGCCATCCCGGGCAACGACGACGCCATCCGCGCCATCCAGCTGTACGCCCGCGCCGCGGCCGATTCGATCCTCGAAGGCAAGGCTGCCGCTCCGGCCGCCGCCCAGGGTGACGCCAACGAATTCGTCGAACTGGACGAAGAAGGCAACCCGGTCGCCAAGGACGAAGACCGTCGCGCCGCAGCTCCGCGCCGCAATGCGCCGGCCAAGAAGGGTGCGCCGCGCGGTGGCGACCGTGACGATCGCCGCGGCGGTCGCGGTGGTCGCGGTGGTCGTGCACAAGATTCCGCCGACGCCGACTAAGTCTTAAACGCGTCGAGGCATCCGCAAGGCTGTCTCGACGCCTCCAAGTTTCTCGAGGATTCCATGAGCAATATTTCCGCCCAACTGGTCAAAGACCTCCGCGAGCGCTCCGGCGCCGGCATGATGGAATGCAAGAAAGCGCTGGTCGAAAACAACGGCGACATCGAAGCCGCGATGGAATGGCTACGTAAGTCGGGTCTGGCCAAGGCCGACAAAAAGGCTGGCCGCATCGCCGCCGAAGGTCGCATCGTCGCCGCCCAGAACAACGGCAACGCCGTGCTGGTCGAAGTGAACTGCGAAACCGACTTCGTCACCAAGAACCCCGACTTCGTGAAGTTCAGCGACAACGTCGCCAACATCGCGCTGACGTCCGGCGCGAAGGACATCGACGCGCTGAAAGCGGCCGCCTACCCGGGCGGCGGCACGGTCGAAGAGGCTTCCAAGTCGTTGATCGCCACCATCGGCGAAAACATCCAAGTTCGCCGCATGGCGCACGTGGCCAACAACGGCATCATCGCCACTTACATCCACGGCGGCCGTATCGGCGTGCTGGTGGCTCTGAAGGGCGGCTCGGAAGAACTCGCCAAGGGCATCGCGATGCACGTGGCGGCGATGAATCCGGCCTATGTGCGCGCCGATGACGTTCCGGCCGAGTTCCTGGCCAAGGAAAAGGAAATCGCGCTGAGCCAGATGTCCGAGAAGGAAAAGGCCAAGCCGGCCGAGATCCTGGAAAAGATCGTCGGCGGCAAAGTCGCCAAGATCATCTCCGAGGTCACCCTGCTCGGTCAGGCCTACGTGCTCGACACCAACGTCACCGTCGCCGACACCCTGAAGAAGGAAGGCGCCGATGTGATCTCCGTGGTGCGTCTGGCCGTGGGTGAAGGCATCGAAAAGGTGGAAGAAGATTTCGCCGCCGAAGTGATGAAGCAGGCCGGCCTGGCGTAAGCCATCGTCATCGCTTGCATGAAAAAGGCCGCGGGCAACCGCGGCCTTTTTTTATCCCTTTTTCTTCGCCGCGCGATCGAACGGCACGGTATTGGATGCCGGCTGCGTGCGCGGCTGCAGCAAATCCCATTTGTTGCCATACAGATCTTCAAAAACCGCCACGGTGCCGTACGGCTCTTCGCGGGGCGTTTCGAGAAAACGCACGCCTTTCGAACGCATGGCCGCATAGCGCGCATAGAAATCGTCGACGTGCAGAAACAGGAAAACCCGCCCGCCTGCCTGCTCTCCCACGCAAAGGTCTTGCTCGGATGTGCTCGCTTGAGCGAGCAGCAATTGCGTTTCGCGCGCACCCGGCGGCGCCACCAACACCCAGCGTTTGCCGCCACCCATCGGTGTATCTTCGATCAACTCGAAATCCAGGCAATCGGTGTAGAACGCGATGGCCTCGTCGTAGTCACGCACTAGCAATGCGATGGCGGCGATGGTGTGCTGCATGACTTGCTCCGCTTGTGACTACGGTGTGAAGCATAAAACATGGCGCATGGCGCGCTGACGTCTGCGGCGACCTCCGCTACAATGCGGTCGTTTTGCTTGAGGTATCCATCGGGCGCAAGCCCGAGCACCGCACGCAAATCGCGCACTTTCGCTTTATCGGCGATTCGAAAACGATCTGTACCATCGTTTTCCTAAAATCCGTTCATCCATCCGGAGACCTCATGAGCGACCAGGTAAAGTATCGACGCATCTTGCTCAAACTCTCCGGCGAAGCCTTGATGGGCGAAGCCGATTACGGCATCGACCCCAAAGTGATCGGTCGCTTGGCCGATGAAATCATCGAAGTGCAAAAGGCCGGCCTGGAGATCGGCGTGGTGATCGGCGGCGGCAACATCTTCCGCGGCGCAGGCTTGGCCGCGTCGGGCATGGATCGCGTCACCGGCGATCACATGGGCATGTTGGCCACCGTGATGAATGCGCTGGCGATGCAAGATTCCATCGAAAAACGCGGCGGCTTCGCGCGCGTGATGAGCGCTATCCAAATCCACGACGTCGCGGAAGACTTTATCCGCCGTCGCGCGATCCGCCATATCGAAAAAGGCCGTATCGCGCTGTTCGCGGCGGGCACCGGCAATCCGTTCTTCACCACCGATTCGGCCGCCGCTTTGCGCGCCATCGAAGTAAGCGCCGATCTCCTGCTTAAAGCGACAAAGGTCGATGGCGTCTACGACGCCGACCCGGCCAAGCATCACGACGCCAAGCGCTACGATCGACTCACCTACGATCAGGTGATCGAACGCAAGCTGGCCGTGATGGATACCGCCGCCATCGCCCTGTGTCGCGACCATCGCATGCCGTTACGCATTTATGACATGACGGTGCCCGGTAACCTGATGCGCATCATGCACGGCGAACCGGTAGGCACGCTGGTCGACGCCGGCTGATCGACGCCTCCATGGACGCGAAGGCGAGCGATACGCCTTCCGTCTCGTCGCTTCAGAGCCTCGCCGAGCGGCCTAGTCAATTTTAGAAATGACCTAACCGCCGAACTCCTTAACGCCCCAGGGCCGCGCCTGATCCAGCCCTTGGACCCCCTGCTATACTTGCCGGCTTGCACGCCAACGGGTGATTTCACATGCTCAACGACATCAAACACGATGCCCAAACCCGCATGGGCAAGAGCATCGATGCCCTCAAGCACGACTTGTCCCGCCTGCGCACCGGTCGCGCCAGCACCACGCTGGTGGACGGCATCAAAGTCCCCTACTACGGCTCCGATATGCCGTTGAACCAGGTGGCTTCGATCTCGTTGGCCGATGGACGCTCCATCATCATCACTCCGTTCGAAAAGACCATGGTCGCCCCGATCGAGAAGGCCTTGCTGGCCTCCGATCTGGGCATCACGCCGACTACCGCCGGCACGGTCATCCGTCTGAACATGCCGCCGCTCACCGAAGAGCGCCGCCGCGAACTGGCCAAGCACGTTTCGCACGAAGGCGAGAATGCGAAAATCGCCATCCGCAACGTGCGCCGCGATGCGTTGCAGCACGTCAAAGATCTTCTCAAAGAGAAGAAGATCACCGAAGACGAAGAACGCCGCGCCGACGAAGACATCCAGAAGATCACCGACAAATTCGTCAAAGAAGTCGATCACCTTGCGAAGGCGAAGGAAGAAGAATTGATGGCCATGTAAGGCCGTCCGGTAAGCGGGCGAGACCTAAGATTGCGCCGTCCACCAAATTTGACGGAGAGGCACGAGGGGTGAAGGGGGCCAGCTCGCATATCCACTGTCCCGATGGGGACAACGGAACGATTTGCCGCGCCGGCCCGGCTTCCGCCCCAGTTCTCGCTTCAAATGGGCAGGATGGCGCCGGCAAATGGCCTTTCGCTGACAAACACTCTCTTAGCATGTGTCCCACTGAGGCAGGTGCCATCGCTACCGTTAATCTCCATTGATGACCACGACCACGCACAACTACGCACCACGCCATATCGGCATCGTGATGGACGGCAACGGCCGCTGGGCGAAGGCACGCCATCGCCCGCGCAGCTTCGGCCATAACGCGGGTCGCAAAGCCGTGCGCGAAGTGGTCGAAGGTTGCCTGCGTCAAGGTGTGGAAGCGCTTACGTTGTTCGCGTTCTCGAGCGAAAACTGGCAGCGTCCCGCAGATGAAGTCGGCGCATTGCTGGAATTGTTCATGCGCGCGTTGGACAAAGAAGTCGACGAGCTGCATGAAAACGGCGTGCGGCTGCGCTTCATCGGCGATTTGAGTGCCTTCGACAAAGCGCTGCAAAAACGCATGATCGACGCCATGCACCGCACCGCCGACAACACCAAGCTGCAGATGAACGTGGCGGTGAACTACGGCGGACGCTGGGATATCGTGGAAGCGGCGCGCAAAATTGCCCAGGCCGTCGCCAACGGCGAATTGTCGGCCGATGCCATCGACGAAGCGGCCTTCGACCGCGAGACCAGCTTGTCCGAGCTGCCGCCGCTGGATCTTTTCATCCGCACCGGCGGCGATCATCGCATCAGCAATTTCCTTCTGTGGCAGCTTGCCTACGCCGAGCTCTACTTCACCGAAACGTTGTGGCCCGACTTCAATCAAGCCGCGCTGCAACTCGCCATCGACGACTTTGCACGTCGCGAACGCCGCTTTGGCCGTACGGGTGAGCAAGTCACCCAGGCAGCGGTACGTTGAAGCTGGCTGCGATCACCGCAAAACCCTCAACCGATCTTTTTGCTCGCGGAGCAAGAAGCCAGCAAGTCGTGCGCACGAAAATGCGACAGAATGAAGACTTCGCTCGGCATCCAAACCACCGCGATCGTATCGCCCACGTAACCAGGCACTAGGAACACCCATGTTGCGACAGCGTGTTCTTACCGCCCTGATTTTGGCTCCCTTGGCGATCCTGCTGATCTTGTTGACGCCGACGAGCGTGTTCGCATGTCTGCTGTCCGTGGCGTTTCTTGCGGCGACGTGGGAATGGACGAGGCTGGCCGGCATCGCCAATCGCAGCATTCGCGGCGCCATGCTCGGTGTCGCGCTGATCGTGTTTATCGCGCTTTGGTGGTTTCGCACCGCCGCGTGGCTTTGGCCCACCGTGATTGCCGTAGGCGTCGCCTGGTGGCTGCTTGCCTGTTTGTGGCTGCGCAATTTCGCCTTCGCCGCTGCTCCTACGCCGGAAAACCGCAATCTGAAGCTGTTGGCCGGCGCATTCGTGGTTTTTCCTGCCTGGGTGGCGGGAATCAACATCCACGGCAGCGAACCGCACGGCCATGTCTGGACGTTTCTGGCCATGCTGCTGGTGTGGGCGGCCGATACCGGCGCCTTTTTCTCCGGTCGCTTTTTCGGCAAACGCAAATTGGCGCCGCAGATCAGTCCTGGCAAAACCTGGGCGGGCGTTTACGGCGCCTTCGCCACCAGCGCGGCCGTGGCGGCCGTAGCCGGTTGGTTGCTCGGCGTGCGCGATCTGCGCCTTGCGGGGCTGATCGTCGTCACCGTGGTGACCGTCGCCAGCTCCATCGTCGGCGACCTGTTGGAAAGCCTGATGAAGCGCCACGCGAACGTAAAGGATTCCGGCGCGCTCTTTCCGGGCCATGGCGGCCTGCTGGACCGCCTGGACAGCGTGTTTGCCGCCCTGCCGGTCTTTGCGCTCGGAAAGCTGCTGCTGGGCCTCTGAGACGCCCTCGCGCTTCGTTTCGCGACTACGGAACTGACAACCCGGACTGTGGTCGATAATCAGACCCCGTGCGAGCGGCATCAGGCGGCAAAGTAAGCCGCCTGACGGGTACTTCGCGGCGCTTACTGATAAGCTTTGAGTTCCTGAGAGACGTACCTGCTTTGATGAATCCCTTCCTTGGCTCAGTGTTCTGGTTGCTCGTCACGCTTGGCGTGCTGGTGACCTTTCACGAATTCGGACACTACTGGGTCGCACGCCGCTGCGGCGTGAAAGTGTTGCGCTTCTCCATTGGCTTCGGACGCGCTATCTGGAAGCGCATCGGTCGCGACGGCACCGAGTATCAGATCGCTGCGATTCCGCTTGGCGGCTACGTCAAAATGCTCGATGCGCGCGAAGGCGACGTCGACCCGGTGCTGCGCCATCAAGAGTTCACCGCGCAATCCATCTGGAAACGCATCGCCATCGTGGCGGCGGGTCCTGGCTTCAATATCATCTTCACCATTGCAGCGTTCTGGCTGATGTTTATGCTCGGACGTACCGATTACGCGCCGGTCGTGACGGCGACGCCGCAAAGTCTCGCTGCCCAAGCAGGAATTCAACCGGGCGACCGGTTGCTCACCGTCGGCGGCGAACCAGTCACGACGTGGAGCGGTTCGTTCGACACCATCGCCAATGCGCTGCTCGGTCGCACGCCGCTGGCCGTCACCGTGCGCGGCGCGGATGGCGTGCAGCGTTCGCTCGTACTGCCACTCAACCGCTTGCCGGCCGGCCAGGATGTCGGCCAGTACATGGACAGGCTGGGCTTGGAGCTCGCCCCTCCTCCGGCTATCGCGGCGATTGTTGAGCCTGGCGATCCAGCGGCGCTGGCAGGCATGCAATCGGGCGACCGTATCCTCAGCATCAACGGCAACGCGGTGAAAGATTTCAACGAGCTCGGCAAGCAGATCGTCGCGGCGGCATCGAAGTCGCCGAAGTTGACGGTCGCCGTGGACCGCCACGGCGCATCGAAAACCTTTGCGGTGACCGCACGCATGGAATCGGTGGCTAACAACGCGCCTCAATGGGTGATCGGCGTGCGTCCTCCCCTGTCCGAATTGGCGATCCAGCGTTACGGCGCGGGCAAGGCTTTAGTCGAATCGCTCGCCATGACCTGGCAGCGCACCACCGACACCTTCACCATGGTCGGCAAAATGGTTACGGGTGAGGCATCCACCCGAAACATCTCCGGGGTGATCGGCATCGCTCAGGTGGCCAATGCCGCGGCGCAAATGGGCCTGGATCGCTTCCTTGAGTTTCTCGGCTTGGTGTCGCTGAGTCTGGCGATCATCAACCTACTGCCCATTCCGGTCTTGGATGGCGGCCATCTGCTGTATTACCTTATCGAGCTGATCAAAGGCAGCCCGGTCAGCGAGCGGACCATGATCGCGGGCCAGTACGTGGGCATCGCCTTGCTATGCACGCTGATGGGGTTGGCGTTCTACAACGACATCCATCGCATCATCCTGCCCTCGTGAGTTGGATGCGCGCCGCCGACAACCTTCGGTTGAACGCTGGCCGCGACCTTCTTATCGCGTGGCGAAACACCCGCAGTGGCGCGGTTTCCGGTGCTCTTTCGCCGGTATCTCGAAGCGCAACTGCGAAAAATAAAATGGCCGGCGCGAATTCGGCTTTGGAAAAAATGCAGCGAAGCGGCCGCAAAACCGCCTCGTCCAAATAACACAACGGAATCGACGATGAAGCGTATCGCCGCCCTGATCCTGCTGGCCTCCCTTTCCACGAGCGTTCTCGCGCTTGAACCTTTCGTCGTTTCCGACATCCGCATCGAAGGTCTGAACCGCATCTCCGCCGGCACGGTGTTCAACTACCTGCCCGTCAACAAAGGCGACCGCCTCACCACCGAAGAAGCCCAGCAAGCCATTCGCGCGCTGTACAACACCAAGTTCTTCAGCGATGTGGAACTGGAACGCGATGGCGACATCCTGGTGATCAAAGTGGTAGAGCGCCCCTCGATCGCCAAGCTCACCATTCGCGGCAACAGCGACATCAAGACCGACGACCTCAAGAAGGGCCTGAAGGAAATCGGCTTGTCCGAAGGCGAAACCTTCGACCGCCTGGCGCTCGATCGCGTGCAGCAGGAATTGATTCGCCAGTACTACAACCGCGGCAAGTACAACGTCTCGGTGTCCCCGCACGTCACGGAGCTCGATCGCAACCGCGTCTCCATCGACATCGAAATTCGCGAAGGCAAGGTCGCCAAGGTCAAGGAAGTGAACATCGTGGGCAACACGGCGTTCACCGACAAGGAAATCGAAGACAACTTCGAAACCGGCACCACCAACTTCATGTCGTGGTACTCCAAGAACGATCAATACTCGCAGGACAAACTCTCCGGCGATTTGAAGAAGCTGCAGTCCTACTACATGGATCGCGGTTACGCCGATTTCGGCGTCGATTCCACGCAGGTCACAATCGCACCGGACAAGCGCGCGATGTACATCGCGGCGGACGTCGTGCAGGGCGATATCTACAAAATCTCGGGCACGCACCTGCTGGGTCAGCTGATCCTGCCGGAAGACACCTTGCGCAAGCTGGTCTTCGTCAAGGACGGCGACTTGTTCAACCGTCGCGCCATCGAAGCTACGTCGGATTCGATCAAGGCGCTGCTGGCGAACATCGGTTACGCGTTCGCCAAGGTCAATTCGGTTCCGAAGCTGGATAAGCAAGCGCACACCGCGGACATCACCTGGTACATCCAGCCGGGTCCGCGCGTCTATGTGCGTCGCGTGATTTTCCAAGGCAATACGCGCACGGAAGACGACGTGCTGCGCCGTGAAATGCGCCAGCTCGAAGGCGCCTGGTATTCGCAGGCGGCAATCGACCGTTCGAAGATCCGTTTGCAGCAGCTCGGCTACTTCAAGACGGTAAAGATCGACAAGCAGACGGTGCCCGGCAGCGACGACGAAGTCGATCTGACGGTGAAGGTGGAAGAACAATCCGCCGGCAGTCTGACTTTCGGCGTGGGTTATTCGCAGTATTCGGGCATCATCCTTTCGAGCTCGGTATCGCAGAAAAACTTCCTCGGCACCGGCGACCAATTCACCATCGGTGCGGAGCGCAGCGATTACCTCACGTCGATCAATGCGGGTTACTACAACCCGTATCTGACCGATAACGGTATCGGCATCGGTTACAACGCCACATTCTCCAAAGCCGACTACAGCAGCCTGGGCAGCCAGTACGCCAGCTACTCGAACAGCACCAAGTCGTTCTCCACCACGCTGGGCGTTCCGGTCACCGACTTCGACCGCTTGAGCGGCAGCCTTGGCATCTCCAGCACCAAGATCAACACCTACGAGGGCTATACGCCGCAGGTGCTGGTCGACTACATCAACGCGCTGGGTCACCAGACCATGCACACCTGGACCGGCTCGCTGAGCTGGGTCCACGACACGCGCAACTCGTATTGGGCGCCGACACACGGCGGCCAGCTGACCGCCGGCGTGAACGTGGCGCTGCCAGGCTCGACCGTGCAGTACTGGACGCTCAATGCCGAAGCCAACCACTACTGGCCGATTGGTAAGGGCTTCGTGCTGTATCTGGACGGCAAAATGGGTTACGGCGACACCTACGGCAACCAGAAATACGAAAACACCACGGCCGACTACAGCGCCGCCAACGCCGTAGGTTACAAGGCCGGCGACAGGGTTGCTTTCCCGTTCTGGATGAACTTCTACGCCGGCGGCGTGACCGACTTGCGCGGTTTCCAGGACAACACCCTCGGCCCGCGCGCTTGTGCAGGCGTCGCGACGGACGGTTCACCGATCAAGCCGCAGGCGAACGGCTACTGCCCTGGCAGCTCGTACACCTACGCCCAGCCAATCGGTGGCGCGTTCAAGGTGCTCGGCACGGCGGAAGTCTATCTGCCGCTGCCGTTCCTCAAGGACATCAACACCGCTCGCGTGTCGGTCTTTATGGACGTGGGCCAGGCGTACCAGAACGTCCAGAGCTTCAGCACCAAGACACTGGACGCGTCGGCCGGTGTGTCCCTGCACTGGCAGGCGCCGATCGGTCCGCTGATCATCAGCCTGGGCTTCCCGTTCCGCTCTCAGCCGGGCGACAGCCAGTACGAAGAACGCATCCAGTTCACTTTCGGCAGCCAGTTCTAAGCTGATTTGCACAATTGGACCTGAAGAAAGCGCGGCTCATGCCGCGCTTTCTTTTGCGGCCCATCGCGAATTCGCATAAAGATGCGTGTCTGGGGATCGCCCCCTACAATGCGGCTTGCGCCGTGGAGCTAAAGCCTTGAGCACGATCCAATACAGCGTCGCCCAAATCGCCGAACGCTTCGCCCTGGAATTCCGCGGCGATGGCGCGCGCCTGATCGACGGCGTGGGCACGCTCGCGGGCGCCGGGCCGACTCAGCTCAGCTTTCTCTCCAACAGCAAATATTCGGCGCAGCTGGCGACCACCCGCGCGGGCGTCGTCGTCTTGAATAACGACACCGTCGATAGCTGCCCGACCGCTGCGCTGATCGCACGCGATCCTTACGTCGCCTACGCGCACATCGCCGCGCTGTTTGAACGTTTGCCGGCGGCGACACCCGGCATACACCCCACAGCGACCGTCGCGCCCAGCGCACGCGTCAGCGCGTCGGCCAGTATCGGGCCGTACTGTGTGATCGAAGAAAATGCCGTGATCGAAGACGGCGCTTTCCTCGGTCCGCATTGCATCATCGGTTATGGCTGCGTCGTCGGGGCGCAATCGCGATTGGTCGCGCGTGTGACCCTGGTGACGCGCGTCACGCTTGGCAAACGCGTGCTGGCGCACCCTGGCGCGGTCATCGGTTCCGACGGTTTCGGCCTCGCCTTCGATCGCGACCATTGGGTCAAGCTGCCGCAATTGGGCGGCGTCCGCATCGGCGACGATTGTGAAATCGGCGCCAACACCACCATCGATCGTGGCGCGTTGGACGATACGGTTCTGGAAGAAGACGTGCGCCTGGACAACCAAATCCAGATCGCGCACAACGTTTACATTGGCGCGCACACCGCCATGGCAGGCTGCGCCGCGGTGGCCGGTAGTGCGAAAATCGGCCGTTATTGCATGATCGGCGGCAATGCCGGCGTGCTCGGCCATCTGGAAGTGGCCGACCGGGTTACCATTACGGCCAAGAGCCTGGTGACTCATTCCATTCGGGAGGCTGGCGAGTATTCCTCCGGGGTGCCGCTGCAAGAGAACCGACAGTGGCGCCGCAATGCTGCGCGCTTCAAGCACCTGGACGAGTACGCGCGCCGATTGTCGGCGCTGGAAAAGGATAAGAACGATGAGTGACAACACCCCCCTGATCACGCTGCCCGTGAACGTGGAGCAGATCCAGCAATTGCTGCCGCATCGCTATCCGTTCCTGTTGGTGGATCGCGTGATCGAGATCGTGCCCGAGCAAAGCGTGGTGACGTTGAAGAACGTCACCATCAACGAGCCATTCTTCAACGGCCATTTTCCCGGCCATCCCGTGATGCCCGGCGTGCTGATCGTGGAAGCGATGGCGCAGTCCGCCGGCTTGCTCACCCAGATCAGTTCGCGCCTCAAAGGCGGCTCGGCCAGCCCGTTGTTCTACTTGGCCAAGGTCGACAACGCCCGCTTCAACGCACCGGTGGTGCCCGGCGATCAACTTCGCATGGAAGTGCGACTCAAGCGCCTGCTGCGCAGCATGGGCCTGTTCGAAGCGCGCACCTTGGTCGATGGCAAAGAAGTGGCCAGCTGCGAGCTGATGTGCGCAGCGAGGTCGGAGAAATGATTCATCCGACCGCGCAAATCGATCCATCTGCGGTCATCGGCGCCAATGTCAGCATTGGCGCATTTACCGTCATCGGCGCCGATGTCGAAATCGGCGACGGCACGGTCATCGGTCCGCATGTGGTAGTTCAGGGGCCGACGAAGATCGGCCGCGACAACCGCATTGCGCAGTTCGCCTCGCTCGGCGGCGATCCGCAGGACATGAAGTTCAACGGCGAGCGCACGGAACTGATCATCGGCGATCGCAACTTGATCCGCGAATTCGTCACCATCAATCGCGGCACCGGCGACGGCGGCAGCGCCACGCGCATCGGCAATGACAACTGGCTGCTCGCCTACGTGCACGTCGCGCACGATTGCAAGATCGGCAATCACACCATCTTCTCCAACTATTCGGCGCTTGCCGGACATGTGGAAGTGGGCGATTGGACGGTGTTTTCCGGCTATTCCGGCGCACATCAATTCTGCAAGATCGGCGAACACGCCTTTATCGCGATGGGTTGCCTGCTCGGCGCCGACGTGCCGCCGTTCTTGATGATGGCCAACGATCAAGGCGGTCGCCCGCGCGGTTTGAACACCACCGGCCTGAAACGCCGCGGCTTCGAACCGGAACGCATCACGGCGATCAAGCGCGCATACCGCACGCTCTATACGTCGGGCCTTTCTCTGGCCGAAGCGCGCGAGCAACTGGTCGCGCAAGCGAAAGACAGCGAAGACGTGCGCGCCATGCTCGATTTTCTCGATCGCAGCGAGCGCGGATTGGCCCGTTAACATGCGCATGGTTTGCGCGCTGCGGTTCGACGCAAACCACTTTGCGGGGAGGTCCGGTCGATGCAAATGGATACAACCCAACCTTCCGCGCCACTGATCGCCCTGATCGCCGGTGAAGATTCCGGCGATCAACTGGGCGCCGATCTCATTGCAGCCTTGCGCCGGCATTATCCCGACGCGCGATTTGTCGGCATCGGTGGCAGCCGCATGCAGAGCCAAGGTTTCGAATCCTGGTACGACATTCGCGAACTTTCGCTGTTCGGCTTTGCGGAAGTGGTCCGTCATCTACCGCGATTGCTCAAACTGCGCAAAGAACTGGTCGCGCGTTTGATCGCTGAAAAACCGGCGATCGTGGTCGGCATTGATGCGCCCGATTTCAATCTGGGCGTCGAGCGGCGACTGAAACACGCGGGCTTGCGCACTGTTCACTACGTCAGCCCGTCGATCTGGGCGTGGCGCGAAAACCGCGCGGAAAAAATCGGCCAAAGCGTGCACCGTGTCCTTTGCCTGTTTCCGATGGAACCACCGATCTACGCGCGTCACGGCATCGACGCACGTTTCGTAGGTCATCCGCTGGCCGACCGCTTTCCGCTCGTTTCCGATCGCGTGCCGGCGCGCCGCGCGCTGCAATTGCCGCTGGATGTCCCGGTACTGGCGTTGTTGCCGGGTAGCCGCGCGTCGGAACTCGAGCGCATGGGCTCCATTTTTCTCGATGCGGCGCGGCGCGTCGCCACGGCGATGCCTGGATTGCGCATCGTGATCCCCGCCGCGAACTCGCGTGCGCTCGCCACGCTCAAGACCATGCTCGCGCGCGGTCCGCACGACGATGCGTCGCCCATCCTGCTCGACGGTCACGCGCACGAGGCCATGCTCGCCGCGGACGTCGTGATGCTTTCCTCCGGTACCGCCACGCTGGAAGCGATGCTCGCCAAGCGTCCCATGGTCGTGGGCTATCGCGTGTCGCCGATGAGTTATCGCATCGCGCGCGTGCTCAAGATGCTCAAGACCGATGTGTACGCGCTACCGAACATCCTTGCGCGCGCCTGCGGGATGGGCAAGAACGTCACGTTGGTGCCTGAGTTGATGCAGGACAATTTCACCGCCACCAAACTCGCGAACGCCGCGTTCGAACTGTTCCGCAACAGCGAGCGGCGCGGCGCGATCGTCAACGCATTCGAACAATTGCATGAAGCGTTGCGCGGACATCTGCCCGGCCATGCCGGCGATCATGCGGCAGATGCGATTGTCGAACTGATCGACGCGAACGCCACGACAAACCGTTGATCCGTTCGAGAGCGTATGAAACGTAACGATTCTGCCAGTCGTTTATCCGCTCGCATCGCGCAAGCGCTCGTCGCCGGCGTCGACGAAGCTGGGCGCGGGCCGTTGGCGGGACCCGTTGTGGTAGCCGCGGTGGTGCTTGATCCTCAGCGCCCTATCGACGGATTGAACGATTCGAAAAAGCTCAGCGAAGCCAAACGCGAACAACTGTTCCCGTTGATCATCGAACGCGCCCTCGCTTATCACGTGGTCATGGTCGAGCGCGAAGAAATCGATCGCATCAACATTTTCCAAGCCACAATGATCGGCATGACCCGCGCGGTGTTGGGTTTGACACCCGCCGCGACGGAAGCGTTGATCGACGGCAACCATCTGCCGAAAAACCTTCCCTGCCCCGGACGCGCGATTATCGGCGGCGATGCGCTGGAACCGGCGATCAGCGCGGCGTCGATTCTGGCCAAGGTGAGCCGCGACCGTCTCATGGTGACGATGGACGCGCAGTTTCCAGGCTACGGTTTCGCCGAGCACAAAGGCTATTCCACGCCGGCACACCTGGAAGCGCTGAAACGACTGGGACCTTGCGAACAGCATCGACGCAGCTTTGCGCCGGTGAAATTGCTGGTGGATCAAGGCCAGCTTTTCTGAGCGGTACACACGCGGAAAAATAGCGCGTTGTTCATCTTCCTATGCAACCTTACCTATTGTTCCTGCATCGGAGCAGGTATAGGAATGGATTTGCAAAGTCGCTGCGTTCTTAACGTCAACAACATCGCAGCCACTGTCCCGCAAGGACGCCATCGTTAGCCATCCGGTGCCCGAACTCCCCATCCGACACCGGGTTTCGTGGAGGATGCCATGATGCTTTCTTTCCGCCGCCGCCCAGCACAAAAACCGATCGCCAAGGACCCGTCCGCCGCCACGGCCGAATCGACGCCCGACAAGGTCGATATCCAAGTGCGCCATCTCGACTACGACCGACAGCCGCTTCGCGTGGACAGTCTTTCTCACTACAACGGAACGCTTTTCGAGGACGAGCGGTTTCACGTGCATTGATTTGGATCGGGAAACGAGGAGCTCGCCGGGAACATGATGTTCCCCATTCCCCGTTTCCCGCACTTGTCAATGCTTGCCCGCGCCCAGACGGCTCGCTAGGCTGAGCCATTGCTTCGCGTGCGAGCCATGTCCGTCCGTTTCGCTCATCTGCATCTGCACAGCGAATATTCGCTGGTCGACTCGACCATCCGCATCAAAGCGCTGGTGGCTGCCTGCGTGCAGGCGGGCGCGCCCGCTGTCGCGCTCACCGACGAATGCAACATGTTCGCCCTGGTGAAGTTCTACAAGGCTTGCAGCGCGGCGGGCATCAAACCCATCGGGGGCTGCGACCTGTGGATCAGCGCGCCGGACGATCCGCGTCCCTGGCGCATGACGCTGCTGTGTCAGAACCACGACGGGTACCTCAACCTCTCCCGCCTCGTCTCACGCGCCTGGCGCGAAGGCCAGCAAGGCGGCCGCGCGCTGATCGACGCGTCCTGGCTTACGCCGCATACAACCTCCGGACTGATCGCGCTACTGGGGCGCGAAAGCGAGGTGGGCCGCATCGCATCCCATCAAGGCACCGACGCGGCTGCGCCGCGCCTGCAACTGTTGACCGATCTGTTCCCGGAACGCCTGTATCTGGAACTCACCCGCAGCGGTCGCGAAGGCGAAGAAGCGTGGAACAACGCGGCGCTTGCGCTGGCGACCACGCTCAACCTGCCGGTGATCGCCAGCAATGATGTGCGCTTTATCAAGCAGGACGATTTCGAAGCGCACGAAGCGCGCGTGTGCATTCATCAGGGCCGCGTGCTGGCCGATCCCAAGCGGCCGCGCGACTACAGCGACCAGCAGTACCTGAAAACGCCGAAACAGATGGCCGAGCTCTTCGCGGATATTCCCGAAGCGCTGGAAAACACCATCGAACTGGCCAAGCGCTGCAACCTGGAACTCACGTTCGGCACCTACTACCTGCCCGACTTCCCGGTGCCGGCGGGCCACGATCTCGCCAGCTACATCCGCGAAATCGCGCGCGACGGTTTGAAAGAGCGCCTCGAACACGCGCCGCTCGCGGCGGGCTACACGCTGGCCGATTACGAGGCGCGCCTGGAGCGCGAGCTGGACGTCATCATCAAGATGGGCTTTCCCGGCTACTTCCTGATCGTGGCGGACTTCATCAATTGGGGTAAGCAGAACGGCATTCCCGTAGGCCCCGGACGCGGTTCGGGCGCAGGTTCGCTAGTCGCGTGGGTGTTGAAGATCACCGATCTGGATCCACTGCAATTCAACTTGCTGTTCGAGCGATTCCTCAATCCCGAACGTATTTCCATGCCGGACTTCGATATCGATTTCTGCATGGACCGTCGCGACGAAGTGATCGATTACGTCGCGCGCAAATACGGCCGCGATCACGTCAGCCAGATCATCACTTACGGTTCGATGGCGGCGAAGGCTGTGCTGCGTGATTCCGGTCGCGTGCTCGGCATGGGTTACAACGCCGTCGACAAGATCGCCAAGCTGATTCCGCCGCGCCCGCTCGATCTCACGTTGTCGTGCGCGCTCGGCCGCTCGGAAAAAGCGCAGAAAGAACCCGACCGCGTCGTGAAGGAATTCTGCGAACTTTACGCGCAAGACGAAGAAGCCAAAACGCTGATCGATCTCGCGCTGAAACTCGAAAGCCTTACGCGCAACGCGGGCAAGCACGCGGGCGGCGTGGTGATCGGTCCGAAACCGCTCACCGAATTCGCCCCGCTGTACTGCGAACCGGGCGGCGCCGGCGTGGTGACGCAATACGACAAAGACGACGTCGAAGCCGTCGGCCTGGTGAAGTTCGACTTCCTCGGCCTGCGCACGCTCACGATCATCGATTGGGCCGTCAAAGCCATCAACGAGCGTCGCGCGAAAAGCGGCGAAGAGCCGCTGGATATCGCTGCGCTGCCGCTCACCGACGTGCCCACGTACGAATTGCTGAAACGCGCGCAAACCGTGGCCGTGTTCCAGCTCGAATCCTCCGGCATGCAACGCATGCTCAAGGATGCGAAGCCCGACCGCTTCGAAGACATCATCGCGCTGGTGGCGTTGTATCGACCGGGCCCGATGGACCTGATTCCCAGCTTCGTCGCGCGTAAACACGGCCGCGAAGACGTGGAATACCCCGATCCGCGCGTCGAACCTGTTCTGAAAGAGACCTACGGCATCATGGTCTATCAGGAGCAGGTGATGCAGATGGCGCAGATCGTCGGCGGTTACTCGCTCGGCGGCGCCGACCTGCTGCGTCGCGCGATGGGTAAGAAGAAACTCGAGGAAATGGCGAAGGAACGCGCCAAATTCCGCGAAGGCGCCGCCAAGGACGGACTCAGCGGCGAAAAAGCCGACGCCATCTTCGACTTGATGGAAAAATTCGCGGGTTACGGCTTCAACAAATCGCACGCTGCCGCATACGCCTTGGTGTCGTATCAAACCGCGTGGCTGAAAGCGCACTACCCCGCCGAATTCATGGCGGCGACGATTTCGTCGGACATGGACAACACCGACAAGGTGGTGACCTTCCTCGACGAATCGCGCGCCATTCAACTCAAGGTGCTGCCGCCGGATGTGAACGCGTCGGAGTTTATGTTCGTCGCGGTCGAGCCCAAAGTGATTCGCTACGGCCTCGGCGCCATCAAAGGTGTCGGACAAGGCGCGTGCGAATCCATCGCCGACGAACGGCGCAAAGGCGGGGCGTATAAGGATCTGGCCGATTTCTGCCGCCGCGTCGATCCCACCAAGCTCAACCGCCGCGTACTGGAAGCGCTGATCCTGTCAGGCTCGCTCGACGCCCTGGCGCCCACCCGTGCGAGCCTGATGCTGCAGTTGCCCGACGCCATCAAGGCGGCGGAACAGCATCTGCGCGACCGCCAATCGGGCCAAAACGATATGTTCGGATCCATGATGGGGGCGGCCGTCGCTCCCGTCGTACATGTCGACCTGCCCACCGCCCCCGAATGGCCGCTCGAGCAGAAACTGCAAGGCGAGCGCGAAACGCTCGGGCACTACTTGTCCGGCCACCCGACCGATCCCTGGCGCGAAGAACTGGCCCAACTGGCCACCTGCCCACTCGGCGAAATCGCCGACCGCTACCAGCCGCCCCGCCCCCGCAAGACCGATGGCGACGAGAACCGCTTCCGACGCGGCCCAGACACGCCCTGGACGGTGGCCGGCATGGTGGTGGCCGTGCGCAAGCGCGGCGATAGCGACGCGTTTGTGCGCCTGGAGGACGGCACCGGCATCATCGAAGTCAGCTTCTTCGGCGAGCTGTACCAGCAAGTCGCCCCGCTGCTGACCCGCGACGAGATGCTGGTGGTCGAAGGCGGCCTGCGCATCGACGAGTTTTCCGGCGGCGGCTTCCAGGTTCGCGCCCGCAGCGCCTACACGCTGGCCGACGCCTGCCGACGCTTCGCCCGGCTGCTGAAGGTGAAGGTCAATGGCATCGGCCCCGATTTCATCGCGCAGTTCCGCCAAGCCCTGGCCGGGCATCGCGGCGGCAACGCCAGCGTGCTGCTCAGCGGCTATCACAACGCCATCGCGCAGGCGGACTTCGAATTCGGTCAGGAGTGGAAGGTGCACGCCATTCCCGAGCTGTTGCGCGCCGTGCGCGGTATGCCGGGCGTGCTTGGCGCCGGTGTGCGTATCGTCAAGTCCACGGACTAGCGAACTCCCTCTCCCCCAAGGGGAGAGGGACAAAAAGAATTACGCCATACGCCGCCGTTCCCGCCCCGTCACCCTCCCCAGGTATACTGCGCCGCTTCTGTGCCACCTCTTGTCCGAATGAATCCCAATTTCCTCGATTTTGAACAACCGATTGCCGAGCTGGAGGCCAAGATCGAGGAGCTCCGGCACGCAAGCAGCGGACAGGCTTTCAATATCGACGAAGAGGTCGGCCGTCTTCGCGAGAAGCTCAAGCTCAAGACGGCGGATATCTTCCGCACGCTGACGCCGTGGCAGATCACGCAGTTGTCGCGCCATCCCGGTCGTCCGTACACGCTCGATTACATCGGCGTGATGTGTGATGAGTTCCACGAACTGGCCGGCGATCGCGCGTATTCCGACGACGCGGCCATCGTGGGCGGCATCGGTCGCATCAACGGACGTTCGGTCGTCATCATCGGCCATCAGAAAGCACGCGACACCAAAGGCAAGGTCCGCCGCAATTTCGGCATGCCCCGGCCCGAGGGTTATCGCAAAGCGTTGCGTCTGATGAAGCTCGCCGAACGCTTCAAACTTCCGCTGTTCACCTTGATCGACACGCCAGGCGCCTACCCGGGCGTTGGTGCGGAAGAACGCGGACAGAGCGAAGCCATCGCGCGCAATCTCTTGGAAATGGCCGAGCTGAAAGTGCCGATCATCTGCACGGTGATCGGCGAAGGCGGCTCCGGCGGCGCGCTCGCGATCGGCGTCGGCGATCGCACTATCATGCTGCAGTACTCCACATACTCGGTGATTTCGCCCGAAGGCTGCGCATCGATTCTCTGGAAGAGCGCCGAGAAAGCCAAAGACGCCGCCGAAGCGCTGGGCCTGATCGCTCCGCGTCTGCTGGAGCTGGGCCTGATCGACAAAGTCGTGCGCGAACCGTTCGGCGGCGCGCATCGCAATCCTCATTCGATGGCCGTACGCCTCAAAGCCGTGCTGCTCAACGAACTGGACGCGCTGGAAGCGATCCCCGTGCCAGAACTTCTCGAACAGCGCTATCGCCGCTTGCGCAGCTACGGCGCCTACAGCGAGTAAGCGGACGGCGCAGCGTCGATGACATCGACCTGCGCATGCACAGATCGCCTCGGGGCGAGGCGCTATGATCCGCTTCGCCCACTCCGCAGGAGGCCGCCATGGCCAGCGACAGTATCAAGCTCGCCGTCCTGATCGATGCCGACAACACGCAACCGGCCATCTCCGACGGTCTGCTGGCTGAGGTTGCGAAATACGGCACCGCGCATGTCAAACGCGCTTACGGCGATTGGACCGGCAACCAGCTGAAGAGCTGGAAAGAACAATTGCTCACGCAATCCATCCAACCGATTCAGCAATTCAGTTACACCAGCGGCAAAAACGCCACCGACTCGGCGATGATCATCGATGCGATGGATCTCTTGTACACCGGCCGCTTCGACGGCTTCTGCATCGTTTCCAGCGATAGCGATTTCACGCGGCTGGCGGCGCGCATTCGCGAATCGGGTTTGATCGTCTACGGTTTTGGCGAACGCAAAACGCCAGAGCCGTTCGTCGCCGCGTGCGACAAATTCATCTACACCGACATTCTCGCCGCCAAGCCCGACGAAGAACAGCCGCTCAAACCGCGCGCGCCGGCGCAATTGAAAAAAGATGGCGGCCTGATCAACCTGCTGCGCAACGCCATCAACGCCGCGTCCGACGACGAAGGCTGGGCGGGGCTCGGCGGCGTCGGTTCGATCATCACCAAACAGCGCCCGAATTTCGACTCTCGCAGTTACGGTTACGGGAAGCTCAGCGATCTGATCGCGGCGATCGATTTGTTCGAGCTGGATCGACGCAGCCCCGGCGAAGGTCGCCCGAAGGCGATCTATGTACGCAACAAGCGAAAATCGACGAGTGCCGCGTGAATAGTGACGCGACTTTGCTTGATACGCTGCAGCAGGCGTTGCGCGAGCATCCCGAAGGCCAACTTTGCGTGGCTTTCAGCGGCGGCCCCGATTCGACCGCCGTGCTGCACGCCTTGGCACACATGCCCGAAGCGCGCGCACGGGGCTTGCGCGCCTTGCACGTGGATCATGGACTGCATGCGGAAAGCGCGCGTTGGTCCGCGCATTGCCGCGCGTTCAGTGCTGCGCTCGGGCTCACGTGCGACGTGTACATGGCCAAGGTCGATCGCTCCGGCGGCATCGGGTTGGAAGCGGCTGCGCGACACGCGCGTTATGAAATCTTCGCAGCTCACCTGCACGCGAACGAACGCCTGGTTTTCGGTCATCACCAGGATGACCAGATGGAAACCGTGCTACTCAAACTGCTGCGCGGCGCAGGGCCGGAAGGTCTTGGCGGCATGCGCAGCGAACGTCCGCTCGGTGAAGGCATCGCGTGGCGACCGCTCTTGAATGTGCCGCGACGCGTCTTGCGCGACTACGCCGACGCACACGATCTCGCGTGTATTCACGACCCTTCCAACGACGACCGGCAACTTGCCCGCAACCATCTGCGTCACGAAGTCATTCCGCTGCTGACATCGCATTGGCCGCATGCCGCGATCTCCGTTACGCATAGCGCGATGCTGTGCCGCGCGGCGGCCGATACGTTGCAGCAGGATTGGCTGGTCGCCTTCGAGATGTTGCGCGACGACACCACCAACAGCCTCAACGCACCCGGTTGGCTTGCGCTGCCGCCGGCCTTGCGCGACCCATTGCTCGCGCATTGGTTGCATGCCCAAGGCCTGACCGCGCCGACCACCGCGCAACGACAACAGATCGAACGACAATGCACGGCACAGGAAGGCCAATTGCCGTGCATTCAATGGCCCGGCGCCGAAGTGCATGTATGGAAAAATCGCTTGTGGGCGCTGACGCCGCGTCGCACGGCGCCAACGCAAAACGCGTTGCCTTGGCAAGGCGAATCGCTATCGCTGCCCGATGGCGGTTCGCTGACACTGAAACCGCATGCGCAGCTTCCTCTTGCGTTGAGTGTTCGCTGGCGCAGCGGCGGAGAGCGAATCAAACCGGCTGGCGATCATCACACGCGCGATCTTCGTTCGTTGTTCCAGACGGGAGCCATTCCACCGTGGCGGCGTGACGTTTGTCCGTTGCTGTACGAAGGCGATGAACTGATCGCGGTGGCCGATCGCTGGTTGACGGCGCGTGCGGAAACTCTCTTTCGCGAAGCAGGCGGCCGGCCGCATTGGCGACCCGGCCGCTAAGGCATGCTCAATGCCCGGTTTCGCTTTCCATCGGCGGAGCAGCCGGTGCGATGGCTGCGCCCGTCACGCGGCGGTTGACGAAATACATCAACACGAACGACAGCAGCGTGGTGCAGACAAGCACGTCGCCCAGTATTTCGAAATGCAGCAGGCGACCGTCGCTCGCTTGCGCCACCACCAAGCCACCGAGCATCGCCGCAAGACCACCCGACATTTGCTGCAACGACGAACTGATCGACATGTACGCGCCGCGGTCGGCCGGTTTCGGCAACGCCGACATCAATGCCGACGACGAAATCATGCGCGAGAAAATGCCGATCTGTAGCAACGCACTGATCAGGATCAGCATCCACAACCCAACATTCGACATGCGCGTGTAGATCAACACCATCACAATCGTCGCCGCGCAACCGAACGCGAACACTCGGTACTTGCCGAACGCGTCGCTGGCTCGCCCGATCAACGGGCCCATAAACGCCGAGACCAGCCCCGTCACCAGATACACGATCGACAGCTGATCCACCGAAATGCCGACGTTATGCACGATAAACAGCGTGGAATACGGCATCAGCAAAAAGCCGCCGATGGTCAACATCGCGGTGGTCGCAAAACCGATCAGATAGGGGCGCGTCGTGAGCGTTTGCAGCAAGTGATGCAGCGGATTGCGGTCAGGATGCAGGGTCAGGTGCGCATTCACCGGGCGCAGTCGTCCAAAGATGATGCCGCCGACCAGCGCACACACGGCCACGATCAGGAAGAACGGGGAATTCCAGCCCCAACGACTCGACATCCACAAGCTCAGCGGCAAGCCCAGCACCGTGCTGGCCGCGAAAGCCGTTTGAATAAATCCCATCACGCGACCGCGCATCGAGAGCGGAAAGAGATCCGTGACGATCGCCATCGACGCCGCGCTCACCACACCGGCGAACAAACCCGTCACCATGCGCGCCAGCAGCAGCGTGATGTAGGTATGCGCCAACGCGCAAAGCAAAGTGCCTGTCATGAAGCCGGTGTAGAAGATCAGCAGCAGTTTCTTTCGATCGAAGCGATCGGCGAAACCCGCCGCGAGAATGCCCGACACGCCAGCCGCGAACGCATACGCCGACACCACGTCGCCGAATTGGCCGGGCGTGATGTGCAACGCCGGCGTGACCAGCGCGCCCAATGGCGCTAGCAGCATGAAATCCAGCACGATGGTGAACTGCAAAAACGCCAGCACGGCCACCACGAATTTCTGATAGCCGGAAAAACCCGTGCCGCCCGATCCGGCGGTTTGTATCGACGAACTATGGGTCACAAAAAGCTCCTAGGGCACATCGATGCCGAATGCCGGGGGACCTGGGGACAGTAACGCACGATATAACTTCGATATATCGAAATCAAGTACCCCGAGAACTAACGAAAGACATACTCCCGACGTAGTGTCGAATAATCCGCATGGCTACATCACATCGACGAGCGATTGCGATTGATTCCGACATGTCGCTGCGTTAGCGTTGCCGGCCATGGCCAAACCCACTTCCGCACCCGCCCAAACGCCCCCCGTCGCCGACTTCGAGCACTCGCTCGACGAACTGGAACAACTGGTCGGGCGCATGGAGGGTGGCGAAATGAGTCTGGACGAATCGCTGAGCGCCTTCGAGCGAGGCGTTGGCCTGTATCGTCACTGCCAGCAGGCGCTCGACCAGGCTGAACTGCGCGTGCGCCTTCTGCTCGATCCAGACGCGCCGGACACCGCCGAACCGTTCAAGCCCGAAGCGTAAGAGCGGTTTTCTTGTTTGACGCAATCCGACGGGCGGCGCATCGGCCGCCCCTCTTGGCGCATCGGTTACTTGATGAGCCGCAATGCAAACGGATAGCGATAGCGCACGCCTTCGTTGGCCTTCATCCCTGCAACAACCGTGAGCACTAGCCACGCAATCCAAATGATCACCCACATCGGAATCGCGATGATCAATCCGATGCCGAAGGTGACGATGGAAAGAATCAGCAGCACCAGCGTCGCGATCGCCACAGTGATATTGAAATTCAGCGCTTCCTTCGCCTGATCATTGACGAAAGGCATGGTGTCTTTCTTCACCAGCCAGATCACCAACGGACCGATGAAACAGGCCCAGCCATGGCCGAACGTAACGGTAACCAAGGCGCCCAGCAGCGCGGAGAGGTGAGCCATCATGGCCCAGGTGCGCTCTTCGGCCGGGATGTCCCCACCGTAGGGTTCGCTCGGTGGAGGCGGTACAACGGACTCGGGCGGAACGCTCATACGCATCTCCTTTCAAGTCGTGCAAACGCCGGCCAGTGCCGGTGTTTGCATCCTAGCAGCCGGCGCAATGTCCTGCCGTGGTGCTTGTGGCCTACTTTTGTGAACGAGCGCCGCGTTATTCGCCTGCGATGGTCATGCGATCGAGCAGAATCGAACCGGTCAGCAGATGCGAACGTTTGTCCACGTCGCCACCCACCGCCACGATGCCCATAAACATCTCGCGCAGATTCGCCGCGATGGTGATTTCTTCCACGGGATAAGCGATTTCCCCGTTTTCCACCCAGAAACCCGCCGCGCCGCGCGAATAATCGCCGGTAATGGTGTTGACGCCCTGCCCCATCACTTCGGTGACCAACAAACCGGTGCCGAGGCGACGCAACATGCCGCGGAAATCGTCTGCCGCACCGCCGTCGCCGTGACCGGGCTCGACCACCAGATTGTGAATGCCGCCGGCGTTGCCGGTGGACTCCAGGCCAAGCTTGCGCGCGGAATAGCTGCCGAGGATGTAACGCGCCAACACACCGTTTTCGACCAGCACGCTATCGCGCGTCGCCACGCCTTCCGCATCGAACGCGCCCGATCCCTGACCGCGCATCACATGCGGACGCTCGACGATGTTGAGCCACGACGGCATCACTTGCTTGCCGGCGTGATCGAGCAGAAAACTTGCATGGCGATACAGCGCGCCGCCGCTGACTGCGCCGATCAGATGTCCGATCAAACCGCGCGCAATCTCCGGCACAAACATCACCGGCGATTGCTGCGTCGACAAACGGCGCGCGCCGATGCGCGCCAAGGTGCGCTCCGCAGCTTTATCGCCAAGCGCTTTGGCGTTCATAAAATCACTTGCGCTGCGCACGCTGTCGTACCAGTAATCGCGTTGCATGCCCGATTCATCGCCTGCGATCAACGCGACCGACAGCGAATGCCGCGTACCGCGCTCGCGTCCTACGAAACCATGCGAATTGGCGTAGACCGAAACGCTTTCTCCCGCCTGCACGCTCGCGCCATCGGAATTGGTGATGCCGGCGTGCGCGCGGCCGGCCGCTTCGATCTCCTGACCGAGCGCGATCGCATCAGCGGTATCGATCGCCCATGGATGCCACAAATCGAGATCGGGAAACGTCGTCGCCATGCGCGACGCATCGGCCAAGCCGGAAGCCTCGTCTTCTTCAGTAAAGCGCGCGATGGCGCAAGCCTGATCAAGCGTCGCCTGAATGGAATCGGCGTTGAGATCGGCGGTACTCGCGGAGCCTTTGCGTTTGCCGAAATAGACAGTCAGACCGAAGCCACGGTCGCGCGTGTGTTCGACCGTTTCCACCTCGCCCAAACGCACGTTCACATTGAGTCCGGTGTCGATGCTGGCGGAGACCTCCGCCTGCGTGGCGCCGGCGGCACGGGCGCGGCGGATCACGTCTTCGGCCAGTTCGGACAGTCGGTCGAGTTCGCGCTGGCTGGCGTCCTGGCTGGTCACAACATCGCTCACGTGAGTTTCCTGTAGGGCTAATGGATACAATAGGCAGACATGGGGCCGCCCAAGCCCGTTGCCAATGCTCAAACCCCCAAGGTTGCCACAGGAGCGGCCATGTCCATAGCCACCGGCATCTATCGTCACTACAAAGGCCAGAGTTATCGCGTGATCGGCACCGCCCGGCACAGCGAAACCATGGAGGAGCTCGTCGTCTACCAGGCGCTGTACGGCGATTACGGCCTGTGGGTGCGGCCGGCGACGATGTTTGCCGAAACCGTGGAGCTGGAAGGCGAGCCTATCCCTCGCTTCGCCCTGATCGATGCCACGCCGCCTGTCGATTTCGCACAGATGGCCGACCGGAAAACACCGTGACACGCACTTACACCGACGACCCCGACCACGACTACGGCCCGACGCGTACACAACAGCGGCGCGATGCATTGGCCGTGCTGGCTTTCGCTATCCAATTGTCGGAGCTTCCGGCCAGCAAACTCGCCCGCGCCAACTTGCCGGAAGACGTGCTGCGCGAGATCGAAAATCTGCGCCGCATCACTTCGAATATCGCGCGCAAACGTCAGCTCGGTTTTCTAGCCAAAGTGATGCGCCGTCACGAGGACGAAGCGTTCGAAGGCGCACGCGCGCTGCTCGGCGAAAACCGCGATCAACAACGCAAAGAAACCGCCGCGATGCATCGACTGGAAGCGATGCGCGAACGGTTGTTGGAAAACGACGACGCGCTGCAAGGACTGATCGATCAGCATCCCTCGATCGATCGTCAGCATCTGCGCTCATTGATTCGCCAAGCACGCACCGAACGCGATGCGAACAAACCGCCGCGTGCGTATCGGGAGATCTTTCAGCTGCTGAAAGAACTCCCAGAAAGCGACACGCAATAGGCCTGCACCGCCAAGAAAGTTCAATACGCCCCACCATCATTCCGGCGAAGGCCGGAATCCAGTTCAGACAAACAGTGCGTAGCACTCGACATAAAACATGTCATGTGTGCTTCGCACGACGTATTTAAACTGGATTCCGGCCTTCGCCGGAATGACGGTGGAGCGATAGTTACGTTTACGGCAAGACGAAATCGCTCGCTACGCCGTAGCTGAAGAAAGCATCAGGACGCAGTACCACCCACGGTCATGCTTTCCACGCGCAAGGTCGGCTGACCCACACCAACCGGCACACTTTGCCCGTCCTTGCCGCACACACCGATGCCTTCGTCGAGCGCGAGATCGTTGCCGATCATCGACACGCGCGTGAGCACATCGGGGCCGCTACCGATCAACGTGGCGCCTTTTACAGGCGCGGTGACCTTACCGTCTTCGATGAGATACGCCTCGCTCGCGGAGAACACAAACTTGCCGTTGGTGATGTCGACTTGGCCGCCGCCAAAGTTCACCGCGTACAAACCCTTCTTCACCGAACGGATGATTTCCTGGGGATCGTGTTGACCGTTGAGCATGTACGTATTGGTCATACGCGGCATCGGCAATTGCGCGAACGATTCGCGGCGGCCGTTGCCGGTGGGCGCCATGCCCATCAAGCGCGCATTGAGCTTGTCCTGCATATAACCTTTGAGAATGCCGTCTTCGATCAAGGTGGTGCACGAGGTGGGCGTGCCTTCATCGTCGACGCTGAGCGAGCCGCGGCGACCCGGCAAGGTGCCGTCATCCACCACGGTGACGCCTGGCGCGGCAACACGTTGACCGATGCGGCCGGCGAACGCAGAACTTCCCTTGCGATTGAAGTCGCCTTCCAAGCCGTGTCCGATGGCCTCGTGCAACAACACGCCCGGCCAACCGGGGCCGAGTACGACCGTCATCGCGCCAGCAGGCGCATCCACCGCATCGAGATTGACCAACGCCTGGCGCACGGCTTCATCCGCAAACGCGGTGGCGCGACCGTTCTCCAACAATTCCCGATAACCATAACGACCGCCACCGCCTGCATAACCTTGTTCGCGTCGACCGTTCTGCTCGACGATCACTTGCACGCTCAATCGCACAAGCGGACGCACGTCCGCCGCGAGCGTACCGTCGGAGCCGGCGATCAGCACGGTATCGAGCGTGGCGCTCAAGCTCACGATCACTTGCTTGACGCGCGGATCGCGCGAGCGTGCGTACGCATCCACTTCGCGCAACACCGCGATCTTGTCGGGATTGGGCAGGCTTTCCACCGGATCGATCGCCGGATAAAGCGGCTTGACGCCATGCAACGCCAGCGGCTTGCCGGCGCCGTTGCCGCCATGCGCAATCGCCCGCGCCGCCTTGGACGCCTCCAGCAACTGCGGCAGCACGATTTCATCCGAATAGGCGAAACCGGTTTTCTCGCCGCTGATCGCACGTACGCCCACGCCTTGTTCGATGGAATGGGCGCCGTCCTTCACGATCCCCTCCTCCAGCACCCAGGATTCACTACGCGAATGCTGGAAATACAGGTCGGCGGCGTCGATCGAAGGCCCCATCAGCTGGGTGAACACGCGATCGAGGTCGCCGGTAGCGAGGCCGCCGGGGGTAAGCAGGCGACTTTCAGCCTGGGCGATAAGTGAATTCATGAAAGATGGCCAGCGCTCTTAGGGTTAGTAGGACCGATCTGGGGTCGGGCCACCCAGTTTAAAACCCGCACGGGCACGCGGTCGATGTAGCCGCTACGATGGATCAAACGCGGGCGCCCGCCCGTCCGTCTGCCTGTGAAGGAACACCATGAGCGACACGCCCAAACCGGATTTGCTGGAAAAAATCATCGACCGCACGCTGAAAAGTCCGGTCGAAGAAACGCGCGAGTTGCTGCGCAGCGACGGCGAGCTCAAGCCTGGGCAAGGCACGGTCAGCAGCGTGATTGCGCTCTCGCTCGGCATGCTGTGCCTGCTCGCGGTTTTGGCGTTCCACTTTCCGCAATATCTAACCACGCCGGATCTGCGCCACAAGTATTCGGTCGATGTGCTGCGGCAATTGCTGCTGGTTGGATTGCTGGTGGCCGGCGGCTTGTCGTTGGCCAATGTGATTTTGGGGCGGCGGCGCCAGATCAGCATGGTCGCGTTCGCGTTTGTCGTCATCGCTACCGCGTTGGGCGGATCGCGCGTGCCGGTCGGCAACTTTCCCGATCACACACCGTATATCGGGTTGGATTGGTTCATTCTGGATTTGCTGGGCTCGACGCTTATTTTCGTCGTGATCGAAAAATTGTTTCCGCTCTACAAGCGGCAAGCGATCTTCCGCAAGGAGTGGCAGACGGATCTGAAGCATTTCGCCGTGAATCACTTCATCGTCGGCTTGGCCTTGTTGACGGTGAACTTTTTGCTGCATCACTTGTTCGGCGGACTGCTCAGCAGTTCGTTCCAGCAATATGTGCAACACGTGCCGTTCCTGCCGCAATTACTGCTGTGCATTCTGGTGGCGGACCTCGCGCAATATTGGACGCATCGCGCGTATCACGAAGTGCCGTTCCTTTGGCGGTTTCACTCGGTGCACCACAGCGTAAAAACTATGGATTGGCTGGCCGGGTCGCGCCAACACATGCTTGAGCTGATCGCCACGCGCGTGTGCGTGCTCGCACCGCTTTATGTGCTGGGTTTCAGCGAAGGCGTGATGAATGCGTACATCATCGTGGTCGGCTTCCAGGCGGTGTTCAATCACGCCAACGTGCATTTGCCATGGGGACCGCTGAAATATATTTTCGTGACACCCAATTTCCATCACTGGCATCACGCATCCGACGACGAAGCGATCGACCGCAATTACGCGGCGCATTATGCGTTCCTCGATTACATCTTCGGCACCGCCGTCATGTCGAAGAATAAATTTCCGCAGAAGTACGGTGTCGTCGGCGATTACATGCCGGACGGTTTTATCCGGCAGCAACTCTTTCCCTTTCGCGGCAGCACCAAGCCGGTCGAATAAGCCGCTTAATGCGCGGCGCTCGAAGCCGGCGCCGGCGCCGAACTGGCCGACGCCGGCGGCGACGCGGATGAAGCACTCGCAGGCACTGTCAGCTCCGTCGATCCACCCGACGTAAACACCGGCTTATCCCACGTGCCGGTGATGTGATAGCGCTGAATCGCAACATGATTCAATCCCTTGCCCAGCACCGTCTGTACGGCGAACCCAGCGGCGGCGCCGATGGGGCCGGCGACGACTGCACCCACCACCGGCAAGCTGTTGCCGATATGCGGAATCATCACCAGCTGTTGGTCGTAGTCTTTAGCGCGCAATCCGGTGCGCCCGGTGATGCTGATTTCCGCGGCAGGACTGTGGATTTTCAAGTTGTGCGTAACGGCGTTGCCGCCACCCAGCGTGAAGTCGCCGGCAATCAAATCGAATCCGAATCCTTTGCCGAACACGTCTTTGAAATCGAACGATAAGCGACGCGGCAAATCTGCGATGGACGCAAGTCCAAACACACGGCCCACACCCGGTGATACTTTAGGAATGCTGCCGTTGCTGACATTGACGCCGAGCGTGCCGTCCATATTGCCCAGCTCGAACGCCCACGGACCGCCGGGCCATGTCGCATTCAAATCGGCCTGCGTTTTGCCGCCTTCAAAGATGCCTTCATAACCGAACGCCGTCAGCATTTGGCCGACATCATTAGCGCGGAAGTCCACACGCAAATGCGTGGCGCTTTTGCTCGGCGTGCCGTTCCAATCGCCGCTGCCGTTGATCTGCACGCTGTGCGATTGCGTGGAAAGCTGATCGATATGCATGCCGTCGCGCGTCGGCCAGGTTTCCAGGCGCGCTTCGCCGAGTTTGGCGTCATCCAGACGCAGATCGTGCACCCAGATATGCAACGGTGGCATGCCGGCCGGATCGATGCCCGTGTTGGCAGGATCGGTAACTGGCACCGGGATGGGAGCCTCGCCTGGCTTCTTGGCCGGCTCCGTAGGTTGCTTGGGCCAATACATGCGTTGCAGGCGCGCGGTGATGCCGCGTTTGCTCAAGTCGACGGTGGGGACGCTGAAATGACCGGACGCCAGCGCGCTATCGACGTCCAATTCCAGATTGTCGGTCTTCGGCGCGGCCGTGATGTGCATCTTCGCGAAGTCGCGCCCGAACATCTCGGCGTGATCCGTCGTGACGTCGATCGTTTCCAGGCTCATGCCATTGCCCGTGGTCGAACCGGCGATCGATTGCTTGACCCAACCGGTCACATCCAGTTCCGGCGCATCGCCGCGAATGCGCATGCCTTTGGCGGGCAACGCATCCATGCCCGGCATTTGATCGCCAAACGAAAACGTGGATGCGCCTGGCGCTTGATCGCCAGCCGGCAGACGCAGTCGTCCGCGCATC
The DNA here is from genome assembly GCF_021390675.1 of Dyella sp. 2HG41-7. NCBI lineage: Bacteria > Pseudomonadati > Pseudomonadota > Gammaproteobacteria > Lysobacterales > Rhodanobacteraceae > Dyella > Dyella sp. 2HG41-7. The sequence continues at coordinate 3,332,629 of NZ_JAJEJV010000004.1, forward strand.
ACCGATCCTAACGCCACCTCGACGCCTGCACCCGCCGTCGGCATGCCCAGCACCACATGCAGCGGCATCGTGCCGTCGGCCGGCTTGTTCAGCGGCACGGGGAAATTCAACGCCACGCCCGACATCGGCGAATCGATGCTCAGCGTTTGGACGTCCGAACCTTCCAAGCCGCCGTGCGAAATCTGATAACCGATGGTGAACTGACCACGACCGTTGGCGATATCGCCCAACCATTTCAGCTGCGAATAACCTTGCAGAAGTTCCGGAATGGTGTAGTTGCCACTGAGCTTGACGGCCAACCCAATATTCGGGTCGCCGGTCGCGCCCGCGATCGCGAGATCCGCTTGCGTGGGTTCGCCGCGGAATCCGCCAGCGAGCGGGCCTGCATGGAATCCGTGCGCGTCGAACGTCGCCGGACCGTTGAGTTTGTCGAGCTGCAAATTCCAGTCCGGGGCACTAACATCGACGTCCTTCAACTGCGCCGTGCCGTCGAGCAGGAAATTGTGCATGTCGTGCATGGGCAACGACAGATGGAAATCGAAATTGCCCGTACCGCCCAGTTTGAGTTTGGCCAGAACGTCCGCATGTTTGTTCGCAATGGGACTGTTGCTGGCGAAGTTCAGCAGATCCGACGCGTTGCCTTCACCGCTGACATTGAGATCGAGCGTGGTGTGCGCCAGTTCCGGAATCACCGCCACCGCCCGATCCACTTTCACGCCCAGCGATGTGCCACCGCTCGCCACCACTGTCATGCCCATGTCGATAAAGTTGGCGACGGCTTGCACGTGCTCGGCGATCGGCCAGCTTTTGCCGTAGCTCAACGTCAGATCGCTGATATCGGCTCTGGCTTCGAAGCGACCTTCGTTGTGATGGAACGGCCAATTGGCGAGACTGCCACGCACGAGTACGGATGCGTCATCCATGCGTCCCGCCACAAACGCCTGATCCAGCCAAGCAACAGCCGGCGGCGACAGCGAATCGATCGGCCAGAACAACTTCGCGGTCGTCACGTCCGCGTGCGTCAATGCGACATTGAGATCGAGGAACGGGCGTCCGCCGTCGCTGGGCAATGCGATATCGCCTTCGGCGTTGCCGCCGTAGCCTTCGCCTTCGAAGTCCATGTTCGCGACGCCGATATGCGTTCCATCGTCATCGCGCCACACGGCGATATTGCTGGCCAGCTGGCTCATCGCAAACGGCTTGCGGAAGGTGTGCGGAAAATTGATGGTGGTCGATTGCGCCGGCAGTTCCAGCGATACCGCTTCCGCATCGCCCCGCACTTCGCCGCGCAAATGATCCACGCCTGGCAACTTGCCAACCGGTGCGATGCCGAGATCGTCGAACACGCCGTCTAGCGTTTGCAAACCTGACGCAGCGCTCCAATGGAAAACGGCATGTTCGACTTGACCATGCGCCTGACCGGAGGCAATCCATTGCGCAAGTCCCGGGGAAAGCCCTGGCTTCAGTCCAAGCCAGGGCATCAGCGGCGCAAGCTGCAATCGATTGGCGACGGCGATGATGTCTGATTGCGGCGTGCCGAAATGATTGATGTCCACGCGCGCCGCACCGCCGTCGTCATCGGCCCATCGCACGGTATAACCGCTGTCGCGGCGGCTGAGCTCGGCCAGCCCGCGCAATGCGGCGACATTCGCCGTCACGCCAGCCGGGTTGGTCACCGCCAGATTCTGCACGTTGAGTTGGAACAGATCGCGCACGACTTGGTTCTGGCGCCAATCCATCCACACGGCGAGATTGCCGTGACCGCTGTTGATGCTGTAACCGCCGAGATCGAAGCCGGCGACGATGCCGTGCAGATCGGCATTCTGCGTCGCAAGCCAAAGTTGACCGGCGGCGCCGTCGTCGCGGAAGCGGCCGGCCGCTTGCAATTCGCCGGTTGCGCCAAGCCGATGCACGCGCGCACCGAGACGAATGTGGCTGCCTTGATGCGTGAGACGCAACTGATCGGCAAGCAGCGTGTAACGCTGGTTCAAGAGCTGATCGTTGATATCGACCCGCAAGTTGTCCAGCCAAAGTTCGACCGAAAGATGGCCAAACGAAATATTCTGCCGCTCGGATCCGCCGGCCGCGCCGATGCCATTGACGTGCCACCGGCTGTCGACATCGCGCGTGATATCCAACTCCAGGCCGCTCGCCTGCAGATTCAACAAATGCCGCGACGGCAACAGCCAGCCGCCGAAGTCCAGCTTCAGATCGACCTCGGGCACATGGAGCGGACTGCCGCTTGCCGTGGTCGCACCGGCGCGAGGCGCGATGGTGACATCGCGCATGACGAAACGCGGACCGGACGGTTCCCAGCGTCCCTGCAACGACGCAAAACTCACCTGGCTTTGCAGCTTATCGCCCAGCTCCTGCGCCACCCATTGCGGATGTTTCGCCAACAACGGCAACAGCACTTGCGCGAGCCCGGCCGTCAGCGCAAGCGCAATAACCGCAATGCCCACTGTCCAGCCGAGCGCACGCGTCAAACGATGCGCCCATGTTTGCCACCAAGCGCTCACGGGGCGTTTACATCAAAGCAAAACAACATCGAACTGTTCCTGCGAATAATGTTCTTCGGCTTGGAAGCGTATGCTTTTTGAGATGAATTCTTCCAATTCTGCCACGGCAGTGGATTCTTCTTCGAGAATGCGTCCCACCACTTTGGGGCTGGCCATCACCAGCAATTTTTGCGCATTGAACTGCCGCACGGCGCGCGTGATTTCGCGAAATATTTCGTAGGTCACCGTTTCGGCTGTCTTGACCGTGCCACGTCCCATGCACGCCGGACATGGTTCGCACAGCTGGCGCTCCAGGCTTTCGGTGGTTCGTTTGCGCGTCATTTCCACCAGACCCAATTGCGACATCGGGTAGACGGTGGTCTTGGCGTGATCGCGCGCGAGGCCTTTTTCCAGCATGCGGATAACCTGACGCTTGTGTTCTTCATCCGTCATGTCGATGAAATCGATGATGATGATGCCGCCAAGATTGCGCAGTCGCAGTTGACGCGCTGCCGCCTGCGCGGCTTCCAAGTTTGTCCTGTAAACGGTCTCTTCCAGATTGCGTGTACCCAGATAGCCCCCCGTGTTGACGTCGATGGTGGTCATCGCCTCGGTCTGATCGACGATCAGGTATCCGCCCGACTTCAACGGCACTTCCTTGCGCAGCGCGCGCTGAATTTCGTCTTCGACGCCGTAAAGATCGAAGATCGGACGCTCGCCGGAATAATGTTCGACGCGGTCGTCCAGCTGCGGCATGAACTTGTGCACGAACTTGGCGACCTTCTCGAACGTCTCGCGCGAATCCACGCGCACCTTTTCGATATCGTCGTTGAGCAGATCGCGCAGCGCGCGCAACGGCAGCGCAAGTTCTTCGTACACGCGCTCGCCGACTTTGGACTTGGCGATGTTCTCCTGCACGACGCGCCACACCTTGCCGAGGTAGGTGACGTCGAACGCCAGCGATTCGGCGGACTGCCCCTCGGCGTTGGTGCGCACGATGTAGCCAAGCGGGTTTTCGCCGATCAGCGGGGTAAGCACGTCTTTCAGGCGTTGCCGCTCGTCGTCGTCTTCGATACGCGTGGAGATGCCCAACGTGCGGGCATGCGGCAGCAGCACCAGATAGCGCGACGGAATCGATAGATGCGTCGACAACCGGGCGCCCTTGGTGCCGATGGGGTCTTTCACCACCTGCACCACGATCTCCTGGCCCTCGTGCACCAGTTCGCTGATCGACGGCATATGGCCGTTGCCATTGCCGTTCCCTGGCGGGACGTCCGCCGCCTCCGGCAGCGGTGGCCGGACGATGTCTGACGCGTGCAGGAAGGCCGCACGTTCCAGCCCGATGTCCACGAATACCGCCTGCATGCCCGGCATGACCCGCTGCACCCGTCCCTTGTAGACGTTGCCGACATAGCCGCGCCGGGACGTCCGCTCGACATGCAGTTCCTGCAGCATGCCGTTTTCCACCACACCGACCCGCGTCTCGCGCGGCGTCATATTGATCAGGATTTCTTCGCTCACCGACTTCCCCAGAATCTATTAGCAATTTATAGCGGTTAGGCGCGAGAACTGTCGATGCGTAATGCACAGCTCCAGCTGTACTGCAGCGTTCGGTAAAGTCGCCGTTATGCATCGACCCCGGAACACATCCGAAAAATCCCCCGCTTCGATCCTCCCCGACGTGCTGCAGCCCGGCCTTAGGCTGGTCTTCTGCGGCACGGCGGCCGGCAAGCGATCCGCGCAAGAAGGGGCCTATTACGCCCACCCCGGCAATATGTTCTGGCGCGCCTTGTTCCAGGCCGGGCTGACGCCACGGTTGCTGAGCCCGCAGGAATTCCCGCTGCTGCCCACCTTTGGCATCGGGCTCACCGACCTCGCCAAGCGCCATGTCGGCAACGACGACGAATTGCCCAAGGATGCGTTCGATGTGCCGGGGCTGTTGGCCAAAATCGAAACATGCCGGCCCGGCACGCTCGCCTTCACCAGCAAGCACGGGGCCCGCGCCGTTCTGGGCGCCGAGGTGCATGTCGGATTGCAGCATCGTGCATTCGGGTCGACGAAGGTGTTCGTTCTGCCCTCGCCATCCGGGCAGGCGCGAGGGCATTGGGATCTCGCGCCCTGGGTGGCGTTGGCCGCGCATATCGCACGACCATCCGAGTAAGGTTGACGGTGGATCGTGCAGACGCGCAGGCAACTAGCGCGACACCATCGCACGCGCATGCAGCACGAGATCGCAATTAGGTGCGAAACATCGCATTGCCTCCGGCATATGGTTGCCGTCACGAAAATTGTCTAGGCTGGTATCTTCCCGTGAACCTGTAGTCAGCCCACGCCATCGATCGCCAGGCTGATGGAAAACACCCGTTATGTGGATCGTCAAAATCGCGCTTGAGCGGCCGCTGACTTTTATCGTTCTGGCGCTGCTGCTTTTGATTCTCGGTCCCTTGGCGATTTTACGCACACCGGCCGATATCTTTCCGAACATCGATATTCCGGTGGTGTCCGTGGTGTGGGGCTACACCGGCTTGCCCGCCGAAGACATGAACAACCGCATCGTCAGCGGTTACGAGCGTGCGATCACCACCACGGTGAACGATGTCGAACACACCGAGACGCAGTCGCTCAATGGCGTCGGCGTGGTGAAGATTTATTTCCAGCCGAACGTCAAGATCGATATGGCGGTGGCGCAGGTCACGGCGATTTCACAGACGGTGCTGCGCTCGATGCCGCAAGGCACGAACCCACCGCTGATTCTCGTGTACAACGCATCGACCGTGCCGGTGCTGCAGTTTGCGTTGTCGTCGAAGGAACTCTCCGAAACCACGATCTTCGACGACGCCAACCAGATCGTGCGCACCTTCGTCACCTCCGTGCGCGGCGCGGCGACACCCTACCCTTACGGCGGCAAGCAGCGTCAGGTGGAAGTGGATCTCAATCCGCAAGCGCTGCTCGCGCATAAGCTTTCGCCCAGCGATGTGGTCGCTGCGATCGGCGCGCAAAACCTGATACTTCCGGCCGGCACGGAAAAAATCGGGGACACCGAATACAGCGTGAAGTTGAACGGCAGCCCGCAACAGATCGACGAGTTGAACAACGCGCCGATCCGCACCGTCAACGGCATCACCACGTATATTCGCGATGTCGCGCATGTGCACGACGGCTCGCCGCCGCAGACCAACGTGGTGCGCGTGAACGGTCAGCGCGCGGTGTTGATGTCGATCCTGAAAATCGGCGATGCGTCCACGCTGGATATCGTGGACACCCTGCAGAACGCGCTGCCGAAAATCCGCGCCGCCATTCCGAAAAGCCTGGAGATCAACTCGCTGTCGGATCAGTCGCTGTTCGTGCGTGCGGCGATTTCGGGCGTGATTCGCGAAGGCGTGATCGCCGCGGGCCTGACCGGCCTTATGATCATGCTGTTTCTGGGATCGTGGCGCTCGACGCTGATCATCGCCATTTCGATTCCGCTGTCGGTGCTCGCCTCGATCATCGCGCTGTCGGCGCTCGGCGAAACCATCAACATCATGACGTTGGGCGGCCTTGCGCTCGCGGTGGGTATTCTCGTCGACGACGCCACGGTGACGATCGAGAACATCAACTCGCACCTGGAAGAAGGCAAAGAGGTTTACGACGCAATTATGGAAGGTGCGCATCAGATCGCGGTGCCGGCGTTCGTGTCGACCTTGTCGATTTGTATCGTGTTTGTGCCGATCTTCTTCCTGGGTGGCGTGGCGAAGTATCTGTTTGCGCCGCTGGCCGAAGCGGTGGTGTTCGCAATGCTTGCGTCGTACGCACTGTCGCGAACCTTAGTGCCCACGCTCTCGTTGTTCTGGTTGAAGAAACACGATCACGACGCCAAGCCGACCGGACCGCTCAGCCGCTTCCAGCATGCGTTCGAGCGGCATTTCGAGCGTTTGCGCAACGGTTATCGCGGCGCGCTGGAAACCACGGAGCGTCATCGCGGTTTGTTTGCGATCCTGTTCTTTGCCACCTGCACGCTGTCGGTCGGCCTGCTGGTGCCGTGGCTCGGTCGCGACTTTTTCCCGTATGTCGATGGCGGCCAGATCAAGCTTCATTTCCGCGCGCCGGTCGGCTTGCGTATCGAAGAAACGGCGCGGCTCGCCGATGGCATTGAGGGCATCATTCGCGACACGATTCCCAAGCAAGAATTGGCCAGCATCGTCGACACGCTCGGCATTCCGTACAGCGGCATCAATCTCTCTTACAGCAACACGGGCGTTGTGGGTACGTCGGATGGCGATGTCTTCGTGACGCTCAATGAAGATCATCGACCGACCATCGAATATGTACGCAGCTTGCGTCGGCAACTCGCGCAGAAATATCCGAGCGTGATCTTCTCGTTTCTGCCGGCGGATATGGTCGGCCAAATTCTAAACTTCGGCGCGCCCGCGCCCATCGATGTGCAGGTGTCTAGTCACGATGCCGACGCATCGGCCAAGGTGGCGAAGGAGCTTTACGGCGATCTCGTCAAAGTGCCCGGCTTGGTCGATCTCCGTATCCAGCAAGCGCTCAACTTGCCGCAGATCAACGTGACCCTGGATCGCACGCGCGCAAGCCTGTTGGGGCTGACGACACAAGACGTCGCCAGCAATCTGCTCACCGCGCTAGCCGGTTCCTCGCAGGTCAGCCCCACGTTCTGGGTCGATCCGCGCACGGGCATCAGCTATTCCATCGCCACGCAAGCGCCGCAATACCGTATCGATACGTTGCAGGCGTTGAGGAATCTGCCGATCACAAGCACGTCCGGGGGCAGCGTGGCCAGCAGTAGTTCGTCCAATGGCGCCGCCGGTCAAACACTCGAAAATCTGGCCGGTTTTTCTCGGAGCGAAGGGCCGGCGATCGTTACGCACTACAGCACGCGTCCCACCATGGATTTGTACGCGTCGGTGGATCGAACCGATTTGGGCAGCGTGGCAAGCGATGTGCAGCGCATCGTAAGCGCGCATGCCAAAACGCTGCCTCCTGATGTCGATATCGATATCCGTGGCCAAGTACAAACCATGAAGGCTTCGTACACCGGCTTGCTCGGCGGACTCGCGTTCGCGATCGTGCTGGTGTACCTCCTGATCGTCGTGAATTTCCAGAGCTGGCTCGATCCGCTGATCATCATCGCGGCGTTGCCGGCGGCGCTGGCGGGATTGGTGTGGATGCTGTTCCTGACCGGCACAACGCTGTCGGTACCCGCACTGATGGGCGCGATTATGTGCATGGGCGTGGCGACGGCCAATTCGATTCTGGTGATCAGTTTTGCGCGCGAGCGACTGGCGCATCACGGCGATCCGGTGCAGGCTGCCGTGGAAGCGGGCTTCGCGCGCTTCCGCCCGGTACTGATGACCGCCTTGGCGATGATCATCGGCATGGTGCCCATGGCGCTGGGCCTGGGCGAAGGCGGCGAGCAGAACGCGCCGCTGGGCCGTGCGGTGATCGGCGGTTTGCTGCTCGCCACCGCCGCAACCTTGTTCTTTGTACCGACTTTCTTCAGTCTGCTGCATCGGCGCCGCAAGGCACGCCTCGATGCGGCGGCAGCGTGAGATCCGACTATGCCGAGCACCCATGCTTCACATCCCGCTCCCAAGCCTTCGCGAGGCGCGCGACTTGTTCTTGTCGGCCTCGGCGTGGCGCTGGTTGCGCTCGCGGCATTCGGTATCGTCAGACGCGTTCACGCGCGTCATGATTTGACCGAAGAGACGGATCGCAATGCCATTCCCACCGTCGCCACCATCATGCCCAAGGTGGCGCCAAAAGATCAGGCGCTGACTTTGCCGGGCACCGTCGCCTCGTGGCAGGACGCGCAAATCTACGCGCGCACCACCGGTTACGTCGCCAAGTGGTATGTCGATATCGGCGCCAAAGTGAAGAAGGGTCAACGTCTGGCCGACCTGGATACGCCGGATGTCGACAATCAGTTGCTGCAAGGCAAAGCGCAAATGCGCACCGATCAGGCGAACGAGGCGTTCGCGAAAATCACTGCCGATCGCTACGCAAAAGTCGCCGCGCAAGGTTTGATCGCTGCGCAAACGGCCGATCAATACCGTGCGCAATACAACGCCGACGTGGCGACGGTGCAGGCCGATCAGGCCAATGTGGCGCATCTGCAGAATCTGGAAGATTTCAAATTCATCACCGCGCCGTTCGATGGCGTGATCACGCAACGCAACCTCGATGTCGGCGCTCTGGTGGATGCAGGTTCCAGCGGCAGCAATTTGTTCGTCATCGCCGATACCAGCAAACTGCGTGTCTATGTGGACGTGCCGGAAGCCTCCGCGGCAAGCGTGCATATCGACATGCCCGCGCAGGTGACGCTCAATACCTACGGCGCCAAGCCGATCGACGGCAAAGTGGCGCGCACCGCCGATGCGCTCGATCCGAGCACCCGCACGCTGCGCACGGAGATCGACGTCGACAATACGCAACAGGAACTGGTGCCAGGCGTGTATGCAAACGTGAAGTTGGCGCTATCGGCCGCCACGCGCAACGTGACAATTCCGGCTAATGCATTGCTTTTCCGCAGCGAGGGTCTCCGCGTTGCGCTGATCGACGGACAGCAACACGTGCATCTGCAACCGGTAACGATCGGCCGGGATTTCGGCAGCACCGTGGAAATCAGTGAAGGCTTAACGGATCAGGACCGCATCGTGCTCAGCCCACCCGATTCGCTATACGAAGGCGAGCAAGTGCACGTCACCGAGCCGAATCGCGCGCAACAACAGCGCATCGATCAATAATCCATCCACACGCCATCAATCGATCGGCGTGTGTCGGTACGTCACGATATCGCGCTCTTGTACAGCAGGCGCATGATTGGACCATGCCTGACGAATGTACGTGACCACGGCGGAGACATCCGCATCGCTCAACTGCTGTGCATATGGCGGCATCGAATAGGGCCGCGAATTTCCGTTCGTCACCGCAGGAAATCCTCCCAGCAATACCATGCGTGAAGCATTAATGCCGGTCGGCTCGACCACCGAAACATTGCGATTGAGCGGCGGATACACACCTGGAACACCTTCGCCGTCTTTGCCGTGGCAATCCGCGCAGCGATCCGCGTAGATATGACTGCCCCGATCCGCCAGCGATTTGCTGTCGAACGAAGCAGGAGGCGGCGCGGGTTCCGGTCGCGCCGGCAGCGATTGCAAATACTCGGCAATCGCCTGCAGATCGTCGTCGTCCAAATGCTGCGTGCTACTGGAGACCACGTCGGCCATCGGCCCGAACGCGGCGCCCTTCGACGACTGACCGGTCTTCAACGCATCGACAATATCCTGCTTGCTCCAATCCCGCAGACCGCCGTGGGCTTGCGAACTGAGGTCTGGCGCGTACCAGTCCTGCATCGGAATTTGTCCGCCCGACAACACGGCATTCGAATTCACGCCGCCCCATGCATCGCGCGCAGCATGACATTCGTTGCAATGCCCCAAGCCCGTCACGAGATACGCGCCGCGATTCCACGAGGCCGATTTCGATGGGTCGGGTTGATAGACGCCCGGCTTGAAGTAGATCGCACGCCAAGTCTTCAACGTTGCGCGCACGTTGTAGGGAAAACGAAGTCCCGATACCGCATTGGGTTGACGAACCGGCGGCACCGTTTGCAGATACGCGAACATCGCGAGCGCATCGTCACGCGTCACCTTGGTGAACGAGGTGTACGAAAACGCGGGATACAACGGCTCGCCGTCGCGCCCGACGCCATCGTGCAGCGCGCGCCAGAAATCGGCGAAATTCCAGCGACCGATGCCCGTATCCGGATTCGGCGTGATATTCGGCGCGGGGATATTGCCGAAGGGAGTAGGAAGCAGTCGTCCACCGGCATACGGTTTACCGCCTTGTGCAGTGTGACAGGACACGCAGTCCCCCGCCGTCGCGAGGTAACGTCCGCGTGCGATGACGGAAACATCCTTCAATTGCGTAGCGATCGCTGCATCTTCCGGCGATGTCGATGTTTGATGTTGCCGATGCGACTGCCACCACACGCAGGCGATCACGATCACCGTCAACACGATGGGAATCCACAGCAAGCGAAGCCGTTTCATGCGCCGCCTCCTTGCGTCTGCAAGACACCGCAACGCAGCGGCGGTGTGATCGAACCCGCGGGCTGCGGGTGCGTGTCTTGCGGCACCTCCTGACTCGCCAGCCATGCCGACACCGCCGTGATATCTGCCGGCTCCAGACGATTGGCGATCTCGGACATGCAATCCGGCGCGGCGGACGCGCGCGTTCCCGTGCGCCACGACCCGAGTTGAGAGCTGATGTAATCGTAAGGAAGCCCTACCAAGCCCGGAACGGATGGTTCCGTACCGGTGAGCTGCTTGCCGTGACAGGCCTGACAGGGCGGCACTTTGAGCGACGGATCGCCGGACGTCACCAACTGTTCGCCGCGACGCATGAGATCCGGTGCAAGCGACGGCACGGATTTACGTTCATACGGCACCTGCTGCGCCGCGAAATACGCGGCAATCTCCTGCATATAAGCCGGCGTGAGCAACCGCGTGGTGTATTCCATCGGTGCGTACTTGCGCAGGCCGTGCTGAAAATTTTGCATCTGCAAAACCAGATAGCCGGCGGGCTTGCCGGCCAGACGCGGAAAGAAGCCGCCGTCTGGCGAGCCTTCACCATGCACGCCATGACAGGTTGTGCAGGCGGCGATGCGCTGCTGCAGCGTGTCCGGTACGGATGGCGGATCGGCCCACGCGATCGATATGCAGAACAACCATGCGAGGGGAAGCATCCATCGCAGGGTGCGGATAAGCACTGGCTTGGCCATGGTCGTCATACCGAAAGTATAGGCTCGCCCCGCGCGCCAACGATGGCGCGTGCGGTTATGCTGCGTCATCCTGCCACATCGTTGCCTGGGTCTACTTCGGAGGTTGCCATGATTCGTCCGTCGTTGTTGTGCACCGCGCTCGCGCTCACCGTTCTGCCTTCCCTTCCGCTTTACGCTCAGGACAGCGATGCCGTTGCATGGCAAAGCGTGACCGATCTTCAGAAACAGATGGATGCCGGCAAACTCACGAGCAAAGCCTTGGTGCAGGACGATATCGCGCGCATTCAACAGATCGATCAGTCGGGCCCCACCTTGCGCTCCGTGCTGGAGTTGAATCCGGATGCGACGAAAATCGCCGCGAAACTGGATGCCAAACGCGCGTCCTCGCACGGACCGCTTTACGGCATTCCGGTGCTGTTGAAAGACAACATCGATACCGGCGACCACACGCTGACCACAGCGGGTTCGCTCGCCTTGGTCGACGCGCCCGCATCGCAGGATGCACCGCTGGTTGCGCGCTTACGCAAAGCAGGCGCGGTGATTTTGGGCAAGACGAATTTGAGCGAATGGGCGGATTTCCGCTCCGCGCATGCCAGTAGCGGATGGACCGGACGCGGCGGGCAAACGCGCAATCCGTATGCGCTGGATCGCAATCCGTGCGGCTCCAGCTCCGGTTCCGCGGTCGCCGTCGCGGCCGGCTTGGTGCCGGTGGCCGTGGGCTCGGAAACGGACGGCTCGATCATCTGTCCTGCCTCGATGAACGGTATTGTCGGTATCAAACCAACGCTGGGTTTGGTCAGCCGCAGCGGCATCATTCCGATCAGCCACAACCAAGACACCGCCGGTCCGCTGGCGCGCAATGTCACCGACGCGGCAATGCTGCTTTCCGCCATGGCCGGCAGCGATCCGCACGACCCGGCCACCGCCGATGCGAACAAGCACGCCACCGACTACACCAAGTTCCTCGATCCCAATGGATTGCGCGGCAAACGCATCGGCGTCGTGCGCCAGCTCGCGGGCAACGAACCGAACGCCGACCGCGTGATGGAGGAAGCGATTGCGGCGATGAAGGCGCAGGGTGCGATCATTGTCGATCCGGTCACGCTGCCGCATTTGGCCGAACTCGGCGATCCGGAAATGACCGTGATGCTGTACGACTTCAAGCACGATCTCAATGCGTATCTCGCTAACCGCAAAGGATTGCATGTCAAAACGCTGGCCGATTTGATTGCGTTCAACAAGCAACAAGCCAATCAGGAAATGTCGTGGTTTGGACAAGACTTGTTCGAACAAGCGCAGGCGAAAGGTCCGCTTACCGAGAAGGCGTATACCGATGCGTTGACCAAGGCTAAGCAACTCTCGGGTCCGCAGGGTATTGATGCGGCGTTGCAGGCCAATCATCTGGACGCATTGCTGTCGCCATCGTGGGGGCCGGCTTATCTCACCGATCTGGTGTTGGGCGACCATATCGTCAGCGGCAATCCCACCATTGGCGGCGCGTCGCAGCCGGCTGCCGTGGCGGGTTACCCCTCGATCACCGTTCCCGCAGGATGGGCGCATGGCTTGCCGGTGGGTATCGTGTTCTTCGGCACGCAGTGGAGCGAACCGACGTTGATTTCGATCGCCTACGGCTTCGAACAACACACGCATGCGTGGCAGGCGCCGAAATTTCTGCCGACAGTAGATGGCAACGCGTACGCGCCCGTGCCCGCGAATCACCCTTGAATGGCCTCGATGCTGACCGAAACGTGCTCGCTTCGGTCAGCATCGGCGCATAGCGTGGCAACTCCATTTCGATAGGGACATTGCCATGAAACGATGGGTGATCTTGTGTGCGGCTGCGATTACGTTTCCGGCCGTGCACGCTTATACGAATGTAGCGTCAAAGCGCGCCGATCCGTCGGATATGCGCGCCACATGGACACAACCGCAAAAACCGTTTCGCATTTACGGCGACACGTATTACGTCGGGTCGCGCGGCCTTGGCGCCATCCTGATCGCGTCGCCGGAAGGACTCGTATTGATCGACAGCACGCTGCAAGAAAACGTGCCGATGATCGAATCCAATATTCGCGCGCTTGGCTTTCGCGTGCAGGACATCAAGCTGATCCTCAACACACATGCGCATTCCGATCATGCCGGCGGCATCGCGGCGTTGGCGCACGACAGCGGCGCGACGGTCGCGGTGAGCGCACCATCGGCAAAGGCGCTGGCGCTTGGCGGCGATGATCCGGACGATCCGCAACACGGCCTTAGCGGGAATTACCCCAAGGTGACGCACGTTCGCATCGTTGCAGATGGTGAAATCGTAACGATGGGTTCGTTGGCGCTGCAGATGCATGCGATGCCGGGGCATACGCCAGGCAGCACGGGTTGGACATGGCGTTCGTGCGAAGAAAAACAGTGCCTGTCGATCGTTTATGCAGACAGCATTTCGTTATTGAGCGCACCGGGATACCGATACAACGATCCAGCACATCCAGAACGTCTCAATGATTTTCGACGCACCATTGCGACGTTGAAAGCGTTGCCCTGCGACATTCTGCTTACGCCGCATCCGCTCGATGGGTTTAGCGAAAAAGTAGCGCATATGGCGCCCGGCAAGCCCAATCCATTGATCGATACGCACGCCTGCAAGGCTTATGCAACGCTAGGACAGCGTAATTTGGAAGAACGCATCGCCATGGAAGAACACGCGCAGGCCACGCACTGAAGCGCGGCCTGCGACATCAAACGACCCGATTGGATTTACGCACGATCAGCATCGCCAGCTCCAGCGACTGCTCGTAGTTCAAACGTGGATCGACCATCGATTTGTACGCACGCTGCAAATCGGCTTCGCTTAGATCGCGCGCGCCGCCCATGCATTCGGTGACGTCTTCGCCGGTCAATTCCAAATGGACGCCACCCAAGTGCGTGCCGGCGGCCGCATGAATGTCGAACGCTTGATCCAGTTCGCTGCGAATGTTGTCGAAACGGCGCGTCTTGAAACCGTTGGATGTACTTTCCGTATTTCCGTGCATCGGATCGGCCACCCACAACACGCGACGACCTTCGCGCTTCACGGCATCGAGCAGCGGCGGCAGCGCATTGGCGATCTGCGCATGCCCCATGCGATGGATCAGCGTGAGGCGACCCGGTTCGTCGTCGGGATTCAGCGCATCGATCAACGGAAGCAATTGATCCGGCTTCACCGAAGGACCGACCTTTACCGCAATGGGATTGCGAATACCGCGGAAATATTCCACATGCGCGCCGTCGAGTGCGGCAGTGCGCATGCCGATCCACGGGAAGTGCGTCGAGAGATTGAACCAGCCTTGATGACGCGGCACTTGGCGCGTGATGGCCTGTTCGTAGTGCAGCAACAGCGCCTCATGCGACGTGAAGAAATCCACGCGTGAAAAGCTTGCGACAGGGCCGGCCAGCGTTTCCATAAAACGCAATGAGTCGCCAATGCCAGCCACCATGCGGCGATATTCGGCGGCGAGCGGCGAATGTTCCACCCAGGCCAGATCCCAATATTCCGGATGATGCAGATCCGCAAAACCGCCGTCGATCAGCGCGCGCACGAAATTCATCGTCAACGCGGAGTGCGCGTGCGCGCGGATAAGGCGGCGTGGATCGGGGCGGCGCGCTTCGGCCGTAAATTCAGGACCGTTGACGACGTCGCCGCGGAAACTCGGCAAGGTCACGCCATCGCGCGTTTCGGTATCGGCAGAACGCGGCTTTGCGTATTGGCCTGCAAATCGCCCGACGCGCAGTACCGGCTGCTTCAGCCCATGAACCAACACCAGGCTCATCTGCAACAGCACTTTGAGACGGTTGGAGATGATCGGACTAGCGCAATCGGCGAAGCTTTCGGCGCAATCGCCACCTTGTAGCAGAAAGCGTTTGCCTTCCTGCGCTTCGGCCAACGCCTGCTTCAGCGCGAGCACTTCCCACGACGTTACCAGCGGCGGCAAATGCGCCAGCTCGCTGACCGCTTGATTGAGCTCGGCGGCGTCTTCGTAGTGCGGCTGCTGCAGCGCGACGCGCTGTTGCCAGGATGTCGGCGTCCAATTCGGATGCTGAAGTGAGCGGACTGTTTGACTCATAAACGCAACCTCGGCGCAGCGCGGCGCAAGGTCGCGCGAATCGCCCATATCGACAAAAGGGTAAACCAAATCAAGGTCCAGACCGGGATGGGCAAGCCAAGAACGGGTTGCACATCATGGCAATCGCGCGAGCCGGTGTACGCGATTTTGAACACTTTGACGATGGGGAACGTGCTGAGCATGTAATCCATGCTTGCGCCGCAATCCGGCAACTGGTCTACCGGCAACGACTGAACCCACAAATGTCGCACGGCCATCGCCATGCCAAATACGCCACCCACCAGCGCTAGACCGGTGTATATCCAACGACCTCCAGCTCTCGGCCCATGGATGGCGCCGAGCAAAAAGGCAATGGCCATCACCACGAAGCCGGCCCGCTGAAACCAGCACAACGGACACGGGCTCATATTCAGGACATATTGCGCGTAAAACGCAAAGCCGAGCAGCGCGGCGCAAATCAGGAAGCCGGCGAAGAAACTGACGCGGTACGACCAGCGAAGTGGGTTCATGGCAAACAATCGTGGGGCGGGAACGACGACATTATCCTCTCCTCGGCACGCTGTCAGCAGCCGTTTGACACAGTCTCCAGAAAGCACAAACCCCGCCTGGTTGCCCAGCCGGGGTTTGCGTTTGGACGGCCAAATTGGCTTGAACCGAATTACTCGGCGTCGGCGCCTTCAACGCGCGGACGGTCGACCAGTTCCACGTAGGCCATCGGCGCATTGTCGCCAGCGCGGAAGCCGCACTTGAGGATGCGCAGGTAGCCGCCGGGACGCTCGCGGTAACGCGGGCCGAGTTCGACGAAAAGCTTGCCCACGGCCTGCTTGTCGCGCAGACGCGCAAACGCGAGGCGGCGGTTGGCCACGCCATCGACCTTGGCGAGCGTGATCAGCGGCTCGGCAATACGGCGCAGTTCCTTGGCCTTCGGCAGGGTCGTGCGGATCAGCTCGTGCTTGATCAGCGACGACGCCATGTTCTTGAACATCGCTTCGCGATGGCTGCTGGTACGGTTGAGCTTACGCCCAGATTTCATGTGACGCATGATGAGGATCTCTTTGTCTGTTGTTATGAAAAACCGGTCACGATGGCCGGCTTTCCGCGGGTTACCCGCTGTCTAAGCCCTTGGTGAAACGGGCTCTTATAAGAGCGCGGCCATGGATGGCCGCTTCTGATGCGAGAACAGTGCAGGAAAAGCACACTCGCGATCACTTACCTGTTACGGCGATCAAGGACGATCGCACCAGTAACGCTGCAGCCGCAGTCTTATCGACTGCGGCTGCGGTACATCAGCCCAGCTGCATGCCGTGCGACAAGCCCGGCGGCGGCCAGTTTTCCAGCTTCATGCCCAGGGCGAGACCACGCACGCCGAGGACATCTTTGATTTCCGTGAGCGACTTTTTGCCAAGGTTCGGCGTCTTCAGCAGCTCCACTTCGGTCTTCTGCACGAGATCGCCGATGTAGTAGATGCTCTCGGCCTTCAGGCAGTTCGCCGAACGCACGGTGAGCTCCAGATCGTCGATCGGACGGAGCAACAGCGGATCGAAACCGCCCTTTTCCGCCTTGTCCGTGGCGCTCTCGCGGCGCGAGAAGTCACCGAACACCGACAACTGATCGTTGAGGATTTCAGCGGCTTTGCGAACCGCATCTTCCGCACCGATGGTGCCGTTGGTTTCGATGTCCAGCACGAGCTTGTCGAGGTTGGTGCGCTGCTCGACACGAGCGGCGTCCACTTCGTAAGCCACGCGCAGCACCGGCGCGAACGACGCGTCGAGTTGCAGGCGACCGATCGGGCGAGCTTCGTCATCGGGATGCTGACGCGAGCTGGCCGGCTGGTAGCCGACGCCGCGACGCACCTTCAGACGCATGTTCAGCGCGATGTCCTTGGTGAGGTGGCAGATCACGTGTTCCGGGTTAATGATCTCCACCGAGTGATCGACGGCGATGTCGCCGGCCGTGACCACACCCTTACCTTTCTTGGCCAGGGTCAGGGTGACTTCGTCACCCGTGTGCTGACGAATCGCCACTTCCTTGAGGTTCAGCAGGACTTCGATCACGTCCTCCTGCAGACCTTCCAGAGTGGTGTACTCGTGCAGCACGCCATCAATTTCTACCTCGACGATGGCGCTGCCAGGGATCGAGGAGAGCAGCACGCGACGGAGCGCGTTGCCCAGGGTGTGACCAAAGCCGCGCTCGAGCGGCTCAACCACCACCTTGGCGCGATTCGGTCCGAGCTGCTCGACGTTGAGGCCTCGCGGCCGCAACACGCTAGTTGACGAAACTGCCATGCAGGGCTCCGGTTAATTACTTCGAATAAAGCTCGACAATCAGCGCTTCGTTGATGTCGGTCGGCAGGTCGGCGCGATCCGGCACAGACTTGAACGTGCCCGCGAACTTCTTGCTGTCCACTTCCACCCACTGCGGACGCAGATCCATCGTGTCGAACACGGTGCCTGCTTCCTGGATGCGCAGCTGGTTGCGTGCGCGTTCGCTCACGGCAACTTCGTCGCCCGGGCGAACCTGGTAGGACGGAATGTTGACCTTCTTGCCGTTGACCAGGATGGCCTTGTGCGACACGAGCTGACGAGCCTGGGCGCGCGTGACGGCGAAACCCATGCGGTAAACGACGTTGTCCAGACGGCTTTCGAGCAGACGCAGCAGGTTTTCACCGGTGTTGCCCTTGAGGGTCGACGCCTTGGTGTAGTAGTTGCTGAACTGACGCTCGAGCACACCGTAGATGCGCTTGACCTTCTGCTTTTCACGCAGCTGGACAGCGTAGTCGGACAAACGCGCGCGCTTGTTGGCGCCATGCTGGCCGGGCTTGTTCTCCAGTTTGCATTTGGAGTCGATAGCGCGCGCCGGGCTCTTCAGGCTCAGATCCGAACCTTCGCGACGCGCGAGTTTGCAGGTAGCTCCACGATAACGTGCCATGGTTGTGCTCCTTAGACGCGACGCTTCTTGGGGGGACGGCAGCCGTTATGCGGAATCGGCGTGACATCGATGATGTTGAGAACCTTGTAGCCGAGCGCGTTCAACGAACGCACTGCCGACTCGCGGCCCGGGCCTGGGCCCTTGATACGCACTTCCACCGTCTTCACGCCGTAGTCGCCCGCAGCGCGGCCAGCCTTTTCGGCTGCAACCTGAGCAGCGAACGGGGTCGACTTGCGCGAACCGCGGAAACCCGCGCCGCCGGCAGTCGCCCACGACAGAGCATTGCCCTGGCGGTCGGTGATGGTAACGATGGTGTTGTTGAAGGATGCCTGCACGTGGGCCACCGCATCGGTGACAACACGCTTGACTTTCTTCTTGGTCTTAACTGGCTTTGCCATGTTCGGAATCCAAATCTCTTAAGAAGCGATCACTTCTTGATCGCACGACGCGGACCCTTACGGGTGCGTGCGTTGGTACGCGTGCGCTGGCCGCGCACCGGCAGGCCACGGCGGTGGCGCAGACCGCGGTAGCAACCCAGGTCCATCAGGCGCTTGATGGCGATGCCGACTTCACGGCGCAGATCGCCTTCCACCACGTATTTGGCGATTTCGTGGCGGATCTTCTCCACCTCGCCTTCGCTGAGCGATTTGATCTGCACGTTCGGGTTTACACCCGCCGATTCACAGACCTTCTTGGCCCGGCTGCGGCCGATGCCATAGATGCTCTGCAGGCCAACCCAGACGTGCTTCTGGACCGGCAAATTGACACCCGCAATGCGCGCCATGATGTACTTTCTCCGATGCTTTCTTGCGCGGTAAACGCGCAATTCTAACCTTAATCAAACTGTCAGGAAAGCCCCGCGGCACCTACGCCGCAGCCTTCCACCCATAACCTACCTGCTGCCTCAGCCGCGGCGCAGGTTGGCTTTTTTGAGCAACCCTTCGTACTGGTGGCTGACCAGATGCGCTTGCACCTGAGCCGTAAAGTCCATCACCACCACCACCACGATCAGCAGCGACGTGCCGCCGAAGTAGAACGGAACATGCCAGGCGTTCTGCATGAACGTTGGCACCAGACAGACCAGCACGAGGTAGATAGCGCCCACACCGGTCAGACGGGTCATTACGGCATCGATGTACTCAGCGGTCGAGCGACCCGGGCGGATACCCGGAATCAGCGCGCCAGAACGCTTGAGGTTGTCGGCCGTGTCCTGCGAGTTGAAAACGATCGCCGTGTAGAAGAAGGCGAACGTAATCACCAAAACTGCGTAAATGATGTCGTACAGCGGCTCGCCGGGGCTAAGCGCCTGCACCACGTTCTGCAACCAGCGCGACTGGTGGCTGGCATTGCCCCACGTGGCGGCCATCGCCGGGAACATCAAAATACTGTTCGCGAAGATGGGCGGAATCACGCCGGACATGTTGATCTTGAGCGGCAAATGCGAGGTCTGGTTCATGTACGAACGCTGCCCGCCGGATCGCCGCGCGTAATTCACGGTAATGCGCCGTTGAGCGCGCTCCATGAACACCACGAACGCCGTGACCGCCAACACCAAGGTCACCACCATCACGAGCTTGATCGTGCTCAGCTCGCCGTTGCTCGACATCGACAACGTGTGCGCCACTGCATTCGGCAAACCAGCCACGATACCCGCGAAAATCAGCAGCGAAATACCGTTGCCGATACCGCGCTCGGTCATCTGCTCGCCCAGCCACATCAGGAACATCGAGCCAGCGGTCAAACCGACGACCGACGACAACACAAATCCGAAGCCAGGCATGTAGACCACAGGGCCCGCCGGGCCGGTCTGCTTCATCAGCGCGACCGCGATACCGAAGGCCTGGAAGGCCGACAAGCCCACCGTGCCGATTCGCGTATACATCGTCAGCTGACGCTGACCTGCCTGACCTTCCTTGCGCAGC
Source organism: Dyella sp. 2HG41-7 (assembly GCF_021390675.1). Taxonomy (NCBI): domain Bacteria; kingdom Pseudomonadati; phylum Pseudomonadota; class Gammaproteobacteria; order Lysobacterales; family Rhodanobacteraceae; genus Dyella; species Dyella sp. 2HG41-7. The sequence continues at coordinate 3,352,856 of NZ_JAJEJV010000004.1, forward strand.
GCCTGCAGACTGGGGATCACCGAACCCATCATCTGCACCACGATCGATGCGGAGATGTACGGCACCACGCCCAGCGCAAACACCGACAAACGTCCCAGCGAACCACCCGAGAACATGTTGAACATGTCCAAGATGCCGCCACTCTGACCGATCAAAGCGCTCATCGCGTCCGGATTCACACCCGGCACCGGAATGAACGAGCCGAGTCTGTACACGATCAACGCACCGATCACGAAGAAGATGCGTTGACGAAGCTCGGTCAACTTACCGAGCGATCCGACCGATGTGCCTTTGGCTGCGGCCACGTGTGATTACTCCACGCTGCCGCCGGCAGCTTCGATCGCAGCCTTGGCGCCGGCCGTAGCCAGCAGACCCGACAGCTTCACGGCGCGGCCGATCTCGCCTTTGGCGACGACCTTGACCTTCTTGGCGCGGCTGTCGATCAGGCCAGCCTGATGCAGCACGACCGCGTCGATCACGTCGGCCTTCAGATTGGCCAGCTGATACAGGAACACTTCCTGGCTCTCGGCCTTCTTCAGCGAACGGAAGCCGACCTTCGGCAGGCGGCGCTGCAGCGGCATCTGACCGCCTTCGAAACCGAACTTATGGGTACCGCCGGCGCGAGCATGCTGACCCTTGTGGCCGCGGCCAGCGGTCTTGCCCAGGCCCGAACCGATACCGCGACCGACGCGCAGGCGCGTCTTGCGCGAACCAGCTGCCGGTTTGATGTCATTCAGACGCATGATGCTTACTCCTCAACCCGCACGAGGTAATAGACCGTGTTGATCAAGCCACGCACCTGCGGGCTGTCCTTCAATTCACGGACGTCGTTGAGCTTGTTCAGGCCGAGCGCCTTGACGCTCAAGCGATGACGGCTCTGTACACCGCGCAGGCCCTTGACCAGGCGGACGCGGACGGTCTTATCGTTGTTAGCCATTGCCCATCACCTCTTCCACGGTCTTGCCACGCTTCGCAGCGATCTGCTTCGGCGAGGCAACGGCCTGCAGGCCCTTGATGGTGGCGCGCACCAGGTTGATCGGGTTGCGCGAACCGACAGCCTTGGCCAGCACGTTCTTCACACCGACCACTTCCAGCACAGCGCGCATGGCGCCGCCGGCGATCACGCCCGTACCTTCCGAGGCGGGCTGCATGAACACGCGAGCTGCGCCGTGGTTGGCCTTGATGGCGTACCACAGAGTGCCGTTGTTCAGGTCGATGCTCACCATGTTGCGGCGAGCGCGGTCCATGGCCTTGGAGATGGCGACCGGCACTTCACGCGCCTTGCCATAGCCGAAGCCGACCTTGCCCTCGCCGTCGCCGACCACGGTCAGCGCGGTGAAACTCATCTGGCGACCACCCTTGACGGTCTTGGCCACGCGGTTCACGGCAATCAGCTTCTCGAGCAGGCCGTCTGAATTTTCGCGATCAGTAGAAGACATAATCTTTTTCCGTGTGCCCGGACCATCCGGGACTTTTTCTTGCGGCTATGCCGCTTGGAGTTGTTGTTGTAATTGCTTAGAACTTGAGGCCGGCTTCACGAGCGGCATCGGCAAGCGCCTTGATGCGACCGTGGTAGCGGAAACCGGAGCGGTCGAACGCAACGGCTTCGATGCCGGCAGCCTTGGCGCGCTCGGCGACTGCTTTACCGACAGCAGCGGCGGCGGCCAAGTTCTTGGTGCCCTTCAAACCTTCGGCAAGCGACTTCTGCACGGTCGACGCAGCGGCCACCACGTTTTCGCCGGAGGCGTCGAACACCTGGGCGTAGAGATGTTGGCCGGTGCGATGCACCGACAGACGAGCCACCGCAAGCTTGCGGATGTGAGCGCGCGTGGACTTGGCGCGGCGCAGACGGGCTTCTTTCTTGTTCATCATGTGTCTCCAGAAAGCGGATCGGCTTTTATGCGGCTCTTTTGAAGAGTCTTGGCCATGGATGGCCAAGTCTTCGCGAGGGATCGCTTATGCCTTCTTGGCTTCCTTAATGGTGATCTTCTCGCCGGAGTAGCGAACGCCCTTGCCCTTATAGGGTTCCGGCGGACGGTAACCACGGATCTTGGCGGCAACTTCGCCCACCAGCTGCTTGTCCGAACCCTTGATCAGGATTTCGGTCTGCGACGGGGTTTCAATGCTGATGCCTTCCGGCGCATTGAAGACCACCGGGTGGGAGAAGCCCAGGCTCAGGTTCAGCGCCTTGCCGGTCATCGAAGCGCGGTAACCCACGCCGACGAGTTCCAGCTTGCGCTCGTAACCTTCGGACACGCCCTTGATCATGTTCGCCAGCAGCGCGCGAGCGGTACCGCCGAACTTGTCCTCGGCGCCTTCGGCGACCTGGATGTTCACGGTGCCGTTGTCGTTGGCCACCGTCACGCCCGGCAGGGCATGGATGGACAAGGCGCCCTTCGGGCCCTTCACGGCGATGCTGTCTTCTGCAACCTTGAGCTCAACGCCCTTGGGCAGGGAAATCGGTTTCTTGGCAACACGGGACATCGGAAGCTCCTTACGCGACCAGGCCGATGACTTCGCCGCCCACGCCTTGAGCGCGAGCTTGCTTGTCGGTCAACAGACCGGCGGAAGTCGAGATGATCGAAATACCCAGGCCGCCGAGCACCTTCGGCAGGTCACCCTTGCCGCGGTACACGCGCAGACCCGAACGGCTGACGCGCTCGATGCGCTCGATGGCCGGACGGCCTTCGAAATACTTGAGCTTGATCTCGAGCACCGGCTTGCCCTCCGCGCTGGAGGTCTTGGCGTCGAGGATGTAGCCCTCGTTCTTGAGAAGATTGGCCAGGGCCACCTTCAGTTTCGACGACGGTACGTTGACAGTCTGCTTGCCCGTTGCTTGGGCATTGCGAATGCGCGTAAACAGATCGGCGATGGGATCAGTCATGCTCATGAAAACTTCCTTCAGAGTGCACCGATATCCGATAAAACCGGAAATCAATATTGAGTTGTAAGCCGCCATATAAGACGGACTGCGATACGCAGACCGACAAGTGTAGCAGCCTTTCCGGCTTTTGCGAATACCGATGCTTCAAAATCGCATCAGCGACGGCGTGTCACCACGCCGTCGGGGTTTGGTGTCTTGCCCTTTTAGGGGCAAGACGACCTTGGAACGATTACCAGCTGGCCTTGCGCAGGCCCGGCACGTCGCCACGCATGGTGGCTTCGCGCAGCTTGTTACGGCCGAGGCCGAACTTGCGGTACACGCCACGCGGACGGCCCGACAGTTCGCAACGGTTGCGCTGGCGGCTCGGGCTGGCGTCGCGCGGCAGCTTCTGCAGCTTGGTCTGCGCTTCCATCTTTTCCTCGTAAGAGGACTTCGGATTCAGCACGATCGCCTTCAGTTCGGCGCGCTTGGCGGCGTACTTCTTGACGAGCTTGGTCCGCTTGATGTCGCGGTTAACCATGGAGGTCTTTGCCATAAATCTCTCGCGATCTCTTAGTTGCGGAACGGGAAGCTGAAAGCTTCCAGCAGCGCTTTGGCTTCTTCGTCGGTCTTGGCGGTGGTGGTGATGGAGATATCCATACCGCGCATCGCGTCGACAGCGTCAAAGTCGATTTCCGGGAAGATGATCTGTTCCTTGATGCCGAAGTTGTAGTTACCACGGCCGTCGAAGGCGCGACCCGACACGCCGCGGAAGTCGCGGACGCGGGGCAGCGAGATGTTGATCAGGCGATCCAGGAATTCCCACATGGTCGCGCGGCGCAAGGTGACTTTGCAGCCGATCGGCCAACCGTCGCGGATCTTGAACGAGGCGACGGAAACGCGCGCCTTGGTCGTGATCGGCTTCTGGCCGGCGATCTTGGCCATGTCGGCCACGGCGTTTTCGAGCACTTTCTTATTGCCCGCCGCTTCGCCCACGCCCATGTTCAGCGTGATCTTGGTGATGCGGGGAACCTGCATCACGTTGTCGTATCCAAAACGCTCGGTGAGCTTTTGGATGACTTGTTCTTTGTAAAAGGTTTCAAGGCGCGTCATGACTTGTGTTCCTTACGCGTCCAGGACCTCGCCGGACGAACGGAACACGCGGACCTTGCGCCCATCAGAGAGCGTCTTGGCACCTACGCGTTCACCCTTGTTCGTGGCGGGGTTGAACAGCTGCACATTAGAGATATGGATCGAAGCTTCACGCTCGACGATGCCACCGGCCTGGTTGGCCTGCGGATTCGGCTTGGTGTGACGCTTGACCAGGTTGACGTTGGAGACGAACACGCGATCGCCCTCAACGCGCAGCACGTCGCCGCGCTGACCTTTGTTTTTACCGGTGATCACGATGACCTGATCACCTTTGCGGATACGGTTCATGGTTCTTCTCCGCCTCAGAGCACTTCGGGTGCGAGCGAGACGATCTTCATGAACTTCTCGCCGCGCAGCTCACGAGTCACGGGCCCGAAAATACGGGTGCCGATCGGCTCGAGCTTATTGTTGAGGAGTACGGCTGCGTTACCGTCGAAACGGATCAGCGAACCGTCGGCGCGGCGCACACCCTTGGCGGTACGAACCACCACGGCGTTGTAGACCTCGCCCTTCTTCACCTTGCCACGCGGGATGGCATCTTTCACGGTGACTTTGATCACGTCACCGATCGCGGCGTAACGGCGCTTGGAGCCGCCGAGCACCTTGATGCACATCAGTTCCTTGGCGCCGCTGTTGTCGGCGGCGGAAAGCGTGCTTTGCATCTGGATCATGGCTGCACCCTCCCCTTACGCTTCGGCGCGCGTGACGATTTCGACCACGCGGTGATGTTTGGTTTTGGAAAGCGGACGGCATTCCGCGATGCGCACCACGTCGCCCTCGTTCGCGCCCAGATCGTTCTGAGCGTGGAGCTTGGTGGAACGGCGCACGATCTTGCCCAGCAGCGGATGCTGCACTTGGCGTTCGATCAGTACGGTAACCGTCTTTTCCATCTTGTTGCTGATAACGCGACCCTCGAGGGTACGCGCCTGCTTAGTGTTGTCGCTCATGTCGGCCGCCTCTTACTTCTTGCCGCCGAGCACGAATTTCGTGCGGGCGATATCGCGCCGAACACGGCGCAGTTGGTGCGGCTGGCTGAGCTGGCCGGTGCCCTTCTGCATGCGCAGGTTGAACTGCTCCTTGCGAAGGTCCAGCAGATGCTGTTTCAGCTCTTCGGCCGACTTGTTGTTGAGATCTTTGGTGGCCATCACATCACCGCCCTGGTCACAAACTGGGTCTGCACCGACAACTTGGCAGCGGCCAGGCGAAACGCCTCGCGCGCGGTTGCCTCGTCGACACCCTCGATTTCATAAAGCATGCGGCCTGGCTGGATCGGTGCGACCCAGTACTCCACGCCACCCTTACCGGCGCCCATTCGGACTTCGATCGGCTTCTTGGTGATCGGCTTGTCCGGGAACACGCGGATCCACAATTTGCCGCCGCGCTTCACGAAACGCGTGATGCAACGACGTGCCGCTTCGATCTGACGCGCGGTGAGTGCACCGTGCGTCGTCGCCTTGAGGCCGTATTCGCCGAAGCTGACGAGGTTGGCGCTGAACGCCAAGCCGTCGTTACGGCCCTTAAACTGCTTACGGAATTTGGTTCGCTTGGGTTGCAACATGGCAACTCTCCCTTACTTCGTCCGCTCGCGGCGGCCTTCGCCACCATCGCGATCGCGACGACCTTCACGACGACCCTCGCCACCTTCGCGTTCACGACGCGGCTGGGAGGCCTGCTGCTCTTCCTTCGGCTCCTGGCCGACCTGGGACAAGTCGAAGATTTCGCCCTTGTAGATCCAGACCTTGATGCCGATGATGCCGTACGTGGTCTTCGCTTCGGCGGTGCCGTAGTCGATGTCGGCGCGCAGTGTATGAAGCGGCACGCGACCTTCACGACTCCACTCGGAGCGAGCGATCTCGGCGCCGTTCAAACGACCGGACACGTTGATCTTGATACCCAGGGCGCCCAGGCGCATCGCGTTGCCCACGGCGCGCTTCATCGCGCGACGGAACATGATGCGGCGCTCGAGCTGCTGAGCGATCGATTCGGCGACCAGCTGCGCATCGAGTTCGGGCTTGCGCACTTCGTTGACGTTGATGTGCGCCGGAACGCCCATCATGTCGCTGACTTCTTTGCGCAGCTTCTCGATGTCCTCACCCTTCTTGCCGATCACCACGCCCGGACGGGCGGTGTGAATCGTCACACGGGCGGTCTTGGCCGGGCGCTCGATCTGAATCTTCGAGATACCGGCGGCAGCCAGCTTCTTGCGCAGCATCTCGCGGACCTTGAGGTCGGCAGCGAGGTACTGGGCGTATTCGCCCTTATTGGCGTACCACTTCGAGTTCCAGTCCTTGGCGATGCCGAGGCGGATACCGGTGGGATGAACTTTATGACCCATCGTCTACGTCCTCTTAGTTGCCAACGACCACAGTGATGTGGCTCGTGCGCTTCAGGATGCGGGAACCGCGGCCTTTGGCGCGGGCGTGCATACGCTTCATCGCCGGACCTTCGTCGACGAAGATCTTGGAGACCTTCAATTCATCGACGTCAGCACCGAGGTTGTTCTCGGCGTTGGCGACGGCCGACAGCAGCACTTTACGAACCATGTGCGCGGCCTTCTTGTTGGTGAACTGGAGCACGTCGCTGGCGCGGCCCACGGGCATACCGCGGACCAGGTCAGCTACCAGGCGTGCCTTCTGCGCTGAAATGCGAGCGCTGCGCAGGATCGCTTTGGCTTCGGTGCTCATCACTTGCCCTTCTTATCGCCGCCATGGCCCTTGAAGGTACGCGTCACGGCAAACTCGCCGAGCTTGTGCCCGACCATGTTTTCGTTGACGAGCACCGGCACGTGCTGGCGACCGTTGTGGATGGCGATGGTCAATCCCACCATTTCCGGCAGGATCATGGAGCGACGCGACCAGGTCTTGATCGGGCGCTTGGAGTTAGTGGAAACCGCAGCTTCCACCTTCTTCACGAGGTGAAGGTCGACGAACGGACCTTTCTTCAATGAACGCGGCATGACGGTTTCCTAATTACTTGCGACGACGCACGATGAACTGCTGCGTGCGCTTGTTGTTACGGGTCTTGTAGCCCTTGGTCGGCGTGCCCCACGGGCTGACCGGATGACGGCCACCGGAGGTACGGCCTTCGCCACCGCCGTGCGGATGGTCGACCGGGTTCATCACCACACCGCGAACGGTCGGGCGAATGCCCTTCCAGCGGGTAGCACCGGCCTTGCCGAGCTTGCGCAAGCTGTGCTCGGAGTTGCCGACTTCACCGATGGTGGCGCGGCAATCGACCGGCACGCGGCGCATTTCGCCCGAGCGCAGACGGATGGTGGCGTAGCCCGATTCGCGAGCGATCAGCTGCACCGAGGCGCCGGCCGAACGCGCGATCTGCGCACCCTTGCCGGGCTTCATTTCCACGCAATGCACCGTCGAACCGACCGGGATGTTGCGCAGGGGCAGGCTGTTGCCGACCTTGATCGGAGCATCGTGACCCGAGACCACGCGATCACCCACCGCCACGCCAGCCGGCGCGATGATGTAGCGGCGCTCGCCGTCGGCGTAGCACAGCAGCGCGATGTGCGCGGTGCGGTTCGGATCGTATTCCAGGCGCTCAATCTTGGCAGCGATGCCTTCTTTGTCGCGCTTGAAATCGATGATGCGGTAAGCCTGCTTGTGACCGCCGCCGCGATGACGCGTGGTGATGCGACCGAAATGGTTGCGGCCACCCGTCTTCGACTGACTTTCGGTCAGCGGCGCGTACGGTGCGCCCTTATGCAGCCCCTCGGTGCGGACGCTGACTGCGTCGCGACGACCCGGCGAGGTTGGCTTGTGATTGATTAGTGCCATCTGTCAGAACTCCTGGCTCAGGCCTTCGCAGCCACGTCGATCGTCTGGCCTTCGGCGAGACGGACGTAGGCCTTGCGCTTGCCCTGGCGATTGCCCGCGCGGAAACGGAAGGACTTGACCTTGCCCTTGGCGTTGACGAGATTCACCTGCTCGACTTTGACGTCGAACATCTTCTCGACCGCGGCACGGACATCGGCCTTGGTTGCTTCGGGAGCAACAACGAAAACGTACTGGTTGCCCTCGGCAAGACGGGCCGCCTTTTCGGAAATGTGCGGCGCGCGCAGCGTATTCAAAATGCGTTCGTTGCTCATGCCAGCCACTCCTCGACCTTCTTGACCGCTTCGACGGTCATCACCACGTGGTCGGAACCGACCAGGCTGACCGGGTTCAGCGCAATCACGTCCACCACATGGAGGTACGGGATGTTGCGCGCAGCCAGGTACAGCGCTTCGTTGGCGTCTTCCGACACCAGCAGCACGCGGCCGGAAACTTGCAGCTCGACCAACTTGGCGACCATCGACTTGGTCTTCGGGGTGTCGATGTTGAAGCTCTCGACGACCTTTAGACGACCCTGGCGATTCAGCTCCGAAAGGATGGAGCGAATGGCCACGCGATAGGCCTTGCGGTTGACTTTCTGCTCAAAGCTGCGGGGCTTGGCTGCGAACGTCACGCCACCGCCCACGAAGATCGGGGCACGGTAGTCACCGTGACGGGCGCCGCCGCCCTTCTGCTTCTTGAACTTCTTGGTGGTACCGGACAGTTCGCCACGCGAGAGCTGCGCCTTGGTACCTGCGCGACCGCCTGCCCGATAGGCAACGACCACTTGGTGAATCAGGGCCTGCTTGAACTCGCCGCCGAACACATCGTCCGACACGCTGAGCGGCTTGGCGCCAATAACATTCAGTTCCATGCCGTCTCTCCTCAACCCTTGGTGGTCGGGCGGATCACGACGTCGCCACCGGTAGCACCCGGTACCGCGCCCTTGACCGCAATCAGATGACGCTCGGCGTCGATCTTGACCACTTCCAGCCCCTGCTGGGTGCGATTCACTGCACCCATGTGGCCGGACATTTTCTTGCCCGGGAACACGCGACCCGGCGTCTGACGCTGACCGATAGAACCCGGCGCGCGATGCGACAGCGAGTTACCGTGCGTTGCGTCGCCCATGGTGAAACCATGGCGCTTGATGGTGCCCTGGAAACCCTTACCCTTGCTGACGCCGGCCACGTCGACGATCTGACCGACCTGGAACACCTCGTCAGCCTTGATTTCGGCGCCGACGGCATATTTGCCGGCGTCGGCCGCATTCAGGCGGAATTCCCACAGACCACGACCCGGCTCGACTTTCGCCTTGGCGTAGTGGCCTTTTTCCGGCGCGGTCAGCAAGCTGGCGCGCTTGACGCCAACGGCGACCTGCACCGCGGTGTAACCATCGTTATCTTCCGTCTTCACCTGCGTTACGCGATTCGGCGTCGCTTCAATCAGCGTTACCGGGATCGAGCGTCCGTCTTCGGTGAAGAGTCGGCTCATGCCGCATTTGCGGCCAACCAGTCCGATACTCATGTTCGTATCCTGTCTATCGCTCAACCAAGCTTGATCTGAACGTCAACGCCAGCGGCGAGATCGAGCTTCATGAGCGCGTCCACGGTCTTGTCGTTGGGATCGACGATGTCCAGCACGCGCTTGTGGGTGCGGGTTTCGTACTGATCGCGAGCGTCTTTATCGACGTGCGGCGACACCAAGATGGTGTAGCGCTCGATCTTGGTCGGAAGCGGAATCGGACCGAGAACCGTAGCGCCGGTGCGCTTGGCCGTCTCGACGATTTCGCTCGCCGAACGATCGATCAGACGATGATCGAACGCCTTGAGCCGAATGCGAATCTTTTGGTTCGCCATAACCGTGTCCTGTTATCTAAAGAACAAATTTGTGAATCGAAGTGGCTTCTCACCACCTCGCACAACCCAATTGCACTGCAGGTACTGCACAAGAGCTACGGAAATTAATTCTTCCGCAGACTCCAAAACGCCGAGCAGGCCTCATTGTCGGCCTGCCCAGACGGAAAACGTAGTGGAAACCCTTTAGGAAGCAGAGACTTAAGCTCTAAAACCCAGGGAATCCCCACAACATCCTTGTTAGCGAACTCGAAGCACTTCCTGCGCCTCATTTCGCGGTGTGCCGCCCAAAGCAAGTTGGACGGCGAGTCAACTTGGCGACTATAGCCTAGTTCCGGCCATAGGACAAGCGTTTACGAAAAACCGCCTGCGTTGGCAGGCGGTTTTCGTACAGCAACTTACTTGAGGATCTTCGCGACGACGCCGGCGCCGACGGTGCGGCCACCTTCGCGAATCGCGAAACGCAGACCTTCCTGCATCGCGATCGGCGCAATCAACGTCACCGAGATCTTCACGTTGTCGCCCGGCATCACCATTTCCGTGCCTTCCGGCAACTTGATCGCTCCGGTCACGTCCGTCGTACGGAAGTAGAACTGCGGGCGGTAGTTGCTGAAGAACGGGGTGTGACGGCCGCCTTCTTCCTTCGACAGCACGTAGATCTCGCCTTCGAAGTCGGTGTGCGGGGTGATCGAACCGGGCTTGGCCAACACCTGGCCACGCTCGACGTCTTCACGCTTCGTGCCGCGCAGCAGCAGACCCACGTTGTCGCCGGCCTGACCCTGGTCGAGCAGCTTGCGGAACATTTCCACGCCGGTCACGGTGGTCTTGACCGTGGGCTTCAGGCCCACGATTTCGATTTCGTCGCCGACCTTGATGATGCCCGTCTCCACACGACCGGTCACCACGGTGCCACGGCCGGAGATCGAGAACACGTCTTCCACCGGCATCAGGAAGGCCTTGTCCAGCACGCGCACCGGTTCCGGGATGTAGGTGTCCAGCGCATCCACCAGCTTGATGATCGCCGGCACGCCGATTTCGGACTGGTCGCCTTCCAGCGCCTTCAGCGCCGAACCCTTGATGATCGGGGTGTCGTCGCCCGGGAATTCGTACTTGGACAGCAGCTCGCGCACTTCCATTTCGACGAGTTCCAAGAGCTCCGCGTCGTCCACCATGTCGGCCTTGTTCAGGAACACGACGATGTAGGGCACGCCCACCTGACGGCTGAGCAGGATGTGTTCGCGCGTCTGCGGCATCGGGCCGTCGGCGGCCGAGCACACCAGGATCGCGCCGTCCATCTGCGCCGCACCCGTGATCATGTTCTTCACGTAGTCGGCGTGGCCCGGGCAATCCACGTGCGCGTAGTGGCGGGTCGGCGATTCGTATTCCACGTGCGCCGTGGAGATCGTGATACCGCGCGCCTTTTCTTCCGGCGCCGCGTCGATCTGGTCGTACGCCTTGAATTCACCACCGAAACGCTCGGCGCCGATCTTCGTCAGCGCTGCCGTCAGCGTCGTCTTGCCGTGGTCCACGTGACCAATCGTGCCCACGTTCACGTGTGGCTTGGTGCGTTCGAATTTACCCTTTGCCATGGTTCAAACCTCTGAAAGAACTGTGTTGTTTGGAGAAGGCGGCCTTCTCAGGCCTTCTTCATGACCTGTTCGGCGATGTTGTTCGGTGCCGGTTCGTAGTGATCGAATTCCATCGTGAAGGTGGCTCGACCCTGCGTCTGCGAGCGAAGCGCCGTGGCGTAACCGAACATCTCACCAAGCGGAATCATCGCGTCGATGGTCTTGCCGGACGGCGTATCGTCAGAACCCTGGAGCACACCACGACGACGGCTTACGTCGCCCATCACGTCGCCGAGGTAATCCTCGGGCGTCACGATTTCGACCTTCATGATCGGCTCGAGCAGGATCGGCTGCGATTGCTTCGCGCCCTCCTTGAAGAGCTCGCGGAACGCGCCGTGCGCGGCGATCTTGAAGGCCATTTCCGACGAGTCGACGTCGTGGTAGGAACCGAACACCAGCTTCGCCTTCACACCAACCACCGGAAAGCCAGCAAGCTGGCCGCTGGTGATCGATTCGCGCAAGCCTTTTTCCACCGACGGGATGTATTCCTTGGGAACCACACCGCCCGTAATGTCGTTGACGAACAGGAAGTCATCCTTCACGTCCGGGTTTTTGAGATCCGCATCGTTCATGCGAGAGAACTCGATGACCACGTGACCGTACTGACCCTTACCACCGGACTGCTTGGCGTGCTTGAAGTCCGCCTTGTACGCACCTTGGATCGTTTCGCGGTAAGCCACCTGCGGCTTGCCGACGTTCGCTTCCACATTGAACTCGCGACGCATGCGATCGACGATAATGTCCAGATGCAGCTCGCCCATGCCGGCGATGATGGTCTGGCCCGATTCTTCGTCGGTGCGCACGCGGAACGACGGATCTTCCGCAGCCAGGCGACCCAGCGCGATACCCATCTTTTCCTGGTCGGACTTGGTCTTCGGCTCGACCGCCATCGAGATCACCGGTTCCGGGAACGTCATGCGCTCCAGCGTGATCACGTGATCTTGCGAGCACAGCGTGTCGCCCGTGGTGACATCTTTCAGGCCGACCGCAGCGGCGATATCGCCGGCGCGCACTTCCTTGATTTCCTGACGCTCGTTCGCGTGCATCTGCAGGATGCGACCGATGCGCTCTTTCTTCGATTTCACCGGGTTGTACACGGCGTCGCCGGAGTTCAGCGTGCCCGAGTAAACGCGGAAGAACGTGAGCGAACCAACGAACGGATCGGTCATGATCTTGAATGCGAGCGAAGAGAACGGTGCATTGTCGTCAGCCGTGCGGCTGGCTTCGTGATCGTTCTCGTCGATGCCCTTGACGGGCGGACGATCGGCCGGCGACGGCAGCAACTGAATCACTGCGTCGAGCATGGCCTGCACGCCCTTGTTCTTGAACGCGGTACCGCAGAACACCGGAATCAGCGTGTTCGACAACGTGCCAGCGCGCAAACCCTTTATGACTTCGTCCTCGGTAAGGTCGCCCTCTTCCAAGTACTTGTTCATCAGTTCTTCGGACGTTTCCGCGGCCGATTCCACCATGAAGTTGCGCGCCTTTTCGGCAGCGTCTTTCAGGTTGGCCGGGATGTCCTGGTACTCGAACTTCATGCCCTGGGATTCCATATCCCAGATGATCGCCTTCATCTTGATGAGGTCGATCACGCCTTCGAAGTTGTCTTCCGCGCCGATCGGCACCTGCATCGGCACCGGATGGGCACCCAGGCGCGACTTCAGCTGGTCGACGACCTTACTGAAATTCGCACCGGTGCGATCCATCTTGTTGACGAACGCAAGGCGAGGCACGTTGTACTTGTTGGCTTGGCGCCACACTGTTTCGGACTGCGGCTGCACGCCACCCACGGCGCAAAGCACGAACACCGCGCCATCGAGCACACGCAACGAACGCTCCACCTCAATGGTGAAGTCCACGTGGCCTGGCGTGTCGATGATGTTGAAGCGGTGCTCGGGCAGAGAGCGATCCATCCCCTTCCAAAACGCCGTCGTTGCCGCCGACGTAATGGTGATGCCGCGCTCCTGCTCCTGCTCCATCCAATCCATCGTCGCCGCGCCGTCATGCACCTCGCCAATCTTGTGACTGACGCCGGTGTAGAACAGGATGCGCTCCGTGGTGGTGGTCTTACCGGCATCGATGTGGGCCATGATGCCGAAGTTGCGGTAGCGCTCGATTGGGGTGGTGCGTGCCACGGTACTAACCTCGAATGCTTACGGTCTTGCTTACCAGCGGTAGTGCGAGAACGCCTTGTTGGCTTCCGCCATACGATGCGTTTCTTCGCGCTTCTTGATCGCGCCGCCGCGATTTTCGGAAGCTTCCAGCAGCTCGGCAGCCAGCTTGCGCGGCATGGACGTTTCACCGCGCTTGCGCGCAGCTTCGATCGCCCAACGCATGGCCAGCGCCATACGACGACCCGGACGCACTTCGACCGGCACCTGGTAGGTGGCGCCGCCGACACGACGGGACTTCACCTCAACGGCAGGCGCGATGTTGCCCAGCGCCTTCTCGACGAGCTGCACCGGCTCGGCGTGTTTTTCGCCGAGATGGTCGAGCGCACCGTAAACGATGGCTTCGGCGACGGACTTCTTGCCGCTCTTCATCACCATGTTGATGAAACGGGCGATGAGCTGGCTGCCGTGCTTGGGATCGGGCAGGACCAGACGGGCGGGATGTGAACCTTTACGCGACATGTTTCGTGTCCTTTAACTTAGCTCTTCGGACGCTTGGCGCCGTACTTCGAACGAGCCTGGCGGCGCTTGGTGACACCAGCGCAGTCGAGGCTGCCGCGAACGGTGTGGTAACGCACACCCGGCAGGTCCTTCACACGACCGCCGCGGATGAGCACGACCGAGTGTTCTTGCAGATTATGGCCTTCACCACCGATGTAGCTGATGACTTCGTAGCCGTTGGTCAGGCGCACTTTGGCGACCTTACGCAGCGCCGAGTTCGGCTTCTTGGGGGTGGTGGTGTACACGCGCGTGCAGACGCCGCGGCGTTGCGGGCTGCTTTGCAGCGCCGGCGAAGCGCTCTTGTAGCTCTTCGGGCTGCGGGATTTGCGCACCAGCTGATTGACTGTCGTCATGCGAAGCTATTCCTGGGAAACATAAAGGCAGACCGAATAAACCGGTCTGCCGAGAAGCGGGAATTTAACATGGGCGCCTTACCTCAGGCAAGAAAACACCAGGTAAGAGCGAGCCCGCCATCCTTGACTCGAACACGAGGCGCATTCCATGCGCCTCATTTCGTATGTCGGTGAGTAAAGCCGATGGGGGCTTACTCAACACCTGCATCAGTGCCTACCGGCGCCTCCGAGAAGGAAGCCTGGGAGGAGCTGGAAAGAGCTTCCAGTTCCGAGGCGGTCAACCCGCCCTGGCGATGACGCTGTGCGTGATACGCCAGACCCGTACCTGCCGGAATCAGACGGCCGACAATAACATTTTCCTTCAAACCACGCAAGGTATCGCGCGTGCCACGAACCGCCGCTTCGGTAAGAACGCGAGTGGTTTCCTGGAACGATGCGGCCGAAATAAACGACTCGGTCGCCAACGATGCCTTGGTGATGCCGAGCAGCACCGACTGGAAGTCGGCCGGACGCTCGTTGCGGCTCTCTGCGCGATCGTTTTCGGCAGTGATACGCACGCGCTCGACCTGCTCGCCGCGGAGGTAATGGCTCTCGCCCGGCTCGGTGATCTCGACCTTGCGCAGCATCTGACGAATGATCGTTTCGATGTGCTTGTCGTTGATCTTCACACCTTGCAGGCGATAGACGTCCTGAATTTCCTTGACCAAGTAAGCAGCCAAGGGCTCGACACCCAGCAAACGCAGGATGTCGTGCGGATTGGGCTCGCCGTCCACCACGGTTTCGCCCTTCTCCACGTGTTCGCCTTCGAACACGATGACCTGACGCCACTTCGGAATCAGCTCTTCGTGCTCGTTGCCATCGCTGTCCTTGATGATCAGGCGCTGCTTGCCCTTGGTGTCCTTGCCGAAGCTGACCACGCCCGAACGCTCGGCGAGAATCGCCGGTTCTTTCGGCTTGCGCGCTTCGAACAAGTCGGCCACGCGCGGAAGACCACCGGTGATGTCGCGGGTCTTCGACGTTTCCTGCGGGATACGGGCAACCACATCGCCCACGCCCACTTCGGCGCCGTTCTGAATCGACACGATCGCACCGGCCGGCAGGAAGTACTGCGCCGGCACGTCGGTACCCGGCAGCTTGAGCTCGCGGCCCTTGCTGTCTTCCAGACGCACGATCGGACGCAGATCCTTCGCCGCGGTACCGCGACGCTTCGGATCGGTCACCACCGCCGATTCCAAACCGGTGAGTTCGTCGGTCTGGCTCTGCACGGTGACGCCATCGATGAAGTCGATGAAGCGCACCACACCGGCCACTTCCGACACGATCGGATGGGTATGCGGATCCCAGTTGGCGACCGTCTGACCCGCCTTGACCGGCGCGCCGTCCTTGACGGAAATCGTCGCACCGTAAGGCACCTTGTAGCGCTCGCGCTCGCGACCGTTCGCGTCGATCACCGACACTTCGCCCGAACGCGACACCGCCACCAAGTGACCCTGCGAATGCTGCACGGTCTTGAGGTTGTTGAACTTCAGCGTCCCGGTGGTCTTCACCGACACGTTATCCACGGCAGCCGCACGCGACGCCGCACCACCGATGTGGAACGTACGCATCGTCAGCTGGGTACCCGGCTCACCGATCGACTGCGCAGCCACCACGCCCACGGCTTCACCCATGTTCACCAGGTGACCACGTGCGAGGTCGCGGCCGTAGCACAGTGCGCAAACACCGTGGCTGGCTTGGCAGGTGATCGACGAACGCACCTTGATGGACTGCACGCCGGCTTTGTCGAGCTTCTCGACGAGCGCTTCGTCCAGCAGCGTGTTGCGCGTAACGATCGGTTCGTCGCTTTCGCCCGGACCGTAAACGTCTTCGGCCACCGAACGGCCGAGCACGCGCTCGCGCAACGGCTCGACCACGTCGCCGCCTTCCACGATCGGCTGCATGATGAGGCCTTCCTCGGTACCGCAATCGGTCGAGGTGATGACCACGTCCTGCGCCACGTCCACGAGACGACGGGTGAGGTAACCGGAGTTCGCCGTCTTCAACGCCGTATCCGCCAGACCCTTACGAGCACCGTGCGTCGAGTTGAAGTACTGCAGAACGTTCAGGCCTTCGCGGAAGTTCGCCTTAATCGGCGTTTCGATAATCGAGCCGTCCGGACGCGCCATCAAACCGCGCATACCGGCAAGCTGACGAATCTGCGCCACCGAACCACGCGCGCCGGAGTCGGCCATGATGTACAGCGAGTTCATGGACTTCTGCGCCACGGTCTTGCCGTTGACATCGGCCACCTTCTCGGTACCGATGCCGTCGATCATCGCTTTCGCGACCAGTTCGTTGGTGCGCGACCAGATGTCGACGACCTTGTTGTAGCGCTCGCCCGCGGTCACCAGACCCGACTGGTACTGCTCCTGGATTTCGACCACTTCCTTCTCGGCCTCTTCCAGAATGCCCTTCTTCTCGGTCGGGATGATCATGTCGTCGATACCGATGGAGATACCGGCGCGCGTCGCGAAACGGAAGCCGGTGTACATCAGTTGGTCGGCGAAGATCACCGTGTCCTTCAGACCCAGGCGGCGGTAGCACGCATTGATCAGGCGCGAGATGTTCTTCTTGGTCAGCTCGGTGTTGGCCAGTTCGAACGGCAAACCTTCCGGCATGATTTCGGCCAGCAGCGCGCGACCGACGGTGGTGTTCACCAGCGAGATGGTGCTGGTGCGCTCACCGTTGTCGTGCACGTGCACTTGCTTCATGCGCACTTGGACTTTGGCGTGTAGTTCGATCACGCGGTTGTCGTAGGCGCGACGCACTTCGGCGATGCTGGAGAACACCATGCCGGTGCCCTTCGCATTCACCAATTCGCGCGTCATGTAGTACAGGCCCAACACCACGTCCTGCGTCGGCACGATGATCGGCTCGCCGTTGGCGGGCGACAGGATGTTGTTGGACGACATCATCAGCGCGCGCGCTTCCAGCTGCGCTTCGATTGAGAGCGGCACGTGCACAGCCATCTGGTCACCGTCGAAGTCCGCGTTGAACGCGGTACACACGAGCGGATGCAGCTGGATGGCCTTGCCTTCGATCAGCTTCGGCTCGAACGCCTGGATGCCCAGACGGTGCAGCGTCGGTGCGCGGTTGAGCAGCACAGGATGTTCGCGAATCACCTCTTCGAGGATGTCCCACACCATCGGCTCTTCGCGCTCGACCAGCTTCTTCGCGGCCTTGATCGTGGTGGCTTCGCCACGGCTCTGCAGCTTGGCGAAGATGAAGGGCTTGAACAATTCCAGCGCCATCTTTTTCGGCAGACCGCACTGATGCAGGCGCAGCGTCGGACCGACCACGATCACCGAACGACCGGAGTAGTCCACGCGCTTGCCGAGCAGGTTCTGACGGAAGCGACCCTGCTTGCCCTTGATCATGTCGGCGAGCGACTTCAGCGCGCGCTTGTTGGTGCCGGTGATGGCGCGGCCGCGACGGCCGTTGTCCATCAGCGCGTCGACCGATTCCTGCAGCATGCGCTTTTCGTTG
The DNA here is from genome assembly GCF_021390675.1 of Dyella sp. 2HG41-7. Classification (NCBI taxonomy): domain Bacteria; kingdom Pseudomonadati; phylum Pseudomonadota; class Gammaproteobacteria; order Lysobacterales; family Rhodanobacteraceae; genus Dyella; species Dyella sp. 2HG41-7. The sequence continues at coordinate 3,370,732 of NZ_JAJEJV010000004.1, forward strand.
CGCACGATGATGTCGGGCGCATTGAGTTCGAGCAGACGCTTCAGACGGTTGTTGCGGTTAATGACGCGGCGATACAGATCATTGAGATCCGAGGTCGCGAAGCGACCACCGTCGAGCGGCACCAGCGGACGCAGGTCCGGCGGCAGCACGGGCAGCACGGTCATCACCATCCACTCCGGACGGTTGCCGGATTCGAGGAAGGCTTCGATCAGCTTGACGCGCTTGGTGAGACGCTTGAGCTTGGTTTCCGAATTGGTGGAAGCGATTTCTTCCTTGAGGCGAATCACTTCGCCCGGAAGATCCAGCGACTTCAGCAATTCGTACACGGCTTCGGCGCCCATGCGAGCGTCGAATTCGTCGCCGTGTTCTTCCACGGCTTCGAGGTACTGGTCTTCGCTAAGCAGCTGACCGCGCTCAAGCGCGGTCAAACCCGGATCGATCACCACGAAGGCTTCGAAGTACAGGATGCGCTCGATGTCGCGCAGCGTCATATCCAGCATCAAGCCGATGCGCGACGGCAGCGACTTGAGGAACCAGATGTGCGCAACGGGGCTGGCCAGCTCGATGTGGCCCATGCGCTCACGACGCACCTTGGCGAGCGTGACTTCGGTGCCGCACTTTTCGCAGACCACGCCGCGGTGCTTCATGCGCTTGTACTTGCCGCACAAGCATTCGTAATCCTTCACAGGACCGAAGATGGCGGCGCAGAACAGGCCATCGCGCTCCGGCTTGAAGGTGCGGTAGTTGATGGTTTCCGGCTTCTTCACTTCGCCGTAGGACCACGAACGGATCAGCTCCGGCGACGCCAGTGCGATCTTGATCGAATCGAACTCCGGCGTGGTGCGCTGCTGATTGAACAGATTGAGCAAATCTTTCATTGCATAAGCTCCTGTAACCCGCGGGTTACTTGATCTCTTCCAGGTCGATGTCGATGCCGAGCGAGCGGATTTCCTTCACGAGAACGTTGAAGGATTCCGGCATGCCCGCCGCCATCTCGTGGTTGCCGTCGACGATGTTCTTGTACATCTGGTTGCGGCCTTGCACGTCGTCGGACTTCACCGTCAGCATTTCCTGCAGGGTGTAAGCCGCGCCGTAGGCTTCGAGCGCCCAGACTTCCATTTCGCCGAAACGCTGACCGCCGAACTGCGCCTTACCACCCAGCGGCTGCTGCGTGACGAGCGAGTACGGACCAGTCGAACGGGCGTGCATCTTGTCGTCGACCAAGTGGTTGAGTTTCAGGTAGTGCATGTAGCCAACGGTGACCGGACGATCGAACGCTTCGCCGGTACGACCGTCGAACAGATTGGTCTGACCGGATTCCGGCAGTTCCGCCAGCTTCAGCATCGCCTTCAGTTCCGCTTCCTCGGCACCGTCGAACACCGGGGTGGCCATCGGCACGCCTTCCTGCAGGTTGTTCGCCAACGTCATGATTTCTTCGTCGGTGAGCGACTTCAGGTCGACATGTTGCACGGCGCCGGCAACGTGGTGGTTGTAGATCTGGTCGAGGAAATCGCGAATCTGCGACACCTTCTCCTGCGCTTCGAGCATCTTCTGGATCTTCTTGCCCAAGCCCTTTGCGGCCCAGCCCAAGTGCACTTCCAGAATCTGACCGATGTTCATACGCGAAGGCACGCCCAGCGGATTGAGGCAGATGTCGATCGACGTGCCGTCAGCCATGTACGGCATGTCTTCCACCGGCACGACGTTGGACACCACGCCCTTGTTACCGTGACGGCCGGCCATCTTGTCGCCCGGCTGGATGCGGCGCTTAACGGCCAGGAACACCTTGACCATCTTGAGCACGCCCGGTGCGAGATCGTCGCCCTGGGTGATCTTGCCCTGCTTTTCCTTGAAGCGCTTGTCGAATTCTTCGCGATGACGCTTGACCTGTTCGGACGCGCGCTCCAGGAATTCGGTGACGTCCTCGTCCTTGACGTTGACCTTGAACCAGTCGTCCTTTTTCAGGCTATCGAGGTATTCGTTGGTGATTTCCACGCCGCGCTTCAAACCGCCCGGGCCGCTGTTGGCGACTTTGCCGAGCAGCTGCGCACGCATACGGTTGTAGATCGCGCCTTCGAGGATGCGGAACTGGTCATCGAAGTCCTTGCGGATTCGCTTGATTTCCATTTCCTCGATCTGACGCGCGCGCTTGTCCTTCTCGATACCGTCGCGCGTGAACACCTGCACGTCGATCACGGTGCCGTCCATGCCCGGCGGCACGCGCAGCGAGCTGTCTTTCACGTCGGACGCTTTCTCGCCGAAGATCGCACGCAGCAGTTTTTCTTCCGGCGTGAGCTGGCTTTCACCCTTCGGCGTGACCTTGCCGACCATGATGTCGCCGGCCTTCACTTCCGCGCCGATGTACACGATGCCGGATTCGTCCAGACGCGCAAGCGCCTGTTCGCCCACGTTCGGGATGTCGGCGGTGATTTCTTCGGCGCCCAGCTTCGTGTCGCGCGCGATGCACGACAGCTCCTCGATGTGGATCGAGGTGTAGCGGTCTTCTTGCACCACGCGCTCGGAGAGCAGGATCGAGTCTTCGAAGTTGTAGCCGTTCCACGGCATGAAGGCGATCAGCATGTTCTGGCCGAGCGCGAGCTCGCCCAGATCGGTCGACGAACCGTCGGCCAGCGTGTCGCCACGCGCCACCACGTCACCCACGTTCACTAGCGGACGCTGGTTGAGGTTGGTGTTCTGGTTGGAACGCGTGTACTTGGTCAGCGTGTAGATATCGACGCCGGCATCGTTCTCGCCAACTTCGCGCTCGTTCACGCGCACCACGATACGTGCAGCGTCGACCTGGTCGATTACGCCGCCGCGCTTGGCGGTGACGATGACGCCCGAGTCGCGCGCCACAGCGCGTTCGATGCCAGTACCCACCAGCGGCGTTTGCGAACGCAGCGTCGGCACGGCCTGGCGCTGCATGTTCGCGCCCATCAACGCGCGGTTCGCGTCGTCGTGTTCGAGGAACGGCACGAGCGCCGCCGCGACCGACACGGTCTGCATCGGCGAGACGTCCATGTAGTTGATCTCGGCCGACGGACGCAGCTCGGATTCACCGCGGAAACGGCAAGACACGAAGTCTTCGACGAAGCTGCCGTCCTTGTTGAGCGGCGAGTTCGCCTGCGCGATCACGTGATCGCCTTCTTCGATCGCCGACAGGTATTCCACCTGGTTGGTGACCTTGCCGTTGTTGACACGACGATACGGCGTTTCGAGGAACCCGTACTGGTTCGTGCGCGCGTACACGGCGAGCGAATTGATCAGACCGATGTTCGGACCTTCCGGCGTTTCGATGGTGCAGACGCGGCCGTAGTGAGTCGGATGCACGTCGCGCACTTCGAAGCCGGCGCGCTCGCGCGTCAGACCGCCCGGTCCCAACGCGGACACGCGACGCTTATGCGTCACTTCCGACAGCGGGTTGTTCTGGTCCATAAACTGCGAGAGCTGTGACGAACCGAAGAACTCTTTCACCGCCGCCGCAACCGGCTTGGCGTTGATCAGGTCTTGCGGAGTCAGGCCATCGGCTTCGGCGAGCGACAAGCGCTCGCGCACGGCGCGCTCCACGCGCACCAGGCCGATGCGGAACGTGTTTTCCGCCATTTCGCCGACCGAACGCACGCGACGGTTGCCGAGGTGATCGATATCGTCAACGGTGCCGTGACCGTTCTTGATGTCGATCAGCACCTTCAGCACGTCGAGGATGTCGGACGAATCGCCCTGCGCAGCAAACAACGCCTGCGCTTCTTCGTTCTTGAGTTCGCCGAAGTACTTCTGGTCGTACAGCACGCCTGGGCCGATGATTTCCTTACGGCCAACGCGACGGTTGAACTTCATGCGACCCACGGCCGACAAGTCGTAGCGGTCGAACGTGAAGAACAAATTGAAGAACAGGTTCTGCGCCGCTTCCTTGGTCGGCGGCTCACCCGGACGCATCATGCGATAGATTTCCACCAGCGCTTCGAGCTGCGTCTTGGTGCTATCGATGCGCAAGGTGTGCGAGATGTACGCGCCGCGATCAAGATCGTTCACGTACAACGTCGGCAGCGTTTCGATGCCGGCCTTGCGGAAGTTTTCCAGCTGCTCCGCGCTGATTTCGTCGTTGGCGGAAGCCAACAATTCGCCGGTCTTCGGATCGACGATGTCGATCGCGATGATGCGGCCGACCGGATAGTCGTCCGGCACTTCCAACGCGGTGATGTTTTCGGCCGCGAGCTGACGCACGTGGCGCGCCGTGATGCGCTTGCCCGCTTCCACCAGCACTTTGCCGCCGATGGTGAGATCGAAGGTCAGCGTTTCGCCGCGCAGGCGCTCGGCGACGAGTTCAAGCGTCGTGCCGCCCTTCTTGCCCAAATGGAACACGTTGTGTTCGAAGAAGATGCCGAGCATCTCTTCGTTGCTGTAGCCGAGCGCGCGCAGCAACACCGTCACCGGCAATTTGCGGCGACGGTCGATACGGGTGAACAGCGCGTCTTTCGGGTCGAATTCGAAATCGAGCCACGAACCGCGATACGGAATCACGCGCGCAGAGAACAGCAACTTACCGGAGCTGTGCGTCTTACCGCGGTCGTGATCGAAGAACACGCCCGGCGAACGATGCAGCTGCGAAACGATAACGCGCTCGGTGCCGTTGATGATGAAAGTGCCGGTGTCCGTCATGAGCGGAATTTCGCCCATGTAGACTTCCTGTTCCTTCACGTATTTCACGGCCTTCTTCGAGGCCGGGCTGTCCTTGTCGTAGATCACCAGGCGCACGGTCACGCGCAGCGGCGCGCCGAACGTCATGCCGCGGTTGCGGCACTCGCGCTCGTCGAACGGCGGTTCGCCCAGACGGTAATCGACGTATTCGAGGGCAGCGTTGCCCGAATAGCTGACGATCGGGAACACGGACTTCAAGGCGGCGTGCAGACCTTTGTCTTCGCGCTGCTTGGGAGCAACGTCCTCTTGCAGAAATTCACGGTAGGAATCGGTCTGGATGGTCAGCAGGTTGGGCACGCCCAATACGGGCGGACGCTTGCCGAAATCCTTGCGGATGCGCTTCTTCTCGGTAAACGAGTAGGTCATGGTCGGTGACGCCTCGGTTCGCTGTGGTGCCGGTGGTGCACACACCGGCAAAATGAAAAAAATTTTGGAGGGGGAATCGAGGATGAAGAGTCGAAAGCAACTCATCCATCCTCCATGCCCCGGCTCCGCGGCATCCTTACCCGCACCGAACGAAGCACCTGCCTCTTTCGATGTGGACGAATCGAGCACGAGTGCTCGATTCACGGCGAACCTTCCTAGTTCGCTTGAACCGCTTCACGCGAACAAGTCGCCGAAGCGGGCAAAGCCCGGGGACTTACGCCCCCAGGCTTGCGTGACGCTGGATCAAACTGACGGCGCGCAAGGGCGCCAATTACTTCAGTTCGACCTTGGCGCCGGCGGCTTCGAGGTCCTTCTTGAACTTCTCGGCGTCTTCCTTCGACACGGCTTCCTTCAGCACGCCACCGGATTCGGTGAGGTCTTTGGCTTCCTTCAGACCCAGGCCGGTGATTGCGCGGACAGCCTTGATCACGTCGACCTTCTTTTCGCCGGCGTTGATCAGAACGACGTCGAACTCGGTCTGCGCTTCAACAGCCGGGCCAGCAGCGGCCGGACCGGCAGCCACGGCGACCGGGGCAGCGGCGGACACGCCAAACTTTTCTTCGATGGCCTTGACCAGGTCCATCACTTCCATGAGCGACTTCGCGGCTACGGCTTCAACGATCTGTTCGTTGGTAAGAGACATGTTTATTTACCTCTGGAAATGGTTTCGATTGGATTCGCGTCGAATTAGGCAGATGCCGTTTCGGCCGGGGCTGCTTCGCCGCCACCCTGCTTGTCGGCGACGGCCTTGACGGCGCGCGCAAACATCGCAGCGGGTTCGGCCAGCGCACGGGCCAGCATGGCGAGAGCCTGTTCGCGGGTCGGCAGCGAGGCCAGCACTTCGACGTGCGAAGCGGGCAGCAACTTGCCTTCCACGGAAACGACCTTCGCCTTCAGCTTGTCGTTGCCCTTGGCGAATTCCTTGATCAGACGACCGGCAGCACCGGGTTCTTCCGTCGAGAATGCGTACAGCAGCGGACCGGTCAGGGCGTCTTTGACGACCTCGAACTCGGTACCGACCACAGCGCGCGAAGCCAGCGTGTTCTTGGCAACTTTCAAGAAAACACCAGATTCGCGAGCCTTTTTGCGCATCGCGGTCATTTGTTCGACCGTGGTGCCCGCATACTCGGCAGCGACCAAGGAGTGAGCCTTCGCGGCAACTTCTGCCAGCTCGGCGACTACTTCTTGCTTCTGAGAGAGATTCAGAGCCATATCACTCCTCCACATTGACATCCGCTTGCGGCTCCTGCCGCTGGCGGTCCTGAGCGACGCCTTCCTTGACGTCGGGGACTCAACGTCCCGGGTGGTGGCCTTTCCAGATACAAACGATTCCAGAATGGGCAGCACCATCTACGCAGGTCGGATTCGGAAACCCTATTAAGCGATCTTGTTGAACGGTGACGGCGATTCCTTTGCCGATCACGAGCTCCCTGCCCGTCGTCACCGCGCGAAAGATCGCGCCTGCGGTCTTTGACGGCGGCTCCGGCTTTCGCCGGGGCTACCCTCAAAAACTGCCTGCGCGACACATGCGTGCGCGCAGGACTTGAACTTTTTACTTGGCCGAGGCCGCCGACAGGGTCGAGGTATCGACCGGCACGCCGACGCCCATCGTGCTGGACAGCGCAACCTTCTGCAGGTACTGGCCCTTGGCGGTGGCCGGCTTCGCCTTCAGCAGGTCGGCGATCAACGCGTTCAGGTTGTCCGCCAGCTGGGCTGCTTCGAAGTTGGCCTTACCGATCGTGGCGTGGATGATGCCCGCCTTGTCGTTACGGAACTTCACCTGGCCGGCCTTCGCATTCTTGACGGCCGTGACGACGTCGGCGGTGACCGAGCCGTCCTTCGGGTTCGGCATCAGGCCGCGGGGGCCGAGCAACTGACCGAGCTTACCGACTACGCGCATCGCGTCCGGGGTAGCGATCACGCGACCGAAGTCGAGATCGCCCGCCTGCATGCGCTCGGCCAGGTCGTCCATACCGACGGCGTCGGCGCCGGCCGCCTTGGCGGCTTCAGCCTTTTCACCGGCCGGGCAGAACACGGCGACCTTGATGGTCTTGCCGGTGCCGTGCGGCAGCAGCGAGGAACCGCGCACACCCTGGTCCGACTTCTTCGCATCGATGCCCAGACGCACCGCCACGTCCACCGACTCGGCAAACTTGGCCTTGGCGTTGGTCTTGACGATATTGAGCGCTTCTTCCAGGCCGTAGAACTTGCCCGGCTGCACTGCCGCCTGCGCGGACTTCATACGCTTCGTGAGCTTTGCCATGTCTTAACCCTCCACCACCAAGCCCATGCTGCGCGCGCTACCAGCGATGGTGCGCACGGCGGCGTCCAGATCAGCAGCCGTGAGATCCGGCTCTTTCTGCTTCGCAACGTCTTCCAGCTGCTTGCGGGTGATCTTGCCGACCTTATCGGTGTTCGGCTTGGACGAACCCTTGGCGACGCCGGTGACCTTTTTGATCAGGACGGTGGCCGGAGGGGTCTTGGTGATAAAGGTGAACGTACGGTCCGAGTAGGCCGTGATGATGACCGGAATCGGCAGACCCGGTTCCATCTTCTGCGTGGCGGCATTGAACGCCTTGCAGAATTCCATGATGTTCAGGCCGCGCTGACCGAGGGCCGGGCCCACGGGCGGCGACGGGTTGGCCTGACCGGCCTTGACCTGCAGCTTGATATAACCGACAACTTTCTTTGCCATTGGAGGTTTCCTCGCGAGTTCTAGCGCCTTGCGGCTCCTCGCAGTGCACATTCCCTGGTGAGAGGGGAACTCGCGATCCTGCGAATTCCAGAAATACGGACACGCCGAGTCGAAAGACCCCGGCGTGAACCGCGTAGTTTAGAGATGAAACGGGCTTTAAGCAAGCCCTGTGCCGAAAGCGCCTATCAGGCCTTTTCGACCTGGCCGAATTCGAGCTCGACCGGGGTGGAACGACCGAAGATCAGCACCGCGACGCGCAGGCGGTTCTTCTCGTAGTTCACTTCCTCGACCACGCCATTGAAGTCGTTGAACGGGCCGTCAGTGACGCGAACCATCTCGCCCGGCTCGAACAGCACTTTGGGCTTGGGCTTCTCGACACCTTCGCGAACGCGGCTGAGGATCGTATCGGCCTCGCTGTCGCGAATCGGCATGGGACGATCGGCCGTACCGCCGATGAAGCCCATGACCTTCGGGGTTTCCTTCACCAGATGCCAGCACTCGTCGTCGATGCGCGGCGCCTTGCCCTCGGTGTTGGTTTCGATCTGCACCAGCACATAGCCGGGGAAGAATTTGCGCTCGCTGCGACGCTTCTGACCGCTGCGCATTTCCACCACTTCTTCAGTGGGAACCAGCACTTCGCCGAACTTTTCTTCCATGCCGGCGCGATGGATGCGCTCGACCAAAGCCTTCTTAACCTGGTTCTCGAACCCGGAATAAGCATGAACTACATACCAACGCTTGCTCATTTCGGCGCTCCTTACGAACCAAGCTTCAGCAGCCAGTCGAGCACGACCGACTTCAGAATAAGGTCAATCAGCCCCAGCAACAGCGAGAGGATGATGACGACGGCAATGATGATGCCGGTGGTCTTGATGGTCTCGTCCCGCGTGGGCCAGACCACCTTGCGCATTTCGAATTGCGACTCGGACAAGAAATGACGCGCGCGACGACCGAGCGACGTAAACGATGCGATCGCCACCGAAACGATCACCGCCGCGATGATGGTGACCAGGCGCACCGGCGAGGCCGCCCCGATATTGCCGAGGTAGGTGTAGCCGACGATACCGGCCGCCAGCACCAGCACGGCCAGCACCAACTTGCCGATGTCGGCGCCGCTTGTGCCTTTGGACTGTTCAGCCTTGGTATTCATGCGCATTCATGCGGATGCCTCGATATGGGGCCATTTGGCCTATTTCGAAACACCCGCCATCGTTCCTTAGAGAAGATGGCACGCCAGGAGGGACTCGAACCCCCAACCTGCGGTTTTGGAGACCGCTGCTCTGCCAATTGAGCTACTGGCGTACGTTAAAAAACTAAAAGTGAAGTCGCTCGCTTTGCTTGCCGTATACGCATCGGAGCCGAAAACAGCCGGCTCCTGCGTTTTACGGCCCGCATCGCGGGCGACTTCTCATTTTACCGCTTACTTGAGGATCTTCGCGACGACGCCGGCGCCGACGGTGCGGCCACCTTCGCGAATCGCGAAACGCAGACCTTCCTGCATCGCGATCGGCGCAATCAACGTCACCGAGATCTTCACGTTGTCGCCCGGCATCACCATTTCCGTGCCTTCCGGCAACTTGATCGCTCCGGTCACGTCCGTCGTACGGAAGTAGAACTGCGGGCGGTAGTTGCTGAAGAACGGGGTGTGACGGCCGCCTTCTTCCTTCGACAGCACGTAGATCTCGCCTTCGAAGTCGGTGTGCGGGGTGATCGAACCGGGCTTGGCCAACACCTGGCCACGCTCGACGTCTTCACGCTTCGTGCCGCGCAGCAGCAGACCCACGTTGTCGCCGGCCTGACCCTGGTCGAGCAGCTTGCGGAACATTTCCACGCCGGTCACGGTGGTCTTGACCGTGGGCTTCAGGCCCACGATTTCGATTTCGTCGCCGACCTTGATGATGCCCGTCTCCACACGACCGGTCACCACGGTGCCACGGCCGGAGATCGAGAACACGTCTTCCACCGGCATCAGGAAGGCCTTGTCCAGCACGCGCACCGGTTCCGGGATGTAGGTGTCCAGCGCATCCACCAGCTTGATGATCGCCGGCACGCCGATTTCGGACTGGTCGCCTTCCAGCGCCTTCAGCGCCGAACCCTTGATGATCGGGGTGTCGTCGCCCGGGAATTCGTACTTGGACAGCAGCTCGCGCACTTCCATTTCGACGAGTTCCAAGAGCTCCGCGTCGTCCACCATGTCGGCCTTGTTCAGGAACACGACGATGTAGGGCACGCCCACCTGACGGCTGAGCAGGATGTGTTCGCGCGTCTGCGGCATCGGGCCGTCGGCGGCCGAGCACACCAGGATCGCGCCGTCCATCTGCGCCGCACCCGTGATCATGTTCTTCACGTAGTCGGCGTGGCCCGGGCAATCCACGTGCGCGTAGTGGCGGGTCGGCGATTCGTATTCCACGTGCGCCGTGGAGATCGTGATACCGCGCGCCTTTTCTTCCGGCGCCGCGTCGATCTGGTCGTACGCCTTGAATTCACCACCGAAACGCTCGGCGCCGATCTTCGTCAGCGCTGCCGTCAGCGTCGTCTTGCCGTGGTCCACGTGACCAATCGTGCCCACGTTCACGTGTGGCTTGGTGCGTTCGAATTTACCCTTTGCCATGAGCGCTAAATCCCAATGGTGTCAATGAGTGAGAAGGAAAACCAAAAAAAGCTACGAGGCGATACTGCGAAAGTCGTATGCGGTGGTGCTCATGACTGGAATCGAACCAGCGACCTCTTCCTTACCAAGGAAGTGCTCTACCGACTGAGCTACATGAGCACAAATGCACAGCAACAAGATCAAACGAGATCAATGGAGCGGGAGACGGGAATCGAACCCGCACCATCAGCTTGGAAGGCTGAGGTTCTACCATTGAACTACTCCCGCCCTGCGCGGAACTCGTCTGAAGAACCGTCAATCCATTTTGGTGGTTTGGACCACCTCCACAGCTCCGGTTTCATTCCGCCAGTATCACTATCCGAAGATAGTAAAACTGGTGGAGGGAGGTGGATTCGAACCACCGAAGGCGTAAGCCAGCAGATTTACAGTCTGCCCCCGTTGGCCGCTTGGGTATCCCTCCAACAAAGAACGGCTATTGTGTGGATCGGCGCCGATTGTGTCAACACCTTTAACGAGGGAAACCACCGATTTTTCGAGATTTTTCCGGCCGAAGCGCGCTGTTGTTCAGTCGTTTCCTGCGCCTCGCGTATCGACCAATTGCTCCATGCTCTTGGACAGCTCCAGCAGGTGCAACGCCTTCTCTTGCAAGCGGCGTTCGTTGTCGTCGCGGGGCGTCCATGGCGGCACAGGCGTGGGCTTGCCATCGGGCTTATCCAACGCCACGAAAACCATCACGCAACTCGTCGCAAGACGCTCGTCGCCCGTGCGCAAATCGCGCGCCAGCACATCGACCGCCATCTGCATGCTGGACGTGCCTGTGTGAATCAACTTGGCGCGAACGCTGACCAAATCGCCGATCAAAATCGGCTTGACGAACTGGATGCCGCTGACGGCCGCCGTCACGCAATACGCCCCGCTCCAGCCGACGGCGCACGCATATCCCGCCTGATCGATCCACTTCATCACCATACCGCCGTGCACCTTGCCGCCGAAATTGACGTCGGTGGGTTGGGCGAGAAAACGGAAGGTTACTTCGTGCTGCTGGCCTGACATGCGATCTCCAACGGAAACGCGAACGGTAGAACTCGCATTATGCGCGCTTACCGGCTCGCTTCGGGAGCAGCAACGTCATTGGCGTGGTGAAAACCCCGTTGGGCGAGGGCTGTTCTGGGCCGTCCACACGAAAACCGAAGCGAAGATAGATGGGAATGGCGCAGCGCGTGGCGTTGAGCGTGAAACGATGCGTGCCGGCGCGCCGCGTCGCATCTTGCACAGTGCGCTGCCAAAGACGTCGCGCAATACCACGCCCTTGATAGCGCGTACTCACGTAGAAATGAACGAGATGATGATCGTCGCGCATCGCGGCCACGCCAACCAAAACGTCGTTCAAATAGGCCAAATGAAAGCGTTGGCCTTCCATGATTTTTTGGCGGAGCGCCTTCGCCGTCAGTCTCGAAAGCAATTCTCGAGCGACCTTGCGCGATTGATCGGGCGCCACCCAGCGCGCCACCACGCGACGACTCAACACGCCGATGACGCGCGCATCGTCCGGCTGCGCAAGTCGCAGCCGCAATACGTCACGAGACATGAGCATTCACTCCGGCCATAAGGCGAATGCTCGCATAAAAAAAGCCCCGCTTTTGCGGGGCCTTCGAACTCAAACGTTGAACAGGAAGTGAAGTACGTCGCCGTCTTTGACGAGATATTCCTTACCTTCCTTGCGCAACTTGCCGGCGGCCGCCGCGCCGCTTTCACCCTTGAAATGGATGAAGTCGTCGTACGACACCGTTTCCGCACGGATAAAACCGCGCTCGAAATCGGTGTGAATGACGCCCGCGGCTTGCGGTGCGGTCGCGCCGCGTTTCACGGTCCACGCGCGCACTTCTTTTTCGCCCGCGGTGAAATACGTCTGCAGATTAAGCAGTTTGTAGCCGGCGCGAATCACGCGATTGAGGCCCGGCTCTTCCAGGCCGAGATCCTTCAAGAATTCATCGCGATCGGCATCGTCCAGTTGCGACAATTCTTCTTCGATCGCCGCACAAACCGGCACCACTTCCGCACCCTCGCCCGCTGCGCGCTGACGCACCGCATCCAGATGCGGATTGTTTTCAAAGCCGTCTTCACGCACGTTGGCGATGTACATCAGCGGCTTGAGCGTCAGCAGAAAAAGATCGCGAATCAAGGCTTTTTCTTCGTCATCCAGGCCCAGGCTGCGCGCGGATTTTCCTTCATTGAGGCCTGCCGCGAGCTTTTGCAACACCGGCTTTTTCGCCAGTGCTTCTTTATCGTTGGCCTTGGCGGCTCGCTCGGCGCGATTGAGCGCTTTTTCGACCGAGTCCAAATCCGCCAGCGCCAATTCGGTATCGATCGTTTCGATGTCCGCGATCGGATCGACCTTGCCCGCGACGTGAATGATGTCGGTGTGTTCGAAACAACGCACCACGTGCGCAATTGCATCGACTTCGCGAATATGCGATAGGAACTTGTTGCCAAGGCCCTCGCCCTTCGACGCGCCGGCGACCAAGCCTGCGATATCGACGAACTCCACCGCCGTCGGCACTACTTTCTGCGGCTTGACGATAGCCGCTAGCGCATTCAAACGAAGATCCGGCACCGGCACCACGCCCACATTGGGTTCGATGGTGCAAAACGGGAAGTTGGCTGCTGCAATACCCGCCTTGGTCAGCGCGTTGAACAAGGTGGATTTGCCGACGTTAGGCAGGCCGACGATGCCGCATTTGATGCCCATGAAGAACTCCGAAAAACTAAAAACGAGAAACGTGAGATATCAGAACTGCATGAAAGCACGCCTACGGCGGCGACTTTTTTTCCGTTCCCGGGGTATGTAATTGCTGCATGGCTTTGTCGAATTGACCGCTGACTGCAAGCGGCAGCACGTTAAGCGCTTGCGCGATACCATCGAGCATGGCGTCTTCGTCTTTCGCCGAAGGGCGACCGAGCACCCACGACGTCACCTGATCCTTGTGACCCGGATGACCGATACCGACACGCAAGCGATGAAATTTGCCGTGGCCCAAGTGCGACACGATATCGCGCAGGCCGTTTTGACCGCCATGGCCGCCATCGAACTTCAAACGCACGGTACCCGCTGGCAGATCCAACTCGTCGTGTGCAACGAGGCACTCTTCCGGTTCGATCTTGTAGTAGCGCAACGCGGACGCCACGGCGATGCCGCTTTTGTTCATGAACGTTGAAGGCTTCAGCAGCCAAACGGGATCGCCGCCGATGCGCACCTTGCAGGTTTCGCCGTGCAATTTGCCATCGAACCCGAAACGCTCGCCCTGACCTGCTGCGAGGGCGTCAACAAACCAGAACCCGGCGTTGTGCCGGGTTCTGAGGTATTCGGCACCGGGGTTACCCAGTCCGACAATGAGACGCAAACCTGCCATAGAGCGCTTCGGCAAGACGCATCCGCATTCCTAGCAGGAACACGGATGCGCCGCGGCTTACTTCTTCGGTTCCTTGGAAGCTTCGGCAGCCGGCTTGGCAGCCTCACCCTCGGCGCCTTCGGCAGCCGGAGCTTCTTCCACTTCTTCCTGCACGGTCACGGCACTGACCACCGCCACGTCGTGGTCGGCGCCCAGGTGCAGCGAAACGATTTCCACGTCCGCCGGCAGCTTGAGCTGCGACAAGTGGATGATGTCGCCAGGCTTGAGGTCGGACAGGTCGAGTTCGATGAACTCCGGCAGATCCTTCGGCAAGCAGGACACTTCCACTTCCGTCAGGTTGTGCGAAACCACCACGCCGGCGGTCTTGCCAGCCGGGGATTTTTCCTGGTTCAGGAAGTGGATCGGCACGTTCACGCGGATCGCTTCGTTTTCGTTGATGCGCTGGAAGTCCATGTGCAGCATCTGCTGCTTGAACGGATGCTTCTGCCAGTCGCGCACCAGCACCTTCTGCACCTGGCCGTCGACGTTCAAGTCGAGCACGGACGAGAAGAACCACTCGTGCTTGGCGGCGAGCAGGATGGTGTTGTGCTCGATCTGGATGCTTTCAGCGGGTTGACCCGCACCGTAAACCACTGCGGGCACGAAGGACGCACGACGCAGGCGGCGGCTCGCACCTTTCCCCTCGTCTTTGCGGGCCTGTGCCGCGATTTCATGAGTCTTAGCCATGTCGGAATTGCCTTAGGTTTTTGAAAGCCGCCTCGCGGCAGCCAGACTGACTCTCCCGCGACCAGAAGAGCCGTATTGCCCGCGGATGCGGGCGGAAAAGCGGGTAAGTATACAGAAAATCGAGCAACGTGGCTCCCTCTCCCCTCCGGGGAGAGGGCTTGGGTGAGGGGCAAATCTCGCGAGATCGCGAGTTCGAAGCACCGCTTTCTGGAGCCCGGGGCAAGCCTTGACCCCTCACCTCAGTCCTCTCCCCGGCGGGGAGAGGAAGAAAACCCTTAGTCGATGTAGAGCGAGCTCACCGATTCGCCGTACGCGATGCGGCGGATCGTTTCGGCCAGCAATTCGGCTACCGAAAGCTGACGAATACGCGCACAAGCCTTGGCCTCTTCGCGCAGCGGCAGGGTATTGGTGACCACCAGCTGGTCGAGCTGGGAATTCTCGATATTGCGGATCGCCGCGCCGGACAGCACCGGATGCACGCAGTAAGCGACGACCTTGCGCGCGCCGCGCTCTTTCAGCGCAGCCGCCGCGGCGCACAGCGTGCCGGCGGTGTCGACGATGTCGTCCACCATCACGCAAGTTTTGCCCTCGACGTCGCCGATGATGTTCATCACCGTGGCCACGTTGGCCTTCGGGCGGCGCTTGTCGATGATGGCCAGATCGGCATCGTCCAGGCGCTTGGCGATCGCGCGAGCGCGCACCACGCCGCCGACGTCCGGACTGACCACGATCAGATCGTCCATGCTGTAGTTGCGCCAGATGTCCGCCAGCAGGATCGGCGAAGCATAGACGTTGTCGACCGGCACGTCGAAGAAGCCCTGGATCTGGTCGGCATGCAAGTCGACCGTCAGCACGCGATCCACGCCGGAGGTGCCGATCAAGCGCGCCACCATCTTGGCCGTAATCGGCACGCGCGCGGAGCGCGGGCGGCGATCCTGGCGGGCATAACCGAAGTATGGGATGACCGCGGTCACGCTGGCCGCGGACGCGCGCTTGAGCGCATCGACCAAGGTGAGCAATTCGAACAGATTCTCCGCGCTCGGCGCGCCGGTAGGCTGCAGCACGAACACTTCCTGGCGGCGGACGTTCTCTTCGATCTCGATCTGCACTTCGCCGTCGCTGAACTTGCCGACCAAGGCTTTGCCGAGCGGCACGCCCAGGCGATGAGCGACGTCTTCGGCGAGTGCACGGTGCGCATTGCCGGTAAACAGCATCGGGCTGGACGTATCCACGGTTGTTTCCTCAGAACCAGGCTATTGTTAGTTCAGCACTGAAAAGGGGATGGCCGCCTTTTCAACTCACCCGTCGGGTCCCTGCCCGAAGCGGGCTCTATCGTATCGAACTCTGTTGCACTCGATACGCGGCAATCTCATCCAGATTGCACGAAACAGGGGGTCATGAGACCCCCTGTCGAATATGGCTGGGGCGGTAGGATTCGAACCTACGCATGCGGGAATCAAAATCCCGTGCCTTAACCAGCTTGGCGACGCCCCAATATCTCGATTGTCATTTGCCTCCGCCGGACTTACGCCGCTGCCGCGTGGCGCGCGAGCGCCCGATGCAACGGCGACAACCCGACGCCCTCGACCACGTACGCCGAGAACGATGTCGGACAACGCCGAACAACCGCTTCAGCCCGCTCAGGCGTGGGCGTTTCCAGAAAAACGCAACCGCCTGCACCGGAAAGCCGTGCGTGACCATGGTCTCCCAGCCAATCCAACGCCACAGCAACCCGAGGGTATCGCGCGCGGACGAATGGTTCGAAGACGTTCTCCAGCGTTTCGCCGGAAGCAAAGGATGAAATTGTGGCTGGCGACGCAATGCGTGTCAATTCAGTTGTTTGAAAAAAATCGTCGACCGACACGTGTTCGTGCGGGTCGAGCACCACGTACCAGCGCCGCGGCAACTTGATCGGTCGGGCGCGATCGCCCGCACCCGTCACCCACGCCGAACGGCCGCGCACGAACAACGCGGTTTCCGCATCGAGCTCGCTTGCCAAATCGGCCACCTCGTCCACATCCAAACCGCATCGCCAAAGATGATTCAGCGCAAGCATCGCGGCGGCGGCGTGCGAAGCGCGACTGCCCAAACCGTCGATCGCGGGAACACGCGTTTCAATCTCGATTTCTGCACCTTCACGCACATTCGCGCGACTGCGCAGCAATTCGGCTGCGCGGATCAGCAAATCGTTGGAACCGTCCTGCACGCCCGCAACGCAATGGATGCGCCCGTCATCGCGTGCACGCACGCGAAGTTCGTCGCTCCAATCCAACAGGCGAAAGACGGTTTGCCATTGCCGCTGGCCGTCATCGTTCTCATCAAGCATGCGCAAGAATAGATTGAGCTTTATCGGCGCCGGCCAAATGCTCCATTCGCTTGCATCGGGCGACGAAAGCACACGCGACATGAACACGCGCAACGTGTCGGGAAACCCGTGTTCTTGATCGCGCTCGCGCGCATAGGCGTAAGCGGGATCGTTCTTATCGACAATCGAAAAACCATGCTTGGCGTAGAACGGCGCATTCCACGACACATCGGCAAGCGTGCCCAGGTCGACGCGCCGATAACCCGCCGCGCGCGCCCAGGCGCAGGCATGTTCAAGCAACGCCGTACCGATGCCGCGACGGTGGAACGCCGGCAACACATCGATCTCGGCGATGCCGATGATCTGTCCATCTTGCTCTGCATCGAGCCAAATGAATCCCACTGGCTCGTCGCTTTCGTCATCGATCGCGACCCAAACGAAACCGCGCTGAATTTCTTCCGCAAGCTGCTCCGGCGGAATGGATACGGACGAATAAAAACGCCACGCCGCATGTCCGCGAAACATTTCCACGGCTGCGCGCTCGATGGTGCAAAGGGCGTCTACGTGCGATGTAGTGGCCCGCTCAATTCGAAATGTCATGACAAAGCGCCATCAAAGTTCGTGTCAGCAACGCATACCACCCATGAATGCGATGGTTATTGCAAGCTCCACGATTGAATCGCGAGCCGCACTTTGTACGGCGGTTTCTCGGCAAACACTTTCAAGGGCAGCGGCGGTTGACGCGTCGTATCCCACGCGAGATAGCTCACCGTCCAGCCATCCTGCTGCAAAACGGAAGGCAAACGATCGTCACCAAAACTCAGGTCGGCTTGTGCGCCGTGTGCCCGCAATCCGAGCACCCATGCGCGCAATTCATCGAGCGGTACTTCCCAATGCAGCGCGCGCCGCATAAGCGCCTCCGCGTCCGCTCCGCGCTGAGGACCGCCATCGACGCCGTCTAGCTCGGCGCCGTCCGGGCCGCCGCTCAAGCGATAGCTCTTGCCGGATACGGGCGCGCGAAAAATGAGTTCATAGCTGGCGCCGTTCTGCGTCCACGTGAAGTCGCTGCCCGGCACGCCCTCTTTGCCGTCGGAGACTGCGAGCCGACCCTGCAAAACCCAGTGATCGGCGTTGGCCAGTTGCTGTTCGCGCGCAGCCTGTTGCGATAACGACGCGGCATCTCCCTGGTTGCGCACGAGCTGCTTCGGCGCGCACGCAGTCAATAGCAGCAGCGGTGCGAGCGCTGCG
Organism: Dyella sp. 2HG41-7; assembly: GCF_021390675.1. Taxonomy (NCBI): domain Bacteria; kingdom Pseudomonadati; phylum Pseudomonadota; class Gammaproteobacteria; order Lysobacterales; family Rhodanobacteraceae; genus Dyella; species Dyella sp. 2HG41-7. Next base: position 3,388,851 of record NZ_JAJEJV010000004.1, read on the forward strand.
ATAACGCGGAATCGTGAGGTCATGGCTCTAGGCGCTTCAAAGTTTGTTGCAGGTTGGCGTTGTGCGGATCGATGCGACGCACTTGATCGAAGACTTGCTGCGCCTGATCGCGATCGCCCTGCTTCCACAGCACTTCGCCGAAGTGGACGCCGACGTCGGCGTCTTTGCCGGTTTGCCACGCGTTGCGCAGCACGGCCACCGCTTCGTTTAGATTTCCGAGCCGATATTGCAGCCAACCCCACGAGTCGGCGATCGACGGATCGTTTGGCTTGGCCGCACGTGCGGTCGCAATCAACTTCTCCGCTTCGGCAAGATCGCGATCGGCATCGGCCAGCGTGAATCCCAGCGCATTGCTCGCATCGATATCGTTCGGCTTGACCTGCAGCAGATGACGGAAATCCGCAACGGCGAGATCGATTTTGCCGATTTCCGCATACGCCAAACCACGCCCGTACAACAGATCCGGATCGTCCGGCGCCACCTGCAGCGCATGACTGAATGCATCAGTGGCTTCCGGGTAACGCTTGTCGCGCAGATAGAGATCGGCATCCACTTCGTACGCGCGGCGCAGTTGTGCGGGCTGATCCAGGTAATCGGTCTGCATCTCGGCCAATTGCTGATGCGCTTCGGCGCTGCGGCCGAGGTCCTGCAGCAAAATCGCGCTACGCAAGTCGGCATCGAAAGCGTGATCGTCGTCGTCCGGCACCTGGTCGTACCACTTCAGCGCCTCGTCCTTTTTGCCCAGCACTTCGGCCAATTGACCGAGCAAATACGCACTGGACGTGCGCACATCATCGGGTGCTTGCGCGAGTTGCTGATAGACCTGGCCAAGCGACTTGTTGTCTTTGGCATTGGCCGCCAGCGCAGCGCGCAAGGCGTAGGTCTGCGCGTTCTGCGGCCCTTTCTCCAACAGATGCGCGGCTTGCGAATATTGACCGCTTTGACCCAGCAACGAGGCGTAGGTCAATCGCAATCCGATGTTGGTGGGATCTTTCACTTGCGCCTGGCGCAACAGCGTCAGGCCGCCCGTTCGATCGCCGTTATTGAGCTTCAGCTGCGCCGCCCACGCATAGGTTTCGGCGGTGCCGAAACGCTTCAACGCGCCATCGGCGATTTGTCCGGCGTAGGCGTGGCGGCCCAACTGTTCGCCGAGTTCGCTCATGGCGAGCCACGCTTTGGGATCGGCCGGCAGATGCTCCGGCGTGGCCAGCGATTCGAGCAGATTGGCGGCGAGCGCCGGATCGCGACTGCCGATCAACACGCGCCCGAACATGCGCCAGGCATCCTTGTCGCCGCTCGTGATAAGCAGGGAAAGCTGGCGACGTGCTTCGTCAGTCTGCCCCTGCTCCACCGCCAACTGGGCTCGGGCTTGGGCCAGCTGCGCTGGCGTCGCGCCCAGCGCCTGCCAGCGGTCAATGGCGCGTCTGGCGGCCTCCGGATCGTGGATGGCGATGCCCAAGGCGGCGGCCTTTCCGGCCACATCCGGGTCGCTCGAAAGCGCCATGGCTTTGTCATAGGCCTGGGACGCGGCCTTGAGATCGGCCCCGGACAGCGCCAACTCTCCTGCCATCAGCTGGGCCAGCAGGTCGTGATCGGCATCCGGGGTGGCTACGGTTACCGTTGCCAGCGGCTGTTGCGACGCTTTAGATGGAGGGCTCGACCGATGCGGTACCGCGGCACATCCGACCATGCCAAGCACGACCAACCCTACAGCTACAAACTGCCGCACTTGCTTGAACTTGCCCGTCCCGCTCAGCACACTATTCCTCCAACCACTTGTCGGTTCCGGCGTAAGCCGGATTTGTCTAGTCTACGCCGGCCCACGCCCGTCGCCTCCATTCGCATCACGTCATGAAGCTGATCGCCCTCGGGCTCAACCATCTCACCGCGCCGGTCAGCCTGCGCGAACAGGTGGCGTTCGACGAAGACGCAGCGAACGAGGCCCTGCGCGAACTCGCTCATGTGCCAGGCGTCGAGGAGGCGATGATCCTCTCCACCTGCAATCGCACCGAGCTTTACGTCAGCGTAACAGCCGGCGCTGAAAACGCGCCGCAGGAGTGGCTCAGCCGTCACCATCGTCTGACTCCGGGCAAGCTTGACGAGTTCCTGTATCGCCATGATGACGAAGCGGCCGTGAGACATATGTTTCGGGTCGCCACCGGGCTGGATTCGATGGTGTTGGGCGAACCGCAAATTCTTGGCCAGGTGAAAGAGGCGTATCAGCAAGCGCGAGAAGCCAACGCGCTGAAAACGCCGATGGATCGCCTGCTGCAACACACGTTTGCGGTCGCCAAACGCGTTCGCACCGATACGCGCATCGGCGCGCATACCGTGTCCGTGGCATTCACGGCGGTGCGGCTGGCCGAGCGCGTGTTCACCGATTTGCGCCAAGCGTGCGTGCTGCTGATCGGCGCGGGCGACACCATCGAGCTGGCGGTGCGCCATCTCGCCGAAAAGCAGGTGCGACGGCTGATCGTCGCCAACCGCACGTTGGAAAACGCGCAAGAACTCGCCAGTCGCCACGGCGGTTACGCGATCTCGTTGCACGATCTTCCGCAGCATCTGGCGGAAGCCGATATCGTCATCGCGTCCACCGCCGCACGACAACCCGTGCTGACGCGCGCGATCGTGGAAAAAGCGATTGCGGCGCGTCGCCGCAAACCAATGTTTATGGTCGACATCGCCGTGCCGCGCGATATCGAACCATCGGTGGGCGAACTGGACGACGTGTATCTCTACGGCATCGACGACTTGCGCCAGGTAATCGACGACAACCGTCGCTCGCGCGAAACGGCAGCGCGCGAGGCCGACGCCATTATCGATCTCCAAGTCGAGCGCTATATGTCCTGGCGTCGCGCGTTGACGATCCGCAATCCCGCGGTGGATCTGCGCCTGCACGCGGAGTCGTATCGCGATCAAGTACTGGAAAAAGCGCGCGCCATGATCGCGCGCGGTAAATCGCCTGACGAAGCGCTATCGTTCCTCGCCAATACCTTGACCAACAAATTGCTGCATCACCCGAGCGCACGACTGCGCGAAGCCACGCTCAACGGCGATCACGATCTGCTACACGCTGCAGGTCGTTTGTACGGCCTGGACGAGACGACCGAAACGAACGACGAATAGCGAGAGCGGCTGGCTGCCGCGCTCGATGTGCCATTCGTTCGCGAGCGCACCGCTCGCATCCGCCTTTCTTTTTTTCGGTCTCTTTTCATGACTCCTTCCATTCGCCGCAAACTCGAAGCCACCGTCGAGCGCCACGAAGAGCTGAGCCTCTTGCTGGCGCAAGCGGATGTGCTGGCCGACAACACGCGCTTTCGCGATCTGTCGCGCGAATACGCGCAACTTCAGCCCATCGCCGACGCGATGCGCGACATGGCGCAATCCGAGCGCGAACTCGCCGATGCACGCGTGATGCTGAACGATCCCGAACTGCGCGACATGGCCGCCGAAGATATCGCGCGGCTCGAATCGCGCATGGCCGAGCTCGAGGGCGAATTGCAGTTGCTGTTGATCCCGAAAGATCCGCGCGACGAAGCCAACCTGTTTCTTGAAGTACGCGCCGGGTCCGGCGGCGATGAAGCGGCCATTTTCGCGGGCGATTTGTTCCGCATGTACACCCGCTACGCCGAGCGCCAACGCTGGCAAGTGGAAATACTCAGCGAAAACCCGGGCGAACATGGCGGCTACAAGGAAATTATCGCGCGTGTCGAAGGCAAGGGTGCGTTCTCCAAATTGAAATTCGAATCGGGCGTGCATTGCGTCAAACGCGTGCCGCTCACCGAATCGCAAGGCCGCGTGCATACGTCCACCGCCACGGTCGCCGTGCTGCCGGAACTGGACGAGATCGGCGATATCGAGCTATCCCCCGCCGACCTGAAAATCGATACCTTCCGCGCCTCTGGCGCAGGCGGCCAGCACGTCAACAAAACCGATTCGGCGATCCGCATCACGCATTTGCCCAGCGGCATCGTGGTGGAATGCCAGGATGAACGTAGTCAGCATAAAAACCGCGCGCGCGCGATGAGCCTGCTCAAAGCCCGCCTGCTGGATGAAGCCCAGTCCAAGCAGACAGCGGAACAGGCACAATCGCGCCGTCTGCAGGTGGGCACCGGTGATCGTAGCCAGCGCATCCGCACTTATCGCTATAAGGACAACCTGGTCACGGACCATCGCATCGGCCTGGACCTGCACAACTTGCCTGACGTCATGGCTGGCCATTTGGATGAGCTGTTTAGCGCATTGACGCGCGAGCATCAGGCAGACGAACTGAAGTCGCTGGCCAGCCACTGAGAGGTCCGCGGCAGCCGCGATTGGCGTTACTCTTACGGGACCAAGGGGGCTATGTCTTTCCAACCGTCGTTCCGGAAAAAACCGGCATGACGGCTCCGAATGCAGGCTTCTTCACTCTGCCTCTTCACGCCACCGTTAGCCGATGACCGACGCGCCATCTACCGACATCGCCTCCACCCTGCAAAAGCTCAACGAGCTGCTACAGCGGAACAACAATGAGGAAGCGGTTCGATTTGCGTCGACCGCGCGGCGGCAATTTCCCGTATCGGCCGAATTGATTCGCCTGCACGGCCTAGCATTGTTGCGCCTGGGGCATCGCCGCGAAGCGCAGGTGGCGATGAATCGCGCCGCGGAATTGGCGCCGGACAACATCGAACTGCAATGCAATCTCGCCAATCTCGCCATGTCCGAAGGCCGCGCCGGCGCCGCGATCGAACGCATGCAGCGGGCCTTGATGAAAACACCCGGACACCCCGCGTTGTTGCAGACGCTAGGCGGCGCGTATATGTCTGCCGGACAACGCATACAAGCACGTGACGCGTTCGCATCGGCGTTGCAGCGCGTGCCGCAACACCCGGCCATCCGTCTCAACCTTGCCGCAGTGGAAATCGAACTGGGGCATTTCACGGAAGCCGAGGCGCTACTTCGCCAGGTGCTGCAGCAAACGCCGAATTCCGATTTGGCGCATGCGATGCTGGGCCACCTGTTGTACATGCAACGTCGCCCGAAAGAAGCCGCCGCATCCTTGTTGCAAGCCGGCCAACTCGCACCGAACAACGTGCAGCATGTATTCCAAGCCGCCTTGATGATGGCGGAAATGAATGATTTGTCCGCTGCGCAAGAGGGCTTCACCGAAGCGCTGCGGCGTGCGCCCGACTCCGCGCCGATCATGAGCCAGCTTCTACTGACCCGCCGTCGCCTGTGTCGCTGGCAAGACATCGATGCGCTCAGCAAGCGTGTCGTCGACGCGGCGTCGCGTGGCGATCAAGGTGTTCACCCGTTTGCATTTCTTTCTGAAGGCGCAGACGCCGCGCTACAACTTCGTTGTGCAAAAAACTACGCGTCGGCAATCGAGGAGCAGGCTGCGCCATTGCGCAAGCAGCTCAATTTGCGCCATGCGTTGCCGCTGCCGGATGCTCCGATCCGCGTCGGCATGCTTGCCGAGGGTTTCAACGATACGGCGGCCGGTCAACATATCGTCGGCTTTGTCGAAGCGCTCGCCGAAAGCGATCTGGACATTCACCTTTTCGCCATCACGCCGGACGATGGCAGCCCCGTGCGTCGTCGCCTTTCCGCCGCCGCGACGCTGCACGACATTTCCGCTCTCGATCGCGCGCAAGCGGCTTCGTTGATCCACGGTACCGCGATCGAAATCCTGTTCGATCTCAACGGTTACCGCGGTCGCGCCAATACCGAATTGATGGCGCTGCGCGCTGCGCCCATTCAAGTGGGGTGGCTTGGATATCCCGGTAGTTCGGGTGCGCCATGGATGGACTATTTGGTTACCGACGCCATCACGCTTCCCAGCGAGCTGCGTGCGCACGTCAGCGAAAAAGTCATCCGCCTGCCGCGTTGCCATCAGCCCAGCGACCCGAATCGTTTCCATTCGGAACCGCCGCCGCGCTCCGCGTGCGGGCTGCCGGAAAAAGGTGTGGTGTTCGCGTGTTTCAGCGACACGCATACCATCACGCCCGAAGTATTCGTCCGCTACATGCTGATTCTTGAGCAAGTACCCGACAGCGTGCTGTGGTTGCTGAGCGAGCCGTCCGACACCAACGAACGTTTGCGACAAGCCGCTCAGGCCGTCGATATCGATCCGGAAAGGCTGATCTTCATGCCGCGCGTGCAGTATTCGGATTATCTAGGGCTTTACGCGCACGTCGATCTCTATCTGGATACGGTGCCGATCAATTCGCGCGCCGCCGCATCGGATGCATTGTGGGCCAACCGCCCGGTACTTACGCGCACCGGCAACACCATCGCATCGCGTACCGTGGCGAGCTTGCTGCATCATTTTGGCCTCCCCGAACTGATCACCGCCGACAACGCGTCATTCGTCGACATGGCCGTCACGCTTGGCAACGACACCGAGGCTTTGGCGACGCTGCGTCGTCACTTGATGCTGGAACGCAGCCTCAATCCGCTATTCGACTTGAAAGGATTAGCCTCGGATTTCCGCCGCGCCGTGCGTGCGATCAGCGCTCGTTACCGCATCGGCCGTCCGCCGACGGATGTCGATTTGTAGCAAACCGCGCTTACGTAACGGCAAACCCTTTTTGCACCGAACCATCGTATTCGCTGCGCAAAACTGCTTCCACGTGCGCAGCAGACGGTCCTTGCCAAAGCCATTGCTCAAGCTGAGCGAGCGCCTCGGCGCTTCCGCATGCCACCACTTCCACGCTGCCATCGGAAAGATTACGCGCGTAACCGTCCAAACCAAGACGCAGCGCTTCGTTGCGCGTGCTGGCGCGAAAGAACACGCCTTGCACGCGACCGCTCACCAGGAAACGTGCGCCGCGCATGGCATCACTTGCCGATCGCGGCGCTCAATGCCGCCGAAGTGATCGGCCCCATAAAGTGCTTGGCGACTTTTCCATCCGGGGAAATAAGCCACGTCGTTGGCAGGCCTAACGGCTCGTCGAAATCGGTGAGCGGCTTGTCCATGGTGACCTGGACAACGGGATAAGACACCGGATGCTTGGCGAGGAATGCGCGTATATCGGAAGGATCGGTGTCTTCATACGCGACACCCACCGCACGCACATTCGGATGTGTCGCCACGAAGTGCGAAATATCCGGCAGTTCTTTGATGCACGGCACGCACCAGGTCGCCCAGAAATTCACGATGACCCAATGACCGCGTTGCGCCGCCAGGTCGTAAGGTTTGCCGTCCAGCGCCGTGGCTTTGAGCGACGGTTGCGCCGGCATCGCCGCGTAGACGGGAGTGGTCAGCATGCCAACCGCCAGCAACAGCGATAACGCGAACAACTTCATAGTTCCGATTCCTAAGTTTGTGACGATGGCCGGGTAGGTGCCGTTCCCGCCGAAAAAGGATAAACCTGATCAAGACGCGCGCCCAATGTGTCGTCGAGCGCTTCGGCGAGCCGCGTAAGTAGCGACAACAATTCGGTCGGCAACTTGATGCCAGCGGCCTCAGCCTGCTCGACCGGGCTCAGTGGCAATTGATAACCGGTGTGTTGATACACGATCAGCAAGTCGGTGCTATCCAGACTGCGGACCAGCGACCAGCTGCCGCCTTCGCTGCGATGGATCAGGCCCGATCGCACCAGGTCTTCGAAATAAATCGCGATGACATCGCTGCGCAAACTGGGCTCCGCTTCGCGAATCGCACCGAGATCGACGCATCGTCCCGCACGTTGCGCATCGACGAAATGGCGGAGCACCACCAGCAATCCAAGAAACTCCGATCCTTCCGGCATGACATCGCACGGCTTTTGGTATTCGAAAGCCGAAATGGATGCAGCCACCGACGCGCACAAAATCACGATCACCCAGGACAGATAAATCCACAGCAGGAGCAGCGGAATAATCGCCAGCGCTCCGTAGATCTGCTGGTAGTTCTGTGCGTTGCGGACGTAGTGGGTAAAGCCCCAACGGGCGAGCTCGAACAAAATGGCGCCAAGCAAGGCGCCGATGGCCGTGTGTTGCTTGTTGACGCGTCGATTCGGAATCGTGGTGTACATCAGCCACAGGGTGAGAAACGTCACCACAAACGGCATCGCCTTCAACAACTCTTGCCCGATGCCGAGCTCATCTCCCGCATTGCGCAACATGGGCACCGCCGCGACATACGATGTCACCGCAATACCACCCACCACCAGCACCGGCCCCAACGTGAGCGCCGCCCAATAAAGCAGCAATCGAGGACCCCATGGGCGATGCTGGCGTACCTGCCAGATGCGATTGAGCCGGTCTTCGATGCTATTCATCATCGACACGGCGCTGAACAGCATCACCAAAATACTGATGCCGGTCAGCTTGCGCGCATTGGATGCAAAATCGAGCAGCGCTTTCTGTACCGTCTCGCCGGCCGCGGGCACGAAATTGCTGAAGACGAAATTGATCAGCGTGTCGCGCGCTTCCTCGAACATGGGAAAGGCCGCGAACATCGCCAGCACCGCTACGGTGAGCGGCACCAGCGATACCAGCGTGGTATACGACAGCGCGCCCGACGTCTCGAAACACTTATCGTCGAGGAAGCGCTGCCAGAGGAAATGGCCGAAAGTCAGTGTGCGGTCGCGATCGAAACGCAGATTCATGACGTTGATGTACATCCCTGATGCCATCCGTACACTACCCCATCCCGTGTGAATGCCTCAAACCATGACCGACATCCTTGTCCTGTATTACAGCCGCACTGGCCACGTCGCCCAACTGGCCCGTTTGATTGCCCGTGGCGTGGAGGAAATCCCCGGCATGCGCGCGCGCCTTCGGCAGGTTCCGCCGGTTGCGCCGGTGACCGAGGTGGCTCATCCGCCGGAGCCTGAGGAAGGCGCGCCGTACGTGAGCAAGCAGGATCTGCACGAGTGCGTGGGACTGGCCCTGGGCAGCCCGACGCGTTTCGGCAACATGGCCGCGCCGTTGAAGCACTTTCTGGACACCACCGGCGCCGAATGGGCGAGCGGTGCGTTGGTGGGTAAGCCGGCCGCCGTGTTCACGGCGACGAGCACCATGCATGGCGGCCAGGAATCCACGTTGCTGAGCATGGCCTTGCCCCTGCTCCATCACGGCATGTTGGTGCTGGGCATCCCGTACACCGAGCCGGCGCTGAGCAACACCACCAGCGGCGGCACGCCTTACGGCGCAAGCCACGTGTCAGGCACCAAAGGCGAAAACGGCATCAGCGAACACGAACGCGAACTCGCTCGCGCACTCGGCCGCCGCCTGGCCGATACCGCGCGCAAACTTGCAGGCGCTATATGACTTCGAACACCGGCGTCACGCAGCGTATCGGCGTATCGGCCTGGATCGCGCTGATTCTGCTGCAATGCGCGTGGTATGCGTGGCTTTTTCCGCCGCAACATCTGCCGATGTGGCTGGCGCTGGTAATCGCCGTCGTGCCTTTGCTGCTCCCATTCCTGGCCATCGGCAATCTGCGACGCGCGCTGCTGTGGGTCGGCATGCTCAGTCTGTTCTATTTCTGCCATGGCATTGCCGAAAGCTGGAGCTCAGCGCAAGAACGTGTGCCCGCGTTGCTGGAAGTGTTGCTTACATTGTTGTTGATCGGCGCGCTCGGCGCCGGCGTTAAACGCAGACGACGTACAACCTGACAAAACACCACCACGTTCCTGCCTATACTGGCCGTAACCGCTCGCCGAGGTGATGGTCATGGGATTTCTGCAAGACGCCCCGCAACTCGCGCATCCCTATCGCAGCGACCGTCTGCTGATCGCCTTGCTCGATCGCATCTTTCCCTCCAAACGTCGCGCCGCGCTGGATTTCGATCTGGACGCGCTGGGCGATTACGCGCAAATGACGTGGGAGCGCAACAACCGTAGCGAACGGCGCAAACCGATCCTGACGCAGTGGGATGCATGGGGACGTCGCGTGGATCGGGTGGAATTGACGACCGCTTGGCGGGAAGGCCCACAGCTCACCACGCGTCACGCCATTCTTGCAGCCGGTCACGAAGTGCACGAGCACGCGCGATTAGAAGAATTCGCGCGTGCGTACGTTTATCACGTCGCCAGCGAGTTCTATACGTGCCCGCTCGCAATGACCGATGGCGCGGCCACCGCGTTAAAAGCATCAGGCAACAAAGCGCTGATCGATCGCGCCGTGCCGCATTTCATAAGCCGCGACGTCCATAAGTTCTGGCTCTCCGGTCAATGGATGACGGAAAACGCCGGCGGCTCCGATGTCGGTCAGACCGAGACCATCGCCAGGCAAGACGCCGACGGTCAATGGCGCTTGTATGGCCGCAAGTGGTTCAGTTCGGCGGTTATCGGCGAAGCGGCGTTGGCGTTGGCGCGCCCCGAAGGCGCCAAAGAAGGCGCCGGAACGCTTGCGCTGTTCTACGTCGAAACCATGAACGGCGAAGAACGCAAACCCGAGTTGATCATCGATCGTCTCAAAGACAAGCTGGGCACGCACGAATTGCCAACCGCCGAAATTCATCTCGACGGGCTGCCCGCATGGCCCATCGGCGAACTTGCGCACGGCGTACGGCACGTTGCGCCGATGCTCAATATCACGCGCACATGGAATGCGATCGGCGCCATTGCCAGCATGTCGCGCGCGATCAGCCTCGCGCGCGATTACGCGTCCCGACGTCGCGCATTTGGCAAATTGCTGATTGAGCAGCCGCTGCACGCGCAAACGCTCGCCGATATGCAGGCCGAATTCGAAGGGGCTTTCGCGCTGACCTTTGAAGTGGCGCACTTGCTTGGGCGTGTCGAACAAAATGCCGCCACGCTGCAGGAAGCTGCGTCATTGCGATTGCTCACGCCACTGGTGAAATTGTGGACCGGCAAGATGGCCGTGAATCTTTGCTCGGAAGCGCTGGAATGTTTCGGCGGCGCCGGCTATATCGAAAACACAGGGTTGCCTCAGCTGCTGCGCGATGCGCAGGTTTACGCCATCTGGGAAGGAACCACCAATGTGCTGTCGCTCGATAGCTTGCGCGCGCTGGCTGGCAACAACACCTTCGCGGCCTTCCGCAAAGTGATTGGCGGATGGCTGACCCAGGCCCACAACGAGCCGGCCAGCTTCGCCATCCATTCGGCGCTGGAGGCCACCGCCATGCATCTGGACACGGAAAAGGTCGAACGCAACGCCTTGGAGGCCGGCGCGCGCGGCATCGCCCTTACGCTGGCGCGCTGCGCGGCGGCGGCCTTGCTGGCGCGTCAGGCGGCTTGGTCGTCCACGCGCGGCGACGAACGCCCGGGCGCTGCCCTGCGCCGCTTTCTGGGCCACGGATTGCTGCGTCTTTCCGATATCGGCGGGGAGGACACCCGCCGGCTGCTGGAATAATTACCCACACCCCACGGCCAGTGCGGCTAAAATGCGCCTCCACCCTCCAGCCCAGCGCGATCATGCAGCATCTGACCATCGTTACGACCGGCGGCACCATCGACAAGATCTACTTCGATGACAAATCCGATTACAAGATCGGCGCTCCGCAAATCGGAGAGATTCTTGGTCAGCTCGGCGTCGCGTTCCAGTTCGACGTCATTCCGATTCTGCGCAAAGACAGCCTGCACGTCACCGCGGAAGATCGCGTACTGATTCGCTCCACGATCGAAGCGCAACCCAGCCGTTACGTACTGGTGACGCACGGCACCGACACCATGGTGGAAACCGCGAAGGAACTCGCCTCGATCAAGGGCAAGGTGATCGTGCTGACTGGCGCGCTGAATCCCGCGCGCTTCCAAGGTTCGGATGCGGTGTTCAACATTGGCTGTGCCGTCGCCGCCGTGCAGACGCTGCCCGACGGCGTGTATATCGCGATGAACGGTCGCGTGTGGAATCCGGCGAAGGTGCGCAAGAATCGCGATGCGAATCGATTCGAGGAAATCGGCGGCGGCGCTTAAGGATTGACGGTTACCGATACTTCATCGACATAGTCGCCTGGTGGCGCATCGCGTAACGCGCCCGCCGCCATTGAGACGTTGACGTACGCCGTAATCAAATTATCGGGACCTTGTCCCGTGTCGGACGTCGAACCGAAACTCACGACGGAGTAGGCGACTTCAGCGCTCCCGTTTATTTGTTTCATGTGGTGCGATCCACCGACCGCGCGATCAATACTTACGTTGAACGTGGTGCCCGAGCTGCACCAAAATTTCACCGTGCCGGTTTTTTGGATTGACTCGTTAGACGTTCCGGCCCTATGCACGCCGAAGTCGGCATCGGTCGGCGGCTGATCGGAGAAATCGCATCCTCCTTCGACAGTCACCATGACCTTTATCCCGGTCTCCTGAAAAGCAGAGGCACGACACGATAAAGCCAATGCCAGACATAGAGCGATGCATCGCACATGTTTCTGCTTCATAGAAAATACCCTCTTTATCGGACGCGGATGGTGCGCAACGACATGACGGGTGGTCTATCTGCTCAATCGCTTTGGGCCTACGCGTTTCGGCCGTGGGGCGATTGAAGGCAATCACGCTGGATAACGCTTGGTTCCGCTGGTGAAATGAGCGTGTCATTCGACATCGATGGTGACGATAACGGTATCGGAATATCGTCCCGGCGGTACGCTTTGATGCGCAAAGATCGTCGCGAATACGTCCAGCGTGGTGGATCCTGCTGAGACAGATCTGTTGATCGGCACGCTTTGCCCTTCGCCGTTTCCCCAAATTTGGCTGCGACCATAATCGGTATAAAGTTGGTAGCGCAACGTGGCGCCACCGCTCTCTTGGCGCAAGAGACGATATTGAAAATCAGCACTCTCCGGGCTCGGCGACGCACGTACAAGAACTCGGACGTCTTGCGTGCAGATCATGGTCATCCCCATGGAATCTCCAACATCGTTACTCTGCCCGGATCTATAACTCCGCAAATAGATATCGTTGGTCATGATGGTGCATTCCGCCGCGGCCGGAACAGGTTCGGTATGAGGCGGCAACGGGTGCGCCGACGGAGGCAAGGCATCGACAGGCTCTGCTGGCGGAGGCATCGTGAATTGAGCCCACGCGCGCGTACTGTCGAGCATCAACAGCACAGCCACCAAACCACAAAACCATAAGCGCTTATTCACAGGTCACCTGCCCTGCCTGCCAGATGGCAGGCTTCTGCTCAGGTACGTGGATCACGGCAACACATGCGGGTGACGCATCGGGCACGTCGATGCGATAGCTGCCGTGGGAAACGTTATCCAATTCGAAGAATCCGTCATTGCCGGTGCGGCTGTTCAATATCTGTCCGGTTGGCGTGGTGACCGTGATGAGGTAATTGTCTACAGCTCCGCCGCCGTTCGCCGACGAAAAATGCAGGTTTCCATTTACGGCGGAGATTCTCGGCAGATCGAACTTCACCAACACACCCGCGCCATCGGCGGGCACAACATCGACCTTGGGTGAAAGCAGATCGACGTCCGGCGGTAAATCGTCGTCGCGCACCGACAACGTCGTAACGCCATAAGGCGCAACTTCCGGCACCAGCAAAGTGCCGTTACGCCCCGTCGTGCCGATAAGTTGTCCTGCACGATAGATGCCCACGCCTGGATAACCGGCATCGACAACCGCAAAAGCGCTATTGATTTCCGGCGTTAGATAGACATGGCCGCCCATCACAGCTATTGCGCCGCTAACGGCGACATGCGTCGCTTGTTGCACGAATTGTCCATCATCCAGATCGCGCACACCCACATCGGCTTGCATCCAACGACTCAGCCACGTGCCACTCACATCTTTGTCATTGATGGGGCCTTGCCAACTGTCGTAGAGCCGGTAGCCAAAACCACCTTCGGTGGGGGGATAAGAATTGGCTTCGATGTACCGCTGCGGCGAAGTGTTGGTTACATCGCGATAGCCAGCGATCACGGTCGTCTGGGAGCCGAGCGGATAGTAAACAGATGCGAAAATGCCGCGCAGACGCGTGCCGGCTCCACGCGTGTAGAGGCCGCTTACGTTGAATTGCCCGCGCCAAGGTAGCCGCAACGACCACGACAACGACTCGCTGGTCACCACGCTCTGGTCGAAGCGATAGAGTCTGCCCACATTGGCAGACAGCAACCCAAACGATCCAAGCTGCTGCGAAATACCCAGAGAATAGCGATCACGTGCGCGCAAGTCGGGCAGCACAGGCTGCTCGCCGTTGTCCTCGGGTAGGGTCAACGTACTGTCGAAATCCTTTTGTGCGTGCCGCCATTGGAATTGCAATTGCGTGCCGCGCCAGACACCTTGGTAATTGAATTCGTGCGCATAACGGCGCATGTGATGGTATTGACGCTGCGCACTCATCAACGTCATGGTGCCCATCGGCCCCAAGCCGAATGTCATCAGCGGCGAAAGACGACGATCACCTTGGATATAGCTATCGTTGGTGCCAATGGTCCACCCATCGGTCATACCGTAGAGATACGCAATGCTGGCTGCTTTGCCGCTATATCCACCGCTGCCGAAACCTGCGCGTGGCGAACCCGCGCTGATGTCGAAGGTGTCGTATCCGGCCTTCAGCAGTTCGTTGGAAAAGTAGTAGGGGATCGCGTACGTATGCTGATTGCCGGCCGCATCCGTCACCAGGACACTGATATTGCGCAGGCCGCCATAACCTTGCAGGTTCTGCAAGTTGAACGGACCGGGGCCGATTTGCGTGGATCCGATCATGACGCCATCCATGTAAATCTGAACTTGCGAAGGCGATTGGGCGATACCGGACATGCTGGCCGTCGGGTTGGTGACTTGTCCGGGCTGCAGTGCGTAGCTGCGCTGCAACGTGAGGCCCGCCAGGGAAAAACTGGTCCCCAGATCACCCGTGCTTGGCGTGTAATCGCCGATCAACAGCCGCAAGGCTTGGTTGGGCCAATCGTGATAAGCGACGGTATCGAATCGAGTGTTTTGAAATCCAGACGGTGTGCTGGTTAACACCTGTTCGTCGAAGATCGACCACCCGAAAAGACGAAGATGAGGCGACAAGAACATTTGTTGAAACGTTCTGGCTTGGGATTCTGTACGGTCGTAACGGTAATCCAAAAATCCGGACCAGGTCGGCTCGGGCGTCAAGGTATGAATCACCGCTCGAGACAGATTGACCTCGCCACCCTTCAACCTGTCGCCAGGCACAACGACATGGATGGCGAGCTCGTTGAAATCGATGTCGATCTTGGCGCCTTGAATGCGTTGCGGATCGAAATAATCTTTGCCGTGGAAGTGGTCCAAGGTCGGCGTGGTCACCAATCCGATCGCATTAAGCATGGACGCAGGCAATAAGGCATGTTCGCCGTCGGTCAACCCATCTTCTTCTGTGGGCGCACCGTGATTGACATCGACCACCCATGTCACGTCGCTCAACGGGGCCTGCATACGATCCACGGTTTGTGCGCTGGCCGCATGGATCGCCAGCAACCAACCCACGCCCCACCAGCGCCAGTCCGCAGCGATGCGGATGATCGGGCATTTGCGCACGCAGCCTCTCCCCGACCAATTGTATTGATCAACCACCCATCGAGAAGCTGACGCGCTCCCTACGTATGCACGCCGCGCCATCCTGGCGCTTGTCGCCTCCGACCCTCGTAGGACGCACGCTCCTACATGCGCCCTACTTTCACTTCACTCACGCCGCGTCACCCGAATCACGCAGTCGCCATCAACCTGCTTTACAAGCGCCGCTAGGTATAGAGATAGGCAGATCGACGGGTTTGCCTTGATCCGTTTTGATGTGCAACTTAGCTTGCGCTTGATTGCACACGCTGCCGGAAACAGGCAGTGAAAACACATGCGATGCGCCGGGCAACACGTACCACTCATCCAAGGCGGCGCCTTGAATGCCGGCGGGGTCGGATGCAATGGATGTCAGATGCGCGTGCGCCGTGCCTTGGTTGATAAGTCGCACTTTGACAATTCCGGCGCCGCCGCCTTCCACGCTGGCGCTGAGTTGCGAACTTGCTTTGGGCTTATGAACAAAAAGCGGCACGCCGAATCTTTCTCGTAGTTCGATATTTTCACCGGCCTCATGAGTCAGTACAGGTAACTCCGTGATATAGAGCCGATACGCTTTTTCGGTATCCGGAAGGTCGCTCTTACCCGATGTGGTTACGCGAATGACGCGCTTGCCCTTGCCTGCCAACGTGAACTTAGCGGGATAGAACGTCAAGTCGCTCGTATCGCTGTAAACATCCTTGCCGTCGGCCTGCGTCCAGGCTTTGGCTTGCACTTCTAAGTCGACGGGTGTGTCGCCGGGATTAGTCACTTCCACCGTGGTGGAACGATTACCGGCCAAATCCAACCGCAGCGGTGATACGCCAAATCCAGCCGCTCCCGCAGTCCCGGCCACCAATATGCTGATCAGGCCCGTCGCAAGACGCTTGTTCGCAATCATCACGTGACTCCTTTGGGATCAGAGATCGGCAGTAACCGTTACGACGTCTTCGTATTCTCCAGGTGGTGCGTTTTTCATCGCGTTTGCGGCGACGGTGAAATCGACATCCACGTGAATCAGCGTGTTTCCGGTGCCGGTACCCGATTTCGGAGTGTGGTCCAGGGTGTAATCGATATAGTCGTTCGTTCCCTGATGCTTCATGCGCCGTGTGCTGCCACTTGAGTTCTGCCCGTCATCCACCACGACGGTAAAAGGGATGTCCTGCGAACACCAAAAATTCGCTTTTCCTGTCTCTTTTTTTTGAGGGTGATCCATCCCAGAGGTGTGCTCACCGAAGTGCGCGTGAGTGGGTTCTAGCACGTCATAACCGCACCCACCATTTAGCTTCACACCCACTTTCAATTGCTGCCCCTGAAAACTGAAAGCAGCACAAGGAAGCGTAAGAGCCAGACTCAAAACCATGCATTGCACAGGCTTCTGTTTCATACGAAATACCCCTTCTCTAGAAACGGATATCGCGCAGCTTGTCTGATGAGCGGCATTTTGTTGCCGCTGATTTCACCGTATACGCCGTTCTTGTTGAAAGTTCTACTAAACGCGCGCGGGCGATTTCCCGGCGTGTATATAACGAATAGAAAATCGAAAACGAAAAGCCAATGCCGCTGTCAGCGCTTTATAAAAAGCTGTCATAGCTGCTTTCGTTGTTGCGAATCAGAGCATGCCCGTTTCGAGCTTCGCCGCGTCGGACATCATCGAGTGATTCCACGGCGGATCGAACACCAGATCCACATCCGCTTCGGCAACAGTGGGAATCAATTCCAGTTTGGTGCGCGCATCGTCGATCAACACATCGCCCATGCCGCAACCTGGCGCTGTCAGCGTCATCTTGACGTACACCTTGCGCTGATCGGGTGCGGTGGTTTCCAAACTTACGTCGTAGACGAGACCGAGTTCGACCACGTTGATGGGAATTTCCGGATCGAACACGGTGCGCAATTGCTGCCACACCAGTTGCTCGACATCCGCATCAGTGGCGTCGGCGGGCAACTCCAACGGCGGCGGCGGTTCTTTGCCAAGTGCATCAGCGTCGTTGCCCGCTACGCGAAACAGGTTGCCTTCCACATACACCGTAAAACTGCCGCCAAGCGCCTGCGTGATGTAACCGACCTGTCCGGCCGGCAGCACCACGCTCTCGCCCTGCGGCACCATCACCGCATTGCAGTCCCGTTCCAGGGTGAAAGGTTCGCTGCTTAGACTGAAACCGCTCATGCCATCTCATCGATCATTGGGGGAAAGCCGTCAGGCGGCTTTCCGGCCCTCTATTATGCCGGCCGCTCGTGGGGCCTGTCCCCCACATCAGGTTGAATCGGTCGAATCTCAAGGGAGGTCGGCAGTCATGCTAGGGAGAGCGGCCCCTGCCACGCTAAGATGCCCGCTTTGTTTTACCCGGCAGGACACCTAAGTGAGCATTTTCCACTTCCATGGCGGCAACCGCCCATGACCGTACGCCAGATCATCGGCGAAGGCTTCGCGCTGGGGTGTGCCTTGATGTTGGGTTTGGCGGCTGGCGCGATCTGGCTTGTTCCAACCGTGTTTCTGCATCGACCGCTGCCGTGGCTGGCAGTACCGGCAGGCTGGCTGCTGGCGAAAGCCATGCGCAAATGGGTGCACACCAGGAAATGGAATGCGGCGGTGCTCGCGGCGCTCGCCGTGGTCGTTGCGAGTGTCTACATCCGCGTGTTGATCACCACAGTCAACATCGCGGCGATGTTGGGTTACGGATTGATCGACGCCCTGCGCACCGCCGGTGCGTCGATGCTGCTGGATCTCGCGCGTTTCGGCGTCAGCAAGCAGGACGTGGTGTGGGGCGTGATTGGGATCGTCGTCGCGATGGTGACGGCGTTGCGTTCGCCCACCGCGACGATGCGTAAACCCAATTAGCCGTCTAGCGTCTTGAGCTCCGACACGAGCTGGCCGGCTGCCGCCTGACCATCGCCGTAAAGCATTCGCGTGTTATCCGCATAAAACAGCGCGTTTTCGATACCCGCAAAGCCAGTGCCTTTGCCGCGCTTGACCACGATCACTTGCTTGGCGTCGGCGACGTCGAGAATCGGCATGCCGTAGATCGGCGACGTCGGATCGGTTTTGGCCATGGGATTGACCACATCGTTCGCACCGATCACCAAGGCAACATCGGTGACAGGGAATTCGGGATTGATGTCTTCCATGTCGACAATCAAGTCGTACGGCACGCCCGCTTCGGCGAGCAACACATTCATGTGACCCGGCATGCGACCCGCAACAGGATGAATGGCAAATTTCACCTTCACGCCGCGCGATAGCAGCAGCTGCGCGAACTCCCACACTTTGTGCTGCGCTTGCGCGACGGCCATGCCATAGCCCGGCACGATCACCACGCGCTCGGCGTAAGCCATCATCACCGCTGCGTCGGCTGCTTCGATGGGCTTCTGACTGCCGCCAATCTCCTGCGCCGTGCCACCTGCCGCAGCGCCAAAGTTGCCAAACAGCACATTGCCGATGGAGCGGTTCATCGCTTTCGCCATCAATTGCGTCAGCAACGTACCGGCGGCGCCCACCACCATGCCGGCGATGATCATCGCTTCGTTCTGCAGTACGAAGCCTTCGAACGCCACCGCCAAACCGGTGAAAGCGTTATAGAGCGAAATAACAACGGGCATATCGGCGCCGCCGATCGGCAGCGTCATCAACAAGCCAAATAACAGCGCGAGTGCGAAGAAGGCGCAGATCAAGGGAATTGTCAGATGCCCCATCGCGAGAGCGATGCCGATCAGCACCGTTGCCGCCAGCACCAACAGGTTCACCACTTGCTGACCTGGGAAAACAAAGCGCCGATCGAGCCAGCCCTGCAATTTCGCAAATGCGATCAACGAGCCGGAGAAGCTGACCGATCCGATCAACGCGCCGAGCACGCCCAAGGCGAGCGCGATGGGAGTGAGCGGCTCAACCACCGCGGCGCCGTGTAAGGCCGACCAACTTTCCGGCATCAGCGGAAAGGTGTTGGGCGCCGTGATGGCACCCATGATCGCAATATTTTGCGCATGCCCGACCAGTTCCGCAGCGCCGATAGCCGCCGCAGCGCCGCCGCCCATGCCGTTATAGAGAGCCACCATCTGCGGCATGGCCGTCATCGCCACCCGTCGGCCGGACCACCAAGCCGCTGAAACGCCGATCAGCACGGCCGCAAGAATCAGCCCGCGATGATGCATATCGGGCAGGAACAACGTGGCGACCACCGCCAGCAGCATGCCGAACCCGGCCCACACGATGCCGCCGCGCGCCGTGCGGGGCGAGCTCATGCGCTTCAAACCGAGGATAAATAAGAGAGCGGCTATGAAATACGAAGCGTCGATCAACGTCTGTAGCCAGGCCATCACTTGGCCTCCCCGCGGCCCTGACCGGGCTTGCTGGACTTGAACATCTCCAGCATCCGCTCGGTCACGACGTAACCGCCGGCGGCGTTGCCGGCACCTAACAGTACGCCGACGAAGCCAATCGCAATTTCAAACGAAGTTTGCGCATGACCTAGCGCAATCATGGCTCCAACCAGCACAATGCCGTGTATGAAATTGGAGCCCGACATCAAGGGCGTGTGCAGGATCACCGGCACCCGCGCGATGATTTCATACCCCGTGAACGCAGCCAGCATAAAGATGTAAAGCGCCAGGAACCCATCCAGCATGTGCTTCCCCCGCCAATTGGTCACATTCACCGCATCATACGGTGAGTGCGATGCTGCGATCCACGCCGCCTTACTGTGCGTGGAATGCGGGGGCGCCTGTCAGTCAACCCACGCTAGCCCCGCGCGTTGATGTCGAGAGTCGAACAGATGGAGCCCCGGAATGCTCGCCCTGACGATGCGGAGAACGGCGCCATGAATGGCGTCTCAGCCGTTTTCGAGGCGGAACTTCTTGCGCCTGATGGTCAAGCCGTCCCTGCGACCCTGGATGCGTTCCTGGCGAGCATGGAGCGGCGCGCCTTCCGCATGGCGGAGCTGCACCTGGGTAACCGGGAAGACGCGTTGGATGCCGTGCAGGACGCGATGCTCCGCTTGGTGAAGCATTACCGCACCAAGCCGGCGCAGGAATGGACGCCGCTGTTCTGGGGCATTTTGCGCCGGCGCATCGTGGATCTGCAGCGCCGACGCAAGGTGCGTTCGATCGTGATCGGCTGGCTCGGCGGCGGGCACGATGACGACGGAGACGAATTGCCGGCATGGGAACCGGCCGATAACGGCCCAGACCCGTTGGAAAAGCTTCATGGCGAACAGTCCTATGCGGATATGGCCGCGGCGGTGAAAAAGCTTCCGCAGCGTCAACGCGAAGCCTTCATGCTGCGCGTTCTGGAAGGACTGGATGTCGCGGAAACCGCCACCGCGATGGGGTGTTCGGAAGGCAGCGTAAAAACTCATCTCTCGCGGGCAATGCAACACTTGCGAGAGCACTTGGAGGCGTGGCGATGAACTCGTCCGACAAACAATTCGAACAGCGCGCCCGCGCGCTTTACCAAGAGGCGACGCAACGCATCGATCCGGTTACCGCCGGTCGTCTGCGCGCCGCCCGTCGCACGGCGCTCGAAGCGGCCTCTGCGCATGCGTCGCCGCATCATCGCGCGCGCGTGCTGGTGCCGGCGGGTGCGCTGGCCGCCATCGCGTTGGCCGCGCTTATGATCTGGCAACCGCTTCCGCATTCGCAGCCCGAGCACAACCCGCAAGCCGCCGTCGCGAGCGAGCAGCAAGATAGCGAATATCTGCCGCCCGAAGCGGACAAGACCGATCCCGGCCTGGTCCAGAATCTCGACTTTTACAGTTGGCTTGCCGCCAATGACAGTAGCCAAACCAAACGCTGATCCATGTTGCCACGACGACTCCGCCTGCCATCGCTATTGCCTCTACTGCTCGGTCTGACGATCGCGGCGCCATCGTATGCGCAAGATGGCGCAACGCATCCGTGGAACACGCTTAGCCCGGCTCAGCAGCACCTGCTTGAGCCGCTGCAATCGCAATGGGACACGCTTCCGCCCAAGCGCCAGGAGCATATGCTTGAGCGCACGCAGGAATGGATGCAGTTGCCGCCGCAACGCCAGCAGGAAATTCGCGACCGCATCGCGCGCTGGCAGCAGATGACGCCGGAACAACGGCAGCAGGCGCGCGAAAACCAGCACCTCTACGACACGCTGCCGAGTCAAAAGCAGCAGCAGCTGCACGATGCGTTCAAGCGCTTCCAGCAACTTCCGCCGGATCAACGCGAAGCGTTGCGCCGCCAGTGGATGGAACAATCTCCTGAAGAGCGCCGTCAGTGGCTGCAACACATGGGGCCGCGCTCGACGCTGCCGTCGGGGCGCGCGTTCGGCATGCCGCGCCACTGAGGCGCGTTCCCATCATCGTTACGCGGTAAACGACACCTCGCCATTGCGGGTCACGCAACTCTTGGCGACGAGTTCATCGTCGAAATCCGGCCTTAGCGCGCCATCGCGTATCAATAGCTCGGCGAAGTTGTAGATGTTGCGCGCGTACATTTCCGACGCGTGCAGCGGCGCCCCCGCCGCGAGATTGAGCGGCCCCAGGATCGTCACCCCGTTATGTTCCACGCGCTCGCCCGGACGGGTGAGTTCGCAATTGCCGCCACTCTCCGCAGCAAGGTCGACGATCAACGCGCCAGGCTTCATGCCTTGCACCATCGCGATGGTAAGGATTTTAGGCGCCGCGCGACCCGGCACGGCCGCCGTGGTCACGACGGCGTCGAATACTTTCAAATGATCCGCCAGCGCCTGCTGCTGCGCCGCGCGTTCTTCGGCGGTGAGCTCGCGCGCATAGCCACCGCTGCCGGCGGCGCTCACGCCGAGATCCAGAAATTTCGCACCCAGTGATTCCACTTGTTCGCGCGTTTCGGGGCGCACGTCGTAACCTTCGATCTGCGCACCGAGACGGCGCGCCGTGGCGATTGCCTGCAATCCCGCCACACCCGCACCGATCACCAACACGCGCGAAGGACGAATGGTGCCGGCCGCTGTCGTCAACATGGGGAAGAACTTCGGTGCGCTCTCGGCAGCGATCAACATGGCGCGATAACCAGCCACCGCCGCTTGCGAACTCAACACATCCATCGCCTGCGCGCGCGTGGTCCGCGGCAACAGCTCCAAGGCGAACGCCGTCAATTTCTTTTGCGCCAGCGCTGCGAGGCGCGAAGCCGCACCGTGCGGACGCAATTGACCCAGCACAATCGCACCCTCGCGCAAGCTTCCAAAGGTGCTGTCTTCGAGCGGCAACACGCACGCCAACAGATCGGCCTGCGCCAACACGTCCGCCGCACTCGCAAACTCGACATCCGCGTAGCTGGCATCGGGAAACCCGGCCGCCGTGCCCGCGTCGCGCTCCAGCAAAACACGTAGCCCTTTGCCGCGAATTTTTTTGGCCACTTCGGGGGTGATCGCCACGCGGCGTTCGCCAGCAGCGGTTTCACGTAATGCGGATACGGTGATCGACATCGGGCATCCCCTGCGGAGTAGTCCTTTCATCCTAGCGGATACATACGGGCTTCGGGTTAGACTGATCGGCCGAAAATCGGCATACGAGGATTCCGATGCCCGAGCAGGTGGTCAGCAGCACACTGTTGGATTTCGCCCGCAGCGCACGCGAATCGGCGTACGCGCCCTACTCCCGTTTTCAGGTCGGCGCGGCACTCCAAACCAAGGACGGCCGCGTTTTCCAGGGATGCAACGTGGAAAACGCGTCGTACGGATTGTGCAATTGCGCCGAACGCACGGCTTTGTTCAGCGCCATCGCCGCGGGCTGCAAGCCGGGCGATTTTCGCGCCATCGCGGTCATCGCCGACACACCCGAACCAGTGACGCCCTGCGGCGCGTGCCGTCAAGTGTTGATCGAATTGTGCGCCGGCGACATGCCGGTGTTGCTGGCCAATGTCGCCGGCGCCACGCGCCAAACCACGGTGGATGCGTTGCTCCCGGACGGGTTCCTACTTCATCCCTCGCGCTGAATTCGTCTCGCTTAGCAGTTGAGCCAAGGCGGTATCGAACGTTTGCGGATCGTCCACGAATACCGCGTGCCCCACATTCGCCACCTCTACGAATCGCGAACCTTGAATGTCGGACGCCATCGCTTTTTGCGCATCGAGCAACGGCGAATTGGCTGATGCGATAACCAGCGTGGGACGATCGATTTTCTTCAGCGCAGGCCTGCGGTCTGCACCGAAGATATCCGACACCAACATCGCGGCACCCACAGCGGGCGGCGTGCGTTGCGCTTGCGCGATCACCGCATCGATATCCGCCGCCGGATGCGGGCGCTTGAAAATGGAACGCACCATGCCGGCGCTGTAATCCGCAGGCTGCGACGCATAGCGCGACAATCCGGAGAGAATGGCCTTGGTGAATTCTTTTCGGATATCGACTTCGTTCGTACCTGCTGAGACCGGCGAATCCACAAACGCCACGCCATCGAGTGAACCGGTGCCGTATTGCTGCACATACGCGGCGACATCCTGCGCACCTTGCGACCAACCCACCAATACACAATGTTCGACGTGCAACGATGCGAGCAATTCGTGTAGATCCTGCGCGCGGCGCTCCGGCGTGTTGCCGGTCAGCATGATCGACGACGCGCCTTGCGAGCGCGAATCAACTGCAATCACGCTTCGATCGTTGGAGAAGCGCTGCAATTGTTCGCGCCACAGCGTTGCCGTCAATGTCCAACCTGGTATCAGCACCAAGGCTGGCGCTGTGTGGCTGTCGCCGGCCCGAAGGTAATGAATGCGCGCGCCATCGTCGGTTGTGAAATATCCGTCGTTGATCGCAGACACCGTCGTGTCGGCCTTACTTGCGCTCACACCGGCCATCAGTGGAATCAGAATCAAAGCGGCTAAACCTGTCAGCAGCTTCATGGGGGCAGTCCTTGGGAGGGTGTGCGGATCGTATGACCCGTCCCCCACCGTGTCTGCGTGACTGAAAGGCATCGTGACGCGCCGCAGACGGTTGTACGATAAGCGTTTCCCCAGGTACGCCCCCATGCCCAACCCGCTCGCGCTGCTGCAACAACGCCATTCCGCACCCTCGCGCCAGCTCGGCGAACCCGCGCCCGATGCGGAGACGTTGCGCACCATGTTGGAAGCGGCCATTCGCGTACCCGATCACGGCAAGCTCGTGCCATTTCGTTTGATCGCACTGCGCGGCGACGCGAAGTTGAAGTTCGGCGCGACGCTCGCTGAGCGCGCCATTCGCAACAACCCAAACCTGCCCGAAGCCAAGCGCGAAAAGGAACGCCTGCGCTACACCTTCGCGCCACTCGTGTTGGTTGTCGTGGCGCGTATCGATCAGGACGCAGGCATTCCGGAAATCGAGCAGAAACTTTGCGCCGGCAATGTGGCCTACAACGTCCTGCTCGGCGCTTATGCCATGGGTTACGGCGCGCAATGGCTTACGGGTTGGGCGGCGTATGATCGCGATGTGGCAGCCATGCTGGAACTGGCCGAGAACGAATGCGTGATCGGCTTCGTGCATATCGGCACGCCGCAATCGGAAATTCCGGACCGAGATCGCCCGGCATTGAACGATCTCTTGAGCGAATGGAAGGGTTGATCGCGTGACTGGCCTCCCCACCGCACATTTGATCGACGGCAGTTTGTATGTGTTTCGAGCCTGGCATTCGATGCCGGACGAGTTTCACGACGTCGACGGTCATCCAGTCAATGCGGTGCATGGCTACACGCGTTTCCTGTGCGAACTGCTGGAGCGTGAAAAACCATCGCATCTCGCCGTGGCGTTCGACGCTTCGCTGACCACATCGTTCCGCAACGCCATCTATCCTGCGTACAAAGCCAATCGCGAACTGCCGCCGCCCGATCTGGAACGACAATTCGTGCAATGCCGCGCGGTGACCGAAGCGCTGGGCGTGCGCGTACTGATCGATCACAGCTACGAAGCGGACGATTTGATCGGTAGTACGTTATGGGGTTTGCGCGCGCACGGATTCCGCAGCGTGATCGTGTCGGCGGACAAAGATTTCGGCCAACTGCTCAGCGAGCACGATGAGCAGTGGGACTTCGCGCGCAATCTGCGCTGGGGACCGTCCGGCGTGTTCGAAAAGCTTGGCGTGCATCCGGCGCAGGTCGCGGATTTTCTCGCGCTATGCGGCGATGCCGTCGACAATATTCCAGGCGTGCCCGGCATCGGCGCCAAGACGGCCGCGGCATTGCTTGCGCATTTCGGCAATCTGGACGATTTGCTGGATCGCGTGGACGAAGTGGCCTTTCTTCGCATACGCGGCGCGGCAAGTTGCGCGGCGAAACTGCGTGAGCATGCCGACGCAGCGCGACTTTATCGACGATTGACCCGCATCGCCTTGGATGCGCCCATCGAAGCCGGTGCCGACGTATTGGTGCGCCAGCGCGACACCGGCGCACTCGAACCGCTATGCGAACAATTTCGCTTCGGCCCACTCACACGCAACCGCTTGCGTGCGCTCAGCGCCGCCTGACCATCGCGACCGACACGGTGACCTGATCCATGAATGACGCCCGCCGCAAACCCGACGACGCCCATGCCACGCCGGAAACGCTTTATCAGGGACGCTGGCTGCGCTTGAGTCGACGCGGTCGTTGGGAATACGCCGAACGCACCAATCCGGGCGGCGCGGTGATCATTTTGGCTGTAACGCCGGAAGATAAAGTGCTTTTCGTCGAGCAGTACCGCGTGGCCGTGCAGCAATTCACCATCGAAATGCCCGCGGGTCTAGTCGGCGATGTGGCCGGCCAGCAACATGAAACAACGCTGCTCGCCGCACAGCGCGAGCTCGAAGAAGAAACCGGCTACCGTTGCAGCAGGGTGACGTTTGTGCATGAGGGTCCTTCTTCGTCCGGCATGAGCACCGAAATAATCGCGTTCGTGCGCGCGCACGATCTCGTGAAAGTAGGCAGCGGCGGCGGTGATGCGAGCGAAAACATCGTGGTGCACGAAGTGCCCCGCAGCGAAGCCGGCGCATGGCTGCTGGCGCGCGCCAAAGACGGTTATTCGATCGACCCGAAATTGTTCGCGGGTTTGTGGTTCATCGAGCACGCCGAAGCGTTTGGCTAAGCGCCTTGCTGTCTTAACGCGCGCACGCGCCACGCGGTCAGCACGATGCCCACGGCGGCAAGCGCGAACCAGGAAAGCGCCATCGAATTGTTGTTGCCGAGCCACAGCACTGTATCGACGGCGCCGATCACCAACACCGCAATCGCCACAGTGAGTATCGGGTCGATTTGCGCGTAGTGCCATCGCACCAGCAATCCTGCACCAAGTATCGCGAGCAGCACCGCAAATAGACGACGCGCCACGGGATGTTCCGGCGGCAACGGCGAATCGGGAAAAAATTCCGAAAGCGGCACATCTCCGGACTGCACGGCAAAACCCGCCCCATCGGTGGCGTCGCTGGCAGGAATCAGTTTATTGCCGTCGACTTTCGCCACCACGGTGACGGTTTGCGTAGGGACGGCTTCCCACGTCACCCGCATATCGCCCAATTGCGGATGCGATGGCACCGCGCTCGTGACCAGACCGTTGTCGTAGAGGCTAAAGCTCGCCGCAAGATTGCTCGGCAAATTGCGCAGATTCGGCGACACCGGCTGATTGCCGATCAGCGCGTGCACCAGGGCCGGCGCCAGCACGAAGTCGTTCATCCGCACGACGCCAGCGTCGAACTGCGCGCTCTCGATCGGAAATTTGCCGGGATTGGCGTGGCCTTCAGGATGTTCGAAATGGCTGGTATCGACAGGATGGTCGACCCAATCCAGTTCGTACGTCGCCGGGCCGCCGTAGCGCAGCTCGCGCCACTGGAACATCTGAACATGGCGAATCAGCGCCGGTTGATTGGTTTGCTGATTGAATTGCTGATCGAGCGGCGACTCGACCACTTGGAGGTCGCCCACGACGCGCACCATAAATCCCTGTTCGCTGGCGTCAGGATGGCCGGCGCTTCCCAAATCCATCACGTCGCCGCCGTGCCGCTTCATTTGCGCGCTGTAGTCGATCTGGCCTTTTTCGACGACGGCGCCGACGCCCACGCCGATTAGCAAAAGCACCGCACCCAAAGCGGGCCACAACAACTCACGGATGGAGAGGGGTGGCTTGCGCTCGCCGCTCATCGAACCTCCGACTGGAAGGAAAACTCAGGCCGCGCCCTGCAATTGGGCCTGCTCGTCGGACGTACCATAGCGCCCGCGTTCGTCGCGTGTCACGCGCGCCACGGCGCAGGCGTGGTCGTGGGTG
Organism: Dyella sp. 2HG41-7; assembly: GCF_021390675.1. Taxonomy (NCBI): domain Bacteria; kingdom Pseudomonadati; phylum Pseudomonadota; class Gammaproteobacteria; order Lysobacterales; family Rhodanobacteraceae; genus Dyella; species Dyella sp. 2HG41-7. Next base: position 3,416,445 of record NZ_JAJEJV010000004.1, read on the forward strand.
AAGAACAGCCGCACGTTGCGAGCGAGCTTGTCCTCTAGAAACACGCGCTTTTCGTCGATCAATGTCTCGGGGAAGCGGTCATAACCCATGGTGATCGGCAAGTGCACCCAGGGGCGCCCTGGAATCAGATCGGCGCAGAACACGACACCCGCTACCTCCGCCAGCATCAACCCAGGCGTATGGCCGTCCGAGAAATGAAAGCGCACAGCCTGCCCGAGCGTTTGCGAGTATTCGCCCGCCACCAGCTCCAACCGGCCGCTCTGCATCAAAAGTTGCTGCAATTCGGGAATGAAGGACGCGCGATCACGCGGATGCGGTTTCAACGAGCGCTGCCAGTGATTCGCGCCAACGAGGAATTTCGCATTCGGGAACAACAGCGCGGGCGTCTTGCCTTCTTCCCACGCGGCAAGCAATCCGCCTGCGTGATCGAAATGCAGATGCGACAGCACGACCACATCGATGTCTTCATGCGATACGCCCGCCGCGGCGAGCGACTCGAGCAACACGTGATGACTTTCCACCACGCCGTAACGTTCGCGCAGCGATGGCTCGAAAAACGCGCCGATGCCGGTTTCGAACAATACGTTGCGGCCCTCGAGATCTTTTACCAGCAAGCAACGGCACGCCAACGGAATACGATTGAGTTCGTCGGGCGCAATCCACTTCGACCACATCGCCTTCGGCGCATTGCCGAACATCGCGCCGCCGTCGAGCTTTTGCGTATTACCGTTGATCGACCACAGTTGCATGAAGATTTCCGCGCTATCCGTTCTTGCCGAACCGTCATTCCGGCGAAGGCCGGTACGTGGGGAGGGTACATGGATGTACCCGCTTTGAGGAGCGAGGAATCCAGTCAAACAAATCGTGCGAAGCACACCAAACCGGTTTTGAGTCCTTCGGACGTGTATTTAAACTGGACCCCGGCCTACGCCGGGGTGACGAGCGTTTAATTTGTAGATTTGATGATTACGAACAATTACCGCACCTTGCCCAAACCATCTTCCCTGCGCGGATCACTCGCGGCATCCAGCTTGTTCGTGCGGCGATCCCAGATCACCACATTCATAAAGCCCCACGGCGAACGCTCTTTTAGCGTGTAACCCATGCGCGTCAACGCATCGGTCGTGGCCGCATCGAACGCGCCCGGCTCCACCATCACGGTGTCGGGCATGTACTGATGGTGGAAGCGCTTGTGCGCAGCCACGTCATGCGCATCGCCGCCATCGATAAACGCCAGAATGCCTTCCAAGACCTGCGTGATGATGGTCGAACCGCCTGGCGAACCGATCACCGCCGTACGGTCGGGGCCGATTACGATGCTCGGCGACATCGACGACAACATGCGCTTGCCCGGCTCCGGCGCATTGGCCTTGCTGCCCAGTAAGCCGTAGACGTTCGGTTTGTTCGGCACCAGCGCGAAGTCGTCCATTTCGTCGTTGAGCAGAATGCCCGTGCCCTTGGCGACGAAGGTGGAACCCAGCACGTAATTCACGGTGGAGGTGATCGCCACCAAATTGCCGTCAGCGTCGATGATCGAGAAATGCGTGGTGTGCATACCCGGATCAGCGCCGCTGGACGGCGCCAGCATTGACGACGGCGTGGCTTTGTCCGGCAGAATGGTTTGACGCAGACCGTCGGCATAATACGGCGACAGCAGCATATCCAAAGGCATCTTCACGAAATCCGGATCGCCCAGATAATCGTTGTGATCGCGGAATGCGCGACGCATCGCTTCGATCACCAAATGCACGCGATGCACCTGATCGAGCTTGCTAATGTCGAAGCCGGAAAGAATGTTGAGAATTTCCGCGATCGCCACGCCACCCGACGACGGTGGCGGCGCGGTGATGATCTTGTAACCGCGATAGTCGACGGTAATCGGCGCGCGTTCTTTTACGCGATACGAGGCCAGATCCTGTAGCGTCCATTTACCGCCGGCCTCGCGCACCGCACTCACCAACTTCTGCGCAGTTTCGCCGCTGTAAAAACCCGCATCGCCGTATTTGCCGAGCAGTTCCAGGGTGTGCGCCTGATCGGGATCGCGCCAGATTTCGCCATCTGCCGGCGGCTGGCCGCCTGGCAGAAATTTGTCGGATGAAGCGGGCCAACGCTCGATGTTCTTCTGTTCTTCTTTGATCGAACCGAGCAATCGGCTATCGGGCTTAAAGCCATCGCGCGCGGTACGAATGGCGGGCGCGAGCGATTCGGACAACGGCAATTTGCCGTAATGCTTGGCCAACCAAACTAAGCCGGCCGGTTCGCCGGGAATGCCTGCCGCCAACGGCCCCTTCAACGCGGTATCGCGATTGGGCGCGCCGTCGGCGTTGAGGTAATCCTTGGCATCGACCGCGGCCGGCGCCGTTTCGCGCGCATCGATAAAAACGTTGTGGTCGGAAGCCGCCACATGGATCGTGGCCATAAAGCCGCCGCCCATGCCCGAGCTTTCAGGCTCGACGATCGACAGCGTCGACGCGACGGCGATCGCGGCGTCGAATGCGTTGCCGCCTTTGGCGAGCACTTCGAATCCCGCTTCCGTCGCCAAGGCGTTTGCACTGGCGATGCCGGCGTGACCGGGACGCTGCGCAAGCTGCGCCGCATGCGTGGAAGGCGTGGGTTTATCCGCTGCGAATGCGCCGCTGGTACCAAGGAGGAAACCGATCAACACCACGTGCCAACGCATCGCAAGCTTCATCCCTTGGTCTCCATCAGATGTTTGTATTTGTCTTCGAGCTGATCGCGCGTTTCAGGGTGCGCGGCATCGACGATGATGCATTCCACCGGGCACACGACCACGCACTGCGGCTCGTCGTGATGACCGACGCATTCCGTGCACAGAGCGGGATCGATGACGTAGTACTCCTCGCCGAGCGAAATCGCCTTGTTTGGGCAGACGGGTTCGCAGACGTCGCAATTGACGCAGGTGTCGAGGATCTTCAGGGACATGCCGATTAAGTCTACACGGGCCTGTCGAAGCTTGCGCGAAGCTGCAGGCTGGGTTCCTCGCGCCGTGGCGACAAGGATGGTGGCGCGAGGGCTTGCTTGCCCAACGCGCCGTTCGAAACTGGCCGCCGATACACGATCGAGCAAGCCGGCGCTCGCCGAACCCTCTCCCATCCAGGAGAGGGTCGAAGGCGAGAAACTTACATCACGATATAGCGCGTCACGGAGTCGGTCGGCTTCAGCGTGTCTTCCACGCGCTGTTCGTCCGCCTTGTCGCCGATAACGATGATGATCACGCCCTTAAGCGAACCGGGCTTGGCATCTTTGAACGCCGTGGTGACCAGATCGGCCGTCTTGCCGGAATCCGGGCCGCCGAAGGCGATCAGGTTACCCGGCAGCACGCCGCGGGCGACGATGTCCTGCACGTTGCTGAGCTGACGATCGCGCGAGTCCTTGGCGTCGTCGCTGTCGCCGGCCGGAATCATGTACGCATACGGCTGCGGCGCCGACATGCCCTGCATGTTCTTCTGCACGATCTGGCCGAGGAACGCGCCCCATGCCTTGGTGTCGTTCGGATCGGTCGGCTTGGTGACCGCTTGCGACTGCTGCGCCTGTTGCTGGCCATCGCCCTGCTGCTGGTTGTTGCAAGCAGACAGTGCAATGCAGCCGGTCAGCGCTAGGGCGGTGGCGATCAGAGTGAATTTACGCATAGTTATCCCCTTCGGTTTCGGGTTGCTTTTTATGCCAGCGCTGCCGCATGGCTTGTTGGACCGCAGGATGCACGAAACCGGTTATGTCGCCCCCAAGGCGACCGATCTCGCGCACCAGCGAGGAAGAAATAAAGCTGTATTGCTCGGCCGGCGTCAAGAATAGCGTCTCAGTTTGAGGAATGAGATGGCGATTCATGCTGGCCAACTGAAATTCGTACTCGAAATCCGACACGGCGCGCAGTCCGCGAATGATCACGCCCGCGCCCATCTCGCTGACGAGCTGGGCCAGCAGGCAATCGAAACCGCGCACTTCCACGTTCGGCAAATCCGCCAGCGCAAGGCGCGCCAGTGAAATGCGTTCCTGCAGCGTAAAGCCCGGTCCCTTGCCCTTGTTGGGGCTCTCGGCGACGGCGACCACGATGCGTTCGAACAACGGCGCTGCGCGCGCGACAAGATCCGCATGACCATTGGTGATCGGGTCGAACGTACCCGGATATACGGCGAGGCGTCTGTTGACCGGCTTTTGGTTCACGAAAACGGATTCGCGGGGGAAGACGCCACTAGCTTAACGGAACCGTCCCAGTGCGGCGATAGAGCGCAAAGCGCACCTCGCCCGCATGTCCCTCGCGGTGCAGCGCCCAATTGGCGGGCAATGTCGGCGATACCTCGCGTGGCGATTCGACATACACCTGCGCCGCGTCGGTCAGCCAGCCTGCCTGTTCGAGCTGCTGCGCCAGCGGGGTCCACAAATTCAGGGTAAAGGGCGGGTCGAGAAAAACCAGGCCGTACCGTTGCGGCGTACCGCGCAGAAAATGGGCCGCATCGCTCACCGCCACGTCCCCGTTATTCACCTTGAGTCGGGCGAGATTGGCCCGCAATGCGTCGGCCGACGCACGTTCCGGCTCCACGAATTGCACGGCCACCGCGCCCCGCGACAGCGCTTCGATGCCCAACGCCCCGGTGCCGGCGCACAGATCCAGCGCCCGCACGCCTGCAAGGGTCGGGGCCAACCAGTTGAACAGGGTTTCGCGCACGCGCTCGGGCGTGGGCCGCAATCCCGGGAGATCGGGCACGTTCAAGCGCGAATTGCGCAAGTTGCCGCCAATAATGCGAATTCGTCCAGGCGCGGGCTTCATTCAGCGGCGGCCTCAGCAGACAGCACGAGTGAGGGTGTTAGCATGTTAAGTATTGTCTTTGAATTACTTCCCCATGCTCAAATTCTGGAAAAAGAAGCCCTCCGACCCTGAGGTCGGGGAAAACCAGGAAGCGGCCGCATCAGAAGCTCAAGAAACGCTGGCGCCCGAGCAGATCGAGCCCGCACGTCAAATTCCTGAGCCTTTCGTCGAGGTTCCAGCCGCCGAAGCCCCCATTAAACGTGGCTGGCGCGAACGCCTTTCCGGCAGCACGTTTGCGCGCGGGCTTTCCTCGCTGTTCTCGCGCAATCCCAAGCTGGACGACAGCCTGCTGGACGAGCTGGAAACCACGCTCATCACGGCCGACGTCGGCATCGAAGCCAGCACGTCGCTGGTGGAGAACCTGCGCAAACGCATGCACAAGCGCGAATTCGCCGATGCGAGCGCGTTGCTGCACGCCTTGCGTCAAGAATTGATCGCCCTGCTCAAACCCGTGCAAAAACCGCTGGACGTCAGCGGCCACAAACCCTTTGTTGCTTTAATCGTCGGCATTAACGGCGCGGGCAAGACCACCACCATCGGCAAGCTCGCCCGCCGTTGGCGCGACGAAAATCGCCAAGTTTTGCTGGCCGCTGGCGATACGTTCCGCGCCGCCGCCGTCGAGCAACTCAAAACCTGGGGCGATCGCAATCAGGTGCCAGTGATTTCGCAAGGACAGGATGCCGACGCCGCCAGCGTGATCTTCGATGCGCTGCAGGCGGCGCGTTCGCGCAATGCCGATGTGCTGATCGCCGACACGGCTGGCCGTCTGCATACGCAAGGCGGCTTGATGGACGAACTGGGCAAGATCGCGCGCGTACTCAAAAAACTCGACGCCGAAGCGCCGCATGAAGTGTTGATGGTGATCGACGGAACCACCGGTCAAAACGCCGTCAACCAAGTGCGCCAGTTCCGACAAATTGTGGGGGTTACCGGATTGGCAGTGACCAAGCTCGACGGCACGGCCAAGGGCGGCGTGGTGTTTGCGTTGGCACGCGAGTTCGGTTTGCCGATTCGCTTTGTCGGATTGGGCGAAACCGCAACGGATTTGCGCGTGTTCGACGCTGAAGCGTACGTCGATGGTTTGCTACCCGCCGAGTTCGCACGAAGCTAAATGACCATACCGCGCCCGCTGCGACTGCTGCTGATCGCCTTCGCCAGCGTGCTGGGCGGCATCGCGTTTGTGGTGCTGGTGGCGTTGTATTTGTTGCTGCAGCCGGATCGCTTCACCAAGATGCTCAAAGAGCAGGCCAATCACGCGGGCTTGCAGCTGACGCTATCGAGCCCTGCGAGCCCCACGCTATTTCCACGCCCTGCATTGCAACTGGAAGGCATCACGCTCGTCGCACGCGATACGGGTTCGACGACCACCAACATGCCTATTTTGCTTGCCGCCAACGGTCGCATGGTGTTGCCATGGCGCGCGCTGTTCGGGCGCCAGGTGGATATATCGCGCCTGCAGATCAATTCGCCGCGCGTGGATCTGGATGCGCTGCAAGCATGGCTGATGAACCTGCCATCGCAATCGGCCACCGTACCTGAAGAAATTCCACACATTGCGACGGGTGTGCGCATTCGCAGCGGCAGCGTCGTAGAAAACAACAGCGAATGGCTCACCGACGTATCGCTCGACACAGGCCGCCTGATGCCGGGCCAAGCCTTCTCGATTAATCTGTCGGCGAAGGAAACCGATGGCACGCCGCTGCAGTTGCAAATATCCAGCGTACCCAGCATCGCCAACGGCGCGCTGAAACTGGACAACATCACGGTGCGCGTCGTCGACAGCAACGCAACAACCTTGCATCTTGCCGGCAACGCAAGTTGGATGGGCGCCGCGAACGCGACCCTGCAGTTACAAGGCACGTTCCATATGGTGAACGAAGGCAACTACGACGCCGCCGCGACACTTTCGCCCGCCACCCAGAAAGATCCGTTGCTGCTGCATCTCAAACTGCTCGGCAGCGACAACCATATCGATCTGGAATTGCCGCCGCTCGCGCTGGCGCAATGGTGGAATCAGCTCGCCAGCACGCAAGGACCGAAACTCACCGCGCCGCCGGGCAACGGGCAGATCGACATGGCCAAACTCGATATTGGCAAAGTGCATGTCGAGGGATTGAGCGTGCAAACCGGCACCGCCGTTTCGGAAACGCCCGATCAGCCGAAATCCCCTGGCAAACCCGCCGCGCCGAATTCGCAGTGACTCCGTTCGCATCCGCCTTGCTCGATTGGTTCGATCGTCACGGCCGACACGATTTGCCGTGGCAGCATCCGCGCGACGCATATCGCGTGTGGTTGTCCGAAATCATGCTGCAGCAGACGCAAGTCGCCACGGTCATCCCCTATTTTCAGCGCTTCGTTTCGCAACTTCCAACGCTGCGCGATCTCGCTGCAGCTGACGAAGACACGGTGCTCGCTCTGTGGTCGGGGCTTGGTTATTACCGCCGCGCGCGATTCCTGCATCAAGCCGCGAAGACTTGCGTAGCGGAACACAACGGCGAGATGCCGCGCGATTTCGATGCGCTTGCCGCTTTGCCCGGCATCGGCCGCTCCACCGCCGGCGCAATTCTGGCGCAAGCTTATGGATTGCGTTTTCCGATCCTCGACGGCAACGTCAAACGCGTGCTGACGCGCTTTCACGGCATCGCAGGACACACGAGCGAGCGCGATGTGGAAAAGCAGCTGTGGAAGCATGCCGACGCACACACGCCCGCAACGCGCACCGCCGACTACACGCAAGCCATCATGGATCTGGGTGCAACCGTATGCGTGCGCACTCGCCCTTTGTGCGCCATGTGTCCCGCACAATCCGATTGCGTCGCCCATCGCGACAATCTCACCGCACAGCTTCCTACGCCCAAACCGAGCAAAACCATTCCCACGCGCAGCACGATCATGCTGATACTGCGCGATGCCGAAAGTCGCGTGCTGCTGCAGCGTCGCGGTGCGCAAGGCGTTTGGTCGGGCTTGTGGAGCCTGCCCGAAGCGGTCGATACCGACGACGCATGGCGCGAAGCGCAACAACACGCGCAGATCGACGATGCGCAACCGCTCCCCCCTTTCGTGCACGTCTTCAGCCACTATCGCCTGCAGATTCAGCCGTTGCTGTTCGATAGCGCAGCGCCCGTGCACGCAATCGCCGATAATGCAAATCTGCGCTGGTGCGCCATCGCCGATTTACCGGCATTGGGCCTGCCTGCTCCCGTTCGCTCGCTGCTGACCGCGCTGCCCGAACCCACCGCGTTGTAATTGAAGACGAGATATTTCCGATGAGCCGTACGATTCATTGCGCCAAGCTCGGCATCGACGCCGAAGGCCTGGATTTCGCCCCCTGGCCCGGCCCGCTCGGGCAACGCATTTTTGCCGAAATTTCCAAGTCGGCATGGCAGCAATGGCTGGCCCACCAAACCATGCTGATCAACGAATACCGCCTCAACCCGCTGGACCCCAAATCGCGCCAGTTTCTCGGCGGCGAAATGGAGAAATTCCTGTTCGGCGGCGATGTGAAAACGCCTGAAGGCTACAAACCGCCAGAGGCCGAGTCTTGACTGAAAGCCGCTCATCCGATTTAATGAGCGGCTCCACGCAACACAGATAGTCCTCGCGACTGTCCATTTGGCCGGGTAGCTCAGTTGGTAGAGCAGGGGATTGAAAATCCCCGTGTCGGCGGTTCGATTCCGTCCCCGGCCACCACATATGAAAGCCAAGGTTTTGACGAACCTTGGTTTTTTTGTTTCTGCGGTTTGAGATACCCGCACATCTACCCACATTCTTTTACTGCGCGAGTAGTCTTCTTTGTTCCCGAGTGCTGCGGACAAACGTGGAGTGGGAGATGAAAGCGCAGAAGATTCGGATGGTCATAGATCAACATTGGGCTGCATCCGCTGCGGGTGATCAGCTTAAAGAGCATGAGATTTATCACGACGACGTGATATGCGAGTACCCGCAGTCGGGCGAAGTCATACATGGTCGCCGCAACCTTCAATCGCTTCGCAGCCATCACCCAGGCAAACCATCGGGATTTGTGATTCGGCGTATCCAGGGAGATGGGAATCTCTGGGTTTCGGAATATGTCATCGCCTATGAAACGAAGCTCGCGCATACCGTGAGCATCATGGAATTTCGCGATGGAAAGGTGACGCACGAGACTCAGTATTTTGCCGACCCCTTCGAAGCTCCCGCTTGGCGCAAAGATTGGGTTGAGCCCAAACGCGACGGAAATGGCTAAATCTATTAGCTACCTCTGTCCCTTTTTTGAATCTTGGAAATGTCTGCTTTGGGTCGAAAGCGGACGTTAGTTTATACGTCGAATGTTGTGCCGCACACGTCGCAAGAGCGGCAATAGCTTCCTCATGAGAAAGGACTTCTGCACACTGGGCAACGCAGATACTGGGCCCGGCCACCATCGCATTCCATGATTTAGCCCGCCATCGCGCGGGCTTTTTCGTTTCCAGACCAACCAACGGCATTTGACGGCGCTGCAAAGCTTCGCAAATGATACGCGCAGGGGACCGATCCAACCTTTGAAATGATCCAACGGTGAATGGATCCAACGCGCCTGGGACGCATAGCCCAGAGCACAGGGAGCGCGGCAACGCGAATAGCCGATGCAAGGAAGCGAAATCCGGCATTGCTTTATCAGCAAGCATGAGCGTGATCCGACGGCCAATCATCAAGGCCGTAGTCGGCTGATCTCACGCGTCCGTAGTGTCACTCGTGAAACAGGAGTTTCCATGTTCAAGATTGAGCATTTCAAAGCCCGCAAGCATCTTTACTTTGGGGCGCTTTCGTTATTGGTCGCTGCATCGAGTGTCGTCACTTCGTTGTCTCCGGCCACCGTGCGTGCGCAGGACACCAGCGCCACCATCTTCGGTCACGCACCGGCTGGGGAAACCGTTACGGCAAGCAGCGCGACCGGCTCGCATCACCACAAGATGGTGAATAGCGATGGTCGCTACAAGTTCGGTTCGCTGCCGCCGGGCGATTACACCGTGACGTTGGAAAAGGACGGACAAACCGTCGATACGCGATCCAACATTCCGCTGATCGTGGGTCACAACGCCGAAATCGACTTCGCGTGTCCGAACGATAAGTGCGCTGCGAAGTAAAACCCGCACGTCCGAACTGGCGAAAGCCTTGACGTTCAAGCCGGCGTCGTCGCCAAGCAACCTACTTGCGACGACGCCCGGCACCCGGCGTGAAAACCCATGACACGCCACTTGACGCATCCAAACGCGTTTTCGACTATTCCTAGGTCATCTCGTCATCGACGATGCGAAGGGAACTATCGATGCTCCGTTCAGACCGCGCCCATTCCCGATCCCTGATCGCTGATATCTGCCTAATCCTCGCACTTTGCGCTTTCGCGTCCACCTCCTTTGGTCGAGACGCGCCAAAAACCGCGACGCCCGTCGACTGGGTCAACACTTTCATCGGCACCGGCGGCGAAGGCGCGGAGTACGGGGGCACGATGCCGTTCGTCACTACCCCGTTCGGCATGACGAATTGGACTGCGCAGACCCGGCAAAACCGTATTAGCGTGAGTTCCTACGAATACGACGACACCTACATTCAGGGTTTTATCGGCACGCATCAGCCGGCCATCTGGATGGGCGATTACGGTTACGTCACGCTGATGCCGGAAATGGGCGATGCCAACTATGCGCCCGAGGCGCGCCGGCTCGCCTTTACGCACAAAGACGAAATTAGTACGCCCTATTACTACGCGGTGACGATGGGTCCTGACGCGGCGCATAAAATATTCGCCGAAATGACGGCCACCGATCACGCTGGTTATCTGCGCTTTGTCTATCCGCACGATGCAAAGCCGAGCGTGTTGATCGAAGCCACGCGTCCGGGCATCGAAGGTTTTGTCAGCATCGATGCTAGCCGCAATGAAATCGTCGGCTACAACCCGGATCGCATGGACGCCCATCTCGGACCGTTCGCGCTTAAGAATTTCAAAGGCTATTTCGTGGTCCGGTTCAAACAGCCGATGGCTGCGGCGAAAGTCTACGAAGGCGTGCTGACTTGGCCGGACAAGAAAGAAGTGCAAGGCAACAACGTCGGCGCCATCGCATCCTTCGATACCGATACGGTCGACGTGCAGGTCGGCACATCCTTTATCAGCATCGATCAGGCGCGCGCCAATCTCGATGCAGAAATGCTCGGATGGAACTTCGATGACGTCCGCGATTCGCTCAAGACGACGTGGAACAAAAAGCTCGGCATTGCCTCCATCGAAGGCGCCAGCGACGATCAGCGCCGCATTTTCTACAGCGGGCTTTATCACGCCCTGCTCTACCCCAAATTGTTTTCAGAGCACGGCCGCTACTACAGCGCGTTCGACGATCGCGTGCACAACGGCGTTTCCTATACCGCGTATTCGATCTGGGATATTTTCCGCGCGGAAAACAGCCTGCTGACGATCTTCGCACCGGAACGCATCGACGGCATGGTGCAAGCGCTGCTGCAGGATTACGTCGAAGGCGGATGGATGCCGAAATGGCCAAATCCTTCCTACACCAATATCATGATCGGTACGCACGCCGATTCGTTGGTGGCGGAAGCCATCAACAAAGGCTTCAAAGGTTTCGACTATCAACTTGCGTACAAAGCTGTCTACAAAGACGCGATGACGCCGCCCGACGGCGACACGACACGCCGCTGGTTCGACCGCGAACCGCATACGCCATATGAAGCGCGCGCCGGACTGACGTACGCGGAAAAGCTCGGCTACATCCCCGCCGATAAAATTTTGGAATCCGCCTCAAGCACGCAGGAGGAATCGTACGACGACTACGCAGTAGCCCAAGTCGCCAAAGCGCTCGACAAAACCGACGATTACAACTTCTTTATGAAGCGGTCAACCAACTACCGCAACCTATTCAACCCGGCCCGCGGTTTTATGCAGGCGAAAAACGCCGACGGCACCTGGGCGTCGCCGGATGATGGCTGGACGGAAGGCGATCAATGGGTCTATCTCTTCGCCGCGCTGCACGACGTGCCTGGCGTCGTGAAATTGCTGGGAGGACCTGACGCGGCGGCCGCCAAATTGGACGCTCATTTCAACGGCGGCCACAACCGCCACGACAACGAACCCAGCCACCACTACGGCTATCTATACGATTTCACTGGGCAACCGTGGAAAACGCAGGCGCGCGTGCGCGAAATCGCGCGCGACGCCTATTCGAACACGACGAATGGGGTGCTTGGCAATGAAGACTGCGGACAAATGTCGGCGTGGTACATCTTCACCGCGATGGGTTTCTACCCGATGAATCCCGCATCGGGCGACTACGTGATCGGCAGTCCGCTATTTACGCGGGTCACGTTGAATCTGCCGAACGGCAAGCGTTTCGAAATGACGGCGCCGCGGAATTCCGACCGCAACGTCTACATTCAGTCGGCGACGCTCAACGGCAAACCGCTCGAAACGCCCGTGATTTCCTACGCGCAGATCGAAGCAGGCGGCACGTTGAATTTCGTGATGGGACCCAAACCTTCGACCTGGGCATCCCATTGGCAACCGCAAGCACTGCCGTAGACGCGGCGCTAAGCATTGGGAACTTACACTTTCCGGCCGATATCGCGAGGACATCGTCATGACATTACCCAAACGGAAACTCGGCAGTCAGGGCTTGAGCGTCTCCTCGATCGGCCTGGGCTGTATGGGCATGAGCCAGTTCTACGGTCCTGCCGATGAAGGCGAATCCATCGCGACGCTACACCAAGCCATCGAACTGGGTTGCACATTTCTCGACACGGCAGAAGTCTACGGCCCGTTTACCAACGAGGACCTGCTTGGACGCGCGCTGGCCGGCAAACGCGACCAAGTCACCATCGCCACCAAGTTCGGCTTCAAGATCGAAGATGGCAAGAGCGTCGGCACCGATAGCCGGCCCGAGCATATCCGCGACGTTGTCGATGCATCGCTCAAACGGTTGCGCACCGATCATATCGATCTGCTGTATCAGCATCGCGTCGACCGCACCGTACCGATCGAAGACGTAGCGGGCACTGTGGGCGATTTGGTGAAGCAAGGCAAGGTGCGCTTTTTCGGTCTATCCGAAGCGGGCGCGGCGACCATTCGACGCGCGCACGCGGTTCATCCCGTTTCGGCGCTGCAAAGCGAATATTCGCTATGGGAACGCAATCTGGAGAAAGACCTCGTGCCGCAACTTGCGGAACTTGGCATAGGCTTGGTTGCATTTTCGCCGCTGGGTCGCGGCTTTTTGACTGGTGAAGTAAAACGCGCTGAAGAATATCCGAAAGACGATTTCCGCCATAACGATGCGCGCTACCAAGGCAGCAACTTCGACGCCAATGTGAAGGCCGCGCAGATCGTGCGCGATATCGCTGAAGCGTTGCACGCAAAGCCGGGCCAAATTGCGATCGCCTGGCTTCTTCATAAGAACGAACACGTCGTACCGATTCCAGGCACCAAGCGCCGAAAATATCTGGAAGAAAACGTTGCTGCGGCTTCGATCAAACTCAGCGCCGCACAGATGCAAACGTTGGATGATGCCTTGGCGCCCGGAAAAATTTCCGGGCCGCGCTACAACGAACGCATGATGGCGTTGGTTGATCGCTGATAAAAAAGCACGGATGCGTACCGCCCGCTAAGCCGATCCTGCGGGCAACCGCAATGTGACGGCGAAGCCTCCTTCCGGCACATTGCTCCATTCTGCTGCGCCGCCGTGTAATTCGGCGGCGCGCAGCGCGATACTCAAACCGAGTCCCGTACCCACGCCTCCACGTGCTTGATCGCCTCGCATAAACGGGCGGCCGAGGTGAGCAAGCAGCTCGGGATTCACACCAGGGCCGGAGTCAGTCACGCGAACGACCACATCGGAATGGCCGTTGCTAAGGCTGACTTCGAAAGGCGCCGCGCCATAGCGTTCGGCATTGTCCATCAGATTGCCAATGGCCCGGCGCAACAGGCTTGGTCGAACGTTAGCAGGCAAAACAGAAGGGCCGCTTAGTTGCCAAGTATCCGGTTGGGCGCGCAATGCAAGCAATTGCCCCACGAGCGTCACCAGATCGATTTCGCGTCGCGGCTCGTCACGGCCGTCGCGTACAAATGCCAGACACTGCTCCAGCGCGCTATCAAGTTCGTCTAGATCCGCCACCATGGCGTCTCGCCGATACGGATCGCACGCATCGCCCAGCTCCAGCGCCAGGCGCAACCGTGCCAACGGCGTGCGCAAATCGTGCGAAATACCGGCCAGCATCAGCTCGCGCTCGCGCGCCACGCTGCGCAATTTTTCGCCCGCGTCACCAATCGCCAATGCAAGCTTGCGGACTTCGCGCGGGCTGTTGCTTAAGTGCGTTTGCACGACCGGCTCGCCGGATAATAATTCCGAGGCGTGCGCCGTAAGACTTTCAAGTGGACGTGTCAGCATGCGTGCCGCAAGCGCTGCAATGATCAGCGCAATCAATCCTGCAAGCACGGTGATGACAAATGTGGAAGCGACAATCTGCCGCCGATAGCTCAACGCATGCAACACAATCCACCGCTGCGGATCGTGCGCGCTGCGCACCCATATCTGTGGATCTGGCGTTTGCACGACAACGACGCGCGACGGATCGCCAAGCAACTGACCCACGGTATAACCGATGTCTTTCAATATCACCGACGGGCGCACAACGCTGGACGGCGGCGGCTCGGCGGAAAAACGCAGCCCGGTCTTGCGCAGCGTCTCCATCGTTTGCGCTGCGTTCGGGTCGTTACGTGTGGAGAGCTCATCGGCGGCGAGCGCGGCGACGGTAGAAAGATGACCGTAGGCATCGCTGCCCGCCCGCAGGCTGACACGCATGGAAAGGATCGCGGCGAGCGTCAGCGCAAGCGTCAACGCCAACGCCACCAGGCCAAGAATCAGCGAGAACGTCGATGGCGCCTGCTTCATACGCGGCCTCCGTGAAACACAAAGACATATCCTTCGCCCCAAACGGTCTGCAGCCAACGCGGCTGTCGCGGATCGTCTTCGATATAACGGCGCAAGCGCGACACCATCACATCGATACTGCGATCGAAGGCCTCGTGATCGCGACCGCGGGCGAGCGCCACCAAACGTTCCCGGCTCAAGGTTTCGAACGGATGCGTCACCAGCGCTGCGAGTACGGCGAATTCGCCGCTGGTCAACTTAATCGGTGCGCCTTCGTCGAGCAATTGGCGTGTTCCCATATCGAACGTAAACCGACCGAAATTCACCGGCGCCAATTCCACTTGCGGCGCACCCACCGGCGCACGTGGACGACGACGCAACACGGCGCGAATGCGCGCCACCAGTTCGCGCGGATTGCAGGGCTTGCCCAGATAATCGTCGGCGCCAATTTCCAGTCCGACAATGCGATCCACATCGTCGCCCTTCGCCGTGAGCATGATGATGGGAATGTCGACGCCTTCGGCGCGTAATGCGCGACAGAGTTGCAGGCCATCCGCATCCGGCAACATCAGATCCAGCACGATCAGATCGACATGATGCGCGGCCAATTCGCGTCGCATCCCAGCCGCATGGGGAGCGCTATGCACTTGAAACCCCTGCTGCGTGAGGTAGCGCTCGATCAGATCGCGCAGGCGTAGATCGTCGTCGACGACAAGGATATGTGGGCTGTCCATGGCGCGACTATCTCCTGCCAGCCAGCGGCGGACAAGCGTCCTTCCCACCCATTTGTAAGCAAATGTTTCCAACGCTATCGGCAGCAACAAACGCTCACATTCGGGCGCAGTTGGAAACACCTTTTTGCTCAGTCAGTTGGAAGATGCGTCCACGCGGCGCGCTGAGCGCCGAAGTTAAGTTCATCCCACTCGAAGGAGCGCGATATGACTAGGTCTTCGATTCTGCGTATGACGTCGCTTACCCTGCTTTGCGTGACGACCATGGCCGCCATGCATACGGCCGATGCGCAAGGCCGCTTCCACGTGCGTGGCGTAAGCGGAGCGCGCGGCACCGCCGTCAACGGCGGCTACACGACCGCATCCGGCGGCGTGATCCACCATCAAGGCGGCACCATCATCCATGGCGTAAATGGCGGTAGCTACGCCGGCCACAACAGTTACACCCGGAACGCCGATGGCTCCGCGTCGCTAAGTCAAAATGGCCACGGCGCCACTGCGGCGGGCGGCGCCTACAGTACAAGCAGCGCATACAACCGCAGCTCGACTGGTGCGCTAACCGGAAGTTCGCAAACCGAAGGCAGCGGACCGCGCGGTACGTATGATGCCGGCACCACAACGGCCAACGGCGTTACCACCCACGACACGACGGCGACCAACAACGCCACGGGTATCACGTACGACGGACAAACCACTTACACCAAAGGTCAAGGATTTACGCACAGCGGTTCGTGCACCAATGCCAGCGGTCAATCGGTGGCGTGCGGTCAGTAAACTCTCGATGCGATAAAACGTTCTGACGGTCGGCAAGGGGAAAACGGCAATGACGAAAACAAATGGATTTCTGGTTTGCGGCATGGCGTTGCTGCTGCTTGCGCAACTTGCTGCAAGTGCCCGCGCGCAAACCGGAACATGGCGCAACGCCATGCTTCAACGCCGTCAGCAAAATATGACCTTGCCCGCTGACATACAAATCGTTCGCGACGTCCGTTACGGCGACGACCCGCAGCAGCGTTTCGATGTTTATCTGCCACCGCACGCAGCCCATGCGCCTGTCATTTTTATGGTCCATGGCGGCGCATGGGCCTTTGGCGACAAAACGGCGCGCGGCGTCGTACAGAACAAGGTGTCGCGTTGGGTATCTCAAGGCTTTATCTTTATCTCCATCGATTACCGCATGCTTCCCCAAGCATCGCCACGGGTGCAGGCAGAAGACGTGGCGCTAGCGCTGGCGTATGCGCAACAGCACGCTGCGCAATGGGGCGGCGATTCCGACGCATTCGTCGTGATGGGGCATTCGGCAGGCGCGCATCTGGTGGCGCTGATCAGCACGGATACATCGATCGGAAAGCGCCAGGGCGTGGCGCCGTGGCTCGGAACGATATCGCTCGATAGCGCGGCGCTGAACGTCGTCGCGATCATGCAGGCGCGACACCTTCCGCTTTACGACCGCGCTTTTGGAAATCAATCCGACGATTGGGCGAGCGTGTCGCCCTTGCAGCAAATGCGCGGAAGCATCGTGCCTTTCCTCGCAGTCTGTTCCACGCAACGCAAGGATTCCTGTCCGCAAGCGCAAAGCTTCGTGACTAAAGCTGTCGCGTTGGGTACGCATGCATCCGTGCTTGGGGAGGATCTCACTCACGAACAGATCAACGAAACGCTTGGCCTGGATTCGGATTACACACGGCAAGTGGAATCCTTTATGCGCAGTCTTTCGCCATCCATCGCGCAACGGCTGTCTGGATCCTGACTCCACGCATGAACAGATGTGAACCCGGCTAATCTTTTCTTCACCGCACATTGATTGCATGGAACCAAGACTCGTTACTCATCTGCAACGAGGGTTAGGCCATGAAGAAAGTCGCTTCATTGACCATCGCGGTGGCGTTGGGATGTGCCGGTGCGACGTGGGCGCAGGATCAGGATCAGGCGCTCACCAAACAACAAGTGGTCGGCGATCTCACGCAGCAAGGTTATTCCGATATACACGACGTGGGTTTCCGAGACGGCGTGTGGACGGCGCGTGCGCGCAGCGGCGATGGATCGCGCGTGAAATTGCGCGTGGACCCGGTCACCGGTAAGGCATACCCGAACAAGCAAGTGTCGCGCATGGAAGAAGCCGACGTTCGCGCCATGCTTTCCGAAGAAGGCTTTACGCACGTGCACGATCTCGATTTCGAACACGGCATTTGGACGGCTCGCGCCAAGAATCCAAATGGCGAACGGGTCTCGCTGAAAATCGATGCACAGTCCGGCCGAATTATTGGAACGAATTGAGTCGCCTCAACTCGCACTTACAACGAGGTCGTGAGATTCGTTACCCAATCGGGCAGCACGCCCAAAACGCCAGCCTCCAGGCTGCGATCGGTACCGGTGACGATCAACGCACCGACCAGCACGATAAGCACGCCTAGCACCCGCCTGCCGCGCGTGCCTGTCGTCATCAATTTGCTGCGCCAACGTGCGAGCATGTTTTGCGCAAGCAAGGCCAATACCAGCAATACCGTGGCGATGCCGAGCGCAAACGCCAACATCACCAAGGCAACTTGACTCAGATTCTTGCCCTGCGCAGCGAGCAAGGTTGCTGCGCCCAGCGTCGGACCTACGCACGGACTCCACACCAGACCAAGCAATACGCCAATGCCCGCCTGGCCCGCCAACCCAAATTGTTCCAAACGCGCTTGTCGCTCCCCTGCCCAATTCGCCAGCGGACCTGCAGCGTGTTCGAACAGCGCTTGCAATCGCGGAACGATAAGCACCACACCCACAATCAGCAGCAGCACGGCACTCCACAAACGAATGGAATCGCCATTCAGACCGATGGATGCGCCTAGGGTCGCAATAACGAAACCGGTCAGCGTGAACGACGCGACCAAACCCAACGCCAATGCAAGCGGCCCCCAGCGGTGACGCTGCGCCGCGCTGCCCAACACGATGGGAATCAGCGGAATCACGCACGGCGACAAAATCGTCAGCGCGCCTGCCGCGTAGGCGACCAGCGGATTGAGGCTGCCGCTCATGCTTTCGCCTCGACGTATACGAATTGTGTATTCGCGCAAGCGGTCATAAAGGGCTCCTTGGTGACGGGATTCACCCTCTTTTCGCTGAAACAAGTCTAAGGGTTACGGCTGTAACCCCATGTCTTTTTGTAACGAATAGCCACTAGAACTCACTGCAAGGATCCGCCCATGACCATCTTTCGCAAACTGGCCGCCGTGATGGTTTTCGGCCTGATATTCGCCGCTCCGGCAATGGCGCAACCCATCCAGCCCTTTTCCACCGCAGCCCTGAAAGCGGCGCAGGCGGCGGGTAAACCGGTTTTGGTGGATGCCTATGCGAGTT
Source organism: Dyella sp. 2HG41-7 (assembly GCF_021390675.1). NCBI lineage: Bacteria > Pseudomonadati > Pseudomonadota > Gammaproteobacteria > Lysobacterales > Rhodanobacteraceae > Dyella > Dyella sp. 2HG41-7. The sequence continues at coordinate 3,435,227 of NZ_JAJEJV010000004.1, forward strand.
GGTGCCCGACGTGCCGCAAACAGGCGCCCACCATCGACGCCATGGCCAGCGATCCGGCCTTCGCGAAGCTGCTGATCCTGCGTCTGGATTACGACAATCAAACTGCGGAAAAACGCGCGCTCGGCATCCAGCAGCAAAGTACCTTGATCGTCTTCAAGGGCGACAAAGAAACCGGCCGCGAAGTTGGCTTGACCGATCCTGATCAGATCAAAGCGCTGGCGAGTTCGGCGTTGCATTGAAACGCCGTAAACCATCGGCTTCTCAGGGGTGATGGTTTTATTCTTGACCGACCTTTCGAGGAGGCTTGGCCATGATCGTTCGGAGCGCGTTCTTCGTGTCGATCGTTGCATTGACCGGTTGCGGCTCAACGCCAACCGACACGGCCGCCGCCAACTCAACCGTGACATGGGTGAACTACGCGTGCAGCGATGGACAAACGCTGCTCGCGGCCTATCCGGACACCAACACGGCGCTGATTCAAATCAAGGGCCAGACGCATACGCTGCATATCGCTCTATCTGGCAGCGGCGCGCGCTATACCGGCGATGGTTGGCAGTGGTGGACCAAAGGCATGCACGACGGCATGCTGGCCCCGCTGGCAGCGGGCGAAAGCATCGCCAGTTCGCCCGGCGTTCAGTGCCAGGCGCGCTGACCTCACAAATGCCTAACGACTGCGCCACATTCGTCATCGCGGCGACCACGTCCCGCCATCGAAGTGACGCACAGAAATAATCCCCACGTCATCACTGTCAGCCATGCTTTCACCATCGGAGCCGGAGCCTTTCCCGATGGTGTCGCAGTACGTTTTCCCTTCCAGCCGTGGCCTGTTTCGCATTGTCAGGCATGGTCATCGTTGGCGGTCTCTGCATGAGACCCGGGAAATCGCGCGACACGATTCGCCGGAGGCAGCGTTGGATGCGTTGCGTGAAGCCTGGCCTCAGGCGCGACTGCCTCGGGCGTTAAGCCAGTGGCGTTATCTCGGCGAAGCGACGTCGTTGCCGCACGCTCGCTTGGCGCGCGCCACGCATGCGTTCCGAATGTCTGGCATCGATCCGTCGCAGGCTCGCGTCTTTCGCTCGCGACGCGCATCGGGTCGCCGAAGCCGTGGCGTGACCGATCATGGATGATCGGTCGCGACCCATTTTCATTCGTTGGCGTTGATGACGTCCAGAAAATCGCGACCGTAGCGCTTTAGCTTGGCCTCGCCTACGCCGCTGATCGATGCGAGTTCTTCTTCATTGCCCGGCAAGGCGCGCAACATCGCCAGCAACGTCGCGTCGTGGAAAATCACATACGCCGGCACGCCATGCTGCTTCGCCAACTGCGCGCGCAGCGCACGCAGCGCATCCCACATCGGTTGCTCGTACGCCTCGATACCGAGACTGGCGCCGGCAATCAGCTTGCTGTCGCGACGACGCGATGCGCGACGCACCGGGCGCGTTTCTTCGCGCATATAGACCGATCGATGGCCGGTCAGCACATCGCGACTGGCGGCTGTAAGTCGCAGCGTTCCGAATCCTTCCGCATCCGCCGCCAGCAATCCTACGGCGAGCAATTGACGAAATACCGAGCGCCATTGCTTTTCGTCGATGTCGGCGCCGATACCGAACGTGGTCAAACGATCGTGGCCGAGCTGCGTCATGCGTTCGCTGTCGATGCCGCGCAGAATATCGATGACATGCCCCGCACCAAAGCGTTGCCCGCTGCGATACACCGCCGATAGCACTTTTTGCGCGGGAACGGTGGCATCCCAAGTTTTGGGCGGTTCCAGGCAGTTGTCGCAGTTTCCGCACGGACCGTGAAACGTTTCACCGAACGCACTGAGCAACAATTCACGGCGACACTGCGTGGCTTCGGCGTAGCAAAGCAATGCGTCGAGTTTCGAACGCTCGACGCGTTTGCGTTCGTCGCCCGATTCGGACTGCGCGATCATCTGGCTCATCGCCACCACGTCGGACAAGCCGTAGATCATCCACGCGTTGGCAGGCAGACCGTCGCGTCCGCCGCGACCGGTTTCCTGATAGTAGCCTTCTAAGCTGCGCGGCAAATCCAAGTGCGCAACAAAGCGCACATCCGGTTTGTCGATGCCCATGCCGAAGGCGACGGTCGCCACCATCACGACGCCGTCTTCGCGCAGAAATCGTTGCTGATTCGCCGTACGCGTCGCCGCGTCGAGGCCGGCGTGATACGGCAGCGTTTCGATGCCCGCCTCGGCTAGCCATGCCGCGGTTTCGTCCACTTTCTTGCGGCTCAAGCAATAAATGATGCCGGCATCGCCACGATGGCCGTCGAGAAAACTCATCAACTGACTGCGCGGGTTGTGGCGCGACGCGACGGTGTAGCGGATGTTCGGGCGATCGAAACTGGACACGAATTGGCGCGCATCCTGCAATGCCAATCGCTCGACGATTTCCTCGCGCGTGCGTGGATCGGCCGTTGCGGTGAGCGCGATGCGCGGCACATGCGGAAAGCGTTGATGTAACAGCGTGAGTTCGCGGTATTCCGGCCGGAAATCGTGCCCCCATTGCGATACGCAATGCGCTTCGTCGATGGCAAACAGCGCTACTTCGGTGCGGTCGAGCGCTTCGAGAAAGCGTCCGGTAAGCAAACGCTCCGGCGCCACATACAGCAAATCCAATTCGCCCGCGGCAAGTTTGCGTTCCACTTCGCGCTGCTTCTGCGCGTCGAGACTGGAATTGAGATACGCCGCCGCAACACCGGCTTCGCACAACGCGTCGACTTGATCGTGCATCAATGCGATCAACGGCGACACCACGATGCCCGTGCCTTGGCGCAACATCGCCGGAATCTGAAAACACAGCGATTTGCCGCCGCCCGTGGGCATCAGCACCAGCGCATCGCCGCCTTCGGCGACATGCTCGACGATGGCTTGCTGATGACCGCGAAATTGGGCGTAGCCGAAAACGCTTTGGAGGATATGAAGAGGTGTGGCCGGCATGCTTATTTTTTCTCCCTCTCGCCTACAGCGAAAGGGTTGGGTGAGGGGACCATCTGGCGGACAAGCTTATTTCTTTCGTGCGAAGCGTTCGAGTAACAGTACGCGTCAGTGATTGCCATGGCGAAGAGTCCTCCCCCTCACCCGGCAAGACCGGAAAAAACTAAGGCAAACCCCACAATGCCTTATCCACATCCGCGTCGAGGCCGAAACGCGACAACGGCACGCGGCCGTTTTTCACTTCCACCCCTTCCGCGCGCAGCAATCGGCATTGCTCGCGAAAACCACGGCTGCCCGGCGGCATGGCGATATGACCGCTGGAACGCAGCACGCGGAACCACGGCAGTATCATGCCGTCGGGAACCTCGCCCAACAATCGCCCGACCAGTCGCGCACGGCCTGGCAGCCCCGCGCGCGCGGCGATCGCGCCATAGCTGGCCACGCGCCCCGGCGGAATGGCCGCAATGGCGTCGAAGACCCGCAGATATTCCTTTTTCATTACAGCGAGTACCTAGTTGTGTCCTCTCGCCATGATAGCCAGATGCGAAGCGGACGCCGTGAGCGCGTGTTCCGCGGCGAATCGATGGATCGGGCCGTCATCGCTGCACAGAATTAACTCGAACGTTCCCCCAATCGTGGCAGAGTATCCCCAATCCGCCACCTGTCCGGATAACGCCGTATGCATCACTTCGAAGCCGTGCGTTCGCTTGTCGGCAGCCAGCATGCCTTGCGGCAGAACGATCCGTATCTGATCAGCTTCGATCTCACGCTACCGCATGGTCGACATCAGGGCATTTACCTGGCCGAACTGGAAGACGAAGGCGGCGCACGTTACCTGCGAATCTCCACGCCCATTGGCCCGCTTTCCGGCGCCGATCCGAAACGTTGCCTGCGTTTCAACTGGGAGCAGCGCAGCGGATTTCTGGCCGTGGCCGACCTCGACGGCTCGCCTTATCTGCATTTATGCGAAAACCGTCCGTACGAGCTGTTGAGCCAGCACGAGCTGCATCGATTGATCAACGAACTCGGCCTGCTGGGCGACCAGCTGGAGCAAGTGATCGTCGATGGCGGCGACGATTTTTAGAAGCCCGTTCGATTGCGAACAGGCGCTAACCGAACTGTCGCGCCAGATAGACAAATCCATAAGCAACCAACGCGGTGACGGGCAGCGTGAGGATCCACGCCCACACCATGCGCTCGACCACCGACCAGCGAATGGCGTTGAAGCGCTTGGCCGCGCCGACACCCATGATCGACGACGACACCACATGCGTGGTGGACACCGGCAATCCAAACATGGACGCCGCAAGAATCACCATCGCCGAACTGCCTTCCGCCGCGAAGCCGTTGATGGGATGCAACTTCACCATCTTGTGACCAAGCGTCTTGATGATGCGCCAGCCACCGCCGGCCGTACCGGCCGCCATGGTGAGCGCGCACACCGCCGCCACCCAGTGCGGCACGGCGAAGCCATTCGCAGTGGACGTGTGAATGCGTAAAAACGACAACCACGCCGGCAGCTGATCGAACTGCCCTGCGGTGGTGGCGCTGGCCAATGCCAACGCAATGATGCCCATGCTCTTTTGCGCGTCGTTCATACCGTGCGCGAGGCCCATCGCGCTGGCGGACAAGATCTGCACCTTGCCGAAGAAGCTGTTTACGAACGGCGTGCGTCCCAGATAGCGCAGCGCGCCCTTGCGCGAGGCAAACCACGCCAATAACGCGTACAGCCCGCCCATCAGCACGAAGCCGAGCACGAAACCCATGATCGGCGACACCACCATCGGCATCACCACTTTCGGCAGCACGCCCTTCCCTTCCCACCAGTGCGCGCCGCCCTGCGCCCAGATCACCGCCGCAAACCGGCCGCCGGACTCGGCAATGGCCGCGCCAACGAGCGCGCCCACGAGCGCATGGCTGGAGCTGGAAGGCAGACCGACCCACCAGGTGATCAGGTTCCAGACAATCGCCGCCAACAAGGCACAGATCAACAATTGCGGACCTGCATCGACAACGCCGGTGTTGACGATGCCCGCCGCGATCGTTGCAGCCACCGCCGTGCCCCACAGCGCGCCGACGAGATTGGTCACCGCCGCCAGCAACACCGCCTGCCCCGGCGACAACACCTTGGTGGCGACCACGGTGGCGATCGAATTGGCGGTGTCGTGAAAACCGTTGATGTACGTGAAGACGAGTGCGATCAGCACGACGACTGCAACGAGGCCAAGACTCATGCCTGCGCTCCTGTCCGTGCGCGCCGTGCCATAAATGAAGCGTGCAAGGCGTGCTCCTTTAGGAGTTCTTCAACACGATGGAATAAACGATGTTGCCAACATCACGGCATTTATCGATGGCCTTCTCGATCAGCTCGAACAGATCCTTGGCCAACATCGCGCGCATGGCGTCGTTGTTTTCGATGTAGAGCGTGCGATACGGCGCAAGCAACATGCGATCGCCCTCGGATTCGAGCGTTTGCAGGCGATCCTGCAGCTTCTTCACCGGATCGATGCGCAGGCCGCGACGCAACTCGCCGATCATCTCGGCGACGACGTCGGTGGAGCGCGTCAGCACCAATGTGCGTTGCGCAAAGTCCACGCCGTGGAGGCGGCTGGAGACAATCTCGTAGCGTTCGGCGAACTTCTCCACGCTCTTTGGAATTTTGTAGAGCGCGCTGTTCAGCGCCTCGATGTCCTCGCGATCCAGCGCCGTCACGAACGTGTTGACGAGTTCCTCGCTGATTTGCGCGGCCAACGCCTTTTCACGCGAGCGCGCGGCGGCGAAGGCGGCCATCACCGGCGCGCGATCGGCCTGGGTGACCAGTTCGTGCAGCGCCTTGGCGCTCTCGCGGGCCGCTTCGGCGCTTTGCTCGAGCAGGCCGTAGAACTTGTCGCCTTTTCCGAAAATCGTCTGAAGTGAAAACATGCAGGCTGGCCCTGGGGCAGAAAGGGTAAATATTTCCGGAATGTTACAGGAGACCCCTGTCGCACCGCACCACTTCAACCACCCCGCGACGCCCCTAAGCACCCCCGACGTGCCTTACACTGCGGTCATGCCTGCCTCAGATGCCCTGTCGCGATGCTGACTACAATCGCGCTCGTCCTTCTCCTCGCCCTCTGCAACGGTTTCTTCGCGCTATCGGAAATGGCGCTGGTGGCCTCGCGCAAAAGCCGCTTGAAGCAAATGGCCCAGACCAGCCGCCGGGCCAAGGTGGCGCTGCGCCATGCCGAAGCGCCGGAGCACTTTCTTTCCACGGTGCAGGTCGGCATCACCATCGTGATGCTGGTGACCGGCGCCATCGCCGGCGATGCGATCGGCACGCATATCAGCGGCCTGCTGCAGGGCGGGAGCATCGCCTGGCTGGCGCCGTACACGCGCATCATCGGCATCGTTTTGGGCTTCATGATCATTTCGTTTATCCAGATCGTGGTCGGCGAACTGGTGCCCAAGCGCATGGCGTTGTCGTCGCCGGAGAAAGTGTCGAGCATTGTCGCGGTGCCCATGCTTGTGCTTTCTCGCGCCACAGCGCCGTTTGTGTGGTTGCTCAATCGCTCCAGCGGTTTGCTGCTGAAGCTGATGCGCGTCCAAGATCGCGGCCAGAGCGCCGCCACGGAAGAAGAAATCCGTTTGCTTGTCGCCGAGAGCACCGAACAAGGCGTACTCGATGCCGACGAGCAGGCGATGGTGAACCGCGTGCTACGCCTGGGCGATCGCACGGTGGACAGCGTGATGACGCCGCGCACGCGCATCGCGTGGTTGGATATCAATGCGCCGATCGAAGAAAGCCTCGACGTGCTGCGGCACACCTCGTATTCGCGCTATCCCGTGTATCGCGGCGACGAAAGCGACGTCGTCGGCGTGATGGAAGTGAAGAGCTTGCTTGGCGGCATCACGGTGGGACGTCCCGACTTGTTCCGCACGCTGGCAAAGCCGTTGTACGTACCGGCCACGGCGCGTGCGCTCGATTTGCTAGAAGAATTTCGCGACGCGGAAACGCCGATGGCGCTCGTCGTCGACGAATACGGTGATATCGAAGGCGTGGTCACGCTCAACGATTTGCTCGCCGCCGTGGTGGGTGCCAGCCAGCTCGGTCATGGCGGCGGCGAAGAAAGTGCGCCCATCGTGCAACGTGAAGACGGCAGCTGGTTAATCGACGGTTCGCTTTCCACCGACGATCTGCGCGAACTGCTCCACGTCGATCATTTACCCGGCGAAGACGAACACGACTTCCGCACCATTGCCGGCATGGTGATGGCGGCGCTGGGGCATATTCCGCAAACCGGCGAAGTGTTCGCGTGGCGCGGCATTCGTTTCGAAGTGGTGGATTTGGACGGTGCGCGTATCGACAAATTGTTGGTGACGCCGGCGCCACGAATCGAGCTTGCGGACGACGAGCAGTAATGCAGTTTTCTCCCTCCCCTACTGCACGTAGGGGAGGGAGCAGATCTTTGCATTTGCGATGCTTATTTCTTCTCGCCCGCCAACTTCGCCATCCGCTGCGCATCCGCAAGAATCCCATGCAACATGCGCAACTCCCGCTCGTCCATCTGCGCGCGCTGAAATAGCTTGCGCAGGCGAAGCATGATCATCGTTGGCGCACGGCCCTTGTGAAAATCGATGTCGTCCAAGGTCTGCAGCAGATGTTCGTAGAAGCGCTCCATCTGCGCCGCATCGGCCGGCGGTTCGTCGTTCAGGGGTGGTGGCGAAGGTAATTTTTCGCCCAGCAATGCAATGCGTAACTCGTACGCCATCACCTGCACGGCCTGCGAAAGATTGAGCGAACTGAAATCGTCCACGCTGGGAATGCGCACCATCGCGTGACAACGCGCCAGTTCGTCGTTCTCAAGACCGGTGCGCTCGTTGCCAAACACCAGCGCCACTTCCTCGCCGCGCTCGGCTGCGGCCAACGCCTGTGCCGCCGCTTCGCGCGGCGTGAGTTCCGGCAGATTCACGCCGCGACGCCGTGCGGATAACCCAAACGCTATCCGCGTTCCGGCCAGCGCATCGACCAGCCCGTCATGCACGCCTGCGCCTTCCAGCACATCGTCCGCGCCTGCCGCCATGGCCGACGCTTCGCGATCGGGAAAGCGGTGCGGCGCGACCAGGTTCATGCGGGAAAAACCCATGGTCCGCATCGCCCGCGCCGCGCTGCCGATATTGCCCGGATGGGAGGTGCGAACGAGGACGAAACGAAAGAGGCCAGGCAGATCGGAGGCGACGGTCATGCGAAGAACGATGCGCGTTGAGGGGTGGCAAGGATAGTCGACCGCCGGGGATTTCTGGGCAAATGGGAGGCCGCAAAGCGCAAAATTTCCAGCTGTCGCGGGTGTTTGCAAGGCTTTCGCACCACCCGTCCCTCGCCCCGAACCTCGCGCTCTGCTACCATTTCCGGCCGTTAACCCGTTCTTTTGCCAAGCCAAAGCCATGACCAGACCCGCCGTCAACGTCGCGGTACGTGCCGCGCGCTCCGCCGGTAACGTGATCCTGCGTTACATGAACCGTATCGACGGCCTCAATGTCGTTGAAAAGCAACGCATGGACTTTGCGTCCGAGGTCGACAAGCTGGCTGAGGCCGAGATCGTCAAGGAACTCCGTCGCGCCTACCCCACCCACTCGATCCTCGCCGAGGAAAGCGGCAGCACGGGCAAGGGGCCGCTGGTCTGGGTGATCGATCCCCTCGACGGCACGCACAACTACCTGCGCGGCATTCCGCATTTCAGCGTCTCCATCGCGCTTCTCGACAAAGGCGAGCCGGTGTACGCGGTGGTGTTCGATCCGTTGCGCGACGAATTGTTTACCGCAAGCAAAGGCGATGGCGCGTATCTCAACGATCGCCGCATTCGCGTCAGCAAGCGCGAAAACCTCGTCGGCGCAATGATCGGCACCGGCTTTCCGTATCGCCAACGCGCGCATCTGGATTCGCAACTCGCGATGACGCGCGCGCTGCTGACGCAAGCCGAGGACATTCGCCGCTCGGGTTCGGCCGCGCTCGATCTCGCCTACACCGCAGCCGGCCGCTACGACGGCTTCTTCGAAATCGGGTTGAAGCCGTGGGATATGGCCGCCGGCGTACTGCTGGTCCGTGAAGCGGGCGGTCAATACTGCGATTTCGCAGGACGCGACGGTATTCCTGAAAGCGGCAACATCATCGCCGGCAATCACTTGTTGGTGAAAGCGATGACCGAAGCAATCGGCGCCAATGCGACGCCGGCGTTGTTGAAAGCCTGAGGTTTATCGCTCAACAAAAAAGGCGCCGTCAGGCGCTTTTTTATCAGGGCGACGAATCGCGCAAACCGAGATTGAACGTCATGCCGAACGGATCGCGAAGATAACAGCGCGGAACGGCGGGGTCTTCTTCGATCAACGTGCATCCGGAAGCGAGCAAAGCCTGTTTCGTTGCCTGCACGTTCTGCACCAGAAAATCGAAAACTGGTCCATGTGCTTCGCCTTTTTCTACGTAAAGGCGAAACGAGCCGGTTTCGAATCCCATCATGGTGTCGCTGCGATACACCACCTCGAAGCCCAAGGTCGATGTGTAAAACGCGATGGCCGCAGGCCAATCGTCAGTGCGGATGATGATGTCGCGCGAGGAACGAATGGAAGCTGTCATGTCGATCACTCCTTGAGCGCAATGCGCTCAGTGCGATGCTTGTTCCGCGACCACGTCGAAGTGCTGCACTTCAGGCTCGAATTCCAGCAGAAACCCCGAGTCTTCCGGGTAATACTTCGCGCTCAGAATATCGTCGCCGGCGAAAGCGCGTATCGCCTCCTCGGACGACCAATGCGTAACGGTGAGGAAATGCGAAACATCGCCGTCGTCGCGTCGCAGAATTGCGACATCGATATTGCCGGAAACCGAACGGTAATCGGAAATCGCGCGGTCCTTCAGGAATATCGCGTATTCGTCGGCGCGCTCGCGCGATGTTCGGCCATGCCAGATACGGCAGATCATGCGAATTACCTTGTTGAAGAGATGCAGCGTTCCCTAAATCAGTTGGGCAAGTTGAGTTGCCACGATACGCCGAATCGATCGTTGACCCATCCGAATTTTTTGCTGAACCCGTAGTTGTTCAGCGGCATCAGCTCCTTGCCGTCCGCCGCCAGTTGCGCAAAGGCGTGATCCAGATCGGATTCGTCATCCAATTCGATAAACAGCGACATCGACGGCGTGAAGGTAAAGCCATGCTCGATCGGACTGTCCGAGCAATAGAAAGGTCGCCCACACAGCGTAAAGGAAGCGATTTTTATCGATCCCTCTGGGCCGGATTCGCCCGCGCGGTAACGCAAAATCGAATCGATATGCGAGCCGTCGAACAGCGATACATAAAACGTCATCGCTTCTTCGGCGGCGCCTTCAAACATCAGGAACGGGGTGATGGTCTTGGCCATGCATCGACTCCTCGCGCTAATGCGTTGTCCTAGGAACTTTCACGCAGCAAACCTCGTAAAAACGGCACCGTCACGCGGCGCTGAGCCGCTAGCGACGCTTGATCCAATCGGTCGAGCAGATCGAACAATGCACCCAGATCGCGTGCATAACGCGCGAACAGCCAATCGAGCACGGAGTCGTCCAGTTCGATGCCGCGCACGGCGGCTTGGCGCTTGAGAACTTCGCGGCGTTCGTCGTCGTCCAACGGTTTCAACACGAATTGCGTGCACGCGCCGAGGCGAGAGCGCAGATCGGGCAGCGTCAGCGCAAGTTGTGTCGGCACCGCTTCGGCGGTAAAAATAAGCGCAGTGCCTTCAGCACGTGCGCGATTGTAAACATCGAACAAGGCGTGCTCGGCGTCGCGGCTGCCCGCAAGCGCATCGAGATCGTCCAGCGCGATAAATTGGCTGCCCACCACGCCACGAATAACGGCGGCATGATCGCTCAATTTCTTCAACGGCAGATACTGCACGGTGCGCCCTGCTTCGTGCGCGGCCTGACACGCGGCCATCAGCAAATGACTCTTACCGCTGCTGGCGGCACCGCTCAAATACAGCCATGGCGCCCCGGATTGCGTAGCCAGCGTTTGCACGGCCGCTAACGCGGGCGCGTTGACTCCCGCGTGGAAATGCTCGAAACGCTGGCGACGCGGCCAGCGCAATCCCAACGGAAGCTGTGCCGTCATGGTTTGCTACTGTCTTTGACGACTTCGACATGTGCGCCGTTTTCAGACTTCGAATCCACCACCACGTCGACTTCCGCAATTACGGTGTCGGGCGCACCTTCCTCCGTATAAAGGTCGCTTTGCTGGTAACGCTGCGCGAGATAACGCAGCAGCACCAGAATCACCGAAGCCGCAGGCAACGCAAGCAGCACACCGAGAAATCCGAACAGATACCCTCCGGCCAGCACCGAAAAAATCACGGCGACCGGATGCAGGCCGATTTTTTCGCCGACCAATCGCGGAACCAGGATGTAGCCTTCAAGCAATTGACCGACGACGAAAACACCGACCACCAGCAACACATGCGTCCAATCGCCATGCTGCACTAACGCCGCGATGATCGCCGCGACAAAGCCGGTGATAAAACCAAGATACGGCACGAAACTGAGCAAACCGGCCACCATGCCGATCAGCGGACCGACTGAAATGCCCACCAGCGTCAACGCCACGCCGTAGTAGATGGCGAGCGCCAGCATCACCAGCAATTGCCCGCGCACGAACGCACCGAGCACGGCGTCGGATTCGCGCGCCAGATGCGCCACGGTTGGTTCGACCGAACGCGGCAACATGCGATCGATCCACGCAACCAGGCGATCCCAATCGCGCAGCAGATAAAACCACACCACCGGAATCAGCACGAGATTCGTCAACCACGCCACCACGCCGATGCCGGAGCGCGAAAGCGTGCCGATCACGCTGCCGATGGAACCGATATGTTCCTTGATCTGCGCCATCAGGCGATCGGTATCGAAAGCCTTGGGATCCAGATGCAACTTGGCCTGCAACCATGGCAACGCCGTGTCCTTGGCCCATTCCACGTAGCGCGGAAAGTTGAGCACCAGATTTTCGATCTGGCGCACGATCAAAGGCACCAGCAACAGCAGCGCCGCAGCGATCACCAGAATCAACACCACGAACACGATGCTCACGGCGAGCGAGCGTCCCAAACCCAGGCGCTCCAGACGATTGGCCAGCGGATCGCCCAGATACGCCAGCATCGCGGCGACGGCAAACGGCATGAGCACAGGCGCGAGCAACCACACCAGCAACCCGATGGCTACGATGATCGCCAGCATCTGCCAGCGGCGGGATGTCTCTTGGCTTATGGACACGAAGAATTTGCCGTTGGTGGGAGAGCAGTGAAAGTGTGGCCCATGTAGCGGGCCGTTCAAAGTCTTGCGCGTGAACGCAATCGCACGCTACCGAGATCGAAACGCCAACCAGGCCCGGCGTGACCAACGGACCACGTAATCCAGGCCGCTCGCCGCGCAAAGCACTGCCACCAGCCACACGAACCAACGTGCGGGTGGCGCCGGCCATTGCGCCAGCATCAGCAGCACGGCCAATAGGTACACGATCTGCATCAATGTGCAGGCTTTCGAAAGCAGACTCGGATGCGGCTCGATCGGGCCAATCAACATTCGCCAGAACAGCGCGCCGGTGGCGATCACCACGTCGCGCCCGCAAACGAGCCAAGCGAGCCAAACCGGCGCAAACCCAAGCCACGCCAAAATCACGAAACAACTGATTAGCAGCAACTTGTCGGCGATCGCGTCGAGCATGCCGCCGAGCCGACTTTGCCAGCCGAAATGACGCGCGAGAAAACCGTCCACGCCATCCGACACGCCCGCCACAGCAACCAAAATCAGCGCGGATGACCAGCGCTCATGCCACAGCAGCCAGCAGATGGGCGCCACGAGCAACACCCGCAACAACGAGATGGCATTGGGCAAATGCCGCCAGGGCGATCGCGACGCAAGCGGCATCGCCACGGCCATGACATCAATGCAGCCAGCGCAGGCTTGCGTCCGCGCCGTCGTGAGAGCTGCCTTCCATCATGCGGCCGCCCGCCGTGAGATTGGCGACCAGCCCGTCCAGCGGCATGCCGGCTTTGACGGCGAACAGCACACCATCGTCCTGCGCGCCCAGCGTGGTGATGGTTTGCACAGAAGGATCGGCATGCAGGGTGGACAACAAGTTGGCGTAATCCATCGCCGAATGCAGACCCGACACCCACAACTTTGCGTTGATCTGGCTGGAGCCGATCACGTTGAGCGCCTGACCCAGACGATCCGTCGCGCCTTTGCCCGCATCGGCGAACAGGCCGTTTTGATCGTTGCCTTGCGCGGCCCAGTGTTGCGCCTGGCCGCCGCTGATCAGCGTCCAGTCGGCACCGTTCGCATGAAGATCGCCGATCAGCACCAGACCGGTGTGATAAATGCGGCTGATCGCCGAGAGCGCGGCGGGATCGGCCGAAGCAAGCTTGCCGAGATCCGGCAGCTGCGCAGGATCGCCGTAGCTCACCTGATAGCCGTGCTGACTGATTGCGCTGCTGAGCGCGCCCAATCCGTCCTTTCCAAGCACCTTGCCGTCGCTCCCTTTCACCACCACCAGCAACGGTGGCTTGACGCCCGCGGATGTGGCGCCCAGCTGCGTCACGAGCCGCTGCACCGCGCCCTGATCGAAGCTGACGTTGAGCGTGAAGGTAGGCGGATTGCCGCCGTTACCCTGGTACTGGAACTGCTTCACGATGCCGGCCGCGTTTTGCATGGCTTCGGGATAGCCGCTCTTGGCGCTAAGGTCCTGACCGCCCGACACGCGCACAAGCACCTGCCCCAGCGCTGTCTGGAAGGCCTGATTGCGTTGCGCCGCGCTGGTGTCGGTCACTGGCACGAGGACGGTGTAGGGGGAGGTCGTCTGGCTCCGGGCGACTGGGAGCAGCCCCAGCACCAGACCAAACAGCGAAGTTGCGATCAGCAGGCGTGAAAGACGCATGAGTGGGCCATGTTCAGACTTGGGGGATCGAACAAAAGTCTGCCCAATCCGACCCCCAACGTCTATCATTGGACGTTTCTTCAACGTCAGGTTGGCCATGTCCGACGCCCTCACCTACCGCGCCGCAGGCGTGGACATCGATGCCGGCAATGCCGTGGTCGAACGCATCAAGCCGCTCGTCAAGCGCACTTTCCGGCCCGAAGTCATGGGCGGCCTGGGCGGTTTTGGCGGCCTGTTCAATCTCGGCACCCGCTTTAAAGAGCCCGTGCTGGTGTCGGGCACGGATGGCGTGGGTACCAAGCTCAAGCTGGCGCAACAATTGAACCGTCATGACACGATCGGCATCGATCTTGTCGGCATGTGCGTGAACGATGTGCTGGTGCAAGGCGCCGAGCCGTTGTTCTTCCTGGATTACTTCGCCACCGGTAAGCTGGACGTGGACACCACCGTCGCCGTGGTCGGCGGCATCGCGAAAGGTTGCGAACTGGCCGGTTGCGCCCTGATCGGCGGCGAAACGGCGGAGATGCCGGACATGTATCCGCCGGGCGAATACGACCTGGCTGGCTTCACCGTCGGTGCGGTGGAAAAAGATGCCTTGATGAGCGGCGACAGCATCGTCGGGGGCGACGTCGTCCTTGGCGTCGCATCGTCCGGTCCGCACTCGAACGGTTACTCGCTGGTGCGCAAGATCGTCGAACGCGCAGGCAGCCCGTTGGATCTGGACGTGGGCGGCGTAAAACTCGCCGACGCGCTGATGGCGCCCACCACCATCTACGTGAAGGCCATGCTGGACCTGCTGAAATCCGTGCCTGTGCACGGCATGGCGCATATCACCGGCGGCGGCCTGAAAGAAAACATTATCCGCGTCGTGCCCGATGGTCTTGGCTTGCAACTCGATGCATCCGCCATCGTGTTGCCGCCTGTGTTCGATTGGCTGATGCGCGAAGGCAATGTGGCGCGCGAAGAAATGTGGCGCACGTTCAACTGCGGCGTGGGCTTCACCGTGTTGTTGCCGCGCGATGCCGTGAGCGCTGCGTCCGCGTTGCTGAAGAAGCACGGTTTGGCTAGCTCGGTGATCGGCGAAGTCGTGCCCGCCAAGGGCGACGAACGCGTACATATCGGCTGATTGCGAAAAACCGCTTTCAGACGCTGACACCGTCGCAAGATTTGCCCCTCACCCCAGCCCTCTCCCCATAGGGGAGAGGGAGTAAATAAAACGCCATGTCATCACCGCTTCGCATCGCAGTACTCGCCTCCGGACGCGGCAGCAATTTCGCTGCGCTGCTGGCGGCGCGCGAGCGCGGCGAATTGGCGGTCGAGTTTGTGCTTGTCGCCAGCGACAAAGCGGATGCCACCGTGCTTGCGCTGGCGCAAACCGCAGGCATTCCCACGCTTGTACTCAATCCACGCGATTACGCGGAACGCCGCGACTACGACATCGCATTGTTCGATCGCATTGCGGTCAGCAAACCGGATTTGATCGTGCTCGCCGGCTTTATGCGCATCATCGACGGCGATGCGTTGAAACCGTGGGCCGGAAAGATGATCAATATTCATCCTTCGCTGTTGCCCAAATATCGCGGCATGCATACGCATCGTCGCGCACTGAAAGCGGGCGATGCCGAACACGGCGCCAGCGTGCACTACGTGACGGCCGAACTCGACGGCGGTCCTGTCATCGCGCAAGTAACGCTTGCGATCGAATCGGGCGACACCGAAGACACGCTCGCCGGCAAGCTGCTTCCGCTGGAACACCGCCTGCTTCCTGCCGTGGTTGCGTGCATTGCCGACGACCGGCTTGCGCTTGGCGATCAAGGCATTGCCTTCGACGGCGAGCTGCTTCGCAAACCTTTGCTGTGGACCGGCGGAAAACTGGTTCGCTGACCGCCATCGAACGTTCAGAATTCCGGCGTACACTGCCGACCCATGCGCACACTCAACCCTGCTCGCTCTGTTCTCGCCGGCCTCGCGTTGGCCGTCCTCACCACATCCGCGTTTGCCGCTCAGCCGACGCCGTTCACCGCGACGTATCAAGTCTCGCGCGAAGGCGAAGCGATGGGCGAAGCGACCATTACACTGAAATCGCTGGGCAACGGCGAATTCGAATACAGCAACCAGATTCACGGAACGTCCGGTTTGGCCGCGATGCTCGGCGCCAACTCCAGCGACGTTACACGCTTTCGCTGGAACAACAACGCACCCGAAACCGAAACCTACTCGTCCAAGGTTTCTGCGCTGAAAACCAAGCAACGCACGATGCAAGTGGATTGGAATACCAAGCAAGTCAGCGTGGACGAAGGCAAAGGCGTTACCAATTACGCCGCCGCGCCGGGCATGGTGGATCGAAACACGATGTCGTATGCGCTTGGTTTGGCGCTGCGCGCCGGCAATCAGAACGTAACGCTGCCCGTGGGCGTCAAACAGCGCGTTGAACAGCAACAGTTCAAAGTGCAAGGCACCGAAGCGGTCGATGTGCCAGCAGGCAAGTTCCAAGCGGAGCGCGTCTCGCGCACCGATTCGGACAAACACTTCGACGCGTGGTACGTGCCCAAGCAATATCCGTTGCCGGTAAAGATCGCGCAGAGCGATGGCGGCAATCTGACGTTGCAGCTCGTGCATTACAGCACGCCATAACGCTTTTGCTCGTCATCCCAGCGAAAGCTGGGATGACGATATGAAACATTACGTGGGAAGGCGACGAATCTTCGCGCCCAACGTGCTGAGCTTCTCTTCGATGTTCTCGTAGCCGCGATCGATGTGATACACGCGATCCACCGTGGTATCGCCTTCGGCCACCAAGCCGGCCAGCACCAGACACGCGGATGCGCGCAAATCGGTGGCCATGATCGGCGCGCCGCTCATCTTGTTCACGCCTTGGATGATCGCGGTGTTGCCTTCCAGGCGAATATCCGCGCCAAGACGCTGCAGCTCGTGCGCGTGCATAAAGCGATTTTCGAAGACGGTCTCGGTGATGATGCCCACGCCTTCGGCCACGCAATTGAGTGCAGTGAATTGCGCTTGCATGTCCGTGGGAAACGCCGGGTATGGCGCGGTGGTGATGTTCACCGCCTTCGGGCGACGGCCGTGCATATCCAGTTCGATCCAATCCGGACCCGTGGCGATATGCGCGCCGGCTTCTTCGAGTTTCACCAGCACCGCATCGAGTGTGTTGGCGCGCGCGTTGCGCGCACGCACCTTGCCGCCGGTCATCGCTGCACCGACCAGGAAGGTGCCGGTTTCGATGCGATCGGGCAGTACTTCGTAATGCCCGCCGTGCAGGCGTTCCACGCCGTGGATCACCAGCGTCGACGTGCCCGCGCCTTCGATTTGCGCACCGAGCGCATTGAGGCAGTTGGCGAGGTCCACCACTTCCGGTTCCTGCGCCGCGTTGTCGATGATGCTGGTGCCGTTGGCGAGCACGGCCGCCATCATCACGTTTTCGGTGCCGGTGACGGTGACCATGTCCATCACGATGCGCGCGCCTTTCAGACGCTTGGCGCGCGCTTTGATGTAGCCGTTCTCGACGTCGATCTCCGCGCCCAGCGCCTGCAGGCCGCGAATGTGCTGATCCACCGGGCGCGAGCCGATCTGGCAACCACCAGGCAGCGAGACCTCGGCCTGACCAAAGCGCGCGACCAGCGGCCCCAGCACCAGGATCGACGCGCGCATGGTTTTCACCAGCTCGTACGGAGCGAAATAGCGATCAGCCGGGCGCGGATCCACCTGGATCTTCATGCGATCGTCCAGCACCAACTGCACGCCCATCTGGCCGAGCAGTTCCATGGTGGTGGTGACGTCGTGCAGATGCGGCACGTTGCTGATCGTGACCGGCTCGTCGGCCAGCAGGCAGGAAGCGAGAATGGGCAGCACGGCGTTCTTGGCGCCGGAAATACCCACTTCACCGCGTAGCGGCTCGCCGCCGCTGATCAGGATTTTGGCCATCGAGGGTCCTTAAATAAATGCGAGGCCGGAGCTGACTGCGCCGCCGTTATCGGCGCGCAGCGACTTCTTCCGGCGTCAATGTCTTGAGCGCGAGCGCGTGGATCGCGCCCCCCATGAGGTCGCCCAACGTGGCGTACACGAGACGGTGGCGCGCTAGGGGCAATTTGCCCGCAAACTGCGCGGCCACCACTTCGGCCTCGAAGTGCACGCCGTCGTCACCCTGCACGCTCGCCTTGGCGCCCGGCAGGCCGGTTTCGATCATTGCCTGGATGCTGGCTGCGTCCATCGGTTACCCATTTACTAAAATACTGAACGCCCACCGCCGGCCAGTTCAGGGCGAGCCATTGGCGTCGGGCATCAAGATAGAATGCGAATATGCCATGTTAATGGAAATCCGCTGTCGCAGAAACGACATCACTGTCGATTCCCTGTCCAGCTGCCCCTGAGGACGCATGAACGCACCCATCACCAAAGCCAAATCCACCCGGGTGGATGCCGCCGCCATCGTGCGCAGCGCGCGCACGGTCATCGCCACCGAGGCGGCCGCCATTCGGGCCCTGGAGCCGCGCGTCGACCAGACCTTTGTCGACGCCTGCCGGCTGATTCTGGGCTGCAAAGGGCGCGTGGTCGTCACCGGCATGGGTAAATCCGGGCATGTGGGGCGCAAGATCGCCGCGACCTTGGCCTCGACCGGCACGCCGGCCTTCTTCGTGCATCCCGGCGAAGCCAGCCATGGCGATCTGGGGATGATCCTGCCGCAGGACGTGGTGCTGGCCTTGTCCAACTCGGGCGAGACCGACGAAATTCTCTTCATCCTGCCCGTGATCAAGCGCCAGGGCATTCCGCTGATCGCCATCACCGGCAATCCGGAATCGTCCCTCGCCGGCCAGGCCGACGTGCATCTGGACGCCGGCATTTCCGCCGAAGCCTGCCCGCTTGGTCTGGCCCCGACCGCGAGCACCACAGCCGCCCTGGTCATGGGCGACGCGCTGGCCATCGCCCTGCTGGAAGCGCGCGGGTTTACCTCTGAAGACTTCGCGCGTTCTCACCCGGCGGGCAGCCTTGGGCGCCGGTTGCTGCTGCACATCAGCGATGTGATGCACACCGGCACGGGCATCCCGACGATCTCCCCCGACGCCAGCCTGACCGAAGCACTGATGGAAATGACCCGCAAACATTTGGGCATGACCGCCGTGGTCGACAACAACCAGCATTTGCTGGGTGTGTTCACCGACGGCGACTTGCGCCGCGCGCTCGACGACGATGGTGTCGATCTGCGCAGCGCGCGCGTCAGCGATTTGATGACGCGCGGCCCCAAGGTGATCGGCGCGGACAAGCTCGCCATCGAAGCGGCGCAGCTGATGGAGAAGTATCAGATTCACGCTTTGCTGGTGGTCGACGAAGCGCAACGCGTGGTCGGCGCCCTCAACATTCACGACCTGCTGCGCGCGCGCGTGGTCTGACGGAACACTTTATTCCATGGATTACCTTTCCAACCTGCCCGCCGACGTACTCGCTCGCGCCGCCAAGATTCGCCTGGCCGCGTTCGATGTCGACGGCACGCTTACCGACGGTCGCTTGTGGTACAGCGAAAGCGGCCACGAAACCAAGGTGTTTCACGTCCACGACGGCCTGGGTTTGAAGCGTCTCCAGGCACACGGTGTGCAGGTGGCCATCGTCAGCGCGCGTATCAGTCATCCGGTCGCGTTGCGCGCGGAAGAGTTGAACATCGCGCACGTCTATCAAGGTCAATCCGACAAGCGCGAATGCATGCGCCAGATCATGGAAGCGTTGAACCTGCAGCCGGAACATGTCGCATTCGTGGGCGATGATTTACCGGATCTGCCGGCGATGAGCGTCGCCGGCCTGGCGGTTGCCGTGGCGAATGCGCACCCTTGGGTGGCGCAACGCGCGCACTACCAGACACACCTTTCGGGCGGACAAGGCGCGGTGCGCGAAGTGTGCGATCTCATCCTGCACGCACAGAACAAAAGCCGCGCAGAACAGGAGCATTGGCAGTGAGTTTTCGCCAATACCTGCGCGACAACCGCATCAACGTCGCCATCGCGCTGCTCGCCATCGCTGCACCGGCCAGCTGGATGTTGCAGCGTTGGGTGGTCGGCGCGCCGCCGGTCAACGATTTCGTCGGGCCGCCGATTTCCGATTACGTGCTCTACAACTCCAAAGTTTGGAGCTACGACATCGACGGACTGCTGAGCATCAACATGACCTCGCCGCGCATCGATCGCCGCGCGGGCGACGAATCGCTGTATCTCAATTCGCCCGTGTTCGAACTTATTTCGAAAAAGCCCGGCGTGCCGAACTGGCAAGGCAACGCACCCTTCGGCCGGGTCAACAAGAGCGGCACGCAAGTCAATCTCGACGGTGCGGTTTACATGCACCGCCCTGCCTATGCGCAGGGTCCCATGGCAACATTATGTACCTCCAACGTCACCGGTTGGCCGAAGGAGAACCGCATGGAAACTGCGGATCCGGCCACCATGACGCAGGGCGCAAGCGTAATGAACGGCATCGGCATGCGTGCCAATCTCAACGAAAACCATCTGGAGTTGCTCCATGACGTGCACGGCACGCTTTATTCAAGCCAGAACAACGCTACGGCTAAGCCTCTTGATTGCCGGGCTCTTGCTTCTGCAACCGGCACTAGCAAAGCAGGATGACCGCAACCAGCCGATCCACGTGGTGCATGCGGACAGCTTCGACGGTTACAACCAGCCCAACACGATCAGCACCTTCACCGGCGCCGTGTTGATCACGCAGGGCACGATGAAACTCACCGGTCAGGTTGCGAAAATTTATACGGCGAAGGAAGACACGTCCGTCGATCACATCATCGTGACCGGCACGCCGCAAAAGCGTCCGCATATCGAGCAGATCGACGACAGCGGCAACCTGATGACCGGCGACGCCGATCAGCTTTACTACGACAACGTCAACGGCATCGCCATTCTCACTGGCAACGCCAACGTGCACCAACAGAACAAAGGCGACGCGCACGGCGCCAAGCTCACCTACAACACGCAAACCAGCTACATGGTCGGCGAAAGCAGCAGCAGCGGTCAGGTCACGATGACCTTCCTGCCGAAACAGAAGCCGCTGCCGCCGCCGAAGCATGGCGCGCCCGCTTCGACGCCGGCCACCAACGCTCCCGCCAAACCGGCATCGTCATCCAGCACCAAAGCGCCGGCGCCCGCCAGCAGCGCGCCGTCGAAGGGATAATCATTACTCATGCTTTCCGCAGAAGGTCTGCAAAAAAGTTTCCGCGCGCGCCAAGTGGTGCGCGATTTTGCGTTTTCGATTCGCCAGGGCGAAGTGGTGGGCCTGCTCGGTCCCAACGGCGCCGGTAAAACCACCTGCTTCTACATGATCGTGGGTTTGATCGAAGCCGACGCCGGCTCCATCAAACTCGACAAGCGCGACATCACTGGCCTTCCCATGCATGCGCGCGCCAAACTTGGCATCGGTTATTTGCCGCAGGAAGCGTCCGTTTTCCGTCGTCTCAGCGTCGCCGACAACATCATGGCGGTGCTGGAATTGCGCGAAGGCTTGGATCAACGCAAGCGCGATGCCGAATTGGAAAGCTTGCTCGACGAACTGAAAATCGCGCACATCGCGACGCAAAAAGGCATCAGCCTGTCGGGCGGCGAACGTCGCCGTGTTGAAATTGCACGCGCCCTCGCCGCGCAGCCGCGTTACATGTTGCTGGACGAACCGTTCGCGGGCGTCGACCCGATTTCAGTCGGCGAAATCCAACGCATCGTGCGACATCTGAAGGAGCGCGGGATCGGTGTGCTGATCACCGATCACAACGTGCGCGAAACCCTGGGCATTTGCGATCGCGCCTACATCATGAACGAGGGCGAGGTGCTCTCGCGCGGCACGCCGGCGCATATTCTGGCGGACGAGCGGGTTCGCGAAGTGTATCTGGGCCGCGAATTCCGTTTGTAATACTCCAACTTCGCCGTCCGCACAAGTTGCAATTTGCGCCGCTTCACACCCACGGCACGGGCAGGTATTTCCGGCCATAGCAACTATGGCCGACACTCCGTCTAAGGGTTAGGATGAGGCCAAGGGATGCGCTGACTCATTCTACGTTGGTGGCATGATGTCCAGAAGGCTTGCAGGATGTGTTGCGCGGCGCAGGGAAGACTGGCCGTCTTTTCAAGCCGCGCGACGCAGCCTGCGAGCCTTCTGGACATCACCCTTCGGGCCGGTCCTGTCTGTTCGCAGATCACAGGGCCATCGGCGAAGGCAGACTGGCCGTCTGTCGAGACGATGGACCGAAGAGATGCGAACAGACAGGACCGGTGACACCTACGTAGAATGAGTCAGCGCATCCCACAACCCTTTCGCCAGGCATGAAACCAGGGCTTCAGTTCCGTCTAAATCAACAGCTGGCTCTTACGCCACAACTGCAACAGGCCATTCGCCTGCTGCAATTGTCGCAACTGGAGCTGGCTGCCGAGTTGCGTCAACTTGCCGAGAGCAATCCGCTGCTCGAGTTCGCCGAAGATGCATCGGAAGAACAAGACGAAACCGAAACCGATGGCGAATTCGAAAACGAATTCGATGCGCCGGTAACCGTCAGCAGCGATTCGGCATCGGGCAGCGACGGCAACGACGAGGCGCCGGATTGGGCGGAACCGGAAATGAGTTCCGACGAGCCGATCGATTTTTCGTCGTCCAACGGCAGCGGTAATTCGAACAATCGCGACGACGAAGGCATGGAACCGCAGAATGCGGCGCCCGAGTCGCTGCAGGAACATCTGCTGTGGCAACTTAATCTCACACCGATGGATCCACGCGCCAAGGCCATCGCCACGGTGCTGATCGACGCGCTTAACACCGACGGTTATTTGGAAGAAGGTCTCGATGCGGTGCTCGCGGCGCTTCCTCCGCACCTGAAAGCCACTCTCGAAGAAGTGGAAGCCGTACGCCGCCGATTGCAGCACTTCGACCCTGCCGGCGTGGCGAGCATCGACCTTCCCGATTGTCTTCGCGCTCAGCTGGAGCAGTTCGCGCCCAGCACGCCGCATCGGGACCTGGCGTTGCGCATCGTCGAAAACGAATTGGAACTCTTGGCGCGCAACGACATGGCCAAGCTCGCTCGCCGCCTGCACGCGACCGAGGAAGAAACCACCGGCGCCGCCTTGCTTATCCGCAGCCTGGACCCGCGTCCCGGCGCGGCGATGGACACCACGCCCGTCGAATACGTGGCGCCCGACGTCTACGCCCGCAAGGACGGCACGCGCTGGCGCGTGCTCCTGAACCCGGACAGCCAACCCAAGCTCAGCCTCAACCAGCATTACTGCAGTCTTATCGCCCAGGCGCGCAGCGACGACGCCAGCTGGATGCGCGGTCAACTGCAGGAAGCGCGCTGGCTGATTAAGAGTTTGGAGTCTCGTGCCGAAACACTCCTAAAGGTCGCCGACGCCATCGTGAGACGGCAAAGCGCCTTTCTGGACTACGGTCCGGAAGCCATGCAGCCGTTAGTGCTGCGTGAAGTGGCCGAGGAGGTGGGTATGCATGAGTCGACGATTTCACGTGTAACGACCCGCAAATACATTCACACGCCGCGCGGCACCTACGAGCTGAAGTATTTCTTTTCCAGCGGCGTGTCCACCGAGGACGGCGGCAGCGCATCGGCTACCGCCATTCAAGCGATGCTGCGCAAGCTGGTCGACAACGAAGACCCGCGCAAGCCGCTGTCCGATCAGGCGCTCGCCGAAGAGTTGCACGGCAAAGGCATTCAGGTAGCGCGCCGTACGGTGGCGAAATACCGAGAAATTCTGCGCATTCCCAGTTCCAGCGAGCGACAACGCAGCAGTTGAAGTCCGCACGCCCGAAAAATTTTTTCAGGGAACTTGTGGCTTCATGGAACGATCCCATTTTCAGGAGTAAGGTTTATTCAAAGTCTCTAGCTTCACGGTGCAACGATTGTTTCACGGCAATCCGCGCATCGATCAACGCCGCCACTGGCGGCCAGCTCTAGAAGGAGGCGCACCATGCAATTCCAACTCAGTGGTCAAAAGATCGACGTCACTCCCGCCCTGCGCAATCACGTGACAACCAAGCTCGATCGATTGACTCGCCTCGATGACCGCATCGTAAGCCTGAGCGTCGTACTCTCGGTCGACAAGCTTCAGCAACGTGCCGAGGGAACCGTCAAAGTCGTGGGCAGTACGCTGCACGCCGAAGCCACCGAGAACGATATGTACGCCTCTATAGACAATCTCTTCGACAAACTCGTCGATCAGCTGCGCCGTTACCGTGAAAAGCTGTGCGACAAACATCAACGCGAAGTACGCGAAATCCGACAATACGGCTGACACGCCCAGCCGTACCTATCCCTCTCTCCGACCGGAGAGAGGGATAGAACAAAAGGCCGCAAGACTGGAAATCGATGGATCTCGCCCTTATTTAGAAACGATCCGAACTTCAGTCATCTCCAACCGCCGCAAGCTCCCATTTCTCCCCAAAATCCTCGCCCCATAGCGGGACACGAGGCGGCGAAGCGACCCTTCAAGCCACCAAACTGGCACAATGTTCCCGCCGCCGCCCCGATGAGGCAGCCCTGCGGCAAAGGGAACATCCTTGGAACGGCTTACCGCACGACAACTCTTCGACGATATCCACGAGCGCATGGCGCTCCGGTGGGTGGCGGGCATGCGCGGCGAAATGCGCGTGCTGGAATACGGCTCCACGCCGGCGCGCCGTCCGTCGCTGGTGGGTTATCTCAACGTTATTTACCCGAACAAAATCCAGATTGTCGGCACGGAAGAACTGAGTTTTCTCGACAGCCTGGATTCGCGCCAACGTTGGGAAGTGATCCACAAAGCAGCCGCCACGCATCCTGTCGCATTTATCGTCACTAAAGATCAACCGATTCCCGCCGACTTGCGCGAAGTCGCCGAGGAAACCGATACGCCGCTTTGGATCAGCTCCAAGCGCGGTCACGAATTGCTGACGTGGATGCAATATCACCTCGCGCGCACGATGGCGCCGCGTCTAACGTTGCACGGCGTGTTGCTGGAAGTGTTTTCCATCGGCGTGCTGATTACCGGCGAAGCGGGTTCCGGCAAAAGCGAACTGGCGCTGGAACTGATCAGTCGCGGCCATCGACTGGTTGCCGACGATGCGCCCGAATTCACGCTGATCGCGCCGGATGTAATCGACGGCGCCTGTCCGGAATTGCTGCAAGATCTGTTGGAAGTGCGCGGCCTGGGCGTGCTCAACGTGCGCGAGATGTTCGGCCACACGTCGGTAAAGACGTCGAAATACTTGCGCCTGGTCATTCACCTCAAACCATTGCGCGACGGCGAAAATACGGATGCGCTGACGCGCCTCACCGGCGATGTCGGCCATCGCGAAATTTTCGATGTAAAGATGCCGATGATTACGTTGCCGGTCGCGCCCGGCCGCAACCTGGCGGTACTGGTCGAAGCGGCTGTGCGCAGCCATATGTTAAAGAGCAAGGGCATCGATCCTGCGACGAGCTTTATGGACCGCCAAGCCCATCAGATGCGCCGGCTCCCACCGTGGTGACCCCATGAGTCAATCTCAATACGAAGGCCTTATTTCCAACGACGATCCGAACGCCATTCATCTGGTCGTGCTTACCGGCATGTCCGGCGGCGGCAAAACGGTGGCGCTGCGCGCGCTGGAAGATCTCGAGTTCTACTGCGTCGACAACCTGCCGAGCGCGTTGCTGCCGCAGTTGGTCGAAGCGGCGACACGCGGCGACAGTCATCGTCGCCGCATCGCCGTCGGCGTGGATGTTCGAAATCGCGACGAAGATTTCCAACACATGCCCAAGGTGCTCTCGGCGCTCGCCAACACCGTGCAGGTGCATTTGATCTTTATCGATTGCAGCGATGCAGTGCTGACCAAGCGCTTCTCCGAAACGCGACGCCGACATCCGCTAGCCACGCGCGGCAGATCGTTGGCCGACGCGATCGCCGAAGAACGCAGGTTGTTGCGCCCGTTAATGGCGATCGCCGAGCGCGTGATCGATTCCAGCGATTTAAACGTGCACCAATTGCGTCGCTTTATCGCGACCGGTTACGCGCAAACCACGGCCGGCCTTACGTTGATGTTTCAGTCGTTCGCGTTCCGTCGCGGATTGCCGCTGGATTCCGATTTCGTGTTCGACGCCCGCTGCCTGCCCAACCCACATTGGGAACCGACGCTGCGCCCGCTATCCGGCAAGGACGGCCCGGTGCGCGAGTTCCTCGAACGGCAACCTTTGGTCGCCGAATACGAGGCCGACACGGCGCGCTGGCTCGACGCGTGGCTGCCGCGCTTCGAGGCGGACGATCGCAGTTACGTCACCATCTCCATCGGTTGCACCGGCGGACGTCACCGTTCGGTGTATCTGGTCGAAAAACTTGCAGCGCACTATCGCGCGACCCGCGAAGGCGTTCTCACATTCCATCGCGAACTTGAGTGATGTTTATGTTGTCTCTAACAAGCCTCTTTGAAGCCGCCGTGTCATGACCGTCGGCGTGCTTCTGATGACCCACGAGTCGGTTGGCCAGGCGCTGGTGAAAGCCGCACGTCACGTGCTGCCAAAACTGCCGCTGCGAGTCGCCACCGTGGAAGTGCCGGCGCGAGCCGATCCGGATGTCATGCGCACGCTGACTGCCAAGCATGCGCGCGAGCTGGATCACGGCGATGGCGTGCTGGTGTTGGCGGATCTGTATGGCGCGACGCCCTGCAATATCGGGCTGTCGCTGAGTACGGTGGGTGTAAGGCTGCGTTGTGTTTCAGGATTGAACCTACCCATGCTGCTGCGCGTACTCAATTACGCCGACAAGCCGCTGGACGAACTTGCGGAAATAGCGGCCAGCGGCGGTCGCGGAGGAATCTTCATCGATCATGCTTGAAAAAGATATTGTCGTCACCAACAAACTGGGCTTGCATGCCCGCGCATCGGCAAAGCTGGTGCAACTCGTGCAAAGTTTCAAATCCACCGTGTGGTTGATCAGCAAAGGCCGCGAAGTCAACGCACAGAGCATCATGGGCGTGATGATGTTGGCAGCGGGCATCGGCACGCCGCTCACGGTTCGCGCAGACGGTCCCGACGAATCGGCCGCGCTCAATGCGGTGGTGGAACTGTTCGATCGCAAATTCGACGAAGGCGCTTGAATGAAGCAAGGAACAAGGAACCAGGAACGGGAAAACTCGCGGCCGCAGCGTGACGCACGCCTGCGCGGCATCGATATTCTCCGTTCCCCGTTGCTTGTTTCCGTCGTTGCGGGAGGACGCCGATGAGGCAAATCCTGTCCGGCACGATGGCCTCTCGCGGCATGACCCTGGGACGCGCCCGCCTGGTTCAACCCAGCCGTTACCTGGTCGACACGCGCCCGTTGAACGAAGACGAAGTCTCGTCCGAACTCGAACATCTGCATAAAGCGCTCGACACCGCGCGACAAGAATTGCGCGAGCTGCGCGGAAAACTGCACGGCGCGTTGGCGCGCGAAGTCAACGAATTCATCGACGCGCACAGTCTGCTGCTCGACGATGCGGAGCTGCTGCGCGGCCTCGACGAGATGATCACCATCGGCCGCTATCGCGCCGGCGCGGCGCTGAAGAAGCAACGCGATCGACTCGCGGGCGTATTCAGCGCGATGGACGATCCGTATCTGCGCAGCCGCATGGAAGACGTCGACCAGGTAATCGGTCGCGTGATCTCCGCGTTGCAACGGCAAACCAGCGTGGAAGAACGCAAACTCGCCGCGCGCGTCGGCGAAATTCTCGTCGCCGACACGATTGCGCCGGCCGATATGGCGCACCTGGCCGGCCACGGTTTGCTCGGCGTCATCACCAGTTCCGGCAGCCCGTATTCGCACAGCGCAATTCTCGCGCGCAGCCTCAACCTACCGATGCTGGTGGGTACGCGCGATGCGCTCTCCACCATTCACGACGACGACCTGATTCTGGTCGACACCGAGCACGGCGAAGCGGTCGTGCACCCTACCGCGCAGGATCTCGCGCGTTATCGCGCATGGCAGCGCGCGGCGATCCTGGAGGGACGCCGCCTCGCCAGTCTGGCGAACGCGCCGACTCGTACGCGCGATGGCGTGGACGTGCGCTTGCTGGCGAATGCCGAGTCGCCGGGCGATGTCGCGCTTGCGCGCTCGCGTGGCGCCGATGGCGTGGGCTTGTATCGCACCGAATTTCTGTTTCTGCAGCACAAAGGGCTGCCATCGGAAGACGAGCAATTCAACGCCTATCGCGACGTTGTGCTCGGCATGGGCGGCGCACCGGTCACGATCCGCACGCTCGATCTGGGCGCCGATAAAGCGGATGCGGCCGGACTTGCCATTCGCGGCGAGGAAAACCCCGCACTCGGCGTGCGCGGCGTGCGGCTTTCGCTTCGTCACCCTGCGGTGTTCACGACGCAGATTCGCGCCATCCTGCGCGCTGCCTGCTACGGCCCGGTACGCGTACTCGTACCGATGGTGACGCAGCCGGATGAGCTGATCGCCGTGCGAACGTTGTTCAAGCTCGCGCGACAAGAACTCAAGCGCGAGAACGTCGATCTACCCGAAAAACTTCCGCTCGGCGCGATGATCGAAGTGCCCGCCGCCGCGATCAACGTGCGCGCGCTGCTCGAACATTCGGACTTCCTCGCTATCGGCACCAACGATCTGGCGCAATACGTGCTCGCCGCCGACCGCGGCAACGACGCGTTGGAAAATATCTACAACCCGCTGCAGCCCGCGCTGCTGCGTCTCTTGTCGCATGTGATCTCGGCCGGCCGTCGTGCCGGCAAACCGGTAAGTTTGTGCGGTGAAATCGGCGGCGACGAGAACTTCACCGCCCTGCTGTTGGCCTTGGGATTGTGCGAATTCAGCATGCATCCGAGCCGCATTCTGCATGTGCGCGATCGTCTGGCGACGCTCGATCACGCCAAACTCCGGAGTTACGCGCCGCGCATCATTCGCGCGCATACGCATGAAGAAGCGGAATCGCTGATCGCTTCGATTACGGACAACTGCTGCCACTAGCGATTTGCCCCCTCCCCTACTGCACGTAGGGGAGGGAGCAGTGGTGCAAACGATGTGTTAGCCGCCACTCACCGACTGCAGAAAAACATCGAGCGCCGCGCCTCGATATTTTTCCCGATGCAACAAGATCGACAACTTGCGTTGCAGATCGAGGAACGGGGTTTTCAACGCCACCAAACAACCCGTCGCCAACGCATCCGTCACCGCCACTTCCGGCAAACATGCGATGCCCAATCCGGCTTTTACCGCCTGCTTGATCGCTTCGATCTGATCCAGCTCCATCACAGTTTCGCCGGCAGGCAACTGCGCAAGCGCACGCTCGGTCGTCGCGCGCGTGGCGGAACCCGGTTCGCGCACGACCCAGCGCGCGCCGGCGAAATGCTCGGGTTTCAGGTGGCGTTTTTTGGCCAGAGGATGATCCGGCGGCGCGCAAACCAACAGCGCATCGTCGCGCCACGGTCGCACTTCCAGCAGCGGATGCATGACCGGGCCTTCGACGCAGCCGACGTCGAGGCTGTGGTCGAGTACGGCTGCGGCGATATCGTCGGTGTTAGCAACGCGCAAGCGGATGGCGACCTGCGGATAGGCGCGCACGAAGTCTCCCAGCAATTCGCCGACGCGATAGTTGCCAACGGTGTTGCTGGCGCCGATGCGCAATTCGCCCGCGAGCGCCAATGTTTTCCCGGTCGCGCGACGGCCGAACTCCGCGTGCCGCTCCAGCAGTTCCTGCGCCAGCGGCAACAATTCGCGCCCGCGTGCATTAAGGCGCAATCGCCCGCGTTCGCGATCGAAGACGGGGGCGTCGAGCTGCCGCTCCATTTCCGCCAGCGCCATGCTGGCCGCCGGCTGGGTGAGGTGGAGTCGCTCCGAAGCGGCGCGCACGCTGCCATGCAGGGCGATCTGAACGAATACATCGAGCTGACGGAGGCTGACGTTGATCATCAGCCAATCTTATAGCTTTGATTAGATATTTCAAATTTTCCTAATACATGACGAAACGGACAATAGGTGCATCCCACCGGATCGCCAGCCATGAACGCCATCCCGCTCCACTTTGCCGCCCCCACTCTTCGCATCCGCGCCTCGGGTCTGGCGCTGGCTTTCGCGATTGCCCTTGCGGCCTGGTGGCTGGGTCGCTTCGTGCCGCTGATCGGCGGCCCGGTGTTCGGCATCGTCATCGGCATCGTGGTGCGCAATGTGTTTGCGCCTGGCGAGCGCTTCAATCCGGGCATCCAGTTCGCCAGCAAGCAGATTCTGCAGTGGTCGATCATCGCGCTCGGTTTCGGGCTGAGCCTCACCCAGGTCGCCAAGACCGGACTGGAATCGCTTTCGGTCACCGTGGTGACCATGACCGTCGCTTTCGTCACCGCGTTCGCGCTTGGCCGTTTGATGAAAGTGCACGACAAATTGCAGGTGCTGATCGGCGTGGGCACGGCGATTTGCGGCGGATCGGCCATTGCGGCCGTCACGCCGATCATCAAGCCGGACGATCACGACACCGCGTTTGCGATCTCCACCATCTTCCTGTTCAACATCGTCGCCGTGCTGCTGTTCCCGCTGCTCGGGCATGCGCTTCACCTGTCCGATCTCGGTTTCGGACTGTGGGCCGGCACCGCGATCAACGACACCTCATCCGTCGTTGCAGCGGGTTACAGCTACAGCACTGCGGCCGGCGATTACGCCACCATCGTGAAGCTGACGCGCGCCACGCTGATCATTCCGATCTGCCTGGTGCTCGCCATCGTCGTAGCCATGCGCGAAAAGCGCGCAGCGAAGCACGCCGGCGTCGCCAGCGATTTCAGCCTGGGCCGCATCTTTCCCTGGTTCATCCTGTGGTTCTTGGTGGCCTCGGCCATTCGCACGATGGGCTTCGTGCCGGTAGCGATTCAACCGGCGATCCACGTGGCGGCGGAATTCATGATCATCGTCGCGCTCACCGCGATCGGCCTATCGGCCAACTTGCGCAAGATGGCGTCGACGGGCGTGCGTCCGATTCTGCTTGGACTGGGTGTGTGGGCGGCGGTGTCGATCAGCAGCTTGCTCGTGCAATTGACGATCGGGCAGCTCTGACGTTTCAGCGACCCTGCTCTTCCAACGTCAATGCCACTTTGTCGCGCAGATAGACAGGGAGCGCATGCTCCGGCGCCACCGCCCGACCGGCCTTGAATTCGCGAACGGCAAGCGTCGCCACATGTTTGGCCTGCGGAAAGCAGGCACCATCGGCGGAGCGCGGCGCCGAACCTAATCGGCTACGCAACGCATCGTGATAGGTCGCCCAACCCGTGCCGACCACGTTCCACGCATCGAGGTTCGGCAGAATCAGCGAATCGGCGGTGCTGACACGCTCGTCGTCCAGCGCGATCAAACCGCCCTCGTCGTCGCGTCGATAGCTGGCCGCGTAAATTTCGCCCATGCGCGCATCGATCACGGCGAGAATCGCCGCATCGTCTTCCGGCGCTTCCAGCGCCAGCGCGGCCAGCGACGAAACGGTCACGACAGGACGATCCAACGCCATCGCCATGCCCTGCGCCAGCGATACCGCCAGCCGCACACCGGTGAACGCGCCGGGTCCACGCCCTACGGCAATCGCATCCAGTGCGTGCTTGCCGATGCCGGCCTCGGCGAGCAACTCATCCGCCATCGGCAGCACGCGTTCGGCCTGGCGGCGAGGCGCCAGCTCGGTGCGGGCAATCACGGTTTCGCCGTGCACAAGGGCCACGGAACAGGCTTCGGTGGCGGTTTCGAGGGCTAGGAGATTCATCGCGTCATTCTCGCATAGGCCCGCGCTTTGGCAGGCCCGCACCCTCCCCGTACAATGGGGCCTTTATGCCTTCCCACGCGCGCCTGCATGGTCGCGCCATTGCGAGTCCCCGATGGAAAAGAGTTTCGAGCCCCGCCCGATCGAGTCGAAGTGGTATGCCCGCTGGGAAGCCAGCGATGTATTCCGCCCGTCCGGCACCGGCGAGCCGTACTGCATCCTGCTTCCGCCGCCCAATGTCACCGGCACGCTGCATATGGGCCATGCGTTCCAGCAGACGGTGATGGACATGCTGATTCGCTACCAGCGCATGCGCGGCTTGAACACGCTGTGGCAGGTGGGCACGGATCACGCTGGCATCGCCACGCAAAAGATCGTGGAGAACCAGCTCGCCGTCGAAAGCAAGAGCCGCCACGATCTCGGTCGCGAGCCGTTCGTCGAACGCGTGTGGCAGTGGAAGGAAGAATCCGGTTCCACCATCACCCATCAAATGCGTCGTCTCGGCGTCGCCGCCGATTGGTCGCGCGAACGCTTCACGATGGACGAAGGTCTGTCCAGCGCGGTGCGCAAAGTGTTCGTCGAGTGGTTCCGCGCCGGTTTGATCTATCGCGGCAATCGCTTGGTGAACTGGGATCCGGTGCTGGGCACCGCGGTGTCCGATCTGGAAGTGAACAACGTCGAACGCGACGGCCACATGTGGTCGATTCGCTATCCCGTCACCAATAGCGACGAAAGCCTTGTCGTCGCCACCACACGTCCGGAAACGATGCTCGGCGACGTCGCCGTGGCCTTGCATCCCGAAGACGAGCGTTATCAGCACCTGATTGGCAAAACGCTCACCTTGCCGCTCGCCGGCCGCCAGATTCCGGTGATCGCCGACGATTATGTCGATCGCGAATTCGGCACCGGCTGCGTGAAAATCACGCCCGCGCACGACTTCAACGACTACGCCATCGGCCAGCGCCATAAACTCGCGCCGATCGATATCTTCACGCTCGACGCCAAGGTCAACGGCAACGCGCCGCCGAAGTATCAAGGCTTAGATCGTTACGAAGCGCGCAAAGTTGTGCTCGCGGATCTGGAAGCGGGCGGCCTGTTGGTCGAAACCAAACCGCACAAATTGCAGGTACCGGTGAGTCAGCGTTCGGATGCCGTGATCGAGCCGATGCTCACCGACCAATGGTTCGTCGATCTCACCAGCGAGAAAGGTCGCAAGGCGATTACGGAACCCGCGCTCGATGCCGTGCGCACCGGCGAAATCAAATTTGTGCCCGAGAACTGGACCACCACGTACACGCAGTGGCTGGAAAATATCCAGGACTGGTGCATCAGTCGCCAGCTTTGGTGGGGCCATCGCATTCCGGCGTGGTACGACGAAGCGGGCAATATTTTCGTCGGCGAAGATGAAGCCGATGCACGCAAGCATGCGTCCGTCGCACCCGTCGGCGCGTTGAAGCAAGACGAGGATGTTCTCGACACGTGGTTCAGTTCGGCATTGTGGCCGTTCTCAACACTCGGCTGGCCGGCCAACGGCCCGGTGAAAAACGAGCGCGGCGAGATCGTCGCGAACTGGGAGATCGACAAAATCTTCCTGCCGAGCGCGGTGTTGGTCACCGGCTTTGACATCATCTTCTTCTGGGTCGCGCGCATGGTGATGGCGACCAAATATTTCACGGGCAAAGTGCCGTTCCGCGAGGTTTACATCAACGCCATCGTGCGCGACGCCGAAGGCCAGAAGATGTCCAAATCCAAGGGCAATACGTTGGATCCGCTGGATCTGATCGACGGCATCGAGCTGGAACCGCTGGTGGAAAAATCCACCAAGTCGCTGCTGATTCCGCAGGTGCGCGAGAAAGTCGAAAAGCGCATTCGCAAGGATTATCCGCAAGGCATTCCCGCCATCGGCACCGATGCGTTGCGTTTCACCTTCGCAGCGCTGGCCAGTTACAGCCGCACGATCAACTTCGATATCAAGCGTGCCGAAGGCTACAAGGCGTTCTGCAACAAGCTGTGGAACGCGGCGCGCTTCGTGTTGATGAATTTGCCGGAAGGCGAACTTCCCGCACCGACCGGCGCGCCGGCGACCGAAGCGGAACGTTGGATTCTCACGCGCCTGAAGCAGACGCTCAACGAGGTCGAGCAGCATTTCGTTACGTATCGTTTCGATTTGCTCGCGCAAGCGTTGTACGAATTCGTGTGGAACGAGTACTGCGATTGGTTCCTTGAACTGTCCAAGCCCGCATTGAACGGCGAAGACGCAACGGCCGCCGCATCGACGCGCCACACGTTGGTGGTGGTGCTGGAAACAGTGTTGCGCGCCCTGCATCCGGTCGTGCCGTTTATCACGGAGGAAATCTGGCAGTCGGTGGCGCCGAAACTCGGCATCCACGCCGACAGCATTTTTCTGCGTTCGTGGCCGAATGCGAACGAGATTGCCGTCGACGAAGCAGCGACGGCCGAAGTCGAGTGGTTTAAAAACGTGCTCAGCGGCATTCGCCGCATTCGCGCCGAAATGAATATTGCGCCTGGCAAAACCATTCCGCTGCTGCTGGCGGACGGCGACGCCAGCGATCGCGCACGCGTGGCGAAATTCGCGACGCAAATCAGCTTCCTCGCGCGCGTGGAAGCGCCGCAGTGGATTGCTTCAGGCAGCGATGAGCCGGCAGCCGCCGCTGCGGTGGTCGGCTCGCTACGCGTACTGATTCCGCTCGCTGGCTTAATCGATTTGAGTGCGGAAAAAACACGCCTCGGCAAAGAGATCATGCGCATCGAAAGCGAGATCAAAAAGTGCGAGAGCAAACTCGGCAACGCCAACTTCGTCGCCAATGCGCCGGCCGAGGTGGTGGCGCAGGAACGTCAACGCATCGCCGATTGGGGCGTGCAGCTTGGCGCTTTGCGCGAGCAGATGTTGAAGCTTGGGTAACGCGTGCGGCCCAGTTCCCTCTCCCCTTCGGGGAGAGGGTTAGGGTGAGGGGCTGCTCTTGCGCGATAGGTAAATCTGAGCGCGGCCTTTATAAAATCTGAGGCAAGCCTTGACCCCTCACCCCAGCCCTCTCCCCGAAGGGGAGAGGGAGTAAAAGCGCATCACGACACCGGAAAATCCATCGCCATCACGATCGCATCTTCGCGCCCTTGATGCGCCGGGTAATAGCGCGGGCGCCGCCCGATCTCATGAAAGCCCAGCGACGTATACAACGCCTGCGCATTCGGATTGGACGGCCGAACTTCGAGAAAGACGCGATCGGCGCCGTTCCACCGCGCGATGTCCAGCAAGCGCCGCATCAAATGACGACCGAAACCACGGCCGCGCTGTTCCGGATCGATGCAGACATTGAGCACGTGCGCTTCGCCAGCACCGACGGAAAGGATGCCGTAGCCGATGATCTGGCCGTCCATGCAAAGCACCCAAGACGGATGCCCGGCTTTGAGGCAATCGCCAAAAATGCCCATGGTCCAGGGAAAATCGTAGGAAGCGCTTTCCAGCTCGCTGACGCGCGACAGATCTTCGCGCCGCATCGCGCGCATCTCAAGCGAGGGGCGCGCCACCGCAACCATCAGGCTTGTTTCCCTATCGCCAATGCGCGACGCAGGGCGCGCAAGGCCTGCCATAGCCGCCGTTTAGACGCGGCTTGGGCCAAGATGTCGGACGGCGCATCCGCCAGCACGATATGGGCGTTGCGCATCACATCGGCCGACAACACGCGCCCAAGGGCATGCGCTTGCGCCTGACCGAACACCAGATACGCCGCGGCATGTGGCACCTGCATGGGCTCATCGTTCAGTGCTTCGATGCGCGGCGCTCGCGCAAGTTGCGGTCCGAAGGCGGACAGCGCACGCCCCAGCAAATCCAGCTCGCGCACTGCGCATCCACGCGGCACCACCACCACGACATTTGCGCCAGCCGTCGCTTGCTGAGGCTGCGAAGCGGCTGCGTGTTCCATCGGCGCAACCGTTTCCACCGCGCGCATGCGCCACGGCACCACGCCCAGCGCGCGCAGTACGCGGGCGCGATGCACGGGGCTGGCGACGACGGCGCTCATATCGCGCTACGACGCGGGCGTTTGCGACGTGTCGCCAATCCCCACAGCGTCACAACCGGCCCCGACAACAGATAAAGCGAAAACACCGCCAGCAGCACGCGCGGCGGATCGACAAACAGCGGCACCAAGATCAACACCGCGATAAGGATCCACAAGAACGGCACCTTGTCCGCCATCGGCAAGGACTTGAAGCTGTAGTAGCGGAAGCGGCTCACCATCAGCAAGCCGACGATCACCGACATAAACGGCATAAACATGTCGAGCTCGTCGCCAGAGAAACCCCAGTTTTCCATGCTCCACACGAACGACATACACACCGCCGCGGCCGCCGGACTGGGCAGCCCCTGGAAATAGCGCTTGTCCGCCACGCCGACCTGCGTATTGAAGCGGGCCAAACGCAGCGCAGCGCAAACGGCATAGATAAAGGCCGAAGCCCAACCGATCTTGCCCAACAGCGGCCCGAATTCCTTCAGGCTCGACAACGACCAGTTGTACATCACCAACGACGGCGCCAGGCCAAAGCTGACCAGGTCCGACAACGAGTCGTACTGCACGCCGAATTCGCTTTGCGTATGCGTGAGGCGCGCGATGCGGCCATCGAGTCCGTCCAGCAGCGCCGCCACGAACACCGCGATGGCGGCATCCGTGAAGTGCCCGGCGATACTCGCGACGATGGCGTAGAAACCGGCGAACATCGCGCCGGTGGTGAACAGGTTCGGCAGGAGATAAATACCGCGATGCCGCGGCACCCGGGCTGGTGTCGTTTCGCTCATGAATCCATCCGTGACGGGATGCTCACCAGTGTAGCAGGGTGCCGGGAGACACCCGCCGCAAACGTGCGAGCAAGCACGTTATCGACACTTTGGCCCACGCCCCGCTTGAGTCCGGACCGGCCCGGTTGTTAACTAGGGGCGCTCAGATTCATTCTACGCAGGCGTCACCGGCTTGTCCGTTTGCATGCCACAGGACCATCGGCGAAGGCAGACTGGCTGTCTGTCAAGACGATGAGCCGAAGGCATGCAAACGGACAAGCCGGTCCGAAGGGTGATGTCCAGAGGGCTCGCAGGGTGTGTCGCGCGGCTTGAACAGACGGCCAGTCTGACCTGCGCCACGCAACACACCCTGCGAGCTCTCTGGACATCATGCCGCCTACGTAGAATGAATCTGAGCACCCCTAGCCGTGTTCCTCCAACCTTTTGCCGGAGTCCTGCCATGCGTCGACCCTCCATTGCCCTGGTGCTGCTGTTGGTCGCGCCCTTGGCCTGCGCCCAGGTTTATAAGTGGACCGATGCGCACGGCACCACGCACTACTCCGAAACGCCGCCTGCGCAGGGCACTAAGTACAGCCAGGTCAGCGTAAACACGGGCTCGAGCGCACCCGCCGGGTCGAACTCGGATGCGGCGTCCACGACCACGTCGAGCACCGACAGCAGCGCCTCTTCAAGCAGCACCCCGGCTCCGCCGGTGGCGGACACCCCGGAGAATCGCGCCAAACTGTGCACGTCGTTGAAAACGAATATCGCCACCCTCCAGGGCAGCGGCCCGGTGGTGATGCAGGGCGCCGGCGGTCAGCAACAAGCGCTCAACGCCGATCAACGCAAACAGCAGCTCAACGCCAGCCAGTCCCAATACAGCCAGTACTGCGCGACGCAATAACGGCTAACGTTCCATCTCCAAGGAGCAGCGGGGGCCTGGCTATAATCATCGTTTTACCTGCCGGACCCCCGACTCATGCGCCTTAGCCAATTCCACCTGGCCACCGTAAAGGAAGTACCCGCCGACGCCGAAATCGCCAGCCACCAGCTGATGATTCGCGCGGGCATGATCCGCAAGCTCGCCGCCGGCCTCTACACCTGGTCGCCGCTGGGCCTGCGCGTGCTGCGCAAGGTGGAGCATATCGTGCGCGAGGAAATGAACCGCGCCGGCGCGATCGAAATGCTGATGCCTTCCGTACAGCCGCGCGAGCTGTGGGAAGAAACCGGTCGCTGGGAAAAATTCGGCGGCCAGCTGTTGAAGATCAAAGACCGCAAAGAGCAGGAATTCTGCTACGGCCCCACGCACGAAGAAGTCGTGACCGATTTCGCGCGCAACGAGCTGAAGAGCTACAAGCAGCTGCCGGTCAACTTCTATCAGATTCAAACCAAGTTCCGCGACGAGATTCGTCCGCGCTTCGGCGTCATGCGCGCGCGCGAATTCCTGATGAAGGATGCGTACTCCTTCCATCTCACGCAGGAGTCGCTGGCTGAAACGTATGACGTGATGTATCAGGCGTATTCGCGCATCTTTACGCGCCTGGGCCTGAAATTCCGTGCAGTGCAGGCGGACACCGGCGCCATCGGCGGCAACGCGAGCAACGAATTCCAGGTGCTGGCCGATTCGGGCGAAGATCTGATCGCCTTCTCCAACGGTTCCGATTACGCCGCCAATATCGAAAAAGCCGAAGCGCTTGCGCCGGCCACCACGCGCCCTGCCCCCGCTGCATCGCTACAGCGCGTGGATACGCCGCGCGTGCGTACGGTCGAGGATGTCGCCAAGCATTTCGGCATCGGCGCCGATCGCATCGTCAAAACGATTTTCGTACGCGGCAACGAAGGTCTGGTGGCGCTGTGTTTGCGTGGCGATCATGAAATCAATGAAGTAAAGGCTTGCAAGCTTCCCGAACTGCCCGACGAATCCGTGCTCGCTACGGAAGAAGAAATTCTCGCGGCTGTCGGCGCACGCCCCGGCTTCGTCGGTCCGGTCGGTCTGCCCGAGTCGATTCCCGTCATCGTCGACCGCAGCGCGGCCGTACTCGCCGATTTCATTTGCGGCGGCAACGCCAACGACACGCATTACACCGGCGCCAACTGGGAACGCGATGCGCGCATCACGCGCGTGGAAGATATTCGCCAGATCGTGGCGGGCGATCCTTCGCCCGATGGTCACGGCACGCTGCAGATTGCGCGCGGCATCGAAGTCGGCCATATCTTCCAGCTCGGCAAAAAGTATGCGGAGGCGCTCAACGCCACCGTGCTCGACGATCAGGGCAAGAAGCAAGTGATGCTGATGGGCTGCTACGGCATCGGCGTCAGCCGCATCGTGGCCGCCGCCATCGAACAGCGTCACGACGACGCCGGCATTATCTGGCCCGACGCGATGGCGCCGTGGCGTGTCGCCGTGTGCGTGATCAATCCGAAAAATTCGCCCGACGTCGATGCGGCAGCCGAGTCGCTCTACGACGAACTCGTCGCGCGCGGTATCGAAACCGTGTGGGACGATCGCGGCCTGCGCCCCGGCGCTATGTTTGCCGATATGGAGTTGATCGGCATTCCGCACCGCGTGGTGGTCAGCGAGCGCGGCCTAGCGGCCGGCACTCTCGAATATCGCGCCCGCACTGCCGCCGAAAGCAGCGCCATTACGCGCGATGAGCTTTTTGAAATATTGGGTTGATACGCTCACCAAGGTTTAAAAAGGGCCGCTTTATGCGGCCTTTTTTATGCGCGCTCGTCACGCCAAGAAAATCGCGGTGTAGTACAAAAACGATTATCTAAGTGCCCGCCATTTTTGCAATTTATCCCTCGATGCGAGAGAATAAAAAATCTATCCGGGCATATTATTCATAATCCTATAGCTCGGAGTGTTCTGCTCATTTTCTTTTTACCGGAGCCGCACATGGCCATTGATATCAAGAGCCTCAACCATAACCAGCTCAATGACCTGATTCAAAAAGCGCAATTGCGTCAAAACGAATTGCAAAAAGAAAAAATCACCAAAGTGCGTGAAAAGGTGCATGCCCTGCTGAAAGCCGAAGGCGTCACGTTCGAAGATATTTTCGGCGCCGGCGCAGTCGTGCGCGGCAAGCGCCGTGGCACCGGCTCCGTCGCCCCGAAATACCGCAATCCCGCCGATCCGGAACAGACCTGGTCCGGCCGCGGCAAGCGTCCGCGCTGGTTCAACGATGCGCTGAAAGCCGGCAAGAAAGAAAAAGATCTCGCGATCTGATTGTCGCGAACGCCCTAAAAAGCGCCGGTCAATGCCGGCGCTTTTTTTGTTGGCGAGGCCTCACAACGAGCGACGCGGAGCGATCAACAATTCGCCGAACATAAGCCCCGCGACCAGCGATATCAGCAAGGTCACCAGCAAGATGCCAGTATCGAAGCCGAGCGTCGCATTGCGTTCGAGCAGATACGAAACGCTGCGAAACCCCACGCTGCCCGGCACCAGCAACAAAATGCCCGGCTCGCGAATCACCGCGCCGGGGCGACCGGCATAGCGCGCGTAAAGGTTCGCCATCGCGCTCAGCAACAAACCACCGAGGAAAACGCCGAATGGAGCGCCGGAGATGCTCAAGGAAATCTCACCGCCAAGACGTGTGGTGAGATAGCCCGCGATCACCGCAAGAATCACCACCGGCCAATCGCGTAGCGCCGCGCGAAACAGGATGGCAAAGGCGATGGCGGCTAAAAGCAGCGCCGGATAATCGATCCATCCCGGCAACGCCGGCAACGCAAAATCGCGCGGTTCGATATGGAGCACGGCGCAAATCTGCGTCGCCGCAACCGTGCCGAAGGTGAGCTTGAGCAGCGTCGACATCGCGCCGCCCATGCGCGCCATGCCTGAAACCAGATGCTGGCTGGAAATCTCGCGCACGGCCGTGGTCAGCGACATGCCCGGCACCAGCACAATCAGCCCCGCCAACACCACGGACTTGATCGCCAACGGCACCACAAACGCGCTCACGACAATCGCCGTCAACGTGGCGACCATCGCGCAGATCGCATCGCTGGCAACCTGCAGGCGCGGGCGCGTCGCCGACAAAATAGTGATGGTGCCGATCATCAAGCCGACAAACGCGGCGACCAGCAGATCCGTCCAGGCGGTATGCAGAAACAGCGCGTCGATGGCGGCCGCGGACAAGCCGTAGCTAAGAATCACGCCTGCCTGTTGACGCGGCGTATCGGGAATTTCCAGTGCGCGCAGCAGACGGAAGCCTTCGCGCAAATCCAGCTCACCGGCGATCACCCGATCAGCAATCTCGTCCGCGCGACACAGCTTGTCGAGATTGACGTCGCCGGGCAGCAGCCTCACCACCTGGGTCACCTGCGCCAAACGTCCCTCGTCGCCCTGTGCGAGGTCTGCAAAGGAAATAATGATCGCCGTAGGACTGGACCACACGTCCGCGCTGAGACCGATCCGGTGCGCGGAACTGGTAATGGCCATTTCCAAGCGCGGCGAGGACGCGCCGTACTTATGCAGGCGCGTCGCAAGCTCGACCAGAAAGGCCATGCGCGTATTGAGCGCCGTGGTGGCGAATTGCACGTTCATGCCGTAATCGCCCTTGGTCGGGCGACGGCGACATGCGGTAACGAAGATGGATACGTGACAGCGGACATGGCTCCATTTTTACCGGAACCGCGCCACTTTTGTATGCAAAGGCTGTCGAGTCCGATACGCGGCCCGATCAAACGGGCCGCACGTTCAACGTCGTGCCATCAACTGACACCACTTCCACCGTGCTGCCAACCGGCAAATCGGGGCCGCTGACAAGCCACTGTCCGTCGCCTACTCGCGCCTTGCCGCGACCGTTGCTGATCGCCTCGATCAGCACATAGCGCCCGCCAATAAGCTGCTCGCCGCGCCGATTAAGCCGCCCATCGCCAACCTGGCCTTGCTGAAACCTCGGCCGAAGGACGTACCCATAAACCGCGCACGACACGAACGCCAACACCACAAAGGCAATCGCCTGGGCGAGTAGCGAAAGACCGGGCACGAACAAGGTCAGCAATCCCGTCGCGGCTGCACCGATGCCGATCCACAACATGAAAAACCCAGGCATCGCGACTTCAATGCCGATCAACACCAACGCGACGATCCACCAGAGGTAATGCGCAGCAACGCTTGCAAACATGATCGACTCCAAAATGTTTCGAAGCAAAACATGCATGACGGGCCGACTGGCGGCCCGTCATATCACCAACCGCACTCAGCCGATGGACGGCGGCGTGCGGCGCGCCGCGATCTTTTCCTGCTGCTGCCCGAACGACTCTTTCGCCAATTCTGCGATGCCCGCCAGCGACCCGAGAATGCCGGTTGCTTCCATCGGCAACATCAGCATCTTCTGATTAGGCGAATTGGCCATTTCCTTCAGCGCTTCCACATATTTGTTGGCGACGAAATAATTGAGCGCATTGACGTCGCCGCTGGCGATCGCATCGGAGACGAGTTTCGTCGCCTGCGCTTCGGCTTCGGCTAAACGAATGCGCGCTTCGGCTTCGCGGAACGCCGCTTCTTTTTTGCCGTCGGCCGCAAGAATGGCGGATTGCTTTTCACCGTCCGCTTTCAGAATGGCCGACTGACGCATGCCTTCGGCTTCCAGAATCTGCGCGCGCTTTTCGCGCTCGGCTTTCATCTGGCGCGCCATGGAATCGACCAGATCGCGCGGCGGCGCAATGTCTTTGATCTCGATGCGATTGACTTTTACGCCCCACGGATGCGTGGCTTCGTCCACGACAGTGAGCAACTTAGCGTTGATCGCGTCGCGCTGGCTTAGCGACTCGTCCAGATCCATCGATCCCAGCACGGTACGGATATTGGTCATGATCAGCGCGAGCGCCGCCTGCTCCAAATTCGCCACTTCATACGCCGCTTTGGCGGCATCCAACACTTGGTAAAACACCACGCCGTCCACGCGCACGACGGCGTTGTCCTTGGTGATGACATCTTGGCTGGGCACATCCAGCACCTGTTCCATCATGTTCATCTTGCGACCGATGGTGTAGACGAACGGAACTAGAAAATGCAAACCGGGCGAGAGCGTGCGCGTATAACGACCGAAGTGCTCGACCGTCCATTCGTAACCCTGCGGAACGATACGTACCAGCTTGGCTACGACGATGATCGCAACGATCACCAAAACGAGTGCAACGAAACCTTCCGTACTTCCCATGACATCTCCTCCTTTTGACCAGGCGGAGTATAGGGCAGCTCTTTGTACACCCCAGTTACGTTATGACGTAGTGCTAGAAAGTAACGGTAAAATCAGCGTTACGCGTAAGCCGCCATCCTCGCGATTGGCCAGCGCAATGCGACCGCCGTGGGCTTCGCTGATTTCGCGCGCCAGCGCCAAGCCCAAACCAGTGCCCGAACGCTTGGTGGAATAGAACGGCAAGAGTGCCTGGGACAACACCGTTTCGCTCATGCCCGGACCGCGGTCGGCCACTTCCACACGCAGTTCGTGCCCGACGACGGTAAGCGACAAAGTGACGCCCTCGGGCGCGCTGCCCGATTCATGCGCGTTTTTGATCAAATTGATCAGCACTTGTTCGATTTGCGCGGTGTCAAACCAACCCGGCTGTGTCGGCGCGTTGCCGACCAATTGGAATTGACAATGCAAGGCCAGCCCGTCCAGAAACGGCTTCCACTCGATCAGGATCGGACGCGGCGCAGGCAATTTGGCAAAGCGCGCATAGCCGTCGATAAAACCGTGCAGATGGCGAGCGCGCTCGCCGATCGTGCCGAAAACACCGGGCAAACGTTGCACGTCGCCGCGCCGCGCTAACTCGGCGCCGGAGTGCGCAAGCGAAGAAATCGGCGCGAGCGAATTGTTCAATTCATGACTCACCACGCGAATCACGCGCTTCCATGCTGCCACTTCCTGCCGCGACAATTCGCGCGTCATACGACGGAACAGCTGCAGACGATGCGGCCTGCCCTGCAGTCGAAAACTGCGTTGCGAGAGATGGAAGGTTTCTTCGCTGCCGTCCATTTCCACGCTGAAAAGCGCGTCTTCCGTGCCTTCGGTCGCCTTGCGCAGGGCTTCGGGCGCGTCGGCGATCAAGCTGCCGAAATGCAGGCCGTTGAGGCTGCGCCCTTCGTTGAACAAATGCCGTGCCGCGATGTTGGCGTACGCCACCCGACCACTGCCATCCGTCAACACTAGCGCCACGGGCGTGTTCTGCACCACGGTATCGAGCAGCAATTCGCGTTGCGCGAGATTCTGCCGTTGTTCGCGCAGCGTCTGACCGAGCTCATTGTGCACATGGATGAGATCGCCCAATTCATCGCGACGATCCAGCGCAATGGAAATACTGAAATCCCCGTCGCGATAACTCGCTACCGCACCCTCCAACGCACGCAGCAGACGCGTCACCGGGTCCATCACGATATGCGCGAACCACCAGCAAAGCGGCGCAAGCACCGCTGCGCAGATCACGATGGCTTCGGTATGCGTCGGTGTGGCCAGTTGCAGCTTCAGTTCATTGTGGAACCACAACAACGCCTGTGGCAGCGGCCATTGCGTTACGCCGACATAGACCAGCGCGCCGGTGAGCGCCGCCAGCGCCAGCCACATCGCCAGGCGAGC
The DNA here is from genome assembly GCF_021390675.1 of Dyella sp. 2HG41-7. NCBI lineage: Bacteria > Pseudomonadati > Pseudomonadota > Gammaproteobacteria > Lysobacterales > Rhodanobacteraceae > Dyella > Dyella sp. 2HG41-7. The sequence goes on from NZ_JAJEJV010000004.1 coordinate 3,479,222, forward strand.
CTCCAGCGATCTTATGCGCATGAAGCACCCCGGCTTTGGTACGTGCGTGGAGGCATGGACGATCTCCCCGTGGAATGCAGTTGTTCTACACGTTGCGACGTATGCATACCACTGCCGGAAGCTTGTTCCGGTTGCCGCCGCGAGCGCCACGCATGGGCGCTCGCTTCGAAGTCCAATCCGATGCGGGCGCGAATCACGCCTGCGAGATCAATCCGTAGCGTTCCATGCGCCGATAAAGCGCCTGGCGCGACAAGCCCAGCGATTGAGCCGCGCGGCTTACCACGCCATCGGCGCGATGCAAGGCCGTTTCCACCACTTCGCGACTGGGCTCGTCGAGATTGCGCACCGCCGCCGCGCCCGCGTGTTGCGGCAGATTGAGCTGCTCGGGCGTGATCGGACCGCTACCCGCCAACAGCGCCGCGCGTTCGATCGCGTTCTTCAACTCGCGCACGTTGCCCGGCCACGGATACGTGAGCAGCGCCTCGCGTGCGGCATCGTTGAGTTCTGCGCGGCCTGCCAGAAAGAAATCGGCCAGCGGCAGAATGTCGTCGATCCGCTCGGACAGCGGCGGCAAGTTCACGTCGATCACGTTGAGCCGGTAATAAAGATCTTCGCGGAACGTACCGGCGCGAATCATGCCTTTGAGATCGGCGTTGGTGGCGCTCAACACGCGCACTTTCACCTTGCGCGTGCGTCCGGAGCCAAGTCGTTCGAACTGCCCGGTTTCTAGCACGCGCAGCAGTTTCATCTGTCCCGGCAACGGCAGATTTCCGATCTCGTCGAGGAATAAGGTGCCGCCGTCGGCAAGCTCGAAACGTCCTTCGCGCGCTTTGTTCGCGCCCGTATACGCACCGGCGTCAGCGCCGAACAGCTCCGCTTCGATCAGCTCGCCCGGCAACGCGCCGCAGTTCACGGCGATAAATGGGCCGTCCTTCACCGACGAATTGGCATGCACGATCGCCGCGATGCGCTCCTTGCCCGAGCCGTTGGGGCCGGTGATCAACACCGGCACATCCGAACGCGCCACCTGGCAGGCGAGATCGATGGTGCGCGCCATCGCTTCGGAGGCGAACACCAAGCCATCCAGCTCGTATTTGCGCTGCAAGGCGTCGCGGCGCTTGCGGCGCTCCTGACGCGTGCGATTGACCTCGCGCGTGGATTCCGACAGCTCCAGCAGGTTCTCCACCGTCGCCAGCAGCTTGGAGTCGTCCCACGGCTTGGCGAGGTAGTCGGCGGCGCCGGCCTTCACCAATTCCACGGCCGTTTCCAGATGCGTCCACGCTGTCAGCAAGATGACAGGCAGATCGGCGTGCGCTTGCCGGATATCGCGAAACAGGGTCACGCCTTCTTCGCCTGACGTGGTGTCGGCCGTGAAGTTCATATCCTGAATGACCACATCGACGGATTCGCGCCCCAGCATGGCCAAGCCCTCGTGCGGCGTCAGCGCCACCAACGGGCGTACGTCGTGCAAGGACAGCAGCAGCGAGAGCGCCTCGCCTACGGCAGGGTTGTCGTCGATGATCAGTACGGTACGCATTCGTTTCCTACACATGCGGGCATAGATGCCGCTCCCGCCCAAAAGGTTGCCATGCCCAATGGCCTACGTATACGGCGATGAGTCATGGAACCCAAAAAAACACACGTAACAACGTGTTAGCGGTCACGTGAAACCTCTGCCGGCGCGGCGTCGCCAGCGGCCTGAGCCAGCGGCAGCGCGTCGTTCACGAGATGCGTCAGAAAACGGCCCGGCTGCTCCTGCATCACCATATGCGCGGCGTCGGCGAAAATGACCAGTCGTTTGGACGGGGCCTGCAGCTTGTCGAACCATTGTTCGGCGAGCTCGTGCGAGGTGGTTTCGTCATGCGCGCCCACAAACAGGATCACGGGGCACTTGAAATGCGTCGTGTTGTCGAAATCGACGTCGATAACGGACGCCATCAGATGATGGATGGTGAACGCGCTGCCTTTGTCGATCGCATCCAGTTCTTGTTGGCTGTAATCCGGCGACAGCGTCTCCGCATCGGAATCGAAACTGTAGTTCTGCCGACCAAACGCCAGACCGCCGTAAAACATTTCCCACTTGCTGCGCACGCCAAGGCGGTCGAGCGTCAAGGGCGCCGTGCCGGGATACGGCGCAATGCCTTTCAGTTCCGCGAGCGCTTTCGCATTGCCGCTCGCTTGAGCCTCACGCAGCGCAAAGCCGTAGCCGATTTCCTCATTCCGGCGCACATTCACCACCTGCCCCACACCGATATAGGCGTAAAGCCAGTCGGGATGCTGTTGCGCCAGACGTGTGCCCAGCACCGTGCCCCACGAATGTCCCAGCACGAAGATTTTTTGCTTGTGGTAATGCTCTCGCAGATATTGCACTACCTGCGCTGCATCGTCCGTCATGCCTTCGATGGTCATGCCCGGCGCCATGTTCTGTTCGCTATTGGCCGCGTACGTCTTGCCTGCCCCGCGTTGATCCCATTGCACAACGGTGAAGTAATCCTCCCATGAGGATTGATAGGTGTAATCGTCCGGCATGCTGGGCGATGCCGGACCGCCATGCAGCATCAGCAAGATGGGATTGCGACGATCCTTGCCGCGGATCGACAGCCACTGATCGATGCCGTTGATCGGCACCTTCACCATCTCGTCGACGCCGTTGGGCGTCACGATACGGCGGCTGTTGGCGATGATCGCGGTGACTTCCGCTCGCGTCATCGTTTGCGGCTTGTTTTGCGCGTTCGCGTCATCGTGCGACGTGTTCGCGGCATACAGCGGAGCCATGACGGCAGCGGCGACCAACCACGTCGCGCACCAACGAACCCTTCCAAATAACGGCATAACCAACTCCCTGTGAATGCAATGGAATATCGCGCTTACGCCGACCGCGTCGCGACAATCGGTGGCACATCGGCCGCGCGCAAGGCCGGCCATAGCACCGATGCCTGACTGATCAGCCAAAGCAACGCAGCGCCTACGGGCAAATACATCGTCGGCAAGCGTGGCAATTCGTAATGCAGCATCAAATAAATATTGATGCCGTAGGCCAGCATCATGCCCAGACCAATACCCATCGTCGCCAGCAAAAAGTTTTCTGTCTGGAAGTAATGCAGGATATGGGCGCGCGTCGCGCCCAAAGCCCTGCGCACACCGATGCTGCGCCGACGTTGCGCTACCCAGAAGCTCACCAGACCAATAATGCCGAGCGCATTCACCACCAGCAGCGCCACGCAGACCGACACCAGAATGCCCGCCATGGCGATGTCATCCTGAAAAAAATCGCGCCGAATGTCATCGAGCGTGCGTTGACGTATGACAACGCGCTCGGGATCGGCACGCTTAAGAGCGGCCACGGCTGCTTTGAGAACTTCCGCGCGCTGCTGCGGATGAGTGCGTATCACATAACTCTGGTCCTTCCCCACACCCATATGCAGAGGAAGCACCATGGAATATTGCGCTGTTTCGTCCTTATAGGGGTTGGCGCGCGCCAAACCCTGCACGACGCCGATCACGCGCGCGCCGAAACTTTGGGTCAGATAGATGGTTTTGCCCAGCGGATCTTGCCCCGGCCACAAACGGTCGGCGAGGGGCCGAGTGATGATCGCAATGGCGGGCAAAGATCTGGTATCGCCACTGCTCAATGCTTTGATGGCGGTGTCCGCGTCGATATATTCGGACGCTGTGAAATCGCGCCCTTCCACCAGGCGACTACCCAACGCCTGAGTAATATTGTCGCCGAAGTAGCTGCCCGCCCTTAACGTGGGTTCGTGTTGATTGGCGTCGAGCCGAATATTGACGTTCGAAGACGATCCGGCGAACGGGACCTGATTGGTCTGGCCCACCGCTTGCACGCCGGGAATTTGCCGAAGGATGGCAAGGTCTTCCGCCGCGCGTACGTACCTATTGTCAGTATTCGCCACATCGGCCACTTGCACCTGCAGCACCTCGTGCTCGGCAACGCCGCTTTGCATATGCATATGGTGAAGACGCAAGCCGATCAGAAAGATCGCGTTGCAGACAATGGCGCAGGTCAGCGCGATCTGCATGATCAACAACCATGCCGTGATCTTGTGCCTGCGCAGCGTCGAAAGAATCGGACGGATTTCCATGGCGCCTCACTGACTCTTCAACTGCAAGGCCGGCGCCACCTGGCACGCGCGCCACGCGGGCAACAGGCCCGCAATCACACTGGCGCCGACCGCCAACGCGAGCGTGGTCGCCAGCATCGAAACATCCAAATGCGCAAGCGCGGCATAACTGGATGGACGATGTCGCACCAGCCACAAACCGAACAAGGCAAGTCCAAGCCCCAATAGGCCGCCAAGGAGCCCCACTAAACCCGCCTCCACGATCAATTGCATAAAGACCGTGCGGCGGGATGCGCCCAGTGCGCGGCGCACGCTCAGCTCGCCGGCCCGCCGCAAGAATTTCGCCAACAGCAGACCGACGGTATTGACCAGGCAAACCATCAGAAAACCGAACGCGAGTCCGGTCTGCAAACGCACATCATCCGGAACCACTTGGTTGTAATCCAACCATTGCATGACATTACGCAAACGCACATTCGGCGCACGTTCGAATCGTCCCAAGGCGCGCTGCTGTTCGGAATAGTTCACCAGAAAGTTCCGATAGTCGGCCACCTTCTGCGGACTATCCAGTTCAATCCAGAACTGCAGCCACACGCACGTCTCCGACGGAAGCGTCGTGCCCACGCCACCGGTTCCATTACCCCAGCAATCATTCGAACCGTCGATGCTGAAGCCGGAATCGAAGGCAGTCAGCAGCGGCACGAATGCCTGTTCGGCATAGTTGTAATCGCCGGTGTTGAGATCGTAGAAGTGAGGATTCGGAGACCAATCGTTGAGCACGCCAACGATGCGAAAATCTTTTTTCCCAATACGCAGCACGCGCCCCACGCTGTTTGCGCCAGCGAACAAACGGTCATTGAGTTTGCGGGCGATCACGACCACCCTCGCCTTGGCTTCGTCGTCGACACTGTTCCAACCGCCGCCAAACAAAAACGGCGTATCGAACATCGGAAAGAAATCGGCCGTGGTGTAACGCGCCTCGACGATAAACGGATCGAGGCCGGTCGATGACGGCATCACCGCCACCGCGCCACCCCTCATCAGTGCTTGCCGGTTGGCGCGTTTGGCGCGAAGAAGATTCAATCCGTCGATCAACGTTACCTGAGTTGGCGGCTCCTTGCCGGAAAGGGTGCCGGTTGGATCGCGCGGATCGATTTGCGGGTAATACAACGAACCGCTGCGTCCGGGGAGCGGATCGCCCGACAGGACATGCAGCACCGTAAGCGTCGTCATGCTTGCGCCGATACCCACCGCGATCGCAAGCACCATCAGCATGGTGAGTACTTTGTTGTGCGTCAGGCTGCGCAAGCCCAAATCAAGGTAATAACGGAACATGTGTTGCCCTTTACGCCGACCGTGTCGCGACGACCGGCGGCACCGCGGCCGCGCGCAACGCCGGCCCCAGCACGGCAGCCTGACCGATCGCCCACAGCAAGATCGCGCCAACTGGAAGATAGATGCCGGGCATGCGCGGCAACTCGTAGTGCACGATCAAAAACAGATTGATGCCATAAGCGAGCACCATTCCCAGCACGATGCCCATCGTGGTCAACAAAAAGTTTTCGGTCTGGAAATAATTGAGGATATTGCCGCGGGTCGCTCCCAATGCACGGCGCACGCCGATACTGCGATTGCGTTGCGCCACCCAGAAGCTTGCCAAACCCACAATCCCGAGCGCGGTGATGATCAACAATCCAAGGCTCACGCCGAGCAGAATGCCGGCCATCGAACGGTCGTTGCGGAAATAGCCGTACCGCAACTCGTCGTACGTACCCTTTTTGAGAACGATGCGGTTGGGACCCAAATCCTTCAGCTTGGCCAGCGCGCTCTTCAGCACCTGCTCGCGGTCCTGCGGCGCGCAACGGATCACATATAGCGTGCCCGACGACATGCCGATACGGATCGGATCGATCATGCTGTATTGCATGCCTTCTTCAAAATTGCCGCCGCGCGCCAGTTGCTTGACGACGCCCACCACCGTCTCGGAAATATTCTGCGCGACATAAACCTGCTTGCCGAGCGGATTCTGTCCAGGCCAAAGGCGCTCCGCCATTACCTGCGTGACGAGCGTGGAACCGGGCAAAGCGTGGTTATCGCCCCTGCGTAACATGGCGTACACATCATCCAGATCGCGATACTCGTCCGGACGAAAATCGCGACCCGCGACCAGTTGCACGCCGAGCGTACGCACCACGTCCTCGCCAAGATACTCGCCCGCGTTGATCACGTTGTTCCGTTGCATCGGATCGGTTTTGATGCCCGTATTGGACGAGGAATCGGCGAAGGGGATTTGATTGGTGGACATCGCCGATATCACGCCAGGGATTTCTTTCAGCGCGGCAATGTCGGCTGCGGTGCGCGCCATCGCGTCGGGGCGATGGCCGATATTGGCGAGCTGCACGTAAACCAGTTCGTGCTCGGCCATGCCAGTGGAAACGTTCATGCGCTCCAGACGCTGACCGATCAAAAAGATCGCGTTGCACACGATGGCGCAGGTTAGCGCAATCTGCGCAATCAACAGGCAGGCGGTGAATTTGTGCCGGCGTAATGTTGAAAGAATCGGCTTGATGTCCATGTCAGTTCGCCTTCAGCTGCAGAGCGGGTGTGATGCGGCAGGCGCGCCATGCGGGCAGCAGTCCTGCCAACAAACTTGCTAACACTGCCAGCGTCAGCGTGGCGAGCAACATCGGGATATCCATATGCGCCAACGCGGCGTAATCCGCCGGTTGATGCCGGACCAACCAAAGGCCGATCAAGGCCAATAGCAAGCCACCTACTCCACCCGCCAAACCGATAACGCCCGACTCGACCAGCAATTGCGCAAACAGCGCGCTCTGCGATGCACCCAGCGCACGACGCACGCCCAGTTCGCCGGCGCGACGCATGAACTTGGCCAGCATCAAACCCACCGTGTTCACCAGGCACACCACCAGAAAACCCAGCGCCAGCCATACCTGCAACTTCGCGTCGCTCGGCACCACGCGTTGGTAATCCAGCCACTGCATCACGTTGCGAAGGCGAACGTTAGGCGGTCGAAGAAACCGTCCGGCGGTGTGCTGATCTTCCGAATAATGCGTGAGAAACGCTTTGTACGCCGCAACATCCGCAGGGCTATCGAGTTGCACCCAGAACTGCAACCACACGCAACTCAAGTGTTCCAGGTTGTTCGGGTCGCTGCCCGTACCGCCCCAACAATTCGTAGTGCCGTCGTGTTCCAGCTTCAAATCTCGCGATGTCGACAGCGGGATATAGACATCCTCGTCGCTGTCGTAGCTACCCATGTAGAGTTCGTAAAAATGCGGATTGGGATGCCAATCACCCAATACGCCCACGATGTGAAAACTCGCATCCTGCAGCCGCAGTTCCTTGCCGACGCTGTTCGCGCCGTTGAACAGCTTGTCGTTCAACGACGATGAGATGACTGCAATTCTTGCTTTCGCATCATCCTCTCCCGCACCCCAGCCTTGGCCAAACTTGAACGGCACGCTGAACATCGGAAAGAAGTCGGCCGTGGTGTAGAGCGACGCCGCCTGGAACGGATCGACGCTCGATTGCGTCGGCTGCAACGGCACCATCCCTTCCGTCATCAACGCTTGATGCGTCGCGCGCTTGGCCTTCAGCAAGTACATGCCGTCGGTCCAGGTGAGCTGATCCGGCGGCTCTACGTTGGGCCCGAAGTCGTCCATATCCTGCGGATCGATTTGCGGGTAATACAGCGACCCGCTGCGACCCGGCAGCGGATCGCCGGAGAGCACATGCAGCACCGTCAACGTGGTCATGCTCGCGCCGATGCCCATCGCGATGGCAAGCACCATCAGCGCCGTAAGCACGCGGTTTCGCTGCAGGCTACGCAAAGCAAGACTGAAGTAGTAACTCAGCACGGCATTCCCCTTGCACCTTGTTGGCTTACACCGACCGCGTCGCCACCACCGGCGGTACGTTGGATGCGCGTCGCGCAGGCACGAACACGGCGAGCTGCCCCAACAGCATCACGACCGCAAGTCCCACCAACACGTAATACACCGGCATGCTTGCCATCTCGAACTTGCTCATCAGCACACGATTCAATGCAATGGCGAGCCCGATACCGACGACCGCGCCTACACCGGCAATCATCAGATTTTCCATTTGGAAGTAATGCAAGATATCGACCTTGCGTGCGCCCAGTGCGCGACGCACACCAATCTGGCGATGGCGTTGTCCCACCCAAAAACTGGTCAGCCCGACAATACCTGCCGCAGTAACCGCCAGTAGAATCAGGCAGACCACGCCCATCAACACCGCCATGCCAACGTCGGCGCGATACGCTTCGGTGCGAATGTCCTTGAACGATTTGACGCTGTCGTCATCCAGCACGCGCATCGGATTGATCGAATAGAGCTTCGCCGGAATGGCGCGCATCACGTCATTGAGCCGGCCCGGCTTGGTACGCACGGCATAACGCGAGAAATTGGAATTGAGACGAACCGGTTCGATGGTCGAATTCCATACGAAGGAGCTCGCCCAGCTGCTTACGGAAGGTACTTGCAGACGCTCGACTTCGCCGACGATCGTGCTCGGCGTGTTGGAGCCATCCATATAAACCACCTTACCGATCGCGGTACCCGTCGGGAACAATTTGTCGGCGAGCGCTTTGGAAACGATTACCAGATTCGCTTCACTGGGATCGCGAAAGCCTTTGTTGACGACATCGGCGGAGGTAAAATTCCGCCCGGCGACCAAATGCAGACCCAAAGTCGCCAGCAAACGTTCGTCACCGAAGTAGTACGTCGTTCGCGCATTGCCCGCGCGAAGTTCCGTGCCGGGCTTTAGCGACATCGCACCGTTCCAGCTCGACGGAAACAGCGGCAGCGTATTGACCGGCGTAACGGATTCGACGTCCGGCATTGCGCGCAGGGCGCTTAGATCTTCCTGCAACATCGCATCGAGCTTCTGGATGCTGGCCGCATCGTCGCCGCTCGGCGCGCCGACCCACTGCTGCGTGACCATGAAGAGGTTGTCCTCTTCCAGGCCGGTGGGGCGCTTCACGTTCTCGATGCGCGCGTAGATGATGAAGATCGCATTACAGACGATGGCCAGCGTCAATGCGATCTGCAAAGCGATCAGCACGACGCCCGCTTTGTGCTTGCGCAATGCCGCGATCATGGGATGCAAAGTCATGGCAGCGCTCCTTAGTTCGATTTCAGTTGCAGCGCGGGTTGCACGCGCGATGCACGGAAGGTGGGATACAGCCCGGCCAGCATGGTGGAGATCACCGCCACCAGCAGCGTAAGCGCCAACAAGCTGAAGTCGACATGGGCCAAGGTGGCGATTTCCTTGGGCAGCACCCAACCCACGCCGACGACGCCAACCCACGTCAACAACAAACCGAGCACGCCACCCGTCAAACCGACGGTGGCCGCCTCGATCAGGAACTGCGAGTAGATCGCCAAACGCGGCGCCCCCAACGCGCGGCGCACGCCGATTTCGGAGCTGCGGCGCAGGAACTTTGCCAGCAACAAACCGGCCGTGTTCACCAGGCAAACGATCAACAAACCTAGCGCCACCACCAACGACACCTTGGTATCGCTGGGCGCGACGTGCTCGCTCTCCAACCACGCGGGCAGATCGCGCAGACGGTTGTTCACGGGCCAGTTGAATCGACCGGCGGATTTTTGATCTTGGAAATAGCCATCCAAATAATCCTTATAGGAGGCTGCTGCCGCTTTGTCGTCCAGCTCCGCCATATAGGATATCCATACACACGACGATTGCTGCAGACCGACAAAGCCCGAACCTTTCGGAATTTCCGAACAGTTGGTATTGCCGTCGTTGGGCATGCCGACATCAATGGCGCGTGTAAAGGGCAGGAACACATCTTCTTGTTGGGTGGTGAATCCGCCCGTATTGACCACGTCGTAGAACACCGGCTTGGGATTCCAGTTGTCCAGCACGCCGATCACGCGGTAATCCTTGCCGTCCATGTTCAGCGTTTTGCCGACGCTATTGGCGCCAGCAAACAGCTTCTGATTGAGCTTGCCACTGATCACCACTACTGCCGCGTGTTGCGCGTCGCTGTCCGCATTCCAGCCGCTGCCGTATTTGAAGGGCACGTCGAGCATCGGGAAAAACTCGCCGTACACCGCATGACCGCCGACGTTGATCGGATGCATCGTCGGATCGGGCGGCACCACCGACGGCGACACACGATACATCGCCGATTGGTTGCGCGCGCGATGCTGTTTCATCAGCGCGACGGCATCGGTGTAATCCATCGCATCCGGCGGCTCGTTGTTGTTGGTTTGATCCAGACGCCCTTTCGGCCCCCACATATCGATCTGGGGGACAAACAGCCGCGCGGATTTCCACGGAATCGGATCGCCCGACACCGCGCGGAACACCGAGTAGCTGGTCATGGACGCTGCCACGCCGAAGCCGACGATCAGGATCATCAGCAGGGTGAGCCCAGGGCTTCGTTTCAGACTTCGTATCGCCAGATCAAGGTAATAGCCCAGCATGTACGCTTCTCCAAGATGTTTTCGTTCGTATCGAAAAACAGACGATCGTTAGGCCGGACGCGTTGCTTCGACCGGCGGTACACGCGACGCACGCAGGGCCGGCGCGAACACCGCACCCTGTCCAAGCAAAAGCAAAAGCGCGATGCCGCTCAGCACGTAAGTCAGCGGCAACAATTTCAATGCATCAAAATGCGTGACCAGCCACAGATTGAGCCCGAACGTCAGCAGCACGCCGATGGCGATGCCGCCCAGGCTGATCAACAGGTTTTCCGTCATGAAGTAGTGCAGAATGTCGCGATGAGTCGCGCCCAACGCACGCCGCACGCCGATTTGCCGGCGACGTTGGCCCACCCAAAAACTGGTAAGGCCGACGATGCCCGCTGCTGTAATGGCGAGTAGCACTCCGCAAATGACGCTCATCAAAATCGCCATGCCGCGATCGCTTTCAAAGGCGCGACGACGAATTTCCGCGTAGCTGAGCAAGCCATCCTTGGGATCGATCATGCGCATGCGATTTTCTTTGTAGAGCGCCTTAGGCGCGGCGCGCATCGCTTCGGCGAGCTGACCGGGTTTGGCGCGCACGACGTAGTAAAGCCCGAATGGCTCAGCCGGCCGGACCGGCACCACCATCGATTCGCCCGCATAAGGCTCGCTCCACGTTCCCACATCGCCGCGCTGCAATACGTCGACGATGCCGATCACGGTGATCGGATTAGGAGTCATGGCGTAGAAATGTTGACCGAGCGCATCGCCGTGCGGGAACAATTTGTCGGCCATCGCCTTGCTGATGATGGCGACGGACGGAACCACGGATTGCCTCAAACCCTGGTCGCGCACTTCTTCGGGCCTGAAGTCGCGTCCAGCGATCAGCTTCAGACCGAGCGTACGCACGAAATTGGCATCGCCCATGTAAAACGCCGCATCGCTCGTCGGAGCGCGCTGCTCTGGCGTCATGGTGATGAAGTTGTCGTTGCTGTTACCCCTGATCGGATAGTTGTTGGCGGTCGTAACATCCTGTACGCCAGGCACCTGCCGCAACGTAACAAGGTCTTGCTGAATTCGTTCCGCCGCTTCCTGCGTGGAGTACTGCTCGCCCCACTGGTTCCCGATCACAAACAAATTGGGTTCGTCGACGCCGCTGAGTTCGTTGATGTGCACCAGGCGCTGATGGATGATGAACAGCGCATTGCAAACGATGGCCAGCGTCAAGGCGATTTGCAAAGCGATCAAAACCGTGCCCGCCTTATGGCGGCGCAGTGCGGCGAGAATGGGCTGAATTTGCATAGATGCTCCCTCGCCTCAGTTGGACTTCAGTTGCCAAGCAGGCTGCACTTGCGCGGCACGCCAGGCGGGATAGAACGCAGCCGCAACGGTGGCGAAGATCGCCAACGCCAAAGACAAACCGATCAGCGATACATCCAGATGCGCGAGCCGCGCGATATCCGGTTCGAACAACACGCCCACGCCGGACATGCCAACCGCAGTGAGCAACAATCCAATCAACCCACCCGCCAATCCGACCGCTGCAGCTTCGACCAAGTATTGAGCGTAGATTTCGTGGCGAGTCGCACCGAGCGCACGGCGCACGCCGATTTCTCCTGCCCGACGCATAAATTTGGCCAACAACAAACCGATCGTATTGACCAGGCAGATGACGAAGAAACTCAATGCCACGATCAGCGAAATGCGGCTTTCGGGCGGCACCGTGTGTTCTACATCCAGCCATTTCATGACGTCGGGCAAACGTACATTCGGCGCCCACCCGAATCGGCCGGCGTGTTGCTGATCGGCCGAATAGCTTTCCAAGAATTGTCGATATCGCGCGACATCGCTCGCCGTATCCAGCTCCACCCATGGCATCAGCCAAATGCAGTTGCTTTGTAGATATTGATCCCAACCGTTGTAGGTAATCGCGCCACGGCAACTGTTTCTGCCCGCGTTATCGGTCTGCAGATCGAGCGCGCGATTGAGCGACAGATAAAAATCGGGCGGATTGTCGAAGCCGCCGCCTTCCCACGCATCGTAAAAGCGCGGCGAAGGATTCCAGCGTTTGGCGACGCCGACGATGCGATAGTCGTGTCCGGAAAGCGTGATTTTCTGGCCCACGCTGTTCGCGCCGCCAAACATGCGCTGATTGAATTCTTGACTGAGCACGACGTCGGGAGCGCGACCGTCGTCGTCGGCGTTGCTCCAACCGGCGCCATAAAGAAACGGTACGTCGAACATCGGGAAAAAGTCGGCGGTTACCGCAAAACCGCTACTGGAGACCGGCACGCTATCGGCATCGCGCGGAAGCGTCGACAAACCGACCTGATAAATAAGCGTCATGCGCGATGCCTGATGCGCGCGCATCAGCGCCATCGCGTCGACATAGTTCAACGCACCCGGCGGCTCGCCCTTTTCATTGAGTCCCGGCCCCCAGCTATCGATCTGCGGCACGAACAGCTGCGAGGACTTTTCCGGTATCGGATTGCCGGATACAGCGCGGAACACCGAGTACGTAATCATCGACGCGGACACACCGAAGGCAATCGCCATCACCATCAGCGTGGTGAGCATGGGATTGCGCCGGAGGCTGCGTAGACCGAGCTGTAGGTAGTAGGCAAACATGGGTGACTTGTTCGTCCTCTGGATATCGTTTGTCGCGAGGGTGACCCCTCACCCTGGCCCTCTCCCCAGAGGGGAGAGGGCGTAGGAGCAATTAGCCGCGGATCTGACCGGCGGCAGCGGTGTACGCCGTGTGGAAGCGCGGATCTTCCGCAAGATCCACCACCTGGCCGTCGATGATGTGCACGTTGCGCTGCGCGCGTGCGGCGAGTTCCGGATCGTGCGTCACCATCACGATGGTGGCGCCCTCGCGATGGATTTCTTCCAGCAACTCCAGCACGCCGCGCGCCATTTGCGTATCCAGGTTGCCGGTCGGTTCGTCGGCGAGCAGAAGTCTCGGGCTGCCTGCGAGTGCGCGCGCGATGGCGACGCGTTGCTGCTGACCGCCGGACAATTCCGCCGGATAGTGACGCGCGCGCGATGCTAGGCCCACACGCTCCAACGCATTCATGATGCGCTCCTTGCGCTCCGCCGTTTTCATGCCGCGATAGCGCAGCGGCACTTCCACGTTATCGAACACGTTGAGATCCGGAATCAGGTTGAACGCCTGGAAGATGAAGCCGATCTTTTCGTTGCGGATCTTCGAGCGCGCGTTGTCGTCGAGATTGCTGACCGATTGACCGTCGAGCATGTATTCGCCGCCGGTGAAGGTTTCCAACAAGCCGGCGATGGTGAGGAAGGTGGTTTTGCCTGAACCGGAGGGGCCGGTCACGGCGACGAACTCGCCTTCTTTCACGTCGATGTTGAAATCGCGTAGCGCATAGGTTTCCACCACTTCGGTGCGGTAGACCTTCGAGAGATGCGTCATCTTCAGCATGGTTGGTTCCTTCGTTAGGTTTTATGCCCCTCCTCCCGTTCGCAGGAGGAGGCTGGGAGGGGGTGAAGGTTTTGCCGTAACGGCTCACCCCACCCCAGCCCTCTCCTGCAAACAGGAGAGGGAGTAATCGTTAGCGGCTGATCACGACGCGCTGCGCGCCTTTGAAGTTGTCGGTACCGGAGATCACAATGTTGTCGCCTTCTTTCAGGCCATCGAGAATCTCCACTTTGTCGATGCTGCTTTCACCCGCGCGGATCGGCGTCTTGGTCGCCATGCCGTCGCGCACGACGTAGGCATAGGCGCCGCCGGATTCGTCGACGAACGAGCCGCGCTGCACAGTGAGTACGTTTTCGCGATGGTCGAGCAGAATGCGCACGGACAGGCGCTGATTCTGACGAAGCTGCTTGGGTGTGCCACCTGCGAAGCGCACGCGCGCGGCGACTTCGCCATTGACCACTTCCGGTGAGATAGCGCTGACCAAACCTTTCCAATCGTTGCCGTTGCCGCTGATGTCGCCACCCATGCCTACGGCAAGATCGCGCGCGAAGCTTTCCGGCACTTTCACTTCCACTTCGAGCGCGGACAGATCGATCACGCTGAGCAATTGCGCGTCTTTCGCCACGGTGGCGCGTTCGGCGATAAACAGCTGGCCGACCTGGCCGTCCACTGGCGAACGCACGTTGAGGTTGTCCACTTGGCGCTGCAGATCCTGCACCAGCAACACTTGACGATCGTGCGCGAGTTTTTTGGCTTTGATGGCGAAGTTGCCGCTGTCGCTGTCCAGATTGCGATCGGACTGCGCATGCGCCAAGGTGATTTGCGCCTTGGCCAGCGTGTCTTTGGCGCGATCCACTTCCATTTGCGGTACGCCGCCCAGGCTAAACGCTTTTTGATAGCGAGCGAGATCGCGCGCTGCGGTTTCTTCGTCGATCTTTGCGCTGTCGTACGCGTTCTGCATTTGCGAGCTCTTCTTGCGCGCATCGACTTCGGCGCTCATATAGTCCACTTGCATCGCGTCGGCGTTGGATTCTTCTTGCGCGAGCTTGTTGACGAGTTCGGGACTGTCGATCACCGCCAGCACCTGGCCTTTCTTTACCGTATCGCCGGCGTGCACTTTCAAGGTGACAGCGCCGCCGTAGGTGGCGTACATCGTAGGACTCACCGCGGCGACCACCTGACCTTCCGCAGCGATATCGCGCACGAACGGTCCGCGTTCCACGGTAGCGAACGCAAGTCGCGACGCGCTCACCGACGATTCGGCCGAAAACATGCGAGCGATGCCTGGCGCGAAGAAGCCGAGCACGACTACGCCGAGCACCGCCCCGCCGGCCCACAAGAGTTTCTTCTTGCGGCTGGGTTTGACCGCGATCAGGCGATCTTGGGCTGAAGTGTCACGAATCATGGTGCAGTCCTTAGCCGCGGACAGTGCGGCCCCACACCATGTCGAGCAATCCGCGTGCCAACGCGCGGACGACAATTTATTTGCTTTTATTCAATCACTTATAGGCACCACGAAGCAGCCACTCACTGTCCGCGGACACTGGCCGGACAGCGGACAGACGGCGATTCGCGGTCACGCCCGCAACGACGTCGATTCGGTTTGCGCGATGCGAGTGGCGACCTGCTGCCCCAACGTCGACAGCGACATGCCACGGTCTTGCTCAAACACTAACAAACCGACCCATTCGCGCAGACGAAAGCTCACCACGCTCGCATTGTCGGCGCGTAGCGGCTGGATATCCATGGAAGCGAATCCATCGCGGTCCACCACACACGATGCCGTCAAGGCATCCCAAGCGAGATAGTCGGTATCGGGCAGCAGATGCCATCGCGCGCGCGTGCGGCCGAAGCGATCCACACATTCGCACCATTCGCGCGGGCCATCGCTGGTGACGGCGCTGATGGCGACAAGCCACTGCGCTTGAAGCAAGGGCGCGAACGCCGGATCCGAAATCAGTACGCCGGTCGACGCAACATCGAGTGCGTCGCGACGGGACGCGGCATGCAGATAAAGCACTGAGCCCAATCCTGGCAACAAGTCGACCAATGCATATGGCGTGATGCGTCGAACGCGACGAGAGACATGGTTCCGCGGAGCGCGGCGACCAAGCGTTGAGGAATGAGCGGCGAGCCAGCCGAACATGGCGATCTCCTGATGGAAGACCCGGCTGGCGTAAGCGAGAGCTTGCTGGCGAGAGGTATGGATAAAAACGCCGCTGCGAGGCAGAGCGGGCATGAATTACTTGGTAAGGATCAGCTTGCCGTTGCGCGTCAAACGCAGATGGTATTCGCTGCCCATATGCTGGATCACCAGCTCGCGCTCCCCGGCTAGCAAGCGCTGACTGGAAATACGACGAATCGCCGAGGTGGACGCGCTTCCGCCGTCGTCGCTTGCAAGCGATGGCCTTGGTGGCTGCGGCAAGCGGGTAAGCGTTAGCAGCGTGCCGGTCGTAGACATGACAAGACTCCAATCGTCAGGGGTGTCGATTGGATGATAATGATTCTCATTTATGAGTCAAGCACCCCCGCGCCATCAGGCGAGCGCTTGCTCGATCCGCTCCTTCAACGCCAGATCGAAGCGCGGCAAAAGATCCAGCACACCCAGGTTCTGCTCCAACTGCTCCTTCCGACTCGCACCCAGCATCACCGTCGACACATGCGGATTGGCGAGACACCACGCAATGGCGAGCTGCGCCATCGTTGCGCCAACCTCCGCGGCAATCGCCGGCAAGCGTTTCACTTTTTCCACGCGCTCGCCGCCTTCGCCCAGCACCATATCGCGCAGCCATTCGTAACCCGGCTGCGTGAGACGCGAACCTTGCGGCACACCCTGGTTGTATTTGCCGCTCAACAAACCCGACGCAAGCGGCGACCAGATCGTGGTGCCCATGCCGTAACTGGCGTAGAGCGGCGCGTATTCCTGCTCGACACGTTCGCGGTGCAATAAGTTGTACTGCGGTTGCTCGACCACCGGCGCGTACATATGCATCGCCTGTGCGATGCGATGCGCTTCATGAATCGCCGCGACCGGCCATTCGCTCGTTCCCCAATACAGCACT
Organism: Dyella sp. 2HG41-7; assembly: GCF_021390675.1. NCBI lineage: Bacteria > Pseudomonadati > Pseudomonadota > Gammaproteobacteria > Lysobacterales > Rhodanobacteraceae > Dyella > Dyella sp. 2HG41-7. Next base: position 3,496,281 of record NZ_JAJEJV010000004.1, read on the forward strand.
TTGCCTTGGCGAATCAGCGTATCCATCGCCGCCACGGTTTCTTCGATCGGCGTTTCCGGATCAGGGCGATGGCAGAAATAAAGATCCAGATGGCCCACGCGCAAACGTTCCAGCGCTTGATGACATGCTTCGATCACATGCTTGCGCGACAAGCCGCGCTGCGTCGGTCGCGGTTTTTCCACCGCGCCGAAATACACTTTGCTCGATACGCAATAACTGTCGCGCGGAAAACGCAGATCGGCCAACACATCGCCCATCAGGCGCTCGGCTTCGCCGTGGTTGTACGTTTCCGCGTTATCGAAAAAATTGATGCCGCGATCCCACGCCAACGCAAGCATGTCGCGCGCTTCCGAACGGCCTACCTGGCGGCCGAACGTGACCCATGCGCCGAACGAAAGCGCGGACAACTGCAATCCGGTACGGCCAAGACGACGGTATTGCATGGCGATCTCCTGATTCGCGTTTCGCCCTCGGGGGAAAGGAGGACAAATCCAGCGGTCAGGATACGGTAGGTCGGGTGAGTAAAGCGATCACGCCAAAGACGAAAGACATCACGCTTTGCTTTGTTGGCCCGATTTTTTGCTCAACGAACGTTGAAATCGAGGATATTGGTATCGATGGTGCGTTGATCGTTATGCACACGCAGTGTCACAGCAACGCCATATTTCTCCAGATACGCGAACGTCACCTTCTCCGTTTCCATGCCGTTGGAATCGATGGCGCGGCAATTCATTTCCTGCGCCTGGCCCTCGATCGCCGGACTCAGTTGCGCCGCGTTATAGGTTTTGCCGCTATCGCACAAGAATTGACCGGGATCGGGGAACGCATCCTTGCCCGGATCGCCGTACAAATACACAAACGCGGCGTGCGCGCTCGTGCCCGTGTCGAATTTGAGAATCTTGCGTGGTCCTTGAACCGGCGGCACCTTGTCGGCGCGTGCGGAGACGCTCTGCGTCAAAAACGAAAAATAACCGCGGTACGTCAGGCCCAACTGCGTCGCGACATTCGCGCCGTTGTCCTGCACGATCTGCAAGCTGCGCACTAAACCGTGCCCCGCATTTTCAAGCGTGACGATCGACGAATAGGTAGCAGGCTGCGCCTGGCCTTCCGTAATGACTTGGTCGCGCGTATGCATCACGATTTGGTTGAACGACACAGGCGCAAGATTCGCGCGCGTGATCGCATCCTTGACGTCGGCATTGAGCGCGTCGAACGTAAAGTGCTGCGCGAAATAACTCCCGGCGGATTCGGTCGTAGGCGGCGGCGCGCCGGCGTCGGCAGGATTGCCGTTGCCAGCTGTTTGCATGCCGCTTGCATGCGCGAGTGGCGCCATGACGAGCAACGAAACTACCGCCGATGCCAAACAACTTTTCGCCCGCATCATGAGACCGACCTCTACCTGTAAGTGCCCCTTACGATAGCAAGGTCAATCGACGTTCGGTAAAAGTCGTTGCGCAATCTTCATTGTATGTGGCGTGTCGCCAAATCTTGCGCCGCGCCGTCACACGTAGCTGAGCAACATTTTCAGCAGAACCGCGGCGATCAACCCGGCGACGACATCGTCGACCATCACACCAAGACCACCCTTCAAATGTCGGTCCAGGTACCGGATCGGCCAGGGTTTCCACACATCGAACAGACGGAACAAGACGAAGCCGGCGATAACGGCCCACCACGGTGCGACTAACGCAGGCAGCAGCGCAATCCACTGACCGACGAACTCATCCCACACAAGGCTGCGATGATCGTCCACACCCAAGGCGCGCCCCGCGACATCGCAGGCCCACACGCCGATAACAAAGCCCACCACAATCACCAACACGTTCATTGGCAACGACAGCTGGCGCAGCAGCAGCCACGGCAAAATCGCCGCGAGCGAACCGAACGTACCTTGCGCGACTGGCGCAAGGCCCGAACCGAAACCGCACGCCAACCAACCTGCTGGGGTGGAAAGCAGCGCGCGTCGTTGTGCGGTCGTCAAAACTTTGCGTTCGCTCATGCGCTGAAATGATCCCAGCCTTTGCGGCTCTGTTCGAGTCGTTGCCCGTCGCGATCGCGCACATGAATGCGATCGCCTTCCACGATGCGTCCGATGCGAGTCGCCCCGCAACCAAGCTTGGCGAGATCGGCCTGCACCGCGGCGACGTGTCGCATTGGCACGGTGAAACACAATTCGTAATCGTCGCCACCGCTGAGCGCGAACTCGCGCGATACAGCGTCGTCGAAAAGATCGAGCAACGCGGAAGAACGCGGTAATAGATCGGCATCCACATCCGCACCGACACCGCTGATTTCGCAGATGTGACCGAGATCGGCAAGCAAGCCATCGGAAATATCGATACATGCGCTTGCGCGTTCGCGCAGGGCAAGGCCTGCGGCGATACGTGGCGTAGGTCGATTGAGGCGCTCGATCAAGTAATCCGATTGTGCGTCGCCGCGGCCATTTTGCTGCACCAGCCGCAAGCCGCCAGCGGCGTCGCCGAGTGTTCCGGTCACCAGCACCGCGTCGCCGATTTGCGCACCCGCACGCGTCAACGCTTTGCCAGGCGGAACGAAACCGTGCACGGCGACGCTTACCGTCAATGCACCGCGCGTAGTGTCGCCGCCGACTAGTGCAAGCCGATACGCCTTCGCCAATTGAGCGAAACCGGTGGCGAAGTTATCGATAAATTCGACATCGGCGTTTTGTAGGGTCAACGCCAACAACGCCCACGCGGGCGTCGCGCCCATTGCGGCAAGATCGGACAGATTCACCGCGAGCGATTTCCAGCCGATATCCGCTGCCGCGGTGCCACGTGGGAAATGCACGCCTTCGATCATGGTGTCGATCGCAACGGCCAGTTCCTGGCCCGGCGGCACGGCGAGCAAAGCGGCGTCATCGCCAATGCCAAGACGCACATCGTCGCGTCCTTGCGCGGTGCGTTCGCGAATGCGATCGATAAGGGAGAATTCCATGGAACCTCTTTACACCCTCTCCCCTGCGGGGAGAGGGCTGGGGTGAGGGGCAAGTCTTGCGAGAGAGTATCCAGTCGCCGCGCACATGAAGCGATACTTCGCAGTTAACGCAATGTTCGCGGCAAGTGCGACCCCTCACCCCAACCCTCTCCCCGGAGGGGAGAGGGAGCTCAAGCTAGCCCTTTTTCTCGGTCGTACGCAGTTGCGCCGCCAACTTATCCAACACACCGTTCACGTAACTGTGCCCGTGGTCCGCACCAAAGCGCTTTGTCACTTCGATCGCTTCGTTGATGATCACGCGATACGGCACATCCGGTCGATACTTCAATTCGTAGGCCGCCAGACGCAGCGCCGCGCGCTCGACCGGATCGATCTGTGCGACATCCCGATCGATATACGGTTTGAGCGCTTCGTCGAGCGTGTCGAGATTTTGTTCTACGCCGCGCAGCAGATCTTCGAAGTACTCCAGATCCGCCACTTCCATATCTTGCTCGTGACGGAACTGTTCGATCACCGCCGTCATCTTGCTGCCGCTCATCTGCCAGGCGTAGACCGCCTGCAATGCACGACGACGAGCACGCGAGCGCGCGGCGAGATCGATGCCTTCGGGACGTGAATTCATTACAGCTTTCCGTACAGATTGACCATTTCCAGCGCGGCGATGGCGGCGTCGGCGCCCTTGTTGCCCGCTTTCGTGCCAGAACGTTCGATGGCTTGTTCGATGGTGTCGGTGGTCAGCACGCCGAAGGCGACCGGCACGCCAGAACCCAGGGCCGCTTGAGTGAGCGCCTTGGCGCATTCGCCGGCGACGAAGTCGAAATGCGGCGTGGCGCCACGGATGACGGCGCCGAGCGCGATCACCGCGGCGTATTTGCCCGAGTTCGCCAGCTTGTGTGCAGCCAGGCCGATTTCCCACGCGCCTGGCACGCGAATCAGATCGATGGCGTCGTCGCTGACGCCGTGGCGCACCAGCGCGTCGCGCGCGCCCGCGACCAGCGGCTCGACGACAAAACCGTTGAATCGGCCGGCGACGATGGCGAAACGGCCTTTGGGCGTGGCGAAATCGCCTTCGATGGTCTTCATATCGGGTGTTCCTGTGTGCGGGCGCTCGCCCACGGCAAGCGCGCTATTTTACGGGTTTAGGGAGGGGGTTGCTTGGTTTAGCCCATCGACGGCTCATGGGGGCGGCGCAGATGCGGATAGCCGTGAAAATCCAGGCTGGCCCGCTTGCCCACCACGCGCAGCCGCGCGGGAACCCCGAAAGGCAGGGTGAATTTGTCCGCTTCGTGCCCGAACGGCATGCCGGAAAGCACTGGAATGCCCGCTATGCGGCGAATCTGGTCGAAACCGTCCGCCAGGTCGTAGCCGTTGTCGTAGGCCGCCGGACGGCACTGGGTGAAATCGCCGAGGATCAGGGCTCGCTGTCGGCCAAGAACACCCGACAGATGCAGCTGATAAAGCAACCGCTCGATGCGGAACGGCGGTTCGCCGATGTCCTCGACGAAGAGAATGCCGCCCTCGATGCGTGGGAAGTACGGCGTCTGCAGCAGGCTGCAAAGCATGGCGAGATTGCCGCCCCACAGCGGCCCTTCCACAGCCAGCTCCACGGCTTCGTTGCACTCCCAGCTCGCATTGCCTTGCGGCGAGCTCAGCGTGCGCCAGAAGTGGCGCCACGTGAGCGGACTGAGTCGTTGCGCGCCGAAATCCGGACCAAGCATCGGGCCGCCGAATGTGACGATGCCGCTCTTCGCGTACAACGCCATCTGCAACGCGGTGAAATCGCTATGACCGACGAGCGCGATCGGCTGACCGGCAAGACGTTCGCGTAATGCGTCGTAGTGCAAATGATCAAGTAAACGCGTCGCGCCGTATCCGCCGCGAATAGACAGCGCGATATCCGGCAACGTATCGAGTGTCGCCAAACCGTTGATGTCGCTCGCACGTTGCGTATCGCTGCCCGCGTAGCGCAATTCGGCGCGGTCGATCACCTCGGGCGCTTCCACCACGCAGCCGGCATCGTGCAGACGTGCGATGCCGCGCGTCATGGCGTCGCGATCGTGCGGATATCCGGAAGGCGCGATCAGGCGAACGCGACAGGTATCAAAAGCCTGCATGGCTGCATGGTCCTTGTTGTTTCGACTTGGGTCCTAAAATGCGGCTGCGCAATCGTTTGTTCCGAATCAAGGAGCCACGGTTGCCGCCGCGACGGTCGCGTCGCCTTTCAATACAAAATCGCGCGACGAATGTCCGACCTGGATCGGATAATCGCCCGCCGCGATCTGCCAACGATGTCCCGGCACATCGAAGATGGCGAGCAAGCGCGGATCGATCGTGACGCTTACTGTGCGACTTTGCCCAGGTTGCAGCGACACCTTCTCGAAACCCGCGAGTCGACGCGGCGCCTCACCGCTATCAGCCGGCATACCGACGTAAACCTGCGGCGTATCCATGCCTTCGCGATCGCCCGCGTTGCTGACTTTGAAACTCACCGTGACATGCTCGCCGTCGGTGTTGATATGAAGATCGCTGTAATCGAAGTGGCTGTATGAAAGACCGAAGCCGAACGGGAACAACGGTTTTAGATCTTTCTTGTCATACCACTTGTAGCCAACGGCGGCGCCATCGATGTTGTAATCGACGTCCTGCGCATTGGTGATCTGCGGGCGCGGTAGTTGCTGTTCGTCTTTCGGGAACGTAACGGGCAATCGACCGGACGGATTCACCTTGCCCGTAAGCACGTTGGCGATAGCGTCGCCGCCGCGTGCGCCCGGATACCAGGCCTCCACCACCGCACTCACTTTCGACAACCACGGCATGGTGACCGGACCGCCGTTTTCCAGCACCACCACGGTGTGCGCATTGGCGACCGTCACGGCGTCGATCAACGCATCCTGTTTATCGGGCAAGGAAAGATTGGGCACATCCACGCCTTCGGACGTCCACTGCGTGGCGAACACGATGGCCGCATCCGACGACTTCGCCAACGCTGCTGCCTTGGCTGGATCGCTACCGTCGTCGTAGATCACTTTCGCATTCGGCAGCAGCTTCTGCAACGCCTTCATCGGCGATGAAGGATCGTAAACTTTCCACTGCCAATCCGGCCCTTTCACCGCAGGAATGGCCGGGCCACCAATCGGCCACACTTCGGCCGAACCGCCGCCTGAAAGCACGCCGGCGTCGGCGTGACCGCCAATGATGGCGACCGTTTTGATCGTGGGTTTAAGCGGCAGCGCGCGGCTTTCGTTTTTCAGCAAAACGATGGCTTGTTCCGCAGCATGCTGCGACACCAACGCGTCGCCTTCGACATCGAGCGGCTTGATCACCGGTGGATGATCGAACAAGCCCACCGCAAACATGGAACGCAGAATGCGATGCACCATGTCGTGCACGCGCGCATGCGTGACGTCGCCCTTGGCGATCGCCTGCGTCAACGGCGCGCCGAAACTGCTCGACATGCTGCCGATGCTGAGGCCTGTCGTCAGATCGATGCCCGACACCTGATCGGTGCCGGCCATCGCGTCCATCGGGCCGTGATCGGCACCCCAATCGGTCATCACCCAACCGAGATATTTCCAATCGCCCTTAAGGATATCCACCAGTAAATGGTGATTGGAGCAATTCCAAATTTCGTTGACCTTGTTGTAACCGCACATCACCGAACCGGGATGACCGTCTTCGATCGCCATTTCGAACGCAAGCAGATCCGATTCGCGCATCGCGCGCTCGTCGATGTTGGAACTGACGGTAAGGCGATTGGTTTCCTGATCGTTCACCGCGTAGTGCTTGATCGTCGACACCACATGCTGCGATTGGATGCCGCGAATTTCCGCGCCGTCGATGCGCGAGGCCAACAGCGGATCTTCGCCGAGGTATTCGAACGTGCGGCCGTCACGCGGTTCGCGCGTAAGGTTGATGCCGCCGGCCAGCAGAATGTTGATGCCTTGGCGAAACGCCTCATCGCCGATCATGCGGCCGCCTGCGTACGCGATTTGCGGATTCCAGGTGGCGGCGATGCCGATCAACGACGGCAACGGCGTGGTATTGCCCGCTTCGCCGCGCACATGGTTCGGCTGCTTGCCCGGGCCGACATCTAACGGATAGTTGTGTACGCCGATGCCCGCATCGTTCTGCTGCTGCGCCGGAATGCCCAACTTCGGCAACGCCGACACATAGCCGGCCGTACCGATACCGCCTGGCGGCTGCTGCGCCACCATGGTGTTGTAACTCTGCAACAGATGACGCATGTCCTCCATCGACATGCGCTTCTCCAGCTTGGTCGCACGATCATCCGGCGACGCGCCGCTTTGCGCCGCAAACGCCGACGCGGCGCCGAGAAGTGAAAGAGCAGTGAACAAGGCCGTGCGTGCGCGCGGCAGGGCAAGCGAACGATCAGCGAGCTTCATTCCGGTCCCTTCGTGTGTGGAGCAAAGTCGATACCGCAAGCATGCCATGAAGCGATGCGTTTCGAACGCATCTTGGGGGCCAAACTGTGCGCAGAATCTGCAATCCCCGTTGCACTGGCGAATGCTGAGGCCTCGCGTCTTTGTTTTTCTGCGGGCTTAAAGTCACTGGGCCCCGGCGTTCGCTGGGGCAACGAGAAGTGGATTCATCGGGAGATTTTTGCGACTTAGGCGCTTAGTGCTCCGCGTATTCCACAACCTCCAACCCGAACCCCGCCAATCCCACCATCTTGCGCGGCGTACCCAGCACGCGCAGGCGATGCACGCCCAGATCGGTGAGGATTTGAGCACCGAGGCCGTGCTGGCGCCATTCCTGGTCCTGGTCGTTAGGCGCTTGCACGGCGGGTTGTCGATTGAGACGACGCAGCAGCGCATCCGGTGTGTCTTCGCCGGAAAGCACCAGCAGCACACCGCGATTTTCGTCGGCGATGCGGCGCAGCGCAGCGGTGACGGTCAAGCCCAGATCGTCGCGATGCAAATGCAAAACGTCCGACAAGGTGTTGCGCATATGCACGCGGCAAAGCACCGCGTCGGCGCCGTCGACCGCGCCGCGCACCAGGGCGAAATGAAGTCCGTGACGAATCGCATCGCGATACGCCACCAGACGGAACGGACCGAATTCGGTCTGCACGTCTTCTTCATAAACGCGTTGCACCGTCTTCTCGGTTTCCAACCGATAGCGAATAAGGTCGGCGATGGAGCCGATCTTCAATCCGTGCTTCTTCGCAAAAATCTCAAGCTCCGGACGACGCGCCATGGAGCCGTCTTCGTGCAGCACTTCGATCAACACCGCGGATGGTTCCAAGCCTGCCAAAGCAGCCAGATCGCAACCCGCTTCGGTGTGCCCCGCACGCGTCAGCACGCCACCCGGCTGCGCGGTCAGCGGGAAGATGTGACCGGGCTGGGAGAGATCATGCGGCTTGGCATGCGGCTGCACCGCCACCTGGATGGTACGTGCGCGATCGTGCGCGGAAATGCCGGTGGTGACGCCTTCCGCCGCTTCGATCGAGACCGTGAAATTGGTTTGATAGGGAGAGGTGTTGTCGACCACCATCGGACGCAACCCGAGCTGACGCGTGCGCTGTTCGGTGAGCGTCAGGCACACCAGCCCGCGCGCCTCGCGCACCATAAAGTTGATGTCCTCGGGCCGCACCATTTGCGCGGCCATGATCAGATCGCCTTCGTTCTCGCGATCTTCATCGTCCACGATCACCACCATGCGACCGGCACGGATGTCTTCGAGGATTTCGGGAATGGTATTGAATGCCATGTGTTCTATTCCTTGATGTGAGCTCCCTCCCCTGCTTGCAGGGGAGGGTTGGGGAGGGGTTGCACGCATTAGCGAAAAACCTCACCCCACCCAACCTCCCCCTGCAAGCAGGGGGAGGCGTTAATGAAAATCACGCGAACCCGTGCTGCTTGAGAAACGCTTCATCGATACGCGACGCTTCGCCGCCGCCGATCAAGCGCTCGACATAGCGCGCTACCACGTCCACTTCGATATTCACTGCGTCGCCCGACTTGCGCGCATGAAAGGCCGTGTGTTCCACCGTGTGGGGAATCAGGTTCACGCCAAAGCGATGACCGTTCACTTCGTTGACGGTGAGGCTGGTGCCATCGATGCAGATGGAGCCTTTCGACGCGATATAACGCGCGAGCGGCGCCGGCACTTCGAACGTCCAGCGTTGCGAACGACCGTCGGGCGCGATGGAAATCACTTTGCCCACGCCATCGACATGACCGGAAACCAGATGGCCGCCCAAACGGTCCGCCAGCCGCAACGCTTTTTCCAGATTCACCGGATCGCCGGCTTTGTGCTTGCCCAGCGTAGTGAGCGACAGCGTTTCGTTGGAGACATCGGCGGCGAAACCGCGCGACTCCAGCGTAACGGCCGTGAGGCATACGCCCGATACGGCAATGCTGTCGCCGAGTTGCACATCCGAAAGATCGAGATCGGCCGTATCGACATGCAAACGCACATCGCCGCCACGCGACTCCAGCCGCGCGATGCGGCCGACGCTCTGAATGATGCCGGTAAACATCAGCGCACCTCCCCGAATAGATGTCCGCGGAAGGTGGATCGAGCTTGAGAATGAATAATCATGAACGTTCTCCACGCAAGGTTCTGTGGGAACGCCCCAAGGCAAAAGGCACACGCATCGCTCGCGCGATGCATGCTGCCGTCTTCTTTCATCCGGACTTTGAGTTGCCCCGGCGAACCGAAACAACCTGACCGTCGGCTCCGGCATTGGACCGGATCTGCTGACCTTCCGAAACCGCCGGAAGCGCTCGCGGGCTTAAGTCTTGCGACTCCTACCGCCGGTGGGGAATTCCGCCCCGCCCTGAAGACGTTTTGTGTGAGTGCCGGAAACCGGCCGGGAAAGTTTAACACCGGGACCGCCCCGGGATCGGTCCGGTCAACGGATTTAAGCGTTCACGCTGGCGAACGCAGGCGAATTCGCCAGTCCGCGCCGACCTGGCGCTGGTCGATGACCTCCAAACGCCAGCGCGAGGCCATATCCGTGAGCGACGGCAGATGCATCAGGGGACGCGCCGCGTCGCCCAGCATGACGGGGGCGACATACAAAAGCACTTCGTCGGCGAGCCCGGCAGCGAACAAGGCGCCGCATAAAGTAGGGCCAGCTTCGACGTGGAGTTCATTGCAGCCGCGTTCTGCGAGCAGGTTGAGCACGGCATTCAGATCGAGCGCACCGCCTTTTTCGGTCATGGCAATCAGTTCGACGCGCGCGAATCGATCGTCGACGACGCTCGCCGTTTCACTATGCAGCAGCAGCGTGGACGTTTGGCCGTCCAATACATGGCTGCCCGTCGGTGTGCGCAAATGGCGATCGAGAATCACCCGCCACGGCGATGTGTGTGGCGCATCGACCCGCGCGGTGAGCTGCGGATTATCCGCAAGTACGGTTCCCACGCCGGTAAGAATGGCCGAACTGCGCGCGCGCCAGCGCTGCACATCCGCGCGCGCTGCTTCACCGGTAATCCATTTCGATTCGCCATTCGCCAAGGCGGTGCGACCGTCGAGGCTCATCGCCAATTTCACGCGCACCCAGGGGCGATGGCGCTCGATTCGGCTGAAAAATCCGATATTGATATCGCGCGCCGTGTCGCGCATCAAACCGCTTTCCACGGCGATGCCCGCGGCGCGCAGTTTTTCGATGCCTTTTCCAGCAACTTGAGGAAACGGATCTTCGGCGGCAATGACCACGCGCGCGACACCCGCCGCGATCAGCGCATCCGCGCACGGTGGCGTGCGACCGTGATGCGCGCAAGGTTCCAGCGTGACATACGCCGTGGCGCCGCGCGCTTGCTCTCCCGCTTCACGCAACGCATGCACCTCGGCGTGCGGCTCGCCGGCGCGCTCGTGCCAGCCCTGCCCCACAACCCGTTCGCCATGAGCGATAACGCAGCCCACGCGGGGATTTGGCTGGGTCGTAAACAGACCACGCTCGGCCAGGCGCAGGGCCTGCGCCATGTGCATAGCATCGATGGCCGAGAAGGTCATGGAAGCGTCCGAATATCGATATGCATGATCGTCAGTGTGCGGGATCGCGTCAGGTTTGTCGCGTCGCGGATATTGGGAGTAGCCTTGGGGACGCTCTGACTCATTCTGCGCGGGCGTCACCGGTTCTATTCGTTCGCAGACCGCAGGACCATCGGCGAAGACAGACTGGCTGTCTGTCAAGACGACGGGCCGAAGGGATGCGGACGAATAGAATCGGCCCGAAGGGTGATGTCCACGCAGAATGAGTCAGAGCATCCCCATACTTTCATTTTCTGCCCGGACATCCCCCATGATCTACGAAAGCATCCTGGACACCATCGGCAGTACCCCGATCGTTCGCCTGCATCGCGTCGCACCCAAGCACGTCACGCTGTACGCGAAGGTGGAGGCATTCAATCCCGGCGGTTCGGTGAAAGATCGCCTCGCTATCGCGGTGATTCTCGACGCGGAAAAGAAAGGCCTGCTCAAACCCGGTGATACCGTCGTGGAGGCGACATCCGGCAACACGGGCGTCGCGTTGGCGATGGTGTGCGCCGCGCGCGGCTATCAATTCGTCGCGGTCATGACTGAAACGTTTTCGATCGAACGACGCAAGCTGATGCGCGCATACGGCGCCAAAGTGCTTCTTACGCCGGCGGCCGAGCGTGGTACCGGCATGGTGCGCCGTGCCGAGGAGCTGTCGAAGAAATATGGTTGGTTTTTGCCGCGGCAATTCCAGAATCCGGCAAACCCGGCGTATCACCGCAGCACCACCGCCGCGGAAATTCTGCGCGATTTCGCCGGCAAACGACTGGACGCGTTCGTCACGGGCTGGGGGACGGGCGGCACGCTCACCGGCGTTGGCGAAATGCTGAAGCTCGCACGTCCCGACGTAAAAATCGTGGTGTCCGAACCGGCTGGCGCATCGTTGCTTTCGGATCAGCCATGGCAACCGCACAAAATTCAAGGTTGGACGCCGGACTTTGTGCCCGAAGTGCTCAACCGCAAAATATTCGATATCGACCTGCCGGTCGACGATGTGCTCGCTCGCGATACATCGCGTCGTCTTGCCAAGGACGAAGGCGTTTTTGTTGGTATTTCGGCTGGGGCGACCGTGGCTGCGGCGCTCAAGTTTGCGGAGACCGCCGAAGAAGGTAGCGTGATTTTGGCGATGTTGCCGGATACAGGCGAGCGTTATTTGTCCACGTTCTTGTTTGAAGGCGTGGCCGAAGGTTCCGACGACGAGTGGTTGGCGAGTCTCAGCTAACCACTATCGTTGATCTTGCCTCACCGTCATTCCGGCGCAGGCCGAGGTGCCTTTCAACAGCGCAGCTGGTCAATCCAGTTTAGATACGCGTCCGAAGGACACATCAAATAACTAGTTGTGTGCTTCGCACGGCTTATTTGTACTGGATGATTCGCTTCGCTCACCCCTTTGGGGCCGTCCTTCGGACGTTCTCCGCGCTTCGCGCTCCGTCCGGCTTACGCCGGAATGACGGTGAGGAAGTTGGATTGTGTTGGCACGCAAACGCCGCATGCGTCAGCGCTCAACCCTTACGATGTCCGCGCTTCGCCGCAGCCACAGCCTCGCCCAACAGCGAAAGTTGTAAATTCTCCAACCCCGGCAAATCGCGCTCCAGCTTCTCGATTTCTTCGCGGAACGCATGCACGTCTTCGAACTTGCGATAGACGGACGCAAAACGCACGTACGCCACTTGGTCGAGCTTCTTCAGCTCGCGCATGACGAGTTCGCCCACGTGACGCGACGGCACTTCGCGCTCACCGCTCTTGCGCAGATCGTCGATCACAGCGCGTACCGCAGCGTCGACGTCGTGGCTCGCCACCGGTCGCTTCTGCAATGCGCGCTCGAAACTGGTGCGCAACTTGCGTTCGTCGAAGCTTTCGCGCCGTTCTCCGCTTTTTACGATGGCGGGCAGCTTCAGCTCGGCGGTTTCGAAGGTGTTGAATCGCTCGCTGCATTGCGGACACTCACGGCGACGGCGCACGGTGGCGCCGTCGTCGGCAAGGCGCGAATCGATCACGCGCGTGTCTTCGTGCTGGCAAAAGGGGCAATGCATCCGGTGAGGTGATTATGCCTTGCTGATCAACCGTAGACGGGGAATTTCTTGCACTGCGCCGAAACTTTCTCGCGCACGGCTTTGATGATGCTTTCGTCGGTCGGCGCATCCAGCACATCGCAGATCCACTGCGTAAGCTCGACCACGTCCGCTTCCTTGTAGCCGCGGGTGGTGATTGCGGGCGTACCCACACGCAAACCGGACGTGACGAACGGCGAACGCGGATCGTTCGGCACGGCGTTTTTGTTGACGGTGATGTGCGCCTTACCGAGCGCGGCTTCCGCATCCTTGCCGGTAACTTCGCGACCGATCAGGTCGACCAGCATCAAATGGTTTTCGGTGCCGCCGGAGACGACTTTGTAGCCGCGTTCGATCAAGGTCTTCGCCATCGCCTTGGCGTTCTTCACTACTTGCGCCTGGTAATCCTTGAACGACGGCTCCAGCGCTTCCTTGAACGCCACGGCCTTGGCGGCGATCACGTGCATCAGCGGGCCGCCCTGGATGCCGGGGAACACGATGGACTGCAGCTTCTTCTCGATCTCTTCGCCCGGATCTTTGGCGATCACGATGCCGCCGCGCGGACCGCGCAGCGTTTTATGCGTGGTGGAGGTGACCACATGCGCGTGTGGCAGCGGGTTGGGATACACGCCGGCCGCGACGAGACCCGCCACGTGCGCCATATCCACAAACAGATACGCGCCCACCTTATCGGCGATGGCGCGGAAACGTGCCCAATCCATCAGCTGCGAATACGCGCTGAAACCGGCCACGATCATCTTCGGCTTGTGTTCGACGGCGAGGCGTTCGACTTCGTCGTAATCGACCAGGCCCTGCTCGTTCACGCCGTACTGAACCGCGTTGAAGAGCTTGCCGGAGATATTCACCTTGGCGCCGTGCGTAAGGTGTCCGCCATGCGCGAGGCTCATGCCCAGAATGGTGTCGCCCGGCGAGAGCAGCGCGAAATACACCGCCTGATTGGCTTGCGAACCCGAATGCGGCTGCACGTTGGCGTACGTGGCGCCAAACAGTTGCTTCACGCGCTCGATGGCGAGGCGCTCGGCCACGTCCACATATTCGCAACCGCCGTAGTAGCGCTTGCCCGGATAGCCTTCGGCGTATTTGTTGGTAAGCACTGAGCCTTGCGCTTCCAGCACGCGCGGGCTGGCGTAGTTCTCCGAGGCAATCAGCTCGACGTGGTCTTCCTGGCGACGGGCTTCGTCGGCAATGGACTTGGCCAGGTCATCGTCATAGCCGGCAATCGTTTGATGCTTCGGGAACATTCGAGCCTCGTGGGGTGGCAGGGCGGGGTAAGTCTTGAAATTGTAACGGCCCAGGGGGTTGACGGCCACTTTCGGGCCGGTTAGGACCCCGCCTGGCCGCCTCCCGCCTCGCCTCCAGCCGCCGCCCTTCGGGTACGCGCTCCCCCAGACGCCACGGTGCTGACCATCACGTAGCTGATGATCATCAGCAAGAACCACGCGCCCAACTTCGAGACGGGCACGATGTGCCAACCGTGGTTTTGCGACGGGTAGCGCCAAGCCGCCGTAAACGTACCGACGTTCTCTGCAAACCAGATAAACATCGCCACGAGAAAAAACCCGAGCAGCAACGGCATGCGCCGATGCACGCGACGAATGCGGAAATACACCCATGTGCGTCCAAACAACACCGCCACGGCGACAAACAGCGCAAAACGCATATCGGGGAGAAAATGGTGCGTGAAGAAATTCGCGTAAATCGCTGCGGCCAAATACACAGTTGCCGCAAACGATGGATGGTTGGTGAATCGAAAATCGAACAGCCGCCACACGCGTGCGAAGTAACTTCCGACGGACGCGTACATAAACCCGCTAAACAGCGGCACGCCGCCGATACGCAGCAACGACGGTTCCGGATAGATCCACGATCCCATCGACGTTTTGAACACTTCCATCGCCGTTCCCACCACATGGAACAGCAAAATCACCTTCGCCTCTTCCAGCGTCTCCAGCTTGGTCGCGATCAAAATGCACTGGATCGCCAGTGCCGCCAAGGTCAGAAAGTCGTAGCGCGCCAGCGCCACGTGCTGCGGATAGAACGCCCAGCTCAAACCCAACAGCAACACCATGCTGCCGCCGAATAAACATGCAGAAGCCTGTTTCACGCCGAAGCAGATGAATTCGTGGAGAGCAACGGCGCCCCGACCACGCGAGCGAGCCCAGCTTCCGGCGCGCTTGTCCCACTTTTGCAATGCGCCCAATACGCCTGAGTAACCCATCGCTGTCATCCATGCCGGCTGGATGAAGCAGACTGGCGCAGCCGCATGGTCGGACCGGCGCAAAAAGTGGCGAACGGGTGGCCATCGGCTCGCAATACGGCGGCGAAAACCGCGCGCCTGTCACCGGCCCTTACCCATAAGCCGCTATAATGTGGGGTTTGAAACCCACGCTTGGCGTGCCGCCCATCCCTATGGGCCGGCCACGCGCACGCCCACGGAGCCAGCATGCAATACATCTACACCATGAACGGGGTCAGCAAGATCGTTCCCCCGAAGCGCCAGATCATCAAGGACATCTCGCTGAGCTTTTTCCCGGGCGCCAAGATCGGCCTGTTGGGTTTGAATGGCGCGGGCAAGTCCACCGTGCTGCGCATCATGGCCGGCGTGGATACCGATTTTCAGGGCGAAGCGCGCCCGCAGCCCGGCATCAAGGTCGGCTACCTGGCGCAGGAGCCGCAGGTCGATCCCGAAAAGACCGTGCGCGAAACGGTGGAAGAAGGCGTGTCGGTGATTTTCGACGCGCAGAAGCGCCTCGATGAGGTCTACGCCGCCTATGCCGAAGAAGGCGCGGATTTCGACAAGCTGGCCGCCGAACAGCAAGCGCTGGAAAACATCCTGGCCGTGAACGACGCCCACGCCCTGGAGCGCCAGCTCGAAGTGGCCGCCGACGCGCTGCGCCTGCCGCCGTGGGACGCCAAGATCGGCCCGTTGTCGGGCGGTGAAAAGCGCCGCGTCGCGCTGTGCCGCCTGCTGCTCTCCAAGCCCGACATGCTGCTGCTGGACGAGCCCACCAACCATTTGGACGCCGAATCGGTGGAATGGCTGGAGCACTTCCTGCAGGACTACCCCGGCACCGTGGTGGCGGTGACCCATGATCGCTACTTCCTCGACAACGCCGCCGAGTGGATTCTGGAACTCGACCGCGGCCGCGGCATTCCGTGGAAGGGCAACTACACCGAGTGGCTGGAACAGAAAGACCAGCGCCTGAAGCAGGAAGCGCAGCAGGAAAAATCGCGCCAAAAGGCGATCGAAAAGGAACTGGAGTGGGTGCGCTCCGCCGCCAAGGGCCGTCAGTCCAAGGGCAAGGCGCGTTTGAACCGCTTCGAAGAATTGAACGCGGTCGAATACCAGCGCCGCAACGAAACCAACGAAATCTTCATTCCGCCGGGCGAGCGCCTGGGCCAGGAAGTGATCGAGTTCAAGAACGTCACCAAATCGTTCGGCGATCGCCTGTTGATCGACGACCTGTCGTTCAAGGTGCCGCCGGGCGCCATCGTCGGCGTGATCGGTCCGAACGGCGCGGGTAAATCCACGCTGATGAAGCTGATCACCGGCGTCGAGAAGCCCGACAGCGGCGAAGTGAAGATCGGTCACACCGTAAAGCTCGCCTACGTCGACCAGTCGCGCGGCGCGCTCGATACGAAAAACAACGTGTGGCAGGAAGTTTCCGGCGGTGCGGACATCCTCACCATCGGCAACTTCGAAATTCAGTCGCGCGCGTACATCGGCCGCTTCAACTTCAAGGGCACCGATCAGCAGAAGATCGTCGGCAATCTATCCGGCGGTGAACGCGGCCGCTTGCATATGGCCAAGACGCTGCTACAGGGCGGCAACGTGCTGCTGCTCGACGAACCGTCGAACGACCTGGATATCGAAACCTTGCGCGCCTTGGAAGACGCGTTGCTGGAATTCCCGGGCTGCGCGATGGTGATCTCGCATGACCGCTGGTTCCTCGATCGCATCGCCACGCACATCATCGCGTTCGAAGGCGATTCGCACGTGGAATTCTTCCCCGGCAACTACAACGAATACGAAGCGGACAAGAAGCGTCGCCTGGGCGACGAGGCTGCGAAGCCGCATCGTGTGAAGTACAAGAAACTCGCATAAGTACGGCCGTTTGCGATTGCCTCCTCTCCCCGCCGGGGAGAGGATTGAGGTGAGGGGCCAAGGCTGGCCCCAAACCTCAAAAGAACAACGCTTCACTTCAACGACATCGCAAGATTGCCCCCTCACCCTACCCTCTCCCCGGAGGGGAGAGGGAATAAAGCGGCGGCGAGGAGAGAGACCATGCACTTCATGCAATCCCTGCACCAAGCATGGACCCGCAACAACTCCCTGGTCTGCGTCGGTCTCGATCCCGAACCCGCGAAATTTCCCGCGCATCTGAAAGGCCGTCCAGATGCCGTATTCGAATTCTGCAGCGCCATCGTCGACGCCACGGCCGATCTGGTCTGCGTGTACAAACCGCAGATTGCGCACTTCGCTGCGTTGCGCGCCGAAGATGCGCTGGAACGACTGATCGCGCACATCCACGCCAAGCATCCCGGCGTGCCGGTGATTCTCGATGCCAAGCGCGGCGATATCGGCAGCACGGCGCAGCATTACGTTACCGAAGCGTTCGATCGCTTCGGCGCCGATGCGGTGACGCTTAATCCTTATCTCGGTCGCGATTCGGTGCAGCCGTTTCTCGATCGCGCCGACAAGGGCGTGATTCTGCTCTGCCACACGTCCAACCCGGGCGCGGCCGATCTGCAGGATCTCGACGTCGGCGGCAAGCCGCTCTATCAACATGTTGCGCAGATCATTGCGCGCGATTGGAATACGCACGGCAACTGCGCGCTCGTCACCGGCGCAACCTGGCCGGAACAGCTTGCGCAAGTACGTTCGCTGGTCGGCGATGTTCCCCTGCTCGTTCCCGGCATCGGCGCGCAAGGCGGCGATGTGGAAGCGGTGGTTCGCAACGGTCGCACTTCGGTAGGCGCGGGACTGATGATCAGCTCTTCGCGCGCGATTCTTTACGCCGGAAACGGCGAAGATTTCGCTCAGGTCGCGCGTAAAGCCACGCTGGAGCTGCGCGATCTGATCAACCGTTATCGTTGATTCCCAGCCCGGAATCGCAAGGCCGAGACATCCGGCTGCCTCGAGCGTCGCAAGGAACTTCGGAGGCGACGGCGAATAGGCGCACGGTCGCGTCATTTTTCGCCCTGAACCAACCTCTGCCACATCCCCAAATGCCCCGCCGCTATGTCAGTATCTGGCGGAGATTCGGCGTGTCGCCGGTCGACATTCATACGAAGGAAACGTATGCGGGCATCCAACGGGTGGGATCGAAACGTGACTGCGAAATTCGCTCAGTTTGTGCAGAAGTGGTCGTTGGCGTTGTGTGTTGTCGTGATCTCGCTAGGCATGGCCGGTCGCACGCAGGCCGCCAGCCCCGATCCGAAGCTGGCGGCAAAAATCGACGCCGCCACGTTCGAAGTGGTCATTCCCCGGGGAAGCGACGATCCACTGACCTACGAAAAGCCTTTGCCGCTCGATCTGCTGCCGTACCAGGAGCGCACCGACAAATATTTCTCGATCGGCACCGCGTTTGCGTTGGGCAACAACCGCTACGTCACGGCAGGCCATGTGCTGATGGTCGGCGTCGGCGATCTGACCGGCGCTCCCGCGCTGCGCGATGCGAGCGGTCACGTGTACGCCATCGACAAAATCGAGAAGTTCTCGTTGCAGCAAGACTTCGTGATGTTCTCGCTCAAGGAGCAACCGAGCGGCAGCACCTCGTTCGACACCAACGCCAAGCCGGCGTTGAACAGCGTGGTCTACGCCGTGGGCAACGCACTTGGCACCGGCGTGGTGATTCGCGACGGCTTGTACACCTCCGACACGCCCGAAGACGAAAACGGCCGCTGGAAATGGATGCGGTTTTCCGCTGCAGCCTCGCCCGGCAATAGCGGCGGTCCGCTGCTCGATGAGGAAGGCAAGGTGATCGGCGTCGTGCTGATGAAATCGGCGAACGAAAATCTCAACTACGCGCTTCCCATCGGCGAAGTACTCAGCGCGCCCGACAATCTGGCGGTGATGGACAAGCGCACGTCTTATCAGTTGGATGTGCTCGATTACAACCAGAACGGCGTCTTCAAAGGACAATTCAAGCTGCCTGCCAGCTTCGCGGATTTCAGCGCCAACTATTTGAAGGCGTTCTACGGTAGTAACGATGACCAGCTGAAAGCGCTGCTGCAGCAACACAGCAACGATCTGTTTCCGCACGGCGCAGGCTCCAATCACATCCTGCACGACACGCCGGAGCTCAGCTTCTTTCCCGAGCTGATCTTGCACAATCGCAGCGGCGAATGGAGTTACTCCGGTCGCGAAGTCAATCGCATTCCGCTCAACGGCAACGGTTACGTCGCCGGCGGATATGTCGGACACAATTTCCTCTTTCATGTGCGTCGACCCGACGACATGAAGGCATCGGCGTTCTACAACGATCCGAAGCAGATGATGGATCTGATTCTAAAGACCGGCTTCTGGAATCGACCGATCGGCCCCGAGAAGATCAAGATTACCTCGATGGGCAATCCGACCACCAACACGACGTTTACCGATAACTGGCAGCGCCGCTGGAAGGTATTTATCTGGCCGCTGCCGTATATGAACGGCGAAATCGTGTTGTTCGCGCTGCCGGTGCCCGACGGTTACGCGATGATGATGCGCATGAATCCTTCCGTCGTGACGCACGACAGTATGATCGACATGAAAGCGCTGACCGACTTCTTCAACGTCGACTACGGCGGCACGCTTTCGCAATGGAAAGATTTTCTCGCTGACAAATCGCTGCTACCCGATGTGCTGAAAGACGCACGCATCGACATCGAAGACGGCAAGCGCTTCAGCTACGACTCCGGCAACGTAGCGTTTAGCTATCCGACGGCGCTCCAACCCGTTTCACTGGACAACCAGCTGGCCATCGGCGTGGGCTACTACGAGGACCACGGCAAGTTTGCGCTGCAAACCGGCGTAATCCAGATCCGCTTGAACAACACCGATCCGGATCGCATCAGCATCAAGCGTCATATCGCGCCCAGCCCCGACCTCGACGACAACTTCAAGGAAACCTGGGGCAAGCTGGTTCACAAACAGCATCCGTTCGACGGTGAGCCCTATAACGACGGCGACGAGATGGATATCGCCACCGTGATCGATCCTCCGAAGTCCGATGCGCCGTCCGAGCTTTACACCGCGTTCTACGGAACACAGGGCACACACAAACCTGAAGATATGAAGGCGAAGCTCACGTTGCTGACCAAGCAATTCAAGATCAAGGCGCCGTGAGATCGATTCGGTAGCACATCGCTCGGGAAGGGCGAAAAGGCCGCGAAACGCGGCCTTTTCGCTGAAAGGACCTCCGTTCCATTCTCGTTCGCAATACCCTCATCTTCATCCACGATAATGGCGAGCCGGCCGCTCGTGCAGCAGGGACTGCACCGGACATCGTTGACTACCCGATAAAGGATGCTTGCGTGAATTTGTGGTTCTTGTTGTTTTTGAGCGTATTACAGGGCGTCACCGAACTTTTCCCGGTCAGCAGCCTGGGGCATACCTTGCTGGTTCCGGCGCTGTTCGGCGTCCATATCGATAAACACGCACCGCAGCTCATTCCTTTTCTCGTCGCCTTGCATCTGGGCACGGCGTTGGCGCTGCTAGGCTATTTCCGACATCGATGGATCGCACTGGTCGGTGGTTTCTTTGCATCGTTAGGCGGACGCCGCAACGACGATGGCCACATGATGTGGGCCCTGATCATCGGCACGATCCCCGCGTGCATCGTTGGCTTGTTGTTGGAGAAGCGACTGGAGCTGGTCTTCAAAGATTTACGCATCGTCGCAGCGGCGCTGATCGCAAACGGTTTGTTGCTGTGGCTCGGCGATCGCATCGAGCGTACACGCACGCACAAGGCCCCCGAGAAACTCAGCTTTCGCCAGGCGTTTCTGGTCGGCTTGGCGCAGATTGGCGCGCTGATTCCCGGCTTCTCGCGTAGCGGTCTTACGATGATCGCCGGTTCCGCCACGGGGCTCGACAAAGAAAAAGCCGCCGAATTTTCCTTTCTTCTCGGCACGCCGATCATTCTTGCAGCGGGCCTGCTGGAGATCCCCAAGCTCTTCAAGGCGCCCGATCAACTCGGCAACGCATTGCTGGGCGGCTTGCTGACGGCGATCGCGGCGTGGCTCAGCCTGCACTTCCTGATGCGTTATTTCGAAGGGCGTGGGCGACTTGCCACATTCGGTACGTACTGCGTCATCGCAGGTGTCGTTTTTCTCGGCTGGTTTCTGCTGCATCCACAGCCGGCCTGACGGTTTCGGGCTTATAGCGATCTAGTTCAATGCCATGAGGCTGCCCGCATGCAAGCGAAATAGCCGTGGCGTAATGGGGTAGCTGGCGTGCTGGCAATCCTCAAACGCCTTCGCACGCAAATGCTCGATCGCAGCATTGCTGGAACCATCGGCGACAAGTAGCTCACTTCTCGACGGAATCGCAATCACAGGATCGCCATGCAGATTTAGGCGATTTTTCCAACGGTCGAAAATCAGAATCAGGCTGGCTTCGTAGTTCGTATCAAGGTGAACTGCAAAGAGATCGCCCTCTCTCTCAATCTGCATATTGGGGAGCAGCAACGAAAGATTGCGCACAGCCAAGTCGTGAATCTGATCCCGCGACAGCTTCATATCTGCCAGCGTCGACACGCTGACGAATTCCATCGCTTCCGGCGTGTCGATGACATACACCTCATAGAGACCGTCGGTCAGCTGACGCGTCAATACCACGCTGGGTTTGCGTGCGTTGGCGGTCATGCGATTGGACGTATCGATCCAATTTTTCCCTTTGACGGCCGGAAGCACCGAAGTCCAGTCATTCTCCGTGATCGACCTATTCTCGAACTTGTACACGTCGACGATGGCCGAAACATAATGAG
Organism: Dyella sp. 2HG41-7; assembly: GCF_021390675.1. Taxonomy (NCBI): domain Bacteria; kingdom Pseudomonadati; phylum Pseudomonadota; class Gammaproteobacteria; order Lysobacterales; family Rhodanobacteraceae; genus Dyella; species Dyella sp. 2HG41-7. The sequence goes on from NZ_JAJEJV010000004.1 coordinate 3,518,284, forward strand.
AAATGATTGCTTCCTCGTCCTTCGGGTCGGCGCGGTACGCCAGATAGGCGTTGTCGAGATAGGTCACATGTGGACTGTGACCGCCGCCTTCGAACGTCACTGAAAAATCGGCCGCAACGAAGCGAAAATGCAATTGCGGATACAGTCGATTTGCGATGTCGGCATAGGCTAGGCCAAATGTTGCGCGATCGCGAACGGAAGCAGGATCGTCATGAACGTCGGCGAACGCTACGTTTGCGACAGCCATCATCAATGCCAAACACGCTGGTAACACCAGCCATCCGATCCCCCTACCGGACATATCGCGCTCCTTGTGGCGCTCAATCGTCGATCAAATTCTGCCCCGGAAACAACACATCGGTAAACCCGAACTTGGTGAAATCGGTGATGCGCGACGGATACAGACGGCCGATCAAATGATCGCATTCGTGTTGCACGACACGTGCATGAAAGCCTTCCGCGTTGCGATCGATACGTTCGCCTTTGGGATCGATGCCTTCGTAGCGAATCAGCGAATAGCGATTGACCGCGCCGCGCAGCCCGGGCACGGAAAGGCACCCTTCCCAGCCTTCTTCCATATCTTGTGACAACGGCGTGATCACTGGATTGAGCAAGATGGTTTGCGGCACCGGTGGTGCGTCCGGATAGCGCTCGGAGCTGTCGAAGCCGAAGATCACCAGTTGCAGATCGACGCCGATTTGCGGCGCGGCAAGTCCGACGCCGCCGGCATCGTGCATGGTTTCGAACATATCGGCGATCAGCGCATCGAGTTCGGCGCTGCCGATCATCGTTTCAGGCACGGGTGGGGCGACACGAAGCAGACGCGGGTCGCCCATCTTCAGAATCTCGCGAATCATGTCAACCTCACGCAGCAGTGCTTAAGTCTTTAGTGTGGATGCCAAGGCGTGAATCCAAGCCTTCCGCAACCGTTCGACGAACAAAAGTGCGGGTCGCGCATCAATCTGCCACGGATTCGGCGCAAGTTCCAGCAAGCGTCCCATCTGAAATGCGCTTGCGTTTTTCCACCGCTATGGCGTTGCAATAATCAGCGTTCGATCGCTTCGCGCTTTGTACTCAATGATGCGAATGAAAGGTTGGCTGCAACGATCAATCGCACAAAGCGGACAGCTTGCAGCGGGCATGGAAGCGCTTCCGGCAAGCGTATTTCCGATGGCGTAGTTTGCGGCCATGGTTTTTACTCCGCTTTCGCAAACTGTGCGGCGAGCTATTGACCGGCAACCCCGACAGGACGACCCTAGGCGCAGTCAGCGGCCCGCACGGATCGAACGGTACTGTTTGCCGCAGCGACGCGGTGCTGCAGGACGGAAGTCTTTGCGCGGGTGACATGAAGTCTTTGACTTGGAGAGCTTCCATGGAAACCACTGCAACAAGGCCGACCGGCATGCTTGGCAAGATCGTTTGGGGCGTCATCGCCATCATCGGCGCAGCCTGCCTGGCAGTCATTGCGCTGCGGCGAGGCGAACCGATCAACGCCATCTGGCTGGTGGCCGCCGCCGCCGCGATTTTTCTGATCGGCTACCGTTTCTACGGCAAGTTCATCGAACACCGCGTGCTGCAGATGGACCCCGACCGGGCGCCTCCCTCGGTGCTGCGTAATGACGGGCTGGATTACGTACCGACCGACAAATGGGTGGTCTTTGGACACCACTTCGCGGCAATCGCCGGTGCAGGCCCCTTGGTCGGGCCCGTGTTAGCGGCGCAGATGGGTTATCTCCCAGGCACCCTGTGGATTTTGTTCGGCGTGGTGCTTGGTGGTGCGGTGCAAGATTTCATGGTGCTGGGCTTGTCGGTTCGCCGCGATGCCCGTTCGCTCGGTCATATGCTGCGCGAAGAACTCGGTCCGTTGGCCGGCGTGGTCGCCATGTTCGGCCTGCTTGCGTTGATGATGATCGTGCTGGCGGTGCTGGCGCTGGTGGTGGTGAAAGCCTTGACGCATAGCCCCTGGGGCACGTTCTCGGTGGCTTGCACGATTCCCATTGCGCTGTTGATGGGCGTGTACCTGCGTTGGTTGCGTCCTGGCCGCATTTTGGAAGTGTCGATCATCGGCCTCGTGTTGCTGCTTTCCTCCATTGCCTACGGCGCGCATGTGGCGACGACGCCGTCGCTCGCGACGCTGTTCGATTTCAATGCCGCGCAGCTCGCCTGGCTGCTGATCGTTTACGGTTACATCGCATCGGTGTTGCCGGTGTGGTTGTTGTTGGCGCCGCGCGATTATTTGTCGACCTTCCTCAAGATCGGCACGATTTTGTTGCTGGCTATTGCGATTTTGTTCGCTGCGCCGCAATTGCAGATGCCGGCGGTGTCGCGCTTTATCGACGGCACAGGCCCTGTATTCCAAGGCCAATTGTTCCCATTCCTGTTCATCACCATCGCTTGTGGCGCGGTGTCGGGTTGGCATTCGATCATCGCGTCCGGCACCACGCCTAAATTGCTGTCGAACGAACGCGAAGCGCGCATGGTCGGTTACGGCGGCATGTTGATGGAAGCCTTCGTCGCGATCATGGCGTTGATCGCTGCGGCCTCGCTGCATCCTGGCGTGTATTTCGCGATGAATTCGCCGGCGGCCGTGATCGGCACGACGGCGGAACACGCCGCCACGGTGATCAGTCAGTGGGGTTTCGTCGTGACGCCCGACGATCTGACACGCACCGCGCATGATATCGGCGAAACCAGCATCTTGAGTCGCGCGGGCGGCGCGCCCACGCTGGCGGTGGGCATGGCGCAACTGCTGCACAACATCCTTCCCGGCGAGGGCATGGTGGCGTTTTGGTATCACTACGCGATCTTGTTCGAAGCGCTGTTTATTCTCACCACTGTCGACGCCGGCACGCGCGTGGGGCGCTTCATGATCCAGGAGATCGCCGGACTGGTGCACGAACCGCTGAAGAGCACCGAATCGTGGATCGGCAACGTGCTCGCCACGACGATCTGCGTCGCTTTGTGGGGTTACTTCCTCTATCAAGGCGCGGTCGATCCGCTGGGCGGCATCAACACCTTGTGGCCGTTGTTCGGCATCGCCAATCAAATGTTGGCGGCGATTGCGCTGATGCTCGCTACCGTGGTCACCATCAAATTGAAACGTGAACGCTACGCGTGGGTGCCGGGCATTCCCGCCGTGTGGCTGGTGGTGTGCACGGTAACCGCCGGTATCGAAAAGCTGGTCGGCCCGATCAGTTTCACGGCGGCCTCGCAGAAATACGCGGACGCGATGCAAGCTGGAAAATTGCTGGCGCCGGCTAAAAACGCAGGCGAGATGCAACGCATCATCACCAACAACAGCGTGGACGCGACGCTTACCGCCGTGTTTGTGCTGCTGGTATTGACCATGCTCGGTTTCAGCATCTACGCGATGGTGAAAGCATGGCGCAGCCGACTGCCGACGGCGCACGAAGCGCCACGTGTCGCGCTGGCCAGCATGGCGAGCAGGAGTTCATAACCATGACACTCTCCAAACTGTGGCATCGATTGGTGCAGACCGCCCGCCTAAGCTGCGGCGTGCCGGATTACGACGTCTACGTGGCCCATCTGCGCTCGCATCACCCGGAGCGCAAGATTCCCACCTATGCCGAATTCTTCCGCGAGCGGCAAACGGCGCGCTACAAGGGAACGGGCGGGCGTTGCTGCTGACCCCTGTCGTTCGTCACGTTGGAATCCCAAGGCCATGTCCATATGAAGACATGGCCTTGTTGTATATACGTGCCAGTGAAACGTTTCCCTTTACCCGAGCAAATCACGCAGGGCGTCTCACATGACCAAGCCCATTTCCGCCATCGAGGCACAACACAGTTTCGGCTTGCGCGTCATCGCGGTGTACAAGGCGATCAAATCGGCGTGCCTGATTTTTGTGGCCGTGGTCGCGTTCCATCTGCATCACGAACAGAACTTCGATCATCTGGTGCGAATGGTGGAGCATTTGCCGTTGCAAGACAGCATCGGTATTCGCTGGCGCCTGGTCGGATGGCTGGAAAAATTCGGGCCGCGAAAGTTCAATGCGGTCGGCGCCGTGGCGCTGGCCTATGCCGCAATCTTTGCAACGGAAGGCACGGGCCTCTGGCTGCGCAAGCATTGGGCGGAATGGTTCACGGTCGTCGCCACCGGCTCTTTGATTCCGGTGGAAGCCTACGAGATGTTTCACAAGTTCACGTGGCTGAAATTGGGGGCGTTCGTCGCCAACGTCGTGATCGTGATCTATCTGATTCGCATTGCGATGCAGCCGCATGGACGCAAGCCTTAACGTGCGCACCCGTTTGGCGCCCAAACCATCATCCACATGGCGGCAAGCGCCAAGCCGCGGTTAGACTTCACTCATCCACCTCAGCTATCGCCCTTCGCACCTAACATGACCAAGCCCGTTTCCGAGATCGAGGCACGACACAGCCTCGGCCTGCGCGTGATCGCCATCTACGAGGTGATCAAAACGCTGTGCCTGATCTTTGTGGCCATCGTCGCGTTCGGTCTGCACAAGGAACAGAACTTCGATCATCTGGTGTATGTGCTGGAACATCTGTCGCTGCAAGACAGCGGCGGCATGCGCTGGCGTCTGGTCGGATTGCTCGAAGACATGGGGCCCAGCAAATTCATGGCCATCGGCATCGTGGCGCTGGGCTATGCGGCGATCTTCGCAACCGAAGGCATCGGTTTGTGGCTGCGCAAGCATTGGGCGGAATGGTTCACCGTGATCGCCACGGGCTCGCTGATTCCGGTGGAAATCTACGAGGTGTTCCACAAATTCAACTGGCTGAAACTGGGCGCGCTGATCGGAAATATCGTGATCGTGGTGTATCTGGTGCGCATCGCGATGCAACCGCACGGGCGCAAGTCGCCGTGATGCGGGACGCATCACACCTCGTGATGCACGGCCTCAGCAGGTAGTTTGTTTTTATCCGCGCGACGCGGCATCAGTTCCACCAGATACATCGCAGCCAGCACCAAACCGCCGCCGCACAGCATGCGCCAGGTCAATACGTCGCTGCCGAACGCCACGGCGAATGCGGCGGCAAAAACCGGTTCCGTAGTCATCACGATGGCGGCGCGCGAGGCAGGCAGATGCGCCTGCGCCCACGTTTGCATCAGCATCGCGCCGGCGCCTGCGATCAACGCCATGTACAACACGGCAATCCACGCATCGCGATCGGGCGGCAAGGTGGGACCGCCGTGCGGGACCGTCGCAAGCAAGCAAACAAATGCAATAACGGCCATCTGCACAGCCGAAAGACCAAACGCTTCATCGGCGCGCGACCACTGTCCCAGCGCCACGATGTGCAAACCGTAAAGCAACGCCGAAACCAACGTGAGCCACACGCCGGCATCGACCGAAAATCCGTTGAGCGACAACAGCGCCAAACCTAATGTCGCCATACCGACGGCGAGCCATACGATGGCCGGAGTGCGCTGGCGCAGCAAGATCGTGGCGAGTATCGGCGTAAACACCACATACATCCCCGTCACGAACCCGCTGACGCTGGGCGATATCAAGGATAGCCCCCAGGTCTGCAGCAATTGTCCGACGCCATAGATTGCGCCGAGCACCATGCCGCGCCACAACTGCCGTCGTTCAAGTCGCGCCACATGTCGATGAAACAGCAGAAACATGGCGACGGCGGCAACGATAAAGCGCACCGCCAGAAAGTCCGCCACCGGCATCCGGTTCACCACACCTTTGATCAACACAAAGGTGGAACCCCACACCGCCGTCATCACCAGCAAACCCAAGGTTGCCAGCAAGCTCACCCGCGAAGCGGCGCTCATCGCCGCGCCATCCGCATCCACTGCCCCGGAATCATCAACAGAAAGTGAACCCAAATTCCTAGCCACACGATCGCACGCACGAAAAATTTCTGTGCAGCAGGATCGAACTTGCGGAACCAGCGCCACATACCACGGTGCTTGTGATAACTCACGAATACCGGGCGATGCCGACTCGATCCGCCCTTGCCGTGCAAGACGCGAACATCGCCCGCCAACAGCACGCGCCAGCCTGCGTCGCGCGCGCGGCGGCACAGATCCAGATCTTCGCAATGCAGGAAATATTTTTCGTCGAAGCCGTACAACCATTCGAAGACGCGACGCGGCATCGCCATCACCGCGCCGGACACGGCTTCGGCGTCGACCACATGATCGGGCATCGCATGGATGTTCACCCCGCCGCTGCGCTTGAACAATGTGGCGAGCGCGCGACCCATCACGGGATCGTGCCGGAACGACGCCGGATCGGGCACGCCTTTCGCATCGCACACGACCGCACCGACGAGACCCGCTTTCTTTTCCGTCGCCAACACGTCCAGCAATCGTTGCAGGGCCGACTCCTCGATCACGCAATCGGGATTAAGGATCAGCAGGTTTTCGCCACGCGCCTTCGCCGCCGCGCGGTTGACGGCCGGCCCGAAGCCGAGATTGGCGTGGTTGTCGATCAGCATGAAACGATGATCGCTCTCACGCGCACGCGCGATGGCCTGTGGAATACCGTCGGACGATGCGTTGTCGATCAGCAACAGTTCGAGCGGCACCGTGCACGCCAGCACGCTTTTGACACAGTCGCGCAAACTCTCACCGCTGTCGGCGGAGACGATGATAACGCTGAGCTGCAGTGGTGCGTGATCAAGATCTGGCATGACTGGATGATGACGGATTCTGTGTTGATTGATGTCTTAGCGAGCGACAAAGATTGCAACGAATGCTCTGCTTGATGTGGACAACTTCAGAAACAAACGCTTTACATCACGATACGTCGATCTGATCCTGGCCGAGCACGTGCGACAGCGCCAAGGGCGGTTGTTCTTCGCTGCGGCTTAACCATGCCTCGCTCGCATGCCAGCCGTAAAGTCGCCAACCGCGCAATCGATAAAGCTTGTCGTGTGCGCGATCGTACAGCACCAAACCGCGTTGCGCCGTCATCGGCAACGCGACCCATTGTTCCCCGGGCGCCACGGCAACCTGCGGCTCGATGTTATCGATGTGCACCGTTGCTTCAATGCAACAACGATGCTCGGCTGTCATCGCGATGCGGCAAGCGATATTCGTTGATGCACTATCCACAGTCATCCATTGGGGCGGCGCCAATTCAATCAATGTGTCCGAAGGCCCAACATGCGCCAGCGCCATCTCACTCCATTCTGGCGCCGCTGCAGCGACGGCGACATCGCGCTGCGGTTTGTGGTCCTGCCAAGACTCCAGCCACACCAGCAACGAAAACCCGACCAGGGCCCCGAGCAACGTTAACGTAGCGCCCAATGCGGGACGATCGAATGCGAGATAGCTCGCAATCAGCAATCCTGCCAGCCCCCAGCGCAATGCCCGCCGCAGCGGGCCTCTAAAGCGTTGCAGTCGCGGCAGTTGCGCAGCTTGTATCGCCGCGACGCCGAGCAGCAACGGCAGCCCGATCCACCACGGCACACATGCAAGCAAAACCATCCAAGCGATGGCCAGCAGCCAAGCCGGCCATCGGCGTAAGGGTTCGGCTGATGTCAGCCGCACCACACCCTGGCGTTGCGGAACATGCGCATCCACGGCGAATCCTCGCCCCAGGAATCCGGATGCCAACTCATCTGCACGCTGCGGAAGACGCGTTCCGGATGCGGCATGAGAATCGTGACGCGTCCGTCGGCGGCCGTGAACCCAGCCAGACCGCCCGGCGATCCGTTCGGATTGAGCGGATAATTTTCGGTGGGCTTGCCGCGGTTATCCACGAAACGCACCGCGCCGTTCGACTTGGACGGGCTGCACGCTTGCGGAAAACTCACGCGCCCTTCGCCGTGCGCGACGGCAACCGGAATGCGCGATCCGGTCATACCCTTGAAGAAGATGCTGGGCGAATCGAGCACTTCGAGCGTCGCCAGGCGCGCTTCGTATTGTTCGGACGCATTGCGCAGGAACTTCGGCCAATGTTGCGCGCCGGGAATGATGTCCTTGAGCTGGCTCAACATCTGGCAACCGTTGCACACGCCCAACGCGAACTTGCTGGAGTCGGCAAAGAAGGCCGTGAATTGCGCGCGCAATTGATCGTTGTAAAGAATCGACGCGGCCCAACCGCGACCCGCGCCGAGCACGTCGCCGTAGGAGAACCCGCCGCACGCGGCGAAGCCGCGGAAGTCGCTGAGCTTGACGCGACCGCTGACGAGATCGGACATATGCACGTCCACCGCCTCGAAGCCGGCGCGCGTAAACGCAGCCGCCATCTCGACCTGACCGTTCACGCCCTGCTCGCGCAGAATCGCCACGCGCGGACGGTCGGCCGCCTTTGCGTACGGCTTCGCGATGTCATCCGCCGGATCGAACGTAAGCTTGGGACTGATGCCCGCATCGGCGTCGTCGACGCGCCAATGCATCTCTTGATCGGCGGTGACCGGGTTGTCGCGCAAGCGCTGCATCGCGTGACTGGTTTCGTTCCACGCGTTGAACAACTGCGTCCAGTTCCATTTGAACAACGTATCGCCGTTATGGAATAGCTTGATACCGAGCTTTTCTTTCGGACGTCCAATGCGGCTGCTGACGCCGGCCAGACCGTGCTTGATCAGCAGCGCCTCGAATGCTTCGCGATTCGCGGCGGCGACCTGCAATACTGCGCCCAGCTCTTCGTTGAAAAGCGCGCGCAGTGCGGATTCGCCCCAACCGTCCAGCGTAATTTCCAAGCCGCAATGGCCGGCGAACGCCATCTCCAACAACGTGACGATCGCGCCGCCGTCGGAACGGTCGTGGTACGCCAATACCAAACCGTTGCGATTGGCTTCCTGCACCAGATCGAACAGCGCTTTGAGGCGCTTGGCGTCTTCCAGATCCGGCGGCACGCCGCCGCCCCGATTGAAGACTTGCGTGAGTGCGGAACCGCCCAAGCGGCAACGTCCTGCGCCGAGGTCGATCAACCACAGATCGGAATCGCCGCGATCCAATCGCAGCTGCGGCGTCAACGTGCGACGTACATCGCTGACGCGCGCAAAGCCGGTGATCACCAGCGACACGGGAGCGATCGTGCGCTGCGGCGTGTCGCCGTCTTGCCACACGGTCTGCATGGAGAGCGAGTCTTTGCCGACCGGAATGGAAATATCCAGCTCCGGGCACAGCTCCATGCCGACGGCTTTCACGGCGTCGAACAGCGCCGCGTCTTCACCGGGATGATTCACGGCTGCCATCCAGTTGGCGGACAGACGCACTTCACCCAACGAGTCGATCGGCGCGGCGGCCAGATTGGTGATCGCTTCGCCGACCGCAAGACGCGCCGCGTCCGCGCTGTTGAGCAAAGCGACCGGCGCGCGTTCGGCCATCGCCATCGCTTCGCCTTTGTAACCTTCGAAATCCAGCAAGGTCACCGCGCAATCGGCCACCGGCACCTGCCACGGACCGACCATCGGATCGCGCGCGCACAAACCGCCCACGGTGCGATCGCCGATGGTGATAAGAAAGCTCTTGCTGCCGACGGTCGGCAAACGCAGCACGCGCATCAGCGCTTCGTTCATGCCGATACCGCTGAGATCCGGAATCAGATCGATGCGCGGCTTGATGCGCTTGGCATCGCGATGCATGCGCGGCGCTTTGCCGAACAGCACATCCATCGGCAGATCGATGACCTTCAAATTGCGACGCGGATCGGTGACGCGCAGCACGCGTTCCTTGGTGGCCGTACCGACCACCGCGTAAGGGCAACGCTCACGCACGCAAAACGCTTCAAATTCCGCGAGGTTTTCCTGGGCGATGCCCAGCACGTAGCGTTCCTGCGACTCGTTGCTCCACACCTGCATCGGCGAAAGCGAAGGATCGTCGCACGGCACTTTCGACAAATCGATGTCGCCACCCACACCGGCATCGTTGAGCAACTCGGGAATGGCGTTGGACAAACCGCCCGCGCCCACGTCGTGAATGCTCACGATGGGATTGCGCACACCGAGGAACCAGCACGCGTCGATCACTTGCTGGCAGCGACGCTCCATTTCCGCGTTGTCGCGTTGCACCGATGCAAAATCCAGTTCCGCACTCGACGCGCCGGACGCCACGGACGACGCCGCGCCACCGCCCAAACCGATCAACATCGCAGGACCGCCAAGCACGATCACGGCGTGACCCGGCTGTAGTTCCTGCTTCTGCACATCGATGCTTCGGATGTTGGCGAGACCGCCGGCGATCATGATCGGTTTGTCGTAACCGCGGCGCACGCCTTCTTCGCCGGTTTCGTGCTCGTACGTGCGGAAATAACCGCCCAGGCACGGACGGCCGAATTCGTTATTGAACGCGGCAGCGCCAAGCGGGCCGTCGCGCATGATCTCGAACGCGCTCGCCATGCGCGGCGGCAGCGGACGTTCCACTTCCCACGGTTGCGGATGACCGGGAATGCGCAGATCCGACACGGAAAAGCCGGTCAAGCCGGCCTTCGGTTTGGCGCCGCGACCAGTCGCGCCTTCGTCGCGGATTTCACCGCCCGCGCCCGTTGCCGCACCCGGCCACGGCGCGATCGCCGTGGGGTGATTGTGCGTTTCGACTTTGATGGCGTATTCGATGCGTTCTTCGCTATCGCGCCACACGCCATCGGTACCGCACACGAAACGTTTGCCAGCATGACCTTCGACGACGGCGGCGTTGTCCTTGTAGGCCGAAAGCGTGTAAGCCGGCGAATGCTGATGCGTGTTCTTGATCATGCCGAACAGGCTTTTTTCCTGCGCTTCGCCGTCGACCGTCCAACTGGCGTTGAACACTTTGTGGCGGCAATGCTCGGAATTGGCCTGCGCGAACATAAAGAGTTCGGCGTCGGTGGGATCGCGACCGAGTTCGGCGTAGCGCTCGGCGAGGTAATCGATCTCGTCGTCGGCCAACGCCAGGCCCAATTCTTTGTTGGCCTTGGCCAGCGCAGCGCGCGCATCGAAACCCAGCGCGATATGCACGAGGTTGCCGGGCTGGCCGGCAAGGAACAAACCTTGCGCCTGTTCCAGTTGCGTCAGCACCGATTGCGTCATCGGATCGTGCAGGACCGCGAGCACATCGTTGTATCGCGCATCGCTGACAGCGGGCATGCCGCTTATCTGGTAAGCGATGCCGCGTTCGACGCGTCGTACATCGAATCCGCAGTCGTGCAGGATGTCCGTCGCCTTGCTGGACCACGGCGAAATGGTGCCCAGACGCGGCACGATCCAAAACGAAGCCGATTCCGGCTTGCTGTCTTTGGCTTCCAGCGCCTCAAGCAAGTGCTTGCGCTGCTCGCCCTCGGGCTCGGCGGCCGCGTCGATGACATAGACAAACCAGCACGCCTGCACCCGGGCGCCACGATGCAGGGCATCCAGACGGGCATTCAGACGTTCCAGACGAAAAGGCGAGAGGGCGCTCTGCCCGTCGAGTGCGATCATTGCGGGGGAAAAGGCGCTAAGCAGTGGAGTCGGCTATTGTACCTTAGCCACGCCATGCTCGCTTCTATTCCGGGCGAGACCGGGCAGCCAGACTGGGCTGACGCGCCTTCGCCATCGTGCTAAAGCTCGTCGCGAATGCGCATAAATCGCGCAAACCGAGGCTTTCCGCCGGATGTCATGCCCTGGTAACGATAAGTGACCGTACTTCCTACCGGCGGCGGATCACGTCGCTGATCGTCGCTAAAGCCCGTGCCGATCCGAAAGCGCGTACCGTCCGTTCGCTCCACCAGCAGCGCGCCCATCATGCCTTCATATTTGCCTTTGCCGGGCATGTAGGCCACCACGCGCGCTTCGGCGTCGTCGAAGGGCTTGAATTTCAGCAGATCGTCATTCCGACCGGCGTGATAAAGCGATGCGCCTCGATGCAGCACCAGTCCCTCACCGTCGCCTTGCACGATCTCGTCGAGTTTGCGCTGTAACGCGGCTTCGTCGGCCACTTTGAATTGTTCTACGGCCTGCACCCAGGGGCGATCGATCTGCGCAATCAGACGTTGGAGCGCAGGAATGCGCCGATCGAACGCACCGGATTGGCCCGGCGCGTCGAACACCATGTAATGGATGTGACGCCAGGCTTCATCGTCGGCAGGTTGTTGGCGAACGGTAGACGAGGCTTGTTCGAATTCGCCGCGCGCCACCCACAACTCGCCATCCAGCGCCGTTTTCGGAAATTTCGCGGTGAACCACGCGGGCGCGTGGATCACGTTGCCGCTGCGTGTGCGCAGCGCTTCGCCGTCCCAATAGCCGCGCACGCCGTCGTATTTTTCGCTGACCCAATAATCGCCGAGCGCAACGCCAGCGTGATAAAGACTCGGCAGCGTAACCGGCGATGGCGTCGCCGATACCGCATACACCGGCTGAGCGAGCGCCAGACCGATCAGAAAGGGCAAGACACGCAATGTACTTGCCGCACGTAGAGATTTCCGCATGACACATCCCCGAGAATCCAATGACCCATTCGCCGCTTTCGCGCGCGAAGCAAAAACGCGGGTCTATTGTCGGTACGTGTCTAAGCCGGATCGATGGATCAACTTCCCTTGGTTGCGTGCGCCTGCACCGCTTGCAGCATCTGCTCGGGCGTCAGATAGCCGCCAATCATCGTGCCGTCTTCGGTATACACCGCCGGCGTGCCGGTAACGCCCAAACGCAATCCCAGATCGAATTGGTTCTTGACCGGGTTGTCGCACGTCGCCGCTTTGGGTTCGTGGCCCTTCTTCGCGTCGGTAAACGCATCGTTGCGATGGGCCGAACACCAGATCGACACCATCTCTTTATACGTGGCGGTGGGTTGGCCGTCGTCGCCGATCACGCCCGAACGCGGCCATGCCAGATACTCAACAGCGATACCCTCTTTGTTGAGGTCTTTGATCTGGTCGTGCAGCACGCGGCAATACGGACACGTGACGTCGGTGAATACCGTCACCGTGTATTTGGGATGCTCGGGTGCGAACACGATGCGGTCCGACGCCGGCACTTTCGCGAGCTCCGATTTGCGAAACGTCGCCCAGGCGCTTTCGCTGAGGTTTGCGCCGTTGTTCGCATCGATCAGACTTCCGTCCATGACGTACTTGCCATCGGCGCTCATGTAGATCAAATGGCCCGACGCAATCACCTGGTAGAACCCAGGCATCGGCGAGGGCGTGATTTGATCGATCTTGGCCTTGGGAACCAGCCGCTGAAGGGTTTGGCGCACGACATTTTCAGGGGTTGCCGTCGCGGCGGGCGGCGGCGTGCTGACCGTTGCCGCCATGGCCGCACCTGCTTGGATCGCCAGCACACCAGTGCAAAGCATCCGCCAGAACTTCTTGGACATCACAACCTCTTCGACTGCGCCGAGATCAACGGGGAAGGCGCGAATTATCGCATTTCTGCCGCAGCAACGCGCTGTCAGCGCGATGCTCACCGCAGCATCACTTCATGCCTACAAGGCGATCTTACGCTGCTAACCGCGCGGATGATGCTGGGCGTGCAGGCGTTTCAGTCCTTCCTTGGCGACCAGCGTATAAATTTGCGTGGTGCTCAACGCGCTGTGACCCAAGAGCATCTGCAAAGCGCGTAGGTCCGCGCCATGATTGAGCAAATGCGTGGCGAAGGAATGCCGCAAAACGTGCGGTGAAATGCGCTTGGCGTTGATGCCCACGGCGACGGCGTAGCGCTTGACCAAGGTCCAGAACATCTGCCGCGTCATGCCTTCGCCGCGCTTGCTCAAGAAGAGCGCGGCCGGCTGTCGACCTTTGGCGAGCGCGGGGCGCGCCTGGGCCAGGTAGGTCTGGATGTATTCCATCGCCACCTCGCCGACCGGCACCAGTCGATCCTTGCCGCCCTTACCGGTGACGCGCAGCACGCCTTGGCGCATGTTCAACGCGGCCAGCGGCAATTCGACCAATTCGGAAACGCGCAAGCCCGAGGCGTACATCAATTCCAGCATCGCACGGTCGCGCAAGCCGAGCGTGGCCGAGACATCGGGCGCATGCAGCAAGCCTTCCACCTCGCGCTCCGCCAAGGCTTTGGGCAAGCTGCGCGGCATTTTTGGGCGTTCGATCAACAAGGTGGGATCGTCGAACCCCGGCTCGTTGCGCGCGAGCGATGCGTAATAACGGCGAAATGCCGATTGGCGGCGCGCCATCGAACGAACCGCCACCGGCTGCGAGCCGTGGAACGCCGATAGATCCTCGCGTTGCGCGGTGCGCAGCTGACGGCCGCGTGTCGCCAGCCAGCGCGCCAGGGTTTCGAGGTCTTGCTTGTACGCATCGAGCGTGCGCTCGGCGAGCCCGTCCTCGGACCAGATACGCTCGATAAAAGCAGCGATTTCCTGTTGGTCGGCGTCCGAAATGGGCGCGGGCTCTTTACGGATGTTCTCTTTCATGCGCACGATGCTGGGCATAGACCGCGCAAGGTGCAAGCGATCCATGACACAAACGACAACGCAGGATGTGATGTGCCCGCTGTGGCGACGCTTGTTCGCACTGCTCTATGACTTGGTTGCGGTGATCGCCATCGTGATGGTGGTGGGAATGATCTGCCAACTGGCCACGCACGGAAACCTGATCACCACCGGCGCAAACGTGCATATCGCGTGGTGGTATCAGCCATTGCAAGCGCTGATGGTGGCTGCGTATTTTCTGGTTTCGTGGTTGCGCGGCGGACAGACTTTGGGCATGCGGCCGTGGCGCATTCGAGTGACATCCAACGGAGGCGCTCGATTGGCGCCCAAGCAGGCGCTGCTTCGGTTGATTGTCGCCGCCCTGCCCTTGTCGCTCCTGGCGCTAGCGCCTTATTCCGGCCCGCGAACGGCGCTCTGGGCCGTCGCGATCGGCTGGTGTGTCTGGTTTGCGGTGGCGTTGGTCGATCGTCATCGCCGAACGCTGCACGATATCGTCGCCGGTTCAGAGGTGCGTCGAATCGGATGAAAACTTGGCGTCACTGGGGCGCGTGAGACGATCGGACTTCACCTAATTCATAACTATCTGACCCACAAAGAAACTTTGGTCTGCCGCAACGCAACATCAGAGACGCTAACCGGCTATGATATGACTTTAGACCGCCGGTCAGTTCCCCATGCTTTATCAGTTCCACGAATGGCAACGCGCTTTTCTCGGCCCGCTCAGCCACTACGCCGAAGCCAGCGCTCGCATGCTCTCCGACCCCAGCAGCCCGCTCTCGCACATCCCGGGCGCGCAACGCATGGCGGCGGGGTATGAGCTGATCCATCGCCTGGGCAAGGATTACGAAAAACCCGCGTTCGGCATTCACAGCATCACCAACCCGCAAGGCAATCAAATCGCCATCGTCGAGCGCATCGACATGGAGACGCCGTTCTGCCAACTGCGTCGCTTCAAGCGCTTCAGCGACGATCCGGAAACCATCGAAAAGATGAAGACCGAACCGGTGGTGCTGGTGGTGGCGCCGTTGTCGGGGCACCACTCCACATTACTGCGCGACACCGTGCGCACGCTGCTGCTCGATCACAAGGTGTACATCACCGATTGGACGGATGCGCGCATGGTTCCCGCGTCGGCGGGCGCGTTCCATCTGGACGACTACGTCGCGACCATCGAAACGTTTATCCGTCACATCGGCGCCGAATCGCTGCATGTGATCTCGGTCTGCCAACCCACCGTGCCGGTGCTGGCGGCCATTTCCTTGATGGCCGCCCGCGGCGAAGCCACGCCACGCAGCATGACGATGATGGGCGGCCCGATCGATCCGCGCCGCAGCCCCACCAGCGTCAACAACCTCGCCACTCAACAACCGCTGAGCTGGTTCAAGGGCAACGTGATCCACACCGTACCGCCGAACTATCCGGGGCATGGGCGCGAGGTGTATCCGGGCTTTCTGCAGCACGCCGGATTTATCGCGATGAATCCGGGCCGTCATCTGACGTCGCATTGGGACTTCTATCTCAACCTGTTGCGCGGCGACGAAGACGACGCGCAGGCGCATCGCAAGTTCTACGACGAATACAACGCCGTGCTCGATATGCCGGCGGAGTATTACCTCGACACGATCAGCACGGTGTTCCAGCAATTCCTGCTGCCGCGCGGCGTGTGGGACGTGAACGGCGAGCGCGTGGATCCTTCGGCGATCAAGCGCACCAGTCTGCTTACCATTGAAGGCGAGTTGGACGACATCTCCGGCATCGGCCAGACGGAAGCGGCGCACGACTTGTGCACCGGCATCCCGCAATCGCGCCGCCTGCACCGCATGATTCACGGCGCCGGCCACTACGGCATTTTCAGCGGACGTCGTTGGCGCGAAGTGGTGTATCCGCAAGTGCGCGACTTTATTCGCCGCTCGGATATGGCGCTGGTGTCGACCAAGCGCGCCTGATGCGTTCTCCCCGTTTTGGGGAGAATCGCTTTAACGGACGAAAAAGGCCTTGAATGCGGTGATGACGCGTTCGATGCCGGCATCGTCGATATCCAGATGCGTCACCAAACGCAGCGTCGGCAGATAGCCGATGCTGATGCGAATCGATGCGGCGCGCAGATGCGCATCCAATTCGCGCAAGCGATCCGCTGGCACGTCGATAAACACCATGTTGGTGTGCTGGCCGAGCAACTGGATGCCCGGAATATCGCGCAGGCTACTCGCCAGTTGCACGGCGCGTGCATGATCGTCCGCCAAACGGGCGACGTGATGATCCAACGCATGCAAACACGCCGCCGCAAGCATGCCCGCCTGACGCCAGCCGCCGCCGGCGACTTTGCGCCAACGCCGCGCCTTGTCGATCAACGCTGCGGAACCGACGAGCACCGATCCCACCGGCGCGCCCAGCCCTTTCGACAAACAAATCGAAACGCTGTCGAAATACCGCGCGATATCGCGCACCGACACGCCGCCGCCGATCGCGGCGTTATAAAGACGCGCGCCATCCAGATGCAACGCCAGCTTGCGGTCGCGCGCAAAAGCATGCGCAGCGCTCAAGTAATCCATCGGCAACACGCGACCGTGCCAGGTGTTTTCCAGCGCCAGCAACCGAGTGCGCGCGAAATGCGGATCGATCGGCTTGATTGCCGCGGCGACCTTGTCTAGCGGCAACGTGCCATCGGCATCGTGCGCGATCGGCTGCGGCTGAATCGAGCCAAGCACGGCCGCGCCGCCGCCTTCGAATTTATACGTATGCGCATCGGCGCCGACGAGGTATTCGTCGCCGCGCTCGCAATGCGACATCAAGGCAAGCAGATTGGATTGCGTACCCGATGGCACGAACAAGCCCGCTTCGAATCCGAGATCGCCGGCAAGTCGCTGTTGCAGCGCATTGACGGTGGGATCTTCGCCGTAAACATCGTCGCCGACCTCGGCATCGAGCATCGCCTCGCGCATCGCGCGCGTGGGGCGCGTCACCGTATCGCTGCGTAGATCGACCCAGTCCATGACATACCTCGTTGACGGACGAAACAGTCTTCCACTTTGCCGCTCATGCGAGCGAACGGCAAGTCGTCTTTCGCCCTAAATCGCGTCCCGCCATGCGCTAGGCGGCAAAATGGCGAATAAGCCATCGCGCTTCGTACGGCGTGCAAGTCGTAAAAGTTCGTCGTCGCGTGTCAGTAACGCCACCGCGCCCGCTTGCAGGGCCAATTCCAGAAACTTTTGATCGTCGCGGTCTCGACAGCGCGGCAAGGCGATGTCGCCGGCTTCCATCATGTCCGCGACGCTCAGATTTCGTACGTGCTTATCAGACAGCGCAATCGCTTGCGCCTGCCGCTCAGCACTCAGTTTAAGCTGCGAATACGACAGCACCGCGTGCCATTCGGCGCGGCAATCGTTACGCGTAACAAGCTCGATCTCCCCGGCTTGCGCCGCCGTCAACAAAGCAGCGCATTGCGGATCGTCGAAAACGAACAGATCCAGGCAGACGTTGGTGTCCAGTACGTAACGCGGCGGCGCGCCCATCGCATCAGGCATTTTTGCGGAAATAGAACCACGCAATAAACGCCAGCAACATGGCCGGCAACACGTTCGCAGCGATCGGTGGCACGCCATACACCGTGCCGAAGCTCACAATCGCCTTCTGCACGAAATACCAGCTGATCGCGATGATCATGCCAATGAAAATGCGTTTGCCCAACCCGCCCGAGCGCAATGCGCCAAAGGCGAAGGGCATGGTGCACAACACCAGCACCAGCACATTGAAGGGATACATCACGCGGCCCCAGAACGGAATTTCGTAAGGCCGCGTGTTTTCGCCGTTCTTTTGTTTGTAATCGATGATGTGCTGCAGATCGCGCATCGCGAGGTATTGCGGCAACACTTGCGATTGCTGCAGCACTTCTGGGTCGAGTTTGGAATCCCAGTGTTCGTTGGCCGACGTGCTGTCGTGCACGCCGGTGTCGTCCACCGTGGTGGTGCGTACACCGTTCAACACCCACTGTTTGCCGATCTGTTCGGCCGTATTGGCCTGATCGAAACGCACCAATTGCCGGCCGTCGGGCGACAGGGTGAATACGCGCACGTCCATCAATTGCACGTGGGACCCATCGCTCGTATTGCGCACTTCGCTGTGTTTGGCGTTGATGATGCGATCGCCGTCGCGCGCCCACAGGCCGCTATTGGTCAGTCCAAGGCTGCCGCCGGAACGCAGGCGCATTTGCAAGGCTTGCGCCTGTTGATCGCCCCATGGACCGACGGTTTCGCCCATAAAGACCACGCCGGCCGCCAATACAGCGACCACGCCCACGGTCGACACAGCGATACGCAGGCGCGACATGCCGGCCGCGCGCAGCGCTGTCAACTCGCCGGTAGCAGCCAAGCCACCGAGCCCCAGCAGGCCGCCAATCAACGCCGAGAAACTGAACATCTCGTACATGCGGCGCGGAATCGTCACCACGATGTAGAAAATGGCGTTGCTGAGCGTATAGCCGTTGCGCCCGATAAAACCGAGTTGGCGCACGAACTGGATCATCGCGTCCAGCCCCACCAGCACCATCCACACCAGAAACAGCGAGCCGAACACGGTAACGCCGATCAGCCAATCCACGCGTTTGATGCGCAAGCTCATCGTTACGCCCCTGCTTTGCGCGGTTTGCGCGCCGCGTATTGATTGCGGAAATACCACGCAGCGACCAGAAACAAAGCGATGCTGAGCAACCACATCGGCGTGGCGTGATGCCAGTTGCCTTTAGCGATCTTGCCGCGGCACAAGGCGAGCAGATTGTTGTAAACGAAAAATCCGAGCACCGCGATCAACATGCGCCCATAGCGCGGCTCGCGCGGCGTTTGCTTCGACAACGGCAACGCCATCATCAACAATGCCAGGGTCATCAGCGGCATCACCGTACGCCACGCGAATTCGGCGCGCGCATCGGGCGTGACGTTGTGCAGCAGCTCGACCATGTTGAGGTTGTGGATCGGATCTTCTTCGTCATCCGATTGCACCGACGACAATGCGTTGTCGTTGCGCTCGTACTCCATGCGGCGCCAGTTATTGGCGCCCAGCGGAATTTCGTATTGCCAGCCGTCCTGCAGAGCCAGATAGCGGTTGCTGTTGTCACTGTTGGAATACAGATGCCCGTGCTGGCCGGTGGCCATCTTCATGACCAGGCTGCCGTCCTTGTTAGTGCGTTCGGTGGCGATAAACGTGCGGCCGAGCTTTTGACCATCGCGGCTAAGCGTATCCACCAGAATGATGCCGCCCTTACCGGGCAGATCGGTAAAGCGTCCGGCATCCAGACCGGCGGCGATGACCGAACGGTTGGCCGCCTGCACCAGGCTATCGGACGTGCGCGCCGCCAACGGCCCCAACCACATCGCCACCGCGCTGACCGACACCACCATCACGATCGCGATGATCGACATCGGCCGCAACAAACCGGCCATGCCCATGCCCGACGACGACAGCACGTGCATTTCGCTTTCGCGATACATGCGCCCGAAGGTCTGCAACACGCCAAGGAACCCCGCCAACGGCAACATGGTGGACAAGGTGTCGACCATGTTCAGCCCCAGCACCTGGAACATCACGCTGGCCGGAAAGCTGCCCTTGGCCACCTGCTCGAGCACGTGCGCGAAGGTGGTGCCGGCCATGATCACCAGCAACACAATCACTGTGGCGCCAATGGTTTGGCCCAGTTCGCGCAGAAAATACCGGTCTAGGATGCTCAGCATGCGATAGAATTTGGGGTTCCATGCCTCCCGTCCGGAGAGGCAAACCCTTAGTGTAGCCGGTTGGTGAAGACCGGTCTTCCCGCAGGAACTTATGATGACGCTTCAATTCAGCCTCGCCTCCGCCGCCCCTGAAACTGCCGAAACCCCCTGCGTGGTGGTCGGCGTCTATGAAAACGGTCTACTGACCAGCGCCGCCGCGCGCGTGGACAGCGCGGCCGGCGGTGCGATCAAGCGCCAAGTGGAAAGCGGCGACATCTCGGGTAAGGCTGGCTCCACCACAGTGTTGTTCGCGCCGGAAGGCATGCATGCCAAGCGCGTGCTCGTCGTGGGGCTGGGTTCGCAAAAATCGTTCGACGCCGCGCGCTTCCAGAAAGTGTGCATGGAAGCGACGCGCGCGCTCACCCGCTTGCCGATCGACAGCGCTGTTTCGTTCCTCGCCGACGTCGAGGTGCCGGGTCGCGATAGCGCATGGCGTTTGCGCACGGCCGCCTTGGCGGCGGATCACGCCGCCTATCGTTACACCGCCACCTTCAAGCCACGTGAAAAGAGCAGTCAGCCCGAGCTCACCAGCATCACGTTCGCGAGCGACGAACAGGCGCGCACCGGTCTCGATCAGGCCATCGCCATCGCCGAAGGCGTGCGTTTCGCGCGCGAATTGGCAAACCTGCCGCCGAACATCTGCAACCCGGCTTACATCGCCGATCAAGCCGTGCAATTCGCGGAAAGCAACGAAAAAGTCAGCTGCACCGTGCTCGATCACGAGGAAATGGATCAGCTCGGCTTTGGGTCGCTGCTCGCGGTCGGCCGTGGATCGGCCAACCATCCCAAATTGATTGCGCTCGAATACATCGGCGGCGCGTCGGACGAAAAACCGTATGCATTGGTGGGCAAAGGCATCACTTTCGACACCGGCGGCATCAGCCTCAAGCCCGGCCCGGGCATGGAAGAAATGAAGTTCGACATGGGCGGCGCAGCCGGTGTGCTCGGCGCCTTTATTGCGGCCGTAAAAATGGGTTTGAAGATCAACCTCGTCTGCGTCGTGCCGGCGGTGGAGAACATGCCCGACGGCAACAGCTATCGCCCGAGCGACGTGCTCACCAGCTTGTCCGGCATCACCATCGAAGTGCTCAACACCGATGCGGAAGGCCGCTTGATTCTGTGCGACGCGCTCACCTACACCGCGCAGACGTTCCAACCCAAAGCGATGATCGACGCCGCCACGTTAACGGGCGCGTGCGTCATTGCGCTCGGCAAACACGCCAGCGGCTTGATGAGCAAGCACGACGATCTCGCCGCGGAATTGCTCAGTGCCGGCGAAACCACGCTCGATCGCGCATGGCGTTTGCCGCTGTGGGACGACTATCAAACCCAGCTCGATTCCGGTTTCGCCGACATCGCCAATATCGGCGGCAAGAACGCGGGCGCCATTACCGCCGGCTGCTTCCTGTCGCGCTTCACCGAAGGTCAGCGCTGGGCGCATCTGGATATCGCGGGCACCGCGTGGGACGAAGGCCGCAAAGGTCTTGCGACCGGTCGTCCTGTGCCGCTGTTGGCGCAGTGGTTGATCGATCGCGCCGGCTGATGACGATCGGAAACAGGAGCCCCTCGCTCCTGTTTCCTCTTCTCCACATTTCACGTCCATAACGATGCCCCGCGCCGATTTCTACCTTATCGCCAAGCCGCGTTTCAGCGAGCAACCGTTGTTGTTGGTTTGCGAGCTGGCGAAAAAAGCGTTCGCCGCGCAACAACCCACGCTTATTCTCACGCGCGATTTTCCGCAGGCCGAGGCGCTGGACGAATTGCTGTGGTCGTTCGACGAAGATGCGTACATTCCGCATCAATTGGCCGGCGACGACGATGATGCACATACCGCCGTGCTGATCGCCCCGCCCGGCGTGGATACGCAAGCGCGGCCGCTCATCATCAATCTGCGCGAGCAGTGTCCGCAAACCTATGGTGACCGTGTGCTGGAGGTGGTTGCGGCGGATCCTGCGGAACGCGACGGTTCGCGCGTGCGATGGCGCGAATATCAGCGGCTTGGATTCGAAGTCAGCAAGTTCGATATGTAAGCGAGCGCGGCGCGCGTTGAGTCGCGCCGCCGCCTCGAAATATCTTAGACGGGATTTGCTTCCCGCCGCATTAACGCCTCTTGCAACGCCGCGGCGAGTTGCGCACCGGTCAGCGGCTTGTGCAAAAACGCATCGATACCGACCTCGCGACCGCGCGCGATATCCGCCTCACCACCGCGTACCGTCATCGCAACGATGGGCACGTGTTCGCCTTTGACTTCGCCATGGCGAATGAGCTGCGCGATCTGAAAGCCGTCGATGCCGGGCAAATCCAGTTCAAGCACAATGACATCGCTCACCTTCAACGCCGATTCCGCAAGCGCGTTCAATCCATGACTGACGCAGCGCACGTGATGGCCTTGGTGCTCCAACATGCCGCGAATCGCGTTGGCGGCCACCGTATCGGCTTCCACCAACAGCACATCCAGCGAACGCCCTTCTTGCGGAGCGACGATATCGGCAGCCGTTTGCGGCGCTTCTGGCACAACCTGCAACGGGATGCGCACGTGGAAGGTGCTGCCGATGCCGAGCGTGGAATCCAGCAACATGCTGCCGCCCATCAGGCTTACCAATTCGTTGCAGATCGACAAGCCAAGGCCACTGCCGATGCTGCGTTGCGGACCTTCGTCCTGCTCGAAACGGCGGAATAAACGCACGCGGCTGGTTTCGGAAATACCTGGACCCGTGTCGATCACATCCAGCAACAGGGAGCCGCTCACCCATTTCACGTTGATGCGGATGCTGCCGCGCTCGGTGAATTTGACCGCGTTGTTGACGAGATTGAACAGCACTTGTCGTATGCGCAATGCATCGCCGACCAACGATGACGGCACATCGTCTTGGATGTGCATATCGAGCGACAATCCTTTGGCCAGCGCGGCGCCTTTCTGCAAGCGCACGATGTCCTGCAGTATCGGCCGCAGCTCGAACGGCGCCGGGTCCAGCGAAAGCTTGCCGGCCTCGATGCGTGCGAGATCCAACGCATCGTTGAGCAGTTTCAGCAAGGCGTTGCTCGCGCGCTGCATGGATTCGGCGTATTCGCGCTGCGTATCGTTCAGCGGCGTAGCCAGCAACAATTCGGCCATGCCGATCACGCCGGTCATAGGCGTGCGAATTTCATGGCTGAGCGTGGCGAGAAACTGGCTCTTGGCCGCACTGGATTGCTCGGCGATCTGATGCCGCTGTTCGACCAGCTGCATGCGATGGCGATGCGCCAACCGACGACGCCATGCCAGCATCACCAATGCCGCGATGCCCGCCACCATGACTGCATAGAGCAGCCATGCCCACCAACGCAACCAAGGCGGCGATTGCACCGTAATTTGCAGCGGCGTCGGCAACTGCACCCAGCCGCCTTCCGACCCACGCGCCATGATGTCCAGCGTGTAATGGCCGCTGCGCAGGCCGGTGAATTCGCGCTCGCCGTGATTGTCCAGATCAACCCAATCGTTGTCGAACCCGTTGAGGCGGTATCGATATTGATTGGCGGTCGGGTTGATATAGGAAAACACTCTGGCCTGGATATGCAGCTGACTATCGCGCCAGCCGACTTTGACTGGCTCCGCTAGCAACGGCAGTCCGTGCGTCACGCCTTTGTGCTGCACGGTGATTTGCGTCACCGACAACGTCGGCAAGACAGAAGCGGGATCCTCCTTGTCCGGATCGAATCCGACCACACCGCCATTGGTCGCCGCGTAGAGATAACCGTTCGGCAACAATGCATAGCCGCGCGCGAATTCGCCGTTCGCCAGGCCGTTCTGCAAACCAACGTGATAGAAGCTGTTTTGCTTGGGGTCGAAACGCCACAACCCATCGACGCTAAAAACCCACACGCGTCCGTAACAATCCACGTCCAAGTCGACCGCCCGCACGGATGGCCAACCTTGCGAGGCGTCCACTGTGCGATCCAACACCAGGGCCTGACCATTCCGGCGGTAATGCGACAAACCATCCTCTGTCGCCAGCCAAATGCCGGTGCGATCGAAATCGAAGGCGTCGATGGGCTTATCGACCGGTACGCCAGGTACGACGACGAACCGATCGCGCGCGCGGTCAAACCACATCAGTCCGCCATCGCTGGCGTACCAGAACGTATCCTTGTAAAGCATCATCTGACTGCCTAACGTCACCTTCTCGTTAGGCTTATCCATCGCAACCTCGGACACCTCCAAGGTCTCAGGATCGATTCGAAGAATCCCTTGCCCGAAGGTGCGCGCATACATCATTCCGTCGACGCCCGACTCCACTTCCAGTGGGCGGTCGAGCAGTTTTCTCTGCGGATCGATCAGATCCAACCGATCATGCACATAGTCGTAGCGATACAGCGCACCTTGCACGGCGATCCACAGACGATGCCGATTGTCTTCGGTCATGCCGAGAACGTTTCCGTTCAGACCACTGAGGATGTGTTCCACTTTGCCGGTGACGGGATCGAGTCGATCGATGCGGCCTTCGCGCTCGCCCACCCAAATGTGCGTAGCATCGCGTCCGCGCGCCATAGTGGTCGCCACCGAATCGCGCAAGCTGTCGGCGTCGTCGGGTATGTGCGTAAAGCGGCTGAAACGTCCCCAACCGGGCGCGAGATACGCCACACCGCCATCAAGCAGCGTGACCCACATGCCGCCCTCGCGGTCCATCAGCGTTTG
The DNA here is from genome assembly GCF_021390675.1 of Dyella sp. 2HG41-7. Classification (NCBI taxonomy): domain Bacteria; kingdom Pseudomonadati; phylum Pseudomonadota; class Gammaproteobacteria; order Lysobacterales; family Rhodanobacteraceae; genus Dyella; species Dyella sp. 2HG41-7. The sequence goes on from NZ_JAJEJV010000004.1 coordinate 3,543,007, forward strand.
CCACACCCACGTGCCCGGTAGATTTCCGTACAAAAGCGGCTGATTGACCAGCTCGATGATCGGCCCGTCCGCATGGGTTTGCAGATACATGCCGCGCTGCGTGCCGATCCATAGCCGACCCGCCTTATCGCGGGTGCTGGTCATGATATTGGTCTCGTGCGGGATGACCGGATCGCCGAACAATCGCGCGACATCGTCCGCGCCGACCATCAACAGTCCGCGATCGGTGTCGATACGCACTTCGTCGCCATTGCCATCAATGCGCCAGGCGTCCATCGACTGGTTGGGATCGGCGGGCTTGATGCGCACAAAGCTTCCATCCGCGTCGCGTCGAAACACGCCTCGATCCGTTCCAATCCAAAGGCGTCCCTTAGGATCGGCATACAACGATTCCACGGTGCCCATATCACCCGGATACAGGCCGGCGAGCGGATTGACCACGTGCTCGAAGCCGTGCCCGTCGGGCAACATGCGGTCGAGCCCCGCGTTGGTGCCCACCCAGATGGCGCCGTCCGAGGTCTGCGCGATCACCCAGACGCGATCGCTGGCCAAGCTTTGCGGATCCGCCGGAATATGCCCCCAATGCGTAAACTTGCCCGTGTCGGGGTTGTAGCGATTGAGCCCCGCATCGAGGCTGCCGGCCCAAATCATTCCGCGCTTGCCGACGACCAGGGTGGCGATTTCGTTGTTGTAGAGCGAGTCGGGATCGTTCTCGATATGACGAAACACCTGGAAATGCAGGCCGTCGAATCGAGCGATGCCACCCTTGGTGCCGAACCACATAGCGCCATCACGATCTTGCGCCACCGCATAGACAGCACTGCTAGGCAAGCCTTCTTGCACGCCGTAGCGTCGAAATTGAGGCGTGGGCAGGGGTGCGGAATCCTGCGCATGAGCGGTCGTTTGCGCGGCAGGAGCAGTCGCTTGAGACGCCGCGGATGCGGGCCCGCCGGGCACGGAAGCACTCAGCAGGAAGGCCAGCCCCAAACTAAAAACCGCCACAGTGGCCCCCGGACCATTCGCGTGAGAGCGGTACCCTACACGCTCGCTGGGGAGGGATCATGCCAAACCTGACAGGTATCCGCATGTGCTGTTCATCCAGCGGCAACAATCCGTTTCCGCGCCCGCGCTGGCAGACCCTAAGCGTTTCCGCCAGACTTCCTGGATGACGAAAAGCCGCCTCGCCTGCTCTCTGCTGACCGTGTGTCTCAGCTCGCTATGGCTGCCGTCGGCTGTCTTAGCAGCCGACAGCTATCGCTACGACACGGTGCACAGCCAGATCGTCTTCAGCATCGACCACGACGGCTTCTCGCGCCCCTTGGGCCGCTTGCATATCGCGCAAGGTTCGCTGCGTTTCGATCCCAACGATTGGACGCAATCGAGCACCGAACTGGATATCGACATGCGCAGCCTGGATCTGGGCGACGCCGCCTGGAACGAAGCGGTGTGCAAGCCCTCGCTGCTGGATTGCAAAACGTATCCGACCGCGCACTTCAGCAGCGCGTCGGTGGAACGCAAAGACGATACGCACGGCGTGCTGCATGGCACGCTTCTCCTGCATGGCGTGAGTCGGCCGATCGACATACCGTTTCGCATCAACCGCGTCGGCAAAACCATTTACGGCATGCATACGATCGCTGGCTTTTCCGCAACCGCCACGCTCGATCGCACCGCGTTCGGCATCAGCGGCTTTCCCAACGCCATCGGCCACGACGTCGCGATCTGGCTGGAGCTCGAAGGCATTCGCGACAACTCGACCAACGACAAGGAACATCCATGAGTCTGCGTAGCGACGACCGCCAGTGGGGATCGGTCTCCAAACTGTTTCACTGGGTGGTGGCACTGGGCATTCTCGGCAACGGCATCTGGGGATTGCTGATGACCGATATGTCGCCGTCGATGACCAAGATCAGCGTTTACGCGCTGCATAAATCGATAGGCTTGACCATTCTCGCGTTATTCGCATTGCGCCTCGCGTGGCGGCTTTACGACCGCGCACCGCCGGACGAACCGATGCCGCGTTGGCAACGCATCGGCGCACACCTGACGCATATCGCGCTGTACGGATTCATTCTTGCGTTGCCACTGAGCGGCTGGTGGTTCAATTCCTTGCACGGTTATCCGCTGCAGTGGTTCAAGCTGTTCAATCTGCCCGCACTGGCCGACAAAAACGATGAACTGGCGCGCACCGCGCACGCGATTCACGAATCGCTGTTCTATCTGTTGCTGCTGGTATTGGTCGCGCATGTCGGCGCCGCGTTGAAACATCATTTCTTCGATCGCGACAACGTTCTTCGTCGCATGCTGCCGTTTAGCCGCGTCAATGGCGACAAATCATCTCAAGGAGAGCTCTCATGACCTTTCGCATTCGTCCTCGCGCGCTCGCGTTGCTGCTCGTGCTCGCTGCACCGTGCGTCGCCACCGCGACCGATTACACCGTGCAGCCGGGCAGCACGCTGGGTTTTGCCGACAGTTTCCAGGGCAGTGGTTTCGATGGCCACTTCGAGAAATGGACGGCGGCGATCAGTTACGACCAAGCCAAATTGGCGTCGTCGAAATTCGATGTGACCGTGGATCTTTCCAGCGCCAAAACCGGCGACAGCGATCGCGATGGCGCCCTGCCCGGTGCGGATTTCTTCAATGTCGCGAAATTTCCGCAAGCGCATTTCGTCACCACGGCGTTCCATCAGCAAGGCAACCAAGTCGTGGCCGATGGCATGCTGACGTTGCGCGGCGTGACTAAGCCGGTGAGTTTGAATGTCGTGTTCAAGCCTCAGGGCGGCGGCGCCACGCTGGACGTAAGCGGCTCGCTCAAGCGCCTGGATTTCGGCGTGGGCGGCGGTCAATACGCCGATACGTCCGTGATTGGCGCGGACGTAAAGATCACGGCGCATCTGGTGCTCAAAGGCAAGTAATCGGCGCTACGCTAAACGGTGAGGAACGGGTTACCCCACTCGTTCTTCATCGTCCGTTCGCATGGATCCAACGCGACACTTTGTCGGCATCGAACGGCCAATCCAGCTCCCGCCCGCTGCGTAGATCGCGCAGCACGGGTACACGGGCGCCGTAGCGTTCTTCCAGCTCCTGGCTGTCGTCCACCCAGACGCTATCGAAATCCGGCGCACGCGCTTCGGCCAGCACGGCCAGGGCCATGTCGCACAGGTGGCAATAATCGCGTTGGTAAAGGACCCAATCGGCCATTACGTGCGTCCGCAGAATGCTGGGAAGGAACGGTCCGCGTAGAATAGCCAGTTCTTCCCTGTCATCGCATCGCCCCCATGGCTGTCAGCGCATTCGATATTTTCAAGATCGGTATTGGCCCTTCTTCCTCTCACACCGTAGGCCCCATGCGGGCCGCCGCTCGTTTTTCCGAGCGCTGGCTGGATGAAAAAGGCGTGCTCGATCGCGTGGTGCGCGTGCGCGCGGAACTCTACGGTTCTCTCGCCATGACCGGTCGTGGACACGGCACCGACAAAGCCGTCGTGCTCGGCTTCGAGGGCGAGCATCCGGATACGGTCGACGCCGACAATATTCCCGAGATTCTCAAGCGCGTGCATACGAGTCATCGCATTCGCCTCCTCGGCAAACATGAGATCGAGTTCGACGAAAAGCGCGATCTCGTTTTCAACAAGCGTCAAAAGCTTCCGTTCCACACCAACGGCATGCGCTTCTCCGCCTACGATGCCGACGGCAACGAACTGGCGACGCGCGATTACTACTCCGTGGGCGGCGGCTTCGTCGTCAATCACGATGAAGCGGCGGAAGACCGCATCGTCGCCGACACCACTGAGCAGCCGTATCACTTCGCCACCGGCGATCAATTGCTGGCGTTGTGCGAACAGCACAAGATGACCATCGCCCAGCTGATGATGGAAAACGAAAAGGTTTGGCGCAGCGAAGCGGAAATCCGCGCAGGCATGCTGAATATTTGGAAAGCCATGCAAGGATGCATGGAACGCGGGCTGCGCTCGCCGGGCATATTGCCGGGCGGCTTGAAAGTCACGCGTCGTGCGCCCGCGATGGCGACGGAATTGCGCAACCAACCCGAGGCGTCGCTCAAAGATCCGCTCACGATTCTGGACTGGGTGAATCTCTACGCGCTTGCCGTGAACGAAGAAAACGCCGCCGGCGGACGCGTCGTCACCGCACCGACCAACGGCGCGGCGGGCATCGTTCCGGCGGTGCTGCACTACTACCACCGTTTCTGCCCGAAATCCGACGAAAACGGCATTATCGATTTTCTACTCACCGCCGCCGCCATCGGCATTCTCTACAAAGAGAACGCATCCATTTCCGGCGCCGAAGTCGGTTGTCAGGGCGAAGTGGGCGTCGCGTGCTCCATGGCCGCGGGCGGCCTAACCGCCGCCTTGGGCGGCACCGTGCATCAAATCGAAAACGCCGCTGAAATCGGCATGGAACACAACCTAGGCCTGACGTGCGATCCCATCGGCGGCCTGGTGCAGATTCCGTGCATCGAGCGCAACGCCATGGGCTCGGTCAAAGCCATCAACGCCAGCCGCATGGCGCTCAAGAGCGACGGCAAGCACCGCGTATCGCTCGACAAGGTGATCGCGACTATGCGCGATACGGGTCGCGATATGAAGGACAAGTACAAAGAAACGTCGCGCGGCGGGCTTGCGGTCAACGTGATCGAGTGCTGATGCACGCGCCTTAGCATTGTCGTCGCCATGAAGACACTGTCTCGCCGATAACCGCTCCCTCCCCTGCGTAGTAGGGGAGGGCTGGGGTGGGGTCAGTCCCCAACCTTACCGATTCGGCAAATTCCGCCAAATTTCTTCAAGCGCACTTTCCGTCCGAAGCAGTACGTCATCGTTCCAAAAGCGCAAAACACGATATCCACGCGACCCAATTACGCGTGTACGATTCACGTCGTATTCCCGCGATTCGCTATGCTTCCCGCCATCCAGTTCAATAACCAATTTGGCTGATACGCAGACAAAATCTACGATATATCCAGCTATGGGATATTGCCGCCGGAACTTGAATCCCGCGAGATTTTCGCGTCGCAAAAAGCGCCACAAGTGGCGTTCCGGATCGGTTGTAGCATGACGAAGCGCGCGTGCGCGCATCCATTTTTCGTCCATCGCAAATCCATTGCGTTATCGCGAGGTGCGTTACCCCCTCTCAACCTCCCCCTGCCTGCAGGGGGAGGGCAAATTCCAAAGCTCAATCGCTGCCGCTGCGCACGAATACGATGGTCGCGATGGCGCCGTTGGTATCGGTGCGTGGTCGCATCGACACATCCCAGCTGTAAAGCTCGCAAAGACGACGCACGATGGCTAGGCCCAGACCCGCGCCGCTTCCGCCTGCGCCCTCACCACGCACGCCGCGCTGAAATAGGCGCTCGGCGTCTTCCGGTTTGATGCCGGGGCCGGTATCGATCACGTCGACACGACCTTTTTCCACGGTGACCGTCACGCGACCTTCGAGCGTGTATTTGATCGCATTGCCGATCAGGTTGGTGAGCGCCACCGACAATACCGAAGCCGGCGCGTTGACGGTGATCGCATCGTTCTGCACCAGCTCGATGTCGACGGGTTTGTCGCGAATTTGCGGCCGCTGGCTTTCGATGACGTCGGAGGCGACTTTGGCGACATCAGTGGTTTCGCCACGCGTCGGCCCGCGGCGCTCGGCGCGCGACAAAAGCAGAAGCGCCTCGATCAGTTCCGTCGCCTGACGCGATGCACGCTCGATACGCTTGAGGCGTTCGCGCAATTTGTCGGTGAGATCCGGTGAACCTTGCAACAGTTCCGTCGTGCTGGAAATAACGGCAAGCGGCGTGCGCAACTCGTGGCTTACATCGGAATTGAATTCGCGGTCGCGTTCCACAATGGCGGTAAGCCGCTTGGCGTATTCGTCCAATGCTTGCGCCAACTCGCCTACTTCATCGTCGGCAAAGTGCACCGCGAGCGGTTCGGCTCGACCTGTTTTCTTGAAATCGCGCAAGCGTCGCGCCAATTCGCTGACGGGTTTGAGCACTTTGCGCGACAGCCACAAACCAATCGCGAGCGACAACAAGCTAAACAAAACAACCGCAGAAATGAGCGATGTGATCAGCTGGCGCTTACCTAGATCTTCGCGACTGATGTCGTAGCGCACGAACCCGATAATGCCGTCCTTGCGACGAACGGCGAGCTTGTAGTGTTTGACATGCCCGCTGGCATCCGTTTCGTACATGTCGTGGATGCCGGTATCCAGGTTCTGCCACGCCAACGGCATCTTGTAGAGCGTGCGATCGCTCTTGATCCACGCTTCCACCAATTCGGAAGCAACCGGCTGATTGGGATTGGCGATGGTTTTATCGACCGCCTGATCGACGTCGCTTTGCAGCGCGCCAGCGACCAACTGATTCTCGACCTTGTAGCGCACATACAACGACGCCACGGCAAACAACGCGCTGAGGCCAAAACCGAACAGCGCGAAGGAGAGGATGAGGCGAAACCGCAGCTTACGCCTGGACTGCATCCGGATCGACCATGCGGTAACCGATGCCGTGTCTGGTGTGGATCAAGGCCTTTTCGAACGGCTTGTCGATCGCGGCGCGCAGACCGTGGATGTGCACCCGCAGGCTATCGCTGTCGGGCAATTCTTCGCCCCACACTTTCTGTTCCAGATCCTGCCGCGTGACGACGGAAGGGCTGGCTTCCATCAACGCTTGCAACAGCTTCAGCCCGATCGGATTGAGCTGGATGGATTTGCCGTCGCGGGTGACCGTGAGGGTGTCCAGGTTATAGGTGAGGTCGGCGACCTTGAGCACACGGCTCTGCGGGCCCTTGCCGCGACGCGCCAAGACTTCCAGGCGCGCGGCCAGCTCCTGCAGGGCGAAGGGCTTGGTCATGTAATCGTCCGCGCCGGACTCGAAACCGGTGAGCTTTTGCTCCAGGGCGTCGCGGGCGGTGAGCATCAGCACGGGGGTTTGCTTGTGGGCTTCGTGGCGCAGCTTGCGGGCTACGTCCAGGCCGTCCATACCCGGCAGGGTCAAGTCGAGCACGATGACGTCGAAATCGTGCACCACGGCCAGGTGCAGGCCGGTGACGCCATCTCCGGCAAAATCCACGACGTGGCCACGATCTTCCAGATAGTCGCCAATATTGGTCGCGATATCGCTGTTATCTTCTATGACTAGAACGCGCATGCGTCTCTCCGCTACGCAGCCAGCACAAGGGCCGGGGGAGCCCCAAGCTTAACGAGTGAAGGACGCAAATGTTAAGAGCCAGGCTGAACGTTTAGTGCCAGCTCATTTTTCGGGGGCCGCAGCCAAGAAAAAGCCCGGACACTGCAGCTGCGCTGCCGCATCCGGGCTGAAGCTACTGCCCCGATACCGTCGTCTGCTGTCGCCCTTGCGATTGAAGTAGCGAGCAAACAAACAGTAGGGTCTTTATAGACGCGGAGCAGTTACGCCGTAGTTAACCCGCGCTCACTGCTTGGTTAATGCGCGGCGCGGTGCAGGTTTGTGGTCACTGCGTGAATGCGCGCGAGGACGCGCGTTTACGGCGTTTGCCGCAGTGCTGCTCCAGGTGCAGGATGATGTGCTCGGCCACATTCACACCTGAAGCCGCTTCGATCCCTTCCAAGCCTGGCGACGCGTTCACTTCCAGCACCAGCGGACCGCGCTTGGAGCGCAATAGATCGACGCCGGCGATCCCCAGGCCAAGGGCTTCGGCGGCATCGATGGAAATCCGCCGCTCGGCCGGCGTCAATTTGGCGACGACGGCGGTGCCGCCGCGATGCAGGTTGGCGCGAAATTCTCCGGGAACCGCTTCGCGCTGCATGGCTGCCACCACCTGGCCGCCCACCACGAAACAGCGCAGATCGCTGCCCTTGGCTTCGGCGATAAATTCCTGCACGAGGAAGTTGGCGTACAGGCCGCGGAACGCTTCCACCACGCTTTGCGATGCGCTGCGCTTTTCCGCCAGCACCACGCCGGTGCCTTGGCTGCCTTCGTTGAGTTTGATCACGTGCGGTGGGTCGCCGAGCATGTCCAGCACATCGGTGGTGTCGTCAGGGTTGTCGCCGAACACGGTGACCGGCATGTCCAGACCTTTCGCGGACAGGATCTGCAAGCAGCGCAGTTTGTCGCGCGCACGCAGCACCGCGTCGGACGAATTGGGCGTGTACACGCCCATCATTTCGAGCTGGCGCAACACGGCTGTGCCATAGAACGTGCTCGATGTGCCGATGCGCGGGATGGCCGCGTCGATATCGTGCAGCGCTTTGCCCTTGTAGCGAATTTCCACTTCGCCCGGCGCGATACGCACGTAGCAGCGCAGCGGATCGAGCACGCGCACCACGTGCCCGCGTTCGCGCGCCACCTCGACCAGGCGTTGCGTGGAATACAGCCGCGCGTTGCGCGAAAGGACGGCGATTTTCATGGCTTATCCATCGTGAGGTGCGCGGGCTTGGGCAACGTATAGGAAAGTGCTGGGTTGACGAGGAAGCGCCCAACCAGCGCGGTGCGCCCCAATAGCATAGGAAACAGCATGTGCCGACGATCCGTCAGATTTATGTCAACTTCAAAACGCTCGCCGGCCAGCATCACGTCGGTACGGATAAACCAGCGCTCGCTGCGTCCGCCGCCGGTGTCGACCACCACGCGACGGTCGCAAGCCGGCGCTTCGCAAAGCACCTGACGCCCTGAACGGCGCCCCAGGCCCACCATGAATCGCAGCCAGGTATTGCCGTCGCGGGTAAAGGTTTCCAACTGGTCCACATGCAGCGAACTGCTGCGCGCGCCCGTATCGAGTTTAACCTTGAGGGAGGCGATGCCGAACTGAGGCAATGCCAGTCGTTCCCGCCAACCGAGGGTGATTGCTTCCGCCATGTCAGCTCACGCTGTCGGGTCTGAGAATCTCGGTGGGGGCCGAAAAGAGATCGTGGAGCGGGTGAAGGGAATCGAACCCTCGTCAGTAGCTTGGGAAGCTACAGCTCTACCATTGAGCTACACCCGCGACGTTTGGCGATGGTAACCGGCAGGTGGGGCTTTTGGAATCCTGACCCGATTTCTAAACCCTCGGCAACGGCCACTCCTTCACTAAGCAAACGCTCATAATGGATAAGCAACATCTCCCATACACGGATGATGACGGGAGCGCGACCGTTTCGCGCGCTGCAGCACGGAGAGAGATTTATGCGTGCGCTCATGGCTGTTGTGTCTTTCTCGCGCGGCTGGCGAATGCTGCTGGCCACGTTGCTTCTGATCTGCGCCAGCTTGGCATGGGCCCAATCGGACGATAGCCAGCCAGGCGATGCCGGCGATCCACCCGCGCGCGTCGCGCGACTTTCTTACGCCACCGGCGATCTGGGTTTGATGCCCTCCGGCAGCACCGATTGGAGCGCTGCCGACGTCAACCGGCCCCTAACCAACGGCGACAAGTTATCCAGCGGCGCGGATGCGCGCGCCGAGTTGGATCTCGGTGGCGCATCGTTGCGCATCAACAGCCAGAGCGATGTCGGCGTACTCAATCTCAACGACCAGATCGGCCAGTTCGAACTGACGCAAGGTACGGTAAATCTCACCGTGCGCAATATCGATCAAGGCGCGACCTACGAGATCGACACGCCGACGCTGGCGCTGGTCGTCAATCAACCCGGCACCTTTCGTATCGATGTAGGCGCCAATGGCAACGGCACGACGATCACCGTGATCGACGGCGGCGGCATCGTCTACGGCGAAAACAACGCGCAGCGCGATGTGTTCAGCGGCCGCACCTATGAAGTTGCCGATTCCACGTTGAACAACATCACGGTGAGCGATATCCAAGGTCGCGACGAGTTCGATGCGTGGTGCAACGATCGCGATGCGCAATACGCCAACACCGACAACACGCAACAGCAATACGTGTCGAGCGATGTCGTGGGTGCGCAAGATCTCAACCAATACGGCGATTGGCAGCAAGACGAGGACTACGGCAACGTGTGGTATCCCACCACCGTCGTAGCCGGTTGGGCGCCGTATCAAAACGGACACTGGGTCTGGATCGGGCCGTGGGGTTGGACCTGGGTCGACGCCATGCCGTGGGGTTTCGCGCCGTATCACTACGGTCGTTGGGCTTACATTCGCAATCGCTGGGGATGGATTCCGTGCCCCCCGCGCGCGCGTCCGATCTACGCGCCTGCGCTAGTGGCTTTCGTCGGCATGGGCGCCGGCGGACCGGTGGGTTGGTTCCCGCTCGGACCGCATGAAGTTTACAACCCGTGGTATCGCGCATCGCGCGGTTATTACACCAACGTCAACGTCACCAATATCGCGATCAGTCGCAACTACAACCAGACGACGGTGATCAACAACATCCACAATCAATACAACTACTACCGCGATGGTCGCCCGGTCACCGGCGTGGATTATGTGAACCGCAACGCGCCGCATGCGTTCACCGCCGTTCCGGCGCAGGCGTTTGCCAGCGCGCGCAACGTGCGAAGCAGCCAGATGCACGTGGATCCGCAGCAATGGGCGCATGCCTCGGTCGTCGCGCCTACGGCATTGCAACGTCCTTCGTCGGCAAGCTTCGGTCAACCGCGCAACGCCAATATGCGACCGCTGCCGGCGGCCGGATTCAATCGCCCGGTGGTTGCGGTGAATGCGCCTTCGCCTTCGGTCGCGGCGAATGCATCGTTTCGTGCGGGTCAACCGGCATCGAATGTACGCATGCTCGGTGTGCAGCCGCGCAACGTGCCGAATGTGGTGTCGGGTCGCAGCTATCCGCGCTATGCGACGCCTGGCGAGCAACCGCAAAACGTGCCGGCTCCGCGCCAAGCTCCGCAGCCGTTGCCGCAGGTTCCGCATTTCGCGCCCGCGCAGCAGATTCAGCAGGTGCAACAGGCGCCGCACTATGCGCCGGCGCAACCGTCGTTCGAACAACAGCAACGTGAGCGCGAAGCGACTATGGAGCAGCAGCAACAGCAGCAACGCCAGCGCGACGCCGCCATCGAGCAACAGCGTATGGAGGCCGTGCAGCGCGAGCGTCAATACACGCCGGAACAACCGCGCCAGTACGTTCCCCAGCAACAACCGCGTCAATACGAGCCGCAGCCGAATCCGTCGTATCGACCGCAGCCGTATCAGTATCAGGCTCCGCCGCAATACGCACGCCCAGAAATGTCGCATCCGGCGCAACAGCCGCATCCGCAAAATGCGCCGCAACCTCACTATGCGCCACCGGCCAAAAACGACAACCAGCAGCATTGATCGCGCACATAGACGTGCTCTCGAAGTGGGAGCACGTCTAGCCGGTTTGCGCGATTACAGCGTCTTTAGATATTCGATAATCGCAGCACGCTCCTGATCCGTCAGAACATCGGTGAATGCATGGCCTGAATTGGATTGGCTGTACATGTGCGTGTTGTAAATCTTGCGATTTTCGATATCCGCATTGGTAAACGTCGGCGCCGTCAGTTCCGACAGCACGTTCCACAAGATCGAACCGTTGGCGTAAACCGGATTGAACAACGTCGTGAGCAGCGACTGGACCAACACGGTGTTCTCCGGGTCTGCGGGATTGCATGCGAGATATGGCGAAAGCAAACCCGTGGGATCGCATTGCAATGTGGCGAACTGCCAACCGAGATTGGTTTGATCGTAGGCCGACAGATCGGTTTGGTACCCCATTACAAATCCCGTTTGCGGTGGTTTGGACACGCGCTCCCATAACGCAGGGCGATCGGACGACTTCAGAACGTCCCATACGCTCGGCACCGATCCGTTATGGAAGTAAGGCGCCTCCGCCCAGACGCCGTAGAGTGGCGGCGCCAGATAACCGGTACCTTCGAACTGCTCCGCGCAACCGGTCTGACCCGGATAACCAAAGTAGTTGTTCTGAAACTGAGCTTTGATCGCGAGGGTATTGGCGTTGAATCGCGCCGGATCGGTATTGATGATGTTAATGGGCGTGACATAACCCGCCATGCCCGCTAACGTCGAATCCGACAGGAAAGCTGTGTTATTCGCGTAATACGGTGCATAAGCACCGTGGCAGCTCGCACAGGAGCCGTTGCCATTGCCACTGCCGTAACCCGGTGGAGGCGGCACTGGATTGTTACGCGAGGGATCCCACAAATTAAGCGTGTGGAACAACACCGACCCTTGCTCCGCCAATGCGGTATTGATAGGGAATGGATACGACGGCGATTGGACGCTAAGCAGCCAGGTGTTGGACGAACTCACGTGCGACTCGACCCAGTCGAAACCTTGCTGATACTGCGGTGTCGCTGCGTACGGCATGTACCACGACAATTCGATCCGTGCCGAATCGGCACTCATCCCTGCGTCGTAAAACTTCGCCGGACGGTGACCGAGGTTCCACCAACTCGGCGGGTTTTCGCTCCCGCTGGTTCCCGACAGCCAAAGTCCTGGATTGAGAAGGCTGGGCAACGATTGCGGGTCGAACAACGTGAGCAGTCCGAACATCTGAAAGTTGGTAATGTCCCCGCTGCCACGCACTCGATTGAGGCCAAACAGATAGAAACCCGTATTGCCGTTGGGCGTGCCATTCGCCAAACCCGTATTCGCGAATTCGGTCAACAGTACATCGAGGTCCGCTAGGCCGTTGCGACCCAGCAAAGGTCCGAGCCCCGGCCCGTCAGCCGCACTGCCAACCTGTCCGCCGTGACATACCGCGCAGGTAATACCGACATTTCCACTCCACGAACCGTCGGCGTTATGCAATTGCGTCAACGCCATCGGGAGGGTGCCCGAACCGCCATGGGTCTGATTCGGATCTTCGCCGGGCAATGGATACGGATTGCTTACTCCTGGCGGCGGTAACGGCACCCCATAGCGCTCAGCCACCATTTGGTCGAAATTGGCTGGCCGAGTCGCGAAAAGTCCAAGGCCCCATTGCTGCCACAGATTGTTGTAAGCGGCGGCAGGAAGCGTCCATTGACTCGACGCTTGGTTACCGGTGAACTCCGCCGCGTCGTTCGCGCTACCAAAGCCGGCCACCGTCTGCGCCCCCGCTGCCGCTTGCGAGCGCAAGTCGCCGCACGTCTGGGGCCGCTGAGTTTGCGCCATGCACGCGTACCAGGACACGTTGAACATCACGGCTCTGCCCTGGGAGATGGCGGGTGAAACTTCCGCACGTGGATCGTTTGGTAACGGCGTGCTATCTGGCAGTGGGGTGCCAGGACCTCCAGGCGTTTGCCCCGCACAGTATTTGAACCAATAGTGCCCACCGTGATCGCTGCTGAGCAGGTCTTGCTGGGATTGCGCACGCGCTGCTCCGCTGAGCCCCAAAAGACCGCAGAAACACGCCATCGCCTGCAATCTTCGATGATGGCGATAGGGTTCTGCCTCGGATTTCCCCTGCCGTGCGCGAGCGGCGGTATATCTGCGCATAGGCTTGCACGTGCTCATATTCACCTCCAGCAACATGGCGGAGCGAATCAAAACAACTGCAAATCCCCAGGTTTTTGACGCTAGCCCAGAAATTGTTTTGCCCAGATGAAGGGATGAGAATCAATCGGTAAGCGATGAGAACAAAACGGCAAACCTCGCGTGGACGCCCACGACATATAGCCAATCTTCAAAACCGTGTAGGAATTAAACGCAAGCCTGCCGTTACAATAGGCGGATGCAGATCAGCTTGAATGGCCATCCGCGCGATTGCGCAGACAACCTCACCGTCACCCAGCTCCTCCACGAAGCCGGCTACGCCGGACGGCGTGTTGCGGTGGAGGTGAATCACGAAATTGTTCCGCGCAGCCAGCACGACGGCCATGCCTTGCGTGAGGGCGACCGCGTGGAAATCGTCCATGCCATCGGTGGCGGCTGACCCCGCCCGCCTCACCCTGCCGCGAAAGACATTCCCCATGAACATCAAAACCCACGACACCACCGATTCCCTGGTCATCGCCGGCAAAAGCTACGGCTCGCGTTTGCTCACCGGCACGGGCAAATACAAAGATCTCGACGAAACGCGACGCGCCACGCTGGCTGCCGGCGCGGAAATCGTTACGGCGGCCATCCGTCGCGTGAATCTTGGGCAAGATCCGAATGCGCCCAGCCTGCTCGACGCCCTGCCGCCCAACGAATTCACCCTGCTGCCCAATACTGCGGGCTGCTACAACGCGGTCGATGCGGTGCGCACCTGCAAACTCGCGCGCGAGCTGTTGGACGGCCACAAACTGGTGAAGCTGGAAGTGCTCGGCGACGAACGCACGCTATTTCCCGACGTCGTCGAAACATTGAAGGCCGCCGAACAATTGGTCGCCGACGGTTTCGACGTGATGGTCTACACCAGCGACGATCCCATCCTTGCCAAGAAGCTCGAACAAATCGGCTGCGTGGCGGTGATGCCACTGGCGGCGCCGATCGGTTCCGGTCTCGGCATCCAGAATCGCTACAACCTGCTGGAAATCATCGAGAACGCAAAAGTGCCGATCATTGTCGACGCCGGCGTGGGCACGGCTTCCGATGCCGCGATCGCGATGGAATTGGGTTGCGACGGCGTGCTGATGAATACCGCCATCGCCGGCGCCAAAGATCCGGTGTTGATGGCGCATGCGATGAAGCTAGCGATCGAAGCAGGCCGCGCGGCGTTTCGCGCAGGACGCATTCCGCGTAAACGGTTTGCGTCGGCTTCCAGCCCGATTGACGGCACGATTGGCTAAAGGTTTTGCTCCCTCTCCCCGGAGGGGAGAGGGAGCAAAAATTCGCATGAGCAACGATCACGACACCACCAACCACCTGCGCCGTATCCGCAGCTTCGTGCTGCGCGAAGGCCGCATGACGCCCGCGCAAGAGCGTGCCTTCCAAACGCATTGGGCGCGCTTTGGCGTCGACTTCACCGGCAACGTGCAAGACTTCGACGCGCGTTTCGGTCGCCATGCGCCGCGTGTGCTGGAGATCGGCTTCGGCAATGGCGAAGCGCTGGCGTGGGCCAGCGAGCACGATCTGGCTCGCGATTACATCGGCGTGGAAGTGCACGGCCCCGGCGTCGGTCGACTGATGAATGCACTGGCTGCGCGCGATGCGACCAATGTGCGCCTCTACAAGCATGACGCGGTGGAAGTGCTGGAACAGGAGATCGCCCCTGGCTCCTTGAGCGAGGTGCGTATTTGGTTTCCCGATCCCTGGCACAAGAAGCGCCACAACAAGCGGCGCATCGTGCAGCCAGCGTTCGTCGCCCTGCTCGCCTCACGCGTCGCGCCCGGCGGCCTGCTGCACCTTGCTACCGACTGGGAACCGTACGCGCAACACATGCTGGACGTGATGGAAGGCGCGCCGGATTGGCGTAACGACATCGGGCCAGGACAATACGCCGAGAAGCCGGATTGGCGCATCGAAACGCACTTCGAGCGGCGTGGGCTGAAGCTGGGGCACGGCGTGTGGGATCTGCTCTATAGGCGCGATCCTCGCGCATAGCGCGACGCGTTTACCTCCTCTCCCCTATGGGGAGGGGATGGAGGTGAGGGGGCATGGCTTGTCTCAGACAACAATAGAGAGAGCTTCGCTTCGATTTTTGAATACCCGCGAGATTGACCCCTCACCCCAGCCCTCTCCCCGGAGGGGAGAGGGCGCGACGCCGTGCCCCAATGCGGCAACGGTTCACCAGTAATCCGACGCACGCGCTTATACTTCTTCGCTAAACAGGGAAGAGTCATTCGCGTGAAGCTGCTGCTGCCCCATCGCAACCCGCCTCTTTCGCCCGCCAGGGATGGTCGACAGTGTCGCTGACCCTGACCCCTGAGATGATTCTGGTGTTGGGGCTGGTGTGTTTCACCATGCTCATGCTGGTGCTGGAATGGATTCGGGCCGACATGGTGGCCTTGCTGGTGGTGGTAGTGATCGGCCTCACTGGCCTCATTCCCTCCGATCGCGTGTTCAACGGTTTCGCCGGTAACGCTGTGATCGCCATCATCGCGATCATGATCATGGGCGCCGGGCTCGATCGCGCCGGCGTGCTCGGACTTACCGCGCAATTCGTGATGCGTATGGCGCGCGGCAAAGAATCGCGCCTCGGCGTCGTCATCAACTCTGTCACCAGTCTGTTCAGTGCGGTGATTCCGAGCCAGGCGCTTGCGGCGCTGATGATTCCCGTCACCAGTCGCCTGTCCGCGCGCACCGGCGTGCCGATCTCGCGTCTGTTGCTGCCGATGGCGTTCTGCATTCTTACCGCCACCAACACCACGTTGATCGCGAACTCGCCGCTGATCGTTCTCAACGACCTCATCGCCAGCGCCAACGCCAACCTGCCGCCGGGCGCGCAAACGGTGCCGAAGTTCGGGCTCTTCAGCGTGACGCCGGTGGGTCTCGCGCTGGCTGTCGCCGGCGTGCTGTTCTTTTATCTCTACACCAATAAACTTTTGCCGGAACGCGAAGACGAACGGCAGAAAGTGACGCCTGGTCGTACCGAAAGTTACTTCGCCGAAACCTACGGCATCGTGGGCGAAACGGCGGAGCTGACGGTGACGGCGGAAAGTCCGCTGGTCGGCATGAGCATCGGCGAAGTGGAACAACTGCACGGCGCGCCGCTGATCCTCGCCATCAAGAGCGCTAACGATGCGCGCATGGCGCCGCCGGCCGATCAAGTGATCTGGGTCGGTTCGGTGCTCGGCGTGCTTGGTCCGCGCGACGAATTGAATCGCTTCGCCAACAATCAACTCTGCAAAGTGTCGCCGCGCATGCGGCAGTTGGCCGAACTGTTCAACCCGACGCGCGCCGGTATTTCCGAGGCAGTGATTCCGCCGAACTCGCGTTTTCTCAAGCAATCGGTGGGCGATCTTCGCTTGCGCAAACGCTACGGCATTTCGGTGCTTGCGGTAACGCGCGGCGAGCAGGTGTATCGCGACGATCTGCGCTCGGTGAGTTTGCGCACGGGCGACACGCTGGTGCTGCACTCGAGTTGGAAAGCGCTGCAAGACGTCTCGGAAGACAAAGACCTGGTCGTCGTCACCGACATCCCGCGCGAAGAGCAGCGCCCAAACAAAGTTTGGCAAGCGGTGGGTTTCTTTCTGTTGGCGAAAAGCCTGGCGCTGTTCACCAACCTCGACTTGTCCATCGCCATGATGACCGGCGCCATCGGCATGCTGCTCACTGGCGTGTTGAACATGGACGAGGCCTATCGCGCAGTGAACTGGAAAACCATCTTCGTTACCGCCTGCTTGATTCCGCTCGGTTGGTCGATGGATACCACCGGCACTGCCGCATGGGTAGCGCAGGAAGTGCTGGTGCATCTCGGGCATGCATCGCCGTGGATTCTGCAGACGTCGCTCGCCATTCTCACCTTGCTGTTTTCGCAGGTGATGTCGAACGTGGGCGCCACGGTGATGATGGTGCCGGTGGCGATCAGCGTGGCGGTCGCCACGGGCGGCAATCCATCCGCGTATGCGTTGATCGTCGCGGTGTCATCGTCCAACACGTTCCTGCTGAGCTCTGGTCACCCGGCCTTGATGATGGTCACCGGCCCCGGCGATTACAGCGGCAAGGATTTTTTGCGTGCGGGCATACCGCTTACGTTTATCGTGCTGGTGATTACGCTGGTGGCCATCAACCTGATGTTCCGCTAACGCTCAACGGGCGAAACCGTTTCAGACATCCAGCAAGACGTCGCCATGCTCCACGCGTACTGGCACAGCGCGCAGGCTTTCGCCCTTGCACGGTCCGCCAATGCAGTCGCCGTTCTGGACATTGAACGCCGCGCCATGTGCTGCGCACACCAGCATGCCTTTGGAGACCAGAAACTTGCCCGGCGCCCAATCGAGGCGGCGGCCCGCATGCGGGCAGATGTTCAGCCAGGCGTTAACGTGATGGCCCAGCCTCAGCAGGATCACGCTCTCTTCGCCTTCGGGCAGCGCCACGTCTAGCGCGATCGCCTCGCCATCGGGCATGTCGTCAAGCCGGCAAAGGCGGCGGGGAGAGGTGGCTGTATCCATGGGCACTTGTCTTGGAGGCCATATGGCCTCATCGTTACGCACGTAAGTCGTTGATTTTACCACACGGATTTTTAACATGCGCATCGTTCTGCCATTGATGCACCGTCGTCGTAACCCACTCCTCCAGGCCCTTTCGCTGGTGCTGGGCCTTGTGGTGATTGGCGTGCTGATGGTGTTTGGCTTGGTTGTGGCCGGTGTGCTGACCGTCGGTGGCACCCTGTGGCTGGTCTGGCGGCAGTGGAAGCGCAGCCGCGTTGCGTCCCCGAAAGTCGCCCAGAACGCCCGCCAGCCGGAAGTGCTGGAAGGCGAGTATGTGGTCATTCGCAACTCGCGCCCGGTCGCTCACCACTAAACGCAAGATTCGGATAGCTGCTTTCGGACAACGCTTTTAGTCTGCAAAGCAGCTCCTTTTCGGATACTGCCATGCGTAACTCCCTCGCTACCCTCGATGCCCCACTGGAACACGTCCGCGCGCTGATCGAGCGCGCCACAGAAGCGCCTACGCTGACGGCGCTGGCCAACGCCGCCAAACTCAGCCCCAGCCATTTGCAGCGCGCCTTCCGTCGCCGCTATGGCATGAGTCCGGCCGAATACCATCGCGCGCGTCGCTTCGGTCAATTCAAAACTGCGTTGAAGCAAGGCGCCGCCGTCACCGATGCCGTATACGACGCCGGTTTCGGCTCCGGCAGCCGCGTTTACGAGCACACCAATCGTTTGCTCGGCATGACGCCGGCCAGCTATCGCGCTGGCGGTGCGGGCGCCAGCATTCGCTACACCACCACCAAGACGCCTTTAGGCCAGCTGCTGGTTGCCGCTACCGCCAAAGGCATCTGCTCCGTAACGCTCGGCGCGAGCGACAAGGCATTGGAGCAGCGACTGGCTGATGAATTTCCCAAGGCCACACGCGAACGCGTCGATAACGGACGCGAAGAATGGCTCGATGCCGTGATTGCCCGCATCGCCAGCGAACTGGGTTGGAGCGATGTCGAAGCGCCCGAGATGCCGCCGCTCGACGTCGCCGCAACCGCGTTTCAATGGCGCGTATGGGAAGCACTCACGCGTATTCCCGCAGGCACGACCAAGAGCTATGGAGAGCTTGCCGCAATGATTGGCAAGCCCGGTGCGGCGCGCGCAATCGGCCAGGCGTGCGGTAGCAATCGGCTTGCTTTGCTGGTGCCGTGCCATCGCATCGTTCGCGAGGATGGATCACTGGGCGGTTGGCGTTGGGGCGTGGAATTTAAGCGTGCGTTGCTAGCTCGCGAGGAACAGCGCAGCGCACGCTCCGCCTGATTCAGCGACTCGGCATTCGCGTTCACCCGATGACACACCTTGCCTTACTGTCATTCCGGCGAAAGCCGGAATCCAGTTAAACATGGAGTGCGAAGCACACTCATTAGGTTTTGTGTCCTTCGGACGCGTATTTAAACTGGATTCCGGCCTTCGCCGGAATGACGTAAGGCTAGAACAAGCTTTTCCTCTGCGTTGACTCCCCATCAACGCAATCTTGCAGACCTTTCGCTACTGCATCGCCCGCGATGCAGGTATCGTTGTTCCCATGAACGATTCCGCCAACACGCTCGCCGCAACCAGCGATAAAAGCAGCACCGGCACGTGGGTGCCCTTGTCGATGTTCGCTCTGTACATCATCTGGGGTTCCACGTACCTGGGCATACGCATCGCGCTGGAAAGCTATCCGCCGTTTCTCCTGGCGGGACTCCGTTTCGCGGTGGCCGGATCGCTATTGTTTGGCTATCTGCGTTTGCGCGGCGTCGCATTGCCCACCGCACGCCAATGGTTCAACGCGGCGATTACCGGCGTGCTTTTGCTGGGTTTCGGCAACGGCCTAGTGTGTTACGCCGAAGAGAGCGTGAGCTCGGGTATCTCCGCCGTGGCGGTGGCGAGCATGCCGTTGTTTGCGGCGGCATTCACGAGCATGTACGGCGAATGGCCGACACGGAGCGAAACCACGGGACTGCTTATCGGCTTCGTCGGCGTGATCGTGCTGAATTTCGGCAGCGCCTTGTCGGGCTCGCATATCGGCGCGGTCGCGCTGATCGTCGCATCCATGGCGTGGGCGTTCGGCTCGGTGTGGAGTCGCCGCCGCGATATGCCGTCAGGGATGATGAACACCGCGGCACAAATGCTGTGCGGTAGCGTCGCCTTGCTGGTCGTCGGATTTTTAAGCGGCGAGCGATTGCCATCGCATCCCAGCGCGCACGCCACGTTGGCGGCGGCGTATCTGGTGGTGTTCGGCTCGTTGATCGCATTCAGCGCGTACCTTTATGTACTCAAGCACGCGCGCCCTGCGTTTGCGACAAGCTATGCCTACGTCAATCCTCCCGTCGCAGTGCTGTTCGGCGTATTGCTGTTGGGCGAATCGGTAGGTCCTTACGACTTGGTCGGCATGGCGATTATTCTCGTCGGCGTCGGCACCATCACGCTGGCGCGCGTGCGACGCACGCGCTGACTGTCACAGAAACATCACCCGCGAGCGCTTGCGGTAATCCATGGCGCAGCCTCACCATAAACGCATCCTCCGGGGAGAAATGCGTTTATGAGCAATGCAACCGATGGTTGGATGGCGCGCGCTGCTCTGCGCAGCGCTGCATGGGCGGAGCGCTGGTTTCCTGATGCATGGGTGTTTGCCGCATTGGGCGTCATTCTGATCGCTGCGATGGTGCTCGCGTTTGGCGCCACGCCTACGGCAACGGTCAATGCATTTGGCGATGGCTTTTGGAGCCTCATTCCTTTCACCATGCAGATGGCCTTTGTGGTGATCGGCGGATACGTGGTAGCCAGCGCTCCGATTGTGGCGCGTTTTATCGATGCGCTGGCGCGCATACCACGCACAGGACGCGGCGCCATCTGTTTCGTCGGCTTGATCAGCATGCTTGCCTCATTGCTTTCATGGGGCTTTTCGCTGGTGTTCGGCGGCTTGCTGGTGCGCTCGCTCGCCAAACGTACTGAGCTGCGCATGGACTATCGCGCTGCAGGCGCAGCGGCCTATCTCGGGCTTGGCGCAGTGTGGGCGATGGGTTTGTCTTCCTCGGCGGCGCAATTGCAGGCCAATCCCAAAAGCATGCCGCCGGGTTTGCTTGCCATTACCGGCGTACTGCCGTTTGGTCAAACGATTTTTCTATGGCAATCGATCGTGCTCACCGCCGTATTGATCGCGGTGTCGCTGTTGATCTGCTGGTTGACGGCGCCATCGGATACGCAGGCACGCACAGCTGAAGATTTCGCTATCGCTGAGACAACCCCATCGACACTGCCACCACGCAGCCGTCCCGGCGAATGGTTGGAATACAGCCCCGCGCTATCCATTCTCATTGGCTTGCTCGGACTTGGTTGGCTTGGCTACGAATTCGCGAGCAAACCCGTCGTCACCGCCATCGCCAATCTCAACACGTACAACTTTTTGTTCCTCACGATTGGATTGCTGCTGCACTGGCGACCGCGTAGCTTTCTCAACGCAGTGACGCGCGCCGTGCCGAGCACGACCGGCGTGCTTATCCAATTTCCGCTTTACGGCGGTATCGCCGCGTTGCTGACACATGCGCCTGGCGCCGATGGCGCAACAGTGGCGCATCGTCTTTCCGGCTTGTTCGTACATATCGCCTCGACCGGAAGTTTTCCGTTGGTGATGGGCGCGTACTCCGCCATTCTCGGTTTCTTCGTGCCGTCGGGCGGAGGCAAATGGTTGGTGGAAGCCCCGTACGTAATGCAAGCGGCCAACGATTTGCACGTGCATCTGGGCTGGGCTGTACAGGTCTACAACGCGGCCGAAGCGCTGCCGAATTTGATCAATCCGTTCTGGATGCTGCCGCTATTGGGCGTGCTTGGATTGAAAGCGCGCGATGTGGTGGGTTTCACCTTCATGCAACTGATGGTGCATGTACCGCTAGTGCTCGGCTTGCTATGGCTGCTTGGGTTGACGTTGCAGTACGTGGCGCCCGTAGCGCCCACGTGATGCGCATGTTTCAACCATCAACGTGGGAGCGCAGACGAATGCCTGCGCTCCCGATTCCCATCACAATTCGCGCAATGCAGTCGTGACAGGCAGACGCGCTGCGCGCAGCGCGGGGAACAAACCGCCGACGAAGCCGATCGCCAGCGCCCATTTCAGGCCTTCCCACAATAAGCTGGGTGTCACCCTGAAGGTAAACGCCAGCTGCCCGGTCGTGCCCGCGGCGAGTGTCGACGCTGTCCATCCATTGAAGATCAGCCACGCCAGCAAGCCACCGACCACGCCACCCAGCAACGCCAGCATCATCGTTTCCAGCATCACCGCGACCACCACCGGCACACCACGGAAACCGATGGCGCGCAGCGTAGCGATTTCGCGCGCACGTGCGGCGACGGCGGCGAACATGGTGTTGAGCGCGCCGAAGATGGCGCCGATCGCCATGATCGATCCCACGGTAATGCCCATGATGCGCATCACCTTGCTCATGCCTTCGGATTGCTTGCTGAAGTAGTTGAGCGTGGTGTCGACATCTACCTGCAAACGCGGATCGCTCGCCAAGGCGGCCTTGAACGTATCGAGCGCTTTGGCGTCGGTGAGTTTGGCGAACACCGATGTACGACTGCTGCCACGACGGTAGGTGTCCGCAATGACGTTCGCATCGCCCCAGATTTCCGAGTCGTATGCATCGCCGGAAGCGAACACGCCAACCACGTTCCAGGTTTGCGTACCCAACTTCACTTCGTGTCCAGGCTGCAAACCTACGAACTGTCGCTGCGCGCCTTGACCGACCACCAGTTCGCGCATGCCGGGTTGGAACATGCGGCCGGCAACGATCTTGGCGTTAGGGCGCAGCGCCCACGCCTGCTCGCCTACGCCACGTACTTGCACGCTGCCCTCGTCGCCCGGCGTGCCATCGTTCACCGGCAAATTCGCCGCTACCACGATTTCGCCCGACACGATGGGCTTGTTCTGCTTGTCGCGCGCAACGCCGGGTGCTTGTTCGATCACCACAATGCTGTCGTGATTCAACACCGAACTCACTTCGGCCGCCGAGCCGCCGCGCATCACAATGGCCGTATCGGTGCTGCCGGTCTTTTGCAGCGTTTCCGCGTAGCCTTCGCCCATCGCGAGCAACGCCACTAATACGCCGACCACGCCGGCAATACCGATCACGACCACCGACGACGACCCGAGGCGCTGCTTAAGCGTACTGACGCCTACGCCCGTCACGGATGCGGCTTGTCGACCGCGACGCGTAAGCGCCATCCATGCCGCGAATACCACGACCAGCGCCAAGACGACAAACCATGGCAATTGCACCCATACGTAGAGGGCCACAGCCAGTATCACCAACACGAGAAGATTGAATAGAAACGTCATGTCTCAGACTCCTCACCGACCAGCCAGTGCGTCGACAATATTCAGGCGCATGGCGCGCCATGCGGGAATCGCGCCGACGACCAGACCGATCGCCAACATCAATGCAATACCGAGCGACCAACTGCTCGCGCCCACCGTCGGTAGATTGAGAAAACCACCGCTGCTCGCGCTGACGCCGGGAATCAATAGCGCCGCCAATCCGATGCCGATAACGCCGCCGAGCAAGACCATCAACACCGATTCGGCCAACACCATGCTCAGCACACCGCGATCAGAAAAACCCAGCGTTTTCAGCACCGCCAATTCCGATGTGCGCTCGCGCACCGCTTGCATCATGGTGTTGCCGGTCAACAGCAACAGGGTGAAGAACACGGCGCCCATGATCGAACCCACGATCAGGCCGATATTCGCCAGCTGCTTCATCCACGAAGCCGTGGCGGCGGCTTCGGTTTGCGTGCGGGTTTCATGGTCGGAATTGGCCGATATCGCATCGATGGCCTTCGCGACCTGATCGGCCTGATTTACATCGTTCACGCGCGTGACGTACCAACCGACCTGGCCATTGTTGTAGCCCTTCATCACGGCATCGTCGAAGTATTTCCAATGCATCAGGATCATCTGACCGTAGAAAGCCACGCTCGAATCCGTGGGATGAAGCACGCCGACAATATTGAAGGTCCAGTTCTTGCTACCGTTCTGCTGCGGAAAGATGTTCGATTGCAACGGAATCTGATCGCCGACCTTCCAGTGATATTTCTCCATCAGCTTTTCGCCGACCAACACGCCGGTTCGCGTGTCTACATAGGCTTTGCGCTGATCGGCGCTGACCGCCACTTCCGGGTATTGATCGATGTAGTTGTCGCTGACGGCGAATGTGAACACCTGATTGTGCGGATCTTGATACGCGCCGCCAAACCAGTTGGCATACGCCACCGACTTCACGCCGGACACGACCGCAATTTTCTCGCCCAAACCTTGAGGCAAGGTGTCGATAAAGGACAACTTGGAACCCGTCTGCAAGCGTTGTGCGCCGTTCGCGCTCTTTCCCGCCTGATCGAACGAGGTGCGCACGGCGTCGAGCATGCCGAACAACAAAAATGCCGCGGCGATGGACACCAGCGTAAGCACGGTGCGCGTCTTGCGCCTAAACAGCGCCGCCCAGATGAGATGAAGGTATTTCATCGCAGCCTCCTCAGGCCGTAGCCTGTTCGACGAGCGTGCCCTTATCCAGATGCAGCGTGTGATCGGCGTATTCGGCGGCCTTCGGATCGTGCGTCACCATCACGATGGTCTTGCCGTGTTCGCGATTGAGCAGACGCAACAAGCCGAGCACTTCTTCCGCCGATTGGCGATCCAAGTCGCCGGTCGGTTCATCGCACACCAGCAAGCTGGGATCGGACACGATGGCGCGCGCAATCGCGACGCGCTGTTGTTGACCGCCGGAAAGTTCGCTGGGCTTGTGCGAAGCGCGATCCGCCAGACCGACCAATTGCAACGCAATGGCCGCATTTTTGCGACGCTGCGCCGCCGACAACTTGGTGAGCAGCAACGGCAATTCGACGTTACGCTGCGCGCTCAACATCGGCATCAAGTTGTAGAACTGGAACACGAACCCGACGTTTGATGCGCGCCAACGCGCCAACGCTCCGGCGCTCAATTGGTCGATGCGCTGGCCGCCGACTTGAATACTGCCGCCGGTCGGCGTATCCAGCCCGCCCACCAGGTTCAACAACGTGGTCTTGCCCGAGCCGGACGGCCCCATCAGCGCCAGGAAGTCGCCTTCGGCGATATCGAGGTTGATGTGATGCAACACTTCGACTTTCTGCTTTCCGCGTTCGTAGACTTTGGAAAGATCGCGCAGCTCAATCAACGTACCCATAGCGACAACCTCCTGAATGAAACGATCCGACCTACCGTCATGATGCAGGTCGCGTGTTCTGATGATGGTTACGGGGTTTGCACACTGACGTCCGAACCGTCTTTCAAATCGTCCGGCGGTGAAACGACCACGTTGTCGCCCGCATTCACGGACGCGGGAATCAGACGCATATCGCCATAGTCTTGCGCGGCGGGTTGCACCGATTGTTGGCGCGCCTTGCCGTTCGCAACGATGAAGACGCTTTCGCTGCCGTCGCGCTTGACGATCGCCTTGGCCGGCACCAGCACGCCCTTCGGCGCTTGTGCGGTCGTGGCGGGCTTGGCTTCCAGGAACGATACGCGCACGCCCATATCCGGCACGATGCGCGAATCTTTTTGTTCCATCGCGACACGCACTTTTACCGTGGCTTTGCCGCGATCGGCAGCCGGCACGATGGCGATCACGTGCGCGGGAATTTTCCAGTCGGGATACGCATCGAGCACCGCTTCGGCCGACATCTTCGGCGTGACGCGTCCGATGTACGCCTCGTTGACGTCGACGTCGACTTCCAACGAATCCATATCCACGATGGTGCCGATGCCGGTACGCGTAAAACCGCCGCCAGCGGAGAACGGCGAAACGATTTCGCCGATCTGCGCATCTTTGGTGGTGATCACGCCATCGAACGGCGCACGAATCACGCAATAGCCGTAATTGACTTGTGCTTCGACCACTTGCGCATCGGCAGCCGCCGCCTGTTTCTGTTGCGACAACAGCAGCGCGTTGGTGCTGTTGGCCTGCGTACGCGCTTGCTCGGCGGCCTGCTTGGAAATCAGGCCTTGTTTGGCGAGCGCTTCGTCGCGCGAGGCGTCGCGCTGATTCTGCGCCAGTTGCACCTGATACTGAGCCACCAGCGCGTGCGCCGCTTTGGCTTGCGCAACGGCCGTGTCGAGCGCCGCCTTGTATTGGCTATCGTCCAAGCGCGCCAGCACTTGGCCGTTCTTCACGTGATCGCCTTCTTCGATCTGCACGGCGGTCAACGTGCCGGTGATCTGCGCGGAAACCGTCGCTTGCCGGCGCGCCGTGACATAACCGGTGGCCTGCAACACGGCGCCGGCCGAGTGATCGCTGGCCGCCGTCACCGCCTGCGCAGTATGAACGGCCACGCTGCGGTGGCTCGTCCACCACCAGGCCCCGGCGCCAGCCGCCAGCAACACCACAAGGATCGCCACGACGATCCACGGCCAGGGTCCCGGGCCGCTTTTATGGTCGTCGCGCTGATGACGCTCGATCCGCAATTCCTTTAATAGATCGGTATTACTCACGCTGATAGGCCTTGTTGTCCCCGACTTTGAACACGATAACGGCCCTGGCTAGGGATCGCCACGTGCGCTCATCAACCCTTACCAATGACAGCTGTCATGTCATATGACGTGCGAGCACGCGAGGAATCGACATCCAGGCCCCGCGCACAAGGCCGCCTAAGGTCGCTGTTTTCGCTTGCGTACCGCTGACTTTGCATCGCCGAAACTGCAGATTGCTGACAACGCGCGATACCTGCCATGGCTAGTTTCTTGCCCCACAAGCGCATGGAACTGCTAACCTTTTTGGCATGCGCTACCTCATCGATCCCCCTGCCATTCCCTCCCTCCCCGTCATCGGCCGCGAGGAACGTTTTCCCGTGCGCCGCGTGTTCTGCATCGGCCGCAACTACGCCGAGCATGCGCGCGAGATGGGCGCCACCGTCGACGCGTCCGCACCGATGTTCTTCTGTAAGCCTGCCGATGCGGTGGTGACGGACGGTGCGGATGTGGCGTATCCGCAAGCCACCCACGATCTGCATCACGAAGTGGAAATGGTGGTAGCGCTAAAAGCAGGCGGCCGCGATTTGAATGCTTCGCAAGCGGACGACGCGATCTTCGGTTACGGCGTGGGGCTCGACCTTACGCGGCGCGATCTGCAAGCGATCGCCAAGGCCAAGAGTCATCCGTGGGACGTCGCCAAGGCGTTCGATCATTCCGCGCCCGTTTCCGCATTGCGTTTGGCGAGCGATGCCGCTCCGCATGCTGAGACGCGCATCAGCCTGTATGTGAACGACGATCTGCGCCAGCACGGTCAGCTCAAGGACATGGTGCACGGCGTAACGGACATCATCGTGGCCTTGTCCAAACTGTTCGAATTGAAACCTGGCGATCTTATTTTTACGGGTACGCCGGCGGGCGTGGCCGCTTTGCAGCGCGGCGATCGCTTCCGCGCGGAATTGGAAAACATCGCGCTGCTTGAGGGACGCGTCGGCAACGGATAAAGCGTTACCACGCTCGATGCATACGTTAAAGTTCTTCACGCCATTCGGCGCCAAATTGGGAGACGACAAATGAGCATGTTGAAGGAGTTCAAGGAATTTGCCATGCGTGGCAACGTGGTCGACATGGCGGTGGGTATCGTCATCGGCGCGGCGTTCGGCAAAATCGTTACGTCGCTGGTCAGCGACGTCATCATGCCGCCCATCGGCTGGGTCACCGGCGGTATCGACTTCTCCGACATGAAGTGGGTGATCAAACCCGCGGATGCCAGCAATCCGGCGCACAAGATTCCCGAAGTGGCGATTGCCTATGGCAGCTTCATCAACAGCATCATCGCCTTCCTGATCTTGGCGTTCGCCATCTTTATCCTGGTGAAGGTGATCAATAAGTTTTACACCAAGGCCGCCGCCGCAACGCCGCCCGACGTCGCGCTGCTTACGGAAATTCGCGATCTGTTGAAAAACAAGTAATAACGCACATCCTTCACTCGGCCATGACTTCTGGCCTAAGCACTCCCTGAGGCGAGCCCCATAATTTGGGGTTCGTCATCAGGAGCCGTCCATGTCCCGCCCCTCCCTCACCCTGCTCGCCGCCAGCTTGATGCTGGCTACCGGATTTGTTTGCGCGAAAGATGCGCCCACCACGATCCCTGCATCCGCAGTTCAAACCGCAGAACATTTGCGCGACAAGGCCATGCACGACGACACCGCGTACAAGCTGGTGGAAGGCCTTACCACCGAAGTGGGCGCACGCCTCGCCGGCGGCGTGAACGATCAGCGTGGCCGCGACTGGATGGTCGCCAAGTTCAAGGCGCTTGGTTTCGACAAGGTTTACACCGAAGAGGTGACGTACCCGCTGTGGGTGCGCCGCAGCGAGCATGGCGCCATCGTTGCGCCGTTTCCGCAGCCGTTGACGCTCACCGCATTGGGTTATTCGCCCGCGACGCCCAAGGGCGGCCTCACCGCGCAAGTGGTGCAGTTCGCCAACCTGGACGCCTTGAAAGCGGCCGATCCGGCCAGCGTGAAAGGTAAGATCGTCTATATCGGCGAACGCATGCAGCGTCACAAAGATGGCCTGGACTATGGCCGCATCGGCTCGCCGATTCGCGTAGAAGGCCCGGTGCTTGCGCAATCCAAAGGCGCCGCCGGTTACCTGTTGCGCTCGGCCGGCACCGACGCCGACAGCCGCACGCCGCATACCGGCGTGACCGGCTTTACCGATCCGACCAAAGCCATCCCCGCCGCCGCACTGACCAATCCGGATGCCGACCAGCTTGAACGCGTGCTGGCGCACGGCCAGCCGGTCACCGTCAAACTCGATCTGGATTGCGGCATTGAGGGCCAGTACACCGGCGCGAACGTGATCGGCGAAATCACCGGCAGCAAATATCCCGATCAAGTGATCGCCATCGGCGGCCATCTGGATTCCTGGGATCTGGGCACCGGCGCCATCGACGACGGCGCGGGCGTGGCGATTGCCGCCGGCGCGGCTAAGTTGATCCACGACTTGCCGCAACGCCCGGATCGCACGATCCGCGTGATCGCCTTCGCCAACGAGGAAATGGGTTTGTGGGGTGGACGCGCGTACGCCGAAAAGCATGCGTCGGAAGTGAGCAAATTCCAGCTTGGCACCGAATCGGATTTCGGCTCCGGCCCGGTGTGGAAGATGACCGCCAGCGTGAAACCCGAAGCACGCGGCGCCATCGCGCAGATCGCCAAGGTGCTGGCGCCGATTGGCGTGAGCTACGACGTCAAGAAACCTGGCGGCGGCGGCTCGGATCTTTCGCAGATGCACGGCAAAGGCATGGCCGCGCTCACGCTGACTCAGGACGGCACGTACTACTTCGATTGGCACCACACGCCCAACGATACGCTGGACAAGATCGATCCGAAGCAGCTGGCGCAGAACGTGGCGGTGTACGCGGTGTTCTCGTATATGGCCGCGCAGGCGGATGGCGACTTCGGTTCGGCGCCGGGCGCGTTTGCGCATGACAACGCTGAAGACTGATCCATTTCCTATAGCGTGAAAGCAAGAAAGGCGGCTCGTGAGCCGCCTTTCTTTTTACTCGGCCGAATCGTCGTCGCTACGCAGCGGCGGGTCGTCGGTGGTATCGAGCGCCTGCAGGTTTTCTTTGAGGCGCGTCATGATTTCCAGCGCATGCGTCAGTTCCTCGTAAGTAATGCCTGCGGTGCATTCACGACGCAGATCGCGCGCGATGCGCTCCATGTCGTCGATCACCTCGCTGGCTTGCGCGGTGGTGTATAGGCGCCAGGCCCGCCGATCTTTCGGATCAGGCCTACGCTCCACGAAGCCGGCCGCCTGCAAGCGGTCGATCACTCGGCCCACGGCGATGGGCTCCATTTCGAGAAATTCGGCCAGCTCCGTCTGCCGCAGCCCTTCGCGGTGATACAGCATTTTGGTCGCGCGCCATTGGGCGCGCGTGAGCCCGAATTTCACCGCACGTCGGTCAAAATGCTTACGGAACAACAACGTGATGTCGTTCAGCAAGTAACCGAATGAAATGTCTTCCGTCTTTGGCATGATGCAATCGCCCGGTAGAAGGTGTCACATTCGACAAGCATAAGCCGAATTATGTCCCTTAGCGTCGTCACCGCCGATCTCACCCGACTGGCCCTGGATGCCATCGTAAACGCCGCCAACCCCGGTCTGCTGGGCGGCGGCGGCGTGGACGGGGCCATTCATCACGCCGCGGGGCCCGCTCTGCTGGATGCCTGCCGCGCCATACCCGAGATCACGCCCGGCGTGCGGTGCCCGACCGGGGAGGCGCGCATCACGCCGGGATTCGCCCTGCCCGCGCGATTTGTCATCCATACCGTCGGCCCGATATGGCATGGCGGCAATAGCGGGGAACCAGACTTGCTCGCGCAGTGTTATCGGTCGTGCGTCGCGTTGGCGGTCGAATACGATATTCGCAACATTGGGTTTCCCGCGATAAGTTGCGGCGTCTACGGTTATCCGCCCGATCAAGCGGCCAGCGTGGCGATCGCGACACTTCGCGAAGCCCTTGCGGCTCATGTCGCGATAAACGTGCAACTCTGTTGCTACGGCGAACGCATGGCGTCGATTTGGCAACAAGCGCTCAATCGAGTTTGAACGGGTACAGCGGCGGCAAGGGCGAATCGGATTCGGCGGCATCGTCGCGTCGCCACGCAAATCCATGCGCGAACAATGTGGCGAGGTCGACGCGTTGTTCCGAGGAAACGTCGGCATACTGCTGACGTTGCAAAAGATCGATCGCTGCGCGTTGTTCGTCCGATGCCAAGGCATCGGCCACTTGACCGAGATTTCTCATCGCAGGTCGTTCCGAGCGCGCCCACGCGAGCAACCGACGCGCTTGTGTCGAACGATCGTCGCCGCGTGCGGCATCCAGAAATGCGTGGCGCAACCTTTTGATGGAATCGTCGTGCTTTGCCTCAACAACGACGACATGCCCGGATCGGCGACGCGCATACAACCAGCCGAACACGACCATGCTGATCAACCACAGAGCGATACTGACCAACGCAATCCAACGCCATGGTGTCGTCGATGTTGTCGTCGCTGCGGCGCTTGTCGGCGCAGAGGCGGCAGCGTTCGTAGCGCCCGATGCGGATATCGACGTCGCGGTAGTCGGCGATGTAGCCGGCGTTCCGCTGGCCGCCAACACCGTCAAGGTGCGTGAAGGCACGGAGGCAACGCGTTTTTGTCCCGTTTGCACATCGAACCATGTAAGCGTGATCTCGGGAATCGTGAGCGTGCCTGGGTGCTGCGGAAAAATTGCAAAACTGCGCTCGCGATCGCCGGTCAACCATTCGCCATCATCGTGCGTGTTCGTGACGACTTTATCCGGATAGACCGTTGCGCCATCGATGGTGGAAAGACTCGGATCGGGCAACGCATCGCCGGGCAATCCTTGCGCCTTCACGACCATATGCAGATTGAGCGGCTGCCCGGCGGTCACTTTGTCGTCGCTAGGCATGCCTTGCAGTTCGAGCGTGAGCGAACGCGCCGGCAACCAATTGGTATTGCCCCAGTCGGCCGGCGGCGCTTGCACATCGATACTGAGCTGCAGCGAATCGGCCGTGACCGGCGAACTGTTGCCAAACAATCCGCCCGGACCGAAGAAATTTCCGGGATCGTTGGGATTGCCCGAGTCGGCGACTTCACCTTGAAATTCGACAGGTGGGATCGCAACCGACCCGGCATGTTGCGGCGTCAACGCGTAATGCCGTTCGATAACTTGATAGCGCCGACCACTGCGCACAGTTTGATAATCGATGTCGTTACCCAGCTTGCGCAAATCCACACCGTCGGCATGCGGGTCGGACAAGCTTCCGCTGTTGAGATTGACGTCAAAAAAAAGACGAACCGTGTAGAGCAATTGCTGCCCGACATACGCATGATTCGAACTAGCCGAGACATCGATAAAGACTTGTTTGTTCGTGTTCGAGCTCGTCGACGTATCCGGTGCGCCAACATGCAAGGTAAGCGGTTGCGTTTGACTCCCCCCAACCGTCAGCGAAGGAATTTGCACATCGCCGACATGCTTCGGGCGCAACGCGATGCCAATCACGAACTGCGCGCTCTGCCGTCCGTTGACGACGCTCAACGTGCTGTTGGATGACGTGCCGAGCACCTGAAAATCCTGATCGAGCACACTGAGATCGGGCGTGCTCGCGCCCATGGCGCCATCGATCGTGAGATTGAGCGTCACGGTTTCGCCCAAGTGCACGTCGTTGCGGTCCAGCGCGGCTTTCGCCGTGGCGGCCATCGCGTTCCACGGCAGCATCAAGCAAAGCAGCAACAGCCACCGGTGACTCACGGTTGATCTCCTCCCGTCGGTTGTGCGCCCATGCGTTCGCGGTATTCGAGCTCAAACTTTCGCCGCAGCAATGCGCCCGGATCATCGGGAACGCGCTGAAGGTCCCGACGCGTATCGTTGGGCAATTTCGACAGCGGATCGTCGCTTTCGACGGCGCCCAGTTCATGGGTTTGCGAGCTGTCGGCTTTTTTCTGTTCGGCCGCCAACGCGTGATCCATCTGCGATTGCAATGCTTGCTGCGCTTTTGCGCTCTGCGCACGCTCAGCGCTCGATGAGGGTGCGGGAGCTGGCTTGGCCGAATCCTGCGCTAGATCCTGCTGCGTGTTTTGCGCTTGCTGATCGTTGGAAGAAGTATTTTGTTGGGAACTATCGTTTCCATTCGTCTGTTGAGCGCTTTCGTCGCGGCCATTCTGGTTTCTGGCGTCTTTGTTCTGATCACTTTGCCCGGCACTTTGCTGCCCGCCGGACTGACCGCTTTGCCCTTCGCTATTTTTTTGTTCGCTCGACGATTGGCCGCTGTGACCGCTCTGGTTGTTTTGACCGCTTTGGCCACCCGACTTTTGCTGTTGCGAGGATGTCGAGGAATTCTGTGGCGGCTTACGCATAGCTTCTTCAACCAATTTGCGATTGACTCGCGCGTCGTCGTTGTGCGGATCGAGCTGCAACGCACGATCGTAGGCTTTGATGGCTTCCGGGTAACGACCTAGCTTGGCCAGCGCGTTTCCCAAGTTGTAGGGCGCATCCGCACCTTTGGCTTGCGCAAGCGCCTGGACTGCGGATGCATAGTCCTTGGCGCGATACGCAGCGGCCCCGCGCCAAACGGGATCGTGCGCCAATTGTTGCGCTTTCGCAGCATCACCTTGTCGCAACGCGCTTGCCGCTTGTTGATCGGCACGCTGCCACCAATCTTGCCAATCCGCCGCCTTGGCTTTCGTGGGCAGCATCGGCAACAAAACCAAAGGCAACAACAAAACCCATCCGCGACGAAACGCCATCGCAACCACCAGCAACAAAGGTAACAACAACCACGGACCGCGATCTTCCCATACATCGCTGCTCTGCCCCGTTGACACGGAGCCATGTTGCGGCAGCTGCAACTCAGCACGCAGCGCATTCACGTCGTCATTGTTCGACGTCATCGGAACGTATCGGCCGCCGCCTGCTTGCGCGAGTGCGGATAGGTTTTGATCGTCACGATGCGCGATCACCATATTGCCTTGATCATCGTGCAGAAAATTGCCATCAGCTTGCGTTACGGGCGCACCCTGAGGCGTACCGATACCCAGTACGGAGATATGTATGCCGGACGATTTCGCAGCGCGGGCGGCAGCCTGCGCAGCGGCATTGGCGTCATCGGTGATCAATACGATCGAGCCATTGCTCAGCTTCGCATCGCGAATCAGTTGGACACCTTGTTCGATGGCCTGCGCCGCATTATCGCCGTCGACCGGCATAACATCCGGCGACATCGCGTCCAGCAAGGAATCCAGACTGTGCGCATCGCTCGTCAGCGGCGCCACCACGAAGGATTGACCTGCGTAGCCGATCAGCGCGTTCAGTCCATCATGATTGGCGGCGAGTAAATCGCGCGCTTTGTAACGCGCACGATCGATGCGATTCGGCGGGACATCGTGCGATTGCATACGCTGCGACAGTGAAATGGCCACGACCTGCGCGGCGCGGTCGGCGAACATGGGTTCGGCGACGCGACTCCATGTCGGACCCGCCAATGCCAATACACCTAGCATCCATCCCAACGCCGACAATATCGACGGCAGACGCGTCAGTTGCACTTTCCCGGTAACGACGAAGGGAAGCAGCTCCGGGTCGACAAGACGACCCAGAGCGCGATGCGATTTGTCGGCGCGCAAACCGACCCACAGAAGCACTGGCAACGCGACAAGACCCAACAACCACATAGGTTGAAGAAAATGAAATTGGCGAAACGCCTCGATCATGCCGCAGCACCTTTCCAGCGCGGCCACAACAGACCCGACAGCAGACACAGCGCAGAGATCGCAAGCGGAAGGCGGAACCACTCATGGTGCATGCGGAACGTGGGGCCTTGCTGCGGCATCGGCTCCAGTGCGTCGATGGCGCGATACGCATCGGCCAGCTGATTGCCGTCCGTGGCGCGATAAAATTGCCCACCCGTTTCACGCGCGATATACGTCAGCATGTCCGCGTCCAGATCGGCAGACGGGTTGATGACACTGTCGCCAAAAAAGCCAGGAACCGTCATGCGCGTTGCGCCAATGCCGATGGTGTAGACGCGCACCCCGGCCGCTTTTGCGGCGCGCGCGGCGACTTGCGGCGTGATGCTGCCGGAATTATTCACACCGTCCGTTAGCAAAATCAGCACGCGCGCTTGATGTGGCAATGCGGCCAAACGCTTCACTGCCACGGCGATAGCATCGCCGATGGCGGTTTCGGTGCCAGGCAATCCGACCACAGCGCTTTGCAGTTGCGCACGCACGGCATTGAGATCGTACGTCAACGGCGTAACGAGAAATGCGTGCGTACCAAAGAGAACGAGGCCAAGTTCGTCGCCGCTGCGACGCGAAATGAAATCGCTGGCGATGGCTTCGACGGCGTCGAAGCGACTGAGCTGCTGTCCACCCAGCTGCATATCCGGCGTCTGCATGCTGCCGGACAAATCGACCGCCATCATCATCGCGCGCCCGCTGTGTGTTTGCGCCTGTGGCGGACCGATATGCTGCGGCCGGGCTGCGGCAACGAGCAGGCTCAACCAACCGATGGTCAATAACCAAGGCGCTGCGCTTCGGGCGGAGACCTGATTATTTGCGCCCCACTCAAGCAAAGCATGCGGCAATCGCAACGCCTGTCCGGGCGACGCCGGGCGCCATAGGCGCCATACCAGCCAAGGCAATGGCAATAGCGCAAACATCCACGGCCACGCGAATTCAAACATGGCCAACGTCCGCGGGTTTGATACGTCGCACTGCCGTCCGCAGCCATCGCTCCACCGCTGCCTCGATTACGGGACGATCAAAAGCAGCTTTCGGCTGATACATCCGCGCTTCGAGCATCATCAGGGTGTCGAGCGTTGTCGCATCGACGGGCACTTGCGCTAAAACGCGTCGCCACTCTTCTCCCTGGGCATGATGCGCATTGCTTGCGTATTGCCACGCAGCGCGGCGCAAAAGTTGATGTAACGAAGCGGCGTACGCCGCCTCGTCGTGCGCATAACGGTCCGCCAAGTGACGCACCTCGGCCATGACTCGCGTTCGCCAATGGCGCCGATGTCTGGTGCGCCGATAGAAGAAAAAGGCCAGCACAAAGCCGACGCACACGATGACGAAAAGCAACCACCACCCGGGAGCGGGCGGCCACCATGGCGGGTTGGGCGGAAGATGAATATCGCGCAGCGGTAGATCGGGTGGCGACTGCGGAAAATGTCCGGTCATCGTCGTGCCCCCGCGTTGCGCAGCAAGGCGGACACGGCATCCAACGGGTCAATCGCGGTGTCGATCACGCGAAACGGAATACCTAATGACGTCGCCATCGTGGATAGCTTGGCTTGTCCGGCACCGAGTCGTTGCTGAAAAGTCTCTCGTTGCTGGGGGGAACGCAACGTTATATTGCGAAGCTCACCATCGTGTTCGATCGGATAGCTTCCCGGTGGCGCTGGCTTCAACTCCAGTTCGTCGGCAACGATCAAGATGCGTACAGCCGTATGCCGCATCATTTCCAACAACCGATTGCGCGCGGATTCGTCGCTACTGTGCCCATCGCTGATCAGCAAGACGCGGTTTGCGCCCTGCTGAAGCTTGATGACGTGCTGCAATGCCGAGGAAAGCGACTCACCTTGATGGAGCGACTGGGCATCGTATTTTGCGAGCGCGCCGCATACGTCCAAGGCTCCATGCACGCCACCACGCGGACGCTGCAGAAATCGGCTTTCACCGAATGCCATCAGGCCCACGCGTTCGCCAGCTTTGACGGCATACCACGCAGCCAGCGCGGCCGCGCGCGCGGCTTGGACAGATTTGAAACGTACCCGTGTACCAAAACGCATGCTTGGATGTTGGTCCAGCAGGATCAACAACTGCCCTTCGCGCTCTTCCTGAAACAATTTGGTGTGAAGACGCCCACTGCGCGCCGTCAAACGCCAATCCAATCGACGCACGTCGTCGCCCGGCTGATACGCGCGCGATTCCGCGTAGTCCATACCGCGGCCATACAAACGACTCGATTGCGTGCCCACGCGCGTTGCGCGACTGTCCTGTGGCGGCATCCGCATTCGGGTCACTCGACCGCGCAACGCAATAAGTTCCGCCAGCGATACACGCACGCGCCCATCGCCGTCCGCTTGATGACTGACCACGGCGCTCACGGTAGCGGGACAAGATCCAGCAAACGGTGGATGACTCTTTCGCTGCGAACACCTTCCGCCTCGGCTTCATAGCTGAGCAGCACGCGATGGCGCAGTACTTCGTACACCACCGCGTGCACGTCTTCCGGCAGCGCAAAGTCGCGACCATTCAACCATGCGTGAGCACGGGCGCAACGATCCAATGCGATGGTTGCGCGCGGGCTGGCCCCCCAGGCAATCCATCGCTTCAATTCCTGACCATAACGACCGGCATCGCGAGTTGCGAGCACTAATTGCGTCAGATATTGCTCCAAGGCGGGTGCCACGTGCACGTTCAACACGGCATCGCGCGCAGCGAAGACATCTTCTTGCGTCACCAACGGAACAGTTGGGGTGGAGGGATGCATCGGTTCGCGGGCCTGCTGACGCGCGAGACGCAGGATGGCCAACTCCGAAGCAGCGTCGGGGTAGCCAATCGTCACATGCATCACGAAGCGATCAAGCTGTGCTTCCGGCAACGCGAACGTGCCTTCCTGCTCGATTGGATTCTGCGTCGCCATCACCATAAACAAGTCGGGCAAGTGCCAGGTATTTCGTCCGACCGTGATTTGCCGCTCAGCCATCGCCTCCAGCAGCGCCGATTGCACTTTCGCGGGCGCGCGGTTGATTTCATCGGCCAGCACGATGTTGTGAAACAGCGGGCCCCGCTCGAATTCGAAGCTACCGGATTGCGGCCGGAATACGTCGGTGCCGGTAAGGTCGGCAGGCAACAGATCTGGCGTGAATTGCACGCGATGGAAGTCAGCGTCAATGCATCCTGCCAAAGCTTTAACGGCGGTGGTTTTGGCGAGGCCAGGCGCACCTTCGACCAGCAGATGGCCATCGGCGAGCAAAGCGATCAACAAGCAGTCGATAAGCTTTGGCTGCCCGATGACCTGCTGCTGCAAGGCACTGCGGAGACCAGAAAACGCTTGCTGAAGACGCCCAGACGTGGGGACTTGGGGCATATCCATCCGAAAATCCTGTACTGCTTGATGAAATGTGAGACCGCCGCCTGCGAGGAAAGTTTGACGCTTGGAGGTCTACAACGCAAAAAGGGCGGCACACTGGCCGCCCTTTTTGTTATTTCACACGTTCGAGCTTACTGAAGACTCTCGCTCAGAATGCGCGGGGTCACGAAGATCAGCAGTTCGTCTTTGTCGTTAATACGTTGCGTGTTGCGGAATAGCACGCCCAAGACCGGGATATCTCCAAGACCAGGAACCTTGGCGACCGACGTGGTCTTGTTGACTTCGTAGATACCACCCAGCACCACCGTTTGTCCGTTATCCACAAGCACCGACGTATTGAGCGAACGTGTATCGATCACCGGAACCTGGCCGCTGCCCGGCACCGTGATGTAGTGATCGAGCGAGTCTTTGTTCACGTTGATCGCGAGATAGACGCGATTATCCGCAGTAATCGTCGGCGTGACTTTGAGTTCGAGCACAGCGTCCTTGAAGGCAACGGTCGCCGTTCCGGTCGCACCGCCGCCAGTGGAGGTGTTCTGATAAGTGACGTAACCGATTTCCTGACCTTGGCGGATATCTGCTTCTTGCTGGTTGGCGGTAATCACACGCGGACTCGAAACGAGCTGGCTGCGCCCTTCGGTTTGTGCGGCAGACAACTCAAGATCGAGCGCATAGTTCTTCCCGAGAATTGCGGCAGCCAACGTTGATGCAGTGCCCGTTGTGGGTGCTGCAGGCAGATTCACATTCAAACCGCCATTGGCGCCCTGCGTGCCGGTAACCGTGCTGCCAAGCTGCAAAACCTGCCCACTTGGGTTGGTACGACTACCACTTACACCCCACTGAACGCCAAGGTCGCGCTCGAAGTCGTCGGTAGCGATGACAATGCGCGATTCGATCAGCACTTGCTGCACCGGCCGATCCAGCTGCGCAACAATACCGCGTAGCTCTGCGGTTTTCTCGGCCGTATCGTTGATCAACAAGGTATTGGTGCGTTGATCGAAGGTGACGCTGCCACGGGGCGAGAGGAAGCCACGGTGTTGAGCTGCTTCACCGCTACCTCCGCTGCCACCGGCGCCGCTCACACTCTGCATGCTTCCCGTCGTCAGCAACTTGGCAATGTCTTGCGCCTTACCGTAGCTGATCGGAAGGTACGTCGTTACAAGCGGAGCTGTGTCCTGCGCTTTGAAACGCGCATCAGCCACGTTTTGTTCGTAATTGGCCAATTCCTTCTGCGGAGCTATCCAGATCACATTGCCGTCGCGACGCTTATCCAAGTCTTTGGAACGCAGAATCACATCAAGCGCTTGATCCCAAGGTACGTTGACGAGCCGCAGGGTGACGCTGCCGCCTACGGTATCGGAAGCAACAAGGTTCAAACCCGATACGTCGGCCAACAATTGCAGCGCCGATCGCACGGGGATGTCCTGGAAGTTGAACGTCACACGACTACCGCTATAAACCGGCTGCGCATCGGACGCCGGATTGGTGTCCTTGGACGACTGCTTCTTCGGCGTCACTTCAACGACGTATTGATTGGCCGTCTGATACGACGAAGTCTCCACCTCGCCACTGAATGCGATATCGATGTGCGTGCCATTTGGCGTGGCGCGCGGCGAAATCGATTGCACTGGCGTGGCGAAATCGAGCACATTCAGACGTTTCGCTTGATCAGCCGGCAATTGGACATTGCTTATGTCCACGCCGATGTTATCGCTCTGGCGGTGCATGTTTGCGCTCGCGCCGGAACCGTTGAAGTTGATCAATACTCGACCGGAACCGTTAGCGCCGCGCTGGAAATCGATATTGGTGATAGCCGGACCGTTCATGGCCGAAGGCAATGCCTTTGACGGATCGATCGTGGCAGCCGTCGTCACCGGCTGCGACTGCGTACCGTTATTGACCACCAACACCAAGCTGTTGCCTTCTACATGCGACTTGTAGGAAGACGCCTGAAGCAATTCAACAACCACGCGAGTACGCCCGCCTGCGGACACCGCCGATACGCCGGAGGTGGTACCGATGCCGACATCCTGGTGCCGGGCCGCATCGTTCGCGGTATCCGGAAGATCGATCGCGATGCGCGGCGGTGTTTCCGTTGTGAAGATATTGGGCTGCGGAACTTGGCCGTTGTCGAAATTCATACGCACTTCGACGCGACCACCCGGCAAGCTCTTGTAGGTGATGTTTTGCAGCGTACTAGTCGCGGTGGCGGCGTTCGCCCAAGCGGCAGCGCCCAGCACCATGACGGTCATCAGGCAACGGCTGGCCAGGTGCATGGCACGACTCCGGACTGGTTTGATGGTATTAGTCATTGCATCAGCCCCTGTAATCCTAATTCGCCTCGAGTGCGATGCTGGCCGGACGTTCCATCCAGCCGCCATTGCCGTTGGAAACCAATTCGACCAGCTCGATCCGATCACCGTCGATGGCGGTGACGCGGCCGTAGTTCTGGCCCATGTATTCGCTGACGTGAACGCGATGGATAACGCCACCGGGATCTTTGACCAGCGCTTCTGTCTTAGCGCCAGCACCGATCGTGCCAACCATCCTCAAGCTATCCAAAGAAAACGCTTCAAGAGGTTCGCGTACTCGACCCGCATCCGGCCGTGGCCCAGTGTTCTGGTTGAGTTCGTCCGCACTCGGACTGAACGGATCGCGCTTTTCCTGATCGCTATACGTAAACGTTTCGAAAGTTTTGATGACCGGCAAAGCAGGAATTGGCGCGCCACGCTTGGCTTTCTCTTGCGCAACCCAGTCGCGCAGATCGGACATGCCACGAGTGCAGCCCCCAAGCACGAGTGCGGTGGCGATCAGCAGCGATAACTTCATCAAACGCGCAGGCTTTATGGCAGTCATGACGCTCATTTCCGCCCCCCTGCCTTCTTAGCCTTGCTGTTCGCTTCAGCTGTTTCGGAGTCGTCCAGATAGCGATAGGTTTTCACCGTACCCTGAAGCACCAGCAACTGGTTAGGACCAGGCTCCGCGCCTTTGCCTGGAGGATTTAGGGGTGTCAACGACACGTCGTGCATGGTGAGAATCACCACGCGCGGCAACGATGCGACACCGCTGATGAAGGTACCGAACTGATGATAGGTGCCGATCATCTTCAGCTGGATCGGTTTTTCGGCATAGAAGTCCTTTGGAACCTCGGTGCCGGGTTGGAACAATTCCTGCTGAAGACCCGCCGACAAGGCCGTTTGCGACACATCCACCAGCAGTTCAGGCATTTCCGTCTTGCTGGGCAGCTGGCGCAGCAACTGGCGCAACATGTCTTTCATCTCGTCGAGCTGCTGTTGCAGCGCTTCCAGATTGACCGACTTGGCCTGCTTATCCGAAAACTCTTTCTTTAGCTGCTCTTCTTTACCGGCAAGACTCTGCAAGGAGTCTTGTTGATCGCTGATGACCGTATACCAGCCGATAAGCAAGATCAGAAGGAACAACAGCACAGTAAAGAACGTCTTAACCGACTTTGGCCAACCACCTACGTTGTTGCGGTCGAGACCGCGCAAATCGTCGAGAAGTTTCATTACGCGGCCCCTCCTTTGGCAGGTGCGGTACTTGGCTTGGCCGGCACCGCGGGGGTTGCAGGAGGTTTAGCGACCGCGGGTGCGGTTTGCGATGCACCGGGCATTACTGTGGATGGCGAGGCAGCGCTTGTGCTTGAAGAGGCCGGCTCGGAGTTGGCGTTCTGCCCTGTTCCGTCATCCTTCGGCTTTTGCAGTGCAACCGTTAACCCGAAGCTGTACGGCATGCGCGAAGCATCATGCGAGTTTTCGGTCTTGCTTAGATCCGTCTGCCCCATCCACGGCGAGGCTTCGATGTTGCGCATGTATTCGGCAACGCTTGCGTTGGATTGCGCTACGCCGCCGAGCACCATCTGATCGCCATTCTGCTTGATCGACGTCAGACGCGCCGCGCCCGGAATGGTTTTCACGAGCTCGTCGAACAAATGCACCATTTGCGAGCGATTCGCTTGCAGCTGCTCGATGATCTGCTTGCGCGCAAGCAACTGCGCACGCACTTTTTCCAGATCCTTGATCTTGTCCAGACGCCCGTCCACCTGCTTGATTTGATCCTGCAGGTACGCATTACGATTGTTCTGGTTGTCGATGCGCATATCCATCCAGAACCACCACAACAGGAGTGCGCCCACGGCAACGACCGCGGCAACACCCAGCTGCGTGAAGAACTCGCGCTGGCGAATCTTGCGGCGCTCGGCACGCCAGGGAAGTAGGTTGATGCGTGCCATCAGTCGAAACTCCTCATGGCGAGCCCGACCGCGATCATCAGCGCCGGCGCATCCTGAGTGAGCGACTGCGCCTGCACCCGGTTGGAGAGCGACATGCGCGCCAGCGGATTGGCGACCACGCACGGCAGACCGAGTTGTTCTTCCAGCATCGAATTGATGCCTTCGATCGAGGCGCAACCGCCGGCGAGCACGACTTGGTCGACCTTGCTGAACTCGCTGCCCGCATAGAAGAATTGCAGCAGGCGGCTGATCTGCTGGACCAACGATTCCTTGAACGGCTGCAAGGCTTCCGTTTCATAGGATTCAGGCAGGCCGCCTTTACGCTTGGCGCGACCAGCCTCCTCGTAGGAGAGGCCATAGCGACGCATGATTTCGTCGGTAAGCTGCTTGCCGCCGAAAACCTGTTCGCGCGAATAAATCGTGCGTTGATTCTTGAGCACGGATAGCGTGGTCATCGTGGCGCCGATATCGACGACCGCAACCAAGGCATCGCGCCCGACGTTCAACTGATCGGCGATAAGCGTGAAGGCGTTCTCCATTGCGAACGCTTCGACGTCGACCACTTGCGCCGCAAGACCGCCGAGGTCCAACGCCGCCACGCGCATATCCACGTTTTCCGTGCGCGATGCGGCCAGCAACACGTTGTTCATTTCGGGATTGTCGCGAACCGGGCCGAGCACTTCGAAGTCGAGACTGACTTCGTCGATCGGAT
Source organism: Dyella sp. 2HG41-7 (assembly GCF_021390675.1). Lineage (NCBI taxonomy): Bacteria > Pseudomonadati > Pseudomonadota > Gammaproteobacteria > Lysobacterales > Rhodanobacteraceae > Dyella > Dyella sp. 2HG41-7. The sequence continues at coordinate 3,585,533 of NZ_JAJEJV010000004.1, forward strand.
AAGGAATGTATTGGTTCGCCTCGACTTGGATCTGGCTTTCCAGATCTTCATCGGAGAGTTCAGCCGGCATCGGTACAATGCGTGTGATCACGGCCGAACCGGCGACCGCCGCCGCAGCGTGCTTGATCTTTGCGCCGGAGCGCGCCAGCGCGCGACGCACCGCCTCGCCCACCGCCTCGACCTCGACGATGTTTTTCTCGACAACGGCATTAGGGGGAAGCGGCTCGATCGCGTAGTGCTCCACGCGATAGCGGCCTCCAGCTTGGCTGAGCTGCAGCAGCTTGACGGCCGTCGAACTGATGTCGACGCCCACAAGCGGCGGCTTCTTGGGTGTAAAGAGCCCCACGATTGTTCCCCCTTGACCCCTGGCGCTTCCGCCAGATACTGGCAGGATTGCTGGGTCATTAGATCGAAAAATTAACGCAATAGCAACGGCCTACGCGATCTTCTTCGAGACTTTTGACGTGATGGTCTGCACATTTGGACCAACCCGCCCCGGTACCGCGATTAAGGTTTTGCTAATCCGTCGCTAATGCTGCCCATACTGCAACATCTATACTCTGGGCTGTTTTGACTTAAGTCTCGCTACAAGAAGCACATGACGCGAATTCTGAAGGCCCTACTGCGCTGGCTGCTGATTCTGGGCTTCAGCGGACTCCTCTTGATTACCGCCGCTATCGGGGTCGCCTACTGGCTGGTCTCCCCCCGCATCCCGTCGGTGGACGTGCTCAAGGACTACCACATGCAGGTGCCCCTGCGCGTGCTGACGTCCGATGGCAAGCTGATCGCAACGTTCGGCGAGACACGCCGTATCCCGGTCGCCATCGCCCAGGTGCCGGACATGGTCAAGCATGCGGTGCTGTCCGCCGAGGATGCCGACTTCTACAGCCACCCCGGCGTGGACTGGCGCGGCGTGATGCGCGCGGGCTTCCATGTGGTGGCCTCGGGCGGCAACAAGACCCAGGGCGGCTCCACCATTACCCAGCAGGTGGCCCGCAATTTCTTCCTGAGTCCTGAAAAGCTCTACTCGCGCAAGATGATCGAGATGTTCATCGCCCTGCGCATGGAGAACGAGCTCACCAAGGACCAGATCCTGGAGCTCTACCTTAATAAGATGTTTCTGGGTCACCGCTCCTACGGCGTGGCTGCCGCCGCCGAGTATTACTACGGCAAGCGGCTGGATCAGCTCACCGTGGCTCAATGCGCGGCGATCGCCTCCACCTTCCAGCTGCCGTCGGCGGTCAATCCGCTGACCAACGTCTCGCGCCTGGTCGCCCGCCGTAACTGGGTGCTGGGCCAGATGCTGGAGCACCGATACATCAACCAGGCGCAGTATCAGCAGGCCATCAATGCGCCGGACGATGCCGCACCGCACGAACAGCCCATCCAGGTGGATGCCCCCTATCTGGCCGAAATGGCGCGCCTCCAAGCCCTCGATCGCCTCGGCAACGACGCATTGACGGAAGGTTACGTCGTCAAAACCACCCTGATCAGCACGCGCCAGTTGGCAGCCGTGGCGTCCGTGCGCGATGGCTTGTCCATCTACGACCACCGTCACGGTTGGCGCGGCCCCGAAGCGCATGAAGAGCTGGCTCCCGGCGCCACCGACACTGACTACGGCAATTTGCTGTCGAGCTATTACGAGGTCGCTGGACTGAGCCCAGGCCTGGTTACCGCATCCTCGGCCTCCGACGCCATGGTCTATTTGCCGAACAAGCAAACCATCACGTTGGACCTCAAAGCCATGGATTGGGCGCGGGCTTACGTCAACGAAAACCGCACGGGTCCAACCCCTACCAAGGTCGATGCCGTGCTCAAGCGTGGCGACATCATTCGCGTGATTCAGGACGACAAGGGCGCGTGGCAACTCACGCAGATTCCCAAGGCGCAGGCGGCGATGGTGTCGCTCAGCACCGAAGACGGCGCCATTCAATCGCTGGTTGGCGGCTTCAACTTCCAACGAAGCAAGTTCAACCGCGCCGTAATGGCGGCTCGCCAGCCGGGATCGAGCTTCAAACCTTTCATCTATTCGGCTGCTTTCGAGCGTGGCTTTACGCCCGCATCGATCATTAACGACGCGCCGTTGGCGCTCCCCGATCCATCGCAGCCCAACGGCCTGTGGACACCGAGCAACGACGATAACAAGTTCGCCGGCCCGATGCGGCTGCGCGAAGCGTTGATCGAATCCAAGAACTTGGTATCGGTTCGCTTGCTCGACGCTATCGGCGTGCGCTATGCGCGCGATTACGTCACCCGTTTCGGCTTCCCGCTCGATGCGATGCCGAACAACTTGTCGATGGCGCTCGGCACCGCATCCGTGTCGCCGCTCAGCATGGCGCGCGGTTTTTCGGTGTTCGCCAATGGCGGCTACCTTGTCACGCCGTACTTCATCAGCGAAATCGACGACCGCGACGGCAAGCCCGTTTATGTCGCCAATCCGGCGCGCGCGTGCGCAGACTGTTCCGAGCGACTGCTGCAAAACACGCCGCCCGCGCCGCCGCCGGCCAGCATGCTGACCAATGGCGTATCGCCGAGCTCATCCAACGCGCCCGCACCTGCGACGAGCGTTGCTATGGCGGGCGAAACCACGCTTCCCGCGGATGCGCACAATGGCGCCGCAGCGCCGGTGCTTGCGCCTCACGTCATCGACATCCGCAACGACTTCCTGGTCACGTCGCTGATGAAAGACGTGATTCAATCGCCGATGGGTACGGGCTACGCCGCCAAATCGCTTAATCGCGGCGACTTGGCTGGCAAGACCGGTTCGACCAACGACCATCGCGATGCGTGGTTCGTCGGCTTCAACGGCGATGTGTCGACCGCGGTATGGGTGGGCTTCGACGATTTCAGCTCGCTAGGCAAAGGTGAATTCGGCGCCAAGGCGGCGTTGCCGATCTGGACCGATTACGTCGGCGACGTGTTGAAGGGACAACCCGAAAAAAGTCTGCCGATGCCGCCAGGCATCACCACGATGCTGGTGAATCGCCAGAGCGGCCTGCCCACCGAACAGGGCGATCCGGATGCGATGCAGGAAATCTTCAAGGTCGAAGATATCGACCGCCTGCACAATCAAGCGCAACAGCAGCAAAACCAGGATCAACAGCAGAGTAACGACATTTTCTAAAGTTTTACGGTAGTCTAGCCTCGGACGATGCAGCAGAGGGTCCGCAGCATGGCACGAGGCGAGCACCATCGTATCCACGCGCAAGACCGTGTGCAGCGCAATCGACTACGCGTCGCTCAGGAAGCGGCGCGCTTGATGAGCGAACACGGCATCCGTGACTTCCACCGCGCCAAACGCAAAGCCGCCGAACGACTGGGCGTGCTGGACGAACAGGCGCTTCCCCGCAACCACGAAATCGAAGAGGCTTTGCGCGAACATCAGCGCCTCTTCCAGGGCGATAGCCAGCCGCAATTGCTCCGGGCGCGGCGCGAAGCCGCGATCGAAGCAATGCGATTCCTTGAGCGTTTCGAACCGCGTTTGGTCGGGTCCGTGCTGGACGGTACCGCCGACGCACATTCGGCGGTGTGTCTGCACGTTTTCAGTGACGACCCCGAAGCCGTGGGCATTTATCTTCGCGAACACGGTGTACCGTTCGAAACACAAACCCGTCGCTTGCGCGTCAGTCGCGACGAGCAAGTCGAATATCCCGTACTACTTTTTGCCGCAGACAATCTTCCCTTCGACCTCACCGTGCTTCCGCACAACGCGCTTCGCCAGGCACCGCTCGATCGCATCGACGAAAAACCGATGCGTCGCGCAGCGTTGGCGTCGGTAGAAATTATGCTCGCCGAGGACAATGCCGAGCAGGATGATTTCGAGCGCAAATTGTCGGCAGCTTTGCGTTAATCACACCAACACCACCATAAAAAACGCCCGGCTTGGCCGGGCGTTTTTTATTCGACACAACGTGCGATAGATCAGCGCTTGTCGATATTCACGTAATCGCGCTTGTCGGAACCCACGTACAACTGGCGCGGGCGGCCGATGCGCGAACCAGGCGTTTCGTGCTGTTCGATCCAATGCGCGATCCAGCCGGCGGTGCGCGCGATAGCAAACATCACCGTGAACATTTCGGTCGGAATGCCCAGCGCCTTGTAGATGATGCCGGAATAGAAGTCGACGTTCGGGTAAAGCTTGCGCTCGACGAAGTAATCGTCCTTCAGAGCGGCCTCTTCCAACTTCATCGCCACGTCGAGCAGCGGGTCGTTGACGCCGAGCTCGGACAACACCTTGTGGCACATCTCGCGAATGATCTTCGCGCGCGGGTCGAAGTTCTTGTACACGCGATGGCCGAAGCCCATCAGACGGAAGTTGTCGTTTTTGTCTTTGGCGCGCTTAACGGCGGTTTCCACCTTATCCGGCGAACCGATTTCTTCGAGCATCTTCAGCACGGCTTCGTTGGCGCCGCCATGAGCCGGACCCCACAACGCAGTGATGCCTGCGGCGATCGACGCATATGGATTCGCACCCGTGGAACCGACCAGGCGCACCGTGGATGTGGACGCGTTCTGTTCGTGATCGGCATGCAGAATGAACAGCAGATCCAACGCCTTCGCACACACCGGGCTGAGTTCCAGCGGCTCGCTCGGCACTTCGAACATCATATGCAGGAAGCGGTTGACGTATTCGAGGTTGTTGCGCGGATAACGGAACGGCCAGCCGATCGAATAGCGGTAACACGCGGCGGCGATGGTCGGCATCTTGGCGATCAGACGGATCGCGGCCAACTTGCGGTCTTCCGGATTCTCGACGTCCAGATCTTCATGATAGAAGGCCGACAGCGAGGCGATGGAAGCGGCGAGCATCGCCATCGGATGCGCGTCGTGATGGAAGCCCTGGAAAAAATTCTTCTGCGATTCGTGCATCATCGTGTGATGCGTGATCTCGTTGTCGAAGGCGGCAAACTGCGTCTTGCTGGGCAGCTCGCCGTTGAGCAACAGATAAGCCACTTCGAGGAAGTTGGATTTTTCGGCCAGCTGTTCGATCGGATAGCCGCGATACATCAACACGCCTTGGTCGCCGTCGATGTAGGTGATCGCGCTCTTGGTGCTGGCTGTGCTGCCGTAACCTGGGTCGTAGGTGAAGTGCCCGGTGTCCTTGTAGAGCGGTGCGATGTCGATGCAGGCGGGGCCAATCGTGCCGGTCAGCAAAGGGAGCTCGCTGCTGCGGCCGTTGGACTCATCTACCAGCTTGACGGATTTGGAATCGGACACGGAAACCTCCTACAAATGGATCGCCACCGGGGCAACCGCAAAGCGGCGACCAGCCGGCAAGGGAAAGGCGCATCAACGTGGGGAGCGCCGATGCATCCGATCCATTATCGCACATGAACTACGGTTCAATCCGACCGCGAATGGTCGGATTGACAAACGTGAAAAAGCACAAGGCAGGCGCGAGGCCTGCCTTGTGCGAATTCGTTGAACCTGCCAGCGAGGCAGGTCGCAGCAATTACTTCTGCGCGTAACGGCGGCGGAACTTGTCCACGCGGCCGCCGGCGTCGACGACTTTCTGCTTGCCGGTGTAGAACGGGTGCGAGTGGCTGGAGATATCCACCTTGACCAGCGGGTACTCGTTGCCGTCTTCCCATTTGACGGTTTCCTTGGTCGCAATCGTCGAACGCGTCAGGAACGCGAACTCAGACGACAGGTCCTGGAACACCACCTGGCGGTAATTCGGATGGATATCGGGCTTCATGACGGACTCAAACCGGTGGAGACAAGAGCGGCATTATATCGACGGCCCGTCCTCTGGGTCAACCTGCGAAACGCCCGAATTCAAGCGCCCCGCTCCGCCCCCAGCGCCCGCCGCACCATCGCCCCGAACTTGGCCTGATCCAGCTCCAGCACGATATTGGCCCGCGCGGGCAAACCAAGCCGATGACCCCAATCCACGACGGTAGCGCCGCGCGTCAGGCGGCCATCCAGTTCGACCCCGACATGGCGGCGCTCGCTGCGAACCACCACGGACGGATCGATCGCGACCGCCATCGCCAAAGCGTCGGCCGCGATGATGCCTCGCCGCTCACGGCGCCGGTTGGCCTCGCGAGCGATTTTGAACACGCGACCGAAGAAATCCGCACGGTGATCGCCGGCGGCCAGCCAACGATCGAATTCTTCCTCATCGAAGGCATGGCGAAGTGTGAGTTCCCAATCGACCAGATCGAAATCCGGAAAACTCTCGAACACTATGTGCGCCGCTTCGGGATCGAAGCCGACATTGAATTCCGCCGGCACGCGATCGGTGTTGCCGTGACCGGTCACTGCGCCGCCCATCACGATAAGGCGTTTCACACGCTGAGGTAATGAAGGGTCGAGTCGTAACGCCAACGCGAGATTGGTCAGCGGCGCCAATGCCACCAAAGTCACCTCGCCCGGCCGTTCGCGCGTCAGACGCAACAGGGCCAACGCAGCGTGCTCGCCCGACGTACTTGTCGTGGGTTCTGGAAAACCGACATCGCCTAAACCATCGCGCCCATGCACAAATGCTGCGTCTTCTTCGGGCAATCGCACCAGCGGTGTGGGACAACCCGCGAAGACGGGCGTCGACGCGCCAACCAAATCGACCAACGTGCGCGCATTGCGCACCGTATGCGCCAGACCCACGTTGCCGGCGGCGATGCTCAAGCCGAGCACGTCGGCATGCGCGTGCGCCATCAAAATGGCCAGCGCATCGTCCACGCCCGGATCGGTATCGATAAGAAGTTGCGGCTTGCTCATGGCGTTTCCCTAATTCCGACCGGCTAGCTTAATCGGCGTATGAGGAAAGCGGAATTGCTTCAAGCGTTCACATAGCGCGCCGCGCCGCCGATCCAGCGCTCGATCAAACGCGCCGCCTGATCCGGATGACGCGCCAACATCTGTTCGCCCACGCGCTGCACGGCCGGCAACAGATGCGCATCGCGCGCCAAATCGGCCATGCGGAAACTCAACTGACCGGTCTGGCGCGTTCCCAACACCTCACCAGGACCGCGCAGCTCAAGATCTTTTTCGGCAATACGAAAACCGTCGTTGGTCTCACGCATCACTTGCAAGCGCTCGCGCGCAAGTTGGCCTAATGGTGGCTGATAAAGCAGCACGCAATTGGAAGCGATCGCGCCGCGCCCAACGCGTCCACGCAGCTGATGCAATTGCGACAAGCCGAGCCGCTCGCTGTTTTCGATCACCATCAAGCTCGCATTGGGTACGTCCACACCCACCTCGATCACGGTGGTGGCGACAAGCACAGCGAGTTCGCCGGTCTTGAACGCATCCATCACCGCTTGTTTTTCTTTCGGCTTCATGCGCCCGTGAATCAAGCCGACGCGGCAATCGGCTAGCGCATGCGTCAGTTCGGCATGCGCCGCTTCGGCAGCTTGCGCGCGCAATTGCTCGGATTCTTCAATCAGCGTGCAAACCCAATACACCTGCCGACCTTCCGTGCAGGCGGCATGGATACGCTCGATCACTTCGCTGCGCCGTGCGTTGGAGATGGCAATCGTTTGCACCGGCGTGCGGCCGGGGGGCAATTCGTCGATCGCGGAAATATCCAAATCCGCGTAAGCGCTCATCGCCAGCGTGCGCGGAATCGGCGTTGCGGTGAGCACCAGTTGATGCGGCACTGACTCGCCTTCTAAACCTTTATCCCGTAGCGCCAAGCGCTGCTGCACGCCGAAGCGGTGCTGCTCGTCCACAATCACCAGACCCAGGCTCGCAAACTCGACACCTTCTTGCATCAATGCATGGGTGCCAATCACTACCGATGCGCCTTCCGCCACGCGACGCATCGCTTGCTGACGCGCCTTGCCTTGCTGCTTGCCTGCGAGCCATTCGACAGCAATGCCGAGCGGATCGAGCCATTGGCGAAAATTGCGCAGGTGTTGCTCGGCGAGCAATTCCGTCGGTGCCATCAGCGCCACCTGATAGCCGGCTTCCACGGCAGCCAGCGCCGCCGCGCACGCTACCGCGGTTTTGCCCGAACCCACATCGCCTTGCACGAGACGAAGCATCGGACGCGGCTGCACGATATCGGTGGCAACTTCTTCACTTACACGTTGTTGCGCTGACGTGAGCTGGAACGGCAAGGATTTCAACCAGCGCTGCCGCAACGCTCCATCGCCGCCCAACACCGGTGCGCGCCGCTCACGCACCGCGGCGCGCAAGCGTTTGAGGCTCATATGTTGGGTAAGCAATTCTTCGAACGCAAGGCGCTGTTGCGAAGGATGGCGACCCTGGATCAATTGATCCATGCGCGCATCAGGAGGCGGTCGATGCACATACAACAGCGCTTCACGCAACGACGTCAGACCAAACGTGCCGCACAACGAAGGCGGTATCAATTCCAGATCCGCATCCTCCGGAAGCAGCTGCAACGCTTTGGCGATCACACCGCCCAATCGTTTCTGCCCCAATCCTTCCGTGGTGGGATAGACCGGTGTGAGCCGCTCGTCGAGCGCGACGGCCGCGTCTTCCGCCAAGCGCTGATATTGCGGATGCACCATCTCTAGGCTGCCCGAACCCTGGCGCACTTCGCCGTAGCAAAGCACGCGCACGCCGGGACGAAACTGTTCGGCCTGCGAACGATTGAAATGAAAAAATCGCAGCAAGAGCGTGTTCATCACGCCGTCGCCGATGGCGACTTTCAATTGTGGGCGATAGCGAAAACCTTTCTCGACCGCTTCCACCGTGCCCACCACCTGCGCACGCATACCCGGGCGCAGATCCTCCAGCGGAACAAGATGCGTGCGATCTTCGTAGCGCAACGGTAAGTGGAACCACAAATCCTGCACGCGCTGCAAACCCAAACGCGCCAGCAAATCGACCAGCGCTGGGCCGACACCGCCCAAAGCCGTGACTGGCAGCTTGCCAGGATCATCGGTCGGCGCAGGTGCGGATTGACGTTTGGTGACGGCCATCGAGACAAGACTAACCGAGCGCGCAGGTTTGGCGAGCCTAACTGCGGACGAAACCTGTCAGCAGTCAGCCCGCCGTTCCATCAGTCCAAGACCATGATGGCATCCACTTCCACGTGCGCGCCCTTCGGCAGGCCGGACACTTCGATCGTGGAGCGCGCCGGATATGGCGCCTGGAAGTATTCGTTCATCACCGCATTGACGGCCGTGAAGTTAGCCAAGTCGGTGACATAGATACCCACGCGCACGAATTTATCGAACGATCCGCCAGCCGCTTCGGCGACCGCCTTCAAATTGTCGAACACGCGACGCGCCTGCGTGCTGATATCGCCCTCGACCAACATGCCGCTGGACGGATCGAGCGGAATCTGCCCGGAAAAGTACACCGTGTTGCCGGCGCGGACGGCTTGCGAATACGGACCGATGGCCGCGGGAGCTTTCTCGGTGGAGATGATGGTGCGAGGCATGGGGATCATCCATTGAGGCGAAAGTAGGAGTGTAGCGCGCCTGTACCTCTCAACTTCGAGAGGCGGAGCGAATCCCACGCTACAGCGGATAGCGATACGCGCCGCTCACCACGCCCGTACGCCGCACGCGTCGAATCACTTCCGCCAGATGCTTGCGGTTCCTCACCTCGATGGCGAAGAGCAACGTCGCCGCGGACATATCGCGCTCGACGTATTCGACGTTTTCGATATTGGAATTCGCAGCGGCGATGGCGGCGGCGATGGTCGCGAGCACGCCAGGGCGATTGATGACCTCGATGCGCAACTCGGCACGGTAATCGCCTTGCACATCGCGATCCCATTCGATCGCCACGCAACGTTCCGGCGATTTGCGCAACTCGGCGACATTCGGGCATTCCGTGCGATGCACGACGATGCCCTTACCTGGCGACAAGTAACCGATGATGTCGTCGCCCGGCAGCGGGTGGCAGCAATTGGCGAAGCTGAGCACACCGCGCTCGGCGCCGGTGATGCGGATGTTCTCCGCCGGATGCGCCGTGGCGGCGCCGCGTGCGGACGTACCGCGCGACGCGACCAGTTGACTGGCCACCTGATCAGGCATGCGATTGCCGAGCGCGATATCGGCCAGCAATTCTTCCAGGCGCTTGAGCTTGGATTTATGCAGAAACTTTTCCAGCACGTCGGGCTGGATGGCGTCGAGACTGGTGCCCAACGCATCGAGCGCGCGGTCGAGCATGCGATGACCGAAGTCGACCGCATCCTCATGCTGCAGATGTTTCAGATATTGGCGAATCGCCGTGCGCGCTTTGCCCGTCACCACGAATTCCAGCCACGCCGGATTCGGCACGGCGGAAGGTGCGGTGATGATTTCCACCAACTGACCCGATTCCAAGCGCGTGCGCAGCGGCAACAGCTTCTTGTCGACGCGCGCGGCAACGGCGTGATCGCCCACGTCGGTATGTACGGCGTAAGCAAAATCCAACGCCGTAGCGCTGCGCGGCAACGAAAGAATGTCGCCGCGTGGCGTGAACAGATACGTTTCGTCCGGGAACAGATCGATCTTGACGTTCTCGATGAACTCGGTCGACGAAGGCGTATTTGCCTGACTGTCCGCCAGCGCGGAAAGCCATTCGCGCGCACGCGCCTGCGCGCTGTTCGCCGGACCGCTTTCGGTTTTGTACGCGCCGTGCGCAGCGACGCCACGCTCGGCCACCGCATCCATTTCCTCGGTGCGGATTTGCACTTCGATCGGCGCGCCGAACGGCCCCAGCAACACGGTGTGCAACGACTGATAGCCGTTCGCTTTGGGAATCGCGATGAAATCCTTGAAGCGGCGATCCACCGGTTTGTACAACGCATGCACCACGCCCAGCGCCATGTAACAGCTCATCGCACTATCGGTCACGACGCGGAAGCCGTACACGTCCATCAGCTGAGCGAAGCTTTTATGCTCGCTGCGCATCTTCGAGTAGATGCTCCACGGCGACTTGATGCGCCCGACCACGCGCACAGGAATGCGTTCTTCGACCAGGCGCGCCGTCAATGCGCCTTCGATGCGGCTCATCGCTTCGCGGCGATTGCCCAGCGCAGCGCGAATGCGTTCGCTGATCACGCGATAGCGGTCCGGATGCAGCGCACGGAAGCCCAGATCCTGCAGCTCCGCCTTGATCTTGTTCATGCCCAATCGCTGCGCGATGGGCGCGTAGATTTCCAGCGTTTCGCGCGCGATGCGGCGACGCGATGGCGCGTCTTTGGCGCCGAGCGTGCGCATGTTGTGCAAACGGTCGGCCAGCTTGATCAAGATCACGCGCAGATCGCGCGCCATCGCCAGCAGCATTTTGCGGAAACTTTCCGCGTCTGCTTCCTGGCGACTGGAAAACCGCATCTTGTCCAGCTTGGTGACGCCGTCGACCAGTTCGGCCACGGGTTCGCCGAATTCGCCCGCGAGTTGCGGCCGCGTGAGTTCGGTGTCTTCCAGCGTGTCGTGCAGGATCGCGGCGATGATGGTTTCCGCGTCCATGCCGAACTCGGCCAGGATGCTGGCCACGGCGATCGGATGCGTGATGTACGGCTCGCCGCTCTTGCGCGTTTGCCCTTCGTGCGCGACGGCGCCCACCTGGTACGCGCGTACCACGCGTGCGACATGTTGCTCGGGCAGATAGGCGATGCGCTCTTTCAGCGCAAGCACATAAGGAGGCAGTGCGGACGTATCCTCGGGTGCGGGATGCGTGGCCGCTGTCATGGGTTCACGACGCCCGTTCAGGCGACCGCCTCATTATCGATGGGGAAACGGCAAGGACGAAGGCAGCGTGAGCGCAGTGCGCAGTTAAACGCTCCGGCGTTACCGGCGTGACGACGACACTGTCGACAGCCGCCTCCATCCATCAGTCATCTCCGCCTTTGGAGAGATCGTCGTCCACTTCCTGCGCCGCCCATTCCAGCGCTTCGCGTTCGGCGCGTTCGCGTTCGGCGCGGTCGATCTCGTCGATCGTCACCTGGTCGATGCGACGGTCGGCAATTTCACGTAGCGCCAACACGGTGGGCTTATCGTTGTCAGGGTTGACGGCCGGGTCGGCGCCGTTGGCGAGCTGGCGGGCGCGCTTGGTCGCCATCAACACCAGTTCGAAACGGTTGTCGACCACTTCAAGGCAGTCTTCCACGGTAATGCGGGCCATGAGAAATCCTTAAACTATAGAAACTTATGCGGTCGTACAGTTTATCGGCCGGCCACTTGGCTGGCAACGCGATTGACTCTTATCATGCCGGTCCTTTGCGCGCCAGCTCGATCCAATCCGATTCAGCATTCATAATGCGTGCACAATATAGAACTAAAAAGTACAATTTTTATCACTGACCCTTTGCAGCGGACCCCCAATCGATGCCCTCCCTGCCCCGATTCGCTTCCCTAATCCGACTTTTGCCCGCGGTCGCCATGATGACCCTGCTCGTGGGCTGCGCCATCGCGCCGCCCCGGACCGACGACCCGCTGGAGAAATTCAACCGCAAGAGCTACGCCTTCAACATGGCGCTGGACACGCATGTGCTGCGTCCGGTGGCCGTGGGCTACACCAAGGTCACGCCCAAACCGGTCCAGACCTCGGTCAGCAACTTCTTCACCAATATCAAGCTGCCGATCAGCATCGCCAACAACCTGCTCCAGGCGCGCCCGAGCGACGCCATCACGGACACGGGCCGCTTCCTGATCAATATGACGGTGGGCGTGGCCGGCTTCTTCGATCCGGCCACGAAGATGCAGATTCCGATCAAGGAAACCGATTTCGGCATCACCCTGGCTCGCTGGGGCGTACCGGAGGGCGACTTCCTGATGGTGCCGCTGCTGGGCCCGTCCAACTTCCGCGACGTGTGGCAGTACCCGGTGGACGGTTACCTGTTCGATCCGCTCAGCTACTTCGAGCGTAACCACAAGTTCCACTACGGCCAGTATTACTTCCCGGAAGTGGTGTACTTCATCCAGATGCGCGCGCAGTTGCTCGACGCCGACAGCTTCCTGAAGACGGCCTACGACCCGTATGCCTTCGTGCGCGACGCGTGGCGCCAGAACCGCCTCAACAAGATCTACGACGGCAACCCGCCGGCGGACGTGATGCTGAAACTGCAGCAGGGCGGCAACGGATCGAACAACAACAATCAGAACTACGATCCGGAAGAACTGCTCAAGCAGCAACAGCAGTGGGAACAACAACAGAAGCAGCAGAAATCCGGCGGCGGCTGAGCGTAAGCAAGCCGCACACAAAAAAAGGGGCTCATCGGAGCCCTTTTTTTATGCCTGTTTCGGTCGAACGACGATCAGTGCAAGAAAGGCTCTACGCCGCAAACGCGCGCCAACGCCTGCATGCCTGCAGGCACGTGGCGCACCACCACGTGGCGTCCGTCGTTATCGGCTTCCGACAGTGCCGCCAGCACGCACGCGAGACCCGCGCTGTCGCACGTGTCCACGTCGGAAAGATCCAACGTATGACGGTCGTTCTTTGCGAACGCGCTTCGCATCGCCTCAAGCGCGCCCGCCGCCGTGGCGAAATTCAGCGTGCCGGATACGGAAACCGTATCCGGCACGTCGGAACTGACCCGAAATTGGCCCGACTTACTTGGCGCCATTGCCTTTGTCTTCCTGTTCCATCTGCTGCAGCGCCTTGTCGCCCTGCGTTTCCAGCTCGGCGATCAGCTTGTCCAGACCTTCTTTCTTGATCTCGGCGTCGACCTGATTGCGATAGTTGGTGATGTAGGAGATGCCTTCGATGATCACGTCATACGCCTTCCACTGACCGTCGGCGGCCTGATGGAACACGTAGTTCACCGCAATCTGTTTCTTGTCGTCGGTAGTCACCTGGGTCTTCACCACCGTGTACTTGGGATTGAGCTCGCCGGCGAACGGCAACACTTTCACCGTGCCCTTGGTGTAGCTCAGCAAGCCTTCCGCGTAGCGGTTGGTCAGCGAGGTGTAGAACGCCTTGGCGAAGCGCGAACGCTGTTCCGGTGTGGCGTCGCGTGCGTGCATGCCCAACACGAGAATCGACGCCCAATCCGTATCGAAGTGCGGGAGGAAGATCTCGTTGATCTCGGCAACCAGCTTGGGTTTGTTGTTCTGCAGCTGCGCCTTGTGATCGGCAATCTGCGTATCGAGCTTGTTGGTGATGTCCTCCACGACGGCCTGCGGTGTGGCCGCATTGGACGTCGGCGCGCTGGGCGCGCTCTGCGCGAAAGCCGGCGCAGCAACGACGACGGTGCCCAGGGCGATGGCGGTGGCAATAGCCAAATGACGCAACATGGATGACTCCTCGTAAAGCCGGATCAATGTTTGCCGGCGGGCGGATTGGACGAACCGTTGCCACCGGCATTGTTGGTATTGCCGCTGGACGAACCATTTACCAGGAACTTGCCGATCAAATCTTCCAGCTGCATCGCCGACTGCGTCAGCACAAGCTGGTCACCGTTTTTCAACGAATTCGGCGAGCCACCCGGTTGGATCGCAACATACTGGCTGCCGATCAAACCACTGGTGAACACGGCCGCCGCCGAATCGTCCGGAATCTGGTTGTAGCGGTTGTTGATGGTCATCGTGACGGTGGCGTCCAGTTTCACCGGGTCGGCC